>NZ_CP073638.1:1200000-2400000 GCF_029962485.1 Burkholderia cepacia
CATCGCGGTGCACACGAACAGCGCGACGCTCGCGAGCGCACCGGCCGCACCGATCAGCAGCGTGCCGGGCCAGCCGAACAGGTGCGCCGCGCCATACGCGAACGCACACGCGAGAAACACCGGCAGCGCAATGCATTCACGCGACAGCCACGACGTGCGCCACATCGCGATCGCGCGCCATGCGCGTTCGGGGTGGCCGAGATGGAAGAACGACGCGACCAGGCCGAGCACGCCGAGCGCGACCGACAGCGCGGCGCCGGTCACGTAGAACGCGGCGGGCACGTCGACGCCGGCCAGCCGCGCCAACGCCTCGACGATCACGAGCGTCAGCAGCAGGCCCTGTGCGGCGCCGCACAGCGTGGTGAGAAAAACGACCGAAAAGGCTGGGCGCATGGGGACTCCGTGTGGTTCTGAATGAAATGCGCGGCGCTCAGCGCGGCGTCGCCAGCGAAACGAGATCGATGTCGCCGCGCGCCGCGCGGGCCTCGAACGACTCGTCTTCATTGCGCCCGTCCGACGCGCTGCCGCATCCGCCGCTACTGCCACACGCGCACGACGCTTCGGTCTTCACGCGCGGCAGGTAATGATTCGACGGCCGCGTGTCCCATTCCGGCATCAACGTATAGCCGCCGCGTTCGCGGATCGCGCGCGACACCTCCGACTCGGGATCGTGCACGTCGCCGAACAGCCGCGCCGAGGTCGGACACGCGAGCACGCACGCCGGCTTGCGGTCGCGCTCGGGCAGCGCCTCGTTGTCGATGCGGTCCGCGCACAGCGTGCACTTCGTCATCTCCTTGCGGCCTTCGTCGAGCTCGCGTGCGCCGTACGGGCACGCCCATGCGCAGTACTTGCAGCCGATGCACTTGTCGTAGTCGACCAGCACGATCCCGTCCGACTTGCGCTTGTAGCTCGCGCCGGTCGGACACACGGGCACGCACGGCGGATCCTCGCAGTGCAGGCACGACTTCGGGAAGTGGATCGTGTCGGTCATCGGGAACACGCCGGCTTCGTACGTCTGCACGCGGTTGAAGAACGTGCCGGACGGATCGTCGTCGTACGGGCGCAGGTCGGCGAGGCTGCCGGCTTCGCCCGACGTGTTCCACTCCTTGCAACTCGTCACGCAGGCATGGCAGCCGACGCACACGTTCAGGTCGATGACGAGGGCCATCTGGGTCATGGTCGTGCTCCTTCGATCAACGGTCGTCTGGTTTCGGACCGGGGGACGCCGCGCGCCGCAGCCGCGCGGCGAATGCGCCGGTTCCCGCGAAATACGCCTGCACGCGCTGCAGCACGCGCGGCGTGCCGGGCAGCGCCGGCATCGGCGCGAATTGCGGCAGCGTCGTCGCCGCATCGGCTTCGGCCGGATAGATCCGCACCTGCACGTCGTACCAACCGGCCTGCCCCGTGACGGGATCGGAGTTCGATACGCGCGCACCGTCTCGCGCCGCATCCGGCAGTTCGTCGGTGATCACGTGATTGAGCAGGAAGCCGCGCTGCGATTCACCCGCGTCCGGGCCGAGATTCCACGCGCCCGACGCCTTGCCGATCGCGTTCCACGTCCACACGGTGCCCGGCTCCACGGCCTCGCTGTAGCGCGCGCGGCACCGCACCTTGCCCCACGGCGATTCGACGTAGATCCACGCGCCGTCGTCGATCTGCTGCGCGGCGGCCGTCACCGGGTTCACGAACAGGTGGTTCTCGCCGTGGATCTGCCGCAGCCACGCGTTCTGCGAATCCCACGAGTGGTACATCGCCATCGGCCGCTGCGTGATCGCCGCGAGCGGATAGCGGCCCGCATCGGTCAACCCGCTTTCGAGCGAGCGATGCCAGAACGGCAGCGGGTCGAAGTAGCGCGCGATGCGCTCGCGCAGATGGTCGGGCGGCTGGCGGCCCGACGTGCGGCCCTGCGCGGCGAGCCGGAATTTCTGCATCACGTCCGAGTACAGCTGGATCACGATCGGCACGCCGAACTTGCGCATCCCGTTGTCGACCGCCCACTGCATGTACGGGCCGTTGCAGTTGCGCATGTACTGCAACGGCTCCGGCAGCCGGTGGTGGTACACGCAGTTGTTCTCCGCGTAACGCTTCCACTGGTCGGGGTTCGGCTCGCCGACGACGGCCTTGTCGCCGTCCTTGCCGCGCCAGCCGATCAGGAAACCGGTGCCCGAATTCGGCGCGGTCTGGAAATTGATGACGAAATCGGGATAGTCGCGGTACTTGCGCTGCCCGTCCGCCGTCGTGAAGGCCGGAAACTTCAGCCGGCTCGCGAGTTCGATCAGCACTTCCTGGAACGGCTTGCATTCGCCGGTCGGCGGCACGACCGGCACGCGCACCGAATCGACCGGCCCGTCGAATTCGGAGATCGGCCGGTCGAGCACCGACATCACGTCGTGCCGTTCGAGGTAGGTCGTGTCGGGCAGGATCAGGTCGGCGAACGCCGTCATCTCAGACGCGAAGGCATCGCACACGACCAGGAACGGAATCCGGTATTCGCCGTCCTCGCGCTTGTCGACCAGCATCTTGCGCACTTCCGTCGTGTTCATCGACGAATTCCACGCCATGTTGGCCATGAAGATCAGCAGCGTGTCGATCGGATAGGGATCGCCGCGCCACGCATTGGTGATCACCGAATGCATGAGCCCGTGCACCGCGAGCGGGTATTCCCACGAGAACGCCTTGTCGAGCCGCGCAGGCGTGCCGTCCGGATGGACGAACAGATCCTCGGGGCCGGCCGGCCAGCCGAGCGGGCCGGTCGCGAGCGGCGTGTTCGGCCTGATCTGGGCCGGGTCGTTCGGCGGTTTCGCCGACGGCGGCACCGCGCGCGGATATGGCGCCTTGTGGCGGAAACCGCCCGGCCGGTCGATCGTGCCGAGCAGCGACATCAGCACGGCGAGCGCACGGATCGTCTGGAAACCGTTCGAATGCGCGGCGAGCCCGCGCATCGCATGGAACGCGATCGGCACGCCCTTCACTGTCGCATGCTCCTTGCCCCATGAATCGGTCCAGCGCACCGGCAATTCGATTGCGTGCTCGCGCGCGACCGTCTCCATCTCGCGGGCGAGGCGGCGGATCGTGTCGGCCGCGATGCCGGTGATGTCGGCCGCCCATTCGGGCGTGCAGTCGGCTACCTGTTCGCGCAGCAGCGTGAACGACGGCGCGACGGGCGTGCCGTCGTCGAGTGTGTAGCGGCCGTCGAGCGCCGGCTCGGCGCCCTCCGTGTGGTGCAGCACCGCGCGGTTCGTCTTCGTGTCCCACCACATCCGGTTCTGCGGATACAGCGCGTTGACCTCCGGCGCGCCGGCATCGCGCACGAACAGCCCGGAGGTTTCGGCATCGGCGCGCAGGTCGATCAGTTCGCCGGCGTTCGTGAAGCGCGACACGAACTCCAGGTCAAACGCGTCGCGCGCGATCAACTCGTGCATCAGCGCCATGAACAGCGCGCCGTCGGTGCCGGGGCGGATCGGAATCCATTCGTCGGCGATCGCCGCGTAACCGGTGCGCACCGGATTGATCGCGATGAAACGGCCGCCCGCGCGCTTGAACTTGCCGAGCGCGATCTTCAGTGGATTCGAATGGTGATCCTCCGCGGTGCCGATCATGAAGAACAGCTTCGCGTGGTCGAGATCGGGCCCGCCGAACTCCCAGAACGAGCCGCCGATCGTGTAGATCATCCCGGCCGCCATGTTCGCCGAGCAGAACCCGCCGTGCGCCGCATAGTTCGGCGTGCCGAACTGTTTCGCGAACAGGCCCGTGAGCGCCTGCATCTGGTCGCGGCCGGTAAACAGCGCGAAGCGCTTCGGATCAGTCGCGCGCAGGTGCGACAGGCGCTTTTCGAGCACGTCGAACGCGACCTCCCACGACACGGGCTCGAACTGCGCGTCGCCGCGCTCGGCGCCCGGCTTGCGCATCAGCGGCTGCGTGAGCCGCGCGGGCGAATACTGCTTCATGATTCCCGACGAACCTTTCGCGCAGATGACGCCCTGGTTCAGCGGATGCTGCGGATTGCCGTCGATATAGCGCACCTCGCCGTCGCGCAGGTGTACGCGGATGCCGCAGCGGCATGCGCACATGTAGCAGGTCGTCGTCTTGATCTCGGCCTGCTCGTCGCGCTCGCGTGCCCGATGTTCCATCGTCTGTCCTCGTTCGCGGATGACGGCGCGCCCCGCCGGGGCGCACCCGTGAATCGGTTCATCCATGCTATGCCGGCAGGCGGCCGACATAAAGTCGCATCCTCTGATCGGTCCTATCGGTCGACCCGATAGTTGGCCCCGCCATCCATCGGATCGCCGCCGTGCCCGCACGCGCGAAGGCCCGGCGCGCGCACCGGGCCTTCGGCGTCAGGTATTACCGCCCGTTACCGCGGCGGATACGCCAGCAGCTCACTTTCGTCCAGATGCTCGCGGCGGCTGCGGCGCGTCAGGCCGTACGCGACGACCAGCACGCCGAGGCTCGCGACGCCGAGCCACAGCGGCTTGCGCTGGTCCGGAATGAACGCCATCGCGACGAGGATGCCGATCATGCCGACGATCGCGACCCAGGTCAGGTACGGATACGCCCACATCTTGACGCGCAGCTTGCCGGCGGCCACCGGGTCGAGACGCTTGCGCAGGCGCAGTTGCGAGAACGCGATCAGCACGTACACGAACAGCGCGACGGTGCCGTACGAATTGACGAGGAACGCGAACACGGTGTCGGGCGACACGTACGACATCACGACCGACACGTAGCCGAACACCGTGCCGAGCAGGATCGCCCGCACCGGCACGCCGCGCTTGTTGACCTTCGCGAGCGCGGCCGGCGCGTCGCCGTGGCGAGTCAGCGCGAACAGCATCCGCGATGCCGCATACAGGCCCGAGTTCAGTGCGGACAGCACGGCCGTCAGCACGATCGCGTTCATCACGTTGGCGGCGGCCGGCAGGCCCATCACTTCCAGCGCGCTCACGTACGGCGTCGCCATCTGCGCGGAATTCCACGGCACCAGCGCGACGACCAGCGCGACCGACCCGACGTAGAACACCAGCACGCGCGTGATCACCGAGTTGGTTGCCTTCGCGACGGCCTTGGCCGGCTCCTTCGCCTCCGCCGCCGCGATCGTGACGATTTCAGCGCCGAAGTAGAAGCCGGTAGCCGCGACCGCCCCGCTCATCACCGGCCCGATGCCGAGCGGCATGAAGCCGCCGTGGCCGAGCAGCGTCGGCAGCACGGCCGTCGTGTGCATCGACGCGGGCCACAGGCCGAGCACGTAGAGGCCGCCGAGGAACAGGAACACGACGATCGCACCGACCTTGATCGACGAGAACCAGAATTCGAACTCGCCGTAGCTGCCGACCGAGATCAGGTTCGTGAGCGTCAGCACGACCAGCAGCGCGAGGCTGATGATCCACGCCGGTGTGTCGGGCAGCCAGAACTGGATCAGCTTCGCGCCCGCCACCGCTTCGAGCGCGACGACGATCACCCAGAAATACCAGTACATCCAGCCGGTCAGGAAACCCGCCATCTTGCCGGGGCCGCGCCAGTTGCCGAACGCGAGCCGCGCGTATTCGTAGAACGAGCCGACGGCCGGCATCGCGCACGCCATCTCGCCGAGCATCCGCATCACGAGCACGACCAGCCCGCCCGTGATCAGGAACGACAGGATCGCGGCCGGCCCGGTCTGCTGAATCACCACGCCGCTGCCGACGAACAGCCCGGCACCGATCACGCCGCCAAGCGCGATCATCGTCATGTGGCGCTGCTTGAGCCCACATTTCAGGTCACTCTGTTCCATCGAGGGTTGCATGTCTTCTCCATATCCAGTTGTCCGGCACCGCCCGCGCATCACCGTCGGGTGAACGCGAGCGCCGCCGGCGACGGCGCGTGCAGGGGCGCCTGCAGCCCCGGCCGCACGGATTTCTGTTGCTTTTCTTGTGTTGGACGGCCCGGCGCGAACGCGCTCTCGCCGGGCGTGATGCACCGCGTTCAGGGTTTCTCGTCGTTCCTGAAGTACGACACGTAGAGCATTCGCTGCCCGAGGCGCCGGAACGGCGCGAACGGGTGGCCCGGCAGCGGCGACGTGAAGATCGGCAGCGTCTGGCGTGCACCCTTCCCCGCGATCTGCTCGGCGAGCCGGCGGCCGGCCTGCTGCGAGTACGACACGCCGTTGCCGCCATAGCCGAGCGCGTAATACACCGACTGCCGCGGATCGGGCTGGCACACGCGCGGCATCATGTCGTGGCTCACGTCGACCCAGCCCCACCACGAATAATCGATCTCCACGCCGCGCAGCGCGGGAAACTTGCGCGCCATCCCTTCCTTCAGCAATTCGAAATGGCGCGGGTTCGGCGCATCGTCGCCGGTGATCGCGCTGCGGCTGCCGATCTGCAAGCGGCGATCGGGCAGGAAACGATAGTAGAAGCGCAGCGTGCGCGTATCGGTCAGCACCTGCGTCGTGCGGAAATTGCACGCTTCGATCTCGGCGTCGATGAGCGGCCGTGTGACCATCGAATTCGACAGGATCGGCATCACCTTGCTGCGCAGCGACGGATGCAGCGTCTGCGCGGTGTATGCGCCGGTCGCGATGCCCACTGCACGGGCCCGCACGACGCCGCCCGGCGTACGCAGATGATGCACGCCGTCGATCGTCTCGAAACCGAGCACGGGGCTGCTCGTATGCACTTTCGCACCGGCTTCGCGCGCAAGACGCAGGTAGCCGAACGCGAGCTTCAGCGCATGGATGCCGATGCCTTCGGGCTCGTGCAGCGCGCCGGCCGCCTCGTGGTCGTTGATGAATTCGCGGCGGAAGGTTTCCGCGCTCAGCAGTTCGGACGGATAGCCGAACACGTCCTTCCACACCTTCGCCTCGGCCGCGAGCTTCGCCATGATGCGCGGGCGATGGGCGATCAGGAAATGGCCGCCCGGCTGCGGATCGCAGTCGATTTCCGACACGAGCGACTTGAAGTTTTCGAAGCCTTCGAGGATCTCGTCGTGCATCTTCAGCGCGACATCCTTGCCCCAGCGCTCGATCCACTGCGAGCGCGACAGCCGGCCCGACGCGTTCTGCCCCTGCCCGCCGTTGCGGCTGCTGCAGCCCCAGCTCGTGCGGTTGGCCTCGAGCACGACAGCCTTGATGCCGTGATCCCGCGCGAGGCACAGCGCGGTCGCGAGCCCCGTGTAGCCGGCGCCGATGATCGCGACGTCGACATCGAGATCGCGCGTGACGGGGCCGTCGTCGGGCGGCAGCGTGCCGGCCGTCGCGACCCAGTAGGTCGGCGCGTACTGCCTGCCGCACCCTGGGCCCGGCGACACGAGCGGATCGTAGGTCGGGTCGTAACGCGTATCGTTCGGCCGGCCGCCGGCAAAACCGCTCGCGGTGCGTTCGATGGAAGGCGTCGACATGATCAACCCTCCGACGCGGGCGAGCCTGCTGCGCCGCAACGGGCGCACGAGGCGATTCGACTGACTGATGCGGGGCGCGCGCATGCGGCGCGAGCGAATGCTGCCGACTGCCTGTAGGTCATGCCTGTCTCCTGATCGTGCTCTTCGGGTCGATCGTGTGCAGATGCTTCAATGCGGCGATCTGTCGAGGCAAGTGTAGGCAGGCCGATTTTTCGCAGGTAGGGCCAGTGGACCGGATTCGCTTGGACCAGCGCGCAGGGGTGCCGAACGCAGGCAACCGGTGGTGTGTGACGATCGGCAGTGGCCGCTGCGCGGGCCTGACACCGCCGGGACGTCGAACGGCGGGCGGCACCGGACGACCGGCTGACGACAACGGTCAGCGGCACGGGCACGGGCACGGGCGCGGCGCTCGCCGACGACCGCGCCGTCGATACGCCCCCGCGCCGCGCCCCATCCTGTCGTCGTCACATCGCGCGCACCGCGACGCCCGCCATCGCATCGCGCTTCTCGATCGCCCGCGCCGACACGATCGACAGGAGTGCAGACAACATCACGTAAACCCCGACGAGCCACGGTGCCCCGCCGTTCACGCGCAGCAATGCGGTCGCGACGATCGGCGTGAGGCCGCTCGCGAAAATGCCCGACACCTGGTAGACGAACGAAATGCCCGTGTACCGCACGTTCGCATCGAACAGCTCCGCGAACAGCGCGGCCTCCGGCCCGTACGCCATCGCGTAGAAGATCCCGAACGGGATCACCAGCGCGAGCCACACGGCGAGCAGGTTCGTCGACTGCGTCTGCAGCAGCCAGAACGCGGGCAGCACCGACAGCCCGCATAGCGTCGCGCCCCACCGGTACACGCGTGCGCGGCCGAGCCGGTCCGACAGGCCGCCGAAAACCGGGATGAACACGCACATCACGACCGCCGCGCTCATCACGCCGAGCAGCGCATCGCCGCGCGAGATCGACAGGTTGCGCGTCATGTAGCCGATCGAGAACACCGCGAACACGTTGAAGAACACGCCGTCGATATAACGCGCGCCCATCCCGAGCAGGATGGCTTGCCGATAGTTGGCGAGCAGCTCGACGACCGGCAACTTCGTGTCGCGCCGCTGGCGCTTGAGCGCGACGAACTCGGGCGTGTCGGCCACGCGCGTGCGGATGTAGAAGCCGACCGCCACGAGCAGCAGCGACGCCGCGAAGGCGACGCGCCAGCCCCACGCGAGGAACGCGGCGTCCGGCAGCGCACGCGACAGCACCGCGACGACGCCGGCCGCGAGACACAGCCCAATCGCAAGGCCGATCTGTGGCAGGCTCGCATACAGCCCGCGCCGGTGCGGCGGCGCGTATTCGTACGCCATCAGCACCGCGCCGCCCCACTCGCCGCCGAGGCCGATGCCCTGCAACACGCGCAGCGTCAGCAGCAGCACCGGCGCCCACATGCCGATCTGCGCGTAGGTCGGCAGGAACGCGACGCCGGCCGTCGACACGCCCATGATCAGCATCGTCAGGATCAGCGCGGACTTGCGCCCGACGCGGTCGCCGAGATGGCCGAACAGCAAGCCGCCCAGCGGTCGCGTGACGAAGCCGACCGCGAACGTCGCATAGGCGAGCATGGTCGACACGAATGCATCGCCGGCCGGAAAGTACTGCTTGTCGAACACGATGCCGGCGACCACGCCGTACAGGAAAAAGTCGTACCACTCGACGGTCGCGCCGATCACGCTGGCCGCGGCCACGCGTCGGACGACCCGGGAATCGATTGCCATGCGAGCTTCTCCAGGTAAGGATGCGCCGCAACCTGCCCCGGCGCCGTGCCGGCGGGGGCATCGATGAGCGCGCGGCGGCCGTCCGGGCGCAGGAGCACGGGCCGCGCGGGCGCCCCGTCCTATGCGACTGCCTCGGCGGCCGGCGCGACGCTGCGGCCGCGATCGGCCTCGCGCGCGTCCTCGAGAATCATGTCGGACGCCTTCTCGGCGACCATCACGATCGGCACGTTGGTATTGCCCGATACGAGCGTCGGCATGATCGAACAGTCGACCACCCGCAGCCCGCGCGTGCCGTACACGCGCAGCCGCTCGTCGACGACCGCGAGCGGATCGCTCGCGACGCCCATTTTCGCGGTGCCGGACGGATGGAAGATCGTCTGCCCGTATTCGCGGCAGAATTCGAGCAGCTCGTCGTCCGTCTGCGCGTCCGCGCCGGGCCGTACCTCGCGCTTCATCAGCGGCGCCATCGGCTCCGTGGCCGCGACACGCCGTGCGAAGCGCACACCGGCGACCGTCGTGCGGCGGTCGCGCTCGGTGTCGAGATAGTTCGGCTGGATCGACGGCGCGTCGCGCGCATCGTCGGTGCGAATCCGCACGGTGCCGCGCGATTCGGGCCGCAGCTGGCAAATCGAATACGTGCAACCCGGAAACGGATGCACGCTGCCGCCCGCCGAATCGGCCGACAGCGTCGAGAAATGGAACTGGATGTCGGGCGTCGCCGATTCGTCGGGCAACGCGCGGCAGAACATCCCGCCCTGGTTGATGCCGATCGCGAGCGGGCCGCCGCGGAACAGCGCCCATTGCAGCCCCATCTTCGCGCGGCCGACCCACGAATGCAGCTCGTCGTTGGTCGTGATCGGCTTCGTCACCTCGTAGATCAAGCGCACCTGCAGATGATCCTGCAGGTTCTCGCCGACCCCCTTGCGATCGGCGACGACCGGAATCCCGTGCCGGTCCAGCAGCGCCGCCGGCCCGACCCCCGACACCTGCAGCAACTGCGGCGACTGCAGCGCGCCGGCCGCGAGGATCACCTCGCGCAGCGCGCGCACCTCGTGCACCTTGCCGTGCTGCACGTAGCGCACGCCGGACGCCTGCGCACCGTCGAACAGCACCTTCAGCGCCTGCGCGTCGGTTTCGACATGCCGGTTCGGCCGCCCGCGAGCAGGCTTCAGATACGCGACGGCCGTCGAACAACGCAACCCGTTGCGCGTCGTGAGCTGGTAATAGCCAACGCCCTCCTGGTCGCCCGTGTTGAAATCGTCGACCGTGCGCACGCCGAGCCGGTTCGACGCGGCAACGAACGCATCGACGAGTTCGTGCCGCTGCCGGATCGCCGACGCCCACAGCGGGCCGCCGGTGCCGCGCGTCGGCCCGTCGCCGAGCGTGTTGTGTTCGAGCTTGCGGAAATACGGCAGGCACTCGCGCCAGCTCCAGCCGCGATTGCCGAGCGCGGCCCAGTGGTCGTAGTCCTGCTGCTGCCCGCGTACGTAGATCAACCCGTTGATCGAGCTGCAGCCGCCGAGCGTGCGGCCGCGCGGCCAGTACAGGCGGCGGTTGTGCATGTTCGGGTCGGGATCGGTATGGAAGCCCCAGTTGTAGACGGGATGGAACATCGTCTTGCCATAGCCGATCGGCACATGAATCCACATGTAGTTGTCGGCGGGGCCGGCTTCCAGCAGGCACACCGTATGGCGGCCGCCGTCGGACAGCCGGTTGGCGAGGACGCAACCGGCCGATCCCGCGCCGACCACGACATAGTCGAAGCTGCGTGTCATTCCGTGTCTCCGTTCCGGGTATGAGAAAAATCCGGTATGTTTCGTCCAAATTTATGGAGCGCACGGCACGCGTACAAGCCGATTTATTGTCCACGCCACGAATGTGGTACAAAAACCGTTCAATTCGTTTCATTTCTGCCGGACACAACCATCCCGGGACGCACGCCGATCCCGACGGAGGAGACAGATGCGCGACACCGCCCCCGCGCCGCCCGACGGCGCGCCCGCCGACGACGCACGCGTGCTGCGTGCGCTTGCCGTGCTCGAAGCGCTGGCATCGGCCGGACAGCCGTACACGCTGTCGCAGCTTTCCGCACGGCTGCACATCCCGAAGGCGACGCTGCTGCGCCTGATCGAGTCGCTCGAAGCGCGCGGCTACGTGATTCACATGCCCGACTCGCGCGGCCACGATCGCGGCATCGCGCTCGGCCCGCGCGCCGCCCAGTTCGCGCTCGCCGCGTTGTCGAACAACACCTTCACGCGCGGCTGCCGGTCGGTGCTGCGCGCGCTCGTCGACGTGCTCGGCGAGACCTGCAACCTCACCGCACTCGACGGCGACACGGTGCTATACGTCGAACGCGTCGAGACCACCGAGCCGTTGAGGCTCGAAATGCGGCCCGGCATGCGCGTGCCGCTGCATTGCACGGCGAGCGGCAAGCTGTTCCTGTCGCAGATGAATGCGCTGGAGCGCAACGCGATGCTCGCGCGGCTCACGTTGAAGAAGATGACCTACCGGACGCTGACCGATGCGCAATTGCTCGCCGCCGAGCTCGACCGGCTCGCCGCGCGCGGTGTCGGGATCGACAACGAGGAATTCGTGCGCGGGATGGTGGCCGTCGCGGTGCCGGTGAAGGATGCCGCGAGCGGCCGCGTGCTCGCGGCGCTTGCCGTGCACGCGCCGACCGCGCGCGCGACGCTCAACGACCTGCTGGAGAACGTGCCGAAGATGCGCGACGCGGCCACGCGGCTGGCGCCGCTGCTGCATGCGGCAGAGGGTGCGCAGCCGGGTTGAGGCGCCCGCGTGCGGTCACGCCTTCAAGCGGTCGCCCGGTCACGCAAGGTGATAACGCAGCCAGAAGGTTTCCCGGCACGCGTTGTCGAACGTCAGCCGCGACGGGCTGATCGGCTGCGCATCGGGATGATGGAGCACGTCGTAGTCGATCCAGCATTCGGCGCACAGCAGGTCGGACGGTGCGCGGTCCTGCTCGACCGAGCGGCGCACGATCGCGCCGTTGTCGAAGCGGTATTCGGTTTCGTCGCGCGTGACCTCGACGTCGTCGTCGGTCCAGCGGTCGTGCGATGTTTCATGCGACACGATCTGCACCGGGCCGGCGAGCCCGTGGATCGCGGCGACATAGGCAATGAGCTTGTCCATGGCGAGGCGGCGAACTGGCGGATGGCCGTTTCGCGCAACGCATGCTGCGCGAAACGGCCCGAGCGGCGAGTATAGCCGCGCGCCGAAGACCTTGCCGCCGGCGGGGTTTCGCGCGCTACGCGTCGAGCGCGAGCAACGCGAATGTCGCGAGCCAGTGCTCGCCCATGTAGTCGCCGGCCACGTGCGCGAGCGCGCTCGCGAGATGCCGGCTGGCCGCGTCGAGCAGCTTCGCGCGCCGCGCATCGCCTTCCGGCAGCGCACCGGCGAGCGCGCGCTGACACCATGCGCGGCTCAGGTTCAGCCCGTCGAGGTGCGCGATCTTGCCGTCGCTGCGATCGCTGACCGTCGCCGGCTCGAACAGCGTCGCAGGTTCGCCGCGCGCGAGATCGGGCAGGAAGCGCGCGAACCAGCCGTCGAATTCGGCGGCCGGCAGCACGCGCCGCATCAGCTCGGCCTCCATCAGCGCGGGCGACAGGAATTCGTCGCCCGACGGCTCCCACGCCTGGCACGCGACATCGTTCAGGTGCCAGCGCTTCGCGGTATCGACGATCAGCGCCGCGAGCCCGTCGCGCTGTGTGTCGCGCGCGAAGTCGAGCGTGAGCGCCAGCGCGAATGCGGTGTTGAAGTGCGTGCCCACGCGCAGCGGATAGGTCGCTTTCGGCAGGAAGGTTTCGAAGCGCGACACGAACAGGTCGGTGAGCGGCGCCATCGTCTTCGCCCAGCGCGCGGCCTGCGGCAGCGCGCCCTTCAGCGCGAGCCGCTCGAGCTGCGCGGATAGCGCGAGCAACCATGCCCAGCCGTATGGCCGCTCGAAGCCGCTGTTGTGCGGCAGCGCGAGATACGCGCGCTCGCCGGCCACGTTCGCTTCGGTGAAATGCGCATCGACGGTCGCGACGATGCGTTCGGCCTCCGGCAATGCCGGGTACCGTTCGAGCACGCTCAGCACGAGCCAGTAGCCGTGCACGCACGAGTGCCAGTCGTAGCTGCCGTAGAAGATCGGGTGCAGCGCGCGCGGCCCCTGCACGTCGTGCGGGCCTTCGAGCGAATGCGTGAGCTTGTTTGGATATTCGCGGGTCAGGTGCGCGAGCGCGAGCGACGCGAATTTCGAGGCGAGTTCGGGGGTGAGTCGGTCGGTCATGGGCATCTCGTCAGAAGCGGAATACGAACGCATACATCAGCAGCGTGTTCACGGCGAGCAGCAGCACGGCTGTCGGCCACTGCGCCTTGATCACGCCGTTCTTGTCCTTCAGTTCGAGCAGCGCCGCCGGCACGATGTTGAAGTTCGCGGCCATCGGCGTCATCAGCGTACCGCAGAAGCCGCTCAGCATCCCGATCGCGCCCATGATTGCCGGGTTGCCATGGAACTGGTGGACGATCAGCGGCAGGCCGATGCCGGCCGTCATCACGGGAAACGCGGCGAAGCCGTTGCCCATGATCATCGTGAACAGCGCCATGCCGACCGTGTAGGCCGCGACCACCGCGAACGGCGAATCGATCGGCACCCAGTCCCTCACGAGCCCCGACACCACGCCGCCGACGCCCGCGACCGCGAACAACGCGCCGAGCGCCGCGAGCATCTGCGGCAGGATCGCGGCCCAGCCGACCGCGTCCATCGTGTGGCGCGCTTCCTTCAGCGCATGCACCGGCGAATCGCGCAGCATCGCGAGCGCGACGACGAACGCGACGATCGTGCCGAGCACGAGCGAGATCAGCGTCACGCTCTTCGGATCGACGAGCGGCACGAGCTTCAGCGCGAACGTGCCGATCAGCGTGACGACCGGAATCAGCAGCGCGGGCAGGAACAGCCGGTTGCCGAAGCGCTGCGCGAGCGTCTCGCGCCGCACCGCCGCCGCTTCGCCTGCTTCGTCGGACTTGCCGCGCCCGAGCTTGCCCGAGCCCGCGATCACCGCGAGCGCGATCGCGAGGCAGCCCGTCACGAAGTGCGGCAGCAGCGCGCCGAACAGGAACGTGATCGCGTAGATCGCCCAGAACGCGAAATTGACGACGCGTCGCGGGTTCGTGCGGTCCGTCAGGTTGAAGCACGCGAACGCGGCGAACATCAGCCCCGCGAGCGTGTACAGCGATTCGAGGCCGATCATCGCGCACCCTCCTGCTTCACCAGGCCGAAGCCGCGCGTCAGCCGGCGGTCGAGCAGCGCGAGGCGCGTGCAGTGGATCAGCAGCGCGGCGATCGCGGTCGGGATCGCCCACACCGACAGGTGCAGCGGCTCGATCGAAATCCCGTTCTGCTCGAGAAAGCCCTTGATCAGCAGGATCGACTGGATCGCGATGAAGATGTCCTCGCCGAAGAACACGGCGACGTTGTCGACGCCCGACGCATGCGCGCGGATCTGCTGGCGCACCGCCTCGGGCAGCTCGCCGTGCCGGCTGACGGCGGCGGCTTCGGCCATCGGCGCGATCAGCGGCCGCACCATCTGCGCATGGCCGCCGAGCGACGTGAGGCCCAGCGCGGCCGTGGCCTGGCGCAGCACGAAGTACAGCATCAGCACGCGGCCCGTGGTGGCCGCCTGCACGCGCGAAATCATCCGCTTCGCCTGCTCCTTGAGCCCGTTGCGCTCGAGCAGCGCGATCACCGGCAGCGTCAGCCAGATCAGCCCCATGTAGCGGTTTTCGGTGAACGCCTTGCCGAACGCACTGACGATGTCGACGAGATTCAGCCCGCCCGCGAGCCCCGTCGCGAGCCCCGCGATCGTGACCACCAGCAGCGCATTGAAGCGCAGCGCGAAACCGATCACGACGATCGGCACCCCAATCAGCACCAGCATTTCCCCTCCTTGTGTCGGATGCGCGGCACCCAGGCAACGCGCTGCCTGCCCGGTTTCGACCGGGCTCGGACGGCGAAATCTAACACGAGACTTTATCGATAAAAAGTCGACAATTTGCGGCTTCGGGTAAACGTTGAAGCGTGCGGATACCGTGCCCGGGCCGTGTGTCGGCGGTGTTTCATCGGAGGAAACGGCGGCCGGCTCGTCGACCGGCCGGCGCGCGTGGCGGAGCCCATGGCCGCCGACTAAACTGGAAAGCATCGGCAACGGACGGGAGAGCCGCCATGATTGACGTATTCCAGACCATCGGCAGCCGCGCGTTCTCCGCTCATCTGGCGAAGGACGGGATGGTGACGCTGATGGAGCAACGCCATGAAGTCGACCGCGTGACGCTCGCGACGGCCTATGCCGCGCTCGTCGAGGAAGCCGAACAGGAAGGCGACCTGCTCGACGCGACGGTCGAAGGGATGATGCGCGCGCTGATCCAGGGCTACGCGCGCAGCCATTGACGATGCGGCCGCGCATCCGCCGCGCGGCCGGCTTCCCGATACGGCCCGCTAGGCGGCCGGCGTGCCGGCCCCCGTGCCGAACCACCTCCCCGCGCGCAGTTGCCGGTAGTCGGCCTGCGTGAAGATCCTCAGCAGGTTGGCGACGGCGCCGTTGCCGGCGCGGTCCAGTTCGGTCATGAAGGCCTCGACCTCGTCGTGGCCGGCAAGCAGGATCGTGCTGAAGTAGCGTTCGCGCTCCACGTCGGACAGGTTCGTCGCGCTCAGCTGGTACGGATGGTGAAGCGCCGCGAACAGGAAGTAGTAGCGCTCGGCGTCGTCGCGCAGCACGCGCACCGCGTCCGGGTCGACCGGAAATTCGCGGTGGAACGACGCATGCCCGCTTTCTATGCAGATCCGGTACAGCAACCGGCCGTCGCGCTCGATCACGACCGGCGCGTATGGGTCGCGGCTGACGAGTACGGTATCGGGCACGGTCATCCGGTTCTCCGCTTTCTTTTTTGTCGAAGCCGGCACGGTAACATGCCGGCTTGCGCGGGCTGCATCGGCGCGATCCGATGGCCCGGCATGCGCGGGCACACGGCCCCGCCGCCCTTTGTCACCCGGAAACGCCGCACCGTCATAGAGGAAACGCACTGAAACGGCACAATGCGCGAATTTTTCGATTGCCGCCGTCCGCGCCGCATGACAGCATTCGGGGCGTCGCCAACCAAAAAGAATGCCGTGCCGTCCGGCCGCCGATGCCGCGCGTCGGCGCCGAACAGGCAGCCCGTTCCATGAACCCGGCCAACCACCAATACTACGAACCGACCGGAGAATTCCGCTTGTGAACATCGGCATCGTCAACGACCTCCCGCTTGCCGTCGAGGCGATGCGCCGTGCGATCGCGCGACGGCCCGAGCACCGCGTGCTGTGGGTCGCGACCGACGGCGCGCAGGCCGTCGAACTATGTGCCGCGCAGCCGCCCGACGTCGTGCTGATGGACCTGATCATGCCGAAATTCGACGGGATCGAAGCGACGCGGCGGATCATGCGATCCGAACGACCGTGCGCGATTCTGATCGTGACGAGTTGCATCGGCGCAAATGCGTGGCGCGTGTTCGAGGCGATGGGTGCCGGTGCGCTCGACGCGGTCGATACGCCGCGGCTCGGCGACGGCTCGGCCGGCGACACGACGAAACTGCTGCTCGCGAAGATCGACCAGATCGGCCGGCTGCTCGACGCACCGGGCGGCACACGCCTCGCCGGCACGGCCGCCCGCGCCGGCGGCGGCCCGCTGATCGCGATCGGTGCGTCGGCCGGCGGCCCCGGCGCGCTCGCGTCGATCCTCGGCGGCCTGCCGGCCGATTTCAGCGCACCGATCGTGATCGTGCAACACGTCGACCGCGCGTTCGCGGAAGGCATGGCGCAATGGCTCGACGGCCAGACGCCGCTCGCCGTGCGCGTCGCGCGCGAAGGCGACCGCCCGCAGCCGGGCGTCGCGCTGCTCGCCGCGACCGACGATCACCTGCGCATCACGCGCGCCGGCACGCTCGAATACACGCGCGAGCCGGCCGCCACGCCGTATCGCCCGTCGGTCGACGTGTTCTTCAACAGCCTGACCGAGCACTGGCCCGGCCGCGTGATCGGCGTGCTGCTCACGGGCATGGGACGCGACGGCGCGATCGGCCTGAAGGCGCTGCGGATGAAGGGCTACCACACGATCGCGCAGGACGAGGCGACCAGCGCCGTGTACGGCATGCCGAAGGCGGCCGCGACGCTCGGCGCGGCGCGCGCGATCCTGCCGCTCGGCCGCATCGCGGGCGAGCTGGCGGCGCTCGCGCGGATCTGAGCCCGATGAACACGCGCAACACCCATGCCTGCCCTCGCAACACACCGCATCGAACATGACTAGCGACCTGACCCGCCCGCCGGGCAGCCCGACCACGCCGAGCGCCGACGCGCCGGCCATGGTGCTGCTGGTCGATGACCAGACGATCGTCGCGGAAGCCATACGGCGCGCGCTCGTCGACGAGGAAGGCATCGACTTCCACTACTGCCCGCGCTCGGACGACGCGATGGCCACCGCGATCGACACGCGACCGACCGTGATCCTGCAGGACCTCGTGATGCCCGGCACCGACGGGCTGAGCCTCGTGAAGTCGTACCGCGCGAACCCCGCGACACGCGACGTGCCGATCATCGTGCTGTCGACGCAGGAGGAACCCGTGATCAAGAGCGCCGCGTTCGCGGCCGGCGCGAACGACTACCTCGTGAAGCTGCCCGACCGCATCGAGCTCGTCGCGCGCATCCGCTACCACTCGCGCTCGTACATGAACCTGCTGCAGCGCGACGAGGCCTATCGCGCGCTGCGGCAATCGCAGCAGCAACTGCTCGAAGCCAATCTCGAACTGCGGCGCCTCACGCACTCCGACGGCCTGACCGGGCTGTCGAACCGGCGCTATCTCGACGAATACCTGGCCGCCGAATGGCGCCGTGGCACGCGCGAGCGCAGCGAGCTGTCGATGCTGATGATCGACGTCGACAACTTCAAGCTGTACAACGACACGTACGGACACGTGTCGGGCGACAGCGTGCTCAAGCAGATCGCGTCGACCATCGAGCGCTGTCTCGGGCAATCGGGCGATCTCGCCGCGCGCTTCGGCGGCGAGGAGTTCGCGGTCGTGATGCCGGCCACGTCGCCGGGCGCCGCGCGGCTGCTCGGCGAGAAGATCCGGCTCGCGGTCGAGGCGCTGCGGCTGCGGCACGCGCATTCGTCGACCGGCAACACCGTGACGATCAGCATCGGCGGCGCGAGCATCGTGCCCGCGCCCGGCCTGCCGACGACCGTGCTGATCGAAGCGGCCGACCGCGCGCTGTATCGCGCGAAGCACGAGGGCAAGAACCGCGTGGAGATCGATACGTCGCCGACACCGCCCGGCGCCGGCGGGTTCGGCGCACCGCGCGACTGAACGCGCGCGCCGCCTACGCAGCGCCGAGCCGGCGCGCGTAGTCGTTCGGGTCCAGCGGGCGGCTGAACAGGTAACCCTGCTGCATGTCGCAGCCGATCTGCTGCAGGAACCACGATTGCGCCTGCGTCTCGACGCCCTCCGCCGTCACCTTCATCCCGAGCGAATGCGCCATCGCGACGACGGCCTGCGTGATCGCGACCGAGTCGTGATGATCGGGCACGCCCGACACGAACGAACGGTCGACCTTGAGGTTGTGCAGCGGAAAACGCTTGAGGTAAGCGAGCGATGAATAGCCGGTACCGAAATCGTCGACCGAGATCCGCACGTTCATGTCCGTGAGCGCCTCGAGCATCGGCAGCACGGTGTCCGTGTCGTTCATCAGCAGTCCTTCGGTAATCTCGAGTTCGAGCGCGGACGGATCGAGCCGCGTTTGCGCGAGGCAGCGGTCGACCGATTCGACGAGCCCTTCGTGGAACTGCCGCGGCGACAGGTTGACGGCCAACATCAGGTCGGGCGCGATCGTGCGGCGCCACTCGGCCGCCTGGCGGCAGGCCGTCTCGAGCACCCACTGGCCGATCGCGACGATCAGCCCCGTATCTTCCGCGACCGGGATGAACTCCGCCGGCGACATCGGCCCGAGTTCGGGGCTGGTCCAGCGCAGCAGCGCTTCGGCGCCGACCGTGCGGCCGCTGCGCGCATCGACGACGGGCTGATAGGCGAGCCGCAGCATGTCCGACGTCAGCGCGCGCCGCAGCGACTGCTCGACCGCGAAGCGGCGCTGCAGCCGCAGGTTGAGCTGCGCGGTGAAGAACGTGAAATGGTTGCGGCCGCGCTGCTTCGCGTCGTACATCGCCGAATCGGCGTTGCGCATCAGCGTGACCGCATCGTCGCCGTCGCGCGGCGCCACGCTGATCCCGATCGACACGCCGAGCCAGTACTCGTTGTTCGCGATCGCGAACGGCTTCGCGATCGCGTCGATCACCTCGCGCGCGAGCACCGCGAGGCGGTCGGGATCGGCGCAGTCGTCGACGAGAATCACGAACTCGTCGCCGCCGACGCGCGTGAGCGCGTAGCGGCCGCCCGCGCAGGCCGCGAGCCGCGCCGCGACGCTGCGCAGCAGCGCGTCGCCCGCGTCGTGGCCGGCCGTGTCGTTGACCTTCTTGAACCCGACGAGATCGATGAACAGGATCGCGACACGCGCGGGCCCGCTCGCCGCATCGTGCCTGCCGAACAGTTCCCGCATGCGGTCGGCGAGCCAGCGGCGGTTGTAGAGGCCCGTCAGCGCATCGCGCGTCGCCAGGTAGCGCAGTTGCTGCTGCGCTTCACGCACGGGGCCGATGTCGTTGAACGACACGAGCACCGAGTCGGCCTGCGTCTCGCCGGGCCTCACGATCGGCACCGCGTTGCCGCGCACCCAGATGATGTCGCCGTCCGCGAGGCCGAAGCCGACCGTGTAGTCGAGCATCGGCGTGGCCGTCTCGAGCGCGAGCCGGCTCGGCCACGCGTCAGGTGCGATCGGTGTGCCATCCTCGCTCAGCTTGTGCAGGATCACCGTGGACAGCCGCCGCCCGACGAGATCGCCCTTCACGCGCATCATCCGGTTCGCGCTCGGGTTGCTCGCGACCACGACGCCGTCGCGCGACACGACGAGGATCCCTTCGTTCAGGCTGTTGACGACGAGCCGATGATGTTCCTCGCTGCGTGCGAGCTGCCGGGCGATCCGGTCCTGGTGCACCGCGAGGCCGACGCTGTTGCCGATATCGCGCAACAGTTCGGCTTCCTCATCGCTTGGCCGGCGCGGCGTGCGGTGATAGACGGCGAACGCGCCGAGCACGACGCCCGCTTCGTCGAGAAACGGCACCGACCAGCACGCGCGCAGGCCGAGCGGCAGCGCGACGGCACGGTAGTCGGCCCACAGCGGATCGGTTTCGATATCCTCGACGGCGACCATGCGGCGCTCGTACATCGCCGTGCCGCACGAGCCGGCCGCGGGCCCGATCGGCGCACCGTCGATCGCCGCGCTGTACTGCGCGGGCAGCGAGGGCGCCGCGCCGACGCGCACATGCACGCCGTCCGTATCGAGCAGCAGGATCGTGCACGATGCGCCGTCGCCGAGCAAAGCCTCGGCGCGCCGGCAGACCTCGACCAACAGTTCCGGCAGCGGTGTGTTGCGCGTAATCAGCCTCAGCACGCTTTGCTCGGACGCGAGCACTTCCGCCGCGAGCCCGAGGCTGTAACGAGAACTTTGCGGTTCGGTATTCAAGATGAATCCTGCCGTCTGTCCGATCGGGTCTGATGCGCCCGATTCGTTTGCGATTCTTCGTGCCGATTTCGCTCCGGGTATACGCCGATGCCCGGTGCGCCCCGTATTGCGCGCCGTGCCGAGGCGCGCCGAAATACATTTAACACCAATCCATGACACCACGCGCGTCCACGTGCATCAGGGGTTACACGCGGTTGCGCCGCCGCACGCGGCCGGCGGTCAGCTCGCCGAAAGACAGTTGCGGCCTTTCCGAAACCGGTTCGTCAGATTGTGACGTCACCCTGCGCCGTTCCCGCTCAACCGTCCACGCCGGGCGGGGGACGCGTCACGGCTGTCAGCGCGTCGATCGCGGCCGCGACCGATACGCTCGCGGGCGCCGCAAACAGCGCGCCGACCGTGTCGGGCATCGTCGACAGCTTCAGCGGCAGCCGGCCGACGCGCTCGCCGGCCCGCCGGGCCATGCCGAACGCGCGGGCCGACTGGACGAACAGGCACGGAGACTGTTCGGCAACCACGCGGTTGGTCTGCCATGACACCGATTCCATCAGCACGGACGGCGGCGCCAGGCCCGCCTTCGCGAACTCGGCGTCGAGCGCCGTGCGCGCGGGCGACCCGAGTGGCGGCGCGATCCACGGAAACGCGGCCGCGTCGCGCCACCCGATCCGCGCACGCCCGAGCAGCGGATGGCGCGGGCCGCAGACGACGATCATGTCATCGCGGTACAGCGGCACGACGTCGAGCCCCGCGCTCAGCGCCGACGCATCGAGCCGGCACACGAGCAGGTCGAGTTCGCGGCGCTGCGCCTGCGCGAGCATCCGGTCGAGCGTGTCCTCGCGCACGTTCAGCTGCACGGGGCGGCCGGCGTCCCGCAGCCACGCGAGCGCACCCGGAATCAACTGCGGCGCCATGTTCGGCAGCAGGCCGATCGACACCGGGCGGCCGGCCCCCGTGCGCAGCGCGTCGAACGCGGGGGCGACGCCGCGCATGTCGGTCAGCACGCGGCCGATGCATTCGAGCAGCGCGTCACCGTATGCGGTCGGCGCGACACGCCGCGACGTGCGTTCGAACAGCGGCAGCCCGAGCGCCTCCTCCAGCTCGCGCAGCCATTTCGACAGCGCCGGCTGCGTGATCGACGCGGCCTCGGACGTACGCGCGAAGCTGCGCGTCCGCCCGAGCGTGTCGAGCGTTTCCATGTCGCGCACGCGCAGCCGGCGCAGCGCCTGCGCGATGCGCTGTTCGTGGGGCGGCGCGGCCGGGCCGCGAGAATCGAGGGTCACGGGCGTCTCCGTCATTCATGTTCGCCAGGTTATCGATCGATCCCGATCTTTCATCGATCGATACGCGATCCTGCCGCATAGTCGTCGACATGAAAACCCCCGGCACCAGCCGGCATGACCAGGAGACAGCCGACGTGAAAGACGATCAGGACACCCCCGCCGCCGCCGAACCCACCGCCCGGCGCCAGTTCCTCAAGCTGGCCGGCGCGGCGGTCGCGTCGGCCGGCTTCGGCGCCGATGCGCTGGCCGCGAACCCGCCGCCGGCCCCGGCCGCCGTGGCAACCGTCGATCCCGCCCCCGCGTTCCACGGCGCCGCAACCGCGCCTGCCACGCTGCCCGCCGGCTACAACATCCTGTTCATCCTGACCGACCAGGAACGCCACTTCGACCGCTGGCCGTTTCCGGTGCCGGGACGCGAAGCGCTGCGTCGCGACGGCATCACGTTCATGCATCACCAGATCGCCGCGTGCGTGTGCTCGCCGTCGCGCTCGACGGTCTATACCGGCCAGCACATCCAGCACACCGGCGTGCTCGACAACGCGGGCGTGCCCTGGCAGAAGGACATGTCGCCGGACGTGCGCACCGTCGGCCACATGCTGCGCGACGCCGGCTACTACGCCGCCTACCTCGGCAAGTGGCACCTGAGCGCGTCGATGCACGAAACCACGAGCCCGTACACCGCGCCCGTGGCCGACTACAACCGCACGATCCGCGCGTACGGCTTCGACGACTATTTCGGCGTGGGCGACCTGATCGGGATGGTGCGCGGCGGCTACCAGTACGACGGGATCACGTCCGAGGCCGCGGTGAGCTGGATGCGCAACCATGCGCCGCGCCTCGCGAAGGAAGGCAAGCCGTGGTTCCTCGCGGTGAATCTCGTGAACCCGCACGACGCGATGTTCGTGAACACCGACACGAACGGCTCGACGGTGCAGGACGCGAACCACCCGATGCTCGGCAACGCGCCGCCGCCAAACGACGCGCTGTACCGCACGTCATGGCGCGACGTGCCGCTCGCCGCGTCGCGGCGGCAGCCGTACGACGAACCGGGGCGGCCACCCGCGCACGGGATGTTCAACGCCGCGCATGCGAACCTCGTCGGGCGCTACCCGTTCACCGACGAACGCTTGCGCATCTATCAGGACAACTATTTCAACTGCGTCCGCGATTGCGATACGCACGTCGTGCGCCTGCTTCAGTCGCTGCAGTCGCTCGGGCTCGACGAGCGCACGATCGTCGTGATGACGGCCGATCACGGCGATCACATCGGCGCGCACCAGCTCGTCGGCAAGGGCGCGGCCGCGTACCAGCCGCAGAACCACGTGCCGCTCGTGATCCGCCATCCCGCGTATCCGGGCGGCATGCAGTGCGATGCGCTGACGTCGCACATCGACATCGCGCCGACGCTGCTCGGGCTCACCGGCCTCGACGACGCGCGCCTCGCGACGATCCGCGGCAGCGCGCTGAAGGGGCACGACCTCACGCGCTGGCTCGCGCAGCCCGCCGACGCGAAACGGCATGCGGCGCGCGACGCCACGCTGTTCAACTACGCGATGCTGCTGTACTACGACAGCGAATGGATGCTGAAGGAACTGGGCACGATGCGGCAGAAAGGCGTACCCGAGGACGAGCTGCTGCGCCGTGCGCTCGCGCAGCAGCCGGATTTCCGGCTGCGCGGCACGATCCGCAGCGTGTTCGACGGCCGCTACCGGTTCACGCGCTATTTCTCGCCGCTCGAATTCAACCGGCCGACGACGCTCGAGAACCTGTTCGCGCGCAACGACGTCGAGTTGTTCGACCTCGCGAGCGACCCGGGCGAGATGCGCAATCTCGCGACCGACCGCAAGCGCAACGGCGAACTGCTGCTCGCGATGAACGGCCGCCTGAACGACCTGATCGCCAGCGAAGTCGGCGACGACAGCCCCGACGTCATGCCGATTCGCGACGGCAAGGTGCAGGTGCAGATCCGCAAGTGGCACTGACGGCCTGAACGCATCCCGGCGCGGCGTGCGGCGCGGATCGCGGCGCGCCGCCCGTCAATCCTTCCGGATGTGTTCGGCCAGGAAGTCGATCAGCAGCCGCACGCGCGGCAGCAGCCCGCGCCGCGACGGGAACACTGCGTGCACCACGCCGCCCTTCGGCGCCCAGCCCGGCAGCACGTCGACCAGCGTGCCGTCGCGCAGGTCGTCCTCGACGACCATGCACGGCAGCTGCACGATGCCGACGCCGTGAATCGCCGCGTCGCGCAGCGCGTGCATGTCGTCGGTCACGAAGCGCGGATGATGGCGCAACTGCGCGTGCTCGCCGTTCGGCCCCACCAGTTGCCAGACATGATGCCGCGCCGGCCCCCAGTCGAGACTCGGCGCACCGGTCAGCTCGGCCGGGTCGGACAGCGCACCCCGCCCGTCCAGCCATTGCGGCGCCGCGACCAGCCGCTGCGGGCTGTCGGCAAGCACGCGCATCACGAGATCGCTGTCCTCCAGCGGCGGGAAGCGCACGCGCAGCGCGAGGTCGAATCCTTCGCTCAGCAGGTCGACGCGGCGGTTCGTCGCCTCGAGATGCACCTGCACCTGAGGATGAATCGCCATGAAGCGCGCGACCAGTTCGCTCACGCGGTATTCGAGCAGCGCGGTCGGGCAACTCACGCGTACGACGCCGCGCGGTTCCGCGTGGCGCCGCTCGATCACCTCGCGTGCGGCGTCGGCCTCGACCAGCACGGCGAGGCAGCGCTCGTAGAATTCGCGCCCGGTTTCCGTGACCGTGAAATGACGCGTCGTGCGCTGCAGCAGCCGCACGTCGTACTGCGCTTCCAGCGCCGCGATGCGCCGGCTCAGCGTCGATTTCGGCACATCCAGCGCGCGCCCCGCCTGCGTGAACCCGCCGTGCTCGACCACCTTCACGAAATAGTAGAGGTCGTTCAGATCATCCATGATCGTTCCACCCATAGAACACTGACGGCATTTTAAGGGACTGGAACGCCGGTTGTTGCACGAATAGCATCCTGATTCAACGTGGATCGAGCGTGTCACGGCGACCGGAAATTTTCTTGGCCGGATCCGTCGGCCGACCCGGCGATTCACTAAGCTTGTATTTCCCCGTCACTTCCCGCACCGTCACTGGAGGCAACCATGGCAAGCGAACCGGTTCGCGACCCCGCGAACGACCACCTGCTCACCCCGCAGAACGCGGCGTTCATCGTCATCGATTACCAGCCGGTCCAGGTGAACTCCATCGCGTCGATGGATCGCCAACTGCTGATCAACAACATCGTCGGCGCGTCGAAAGCCGCCGTCGCGTACGGCCTGCCGATCGTCCACTCGACCGTGAACGTGAAGACGGGCCTGAACAAGCCGCCGATCCCGCAACTGCGCAAGGCGCTCGAAGGCTTTCCGACTTACGACCGCACGAGCATCAACTCGTGGGAAGACGTCGAGTTCCGCAAGGCCGTCGAGGCGACCGGCCGCAAGAAACTGATCATGACCGCGCTGTGGACCGAAGCGTGCCTGACGTTCCCGGCGCTCGACGCGCTGAAGGCCGGTTACGAGGTGTACGTGGTCGTCGACGCGGTCGGCGGCACGTCGGTCGCCGCGCACGAAGCCGCGCTGCGCCGCATCGAGCAGGCCGGCGGCCAGATGATCAGCGTCGCGCAGCTGTTCTGCGAATTGCAGCGCGACTGGGCGCGCAGCGCCACCGTGCCGGCATTCATCGACCTGTTCATCGAAACCGGCGGCACGGCCGGCATCCAGTTCTCGTACGACAAGAGCTGACCGGCGCGGCGCGCGCGGCGGCCGGTGTTTTCCGGCCGTCGGCGCGCGCCGTCGCGCTTTCTCCCTCCCTCTCCCTCGTTCCGGCATGACCGGGGCGACGTCGCGGCCGGCCAGGCCGCGTTTTCGTATCCGTGATTCAATGTCGATCGAACCGGCGTCGCGCAATCCGGCGGCACGGCGATGTGTGCCCTCATCGAACGACCTTCACTGGATCACCATGACGAACCCTGCCGAAATCAAGGCGCTCGTTTTCGATGTCTTCGGAACGATCGTCGACTGGAGAAGCTGTGTCGCACGCGGCGCCGCCGCGTTCCTGGACCGCCACGCACCTGCGATCGACCCGTTCGAATTCGCCGATGCGTGGCGCGCCGAATACACGCCGTCGATGGAAGAAATCCGCAGCGGACGCCGCCGCTACGTGCGGCTCGACGTGCTGCATCGCGAAAACCTCGTCCGCACGCTCGACCGTTTCGGCATCGACGACGTGCCCGACGCGGACATCGACACGCTCAACCTCGCATGGCACAGCCTCGACCCGTGGCCCGACGCGGTCGCCGCGCTGCACCGGCTGAAGCGGCGCTTCATCATCGCGCCGCTGTCGAACGGCAACATCCGGCTGATGGTCGACGTCGCGAAACGCGCGGGGCTGCCGTGGGACGCGATTCTCGGCGCGGAAGTCGTCCGCGCGTACAAGCCGTCCCCGCAGGTGTACAGCGATACCGTCGAGATTCTCGGCCTCGCGCCGGCCGAGCTGTGCCTGGTCGCGGCGCACAACGGCGATCTCGCGGCCGCGCGCCGGCAAGGGCTGTCGACCGCGTTCGTGCTGAGGCCGACCGAACACGGGCCCGGCCAGACGACCGACCTGCAGGCCGACGATCAATGGGACTTCGATGTCAGGGACCTGAACGAACTCGCGGACCGGCTGGGCTGCCCGGGTTGAAGTCCGGGTTTCGGCGCGCGAGCGAGGCACTCCGGCCGCGATGAAGGGCCGGTGGAATCGCACGTCGAGCGCATCAAGCGCACCGACAGGCGACTGGTAGACTCCGCAAACCCTGTCCTGTTGCGGCCACCTACCCTCATGTCGTCACCCCTGCGCCTGATAGAAGGCAAACTGACCGCGATGCGCTTTCTCGAGCGCCCCGACCAAGGCAGCGCCGGAAGCCGTCAGGTGCCGCCCGTCGACCCCGAGGCCCGCAAGAAATCGCTCGGCTACTGGTTCACGCACACCCTGGTGCCGATCCTCGCGGCACTCACCGGCAACGGGGCCGCAGCCAATGCCCTTGTGTTTCAGCAAGCGGACGAGGATCTCGTCCTGGCCGAGTTAAACGCCGCGGCCGACAAGGTCGAGCATCCGGCGACGTGGTCGTACGCGAACCTGCGCGAAACCAGGACGTTCACGTCGGCAAACGCGTACGTGACCGTGGGGAAGAACGGCAAGATTCTGTTCGCGAAGTTACCGGTGGAAATCGAAATCGGCGGCGAGTCGTACCGCGGGTTCCTCGGCGGGCAGTGCTTCGATGTCGACGACGACGTGGTTGCCGCGGTCGATCGCCGAGGCCGCCTGTTCGCGCTGTCGTCGCCGGACCGGCGCCGCACGGTCATGGATCACACGTGTAGCGACACGGGGCTGGCCGGCCTGACGCACAACCTCTGGCTGGCGTGGAAATGGATGTTCATCGGCATGAACTGCTTTGTCATCCCGATCATGGTCCTGGTGCTCTGGACCGGCGACGACGGCTTTTCCGACCTGGATGTCGACCTGGCCATGCTGCTGGGCGGGCCGGCCGCGATCGGCGTCATGCTCGCGCTGCTCGTCGGCGTGCGGTTGTCGTGGGCCGACTGGCTGCCGGCGTGGCGCACGTCGAGCATCCTGAAGGCACTGGGCCGTCCGGATCTGTGCACAGTCGATTTCCTGGATACGCGCACCGAGGCCGAACGCAACGGCCAGGTGCGCGACACGGATATCGGGCAAATCTATTACGCGCCCGCGCCCAAGGCCTAGGGGCTGTTCACGCTGACAACGGGCTTGCGCTGGCCCTAGCGCGCCGACGCCAACGCACCCGCCTGCCCCTGCGCCGCCATCGCGAGGCGCCGCCAGTTACGCGCCGCGTACCGGTGCGCCTGCAGCAGCGCGATCCACAAGCCGATCTGCCGCACGGGCTTGAAGAAACCGCGCGCGCTGAACACGGTGCGCCGTTCGACGCGCGTCCTGCCGCCTTCGAGCGGCGTCAGCGTGAATTCGTCCTCCAGCTGGCCGACCCAGTCGCGACACCACACCGTCGACGCCACCATCCGGTAACGCAGCCGGCGATTCTCGTCGAGCAAGAGAATCCGCTGGTCGATCGTGCCGCGATCGGTCGTGCACTGCCGCGTGTTGCCGACGGCCGGCACGCCTTCGAGCACGCGGCAACTGACCGGCTTCGGCACGCCGAGGCGGAACAGCAGCGGCCGCGTGTCGTCCATCCGGGCATGGAGGAAATGCGGCCAGACATGCTCGGGCCGGCAATCGAACGTCCACTGCGAATGAATTTCCACGACCGTCTCCTGGCGGGTGCCGGTCCGCACATGATGGCACAACCACCGCACCGTCTCCGTTACTTCACCACCGCGCGCCATGCGGTCCGCGCATAGATCAGCAGCAACGGCAGCAGCGCCAGCGCGAACAGCAGGCAGAGCGCCAGCACCCACACCGGCCACTGTTCCGGATTCCCCCGCGCCCAGTAGCGGTAAGGCACGCTCAGGAACCCGATTTCCATCAGCAGCGCGCCGAGCGGCACGAGCCCGTTCATCGCCGCGGCCACGCCGAAGCGGGCCGCGCCGTCGATGTTCTTCCCCGCGCCGTACGCGGCGATCAGGTAGACGAAATACCCGATGATCGCGACCATCAGCGCGCCACCGGCCAGCAGGCCGACGCTGCGCACACTGCGTTCATGCAGCTGAGCGGCCCCGGCCGGCAACACGACATCGATCTTCTCGCCGATCTCCGGCACGCCGCCGGATCGAATGTTGCCCGGCAGCACGACTCGCTCGCCATCCGGCATCACGACTTCCAGGATCGACGTGTACTTGATGCACTGGTAGCGCTCGGTGCGCCCGCTGCTGTCGCTCCGTTCGCAGGTGTCCCATTCGGACTGGTAGGACACGACGGTCGCCTCGTATTTCGGCGACACCGCCAGCTCGTAGAATTCGTCGCCGATCCAGTACGCGAACGGGAAAAACAGCGATACGAGGCAAAAGCACACGAGCCACCAGAATGCGACTGCACCGCCGGTGCGGCCCTTGCCGCCGGTCTGACGGCGCACCATGCGCGATGCGAGCCAGTACGCGGCCACGCCGAATACGGCCACACAGACCACGAAAACCTTGCCCGCATGCGTCAAAGCCATCTGCGTTTCCCCCGATAACCGGCCGGATCTTCGCTGGCCGTTGTTTCAAATTCAGATCGACGACATCGTCGCCACTTCGGCCGCCACGCTCGCCCGCTATTCCGGCTCGCCGACGAACCGCAGCGTCCCCGATTCGCCCGACAGCAGCGCGCGATTCGCATCCGCCGCCGCGCGCAGGTAATCCCACAGCGCGGTCACGCGCCGCAGCTTGCGCAGATCCTCACGGCACGTCAGCCAGAAACACCGCGTGACGACGACATCGTTCGGCAGCACGGGCACCAGCGCCGGCTGCGTCGCCGCCATGAAGCACGGCAGGATCGCGAGCCCGCCGCCCTGCAGCGCCGCGAAATACTGCGCGATCACGCTCGTCGTGCGCAACCCGGCCGTCGCGCCCGGCACCGCCCGGTCCAGGTACAGCAGCTCGTTGCTGAACGCGAGATCGTCGACGTAGCTGATGAACGTGTGCTGCGCGAGATCGTCCGTGCATGTGATCGGCGCGTGGCGCGCGAGATAGTCGCGCGTCGCGTAGAGCCGCAACTGGTAATCGCACAGCTTCGTGACCACGTAAGGCCCGCGCTCGGGCCGCTCGAGCGTGATCGCGAGGTCGGCTTCGCGCTTCGGCAGGTTGACGAAATGCGGCACCGGCAGCAGGTCGACCGTCACGTGCGGGTGCTCGGCGCGAAACTGCGCGAGCTGCGGCGCGAGGAAAAAGCAGCCGAACCCTTCCGTCGACCCGATCCGCACATGGCCCGACAGCGCCGCGCCCGTGTTCGCGACCTGGTCGCATGCCGACTGCACGGTCGTCTCCATCGCGTCCGCATAGGCCACGAGCCGCTGCCCCTCGGCCGTCAGCGTGAAGCCGCCGGAGCGCGACTTGTCGAACAGCAGCGTGCCCATCGCGGCCTCGAGCGCACGGATGCGCCGCGCGACGGTCGTGTAGTCGACGCCCAGCCGCTTCGCGGCGCCGCTCGCGCGCTGCGTGCGCGCGACTTCGAGGAAAAAGCGCAGGTCGTCCCAGTTCAGGTTGCCGGAAACCGGCTCGGTGGCGTATCGCATCGGCGAGGGAAATAGGGGCTGGGGTCTCCGGGCCGGCCGTCGATATGCATAAATGCACATCCAACCGGTTTCTTTATCGGTACATGATGAATCTGCGCATAACTATACTCGACCGTGACCTGCGGACCACGAGCCGCGGCACCACCACGGAGACACCATGCAGACGCGATCCACCCTCGATGAGCATGCGACAGTCGCGGCGCCGGCGCCCGAGCGCACCGCGAAGCACCACCTGCTGGCCGGCTGGGCCAGCATGGCCGGCACCACGATCGAGTGGTACGACTTCTTCCTCTACGGCACGGCCGCCGCGCTCGTGTTCAACCGCATCTTCTTCCCGTCGCTGGACCCCGTCGTCGGCACGCTCGCCGCGTTCGGCACGTTCGCGGTCGGCTTCATCGGGCGGCCGATGGGCGGCATCGTGTTCGGCCACTTCGGCGACCGGATCGGCCGCAAGTCGATGCTGATGATCACGCTGCTGCTGATGGGCGTGCCGAGCATGATCATCGGACTGATCCCGTCGTACGACAGCATCGGCTACTGGGCCGCCGCGCTGCTGATCGCGATGCGTTTCCTGCAGGGGATGGCCGTCGGCGGCGAATGGGGCGGCGCGGTGCTGATGGCCGTCGAACACGCGCCGAAGGGCCGCAAGGGGCTGTTCGGCAGCCTGCCGCAGACGGGCGTCGGGCTCGGCCTGATCCTGTCGTCGGTCGCGATGGCCACGGTCGCCGCGCTGCCGGAAGCCGACATGCTGTCGTGGGGCTGGCGCGTGCCGTTCCTCGCGAGCATCGCACTCGTCGGCCTCGGCTGGTTCATCCGCGCGAAGGTGCCCGAATCGCCCGACTTCGAGAAGATGCAGCGCCAGGGCAAGGCCGAGAAATCGCCGGTGACGGCCGCGCTGCGCCGCCATCCGCGTGAAGTGCTGACGATCGTCGGCGCACGCGCCGCCGAGAACACGTGGTTCTACATGGTCGTCACGTTCGCGCTCGCCTATGCGACGCAGCAACTGCATCTGCCGAAAGCCGAGATGCTGCACGCGATCACGGCCGGCGCCGCGCTGTCGCTCGTCACGATGCCGCTGTGCGGCCACCTGAGCGACAAGATCGGCCAGCGCCGGATGTTCGCGATCGGCCTCGTGCTGATGTGCGCGTTCGCCGCGCCGTTCTTCATGATGCTCGGCACACAGCAGACGTCGTACGCGTGGTGGGCGATCGTGCTCGGCCTCGGCGTCGTGTTCCCGATCCTCTATGCGCCGGAGTCGCTGCTGTTCGCGCAGCAGTTCCCGGCGGAAATCCGCTACAGCGGCATCTCGCTGTCGGTGCAACTCGCCGGCGTGATCGGCGGCGGCTTCGCGCCGATGATCGCGACGTCGCTGCTCAAGGCCGGCGGCGGCCAGCCGCACTACGTGATCGCGTACCTCGTCGGCTTCGGCATGTTCGCGCTCGTGTGTACCGCACTGATGCGGCCGGCGCGCGTGTGAGCACGCCGCCGGCATCCGATCGATTTCAGTTCGTCCTGCTGCTCGCCGTGCACGCATGCGCGGCGGCGGATACGGGGCCCCTTTTTTGTCGTCACATCGTTTTCCGGAGAGTTCCATGAACGCCGCAGTTCCCCAGACCACCCTCGCCCTGCCCACTGCCAAGCTGCTGATCGACGGCGCGTTCGTCGAATCGCAAAGCGCCGAATGGGGCGACATCGTCAACCCCGCGACGCAGGAAACGATCGGCCGCGTGCCGTATGCGACGCTCGACGAGGTCGACGCCGCGATCGCGTCCGCGCAGCGCGCGTTCCAGACCTGGAAGACGACGCCGATCGGCGCACGGCTGCGCATCATGCTGAAGTTCCAGGATCTCGTGCGCCGCAATCTCGAACGGATCGCGCACACGCTGACGGCAGAACAAGGCAAGACGTTGCCCGACGCGCAGGGCGACATCTTCCGCGGTCTCGAAGTGGTCGAGCACGCATGCTCGATCGGCTCGCTGCAGCAAGGCGAATTCGCGGAGAACGTCGCGGGCGGCGTCGATACCTACACGCTGCGCCAGCCGATCGGCGTATGCGCGGGCATCACGCCGTTCAACTTCCCCGGCATGATTCCGCTGTGGATGTTCCCGATGGCGATCGTCTGCGGCAACACGTTCGTGCTGAAGCCGTCGGAGCAGGATCCGCTGTCGACGATGCAACTGGTCGAGCTCGCGATCGAGGCCGGCGTGCCGCAAGGCGTGCTGAACGTCGTGCATGGCGGCAAGACGGTGGTCGACCGCCTGTGCACGCATCCGGACATCAAGGCGATCTCCTTCGTCGGCTCGACGCGCGTCGGCACGCACGTGTACAACCTCGGCAGCCAGCACGGCAAGCGCGTGCAGTCGATGATGGGCGCGAAGAACCACGCGGTCGTCCTGCCCGATGCGCACCGCGAGCAGTCGATCAACGCGCTCGTCGGCGCGGGCTTCGGCGCGGCCGGCCAGCGCTGCATGGCGACCTCGGTCGTCGTGCTGGTCGGCAAGGCGCGCGACTGGCTGCCCGAGCTCGTCGAGAAGGCGAAGGCGCTGAAGATCAACGCGGGCCACGAGCCGGGCACCGATGTCGGCCCGGTCGTGTCGAAGGCCGCACATGCGCGCATCACCGCGCTGATCGACGAAGGCGTGAAGGCCGGCGCGAAGCTCGAACTCGACGGCCGCGGCGTGAAGGTGCCCGGCTACGAGCATGGCAACTTCGTCGGCCCGACGATCTTCTCGGGCGTGACGACCGACATGTCGATCTATACGGAAGAAATCTTCGGGCCGGTGGTGGTCGTACTCGAAGCCGACACGCTCGACGACGCGATCGCGCTCGTCAACCGTAACCCGATGGGCAACGGCGTGGGCCTGTTCACGCAGAGTGGCGCGGCCGCGCGCAAGTTCCAGAGCGAAATCGACATCGGCCAGGTCGGCATCAACATCCCGATTCCGGTGCCGGTGCCCTACTTCAGCTTCACGGGCTCGCGCGGCTCGAAGCTCGGCGATCTCGGCCCGTACGGCAAGCAGGTCGTGCAGTTCTACACGCAGACGAAAACGGTTACCGCACGCTGGTTCGACGACGACGCGACGGCCGGTGGCGTGAACACGACGATCGCGCTGCGCTGAGTGCGAAGCACGGGGCCGGGCTCGGCGCTAAAGCGCCAAGTCCGGTCGACCGCCTTGCATGGGACCGGACCAAGCGCTAAAGCGCCAAGTCCGGTCGACCGCCTTGCATGGGACCGGACTAAGCGCTAAAGCGCCAAGTCCGGTCGACCGCCTTGCATGGGACCGGACTAAGCGCTAAAGCGCCAAGTCCGGTCGACACACGAGACTACACATGGAAATTGCATTCATCGGACTCGGCAACATGGGCGGCCCCATGGCCGCCAACCTGCTCAAAGCCGGCCACGCACTGACGGTGTTCGACCTCGACACGCATGCAGTCGACGCCGCGGTGCGCGCAGGCGCGACAGCGGCCAGCTCGCCGCGCGAAGCCGCCGCACGCGGCGCGGTCGTGATCACGATGCTGCCGGCCGCTCAGCACGTGCGCGCCGTCTACCTCGGCGACGACGGCGTGCTGGCCGGCGTGCTGGCCGGCGCGACACTGGTCGACTGCAGCACGATTGATCCCGGCACCGTGCGCGCGGTGGCCGACGCGGCAGCACAACGCGGCTTCCCGCTCGCCGACGCGCCCGTGTCGGGCGGCACCGGCGGCGCGCAAGCCGGCACGCTGACCTTCATGGTCGGCGCGGACGCCGCGCTGTTCGAGCACATCCGCCCCGTGCTGCTCGACATGGGAAAAAACGTCGTGCATTGCGGCGGCACGGGCACCGGGCAAATCGCAAAGATCTGCAACAACCTGCTGCTCGGAATCTCGATGATGGGCGTGTCGGAAGCGATGGCGCTCGGCGCGGCGCTCGGCATCGATCCGGCCGTGCTGGCCGGCATCATCAACACCTCGACCGGCCGCTGCTGGAGCTCGGACACGTACAACCCGTATCCGGGCGTGAGCGACACGGCGCCAGCCGCGCGCGGCTATGCGGGCGGCTTCGCGGCGAACCTGATGCTGAAGGATCTCGGGCTCGCGACCGAAGCGGCACGCAGCGCGCACCAGCCAGTGTGGATGGGCGCACTCGCGCAGCAGCTCTATCAGTCGATGAGCCAGCAGGGGCTCGGCACGCTCGACTTCTCCGCATGCGTGAAGCTGTACGAGGCGCAGCCGGCCTGACCCGAACCGCCGACGCCGGACGTGCGCCGACCCGCGATGTGCCTGAACGGCAGCGCGGGTCGGTTTGCATCGGGGGAAGGAAAACGCGGATGGCGACGGCGCGTCAACGCCGCCGGTCGTTCAACCGCGCGGGTTCGATGCCGTCTCGAAGGTCGGATGGCACTCGAACGCGAGTTCGGCGCGCGCGTCGACACGGCTGCCGCCGGTCAGCGATTCCGTCTTCATGCTCGCGCGCATGCCGCGCTGCGTGCAGTAGTTGGTAGCTTCGTCGATGGCCTTCGTATGAGCGTCGGCCCACGTCGTCGACATGCCGACCGTGCGCGTCGTCACGGTATATACGTTCGGGTTCGACGTCGCGGTCACGTCGGAAGCGGTCGAACACGCGGCGAGCAAGCATGCAGCAGCCGCGACGGTCAACCATCGCAGGGATCGGTAAGAGACTGGAATGAACATGGGGGGCAAGCGCACGCCGTTCGACGCGCATTGAGCAACATAGGCCACAGTATGCCTGCTCGATCGCCGGAGATCATGCCCCTTTCAGTGAACACATTGTTTCGAATGGTTAAACGATGGCCGGTTCAGGCAAGATTTACAGCCGTCGCCGGCAACCGTTTTCACGTGTCGGGTAGTTTTGCCCTGCCGGCCCATCGTTTCAGCCGCTCATGGCCGTCCGGCGGTCGATGCGCGACGTCCTGCCTGATCCCCGCCAACGCTTTCGCCGGGCCGGTCGCCACGCCGCCGACTTTTTTCAACCCGCGCGACCATCTCGCGCGCCCCTCGGCGCGCCACACGCAACCGCGCTGCGCCATATCGCCGCACAGGCATATCGCTTGCACCGCCCCCTCACCCGCCTCCCCGGCGGTCGGCATCCTTCCCTCAACCGGCGCTGCGCACCGCGCAACCCATCGCGCGGCGGTCCCGCATCGTCAGCAGGTTCCCTGAACGAGAGGACAACATGAAATCAATACGAACGCTGGTGGCCCTGTGCTCGGTCGTTTCCGTGCTCGCGGCGTGTGGCGGCGACGGCAACGACGTCGGCACCGAACTCGGCATCTCGAAGCCGCAGGCGCGCTTCATCAACGCAGTCCCGGCCGGGCCGAACCTCGACTACTACCTGAATGCGAAGATCGACCAGGCGGGCGTCGCCTACAAGGGCGTGACGCGCTATCACGACGTCGACTCCGGCACGCAGAACGCGAGCTACGACGTGTCGGGCACGACGACGACCGTCGCCGCGCAATCGTTCGGTGCGGTGAACGGCCACCACTACACGACGATCGCCCTGCCGAGCACGACTTCGCTGATCTCCGTGATCGACGATCCTTACGACAAGGGCCTGCTGTCGGACAAGGCGCGCGTGCGCAGCTTCAACGCGTCGCCGAACGCGCAGAACGTCGACGTGTACGTCGTCCCGCCGGGCACCGACATCACGACGCAAAGCCCGACGATGGCGGGCGCGGCCTACCAGAACGCGGTGCCGGCCACGACGCAGGATTCGACCTACCTGAACGGCGGCAGCTACCAGGTGATCGTCACGACGGCCGGCAGCAAGTCGCCGATCCTCAAGACCGCGCCGGTCACCATCAACAACAACGCCGACTGGCTGCTGCTGACGATTCCGTCGGGCGGGGTCGGCGACGTGACGCCGAACGACATTCACGTGCTCGTCGCGCAAGGCAACGACGCCGATACGTCCGCGCAGGAACTCGGCCCGCAGTAAGGACCGCCAACGGTCGCGGCGGCCGCCGCGACCTCGCCGGGCCATCGCCGCCGGTCCGTGAATCGCTACAACGGTCCTTGCAAATCTTTCATGCGCACGGCCGCGCGCATGCCTGACCGGCACGGCACGGCACGGCACGGCACGGCACGCGAAAAAACGGACGACACACCCGCACGCAGCTGGCATGCCACCCGTCCGATAAAGCGCCCGTCAGCCGCCGCTGGCGCCGCCCGGCGCGGAGGCAGCGCCCGGCATGCTCGCGCCGCTGTCGCCGCTGCTGCCGGCCGCGCTGCTGCTCGACGTACCCGATGGTGCGGCCGACATGCCGCCCGTCGCGCTCGAATCGGAACTCGCCCCGCCGGCGCTGTCGTCGCTCTTCTTCTGGCAGCCCGCGCCTGCCGCCAGCCCCGCAATCAGGATGCCGGCGAAGACGGCTCGCGATACATGACGAAAGGAATATCGCTGCATGACACCTCCGCTGATGTCGATGTGGATGGAGCCCGCAAGCGAGCAATTTGCGTGCCGCGCCCACGCGCGGCTGGCGGGCGCCTTCCATTCATTTTTCAAATGACACCCAGCCGAATATTTAATTTCCCATCGTCTCGGCCGCCACCCATACTCGCGAACAAATCCGAGACATAACGTCCACGGCGGCCGGGCCGTCGCAGCGTGACCACGCTGCCGGTTTCGCGCCCCGCACATGGAAGGAGACAACGGCGTGCAACTGGAAGCCACCCACCGCGCGGGCATCATGCTCGGCGCGGACGACGCATCGCATCGAACCGATTCGGCCACGCGCGACCCCGCGCTGAGCCCGCGGCTGCACAATCCCGATCTCGCGCCGACCAAGGCCGAGGGCCGGACCTGGGGCCGCTACAGCATCTTTGCGCTGTGGACCAACGACGTGCACAACATCGCGAACTACTCGTTCGCGATCGGGCTGTTCGCGCTCGGCCTGTCGGGCTGGCAGATGCTCGCGTCGCTCGCGATCGGCGCGGTGCTCGTGTACTGCTTCATGAACCTCACCGGCTACATGGGCCAGAAGACCGGCGTGCCATTCCCGGTGATCAGCCGGATGAGCTTCGGCATCTACGGCGCGCTGCTGCCCGCGATGATCCGCGCGGTAATCGCGATCGCATGGTTCGGCATCCAGACCTATCTCGCCTCCGTCGTGCTGCGCGTCCTGCTCACGGCGATCTGGCCCGGCCTCGCCGCGTTCGACCAGAATGTGATCTTCGGGCTGTCGACGCTCGGGTGGATCACGTTCATCGCGATCTGGCTCGTGCAGATCGGCATCCTCACGTACGGGATGGAGATGGTCCGAAAGTACGAGGGGCTCGCTGGCCCGGTGATCCTCGTCACGACGCTGTCGCTTGCCGCGTGGATGTATAGCCGCACGGGCGGCCATCTCGCGATGTCGATCGGCAAGCCGATGACGGGCCTGAAGATGTGGACGGAGATCTTCGCGGGCGGCTCGCTGTGGCTCGCGATCTACGGCACGCTGGTGCTCAACTTCTGCGATTTCGCCCGTTCGTCGCCGAGCACGAAGACGGTGCGCGTCGGCAACTTCTGGGGCCTGCCGGTCAACATCCTCGTGTTCGCGACGATCAGCTTCGTGCTCGCGGGCGCGCAGTTCAAGCTGAACGGCCACATCATCCACAGCCCGACGGAAATCATCGCGACGGTGCCGAACAAGCTGTTCCTCGTGCTCGGCTGCCTCGCCTTCCTGATCGTGACGGTCGCCGTGAACATCATGGCGAACTTCGTCGCACCGGCCTTCGTGCTGACGAGCCTCGCGCCGCAGCGCCTGTCGTTCCGCCGCGCGGGCCTGATCAGCGCGACGATCGCCGTGCTGATCCTGCCGTGGAACCTGTACAACAGCCCGATCGTGATCGTCTACTTCCTGTCCGGCCTCGGCGCGCTGCTCGGCCCGCTGTACGGGATCATCACGGTCGACTACTGGCTCGTGCGCAAGCAGCGCGTGAACGTGCCCGATCTCTATACCGAAGCGCCGACCGGCGCCTACTTCTACACGCGCGGCGTGAACCGCAAGGCGCTCGCGGCGCTCGTGCCGTCCGCGCTGATCTCGATCACGCTCGCCGTCGTGCCGGCCTTCAGCGCGATGACGCCGTTCTCCTGGCTGCTCGGCGCGGCCATCGCGGGCAGCGTGTACTGGCTGCTGGCCGATCGCAAACGGCAATACGAAGAGCGCTCGGGCGAACACATCGCGGTCGCCTGCGCGCAACACTGACACACACGCATACGGAGTCACCGATGAGGATCCTGGTAGTCAACGTCAACACGACCGAGTCGATCACCGACGCGATCGCCGCGCAGGCGCAGGCCGCCGCGTCGCCGGGCACGGAGATCGTCGGGCTGACGCCGCGCTTCGGTGCGGAGTCGGTCGAAGGCAACTTCGAGAGCTATCTTGCGGCGATCGCCGTGATGGATCGCGTGTTGAACTACGACGAACCGTACGACGCGGTGATCCAGGCCGGCTACGGCGAACACGGCCGCGAAGGGCTGCAGGAACTGCTGACGGTGCCCGTCGTCGACATCACCGAAGCAGCCGCGAGCATCGCGATGCTGCTCGGCCATCGCTACTCGGTCGTCACGACACTCGACCGGACGGTGCCGCTGATCGAGGATCGCCTGAAGCTCGCCGGGCTCGATGCGCGCTGCGCGTCGGTGCGTGCCAGCGGCCTCGCGGTGCTCGAGCTCGAAGAGAACCCGGCCCGCGCGATCGAGTCGATCGTCGGCCAGGCGCAGCGCGCGGTGAAGGACGATCACGCGGAAGTGATCTGCCTCGGCTGCGGCGGGATGGCCGGCCTCGACCGGCAGATCGAGGAATGCACGGGCGTACCGGTCGTCGACGGCGTGTCGGCCGCGGTCGCGCTCGCCGAGTCGCTGGTGCGCCTGAAGCTGAAGACGTCGAAGGTCCGCACGTACGCCCCACCGCGCCCGAAGCGGATCGTCGGCTGGCCGGGAACCTTCGCAAAATGACGACAGGCAGCCGGCCGGCAGTCGCGTTGCGCTCGGCCACGGTGCTGCCGGGAGGCGTATCGGCATGCGGGACCCGCTAGACCCGGCCGCCCTGCCGCGCGACGCGGCCGACGCCACGGGCGCGCTCGACGTGCTCGATGCGCGGCTGATGCGCATCCTGCTCGTGCTGCTGACCGAGCGCACCGTGTCGCGTGCGGCCGTGCGCCTGAACATGTCGCAGCCGGCGACGAGCGCCGCGCTCAAGCGGCTGCGCACGCTGCTCGGCGATCCGCTGCTGGTGCGCAGCCGCTACGGGATGGTGCCGACCGAGTTCGGCGCGCGGCTGATCGAACCGCTGCGCAACGCGCTGCGCGTGATCGACTTCATCCGCATGCAGCAGCCGACGTTCGACGCGCGCACGTCGGTGCGCACTTACCGGATCGGCTGCCCCGACTACCTGAACGTGCTGTTCGTGCCGAAGCTCGTCGCACTGTTCCGAGAACGTGCGCCGAATGCCCAGCTCGTGTTCCACCCGCTCGGCGACGGCTTCGACGACGAGCGCGCGCTGGCCGACGGCGAGCTCGACGTCGTGATCGACAACCGTCCCGCACGCCAGTCGCGCTTCCGGCAGGACGACCTGTTCGACGACCGCGTCGTGTGCCTGATGCGCGCGACGCATCCGCTTGCGCGGCGCGGCGCGATGACGGCCGCAGATTTCGCGGCGGTGCCGCAGCTGTGCCCGACGCCGTCGTGGCTCGAAGCGTCCGGCGCGATCGACCGGCAGCTCGAACGCGTGGGCCTGCAGCGGCACATCGTCGTCACGCTGCCGCACTTCGAACTCGCCGCGCATGCGCTCGTGCGCACCGACATGATCCTCACGACCACGTACCGGCTCGCGCGGCACTATGCGAAGCTGCTGCCGCTCGCCGCGATCGCGCTGCCGACCGAACCGCCGGACATCGTGTACCGGATGACGTGGAACGAATCGGGAGCGTGTGTCGACGGCGTGCGCTGGCTGCGCGGCTTGATCGCGGAAGCGACACGTGCGTGGCTCGATGCCGAGGCGATGCTGCCGGCGGTCGCCGCGGTCGCTGCGGTCGCTGTCAGCACGGATGCGGACGCGCTGACGACCGCGCCGGCTGTCTCCGATACGCCTGAACCCACCCGCCGCACGCGCCGCAAGCAGGCGACGCATTGCCGCGCATCGCACCCTGCTCGTGTCGCGCATGCGGCTCGCATCCACCGTATCGCGACAAAACCGCATTGACCGGTTCCAAGCCGGCGCCGGCACGATGTGCGCGACTGCCGCATATCGGACCGATCCTGCTTACCGGCCCTGCACCGAATCGTCAGAATGACGTCTCGAACCGTTGCCGACGCGCATCGCCGATGCCCGTAGCTGCGTTATCGAGGAAAACCGCATGAAGAAGGCACTCATCGCGCTGGCCGTTCCGGTCGCGCTGCTCGCGAGCACCGGCGCATTCGCCTGCAATCGGGACTGCGCAACGCAACGCGCAGCCCTCACGACGCACAGATCGATCGCGACGCGCTGAAGGGATGAAAATAAAGCACTGACGCGGCTTGCCGCATCAAACATGCCGCGCGAGCGCGAGCAGCACCGACAACGACACGATCGACCCGAGCGTCGACAGCAGGATCGTGCGCGACGTCACTTGCGCTTCGCGTCCGTAGAATTCCGCCAGCATGTACGGCCCGGTGCCGGTCGGCAGCGCGGCGAGCACGACCGCGATCTGCGCGAGCACGGGCGGCATCGCGAACACGCGCACGCCGAGCCACCACGCGAGCGCCGGCTGCACGAACAGCTTGACCGCCGTCAGGGCGACGCTGCCGCGCGGCGCCATGCCGTTCGCGTCGCGCTTCTCCGCGAGAAACAGCCCGAGGCTGACGAGTGCACACGGGCTCGCAGCCGCGCCGAGCAGCTTCAGGAACGTTTCGACCGGCGCGGCGAGCGACACCTGCGCAGCCGACACGCCGACTCCGGCCAGCGGCGCGACGATCAGCGGGTTGCGCAGCAGCGCACCGGCCACCTTCCACATCAGCTTCAGCGGCGCGCGATCGCGCTGCAGCCCGATCTCGATCAGCACGATCGCACCGGCGAACAGCACGCACGCGACGAGGATGGTCGCGATCGTGGTCGGCGTGAGGCTGTCGGTACCGAACGCGAGCAGGCACAGCGGAAAGCCGAGATAGCCGGTGTTCGGATACGACGCGGCGATCGCGTCGATACTCGCATCGGCGAGCCCCCGCCCCGCGAACAGGCGCCACGCGAGCACGCCGGCGAACACGAGCGCGCAAGTCAGCGCGAACGTCGCCACGAAGGCCGGCTGGTACAGCTGGTGCCACGATGCGTGCGCCATGATCTGGAACAGCAGCGCGGGCAGCGCGAGCCACACGACGAAGCGGTTGAGTTCCGACGCGGCAGCTGGCCCGAGCACGCCGCGCCGGCGGCACAGGAACCCCGCCGCGATCAGCCCGAACACGGGCAACAGAATCTCGATCGTCGATGACATCTTGAATACGCTGCGTGAAACCGGAACGCGCCAGCTTAATGGTTCCGTGTGCGCGCGTCCAATACGCGGCGCATGTGCCCCCGTTCGTCACGCGCTGTCACGCATCGGTTGCGTAAGCAACTTGTATGCAACGACGGCCGCGGCGAGCGCCAGCACGCCGCTCACCGTCAGTGCGTCGGCGAACCCGCTCGCGAATGCGACAGGCGCCGCCTGTGCGAGTACGCCGGCGGCCGACGGCGGCACGCGGCCGAGCGCCTGCGCCAGATCGCCGGCCAGCAGGCTCGACATGAACGGCGCATCGGCGAACGCGCGCAGGCCGGGCGTGGCGGACAACAGCGCGTCGAGCCGCGCGTGCGTGCTCGCCGCCAGCACCGCGCCGAGCACGCCGACGGCCGTCACGATCGCCGAGAAGCGCGTCGTCGTGCTGATGCCCGACGCCATGCCCGTGCGGTCCGGCGGGACGCACGCCATGATCGCCTTCTGCGTGTCGCCGTTCATGATGCCGGCGCCGCACCCCGTCACGAACATGCCGATTGCGACGAGCCGGTAATCGCCGTTGGCCGTCAGCGCGGCGGTGACGAGGTTGCCCGCGCCGATCAGCGCGAGTCCGCCCGCCAGCACGCCGCCCGATGACACACGCGCCGCAAGCGCCGCGCCGAGCGACGGGCCGGCGATCATCGCGAACGCGAACGGCAGCATTCCGAGCCCCGCTTCGACGGCCGACATCCCGAACGCGTTCTGCAGGTACAGCGGCAGGAACGTCATCATCACCTGCGCGCACGCCGCATAGCCGAACATCGCGAGCACCGCGCCGACGAAGCGCGGCCGGCGGAACAACGCGAGATCGATCATCGGCCGCGCCTGCCAGCGCTCCGCGCCGATGAACGCGGCCAACAGCGCAGCGGCAAGCGCGAGCCGGCCAAGCGTCGCGACCGACAGCCAACCATGCGCCGGCGCGCCGATCAGCGCCGCAATCGCACACGCGAGCGCCGCGCCAAACAGCAGGCTGCCGGCCGCATCCACGCGCTTCGCATGCGGATCCCTCGACTCGTCGATCGCGACGCGCGCACCGGCCGCCAGCAGCACGCACACCGGCAGGTTCAGCAGGAACACCCAGCGCCACCCGATCCATTGCGTGATCGCGCCGCCGACGAGTGGCGCGATCGCCGTCGCGACGCCCATGCACATGCCCCAGATCGCCCATGCGCGTGCCCGGTCGCGCCCTTCCGGAAAACGGTTCGCGATCACCGCGAGCGCAGCCGTCAACAGCAGCGCGGCGCCGCCGCCCTTCACCGCGCGCGCGGCGATCAGCCAGCCGGCCGACGGCGCGACGCCGCAGCCGAGCGACGCGAGAAAGAAGAGCGCGAGCCCCGCGAAGAGCATCCGCTTGCGCCCGAAGCGATCGGCGAGCCCGCCGGCCGGCAGCAGGCACGCGGCGAACGCGGTCATGTATGCGCTCACGACCCATTCGATGTCGGCGAAACTCGCGTGAAAGCTGCGCGCGATGCTCGGCAGCGATACGGCAACGACGTTCGTGTCGAGCACGATCAGCGAACAGGTCGCGGACGCGACCGCAAGCGTCGCGGCGGCCGGCAGGCGCGCGCCCGCACGCGAGGCGTCGGCCGCGGCCGCACGCGACGCCGGTGAAGACTGGGACATCGGCAACTCCGGAACAGGATGGACAAGCCGTATGCTAGGCTTGCCTGTATTGCCTGTCATTGATACTCCCGTGCTGTTTCATTAACGAAAATTGCAATCATGGACCGGCTCGAATTCCGTCACGTGCGCGCGTTCCTGAGCGTCGCGCAACACCTGCATTTCGCCCGCGCGGCCGAAGCGCTCGACATGGCGCCGCCTGCGCTCACGCGACAGATCCAGGAAGCCGAACGCGTGCTCGGCGTACGGCTCTTTCACCGGTCGCGCCGCGCGGTCGCGCTGAGCGCGGCCGGCGAGGCCTATCTCGCCGAAGCCAGCGCCGCGTTCGAGCACCTGCAGCGCGGCCGCGAACTCGCCGCGCTGGCCGAGCGCGGCGAACTCGGCCGGATCGAGATCGGCTACGTATCGTCCGCCGTCTATTCGGGCACGCTGCAGCGCACGGTCGGCGCGTTCCGTGCCGCGCACCCGCGCATCGAGTTGAACCTGCGCGAAGTGCCGATGGACGACGTCGCGAACCAGCTCGACGCGGGCCGGCTCGACCTCGCGTACGTGCGCCCGCCGCTGCCGCTGCCCGGCGGCCTGCGGATCGTCACGCTACAGCGCGACGTGTTCGTCGCGGCCGTGCCGGCCGATTCGCGCTACGCGGAAACGGCAACCCTGCGCGCGGCCGACCTCGCCGACGCGCGCTTCGTGGTGCCGGAACAGGAGCGCGGCACGCTCGAAGTCGCGCGCCGCGGCCGTTTCGCGCCGCTGATCGCCGCACGGCCGGGCGGCTTGCTCGCGGTGCTCGCGTGCGTGTCCGTGAACGGCTGGGTCGCGGTGATTCCCGATGCACTCGCTCGCTGCGTGTCGCTGCCGGGCGTCATCTACCGGCCGATCGCCGGCAAGCCGATCGTGTCGGAACTGGCGCTCGCACACCGGCGCTTCGAAAAGGCGCCGGCCGTACGTGCGTTCCTGCGCACGGTCGTGCCGGCCGTGGCAAGCACCGCCTGAGCACGGCAGCCGCGCGCGTCGACGCCGGCTCGTTCGGCCGTCATCGCGCGAATATGCATTGCACGATTCGATGTTTGCCGGCCGGAAAGCGATTCCGTAACCTGCCCGGCAGCCGCGCCGCACGGGCGCGGGTCACCCGGAACATGCCGTCGATGAATGCTTCTTCCACCGCAGCGCGCCGCCGCGTGCTGCAGCGCCTTGCCGCCCTCGCCGCCGCACCGCTCGCCGGCGGCGCCGCATTGCCCGCCCAAGCGGCCGGCGCCGACCTGTCGGGCGTCACGCTCGTACTCGGCGACCAGGCCGGTGGCCTGCGCGCGCTGGCCGAAGCCGCGCGCGTGCTCGACGGCACGCCCTACCGGTTCCGCTGGGCCAATTTCCAGGGCGCCGCGCCGCTGTTCGAGGCCCAGCGCGCGGGCGCGATCGATCTCGCGCCGGCCGGCGACCTGCCCGTGCTGACGGCCGCGCTCGGCGATCCGTCGCTGCGGATCGTCGCGACGCGCGTCGGCTCGCCGGCGTCGCTCGGCATCGTCGTGCAGCCCGATTCGCCGGTCCGCACCGTCGCCGACCTGAAAGGCCAAACCGTCGTCGTGTCGTCCGCGCGCGGCAGCATCTCGCAATACCAGCTGTACGGTGCGCTGCGCGAGCACGGCCTTGCGCCGCGCGACGTCGACGTGCGCTTCGTGCTGCCCGTCGACGCGTTCGCCGCGTTCGAAGCGAAACGGATCGCCATCTGGGCGACGTTCGACCCGTACTACGGGCATGCGGTGCGACGCGGCGCGCGCATCGTCCGGGACGGCAGCGGGATCAATTCGGGGCTCGCGTTCCTCACGTCGCCGATCGAGACGCTGAACGACGGCGCGAAACGCGCAGCGCTCGCGGACGTGCTTGCGCGGCTCGCCCGCGCGGGACAATGGGCGCTGGCGCACCCGGCCGACTACGCGAACGTCTATGCGTCGCTCACGCGCCTGCCGCCCGACGCGGCGACCGACATCGCGCACCGGGCCGCGCTCGCGCAGCGCAGCCTCAGCGGCGCCGACATCGACGTGCTGCAGCGCGTGGCCGACCGCGCAGCGGCGGATGCGATCCTGCCGCGTCGCGTCGACGTCGCGTCGATCGCGATCCGGAACGTGTCTGCCTGAGCGATGACGCGCGTGGCTGCGTTCAGCGTGGCCGCGACATGTCGAGATCCGGCACGTCGTCGCCGAACGTCGACGCCACGAGCGTGCGCATCGCGGCAATCAGCAGCGTCGGCCCCGACTGGTTGAACGTGCAGCGCTCGCCGGCAGCCGGCACGGCCCGGTGCAGCACGGCGCGCCATTCGCCGCGCCCGCCGTCGCGCTCGAACGCGGCGAACGGCAGCCGCTCGACGATCGGGCCGCCGTCAGCCCACGACGACGACGGCGCGAACGGCACCGGCGCGCCATCGCGTTCGCGGATCGCGCTGCATCCCGATGCGTAGACGCGTGGCGCACCGAGGTCTACCGCCATCGCCACCCAGTAGTCGAGTGGCGCGCCTGTCAGGTCCTGGACTTGCATGACCGTCTCCATATGACCGTCGTGTCGGTCGGCATCCTGCCCGTCGCACGCCCAGCCGCAACGGCCGTATCCCATGCCCGCAGGGTTTCGTCTCGCGCCGCCCTGCGATAAGCATAGTTCAAATCGTTTCTTGTCCCCCCCCCATCGCGTCATCGAGAATGATTCGACGGACCGACATCCGTCGCCGCCCCTCCAACGTACTCCTGACCGATCGATTCATGCTTCCACTGCGCCTGCTGCGATCGCTGCTGATCGCGTCCCTCATTGCGTTGCCGGCCGCCGCCGCGCATGCCGACAAGCCCGCCATCATCCGCATCGGCGTCGCCCAGCAAGGCGCCGGCGATCCGCCGACCTTCGGCGGATCGAGCGCCGCCACCGTGCAGCTGCAGCAGCTGGTTGAAAAGGAATTCGCCGCCGACGGCATCAAGGTGCAGTGGCTGTTCTTCAAGGGTGCGGGGCCGGCCGTCAACGAGGCGATCGTCAACAAGGCGCTCGACTTCGCGTACCAGGGCGACCTGCCTGCCGTGCTCGCCCGTTCGAACGGGATCAAGACGCGCCTGCTGCTCGCCGCCAGCGTACGCTCGGGAATCAAGATCGCGGTGCCGCCCGACTCGACGATCCGTTCGATCAAGGACCTGAAAGAGCGCCGCGTGTCGATCTTTCGCGGGACCAACCTGCAACTCGTCGCCGACAACGCGCTCGCGAAGAACGGCCTCGGCGAACGCGACCTGCGCGTGATCAACCTCGACTCCGCCAGCTCGCTCGCCGCGCTCGCGTCGAAAGGCATCGACGCGTCGGTCGGCGACTACCAGCTGTACAAGCTGCGCGACGCGGGGCTCGCCAGGATCATCTACGAATCGCAGAACGACGGCCCGCAGTTGACGCGGCAGACCCACCTGCTCGTACTCGACGATTTCGAGCGCGCACACCCGGACATCGTGCAGCGCGTCGTCACCGCGTATGTGAAAGGCGCGCAATGGTCGTCCGACGAGGCGAACCGCGATGCGCTGTTCAAGCTGTGGGCGAAGAGCGGCGTGCCGTATGCGTCGTGGCAGGCCGACTATGCGAACCAGCGGCTGAAGGATCGGCTTTCCCCGCTGATCGACCCGTTCGTCATCGCACGCTACAAGGCCGTCGCGCAGGACGCACTGAACCTGAAGCTGATCCGGCAGCCGGTCGACGTGGACGGCTGGTTCGAGCCGAAGTATCTCGACAACGCGCTGCGCACGCTGAAGCTCGAACACTACTGGCAGCGTTACGACGCGGCCGGCAAACCCCTTTCCTGACCCGGACCCGCGCCGATGAGCGACACCGCGTTTTCGATTCCGTCGTCCGAGCGTCATGCGCTCGCCACGCCGCCGCGCCGTGCGGCAGTCGTGACGCGGCTCGCGTGGCAGCTCGCGCCCTGGGTGCTGCCCGCACTGCTGTTCGCGCTGTGGACGGTCGGCAGCGCGCGCGGCTGGATCGCGCCGCAGATCCTGCCACCGCCCGAACGCGTGTACGAATCGCTCGCGGACCTCGCGACAAGCGGCGACCTCGCGCGCCACACGCTGATCAGCCTGCAACGCGTGCTGGTCGGCTTTGCGGCCGGTACGCTGCTCGGCTTTTCAATCGGCGTCGCGCTCGGCCTGTCGCGCACGCTGGAAGCCTATGTACTACCAAGCTTCAACGCGCTCGTGCAGATTCCGGTGCTCGGCTGGCTGCCGTTCCTGCTGCTGCTCGTCGGCGTCGGCGAACCGCTGAAATACCTGCTGATCGCGCATGCGGCACTCGTCCCCGTCACGCTGAGCACGTTGCAGGGATTCCGCCAGACGCCACCCGCGCTCGACGAAGTTGCACGCGTGTTCGGCTATACGCGCCGGCAACGCATCGTCCACGTCGTGCTGCCGGCCGCGATCCCGACGCTTGCGACCGGCGTACGGCTCGCCTTCACGAAATCGTGGCTCGCGCTCGTCGTCGTCGAGCTCGTCGCGTCGTCCGAGGGGCTCGGCTACCTGATCGTGTACGGGCGGCAACTGTTCCAGCTCGACCTCGTGATGGCGGCCGTGGTCGTGGTCGGCGCGGTCGGCCTGCTGATCAACCGGCTGCTCGATGCACTCGAAGCACGCCTGCGCCGCGGCGTACCGTCCGCGTTTCGCGGCTGAGCCGGCCCGCCCCATCGAAGGAGAGTCACCCGTGCCGGACTCCGCCATCCCCGCACTCACACCGGAAGGTCCGCCCACGCCCGCCCGCCGCCTGCACGTACCCGACTGGCGCGGCTTCGTACTGCCTGTCGTTGCGTTCGCACTCTGGTGGTCGATCGCGTCCGCGCATCTCGTGAAAAGCGGGCTGCTCGTCGGCCCGTCCGACGTCCTGCGCACCGCATGGGCGCAGGCCACGAGCGGCGCGCTCGGCCGCGCCTTGTCCGCGTCGCTCGCGCGCGAAGCGTGCGGCTTCGCGATCGGTGCGATGGGCGGGCTGCTGCTCGGCGCCGCGCTCGGGCTGTCGCGCGTCGCCGCGCGAATGGTCGGCCCGAGCTTCGACACGTTCAAGCAGATCTCGCTGTTCGCGTGGATTCCGCTGATTTCCGTGTGGTTCGGCCTCGGCGACGCCGCCAAGATCGTGTTCCTGTCGCTCGCCGCGCTGCTGCCCGTCGCCGCGCACACCTGCGACGGCATTCACGCCGTGCCGCGTACCTATGTCGACGTCGCGCGCGCGCTGCGCTACACGCGACTCCAGTTCGTTCGCCACGTGATCCTGCCGGCCGCGTTGCCGTCGATCTTCACCGGCCTGTATCTTGGCCTGATCTATTCGTGGCTTGCGACGCTCGGCGCCGAGTACCTGCTGGTCGCAGGCAGCGGCATAGGCAACACGCTGATCGACGGCAGCGAGCAATTCCGGATGGATCTCGTACTGTTCGGGATCGTCGTCGTCGGCGTGACCGGCTGGGCACTGAACGCGATCGCGCGTGCGATCGAGCGCAAGGTGCTGGCCCGTCGTGGCGACCTTCCGCGCTGATCGCCTGTCCTTCATCCACTGCACCCTTCATCGCCCTGCCATGACGACGCTCGCCTCCGATTCGCTCGACATCCTCCATGTGAGCAAGCACTACGCACAACGCGGCGCGACGCTTGCCGTGCTCGACGACGTATCGCTGCACGTGCGCGCCGGCGAATTCGTCACGATCGTCGGCGCGAGCGGCTGCGGCAAATCGACCCTGCTGCGGCTGGTTGCCGGGCTCGACACCGACTATGCCGGCGAGATCCGCGCCGGCGACGAACGCGTGCGCGATACGTCGCTGCAACGCGGGATCGTATTCCAGGATCACCGGCTGTTCCCGTGGCTGACCGTCGAACAGAACATCGCCGCCGCATTGCGCAACGCGCCGCTCGACACGGCCGCGAAGCGGCGTGCAGTCGCGGATCACATCGCGCTCGTCGGACTGAACGGCTTCGAGCATGCGTTTCCGAACCAGTTGTCGGGCGGGATGGCCCAGCGCGTCGCGATCGCGCGCGGCCTCGTGAACCGCCCGCGCGTGCTGCTGCTCGACGAGCCGTTCGGCGCGCTCGACGCGCAGACGCGCGCGCGGATGCAGAACGAACTGCTGCGCATCTGGGAACAGGAACGAATCACGATGATGCTCGTCACGCACGACGTCGACGAAGCCGTCTATCTCGGCGACCGCGTCGTCACGATGGCGCCGCGCCCGGGCCGCATCGAGCGCATCGTCGATGTCGCACTGCCGCGGCCGCGCCGGCGCGATGCGCCGGAATTCGCGCGATTGCGCGACACGGTGCTCGCCGATTTCGACGACAGCGAACTGCCGCGTAACGGCGGCACGGGCGGCAAGCGCGTCGACACGCCGCGCCCGCACCGGATCGGCGAATGGCGGCTCGCATGGTAGCCGCGTCACGCGGCTGGATTGTTCTGCATCACCTATCGTTCATCGCAGCGGGAACGCTAAGGTTGTGACGATTCATCGGTTCCGGTTCCGCGCAGTCCCTGCTTGAATGGAGACTCGACCGATCCGACTACAGGAGACTCACGATGTCCGAAGTCCAGCACGCCGCACAATCGCCTTCGCATGCTTCGCACGCCGCGCCGCGCACGGCCGCCGTTCCGCTTCAGCTTCGCCAGGTTGCCGGCCGGATCGGCGCCGAAATCGCCGGCGTCAGGCTGACGGCCACGCTCGACGATGCGACGTTCGATGCGGTCAAGGCCGCGCTGCTGCGCCACAAGGTGCTGTTCTTCCGTGGCCAGCACCATCTCGACGACACCGCGCAGGAAGCGTTCGCTCGCCGCTTCGGCGAGACGGTCGCCCACCCGACCGTGCGGTCCGTCGACGGCAGCGCCCATCTGCTCGAACTCGATTCCGCGCACGGTGCGCGCGCCAATTCGTGGCACACCGACGTGACGTTCGTCGATGCTTACCCGAAGATCTCGATCCTGCGCGCGGTCGTGATTCCGCCGTTCGGCGGCGATACCGTGTGGGCCAATACGGCCGCCGCCTACGCGCATCTCCCCGATCCGCTGCGCGCACTCGCCGACTCGCTGTGGGCGCTGCACACCAACGCCTACGACTACGCGTCGACGCATGTGCATGCCGACGACACGCAACTGAAGCGCTATCGCGAAGTGTTCACGTCGACCGTCTATGAAACCGAGCATCCGGTCGTGCGCGTGCATCCGGACACCGGCGAGCGTACGCTTGTGCTCGGCCACTTCGTGCAGCGGCTCAAGGGGCTGTCGTCGCAGGATTCCGCGCATCTGCTGCAGGTCTTCCACGAACATGTGACGCGTCTCGAGAACACCGTGCGCTGGAACTGGCAGGAAGGCGACGTCGCGATCTGGGACAACCGCGCGACGCAGCACTACGCGATCAACGACTACGGCGATGCGCGCCGCGTCGTGCGCCGCGCGACCGTTCACGGCGACGTGCCGGTCGGCATCGATGGCCGCCAGAGCGTCGTGCTGAAAGGGCCGGGCGCAACGCTGCAGTAACGTCCGTTTCGCGCGGTGGTGTCATGTCTTGTGCGCCGCCGCGCCACCCCGTACCCAGGATCCGATCATGAGCGTCCCGTCACCGCACCGACACCTGCACGCACAGCGATGTCGGCCCTCCGCCCCGTTCACTTCCGCCAGGAGCGTCGCATGAGCGCCCTACTCGAACCTGCCGCCCAGCCAGTCGACGTGATTCCGCTGTCCGCCCATATCGGTGCGGAAATCCGCGGCGTCGACCTCACGCAACCGCTGACCACGCCGCAGATCGCGGCGATCCGCGCCGCGCTGCTGAGATGGCGCGTCATCTTCTTCCGCGAACAGTTCCTCACGCACGAGCAGCACGTCGCGTTCTCCGCGCAGTTCGGCGAACCGACGGTCGGCCACCCGGTGTTCGGGCATGTCGACGGTCATCCGGCCGTCTACTCGATCGCGAAGCATCGCAAGGCGACCCGCTTCGAGGGCGAACCGGTGCGCCGGCCGTGGACCGGCTGGCACACCGACGTGACGGCCGCCGTGAATCCGCCGTGGGCGTCGATCCTGCGTGGCGTGACGATCCCGCCGTACGGCGGCGACACGCACTGGACGAATCTCGTGCGGGCCTACGAGACGCTGTCCGCGCCGCTGCGTGGCTTCGTCGACGGCTTGCGCGGCATCCATCGCTTCACGCCGCCGGCCGGTGCGCGCGCGACCGGCGCGTTCGACGAGGCCGTCGAACGCCGCCCGCTCGTGACCGAGCATCCGCTCGTGCGCGTTCATCCGGAGACGGGCGAACGCGCGCTGTATGTGAGCCCGAGCTTCCTGAAATCGATCGTCGGCCTGACGCCGCGCGAGAGCCAGGCGCTGCTCGAACTGCTGTGGGAGCACGTGACGCGTCCTGAGTTCACGATCCGCTTCAAGTGGGAACCGCGCAGCATCGCGTTCTGGGACAACCGTGCGACCGCGCATCTTGCACCGGTCGACATCTTCGATCTCGACTTCGACCGCCAGCTCTACCGCACCACGTTGACCGGCGACGTGCCGGTCGGCCCCGACGGCCGGCCGTCGGTTGCGCTCGAAGGCTCGCCGGTCGAAGCGGCCGCGGCCGTCGCGCTGAACTGACTCGACCGATTCAACTGACCACTGCCGACACCGGCGCGCACGCGCGCGCCGGCCGCTTCCCGATCAATCGAGCCACACGCCGTCGAACCGGTGCCCACCGAGCGGCGAGAACGTCAGCCCGTGGACACGCCTGGAGATCGGCAGCGACACGATCGACGTCGCGATCGGCGTGAACGGCACCTGATCCTTGAACACGACCTGTGCCTGCTCGTACAGCGACGTGCGCTTGGCGACATCCGCGTTCGAGCGCGCCGCGCTGACAAGTCGTTCGAAATCCTGATTGCACCACTTCGCGAGGTTGCTGCCGTGCACCGCGTCGCAGCCGAGCAACGTGCCGAGCCAGTTGTCGGGGTCGCCGTTGTCGCCCGACCAGCCGTACAGGATCGCGTCATGCTGGCCATCGTGCTTCGCGCGGCGGTTGTATTCGCCCCACTCGTAGCTGACGATCTTCGCGCGCACGCCGATCTTCGCCCAGTCCTGCTGGATCAGCTGCGCCATCAACTGCGCGTTCGGGTTGTACGGACGCTGCACCGGCATCGCCCACAGCGTCAGGTCGAAGCCGTTCGGGAATCCGGCCTGCGCGAGCAGCGCCTTCGCAGCGGCCGGATCGCGCGGTGCATCCTTCAGGCGCGGGTTGTACGACCATTGCGTGGGCGGCATCGGGTTGGTCGCGATCTTCGCGTCGCCGTTGAACACGGTCTTCACGATCGCCGTCTTGTCGATCGCGATGTCGAGCGCGCGCCGCACGTCGACGCGATCGAGCGGCGCATGCTGCGTGTTGTACGCGACGAAGCCGACGTTGAACCCCATCCCCGAGAACAGCGACAGCTTCGGGTCGCGCCGCACCGTCTCGAGATCGGCCGGGCGCGGGAACACCGACACCTGGCACTCACCGGCCACCAGCTTCTGCAGGCGCGCGGCCGGATCGGGCGTGATCGCGAACACGAGGCGTGCGAGCTTCACGTCGTCCGGCTTCCAGTAGTCTGGATTCGCCTCGTAGCGGATCAGCGCATCCTTCTGGTACGTGCGCAGCAGGAACGGCCCCGTGCCGACCGGGAACTGGTTGATGTCGGACTCGCGATGCCGCGCGGCAAGCTGCGACGCATATTCGGCCGACAGTACCGACGCGAACGCCATCGCGAGGTTGCGCACGAACACGACGTCGGGCGTCTTCAGCACGAAGCGCACCGTGTAGTCGTCTACTTTCTCGATACGCTCGACATTGCGGTCGAAACCGAGATCGCTGAAATACGGGAAGCTGACCGGGTAGGCCTTGCGGAACGGATCGTCCGGATCGAGCATGCGGCGGAACGTGAACACGACGTCGTCGGCCTGGAACGGCCGCGTCGGCTTGAACCAGGCGGTCGTCTGGAATTTCACGCCACGCCGCAAATGAAACGTGATCGTGCGCTGGTCGGGCGATACGTCCCAGCTCGTCGCGAGCGACGGTTCAAGATCGAGCGTGCCGCGCTTGAACTGCACGAGCCCGTTGTAGATCGTGTACGTGCTCGCATCGAAATCCGTGCTCGTCGTGTGCTGGCCCGGATCGAAACCGGCCGGGCTGCCTTCGGTGCAGTACACGAGCGTCTTGCCGGTCGGCGCGGCAAGCGCCTGTGTCGCCGCGCCGGCGAACAGCAACGACGCGGCAATGCAGCGAAGCGCGACGGCGGCATGCGGTACGCCACGCGTACGACGCGCGGCTGACGAAACGTAAGCGTTCTTCATGGTGGCGGAGAGAAAGGATGGCTGTCATGCGAATGACGACGGCCGATCTTCGCGCGCATCCCGCCGATCGCTTACCAATTAATTCGGCGTTGCTTATCGTCGCCGATGCATCCCGCTGCCCGTGCATGAAAACGTCCACGCGAGCGCCGGCGCCTTCCGGCCCCCTGCAGACTTTCCAGAATCGGCGCATCGTATCGGCTGGCAAACGCCGGCACCGGCGCGCCGGGATCCGCCCGGCGCCGCTGCGCCGTCGAGTCATGGAGGACCCACGATGTCGATCAGTCCCGATGCGCCCTCTCGCCCCGTGAAATCGCCGGGCCCCGATCATCCGATCACGATCGAACCGCATCCGCGGCGCGTGGTCGTGAAGGTGGCCGGCAAGGTCGTCGCCGATACGCGCCATGCGCTGGCGCTGCGCGAGGCCAGCTATCCGGCCGTGCTCTACCTGCCGCGCGAAGACGCCGACATGTCGCTGCTGCAGCGCACGGATCACGCGACCTACTGCCCGTACAAGGGCGACTGCGCGTACTACTCGATCCCGGCCGGCGGCGAACGCGCAACCAACGCGGTATGGACCTACGAGCATCCGTATCCGGCTGTCGAAGCGATTCGCGGGCACCTCGCGTTTTATCCGGATCGCGTCGATTCGATCGAGGAAAGCGCGGCCGGCACCGATTGAGCACCGCCGTGCCGCTGATTTGCATATACGCAATCGTTGGTTGGCCACCGGCCGGCGCGGCCGTATCGTCCTGAATCCGGCGCGGGCCGGCCGGTTGCGTGCATCGCCCGCATCCGGCCCTGCCTTGCGCCGGCCGCGCCGTCCACGCGCGCGGCCCGTGAACCCGCACGCAGGATGCCCCGATGACCGACACACCGCACGCAGACGCTGAAACGACACCGGCAAACCCGCGCCGCCGCCAATGGCTGCATGGTGCGGCCGCCGGTCTGGCCGGGCTCGCGCTCGGGCCGCTCGCGGCCGGCCCCGCCCGGGCCGACGACACGGGCACGCGGCTGCGCATCGGCTTCCAGAAGTACGGCAACTTCGTCGTGCTCAAGGCACGCGGCACGCTCGAGAAGCGCCTCGCGAGCCAGGGCGTCACCGTCCAATGGCTCGAATTCCCGGCCGGCCCGCAACTGCTCGAAGGGCTGAACGCCGGCGCGATCGACGTCGGCACGGTCGGCGAAACGCCGCCGATCTTCGCGCAGGCCGGCGGCGTCGATTTCGTCTATATCGGCAACGAGCCGCCCGCGCCGCAGGGCGAGGCGATCATCGTGCTGCCCGATTCGCCGATCCGCACCGTCGCGCAACTGCGCGGCAAGAAGGTTGCGTTCAACAAGGGCTCGAACGTCCACTTCCTGCTCGTGAAGGCGCTCGAACGCGCGGGCCTGACGTATGCGGACATCCAGCCGATCTACCTGACGCCCGCCGACGCGCGCGCCGCGTTCGTGCAACGCAGTATCGATGCGTGGGTGATCTGGGATCCGTATTTCGCCGCCGCCGAGCGGCAGCTCGGCGCGCGTGTGGTCGCGAACGGCGACGGGCTGGTGCGCAACACGCAGTACTACCTCGCCGCGCGCAAGTATGCGGCTGCCCACCCGCAGGTGCTGCGCACGCTGCTCGACGAAGTCGACGCGGTCGACCGCTGGGCGCGCGATCACGTTCCCGAGGTCGCCACGCAACTGTCGCCGCTCGTCGGCCTCGACGCGCCGACGCTCGAAATCGCACTCAAGCGTGCCGGCTACGGCGTGCAGCCCATCACCGATGCGACGGTCACGTATCAGCAGAACATCGCCGACACGTTCAGCACGCTGAAGCTGATTCCGGGCAAGCTGTCGGTCGCCAGCGCGCGCTGACGCGTTACCGCGCGGGCGCGGCGCCGATGCGCCGCCATTCGTCGTAATCGGTGACGAGGCCCGCGTCGTCGATCGCGATATCGGCCGCATACGTGCCGCTCTCGTAGCGATAGCGATGCAGCGCCGTGCGTGTATAGCGCTGTTCGCCGCGCACGAAGTCGAAATCCGGAAAACGCAGCCACGCGGTGCGGATCACGGCCGATTCGCCGACGGCGAGCGCGAGCCGCCGAATCGGCAGCGTGTTGGTCGACGGGCTGAAACCGAGGTCGATATCGGTCGCGCCCGCGAGCGCCGGCGCATCGACACCGTCGATCGTCCATTGGCCTGCATCGCAGGCGATGTCCCACTGCTGCGTGGTGCCGACCCAGCGTGTCACGCGTGCCGAGCGCGTGAGCCAGTCGGCGCCGCATCCAATCGCGTAGTCGACGCGAAACGGCGTGCCGTCGATCGCACCCGACACCGAGCCCGACAGGTCGATGCCCGAGTGCGATTCGACGAGCCGGCACCATTCGCACGCCTGCCACGTCTGCACGATCTGCCATGCGACACAGTGCGTGCGCACGGCCTCGTCCTGTTGCGTCATGTCGTCTCCTGTCGGTCGCGCGGAAGCCGATTGTCGCTCATCGTGCCGATGAACACACGCGGCTTCGCCGACCGCTGTTCCAGAAGAACGCCGACGAGACTCAGCCGGCTGGCGCGCCGGCCACCTCCGCGCAGCTTTCGGGTTTCCACAGGAACGTACGCGCCACGCGGTCCTGATCGAACAGCACCTTGTACTGGCACTGAACCGGCCCGCTCTTCGACGTCAGATGGAACAGGTAGTCCCACTCGCGCACGCCCATCAACCCTTCCGAGAAGTGCGGCGTGCCGAGCAGCGCATAGAGCTGCGTCTTGTTCATTCCGGCACGCACGCTGCGCAGGTTGTCGAGGTTCGGCCATGCACCGTCGTTCACGCCGGCGTGGCTCACGTCCGGAAACACGGGCCGGTCGGTCGTACCTTCCGGCGTGACGATGCTGAGATTGCCGCAGCCCGCGACGACGACGGCGAGACAGACGGCCGCCGCCGCGCGTGCGGCCTGGATCGATACGCGAATGCGCTGGTTTTGCATGGATCGCTGGATTCCGGTGTGATGGATGTTCATGAGGCGTGCGCTCACCACTGGTAGCCGACGCCAACCGACGCACCGAGGTCACCGCGCGACGTGCTGCTCGCGGAGCCCTTCAGCACCCAGTTGCCGTTGTCGGACACGGTCGACAGGCCAAGCGCGACACCGCTCTCGCCGCGCCACGCGCCGCCGCCGAGCGCGACCATGCTCTTGCCCGGCAGGTACGCCTGCGGCAAGCCGGCCATCGCCATCGCCGCGGCAACGCCCGCGGTCAGCCGGTGATCCAGGCTCTGCAAGTCGCTGCGCACACCCGCGATCTGGCTCCCGAGGCCGTGTTCCATCGCGCGCAACTGGTTGACGTTGACCGCATCGGTGCCGGCCGTGCCCGGTGCCACGTTGACAACCTGGCGTTCGCGGCCCGCCGCGCCCATCGATACCGCGTTGTCGCGGCTGCCGTCGGACCCCGCACCCAGCGCGACCGAATTGCTGCCCGACGCCTTCGCACCATTACCGACCGCCGTCGAATTGCTGCCCGTCGCGCTCGCCTGGTTGCCGAGCGCCGTGCTGTTCGCACCCGACGCGACGGCACCCGCGCCGCCGGCAACAGCATTGCTGCCGCTCGCGGCAGGCGCGACCGGCGTCCGGTCCTGGCTGACCTGGAACATGCCGCCCGAGCCGTTCTTCACGCTGGTCACGTCGCCTTCGACATTCGTCATCCGGTCGCCGAGCTTGCGGACGTCATCGCCGACGTTCACGACATCGCCGGCCACCTTCTGCACCTGCTGGTCGGTGTAGTCCTTCGCTTCCTTGACCGCACCGTCGAGCTGGCGCACGTTCACGGCGTCCGTCGCTTCGCGGCCGTCGGCCACGTTGCTGATCGTGCGCTCGGCGCCCGGCGCACCGACCGACACCGTGCCGGCCGTACTGTTCTGCGCACCGGAGTATTTGCCGGTGTACTGCTCCGCGCCGCGATCGGCGACCGAGCCCGCGCCCAGTGCGACATCGCCGTCCTTGTTCGCGACCGCTCCGTTGCCGACCGCGACCGAGTTGACGCCGTTGGCGTTCGCGGCCGGCCCCATCGCCGCGCTGCCCAAGCCGTTCGCCTGCGAGTCGGGCAGCGGCGCCGTGCCGCCGTTCGCGTGGAAATACTTGATGCCGCCACCGTTCGCGATGTTGTCGACCTGGTCGCCGAGCCGCGTCACGTTCCGGTTCGTCTCGTACAGTTGCGAACCGTTGACCGCGTCCATGCTGGTCGCCGACAGTTCGCCGGCCGCGACGTTCGTGATCGTCGTCGGCGCGCCGCCCGGGTTCATCGTCACGTGCGTGTAGTCGATCGTGCCGTCCGGATTCCGGTCGTACTTCACCGCGCCGGCGCTCAGGTCGACGACGCCCGCCTGCAACGACTTCAACTGGCTGACGTTCACGGCATCGGTGTCGCCGGAGCCGGCCGCAACGTTCGTGATCCGGCGCTCCGCGCCGCTGCTGCCGATGCTCACTTCGCCGGCCGGGCTCGTGCCGGCCAGCTCGCCCGTGCCCGGGTTGTACGCCGCATTGCCGAGGGTCGTGCCGTCCGCGATCGCATCGGCACCCAGCGCGACACTGCCGGCATGGCTCGCCGTCGCCTGACGGCCCAGCGCCAGTGCGTCGTCGGCGCTGGCAGTTGCCGCGTAACCGACGGCCGTGCTGCCAGGTGCCTGTGCAAACGCGTCAGTCTGCGCGAGGCCCGCTTCGTTCGTGCGCGCGTAACGGATGCCCGTTCCGTTCTGGTCCGTGTACGACTGACTCGTATCGCCGGCGACGTGGTTCAGCGTGTCGCCCAGCTTCGTCACGTTTCCGTTCGTTTCGTTGAGCTGCGAGCCGTTGACGGCGTCGGTGCTGTTCGCCGACACGTCGCCCTGCGCGACATTCGTGATCTTCGTGCCACCGGTCTTGCCGCCGTCCGTCGAAGCCGGGCCGTCGAGCGTGATCCGCGTCTTCGGATCGCCCGGGTTGCCGTCGTACTTCACCGCGCGGTCGCTTACATTGCCGACGCTCGTTTCCACCGACTTCAGCTGGCTCACGTTCACGGCGTCCGTATCGGCCGAACCGGCCGCGACGTTCGTGATCCGGCGCTCCGCGCCGCCGCGGCCGATGCTCACTTCGCCAACCGGGTTCGTCCCCGCGAGAGGGCCGGTGCCCGGGTTGTATGCCGCGTTTCCGAGCGTGCTGCCGTTCGCGATCGAATGTGCGCCCAGTGCGACACTGCCGGCATGCGAGGCCGTCGCCTGGCGGCCCAGCGCCAGTGCGTCGTCGGCGCTGGCGGTTGCCGCGTAACCGACGGCCGTACTGCCGGGCGCCTGTGCGAACGCATCCGTCTGCGCGAGGCCCGCTTCGTTCGTGCGCGCGTAACGGATGCCCGTTCCGTTCTGGTCGGTGTACGACTGGCTCGTATCGCCGGCGATGTGGGTCAGCGTGTCGCCCAGCTTCGTCACGTTCTGATTCGTGTCGTAGAGCTGCGAACCGTTCACCGCATCCGTGCTCGTCGCCGACACGTCGCCAGCCGCCACGTTCGTGACCTTCGTCGGCGTGCCGCCCGGGTTCATCGTCACGCTGTTGTAGTTGATCGAACCATCGGGGTTCGTGTCGTACTTCACCGCCTGGTCGCTCGCCTGCCGAATCTTCTGATTCGTGTCGTTCAGTTGCGCGCCATTCACCGCATCGGTGCTGGTCGATGACACGTCGCCAGGTGCAACGTTCGTGATCTTCTGGCCGGCCATGTTCAGCCCCGCCCCCGACAACACCGGGCCGCCGTTGTCGATTCCCACGCTCGTGAACGTCGGCGTGTCGCTCGTCGCGATCGAAATCGTCGAACCGTTTTGCGTCAGCGCGATGTTCTTGCCTCCGTCGACCGTCATCGTCGCGCCCGGCTTGATCGCCGCCACCGACGTGCCGCTCGCGTTGCCGCTCGTCGTCACGTTCCAGCCTTCGTTCAGTGCGTTGATCGCGTCGCTGATCGTCGTCTGCTGGCCGCCCGCGATGTTGTACGTCGGGCCCGCCACCTTGCCCGTCGCCGGGTCGTACGACGCGCCTCCACCGATTGCCGATGCCGTGCTGCCGCCGAGGTTGTTGACGGTCTGGTTCGTCTGGTTCAGTTGCGCGCCATTCACCGCATCGGTGCTGGTCGATGACACGTCGCCGGGTGCGACGTTCGTGATCTTCTGCCCGGCCATGTTCAGCCCCGCCCCCGACAACACCGGGCCGCCGTTGTCGATCCCCACGCTCGTGAACGTCGGCGTGTCGCTCGTCGCGATCGAAATCGTCGAACCGTTTTGCGTCAGCGCGATGTTCTTGCCGCCGTCGACCGTCATCGTCGCGCCCGGCTTGATCGCGGCTACCGACGTGCCGCTCGCGTTGCCGCTCGTCGTCACGTTCCAGCCTTCGTTCAGCGCGTTGATCGCATCGCTGATCGTCGTCTGCTGGCCACCCGCGATGTTGTACGTCGGCCCCGTCACCTTGCCCGTCGCCGGATCGTACGATGCACCGCCACCGATTGCCGATGCCGTGCTGCCGCCCAGGTTGTTGACGGTCTGGTTCGTCTGGTTCAACTGCGCGCCGTTGACGGCATCCGTGCTCGTCGCCGACACGTCGCCCGCCGCCACGTTCGTGACCTTCGTCGGCGTGCCGCCCGGGTTCATCGTCACGCTGTTGTAGTTGATCGAACCGTCGGGGTTCGTGTCGTACTTCACCGCCTGGTCGCTCGCCTGCCGAATCTTCTGATTCGTGTCGTTCAGTTGCGCGCCGTTCACCGCATCGGTGCTGGTCGACGACACGTCACCGGCCGCGACGTTCGTGATCTTCTGACCGGCCATGTTCAGCCCTGATCCCGACAACACCGGGCCACCGTTGTCGATCCCGACGCTCGTGAACGTCGGCGTGTCACTCGTCGCGATCGAAATCGTCGAACCGTTCTGCGTCAGCGCGATGTTCTTGCCGCCGTCGACCGTCATCGTCGCGCCCGGCTTGATCGCCGCCAACGACGTGCCGCTCGCGTTGCCGCTCGTCGTCACGTTCCAGCCTTCGTTCAGCGCGTTGATCGCGTCGCTGATCGTCGTCTGCTGGCTGCCCGCGATGTTGTACGTCGGACCCGTCACCTTGCCCGTCGCCGGGTCGTACGACGCGCCGCCACCGATTGCCGATGCCGTGCTGCCGCCCAGGCTGTTGACGGTCTGGTTCGTCTGGTTCAGCTGCGCACCGTTCACTGCATCGGTGCTGGTCGACGACACATCGCCCGCCGCCACGTTGCCGAGCTTCGACGTCGCGCCGCCCGGGTTCAGCGTCACGCTGCCGTAGTTGACCGACCCGTCCGGGTTCGTGTCGTATTTGACCGCACGGTCCGACACCGCGGTCAACTGGTTCACGTTGACCGCATCGGTCGCGGCCGTACCACCGGCGACGTTCTTGATCTGGCGTTCGCTACCCGCGCTGCCGATCGACACGGCGCCGGTCGACGCAATCGCATCGCCGCTGAACTTTGCGGGACCTGCCGCATTCGCCGCGCCGACGCTGTTCGAGCCGAGCGCTACGCTGTCATCGACGCTCGTCACGGCCCCCGCACCGAGCGACACCGAGCTCGTCCCGCTCGCTCGCGTTTGGGTGGCCGGGTTGTAGTTCGCGCCATTCGACACGCCGTCGTTGCCGGCCGCACGCGAATCCGATGCGCCGATCGCGATCGACCGGTAGCCGTCCGCCAGCGCCGAGTGCCCCATCGCGATACCGCTCTCGCCCTTCGCATACGCGACATTGCCGAGCGCCATCGAATAATCGCCGGTTGCCGCCGATTGTCGGCCGATCGCGATACTCGTGTTGCCGCCCGACAGCGCAACCGGCCCGATCGCCACGCCCGAGTTGCCCTGTACCGCTGCCGCGCCGACTCCCAGCGCCACGCCACCCTGCGCGGCACTCGCGCGATCGCCGAGCGCCACGCCGGCCGACTGCGCGGACGCATTGTTGCCGACCGCCGTCGAACAGCCGTTGGTCAGCATGTACGTGGCGCCGCCCGACGACGTGTTGCCCGGATTTTTCCGGTCGACGAAACTCTGGCCGCAACTCGGGTCGACCGACGCCGTCTTGCCCGACGATGCGTTGTTGGCCCCGCCCGATACGACGGTCTGCGCAAACGCACCCGGCGTCATCGCCGCGAAACCGGTCGCGGCCACGCCCAGCGCGAGCAACCCGCGCGATACCTGCCGACGCGCGCTGCGCGCCGGCTTGCCGCACGCGGCGGCGTTCTCGTGAACCGCGATCCACGCGCGGACCGATTCATTCCAGATCGTTTTGTATATCTTGTTCATAGCGGTTTTATAGGTTCCGACGCAACCGATCAGTAGTGCAGATCAACCTGTTGTTGCTGACGCGAAAAGCAGGAAGCCGGGAGAAACCGAAGCAGACTGACGGACCGGGCGTTCGACGCGATGTCACTGGAACAGGTGACAACGCCGGACGATCCGGTCAGGAGAAGTGAGATCGATGGGGACGCAACGGGCCATGCCGTGCATCAACCAGGAGCTGTCGAAACGGACAGATCGCGGCGAAGGTTACGGCGCGTCAGGGTTTGGCGGTAGGTTGTCGACCCGATATCCAATATCGGCTCGATGCACATCCCTCGCGGAATGGCGCTTTAGTACCATCTTTCGATTGAAAAACGGATCGACATGCGAAATATTTTCCGGCTGGTTGTGAATACGTTGTATTTACCGGAAGATTCTTCGCATGCGGCGCGCATTACACGCCATCCGGGAATGAATCATGGAATTTCGGTGTGGATTATAAGCCGATTCTAATCAGACAAGAGGCGCGATTTCATGGATTTGTTGGCGACGATGCGGATCTACGTCAGGGTCGTAGAGCGCGGGACGATGTCCGGCGCGGCCCGGGATCTCGACATGGGCCAGCCGGCCGTCAGCGAGCGCATCGACAAGCTCGAGAAATTTCTCGGCACCCGGCTGTTGATGCGCAGTGCGCGCACGCTCAACTGCACGGAAGAAGGCCGTATCTTCTACGCGCGCAGCAAGGAGTTGCTCGAAGCGGCGGAAGACACGATTGCCGCGGTATCGAAAACGGAAAACACGCTCGTCGGCACGATCCGGCTCGCGGCGCCGCAATGCTTCGGCGAGGTCGTGATGCCGCACGCGCTGATGCAGATCCGCACGGCCTACCCGCGACTGCACATCGACCTGGTGCTGAACGACAACATCGTCGATCCGGTCACGGAAGGCGTCGACATTTCGATGCGTCTCGGCCAGCTCGGCGACGGCGGGTTCGTCGCGCATCCGATCGGCGAAGTCGGCCGCGTGCTCGTGGCCGCGCCGTCGTATCTCGACCGGTTTGGCCCGATCGAAACGAAGGCCGACCTCGCGAGCCATCCGTTCATCCGCGTGAAAGGCATCTTCGCGAACGAGCAGCTGCCGCTGCTGGATGAAGACAAGAGCGTCGAATACGCGCGGATCCAGACGGTGATGACGACGAGCCACTGGCGCCCGATGTACGACACGATCGTGGCCGGCGGCGGCATCGGCGTGGTCCAGTTGCCGGCCTGCATCACCGCATTCCAGCAGGGGAAGCTCGTCGAGATCCTGCCGCGCCATACGATCCCCGACTACGCGCTCAATGCGCTCGTGCAGGCGCAACGGCCGCTGCCGCCACGCGTGCGCGCGGTCGTCGACCTGCTGAAGAAGGAGGTCCCGCTGCTGCTGACGAAGCGTCGCCGGTAGCCGTCACCGGCCACCGGCGGAGGCCGTCACGCCTGCAGCGACTTGCCCGGCTCCTTCACGTGCGCGTCGACTTCCATCTGGTAGAAGCGTGCGCTGACGAAGCCGAACAGCGTCCAGCCCAGGAACACGCACAGGCCGCCGAGCATCAGCGCCTGCTCGCCCGAGCTGAACAGCGCATAGAAGCTGTACGCGGTGGCGACCATCGCGATCACGTTCGTCAGCAGCGCCTTGGCCGGCGGCACCTTCGCGACCTTCTGGATCGTGATCAGCGCGGCCATCGACATCACGTAGGGCACGAGGTTCGTGACGACCGCCAGATCGACGATCTTCTGGAACTGGCTGCTCAATTCCGGGCTGATCGTCATCAGCGCCAGCGCGACCTGCGCGACGAGCAGGATCACCATGCCGACGATCGGCGTGCCGGTGCGCGTCGCTTTCGCGAACACCGGCAGGAAGTAGCCGACATCCGCCGAGCTCTTGAAGACCTGCGCGACCGTGAACTGCCAGCCGAGCAGCGAGCCAATGCACGCGATCACCATCAGCGCGGTGACGATCGTGCCGACGGTCGGCGTGAACATCGTCGCGAATGCGATGCCGAACGGCGCGTTCGACTTCGCGAGGATCGCGTTGGGCACGATGCCCGCGATCACGTTGGTCGACACGATGTAGAAGATCGCCGACGCGATCGTGCCGCCAAGCACGGCGATCGGCACGTTGCGCTCGGGGTTCTCGACGGCATCCGAGTTCGCGCATGCCGACTCGAGGCCGAGGAACGCCCACAGCGTCACCGCGATCGAGCTGCCGACGGCCGGCCCGAACGGCATGTTGTTCGGGTTCCATGCCGCACCCCAGGTCGCGCCGCTGAACCAGAACCAGCCGATCAGCGACACGACGACGACCGGGACGATCACGCCCCATACGGTCACCGCGCCGATCCGGCCGGTGATGCGCGAGCCGCCGAAGTTCGCGACCGTCGTGAGCACGAGCAGGAAGATCGTCCACATCCCCGTCTGCAGCGGCGACAGCGTCGCGTCGAACAGCACGGTGCCGTAGCCGACCGCCGTGACGCCAATTGCGACGTTGGCGATCACGAGCGACAGCCCGTACGTATAGTTCGCCATGTAGTTGCCGGCCTTGCCGAACGCGTATTCCGCGTAGCCGCCCATCCCGCCCGGCTTGCGGCTCAGCATCCCGCAGCGCGCGAACGCGTAGGCCAGCGCGAGCGAGCCGCCGGCCGTGACGATCCACGACAGCAGCGAGATCGTGCCGACCTGCGCGAGCTTCGACGGCAGCAGGATGATGCCTGAGCCCATCATGTTGACCGCCGTGAGGATGGTCAGCTGCCAGACATTCATCCGGTTCTTCGACGCGGCCGCCGGGGCCGCGTCGGTCATGCGCGCTGCGTTTTCCATGATGTCGATCCTTCGATGTGAGGCCGCGCGCGGCCGGTCGCTCGTTCGTCCGTTCAGGCGCTCACGCCGTCAGGCAGTACACGCGATAGGTGCCGTCCTCGACTTCCACGCCGTGCGTGTCGTGCGCAAAGCCCGGGAAACGCCGGTCGTACGCTTCGAGCGCCTTCAGGTAGCCGAGCACCGGGCCGCCGGCCGGCCCCGCGTTCTCGCCCGGCATCAACAGCGGAATACCCGGCGGATACGGCACGACGCCGGTGGCGACCGTGCGCCCGGCCAGTTCTTCGAGCGTGACCTGCTCGACGCGGCCCTGCACGAGATGCTCGTACGCGCGCACCGGGCTCATCTCCGGCGTCGGCAGGATCGAGAACGCCTCCGACATCAGCCGCGTCGTGCCGAGTTGCTCCATCGCCGCGAACATCGTGTCGGCCAGGTCCTTCAGCCCCATGCCCGCATACCGTGAACCATGCTCCTTCGCGAGCGACGGAATCGCCATGTCGAGCGGCAGGTTCGCATCGTAGTCGCGCTTGAAGTCGCACAGCGCGCTGACGAGCGAGCCCCACTTGCCCTTCGTGATGCCGATCGAGAACAGGAACAGGATCGTGAAGTCGGTCGTCTTCTCGACGACGATCCCGCGCGCATCGAGATACGCGGTCACGACGCTCGCCGGGATGCCGACCGGCATCAGGCCGCCGGCCGGTGCGACGCCCGGCGTGACGATCGACACCTTGATCGGATCGAGCATGCAGTAGCCGTCCTCGATGTTGCCGAAGCCGTGCCATTGCGCGCCGGGACGCAGCACCCAGCATGCGGGGTCGCTCGCGAGCAGCTCGGGCGGCGCATCGTGGAACGGCAGCGTGCGGCCCGTGCGCGCCTCGAGCACGGTGTCGGGTTGCCAGCATTCGAAGAACCAGTCGCCCTTCGCGCCGAATTCGCTGTTCATCCGCGCGATCATCTGGCGAAACGCGACGGCCTCCTCGATCGACTCGTGCGTCAGCGCGGCGCCACCGGGGCCGTCCATCATCGCCGCGGCAACGTCGTTCGACGCGATGATCGCGTAGTTCGGCGACGTCGATGCGTGCATCATGAACGTTTCGTTAAACTGACCATGCGGAATCGGGCTGCGGCCGTCGCGCACGTGGATGTAGGACGCCTGCGACAGCGCGGTCAGCAGCTTGTGCGTCGACTGCGTCGCGAACACCGTGGGGCGATCCGTGTGATGGTCGCGCGGGTCGCCGTGCATCGCATGGCGGTCGCGGTAGATCGGGTTGAAACGCGCGTAGCCGTACCAGGCTTCGTCGAAGTGCAGCCGGTCGACGCTCGCGCCGAGCAGTTCTTCCACGCGCGTGACGTTGTAGCAGAGGCCGTCGTACGTCGAGTTCGTGATGATCGCGTGCTTCGGCTGGCGATCGGCCAGCCCGGCCGCGAGCGGGTTCGACGAGATCGCTTCGCGAATCGCCGTCTGCGTGAGGCGCTCGGAGGCGATCGGTCCGATGATCCCGTAGCGGTTGCGTGTCGGCACGAGGTAGGTCGGGATCGCGCCCGACATCGTCATCGCGTGCTCGGCCGACTTGTGGCAGTTGCGGTCGCACAGCGCGATCTGGTCGCGGCTCACGCTCGCCATCAGGATGATGCGGTTCGACGTCGACGAGCCGTTCGTCACGTGATAGGTGCGATGCGCGCCGAACACGCGCGCCGCGTAGCGCTCGCTTTCGCCGATCGGGCCCGAGTGGTCGAGCAGCGAGCCGAGTTCGCCGACCGAGATCGACAGGTCCGAGCGGAACAGCGATTCGCCGAAGTATTCGAAGAACGCGCGGCCGACCGGCGATTTCAGGAAGCCCGTGCCGCCCGTATGTCCGGGCGTATGCCACGAGTATTCATAGACGCGGGAGAACTTCGCGAGCGCGCCGAACATCGGCGGCAGCACGGTCGAGCGATAGCGTTCGATCGCCGCGTGGATGCGCCCGCCGATGAAGTCGGCCGTATCTTCGAGCAGCCACACGAAATCGTCGACCTGCCCCATCACCGCGGACGGCACCGACGACGCGACGCTGCGGTCGGCCAGCAGGAAGATCGGCACATTGGCGTTGCGCTGCCGGACCGCGTCGACCACGGCCTCGGACGGCCCGTGGCCGTCCACGCCGAGATCCCAGTCGAGCAGCACGCACTGGATCGACGGATCGGAACGGATCAGCATGATCGCATCGTCGGCGGATGTCGCCGTGAGCACGTCGATGTCGCGTTGCACGAGCTCCGCGCTCAGCGTACGGACCGCACGCCCGGTCGCCGTTTCCTGCGTGATCTCGTCATCGACCAGCAGTGCACGCATGCCGAGACGACGAATGCCACCGGCTGAAGTATTCATGATGTTGCCCTCGCGGTTCCGATGCTTCGATTGTTGTGTTGTTCATCCCACGAGCACGCGGACAGCAGGCTACGGTCCGCAGCGTGAGACGCTCGCAATTCCGGTTTGATTCGCCATCCAATTCGGAGCCGACTATGCCATAGATGCCTTTCGATGAAAAGCTGACGATTCGGTGAAACTATCGGCGCCTTTCAAAACGGATTTCATAATTTGATCATTTTTATGTGCACTGCAGCATGCCAATTCCAGATTATTTGATCATGCTCATCTCGTAATGACATAGTCGATTGCGGTCGATTGAATTCGCATGCTTTTGTTGCTACGATCGGCTGCGCCGGGCACTGTCCGAACGCGGCTGTGCCTCGCCAGGCAAGGCCAAGTCGAGCAGCGCGCATTCGGCATTCAGTATTCGCGGGAGCGTTTCAATCGGCTATGGCGCATGTCGGATCAGGACGGCGCGCCGGTGCGAATAGCGCTCCCGCTTCCGCACATTTACGGGAGAGTTCGCGTGAGCCTGTTGAAAATCGCAGTCGAGCCGGCGCTGATTGGCGCCTTCCTCACCACGCACGAACAGGTCGACGTATTCCAGACCGATTTCACGAATATCGCGGCAATCGTCGTCGGAATCGAATCGGCACAAAAGGTGCTGAAAACCGTTGAAAGAACCGGTTTCGCGATTCCGTTCTTCGTCGCGGTGGAACCCGACCAGGAAGTGCCGCCGTCGATCCTGCCGAGCGCGAACGGCGTGATTCAGCTCCGCCACGGCGGCCGCCACTACTACGGCCGGCAGATTTCCGCCGCCGCCGACATCTACAGCGAGAACCTGCTGCCGCCGTTCTTCAAGGTCATGCGCGAATACGTGCAGCGCGGCTACGTCGAGTTCGACTGCCCGGGCCACCAGGGCGGCCAGTTCTTCTCGAATCACCCGCTCGGCCGGATGTTCTTCGACTTCTTCGGCGAAACCATCTTTCGCGCCGACCTCTGCAATGCGGACGTCCGGCTCGGCGACCTGCTGATCCACGAAGGCCCCGCGCTGGAAGCGCAGCGCAACGCCGCGCGGATCTACAACGCGGACAAGACCTACTTCGTGCTGAACGGCACATCGACGTCGAACAAGGTCGTCACGAGCGCGCTGCTCGCACCCGACGATCTCGTGCTGTTCGACCGCAACAACCACAAGTCGGTGCACCTCGGCGCGCTGGTGCTGTCGGGCGCACGGCCGGTCTACCTCGAAACCGCGCGCAACGCGTGGGGCCTCATCGGCGGCGTCGACAGCGCGGCGCTCGACGAAGCACGCATTCGCGACGCGATCCGCGACGTCGCACCCGAGCGCGCCGACCTGCCGCGCCCGTTCCGGCTCGCGGTGATCCAGCTCGGCACCTACGACGGCACGATCTACAACGCACGCGAGATCGTCGACCGGATCGGGCATCTGTGCGACTACATCCTGTTCGATTCGGCATGGGTCGGCTACGAGCAGTTCATCCCGATGATGCAGGACTGCTCGCCGCTGATGCTGACGCTCGGCCCCGACGATCCCGGCATCTTCGTCACGCAGTCGGTGCACAAGCAGCAAGCCGGCTTCTCGCAAACATCGCAGATCCACAAGAAGGACAGCCACATCGAAGGCCAGAAGCGCTTCTGCGATCACCGGCGCTTCAACAACGCGTACATGATCCATGCGTCGACGAGCCCGTTCTACCCGATGTTCGCGGCGCTCGACGTCAACGCGCAGATGCACGCGGGCCCGGCCGGCAAGCGGCTGTGGCGCGACTGCGTCGCGCATGGCGTCGATGCGCGCAAGCTGCTGATGAAGACCTGCCGCCAGATTCGCCCGTTCGTTCCGCAACAGATCGACGGCCGCCCGTGGGCCGACTACCCGACCGAGCAGATCGTCGACGACCTGCGCTTCTTCCGCTTCCACCCGGCCGACACCTGGCACGGCTTCGAAGGCTATGCGGACGACCAGTATTTCGTCGACCCGTGCAAGCTGCTGCTGACGACGCCCGGCATCGATCGCGACACGCACGAGTACGCGCCGTTCGGCGCGCCGGCGCCGATCCTCGCGCGCTACCTGCGCGAGCACGGCGTCGTGCCCGAGAAAGCCGACCTGTACACGATCCTGTTCCTGCTCACGCCGTCGGAAAGTTTCGGCAAGCTGCAGCATCTGGTCGCGCACCTTGCGCAGTTCGAGCGCCATCTCGACCAGGACACGCCCCTGCGCGAAGCGATTCCGTCGCTGTGCGAAGCGTATCCGGAGCTGTACGGCACCATGCGCCTGCGGCAGCTGTGCCAGCGCATGCACGACTTCTACCGCAGCCACGACATGAAGCACCTGCAAAAGCAGATGTTCCGGCGCGCGCAATTCCCGAAGCAGGTGATGCAGCCGCAGGCCGCGAATGCCGAGCTGATCCGCAACAACGTCGAGCTCGTCACGCTCGAGCGCATCGAAGGCCGGATCGCGACCGAAGGCGCGCTCCCCTATCCGCCCGGGATCTTCTGCGTGGTGCCCGGCGAAGCGTGGGGCGGCCCGGCGCTCGACTATTTCCGTGCACTGGAGGCCGGGATCAACGCGCTGCCGGGCTTCGAGCCGGAGATCCAGGGCGTGTACCTGGAAACGAAACCGGACGGCACGAAGCAGGCGTCGGCGTATGTGGTGGCGGCCGGCGTCGACGCATCGCGCGCCTGAACTTGCCGGGCGGCCATGCGCCGCCCTTCTTCGCGACTGCCGCCCTTCTTCGAGACTGCCGCACGGCGCGGGCGCGGGCGCCAGGCATCGACACTTGCGCCCCGCCTGACCGTGCGGTACCGTCCTGCTTTCCGGGATAACCGAAGCCTCGCCTCGAAACCCATCCGTCGATTCGATCCGATGCGGCCCCGCCCCTGCCCGGCGCTGTCGTGTCGGCCGTACAGGAGGGGTTTGCGATGGACGTTCGCGTGTACCTGCTGGCCGCCGCCGTGTTCCTGGCCGGCGTCGCCGAAAACATCTGCGTCGGCATCCTGCCGGCGATCTCCGCCGGCCTTCACGTGTCGCTTGCGGCCGCCGGCCAGCTCACCACCATCTTCTCCGCCGTATTCGCACTGGCCGCGCTCGTTGCGGCCGCCTGCGTTGCGCGCGTCGAGCGGCGCACCGCGCTGCTCGCGGCACTCGGCGCGTTCGCGGCCGCGAACCTGATTGCCGCCGCGAGCCCTGGTTATGCGAGCCTGTTCGCCGCGCGCGTGCTGATGGCCGCGAGCTGCGCGACGCTGATCCTCGTCGCGACACGGTTCGCGGCCGAACTCGCCCCCGCGTCGCAACGCGGCCGCGCGATCGGTATCGTGTTCATGGGGATCAGCGCGTCGCTCGTGCTCGGCGTGCCGATCGGGATGCGGATCGCCGAATGGGCCGGCTGGCGTGCGGTGTTCGTGTCGATCGCCGTGCCTGCCCTGCCGCTCGGGATCTGGCTCGCCCGCCGGCTGCCGCGCATGGCGCCGGCGTCAGCCGGCATGCCGGCCGGGCCTTCGTATCGCGCCGTGCTGTCCCGGCCACGGATGCTGGCCGCGCAACTCGTGTCGATCGCGATGATCGGCGGGCATTTCACGCTGTTCGCCTATCTCACGCCGTATCTGCAGGCCGTGCTGTCGCCCGGCGCGGCGGCGCTCGAAGGGCTGTACGTCGCGTTCGGGATCGCCGGCGTGACCGGGGCATGGCTCGGCGGACTGTTCTCGGACCGGCTCGGCGCGTCACGCGCGCTGTGCGCATGCCCGGCCGTGTTTCTCGTCGCGATGGCCGTGCTGCCGGCGGCCGGCGCATCGCCGCTCGCGTTCGTGCCCGCGATGATGCTGTGGGGCGGCATCAGCTGGTCGATCTCGCCGATCGTGCAGAACTACCTGATCCACGCCGCGCCGTCGCTGGCCGATGCAAGCGTCGGCATCAACGTGTCGGCCATGCATGCGGGTGTCGCGCTGGGGTCGGCGCTCGGCGGCGTGCTCGTCGGGCGCGACGCACTGCTCGTCACGCCGTGGGCCGGATGCATACTCGTGACCGTCGCGCTGGCCTGCGCATGCGTCGCGGCATGGCCTGCTCGACGGGCCGTGCCGATCGCTTGAATCATGGCAGGCGGCGCAAGGCGCGCGAGCGCCGCATCACCACGCCTGCCGGTAAATCTCCAGCGCATCGGCCTCCGTCACCTCGCGCGGATTGTTCACGAGCAGGCGCGTCTGCAACATTGCATCCGATGCCATCCGCGGCAGGTCGCTTTCGCCAATGCCCACTTCGCGCAGGGTGCGCGGAATGCCCGTCGCGACGATCAGCCGGTCGATTTCGGCGATCAGCGCGTGCGTGCGCGCTTCGTCGCTGCCCGTCGCCGACGGCGCGACGATCGCCGCGAGTTCCGCATACAGCGGCGCGGCGGCCGGCGCGTTGAAGCGCAGCACGTGCGGCAGCACCAGTGCATTCGAGAGCCCGTGCGGCACGTGGAAAATGCCGCCGACCGGATAGGCCAGCGCATGCACGGCCGCGACCGGCGCATTCGCGAACGCCTGCCCCGCGAACATCGCACCGACCAGCATCGCCTCGCGCGCATGCCGGTTCCGGCCGTCGTCACACGCTGCCAGCAGGTTGCGAGACAGCAGCGTGAGCGCGTGTGTCGCCAGCATGTCGGACACCGGATTCTTCAGCCGCGCGGACGTATACGCCTCGATCGCATGCACCATCGCGTCGATGCCCGTCGCGGCCGTCGCCGCACGCGGCAGGCCGAGCGTGAGTTCCGCGTCGAGGATCGCGACGTCCGCGAACAGGTTCGGCGACACGACGCCCATCTTGCGCGCCTCGCCGACCGTCACGATCGACACGGCCGTCACCTCGGAACCCGTGCCGGCCGTGGTCGGCATCTGCACGAGCGGCAGCCGCGCGCTCGTGACCTTGTCGACACCGTACATGTCGGCCAGCGCCTGCTGTCGCGGCGCGAGCACCGCGATCAGCTTCGCGACGTCCATCGACGACCCGCCGCCCAGGCCGAGCACGATCTCGGCATCGGCCGCGACGGCGCGCTCGGTTGCTTCGAGCACCACGTGCTCGGGCGGATCGGCGATCACGTCGTCGATCACGGTCACCTGCCAGCCGTGCGCGGCGAGGCTCTCCAGCGCGGGCGCAAGCACGCCGCTGCGATGCAGGAACGCATCGGTGACGACGCACAAGCGCACGAGCGCCGGAAAGCGTTCGCGCAACAAGACGCCGAGCCGGCGCGCGGCGCCGAATTCGACGATCTGCGTCGGAACGGTACGGAATTGAAACGGGTTCATCGGGTGCCTCCCGGTGGCGTCGCCGTGCCGGTGTCCGGCTGCACCATGTAGCGCGACACGTCGCGGCGATCGAGCAACGGAATGATCGCGCCGATCCCGATCCGCTGGAAATGCGGCGTTTCCCGATGCGCGTCGAGGCCGTCCGCGTCGCGGTAGCGCTCGAGGATCACGATGTGGTCGGGGTTCTCCGGCGAGCGGAAATACGCATAGTCGAGATTCTTCGGCTCGGCGCGCGTCGCCGGCGCGAGTTCCGCGAGCAGCTCGATCACGCGGTCGCCGTTGCCGGGCGCTGCGAAGTAATGCGCGATGACCTGCAGGTAAGGTTCGTTCATGATGCGCTCCATGTTCGACGCAAACCCGTCACGCCGACGGGTCGAAATTCCACCATGCGCTGTCGCTCGTCGACACCGCGACCGCCCCGTTCCGCCTCGCACTGCGGACGTCGTCCGCGTTGCCGACGAAGCCCGACGCGACGATCGGCGGCAGCGCCTGCCGGTCCGCTTCGCTCAGGTGCGCAAGCATCGGCGCCGGCATCAGCTGCACGAGGTTCGGATCGCTCTGCTCGATCGCCTTCACGCTGCGCGGCCACGTCGAGCGATCGGTCACGAACACCTTCTGCATCGTGATCAGCCCCGCGCGGTTCGCCCGCTGGATCGTCGCGACGCGCGTCGACACGACGCTTGCGACGCCGATATCGGCCAGATACTCGACGCCGCCCTTGTCCTGGGACAGCCCGTCGCAACTGTCGATGTTGACGATCACGAACTTGCCGGCCCGGGCGAGCGCCGCGACCACCGCCTGCAACCGGCGCAGGTCGACGTTCGCGACGATGCCGACCTCGGCCTCGCTGTCGATGAAGCTGTCGGCCTGCTCGACGCCATACAGCGTGGCGATGACGGGATGACGGGCGAGACGCGCGCCCAGCGACTTGTCCATGACGTTTACCGGTCGACGTGCGGGCCGGTCTCGTCGCCGAGACCGAGCTTGCCGGGGTTGAGGATGTGCTTCGGATCGAGCGCGCGCTTCACCGTCTGCAGCACGGGAAATGCCGTGCCCAGCGAATCGCGCATGTACGGCGAACGCAGCAGCCCGACGCCGTGGTGATGACTCAACGCCGCATTGTATTGGATCAGCACCGCGTTTGCCGCGTCCCATGCGGCACGGTACCACGCGGCCCGCTCGGCCACCGCGACGTCGCCACGCAGCGAGAAATACAGGCACGCGCCGTCGGCATACGCATGCGACTGGTGCGCGGATCCGGCCAGCGTGCCCGGCACGGCCTGCAGCGCGGCCACCACGTCGCGATAGATCGCCGCGAGATCGCGCCAGCGGCCGCACATCTCCAGCGTGTCGGCGACGAAGCCCGGGCTGCGCTTGAAGCCTTCCGCGCTCTTGCCGGTCAGGTACCGAGTGTCGAGCCACTTCTCGAAGATCGCGTCGCCGTCGAGCTTGCGCCCGCCTTCCTCGCCGACGCGTGCACTGATCGCCATCACCGCGTCGACCATCTCGCGCGCGCCTTCGTCGGCAATCAGCAGCACGTTCGTATCGGGCAGACCGAACTGCACGCCGCTCTCGAGTTCGTCGTAGAGCCGCAGCGCCGCCGGGTTCGCGCCGCGCTGCAGGATTTCGCGGCACGCGTCGAGGCCGGCCGCGAACGTGCCGAAACCGTACGCGATCGCGCGGCCGTAATCGGGCAGCCGATGCAGCTTCAGGCGCGCACGCACGATGATGCCGAGCGTCCCTTCGCTGCCGATGAACAGTTGCTGCAGATCGGGGCCGACCGCCGCGCGCGAATAGCCGCCGAGCGTGACGAGACTGCCGTCCGCGAGCACCACGTCCATCCCGAACACCATGTCCTCGATCTTGCCGTAGCGCGTCGACAGTTGCCCCGCGCCGCGGCACGCGATCCAGCCGCCCACCGTGCTGATCCCGAACGACGACGGCCAGTGCCCCATCGTCAGCCCGTGCTCGCGCTGCAGCGTTTCCTCGAACACGTCGCCGAACATCCCGGCTTCCACGTCGACGATCTGGCTCTCGGTATCGACACCGATCAACCGGTTCAGCCCGCATACGTCGAGGACGATGCCACCGCGCACCGGCAGCGCCGCGCCCGTCACGTTGCTGCGGCCAGCGGACGCCGTCACCGGAATCGTCGCCGCGTGCGCGATGCGCATCACGGCCTGCACCTGCTCGACCGTCGACACGCGCACGACGACCGCATCCGGCGTCGCGGGCCGGCCGGCGGTTTCCGCGACCATCGACGCGGCCCACCAGTCGCGCGTCCACGTGACGACGTCGGCCGGCTGCGCGAGCACCTCGTCGGCCACCGCGCGCAGCGCCTCGACCTGCTGCGGCGACACCGCGACCGGCGCGCGCTGCATGCCGGCCGCGGCCGGTGCGCCGCCTGCCGCGGGCAAGTTCAGCGAGTATGGGGGCGGCGTATGCGCGCCGACGACGTAGTTGCCGCGGTTGTAGCCGCGCTTGATGGCTTCCTTGCTGATCATCCGTTTTCTCCCATGAGGATGGCTTTTTCGAGTGCGACGGCGGCGACGTAGTCGCGCACCTGGCTGGCGACGGCTGCATCGGACAAGCCGAGCTCCGCCTGAAGAATCGCGCCGACGCGCGGCGCCGCGCGTGCGGACGCATCGCGCGCCATCAGCCGCGCGCGGGTGCGGCGCGACAATACGTCGTCGACGCTGCGCGCGAATTCGTGGCGCACCGCATAGAGCACTTCCGCTTCGCTGTACGGCAGCCCTTCGACGATCGGCGCGAGCAGCGACGGCGTCGCGTCGGCGAGATCGCCGACGAAGCGCGCCTCGGTGCCGTAGCGTTCGCCGAGATGCGCGGCGAGCCCGCCCGATGCGACGATCGCCTGCGGGTCGTAGCCGGCCGCGCCGAGCAGGTACGCCGATTTCGTGCGGCAGCGCGTGCGGCGGCCGAGCAGCTTGCCGACCGTATCGATGGTCTGCTCGGCCATGTGCCGCGACGTCGTCAGCTTGCCGCCAACGATCGTCACGAGCCCGTCGGGTGCGACATGAATCTCGTGATTGCGCTTCATCTCGATCGTCTTGCCGCCTGGCGGGCCGACCAGCGGCCGGCATCCGGCGATGCTGCCGACCACGTCGGCCGCGTTCAGGTCGACCTTCAACGCGGACCGTGCGCCTTCCAGCAGGAAATCGAGTTCCTGCCGCGTGCAATGCACGTCGTCGAGATCGCCGTCGTAGTCCTCGTCGGTCGTGCCGAGATACGACACGTTGCCCCAGCGCGTAATCGTCGCGCGGCGGTTGCGGCCCGGCACGGGGATCGTCACCGTGCAGTCGTTGCGGATCTTCAGCCACGGGATCGCGACATGCACGCCCTTCGCGGGCCGTACCTGCAACGCGGCCGTATCGCCCTTGCGCGCACCGGTCCAGTCGCGCAGCCATACGCCGGTCGCCATCACGACCACGCGCGCCCGCACGCGCCGCTCGCGGCCGTCGGCATGCACGATCGCGCCGTCGACCTTTCCGTGGCCGTCGCGCGTCAGCTCGACCACGCGCGCGTGGTTTGCGACCGTCGCGCCGTGAAATGCGGCCGTGCGCACGAGGTTCAGCGTCAGGCGCGCATCGTCGACGCGCGCATCGAAATACAGGAAGCCACCCGTCAGGTAGGTTTCGTTGAAGGTCGGGCAATGCGACAGCACTTCGGCCTTCGTCAGCTTCTGATGCAGGATCCCCTCGCGCCAGCCGCCGGCGATGTCGTAGGTCCACAGCAGGCTTTCGAAGGCTTTCGCGAGGCGCTTGTCGAACACGCCCTCGCGCTCCATGACCGGGAACAGGAACGGCAAGCGCTGCACGAGATGGCGCGCGTTGCGCCGCAATCGCTGCCGTTCGAGCAGCGAATGGCGCACGAGCCCGAGATTGCCCTGCTCGATATAGCGCAGCCCGCCGTGCACCATCTTCGACGATTTCGACGACGTGCCCGACGCGAAGTCGCTCTTCTCGACGAGCGCGACGCGCAGCCCGCGCAGGCTCGCATCGAACGCCGCGTATGCGCCCGTCACGCCGCCTCCGACGATCAGTACATCGAACGTATCTGCTTCGAGTCGCGCCAGATGCTCGTCGCGGTTCACGCGCAGCGGCTCGGTACCCGTCATGCCGGCGCGGTCCGTCGGTGGTTTTCTGGATGGCAAAAACATCATGCTGGTCGTTCTCCGTGCTTACGCGTGAGCAAAATCGGCCGCGTGCGCGAGTTCGGACGCGATCCGCGCATGCCAGGCCGCGCGCCGGCGCTGCCGGCTGTCCGCATCGATCGAGGGTTCGAATACGGCGTCGGTGACGAGCGTCGCGCGGGCCGCGTCGAGCGAATCCCACAGCAGCCCCGATGCCCCCGCGAGGAAGGCCGCGCCGCGCAGGCTCGCCCGGTCGCCTTCGCGCATCCTGCGCACGGGAACGCCGCTTACGTCGGCCTGGATCTGCAGCAGCGTGTCGCTGCCCGCGAGGCCGCCACCGACGATCAGCTCGGACACATCGGCCCGCGCGACGGCCTGGTTGGCCTCCATGCACGACGCGACCGAATGCGCGATGCCTTCGAGCACCGCGTACGCCACCTCGGCCTGCGTCGTCGCGATCGAGATGCCCGACAGCAACGCGCGCGCATTCGGCTCCATCCTCGGCACGCGCAGGCCGGTGAGCGCCGGCACGAACGTCACGCCGCGTGCCGACTGCACGGTGCCCGCCAGTGCGCTGACCTGCGCGGGATCGTCGAACCAGCGCAACTTTTCGCAGACCCAGCGCAACGCCGATCCCGTCGTCGCGACGAAGGTCTCGAGCGAGTAATGCGACACGCCGCCGTGCCGCCGCGCGGTCATCGCCAGCGTGCCGTCGTGCGCATGACCGGGTTGCGCCTGCGATCCCACGTCGGGGCGCACCGTCCCGGTCAGCAGGTCGACGAAGCTGCCGGTGCCATGCACGCAAATCGCCTGGCCGCGCTCGACGCAGCCGAGACCGACTGCGCCCGCGAACTGGTCGCCCGCGCACGCCAGGATCGGCACGTCGATACCGAGCACGTCCTCGCGCGTGCGGCCAAACGTGTCGGCGTCTTCGCGCAGCGCGGGCAGCAATTCGCGTGGAAAGCCCAGCGTGTCGAGCCACGGGTCGAAATAGCGATGTTCGCCGAGCAGGTAGGCACTGGCGGAGGTCGCATTGGTCGGCGTCGTCACGCACTCGCGCGCATCGGACAGATGCCACATCAGCCACGTATCGATCGTGCCGAACGCGAGCCGGCCCGCGCGATGTGCGTCGGCTACCGCCTGCGACGTCCGCATCTGATGCACGGCCCACAGATACGGCGAGCGCACGCCCGCCGGCCGGCCGACCTGCGGCACGAGCACGCGGTCCCAGTCGGCCGCGAGGCGATCGAGCTCGGCCGCATGACGGGTGTCCTGCCAGACCATCGCCGGCACGAGCGCGCGCCCGGTCCGCGTATCCCACAGCACGGCGGTCGCACGCTGCGTCGCGAGCGCCAGCGCGACAATGCGCACACCCTGCTCATGCGCATGGGCGAGCGTCGCGCGGCAGACTGCCAGCGTCTTGTCGAGAATCGTGTTCGCGTCCTGTTCGACGACGCCGGGCCGCGGGCTCTCGACCGACAGCGGCAGGTATTCAAGGCACGATACGTGCCCGCTCGCGTCGACGAGCGCGGCACGCGTGCCGGACGTGCCTTCGTCGATCGCGAGAATGGCGTTTCGGGTTTCGGTCATCGCTGCGTTTTCTCGATGGCGGGTTTCAGGAAGGCCGACGCGGTGCGCGCGTCGTCGCCGAAGTGCGGCGCGTCGGGTTCGTTGTCGGGATTGATCGTCGTACGCGTCGGGTCCCAGCGGATCGCAAAGCAGATCGCGCTTGCGATGCACGGCACGATCGCCAGGATCAGGAACGTATGTTCGAGGCCGTAGCGCGCGCGAAACAGGGGAAAGACCAGCAGGCCGAGCGCCGCGCCGATCGAGCCGAGCGCGCCGACGATGCCGTTCGCGCCCGCACGCAGTTCGCCGCGAAACGACAGCGACGACAGGCTCTTGCCGTTCGCACCGGGGCCGGCCGAGTGGAACAGGATGAACAGTGACGGCACGACCACCGACAGCCACAGCGGCATGCGCGCATGGAACAGCCCGAGCACGACCAGCATCGCCCAAACCGCCGCGAAGCCGATCGCCGACGCGCGTCGCAGGCCGACTCGGCGGCCGACCGCCGACGACGAGAAACCGCCGACGATCCCGAACAGGTTGAACACGAGCGCGCCGAGCGTCGCGTAGACGAAGTCCTTGCCGAACAGCGCCGCGCTGATCAGCGGCAGATACCAGCCGATCGCGAAATATTCGATCGACTGGCCGATCTGCACGGTCGCGGCGAGGATCGTGCGCGGCAGATAGACACCGCGGAAGATCAGCAGCACGTTCGCGAGGCCGCGCGTGGCCGGATTGACGACGGGCGTGCGTTCATGCGCGGGCGCGGCGACGAAGGCCTGCCCGTAGATGCGCGTCATTGCCCGCGCCGCGTCGTCGAGCCTTTCCTTGCGCGCGAGCCAGATCGGGCTTTCGACGAGGAATGCGCATTGCAGCGCGAGGATGGCGACGCCGAACACCGCGGTGGCCGCCACCGAGTAACGCCAGATCGAATCGCCGACCTGCCACGCATGGAACACCAGCGCGAGCAGCAGGTTCAGGCAGACGGCCGTGTACCACATGCCCTGCCAGGTATTGAGCCGGCTCTTCAGGCGGCCCGGCGTGAACTCCGCGAGCATCGCCATCGCGATCGCGAAGTCGATTCCGTACGCCATCCCGACGAAGGAGCGGCCGGCGAGAATCGCGTTGAAATCCGGTGCGAACACCACCAGCAGCGCGCCGATCACCGACAGCAGCTTCGCGGCGATCAACGGCCGCACGCGGCCCCACCTGTCGGCCATCCAGCCGCCGATCGGGTTGAACGCGATCGCGACCCACGATGCGAACGACGTCATCCATGCGACCTGCGCGGCCGACAGATGCAATTCGTGCGTCATCGGCCCGAGGCCGGCGCTCAATGCCGAGTTGGAAAATGCGTCGAGAAACAGCCCGCCGAGCGACAACCACCAGACGAGTCCCGCCCGGCCCGCAATACCGGGGCGCGCGTCGAGAAAGGAGATGACGTCTTCAATGCCATGAAGCTTGACAGCGATCGTTTGCACAATCGGCCTCCGTATATTTTTTCTGTAAGAGGCTCGACATTGCAGATGCGATCGACGCATGGAGAGACCATCTTACAGATAGTCTCTTATCTAGATCTGCCAGCGCAATTTACGGCGGGCAGCGCGCCTGTGTCAAGCGCGGTCGGTTGTGCGTTGCAGCGAGCGGCGCATCGTCGCCCCGCCTGATAGTTGTGTCCGCAACGTCGTTCGCAAGCGGGCGACGCACCGCGAACCACGCGTTTACCACGGCACGGTCCGCCCCAGATAGTCGAGGTATTCGAGCCCTGGCCGAGCCCGTTTCGCGAGCAGCACGTCGACGAGGCTCGGCACGCTTTCGTCGATGGACAGGCGCGCATCGGGCCCGCCGAGCTCGGTGCGCACCCAGCCGGGCGCCATCAGCGCCAGCGCACGCCGCGTATCGGCCTGACGCGCCGCGAAGCTGCGCATGAACTGGTTCAGCGCAGCCTTGCTGCCGCGATATACCTCGCGCATCCCGCTGACGTTGTTCGCGACGCTGCCCTGCCCCGACGACATCGCGCCGATCAGGCCGTCCGCGGTCACGAGATCCTGCAGTGTCTCGATCACGCGCATCGGCGCCAGTGCATTCGTGATCATCACGCGCACGAATTCGTCGGTCGTCACTTCGCCGATCGTTTCATTCGGATCGTTGGTGGTCCCCGCATTCACGAACAGCATGTCGAAGCACCTGCCCGACAGTCGCTCGCGCAACGCGGCCAGTTGCGTGGGCTCACAGATGTCGAGCGTCTCGATCTCGAGCCGGCCGTCGTACCGGCTCGCGACGTCGTGCAGCTTCGTGCGCCCCGATCCTTCGCGCACGGTACCCATTACATTCCAGCCCTTTTCCAGGAATGCCTCCGCCATCGCGAGCCCAAGGCCGCGCGAGGCCGCGACGAGCAGGATCGTGGGTACGTTTCGATTCGATTCAGTCGATTTCATGGTGTCAGCCTTTGCCGAGTTGCGTCATGGGCCCACTATAGGCATCCATCACAACAGGCGCCAGACGCACCAGATGCAATCCATAGTTGCATCAAACGCCATGTTATTCGCGCAAAAGCGTATTCTGTCCTCATGGAAGACATCGACCTGAACCTCGTCACGGCGCTCGATGCGCTGCTGTCGGAAAGCAGCGTGACCGGCGCCGCGCGCCGGCTCGGCCTGAGCACGTCCGCGATGAGCCGCACGCTCACGCGGCTGCGGAGCGCCACCGGCGATCAACTGCTCGTACGCGCCGGGCGCAAGCTCGTGCCGACGCCGCACGCGGCCGCGTTGCGCGATCGCGTGCATGCGATCGCAAGCGACGCACGCGCCGTGCTGCGGCCGGCGACGGCCGACGTCGACCTGACGACGCTCGCAGCGACGTTCACCATTCGTGCGGCTGCATCGTTCATGGAAATGCTGTCCGGCCCCGTGGTCGCCGCGCTCGGCGAAGTCGCGCCGCATGTGCGTATCCGCTTCGTACCGAAGCTCGACCGCGATCCGCAAGCACTGCGCGACGGCACGGTCGACCTGGAAATCGGCAAACGCGGCGACGACGCGCCCGAGCTGCACACGCGCATGCTCTTTCACGACTGGCACGTCGCGGTGGCACGCGCCGGGCACCCGCTGTTCGCGTCGGCCAGGATCACGCCGGCACGCTACGCTGCCTGCCGTCACGTCATCTCGGCCCAGCTCGGCGATTTCAGCGGGCCGGCCGACGATTCGACCGATCGACCCGGCTCGGGCCAGCCCGTGCACGTCGTGGTCCCCGGCTACCCCGACGCGATGCGCGTCGCGGCCAGCACCGACCTGATCGCGCTGGTGCCGCGCTCGAGCCTCGGCAACGCTTTCTCGCCCGGGCTCACGGAAACCCTCGGGCTGCGCAGCTTCGACATCCCGGTTCGCCTGCCGGCGATCCTCGTGTCCGCGCTGTGGCATCCGCGCATGCACGGCGACTCCGTGCATCGCCGTCTGCGCGACGCGGTCATTGCGGTCTGCCAGCGTGCGTATCCGGATTCCCGCCCGCCGCGCGCAACGGTGCGCGGCACCGGCACCGGCACACGCAAGACCGGCTGACGCACGGCTCAAACCAGCCGGCCGCCGCCGTCGATGTGCAGGATTTCGCCATTCATGAAGCCGTTGCCCAGCAGGAACGCGATCGCCTCGCCCACTTCGTCCGCGTGGCCGACGCGCCCGCCCGGCAACGCCGATGCGGCCCCCGCGAGGATCGTGTCGCGCGCTTCCGGACCGAACGCGTCGTAAAGCGGCGTCTCGACGAAACCGGGCGCGACGACGTTCACGCGAATCGGCTTCAGCTCCAGTGCGAGCGACTGCGCCAGCGCCTCGACGCCGCGCACGGCGGCGGCAATGACGGACGTGCCATGCGCGGCCGGCCGATCCGACAGTTGCCCGCCGGTCAGCACGATCGAGCCGGTCGCGGGCAGCAGCGGCAACGCGGCCCGGATTGCATACACCGGCCCGGCGATGCGCTCGTGCAGCGCGGCAAGCAGACGATCGGGATCGGTCTCGTTCAGCTTGCCGGCAATGAACTGGCCGGCCGTGACGACCAGGTGATCCACGCGCGTCATCGCGTCGAATACGGCTTGCACCGCGTGCCGGTCCGCGATGTCGGCCACGGCGATGCCTGCGCCGCCGATCGCTTGCGCAGCGGTCTCGAGCTTTGCACGGGTCCGCCCGACCAGCGTGACGCTGGCGCCCCGCGCCTTCGCGGCGTTCGCCGCCGAAAGACCGATTCCGGAGCTCCCGCCGAAAATCACGACGTGTGCGCCGCCCAGTGTCGAAAATTGCGTTGCCTCGTTCATGTCGACTCCTCGTCAAGGATTGAAGGTTCGCGAACGTTAGGTCATTCTCGATTGCACCGGAACGTGGGAGACTTGCATAAGGTTCATGCCATAAAGGAATGAGATGGATGCATTGCGCTCCATGCGCGTGTTCGTCCGCGCGATCGAGCTGGGCAATTTCTCGGCGGTCGCGCGCGAGGAAGGCACCGGCCAGCCGACGATCAGCAAGATCGTCGCCGCGTTCGAACAGGAACTGGGCGTGCGCCTGCTCGAACGCTCGACGACGAGCCTCGCGCCGACCGACGAAGGCCGCCGGTTCTACGACCGCTGCAAGCGCGTGCTCGATGAATACGAAAGCGCGGTGGCCGAGGCGCGCGGGCAAACGTTGCGCCCGGCCGGCAAGCTGGTCGTCAATGCGCCGCTCGGGCTCGGCGAACTGAGGCTGAATACGCTCGTGCTCGAATTCCTCGCCGCGTGGCCGGAAATCGACGTCGAACTGCACCTGACCGATCGCGTGATCGACCTGGTCGAGGAAGGTGTCGACGTCGCGATTCGCCTCGGCCACGTCCTGCCGCCGGACGCCATCGCACGCCACATCGCGTCGTCGCCGCGCCTGCTGGTGGCCACGCCCGGGTATGTGGCGCAGGCACCGAAAATTCGCCGCCCGGAAGACCTGGCGAAGCACACGTATGTCGGGTACGCCCGCACGGACATCATCGGGAGCGAACTGCAATTCGCTCGCGGCGACGAATCGGTCACCGTTCCGGTACACGGCCGGTATCGCGTCAACAGCTCGATCGCGTTGCGGGAGTGCTTCCTGGCCGGGCAAGCAGTCGGCAGCGCGCCGGCGTGGCTCGTCCAGGACCTGATCGATGGCGGACAGCTCGTCCGGCTGCTGCCGAAGTGGGACATGGTGCCGCCGCATGCGCTGCATCTCGTCTACGCGTCGCGCCGCCATCTGCCGCTCAGGACCCGCACGTTCCTGCAATTCATGACGCAACGCATTCCCGAACTGCCCGGGTTCCGCGCGACGCCGACACCAACCGCGCCGGCCACGCGGCCAACCCGCTGACCGCCGGCATCGATCCATCCCTTTTTCCCGACCCTCCGAATCCCCACTATTGGAGCGCGCGCCGGCGGCGCCGGCGGGCCCTTCGGCTAAAATGCCGCACTTTCCACCTTGTCCGGCCCGCTCGCCATGCAACCCGCCTCCTCCGCCCAACCCGCCGCCCACGGCGCCGACGCCGCCGATTCGGCCCGCGACCTCGTCTACGGCCCGAACGACCGGCCGGCGCCGATGGTCGCCTTCGTCGCCGCGCTGCAGCACCTGCTGGCGATCATCGTGCCGATCGTCACGCCCGGCCTGCTGATCTGCCAGGCGCTCGGCGTGTCCAGCCGCGATACGACCCTGATCGTGTCGATGTCACTGGTGATTTCCGGCATCGCCACCTTCGTCCAGTGCAAGCGCTTTGGCCCGCTGGGCGCCGGCCTGCTGATCGTCCAGGGCACCAGCTTCAACTTCGTCGGCCCGCTGATCGCCGGCGGCAGCCTGATGGTCAAGCAAGGCACGCCGGTCGAGACCGTGATGGCCGCGATCTTCGGCGTCGTGATCGCCGGGTCGTTCATCGAGATGGGCGTGTCGCGCATCCTGCCGTTCGTGAAGCGCCTGATCACGCCGCTCGTCACCGGCATCGTCGTGCTGCTGATCGGCCTCACGCTGATCAAGGTCGGCCTCATCAGCATGGGCGGCGGCTACGGCGCGATGGCCAAGGGCACGTTCGCGAGCGCGGAGAACCTGACGCTGTCGGGGCTCGTGCTCGGCACGATCATCCTGCTGAACCGCGTGCCGGTCGTGTGGGTGCGCAGCACCGCGCTCGTCATCGCGCTCGTGATCGGCTATCTCGCGGCCGCGTTCCTCGGCCGCCTCGACTTCACCGGTATGCACCAGGCCGCGCTGTTCCAGGTGCCGACGCCGCTGCACTTCGGCATCGGCTTCTCGTGGTCGCTGTTCGTGCCGATGCTGATCATCTACCTCGTCACGTCGCTCGAGGCGATCGGCGACGTCACGGCCACCAGCAAGATCTCGAACGAGCCGGTCGAAGGGCCCGTGTGGATGCAACGCATCAAGGGCGGCGTGCTCGTCAACGGCGCAAACTCGCTGCTGGCCGGCGTGTTCAACACGTTCCCAAGCTCGGTGTTCGCACAGAACAACGGCGTGATCCAGATCACCGGCGTCGCGAGCCGCTACGTCGGCATCTGGATCGCGGGGATGCTCGTGGTGCTCGGCCTGTTCCCGGTCGTCGCGGGCGTGCTGCAGGCCGTGCCGGAGCCCGTGCTCGGCGGCGCGGCCATGGTGATGTTCGGCGCGGTGGCCGCGTCGGGCATCAACATCCTCTCGGGCGTCCAGCTCGACCGTCGCGCGCTGCTGATCATCGCGGTATCGCTGGCGCTCGGCCTTGGCGTGTCGCAGGTGCCGGACATCCTCAACAGCCTGCCGCACGCACTGAAGAACGTGCTGGAATCGGGCGTGGCCACGGGCGGCATCTGCGCGCTCGTGATGAACTGGTTCCTGCCGGAAAAGAAATAACCGCATGACGACGCGGCGCGCCTTAGAGGCCGCGCCGCTCGTCGCGCCGAAAGGCGCCGGGCTCCCGGTGCCTGCAGCCGAAGCCGGTCACCGCACCGGCGGCGCACGCTCCCCATCCCCCGTCGCGCTCAAAACCGCTCGTCCGCTATCGCCGGCATCACCAGTTCGCGCACGAACGCGGCATCGGACAACCGCAGCAGCGTACGCACCACGGCCACCACGTCGTGAACCGGCACCAGCCCGCCCTCGCCGCGCGCCGCGGCCGCCTCGAGCGGAACCGACAGGGCATCGTCGGTATTCAGATTGCCGAGCTGCAGGCACGTGACAGCCAGCCGGCTGCTCCTGAACCCCTCACGCAACGCATCGGCCACGCCGTTCAGCGCGAACTTCGACGCGCCGAACGCGACCTCCGGCCGCCCGCTCTGCCGAAGCGCGGACGTCGAACCGGTCAGGATGACTTGCGGTTTGGCCGATTGCAGCAAGCGCGGCACCAGACGCTTGAGCAGCAGCAGCGTGGCCGTGAGGTTGACGTTCACCAGATTGACGATCGCGTCGTCCGGCTCGTCCAGGAATGCATAGCCGTCCGTGAAGGCCGCCGTCTCCCAGATCCCCACGTTGCAGATCAGCACGTCGAACGCGGCCGGCGCGGCTTGCGCAATGTGCGCGGCAGCTTCGCCAGGCGAAGCCATGTCGGCTTCGATCCATTGCAGCTCGACGCCTTGCGGCAACGCCAGCGCATCCGGACGCAGGCGCGATACGCCGATGACGGTGTCGCCGGCACTGCACACGCCTTCGGCAAGTGCCCGGCCCAGCCCTCTGCTGGCGCCGATGATCATGATCTTCATGGCGGGTTTCCCGGTAGTCGTCGCGCGCCGTGCTTCCGGCGCGCGCTGGATGGCTCCGCGTCGGCTTCCGCGCGAGGCGTACTCATGGAAGAACCGCGTGCGGACAGTCCGGCGATCGTACCGTGTCGCGGTGAGCGGCGCGGCATAGCCCTCGACATCGCAAGGGCGTTCCGTCCGGTGGCGATCAAACGTCAAACCCGGTCAGGTCGCCTTGGCCGATCGATTTGTGCTGGTTAGAATCACGAAATGCCCCAAACCCTCGCACCCGACACAGCCCCCGAAACCAGCACCGTCCCAGTCAAGGAACGCGCGACCGTCGTCTGCTATCGCGATGAGCAGGTGTTGCTCGTCGCGCGAGCGGCGTCGCGCTGGGCCCTACCCGGCGGCACGATCAAGCGCGGGGAAACGCCGCTCGAAGCCGCGCATCGCGAGTTGTGCGAAGAAACCGGCATGACCGGCCAGGATCTGACGTACTCGATGCAGTTCACCGGGCTTGCGAAGATCCATCACGTGTTCTTTGCGGAAGTCGGCCTGGACCATACGCCGCAAGCGAACAACGAGATCGAGAAATGCAAGTGGTTTCCGATCGACAGTGTCGATGGATTGCGCGCGAGTATTCCGACGAAGCGAATCGTCGAACTCGTCTACAACCACGAAATCCGCAAGGCGTAGCGCGCGCACGAGCCGTCACCGGCTCGCATCGATCTTCGTGGATCAGCGGCGCGCGAACGCTCAGTGCGCGCGCTGTCTTCGCAATTCGCGCGTGGAATAAACGACGAGGAAGATGCCGAGCATTGCGGCGCCGGACGCCAAGAACTCGTTGGCGCTTCCCGAGCTGTGCAGCAACGCCGGGAAAACGCCGAGACTCAATCCCGCACCCGCGAGAAGCAATCCTGCTGCCACGCCCCAGATCGGTCCGGTGGACTTGTCGATTTTATTTTTCATACAGCACCCGTCTACACTCATGACCTGGTCGGTGCCGGCAAACAGCACCGCGTCTACCGCCAGTTTTTCCACTATAGCCGGAAAATAATTCACTGCGTCCCCGGGCATTTACCGATCAAGTTTTACCGGTCACGACCACCTGATCGGGAAAATCGTGCCCCGTTCAGCCCGGGTGCCGATGTACGATCCGGCATGGCGGCAGTCGCGCGCGGCTGCGGTCGAAACGGTGCCCTGCCGTCCTGCCGCGGCGATCGACGCGTCAGAGAAACAGCAGCGCCTCGTTCAACTCCGTCTCGCGGCACGGCTGCTCACGCCAACCCAGTCGAACGGGAACCGAATAGAGCCGTTGCGCGCCGAAGCGCGGCCAGAAATGGCACAGCCCCGGCGCGATCACCTGCACGACGGACAGGCCGAGGTCGGGCCGCGTCTTGTCGACAACGAGCACGTCCATGCCGGCCGCCGCGATGCGTCCGACACCCTGCGCGATCGCAGCCGGCAGCGACGCGGCGCCGACCGGTTGCCACGTCGAGCGGGTCGTGCGGGGTAACTCGGCGGCCTGATACAGGAATCCGGTGTCCGCCAGCTTGTCGCGATCCCACGGATGCGGGGCATCCGCGGCGACATCGAGCAACTGGTTGACTTCGGTCAGCGCACGCTGCACGGCGAGGGCGCCGTCCGGATGGCAGCCGAAGCCGATCGAGAAGCGCCCGTCCTGCGGATTTTCCGCCAGCGCGGCCACGGTCGGCACGCCGAGGTCGGTGGTGATGTCGAGCGCCCACAAACGCCATCCGAACGCCGCGTATTCGCGTACGAGCGCATCGAAATACGGATCGTCGAAACTCGACAATTCGATGCCGGGGCGCGCGATCCGGTTGTACCACCAGATCGCGACCGCATCGCGCTCGATCAATTCGAGCATGCCTTGCAGGATCGCCTCGTCGACGCTCGACCCCGCCGCGCAGCCGTTGGGGTTGTGCACGCAGGCGGCAGGCGCCCGCGCGCTGTCCGGCGTTTCCGCATAGCAGTAGCTCAGCGGCACGAGGTGGCGCCGGCCGGTCACGAGCGACCAGGCCGGCGTCCAGTCGATGACGTCGCGCGCCGTGAAGCGCGGCGGCACCTGTTTTCGAACATCGCGGGTCAACGTGTTGATCGCCTCGCGCGCGTCGAATTGCCGTTCGCTGAACTGTTGAAGGTCGTTCACGTGGATCGGGGCGGCATCGCATGCGGGATCGGCGAGCAGGCTTTCGATGCTTCCCGCAAGCGTCGCCTCGTCCCCCTGATACACGCTGCTGAATCGCTCGAGCGCCTCGCACAGCGCACTCGCGCGAGCCTGATCGTCGGTACGGCCCTTGCCGGAGCAGATCCTGTCGAAGCGGTTGCTGCCCGGTACGGCCGCCGGGCACACGAGAAAACCCGACGCATAGACCTTGCGCAGACCCGCATGCCGTTTCGGCATCGGGTGCAGGTAAGCGATCGCGCCGCTGACCGGCGAGACGAGATGGGCATGACGCGCGAACACCTGTTGCGCATCGGCGGTGCGATAGCCGCCTTCGGCACGTGCCAGCGGTTCGTGAGCGGCGAGACGCGGCGCGCGCGCCGCCTGTTCGCGCATCCATTCGGGATTGCCGCAGCACGGGCATTGCGGACGCTTCAGCACGCGGTGTCGCTCGGCGGCCAGCGTGTCGATGCGCTGCGCAAGGATATGGGTCTGCGCCCGTTCCGATGCCGCGGAATTGACCGCGACCTGCTCGACCATCGCCGCCACGAGCGCCGCCGCCGCCGCGGCCGCGGCATGCGACGCAGCCTGCGGCAGACGCACCGCGTCGCTGCCGTGATGGCGCGCGAGCAGTGCTTCGACCGGCCGGTTGATGCGAATCCAGTAGCGCACGCATTCGATGCACGGCGCGTCGGCGAGCGCGTCGCCGCCGCCCAGCAACGGCCCGATCAACGTCTGTACGCCACCCGTCGTCACGACGAGCAACGCCCCGCCGCGCGCCGCGACGCGGGCGGCGCACGCGGCGAGGTCGTCGCGATCGTGCGTATCGGCGATCGCGACGGTCAACCCGGCCTCCGTCACGACGTCGATGCCGGCCGCATCGAGCGCGCGCCTGAGCGCCGTATCGTCGGCGCCGAACCGCTCGATCGCGACACGCAATTGCGCGACGTGCGCGCAGGCCGCGTCGCCGTCGAGCCCCGCACGCTCGAAGAACCCGCGTGCCGCATCGTCGTCGTGCGGCAGGTCCGTGCGCACGTACCCGCGACGCACCAGTTGATCGAGGCGCGCGAGCACGTCCCATTCGCCGAACGCACCGGCAAGCGACGTCACGATCTCCGCGATCGTCATCCGCGCCCGCAGGCACGCCGCGATCTGCACGAAGATCGCGCCGGACAGCATCACGCGCTTGAATTCGTCGACGACGAACAGGGTCTCGGGCCCGGCATCGAGCACGAGCAAATGCGGTTTGAAGCGCAACACGCGCGAAAGGTCATCGAGCATCGTGGGGTTCCATGCGGCGGGTAAACGAACGTCGCGCGGCCACGGGGCCGCGCGACGGTGCACGGCGCGACCGCGCCGCGTCAGCAGCAGGTGAACAGGTAACTCGGCCCGGCGTCGCAGTAGGCCGCGAGCGCAACGGCCTCCTCGTCCAGGCTTAACGGCTGCTCCGGTATGCCGACCGTCATCACGTTGCGCGGCAGGTGCCAGCTGCCGCCACCGTTGCCGTGGCTCTTCCAGCCATGATCGCCGGTTGTCTTGAGGACCTCGATGTCGACGATCCACGGGCACTGGTAACCGAAGTATTTCGCGAGCGTCTCCAGCGGCTTCTCCAGCAGTTCGCCCTTGAATTCCGGGTTCCGCCACGAGAGTGCAATCGCGCGCAGATAGACCTTCTGGAACTCCAGCATCGATTCGAGCGTCGGATTCGCGTTGTTGTTTGCCATGTCGATATCCCCGCGGTCATTCCATGATGGTGATGTGGTTCGCGTTGTAGGCGGCCAGCGCCTGCGCGAATTGCGCCTTGTCCGCCGGCGCGGGCGGCAGGTACAGCGTGAGCTTGTTTCTCCGGCCGGCCGTCCAGTCGCCATTGACGGTCGGCGTCCACTCGGACGATTTCGGCTGCACCTTCAGGTCGAGCCGGAACGGAAAGTGATAGTCGAAATGCTCGCGCAGCGCCTCGACCGGGTCGGCCTCGAGCTCGTCGAGAAACGCCGGCGAATGCCACGCCAGCGCGATTGCCCGGATGACGGTTGCGCGGTATTCGAGAAACTGCTCGTACGTCGGTAATCGAAGATCCTTGCTCATCTCTCTGTTCTCCTGATTGACGAATGGAACTACTTACGGCAACGACTGCAACAGCGCTGCGGCGAGCCTGGCGATGCGGCCCATGCCCGCCGTTGTTGCAATTTCGACTGCACGCCGGCACGCGTCCAGCTCGGCCACGCCGCCGCATCGCGGATCGGCCAGGCGCAAGTACTCGCATTTCTTCATCAGCAGTTGCGCTTCGTAATAGCGCTCCCCGGTCGACTCGCACCATGCGAGGCATTCCTCGATCCGGGCAAGCGCGGCGCCGTACTCGCCGCGCGCGGCATCCAGCTCCGCCAGCAGTGACGCGTAGTAGGTCAGCCCGAGCAGTCCGCCCGACTGCCGCTGCGCATCGAGATGCTCGACGACACCCGTGCGGTCGCCCTGCGCCCACGCGCGAATGATCGCCGCGTAGTGCCCGACCGCGCGCAGCCGGTGAATCTCCGACAGGCGCAGAATCGCTTCCGACAGCGCGAGCGCCGCGCCGCGATCGCCCGCAAGCTGGTACGTGCGCGCGAGGTACATCATCGTGACGCCGAGCGTCGGCAAATGGTCGAGGCAGGTTGCGCAATACACCGCGTCGTGCGCCATCGCGAGCGCGGCGCGCGGATCGTCGTCCATGCACCAGCGCACGCTCGCCAGCGACGCCATCGTCCACGCACGCGTATCGAGCCCGAGGATGCGCCGATGGTTCGCGTCGCGCCGCACGTCGTAGCCCGCCAGCACCGCATCGAACGCGGCGCGGGCGCGCGCATAGTGGCCGTCGACCCACAGGCTCATGCCGCGCATCGCGTCCGCCGCGACCTGAACGCCGGCATCGCCGCGCTCGGTCGCGAGCGCGTCGAGCCGCAAGCCGATCCCGCGCACGGTGGGACGCTCTCCCGCGACGTGGTAGTAGGTCGACAAGGTCCATAGCGCGCTGGTCTCGAGCTCCGGGTCGTCGAGCGTCTGCACCTGTTTCAGCAGCTGCTCCGCATGCTCGCGCACCTGCGGGTCCGCCCAGCCGAACCGTGCCATCGTCGCGTGCGTCAACGTCGTGCGGATGCGCGCGCTGTCGTGTTCGCGTTGCGCGTAGTCGGCGTGGCCGAGCCATTCGAATACGGCTTGCCCGTAGCGGATCGCGTCGTCGTACCGCGCGCCCTCGAGCGCGCGGCGCGCCGCATCGATGCCGTGTGCGATCGCATCGGCCAGGTCGCCCGCGCGCGCGAAGTGCCCGGCGACACCGAACGTGTGCGCACCGGCGCCCCGATCGGCTTCCGCGATCAGCGCGCGGCCGACACGCGCATGGTTGCCGCGCCGCACGGCGGGCGGCATCGATTCGTAGGCCGCGTCGCGGATCAACGCGTGGCGGAACGCATAGAACACGCGATCGCGCCGGTGCTGCGCGTACACGATCCGCTCTTCGAGCAACAGCCGCAGATGTCCGTCGAGCGTGGCCCGATCGTGCGGCGACGCGTCGGCGAGCAGTTGCGCATCCACCTCGAGCCCGATGGTCGCGGCGAGCTGCGCGGTGTCGCGCGCGTCGTCGATCCGGTCGAACGCGAGACCGAGCATGCCGCCGAGACTCAGCGGAAGCGGAAAGGGATCCGTGGCCCGCGGCCCTGCGAGCGAACCGTCCGCGCCGCTCGTCGTCAGCTCGCGCGCGACGGCCTCGATGAACAACGGGATGCCGGCCGTGCGACGGGCAAGCTGGTCGAGCCAGGCCGGATCCGGCGCGCCCTGCCCCAGGTACGCCGACATCAGGCGCTGCGCGTCGTCGCTCGGCAGGCGGCGCAGCACCAGGCGCTCGGTCGTGGCGCGCCAGCGCCCGAGCTTGTCGGGTCGCGACGTGAAGACGACGGCGAGCGCGGCCGCGCGCGGCGAGCGCTGCAGGTACGCGAGAAAATCCTCGGTCGAGCGGTCGATCCACTGGACGTCCTCGACGACGAGCAGCACCGGCGCGCCGTTGCCGAGCGACACGATCAATTGTTCGAGGACATCGAACAGTGCGTGCCGCTCGCGTACGCTCGACCACAGGAACCCCTTCGCATCGCAGGGCAGCCCCAGCCAGGTCGCGAGCGCGGCACGGGCCGCCGCATGATCGCACTCGAGCGGCGCGATCATCGTTTCGATCGCCTCGAGCGCACCGCCGGCCGGACCGTCGGCGTCGATATGCCAATGCGCGCCGATGAACCGCAGGATCGGAAACAGCGCATGATTCTCGCGTTCCGGCAGGCAGCCGCAATGCGCGAACGCGTGGCCCTGGCTCCGCACGGCCTCGCACAGCTCGTGCACGAGCCGCGACTTGCCGATGCCCGCTTCACCGACGACGAGCCGTGGCATACCGTGCGGCGCAGGCTCGCCGCGCATCGCGCGACGATATCGTGCGAGCGTCTCCTGCCAGGCGCGCAACAGCGCGTCGAGTTCGCGCGCGCGGCCGACCATCGGCGCCCGCACGCCGGTGTCGAGCGAATCGAACGGCGTATCGGCGCGCCGTTCGCCGATCAATTCATGAACCGGCTGCGGCAGGAGGCCCGCGCGCGCCAGCCGCAACGCGGTCGGCCGATGGTCGGCATGCCGTTCGAGCACGAGCCGTGCATCGTCGCTGATCAGGATCTGGCCTGGTCCGGCCAGCCTCAGCAATCGTGACGCCGCGGCGGGCGTCGATACGCCCGACATGTGCGATGCGTGCGCGAGCACCTGCCCGACGTGAATCGCGGCGGCCACTTCGACGCGCCAGCCGTCGCCGCCGATGCCGCCGGCCGCCGCCGGCACCGGCAACCGCGCGCGCTCGGCCACCCGCACCATGTCGAGCGCCGCGCGCGCCGCGCGGCGGGCGGGCCGGTCGATGTCGCCCTGCAGCCCGAAATGGAACAGCAGCGTGTCGCCAAGCCGCCCGCCCGCGTGCGCGCCGTAGCCGACGGCGATGTCGGCGCACTTTGTCAGCCACTGCTCCTGGTAGCCGTCGAGCAGGTCGCCATGATCGGTTCCCGCGTGGCGTTGCCTGCCCTCCCCGGCAATCGCCACGCAACAGCACAGCGTGGTGACCTGCCGGTACTCGCCGGCCGCCGCGATCGTGTCGCCGCGCGGCGCGAGCGGGTGCGGGCGCATCTGCCGGCTTGCACGGCTTGTACGGCTGGCGTCGAACTGGCCGACGAGCGCCGCGAAGTTCAGTGCGCGGAACTGCTCCGCCAGTTCGTCGGCCGACGCGGCGCGCTGCTCCGGATTCTTGTTCAACGCGCGCCGCAGCACCGAGCCGAGCGGATGCGACGCGATCGACGGCGGGAGCGCGACATCCACCGGGCTGAGCTGCTGATAGAGAATGTCGGCCACGCTTGTGCCGTGCATGACGACATCGCCCGTCAGGCATTCGATCACGACCAGGCCCCATGCATAGAGGTCGCTTCTCGGCGTCGGCGGCTCGTTGCGCAATTGCTCGGGCGCGCAATAGGACGGCGAGCCGAGCACCTCGGTCGCCAGCGTCGCGGTCTCGCGCGCGATGTCTTCCGCGCCGGGCAGCAATGCGCCGATGCCGAAATCGAGGAGCTTCGCGTGTGGCCCGTCATCGGCCATCGCGATCACGATATTCTGCGGTTTCAGGTCCCGATGCACGATGCCGCGCCGATGCGCGGCCGCCAGCGCGTCGAGCACTTCCGTCATCAGGCGCCCGGTGTCGACGGCCGACAGCGGCCCCTCCGCCGCGAGCCGGTCGCGCACGGTCCGGCCCTGCACCAGCTCGAATACCGCGAACAGCCGCCCGTCCGGCGCCTCCCCCTGGTCCAGCAGCGCCACGATGTTCGGGTGCCGCAGCGCTTCGCACAGGCTCGTCTCGCGCCGAAAGCGCGCACGCTGGTGCGCGCGCTCCGCCGTGGTCCGCGCGGCATCCTCGCGCATCAGCTTGATCGCGACCGCCTGCCCCGTTTCGCCGCAGGTCGCACGAAACACCACGCCGTTGCCGCCCTCGCCGAGCAGCGGGCCGAGCCGGTAATGCCGCTTGCCGGCAAGCTCGACGAAAGGCGCGACGGGCTGCCGCGATTCGGGCGCTCCCGGCACGACGGGCGTGCGGGACACGGTGGCCAACATGGCCTGCTCTCCCGCCTTCACGAGTAATGGACGAACGGGCCCGACCCGGGACGAGGCGCGCCGAGATGCAGCGCGACGCCCGGCACCGACTGGCATTCGAGATGCTCGCCGCGCATGATGCGGAACGGAAAATCGCCGAAGCGGACGCTGCCGCGCCTGCGCTCGACGAGCTGGCTTGCGTCGAGCCCCGGCAGTGCCGCGAACTGGCTCCGCGCGCGGTGAATCTGCACGTTGACGTGGGACGTATCGATACCGAGCATGTGCGCCAGCCGGTCGAGGTCGATCCAGCCTTGCGAGGCGGCGTCGTAGCCGGCCTGCATGTCGGCAGAGCGGGCGCGCGCAAGCGTGACGAGGCTGTAGTGATGAGCCCGCTCGCCGAGATCGACCACGCCGCCGCGCACGTGCAGCAGCATGCGCACGTGCTCTTCGTTGCGGCTGACGAAGAATTCGAGCAGTTGCGCCGGCATGGCCGGATCGGCGGGCGCGGCAAGCATCATCGTCGCGCCGTGGCTCACGAGCGTCACGCGCCATGTGCAATCGCCGCTCGACACTTCATCTCCGTCATGGAGCACACGCGGCGGCAACGTGTCGTCGCACAGCCATTCGCCGGCCGCCAACCGGACGACCGTGACCGGCCGCGCGCCACGGGCAGGCAGGATCTGGCGCGGCGCAAGCACGATCGGCCGCGCCGCGCCGCGTATCGGCCACAGCGTATCGGCCGGATCGTCGAGCGCATCGACGCGCCACGGTGCGATACCGGCCCGGCCGAACCGGATCACGTCGCCGGGTTGCAACACTGCGTGCTCGCCGTCGCGCAACGGCACGCCCGACACCGACGTGCCGTTGCTGCTGTGATCGTGCAGTTCCCACAGCCCGCCGCTCCAGCGGATATGGGCATGGACCCGGGACACCGATGCGTCCCGAATGACCGTGTCGCAGCGCGTGGCATCGCGGCCGAACACGTGATATGCGCGCAGCAGGCACGCGTCCCCGGAAGCATCGTTCTTCAGTATCGCCATGACCGCCCCGTGTCGGATTCGCCCGGATCGATGGCGTGATGCACCGACGTTGCCGGGCAAGCGATTGATTCACCGATTGCGAACGATGTCGCCTGTTCGCCGCCTCACCACTTTTCTTGTCATCTTTCCGTCAAACCGTTGCCCGTCCGGAATGTGTCATTTACGTTAATTGAATTATCGACCGCTTTGTTTTTTGGGACCGAGCAACGTGATGAAAATCCTGCCAAATAAAACCACGCACAGCAACCGGAATAATCGATTTGCGATTTCGAAATATAACGCCTTACATTTTCGACAGATTTCAGGAAAAGTTTAGGGGTCGAAAAGCTCGTCACGCGTTGCACAACGGCGTTGGCCCCCGGCCGTCCCGACGTCCGGCAATGTGCCCGACCGGACTTGCAAACCCCGTGTCACAAAACCGTCCCGATCGAGATCAGAATCAAAATCAATTTGATAGTTTCCGAAAATCGCACAATCATCACCAGCGTTTTGATTGAAATATTCTTCACTTATTCAATTATCAAGGCGCGCCGTTTATGCGCATGAAAGATAATCCTGCCTTTCAAACCGGGCCCACGACAATTCATCCCTCTTTTACTTCGGGATTCGATTCGGAAAAATTCTGCGGACCGGCCACGGCAGGGATGGATTTTCCTCGCTCGGGATGAGCAACGCGTACCCCGTCTCGCCGTCACCGCTTGCTGCTCGACGCGCGCCGTACCAACGAGCAAGGTTCAGGACGAACGGACCGAGACGCGCTACGCCGCACTGCGCGGCGCGGCATGCATCGATCGCGGGGAATCACTGTGGCGGAAGGCAGCCAGAGTCGAACTGACCCGGGAGTGTCTGACACCCCCAACCGGGTTTGAAGCCCGGCCGTACCACCGGATACGAATGCCTTCCGTGGGGAAAAGAACCAAAGAACAACGAGCGCCTACGCCTGAATACCCACCCAACCGCTGTCAGGCCGCAGGTAGTGAAGATCGCGGTGGAAGCGAGTATACCCAACCCGATCGAAGAACTCGAGAATCTGGATCGCGCGCTTGCGGCCGAGCCCCGTCGCATCGCGAAATGTCGCGGCATCGAGCCCGCCGCCGCGCGACGGCGCGAGATGCGCGACCAGCTCCGCCAGCTCGCGTGCGACTTCCGCGTGATAGAACAGGTCGCGTACGACCTGGTGCACGTCGCCGCGCCGCGCGAGCTTGCGCAGCAACGCGCGCACCGCGTCCTCGGCCGCGCCCGTGTCGCGGGCCAGGTCGCGCACCCACGGCGGGTCGAAGCGCCCCGCATGAATCAGCGGCAGCAGTTGCTGCGCGAGTGCTTCCTCGCGCGGCTCCAGGCTCACCGAATGCGACGGCAGATGCAGCCACGGCCCGCTGCGCGCGACTTCGTCGCCGGTCACCAGCGCATCGACGAGCGCACGCCACAGCATATCGCCGGCGAGCGGCGCGGCCATCCGCCGCAGGCGTCCTGCGTCGAGCCCCTGCTCGTCGGGCATGCGTTCGTGATACGTACGCAGCGTATCGATCGCCCGCGCCTGCAGCGCACGCCAGTGCGCACGCGAAATCACCTCGCCGTCGTTCGACGCGGCGTCGCGCTGCCCGATCGCCAGCGCGTCGTCCGGCAACGCCAATGCATTCGGCGCGAATCCCGTCAGATGCGTGAGCGCCGTGCGCGCAATGCCGAGCGGCGCCTGCGCGAGCAGTGCATCGAGTCGCCCTTCGTCGAGCCACGCGGCCAGCGCATCGAGCCATGCGCGGCGCGCGGGCGTCCGGCGCTTGCGCGCCGGCCCGAACGGATCGAGCACGCGGCCGCCGCCGACGGTGCGGGTCGCTTGCGGATTGCGGACGATGAACCGGTCGCCCGGCAGCGCGAACACCGGTTCGTCGAACACCAGTTGCACGCGCATCCGCTGGCCGGCCGCAAGCGTGTCGCCATCGAGCAGCGCGACATGCGCGACGCGATGCAGCGTGCCGAGATGCACGTGCAGCGGCGCCCAGTGCGTCAGCGACAGCCCGGCATCCGCGAGCAGCGTCAGCTCGACGTCGAGACGCGGCGACGTCGCGGCGAGCCGCGCATCGGCGACGGTATCGCCGCGCTCGACGTCGGCCTTGTCGACCCCGGCCAGATTCAGCGCGCAACGTTCACCCGCCCGGCCGGCCTCGACCGGCCGGTTCTGCGCATGGATGCTGCGCACCCGCGCCGCGCCGCCGGACCGCACGATCGCGAGCGTGTCGCCCGTCGCGACGCGGCCCGCGAACGCGGTGCCCGTCACGACCGTACCCTGCCCCGCGAGCGTGAACACGCGATCGACCGCGAGCCGGAACAGGCCGTCGTCGCGGCGCGCACGCCACGCGATCGCCGCGTCGGCCAGGTGACGTTTCAACGCGGCGACACCGGGATCGTCCGTTGCGGTTGCCCGCGTTTCGAAGATCGGCACGCCGGCCAGCGTCGAGTCGTGCAGCCACGCAGCGATCTCGTCGCGCACCTCGGCGACGCGCGCGACATCGACGCGATCGCATTTGGTCAGCGCGACGGCGCCATGCGTGACGCCGAGCAGTTGCAGGATCGCGAGATGCTCGCGCGTCTGGGGCATCACGCTGTCGTCGGCGGCAATCACGAGCAGCGCGAAATCGATCCCGCACGCGCCCGCCGCCATCGTATGAATCAGCTTCTCGTGTCCCGGCACGTCGATCAGGCCGAGCACTTCGCCGTTGCCGAGCGGCGTATAGGCGTAACCGAGTTCGATCGAAATGCCGCGCGCCTTCTCTTCCTTCAGGCGGTCGGTATCGACACCCGTCAGCGCACGCACCAGCGTCGTCTTGCCGTGGTCGATGTGCCCCGCGGTCCCGACGATCATGCAGCAGGCCCCGCCGGCGTCTCGCATTGCGCGACGAGCGCCGCTTCGTCAGCGGCTTCGAGGCAGCGCAGGTCGAGCCGCAGCGCGTTGTCGGCGATGCGGCCGATCACCGGGCGCGGCCATTCACGCAGGCGCTTCTCCAGTTGCGCAAGCGCGCGGCCGCCGCGCTTGCCGTCCGCCGTGCGCACGACGAGCCCGGCGCTCGGCAGTTGATCGACCGGCAGCGCACCGCTGCCGATCTGGCTGAACATCGGTTCGACCGTCACGTCGAAATCGCTGCCGAGCGCGCCCTGCAGCGCCGGACGCACGCGTTCGGCGGCCTCCGCGATCTCGCGCTGGGGCCGCGTCAGCAGGCGCAGCGTCGTGAGCCGGTCGCGCAGGAATTCGGGCGACTGGTACAGACGCAACACGGGTTCGAGCGCCGCGAGCGTCAGCTTGCCGACGCGCAGCGCACGCTTGAGCGGATGTTTCTTGATCTTCGCGATCAGCGCGCGGTCGCCGACGATCAGGCCGGCCTGCGGCCCGCCGAGCAGCTTGTCGCCGCTGAACGTGACAATGTTTGCGCCGGCGGCGACGGTTTCCTGCACGGTCGTCTCGTGCGGCAGGCCCCATAACGACAGGTCGGCAAGCGTGCCGCTGCCGAGATCGACGGCAACCGGCACGCCGTGCTCGCGCGCGAGCGGCGCGAGTTCGGCGAGCGTCGTCTCCTTCGTGAAGCCGCTGATCGCGTAGTTGCTGTAATGCACCTTCATCAGCAGCGCCGTGCGCGGGCCGATGGCGTCCGCATAATCGCGCAGATGCGTGCGGTTGGTCGTGCCGACCTCACGCAGCTTCGCGCCGGCACGGCTCATGATGTCGGGAATGCGGAATGCGCCGCCGATTTCGACCAGCTCGCCACGCGACACGACGACTTCCCGCTTCGTCGCGAGCGCCGACAGCGTCAGCAGCACGGCCGCCGCATTGTTGTTGACGACGGTCGCGGCTTCCGCGCCCGTCAGTTCGCACAGCAGAGCGTCGATCAGGTCGTCGCGATCGCCGCGGCGGCCCGTGGCGAGATCGAATTCGAGGTTGACGGGCTGCGTGAGTGCGTCCACCACCGCTCGCACCGCGTCGTCGGGCAACAGCGCGCGCCCGAGGTTCGTGTGCAGTACGGTGCCGGTCAGGTTGAACACGGCACGCAAGGCGCCGGTGCTCTGCGCGGCCAGCGTGCGCGCGATGGCGGCGGCGATGCGCGGCTCGTCGAGCGGCTCCGCCGTGGCCGGATCGTGTTGCGCGGCGGTACGCCAGCGCTCCAGTTCGGCGCGCACGGCATTGAGCACGCGCGTGCGGCCATAGTCCGCGATCAGCGGTTGCAACGGTGCCGACGACAGCACGCGCTCGACGGACGGCACGCGCGCCAGCACCGCATTCAATTCATTCACACCCGGTTCGGTCACGTAGTTGTGGCTCCAGTCTCATGCTTCGCAGTCGGCCGGCGCCGGCGCTCGCGCACCGCCCCCGGCCTCGTGCCGTCAGTCCGCTTCCCGCGCGACGTCCGGCCACAGCAGCGGGTTCGGCGAACTGCGCTGGTAGCCGGCCTCGTTCATCAGCAGGTCGAGCGTGAGACTCGCGAGATCGTCCGCGAGCGGCTCGAACTCGTAGTCCTTGTCCTGATAGCCGATCTTGCGATAGGTCTTGCACTCGTCGCACGATTCGGCCTTGACGGCTTCGCTGCCGCCTTCGATCCCGTGATAGGCGATGCCCTTCGTCGAATCGCAGTGCGAGCACTTCGTGCGCACCATGTGCCATTCGGTCGTGCACAGCCCGCATTGCAGGAAACGGTAGCCCTGGTACTGGCCGCCGACCCGCACGACGCTCGCGACCGGATGCGTGCCGCACACGGGGCACAGCCCCGGCTGGTCGAGATACGGGACGTCGGCCGGCGCCACGCAGCTTGCGAGATCCGTCCAGACGACCTGCAGCGCGGCCATCAGGAACGGCGCGGTGGCCGGGTCGACTTCAGCGAAGCGCAGCGCGAGGATCGCGTCGGCCTGCGCGTCGAGTTCGGCGGGTGCCAGCAGGCGCAGCCGGTCGAGCAGCTTTGCAAGCTGCGGGTTGACGAGCCCGGCGCCTTCGACGCGATCGAGCAGTTCGTACAGCACGGCACGCCATTGCGGGTTGCGCTCGCCGTCGAGCGCCGGCACGAGCGGCATCGAATGCTGCTGCGCAAGCGCGATCGCTTCCTTCGACGGCAGCGGCAGTTCGAGCGTTTGCAGCGTCGCGTGCTGCGCATCGGCGACGGTGGCCATCAGCCGCAGGTAACCGCTGATCGGGTTCAGGTCGGCCAGCTTGCGCAGCCGCGCGGCGCGTGCCGAGAACGCGGTGGCGCGCTCCGGCAGGCGAAAGCGCGGGATGGCCGAATGATCGAGTGCCGAGATCTCGGTCGGTTCGAGAATGCGTTGTGTCACAGAAATGTCTTCCAAATAAACAAGCGCCGACGCATCGGCGCTTTCGGGCAGTTCCGGCGAAGGAACGGAACGCCCCGCCGCGATCGGCGAGCCGCCCCGCTCCGGTGCGTTATTTCACGCTTTCACGGAACCACTTCGGGTGATGCTTGCGGGCCCAGCCCAGCGTGACGGTGCCGCGCACCATCGCGCCAATCGAGCCCTTCACCCACAACGCCGCGTAAATGTGCACGATGATGCTCGCGATCAGCACGAAGGCCGCCACGGCATGCACGACAGCGGCCGCGCGGATCACCCCGATCGGGAAGTAGAACGAGAAGTAGCGCCGCCAGATCACGACTCCCGACAGCAGGAGCAGCAACAGGCACGCCACCAACGTAAAGAATAGCAGCTTCTGTCCGGCGTTATAGCGCCCGACAGGCGGCAGCTTGTCTTCCTGGTTGGTCAGCACGTCGCCGATCTGCTTCAGCCACTGGCGATCGTCCGCGTCGAGCGCGTTGTGGTGCCAGAAGCGCACCACGAGGATCGCGAACGACACGAACATCACGAGGCCGACGAACGGATGCAGGATCCGCGTCCACTGGCCGCCGCCGAACAGCGCGGTCAGCCAGAACATCGACGGGTGGAACAGCGCGAGCCCGGACAACGCGAGCAGCACGAACGTGATCGCGGTGATCCAGTGGTTCGTGCGCTCGTTCGCCGAGTAGCGGACGATCAGGTTGGGGTCGTCGTGGTTCATTTCGCGTCCTCCTTGATGCGTCGCGCCTCGTCGCGCGCGGCCGATTCCTCTTCGTCGCTCACCTCGTTCGGACCAACCCGGACATAGTGGAAGAACCCGGCGAGCGCGGTCAGCGCGATGCCGGCAACCGCAAGCGGCTTCGCAATGCCCTTCCACAGCTTCACCATCGGGCTGATCGACGGGTTGTCGGGCAGCCCGTGGTACAGCGAGGGTTTGTCGGCATGGTGCAGCACATACATCACGTGCGTGCCGCCGACGCCCTGCGGGTCGTACAGCCCCGCATGCTCGAAGCCGCGCTCCTTCAGGTCCTCGATCCGCTCGGCCGCATGCTGCTTCATGTCCTCCTTGGTGCCGAACACGATCGCGCCCGTCGGGCAGGTCTTCACGCAGGCCGGTTCCTGGCCGACCGCGACGCGGTCGGAACAGAGCGTGCACTTGTACGCGCGATGATCCTTCTTCGAGATCCGCGGAACGTTGAACGGGCAACCGGTCACGCAATAGCCGCAACCGATGCAGTTCTCCTCGTGGAAATCGACGATCCCGTTGTTGTACTGCACGATCGCGCCCGGCGACGGACACGCCTTCAGGCAGCCCGGATCCTCGCAGTGCATGCAGCCGTCCTTGCGGATCAGCCACTCGAGGTCGCCGGCCGGGTTCTCGTATTCGGAGAACCGCATGACCGTCCACGAATGCTCGGTCAGGTCGGCCGGGTTGTCGTACACGCCAACGTTGGTGCCGACCTCGTCACGCAGGTCGTTCCACTCCATGCATGCCGTCTGGCATGCCTTGCAGCCGATGCACTTCGATACGTCGATCAGCTTCGCGACGCTCCCGGTCACCGGTTCGCGCACCGTGGGCGGTGGCGTCGTGGTGGCCGAGACGCGCTTGATATCCAGCGATTGCAATGCCATCTCTTTCCCCTTACGCCTTTTCGACCTTCACCAGGAACGACTTGAATTCCGGTGTATAGGAGTTGCCGTCACCCACGGACGGAGTCAGGGTATTGGCGAGATAGCCGGGCTTCGTCAGACCCTTGAAGCCCCAGTGCAACGGGACGCCGACCGTCTGGACCTTCTTGCCGTCGACCATCAGCGGCTTGATCCGCTTCGTGACGAGGGCGACCGCGATGATGTAGCCGCGCTTGGACGACACCTTCACGCGCTCGCCATGCGCGACGCCGACTTCCTTCGCGAGGTCTTCGCCGATCTCGACGAATTGCTCGGGCTGGATGATCGAGTTCAGCCGCGCATGCTTGGTCCAGTAATGGAAGTGCTCGGTCAGCCGGTACGTCGTCGCGGCATGCGGGAACTCCGGCGCCTGGCCGAACGACGCGCGGTCGTCCGGGAACACGCGGGCGGCCGGGTTGTTCAGCGCCAGCGGGTTGTTCGGGTGCAGCGGGTTCGTGCCGATCGGCGTCTCGAACGGCTCGTAGTGCTCGGGGAACGGACCTTCGTTCATCCCCGCACGCGCGAAGAAGCGCGCGACACCTTCCGGATTCATGATGAACGGCCCCATCCCGTTCTCGGGCGTTTCGTCCGCCTTGAAGTCGGGAATGTCGGCGCCCTTCCACGCGCTGCCGTTCCAGCCGATCAACTTGCGGGTCGGGTCGAACGGCTTGCCGGCGACGTCGCACGATGCACGGTTGTACAGGATCCGCCGGTTCGCCGGCCACGCCCACGCCCAGTTCAGCGTCTGGCCGATGCCGGTCGGGTCGGAGTTGTCGCGCCGTCCCATCTGGTTGCCGGCCTGCGTCCACGCACCGCAGAAGATCCAGCAGCCGCTCGCGGTCGTGCCGTCGTCCTTCAGCTGCGCGAACGCGGCGAGCTGCTCGCCCTTCTTCACGAGCGCCTTGGCCGGATCCTTCGGATCAGGCAGGTCGGCGAGCGCCTTTCCGTTGAACTCCATTGCAAGCTCTTCGGGCGTCGGGCTCTCCGGGTTCGAGTACGGCCACGTCAGGTTGACGATCGGATCCGGATACTTGCCGCCGTCCTTCTGGTACATCTTGCGCATGCGCAGGAACAGCCCCGACATGATCTCGAGGTCGCTCTTCGCTTCGCCCGGCGGCTCCGCGCCCTTCCAGTGCCACTGCAGCACACGGCTCGAACTCACGAGCGAGCCGTTTTCCTCCGCGAAGCACGTGGTCGGCAGACGGAACACCTCGGTCTGGATCCTGGACGCATCGACGTCGTTGTAGTCGCCGTGATGCTTCCAGAACTCGGACGTCTCGGTCGCGAGCGGATCCATGATCACGAGCCACTTCAGCTTCGCGAGGCCCGCCGCCGTCTTCACCTTCGACGGCGCCGCCGCGAGCGGGTTGAAGCCCTGGCAGATGTAGCCGTTCATCTTGCCGGCATTCATCAGCTCGATCGCCTGCAGCAGGTCGTACTGCTTGTCCAGCTTCGGCAGGTAGTCGTAGGCCCAGTTGTTCTCGGCGGTCGCCGCGTCGCCCCACCAGGACTTCATGAAGCTGACGTGGAAGGCCTTGTAGTTCTTCCAGTAGCTCAACTGGTTCGGCCGCAGCGGCAGCTGCACGCGCTTCTTGATGTAGCCGTCGAAATCCTGCTCGGACTGCATCGGCAGCGTCATGTAGCCCGGCAGCAGGTTCGACATCAGCCCGAGGTCGGTCAACCCCTGGATGTTCGAGTGCCCGCGCAGCGCGTTCATCCCGCCGCCGGCGATGCCGATGTTGCCGAGCAGCAGCTGCACCATCGCGCCGGTGCGGATGATCTGCGCGCCGATCGAGTGGTGGGTCCAGCCGAGCGCGTACAGCACCGTGCCGGCGCGGCCGGGAACGGCCGTGGTCGCGAGCATCTCGCACACCTTCAGGAATTTCTCCTTCGGCGTGCCGCAGACCTGCTGGACCATGTCCGGCGTATAGCGCGCGTAGTGCTGCTTCAGCAGGTTGTACACGCAACGCGGATGCTGCAGCGTCGGGTCGACCTTCACGAAGCCGTCGTCGCCGAGCTCGTAGTCCCAGCTCGATTTGTCCGGGTACGCGTGCTTCTCCGCGTCATAGCCGGAATAGATGCCGTCGTTGAACGCGAAATCCTCGCGCACGATGAACGAGAAGTCCGTGTAGTTCTTCACGTACTCGTGCTGGATCTTGTCGTTCGTCAGCAGATAGTTGATGACGCCGCCCAGGAAGACGATGTCGGTGCCGGTGCGGATCGGCGCGTAGTAATCGGCCACCGAGGCCGTACGCGTAAAGCGCGGGTCGACGACGATCAGCCGCGCCTTGCGGTGCGCCTTCGCCTCCGTTACCCACTTGAAACCGCACGGATGGGCCTCGGCTGCATTGCCGCCCATCACGAGAATCACGTCCGCGTTCTTGATGTCGACCCAATGGTTCGTCATCGCTCCACGGCCAAACGTCGGGGCAAGACCTGCCACCGTCGGGCCATGTCAGACACGCGCCTGATTGTCGAATGCGAGCATCCCGAGACTGCGGATGGTCTTGTGCGTCAGGTAGCCGACCTCGTTGCTGCCCGCCGACGCGGCCAGCATGCCGGTCGTGAGCCAGCGGTTGACCTTCGCACCGTCTTCAGCCGTCTCGACGAAGTTCGCGTCGCGGTCGGCCTTCATCAGCTTCGCGATGCGGTCGAGCGCGTCGTTCCACGAAATCGGTTCCCACTTGTCCGAGCCGGGCGCGCGATACTCGGGGTGCGTCAGGCGGTTCGGGCTGTGGATGAAGTCGATCAGGCTCGCGCCCTTCGGGCACAGCGTGCCGCGATTGACGGGATGGTCGGGATCGCCCTCGATGTGGATGATGCTCGGCTGGGCGTTTTTCGCGCCGTCGCCGAGGCTGTACATCAGGATGCCGCAACCCACTGAACAGTAAGGACAGGTGTTGCGCGTTTCGACTGTGCGCGCCAGCTTGTACTGTCGGACTTCGGCGAGCGCTTCGGACGGAGAGAAGCCCATCAGGGCTAGACTCGATCCGGCAAGCGACGTAGCCGTCACCTTCAGGAACTGGCGCCGGGACATTTGTAGCATGGCTGGTCTCGGCGTTATTGTGGGGGTGGGGAAACTGAAAGGAATTATAGACAGTTCGCGCAACTATGTTCGAATCCTCGGATCAATACTGAATTGTCTGATTACCAACGATGATCCGCGTTCCGCGCGCAACCGAACCGTCATGAAACGACAGATCACCTCCGAAGCAACCCGTCTTGCCCAGCAACAGGCCAACTGGGCCCTCAACGCGTTCAAGCGTTTCTCGTCCGACCGCTGCTCCGCGATGGCCGCGGGCATCGCGTTTTTCTCCGCGTTCTCGCTCGCGCCGATGCTCGTGATGGTGATCGCGGTGGCCGGCTGGTTCTACGGCGACGATGCCGCGCGCGGCCAGGTATTCGAGCAGGCGCACCAGCTGATCGGCGACGACGCGGCGGCCAGCATCCAGACGATCGTGCAGAACGCGCACCGCGCGGGCGAGCGCGGCGGCCTGGCCACCCTGATCTCGTTCGCCGCGCTCGCCATCGGCGCGTCGGCCACGTTCGCGTCGCTCAGCGCCGCGCTCAGCGTGATCTGGCCGGCTACCGAGAACCGCTGGTCGAGTATGCTCGGGCTCGTGCGCGTGCGGCTGATCTCGTTCGGGGCTCGTGCTAGGCGTCGCGTTTCTGCTGATCGTGTCGCTCGTGCTCGACACCGCGATCACGTTCGTCGGCACCTGGCTGCTCGGCAATTCGCCGTATGTGGTCGTCACGAACCTCGTGCAGTTCTTCGTCGGCATCGCCGTGCTCGCGGCTGCGTTCGCTTCGTTGATGAAGTTCCTGCCCGATGCGCGCGTCGCGTGGCGCGACGCCGCGGTCGGCGGTGTCGTGTCCGCGATCCTGTTCTCCGGCGGCAAGAAGCTGTTCGCGCTGTACCTCGCGCACGCGGGCACGGCCAGCGCATTCGGCGCGGCCGGATCGTTCGCGGTCCTGCTGATGTGGCTGTACTTCTCCGCGATCGTGCTGCTGCTCGGCGCGGAATTCGCGGCGGCGCGCGGCAATGCGCATCAGCCGGCAAGCGCCGCACCGGCTGCGTCCGCCCGACCACAGCCCGGCCCCGGCAACGACCGCATGCGCGGCGACTGATTTACCCCGCCGCAAGCCCCCCGCACACCCGCCCGCCCCTTTGCAACCACGCTGCCCGCCGCGCATTTGCGCGGCGTTGACACGCATCTTGCGTGTCCGCATGGACATTGCCGCAACAGCAAACGTTTGCACACCCCCGTTTCCATGACGGAACCCGGCGAAACACGCAACCTGCCGCCCGGCGCATCGACTTTTGAAACAATCGCGGCGCAGCAATTGTCAACTATTTCAAAAACAGGAACAGTTGTTGATGTGCTTGATATATATGGACTTTTTCACGCTGTTACCTTTTCGAGACACTTTATTTTTTAAGCTTTCTTGCGTCTATGGCACTGAGCTATTCTCCAATCCGCAACAAATAACGATGAATCACTTGCGTGGAGAAACTCAACGATGAAGAAACTCGCTCTCTCGACCCTCTCGCTCGCCCTGCTGGGCGCCGCTGGTGCTGCTCATGCTCAATCGAGCGTGACGCTGTACGGCGTGATCGACACGTCGATCGCTTGGGTGCACGGCAATGACGGCCAGTCCAACAACTCGGTCCAAATGCTGTCGGGCAACCTGCAAGGTAGCCGCTTCGGCCTGAAGGGTGCAGAAGACCTCGGCGGTGGCCTGAAGGCGATCTTCCAGTTGGAAAACGGTTTTGATCCGGGCACCGGCCACCTGAACCAGGGCGGTCGCATGTTCGGCCGTCAGGCATTCGTCGGCCTCGAAAGCAGCCAGTACGGCACGCTGACGCTCGGCCGCCAGTACGACCCGCTGGTCGACCTGGTCCAGGCAGTCACGGCTGACAACTACTTCGGCAGCACGTTCGCCACGCCGGGTGACGTCGACAACAACGACAACAGCCTGCGCGTCAGCAACGCAATCAAGTACACGTCGCCGGTGATCGCTGGCTTCCAGGCTGAAGGCATGTACGCCCTCGGCGGCGTCGCAGGCAAGACGGGCGCAGGCCAGACGTGGTCGGTCGCAGCTGCCTACAACAACGGCCCGGTCGGCGTTGCAGCAGGCTACTTCTACGCGAACAACCCGACGCCGACGGCTGCAGGCCTCCGCTCGGGCTGGGGTTCGACGACGTCGGACAACATCGTCGACGGCCCGATCAACTCGGGTTACGTGACGGCGAAGTCGATCGCGATCGCCCAGGTTGCAGGTCAGTACGTGATCGGCCCGGTTACGGTCGGCCTCGGCTACAGCAACGCGCAATACAAGCCGGACGCATCGTCGGGCTTCGGTTCGACCGAGAAGTACAACACCGGCCGCGGCTTCGTGACGTATCAGGTTACGGCACCGCTGCTGCTGGGTCTCGGCTACTCGTACACGAAGTCGAGCGGCGACACGACCGCGAAGTACCACCAGGTTTCGCTGGGCGCGGACTACTCGCTGTCGAAGCGCACGGACGTCTACCTGGTCGGCGCATACCAGCACGCAAGCGGCACGCAGCTCGTCGACGGCGTTCAACAGAACGCGCAAGCTTCGATCGGCTCGTACGGCTTCGCCGGCAAGAGCTCGGCCGAAATGGTCGCTCTCGGCCTGCGTCACAAGTTCTAAGAAGTACGTTTCCGGCGTGCACGGCGTCTCCGACGCCTTGCCGCCGACCTGGAAAGCCAGTCCCGGTTTCGGCCGCGACTGGCTTTTTTTCGTCCGTCTCCCGCGTGCCGGCGGCGCCTGCACGGGCCGGCACCCCGAACCCGAGCCCGATGCACGCCGACCGGCCGGCAGCGGCGCCTGGCGGCTGCAAAGCGCCGGGAACACCGTTTGCGGATAGCCGCGCAGGTCGCCATCCGTTCGCCGAGCGACTACCATCCGCACTGCCGGCCCCGCTCGTCCGGTGCGATGGCGATATGCCGCGGCGTGTCGATTTCGGCAACCGTCGTCCGTCGTATCGATGGCGGCACGGGTTCGCACGTCGCCCCATTCACACAGGAGATTCGCCATGACGATTCAGAAGATCACGCCTTTTCTCTGGTATTCGACGGAAGCCGAAGAAGCCGCGGCCTTCTACGCAGGCATCTTTCCGGATTCACGCGTCGTGCGCGTCACGGCGGTGCCCGGCACCGACGGCACGCGAATGGTCGAATTCGAGCTGTTCGGCCAGCCGTTCTTCGCGATGAGCCACGCGCGCACGGAGACGTTCAATCATGCGATCTCGCTGCTGGTCAGTTGCGCCAGCCAGGCGGAACTCGACCGCTACTGGAACGCGCTGCTCGACAACGGCGGCACGGCCGACGCCTGCGGCTGGCTGAGGGATCGCTATGGCGTGTCGTGGCAGATCGTTCCGGAAGCGCTCATCCCGATGATGACCGACCGCGACCCGGTCAAGGCGGCGCGCGTGGCCGCGACGATGATGCAGATGGTCAAGTTCGACGACGCCGCACTGAAGGCCGCCTTCGCGGGCACGGCGGGCTGACGACGCACGTCGCGCCGCACATGCATGACCGTGCGCCGATCACGCGCCCGGTAGCTGCCGCTACGCCCGCAGCATCGATTCGACGGTTCGCCGCGCGTAGCCGATGAAGGCGGCGAGCGGCTCGCCGGACAGGATTGCCGCGCCTGCGTCGCCACCGAGATAGGCGTCGCGCGCGGCTGCCACCACCGGCCGATACGCGTGAGGCAGGCGCTCCAGCACCCATGCCGCGGCGACGTCCTTGGGTGCAATCGTGCCGGTCGCGGCGCTGTACCAGATGCGCGCGAGCGCGAGCACCACGTTGCACTCGTCGCCGCGCCAGTCCGGTTCGGCGTTCCATTGCGCAACGGTCGCGAGCAATGCGACGACGAAATCGCGCGCGGGCACCGGCTCGAACAGCGCGGCCGCAGGCGGCCCGAACAACGCGATGCTGTGCTGCCGCGCCTTCGTCAACAGGATCGCCAGATCGTGATCGACGAGCGGCGGTTCGACGATGCCCGCATCGAGATCGCGGCGCAGCCACTCGCCGAACTGCAGTTCGCGCCGCGCCGGATGACGCCACGGCACCACGTCGCCGTGCGCGACGACGGTGATCTCCAGTGCGCGCATGCCGCCTGCGCCACCCGGCGGCGCCGACACGTTGAGCAGATCGTGCATCAACGCATGCCGCACCGCTTCGTCGGGTCGCGCCGTCACCGTCACCAGCAAGTCGATGTCGCTGCGCGGTTTCAATCCGCCGTCGAGCGCCGATCCGAACAGGTGGATGGCTTCCAGCGTCGCGCCGAGATGCCGCTCGATCGCAGTGCGTGCGGCAGCGACCTGTACGGCGATTTCGTTCGGGATGAATCCAGTCACGACGGCCGGACTTGCGATGCGCAGGCAACGGGCGTCGCGGGCGCGACGCGTGCGCCGGGCTGCGGCGAAACCGCGTCCCGCGCAACTGCGGTTTGCAGATCACCGTTCGGCATTAAGCATGGACGGCATGCGATGCATTGCACCGCGCGCGTCGTGCTGCCCATCGTCGCCGCACTGCCGCTTCGCTGCCGCGCGATTGGCGCGGCGCAATAAAAATCCCCGCACGCTTTCGCGTACGGGGATCGCAGGACTCCGCAACGGCTGCCGACATGTATTCGGCAGTCGTTGCGCGGCATTACGCTGCCGCGTCCTTCAGCTTCTTCAGCGCACGTGCCTTCACGCGCACGCTGGCCGGCTTCGCCGGGAACCAACGCTCTTCGCCCGAGAACGGATCCTTGCCGAAGCGCTTCTTCTTCGCCGGCACGACTTGTGCCGTGATCTTCAGCAGACCCGGCAGCGTGAATTCGCCTGCGCCCTTCTTGTGGACCGAGCCCAGCACGACGTTCTCGAGTGCGGCGAGCACTGCCTTGACCGCCTTCACTTCGACAGCTGCGCGCTCAGCGATGTGCGTTGCGAGCGATGCCTTCGTGAACTTGTCCTTCAGCGGCGTCGGAGCAGCCGGTGCTGCCTTCGCGACAGCCTTCTTGGCCACTACTTTCTTCGCGGGCGCAGCCTTTTTTGCAGCCACTTTCTTGGTGGCCGGTGCGGCAGCCTTCTTGGCCACCTTTTTTGCGGAAGTCGCCATGTTTCTCCTACCAGGTGTGGTCGTTGGATACACGAAGCGTGCAACGCGCGCGCTTCAACGCCGGATTCTACAAGCGCCTTGACGCTTCGTGCAGTACTTTTATGCGTTTTCGCGGGGTTTCCCGCAGGTTTTGTTGCGCGCGACCGACTTCATCGACGCTTGAGCATCCAAAAACGCCTTTACGTATGCGTCCAAACGAGCCCGAACGCGAATTACGTTCGATATTTGCGCACCTATACTGGGCTCGCTCAATGCCCGGATGCCTCCATGCGCGAAGCCAGATACGTCAAAGGACTCGACGGCCTGCGAGCCCTCGCCGTCATCCTCGTTTTCCTGTCCCACAAGGGCCACGTCCTTGCCGTCGACGTCGGCAAGCTTGGTGTGTGGACGTTTTTCCTCATCAGCGGATTCCTGATCGTCGGCGAACTGCATCGCAACCGCCAGGCCGTCGAGTGCGGCACCATGACGCGCCGCCACGCGTTCGCGCTGTTCCTCGCGAAGCGCGCGCTGCGGATCTTTCCCGTGTACTACCTGCTGCTCGCCGCGCTCGCGATCGCGCACGCGCTGTTCTACCAGCGCGGCGTCAACCTCGGGCTCGCGTGGCACGCGGTGTTCCTGTCGAACTACTGGATCGGCGTCGTGAAGGACGGCTGGCCGGGCTCCACGTCGCACTTCTGGAGCCTCGCGGTTGAACAGCAGTTCTATCTGATCGCACCGCTCGCGTTGCTCGCGGTGCCTGCCGCACGACACGTCGCGCTCGGCATCGCGGCCGTCGCGCTGTGCGCGATCGCGCATCTCGCGCTCTATCTGGCCGATGCGTCGCCGGTACTGATCTACGCGTTTTCCCCGTGGAATTTCGCACTGATCGCGCTCGGCGGCGTCGGCGCGATGGCGCTCGCCGATCGCGGCGTGGCCGCCGTGCGACGCGTTCCGCCCGGCTGGCTCGGCGCGGCAGGCGTCGTATTCTTCCTCGCGCTGCCCGCGTGCACGACGCTGCCCGACGCGGTCGCGGGGCTCGCGGATCTCGGCCTGTCCGCGTCGCTCGGCGCACTGATGCTGTGGATCGTCAGCGAACCCGAACATCCGGTCGTCGCACTGCTCGACTGGGGTCCGCTCGTCTATCTCGGCACGATCAGCTACGGCTTCTACCTGTTCCACAACCTGATTCCGACGCGCTTCGGCATGCTGCCCGCATCTTTCGCGCATGTACCGATGCCGGAATTCGTCCGCGAAGCGCTGCCCGAGATGCTGCAATTCGCGCTCGCCGTCCTGCTTGCGCACCTCTCCTGGCGCTATCTCGAAAAGCGGCTGCTCGACTTCAAGAAACCGATCGCCACGATGCTCGCCCGGCACTTCGCCGCGCAGCCGAGCACGTCGCCGCGCTGAACGTCACGCAGACGCGCACCCGACCCAAAGGAAAGGCAACGCCCTCTTCGCGTTGCCCGGCGAGCGGCGCGACTTCACCGCGCGACGCCGGCCGGCCCGGCGCCGGCACACACGTCAACATCCATCAACGCACGTCACGCCAACGAAACCGCCGAAGCACTCGCCCAGGGCCAGCGCTTCGGCACCGGTTTCACGCGCAACACGCCACCTCACCCGGCGCCCCGCCCAAGCTCGAATCCGGCACGAACCAGCGGCTGCGCGCACCACGATCGCGCACGCGCGGATACAAAAAAGCCCCGGCGCCTGAGCGGCCGGGGCCAACGGAACAACCACCACCTGAAACAACGGAGCGCGCAGCTGCTTATGCGACAGCAGCCAGCGCGGGCAAGCAGGTACGCAGGTACGCCTCGAATTCGCGGCTCACTTCCGGATGCTGGAGCGCGAGCTCGACGGTAGCCTTGAGATAGCCGATCTTGCTGCCGCAGTCGAAGCGCGTGCCGAAGTAGCGATACGCGAGCACCTGCTCGTTCGCGAGCAGCGACTGGACCGCATCGGTCAGCTGCAGCTCGCCGCCGGCGCCCGGCTTGAGCTTGCGCAGATGATCGAAGATCGTCGGCATGAACACATAGCGGCCGACCACGCCGAGATTCGACGGCGCATCTTCGGGCGCCGGCTTCTCGATGATGCCCGACAGCTTGATGACGTCCTCTTCCCATTCGCGGCCTTCGACGACGCCGTACGAGCGGCTGTCCTCGCGCGCGATCGTCTCGACCCCGATCACCGAGCTGTGATAGTGGTCGAACACGTCGACGAGCTGCTTGAGCACCGGCTGCTCGCCGTGCAGCAAGTCGTCGGCGAGGATCACCGCGAACGGCTCGCCGTGCACGAGCTTCTCCGCGCACAGCACCGCATGGCCGAGGCCGAGTGCTTCCGGCTGACGCACGTAGAAACAATTGACGTTGCTCGGCTTGATGCCGCGCACGAGTTCCAGCAGCTTTTCCTTGCCGCGCGCCTCGAGTTCGGCCTCGATCTCGTACGACTTGTCGAAGTGATCCTCGATCGCGCGCTTGCTGCGCCCGGTGACGAAGATCATCTCGGTGATACCGGCGTTGATCGCTTCCTCGACCGCGTACTGAATCAGCGGCTTGTCGACGACGGGCAACATTTCCTTCGGGCTCGCCTTCGTTGCCGGGAGGAACCGCGTGCCGAGACCGGCAACGGGGAACACGGCCTTGGTGACTTTCAACATGTTCGCATCCTGATTGCGTTGACTGCGCCGCGTCGACCAGCGACCCGGCGCGATTGTGTTCCGAACGGCATATCGAGAATCGACGGTACTGCCAATTCCACTCCGCTCATTATCGATATGGACGATTGCCCAATGATTCCGAAAAAAATATAATCCCTTCCATTCGGTCGATATTGCCGGACCGAGTGCCGAGGCAGAAACAAATTACCGATTTTCCGGATACAAATCCTTACGATTCAAATTCCTCGATATAGGGCACGCCGCCCCGTTCGAGACCCGGGCGAATCGGTTCGTTCTTCAGCGCCTCGCGGTACGCCGACAGCACGGCCATGACCAGCAATACTGCAGCGCTCGCGATCCAATGCATGTCCATCTTGCCGCTCCTTGCATCAATCAACTGGAGCTTCAAACTATCAGAAAAAAATCGGTAAATAATTGACGCGCCTGCGGAACCGCTTTCAGACCGGGATAAACCCATCATGTGGAATACCGTTATTTCCGGGCGAGATTTTTTTATTCATTGATCGAATTCTTGCGCATTACGATTGGATGAAACATCCCCTCCATCCGTCGCAAGGAATCGAATCGCATGCAAGCTTTCAGCGGATCGTCTCTGACCGCGCCGCCTGTCGCCGATCACAAGGAACACGTGATCGACGCGATGCGCGGCTTCGCGGCGCTGCTCGTCGCCTATTTCCACTGCCGGCAAGTCGTCTGGGTCGGCATGCAGAGCTTCCATCAGGCTTACGGTCATGCACTGAACCCGAGCGTGATCGCCGGCTACCTGACCTTCCCGTTCGCGTGGGGCTCCGCCGGCGTGCCGATCTTCTTCGTGATCAGCGGCTACTGCATCCACCGCAACGCGGCGCTCAAGCTCGCGGCCAATCCCGCGTACCGGCTCGATGCGCCGAACTTCTGGGTACGCCGGTTCGCGCGCATCTACCCGGTGCTGCTCGCCGCGCTGCTGTTCACGCTCGCGCTCGACTCGGTCAGCCTGCAAATCGAGCCCGTCAGCCACAAGATCCGCGACGTCGGCATCGTCGCGTTCCTCGTGAACCTGTTCTCGCTGCAAGGCATGGCCGGCTACACGTACGGATCGAACGGCGCGCTGTGGACGCTGTCGCTCGAGGTGCAGTTCTACGCGATCTACCCGCTGCTGTTCGCGCTGCGCCGGCGCATCGGCATGCCGGCCGTCGTGGCCGCGATCGCGCTCGTCAACGTCGCGTCGGCGTGGCTGCTCGAGCGGCACGACCTGCAGTTCTTCACGTCGTACTGGCTGTCCTGGACGATCGGCGCGTGGATCGCCGACGTGCGTGCGCAGCAGGCGCGCGGCGCGGCCGCCACCGTGCCGTCGCGTGCGTGGTACGTCGCGGCCGCCGTGCTGCTGGCCGCCGGCTGTGGCGCGTTCCATTTCGGCCAGTACGGTGCATTCCAGCTGTGGTCGGCAGGCTTCGCGTGCTTCCTGTACCGTGCGCTCGCCCGCCCGCCGCGCCCGACGCCGCCGCTGCGCGTGCTGAGCTGGTTCGGCGACTTCAGCTACTCGCTGTACCTCGTCCACCTGCCGCTGTTCGTCTGCCTCGGCTCGGTGCTGTTCCACTCCGAACTGCAACTGTCGATCTGGCCGTCGTTCGCGTTCATGGCCGCCGCGATCCCGGTCGCGTACCTGTTCTACCGGATGTTCGAACGGCCGGCGATGATGTGGTCGGCCAGCTTCAAGCCGACGCGCCCGGCCCGCGTCGTCGCGCCGGCGCCCGAACGGGCCGTCTGACGCGATCGGCAGGCTGTCGAAGCCCCCGTGCGGTGTTGGGCCGCGCGGGGGCTTTTTCATGGCCGGCACGCGGTTGCATGCCGGGTTGCGCGGGGATGGGCAGCCCGCTGCCGTCCGACGGCGCTACGGCCCGCGTGGGCCGCCTCCGGCCTGTTTCCGCCACGTGACTGCCCCGGCGCGGGTTGTCGCTTCAGGATCGCCATCGAAACGCGATCGGTCGATCCCGCACCGCACACCTCGCACCCCACACACCTCCCGCACCGCGCAAACCGCCTGCCCGCCATTCGCCCGACAAGCCAGGCACCCTGAAAAGCAAAGCCCCCACACGGCGCTTCGCCGCATGAGGGCTCGTTTCCCGCCGGCGCGCGCCGGCGACGGCTACTACTTCTTCGACTTCGCAGCCTTCGCGGCCTTCGCCGTATCCGAGAGGATCTTCTCGACGCGCTCCACATAGGTCTCGGTGCCGAACCGTCGCACCGCCGTCGCGCGCCCGCTCGCGACGAGCCGCTCGCGCAGCGCACCGTCGCGCTTCAGCGTATCCAGCGCGTTGGCCAGCGCGGTCGCATCGCCCGGCTCGCAGAGCAGCCCGTTGTCGCCGTCCTCGATGATCTCGACGACGCCGCCCGCGCGAGCCGCGACGACCGGCCGGCGCGCGAGCATCCCTTCGACGATCACGCGCCCGAACGGCTCCGGCGTGATCGACGTATGCGCGACGACGTCGACCGCCGTCATGCAGGCGGCCACGTCGCGCTGGAACCCGAGGAAATGCACGCGGTCGTCCATCGCATGGCGCGCGACGTACTCGTGCAGCTGCGCCGCGTATTCGTCCTCACCGAACAGCGGCGCGCCGACCAGCACCACATGCATGTCGGGATGCCGCGCAGCCGCCTCCAGCAGCACGTGCTGCCCCTTCCAGCGTGCGAGACGGCTGAACGAACCGACGAGCCACGCGTGCTCGGGCAACCCGAGACGCGCGCGCAGCGCGGCCTGGCTGACCCCTTCCAGCGCATCGAACGGCTCGGCCGAAATGCCGTTGAACACGACGTCGACGTGCTGCGGCGTGAAGCCCGTCAGCGTACGGAACGCCTGCGCGGATGCGTCGGAGTTCGCGATCACGCGCGTGATGCCAAACCGCGCGCAGTACTTGATCGCGAGCAACTGCTTGCTGCCGAAATGGTCGGTGCTGACGATGTCGCGCAGGTGCCAGACCACCGGCTTGCGTGCGATCCGCCCAGCCAGCGCCGCAACCACCATCGCGCGCTGCGTGTTCGCGTAGATCACTTCGGCACGGCGTGCGCGGCGCGCGACATCGCGCACCAGCCGCACGAGCTGCTTCACCGCGCCGAGCGACACGCCGCCCTGCTTGCGCACCCCCGCAAGCGCCCCCTGGTCGACCACGTCGACGCGCGCGCCGATCTCGTCGAGCGCCGCGCGGAACGGGCCGTCGTCGAACAGCAGCACGTCGGCGTTCGCGCGCATGTGCTTCATGATCTCGAGCAGCGACAGCTCGGCGCCGCCGAGCACGCCGCTCTGGTCGAGCACGAGCGTCGCGGGACCGCGCGCGGCGGGCATCGGCGCGATCGCCGTGCCGCGCTGCGCGGTCGAGCCGGGCAGCGCCGCCTCGACATAATCGAGGAAGCGCCGCCGGAACGTATCGGCGGAAAACCGCTCCGCATTCGTGCGGCAGGCAGTCGGCGTGAAGCGCTGCGGCGCGCGTTCAAAATCGTCGACGGCCGCCACGATCGCGTGCGGCGTCTGTTCGTCGAAGAACAGCCCGGTCGGGTTCAGGTCCGATTGCGGGTCGAGCACGGTTTCGAGCGCACCGCCCTTGCCGTAGGCGATCACCGGCGTGCCGCAGGCCTGTGCCTCGACGACCGAGATCCCGAAATCCTCCTCTGCCGCGAACACGAACGCCTTCGCACGCCGCATCCGGTCGTGCAGCACCGCGAACGGCTGGTATCCCATGATCTCGACGTTCGGGCCGGCCTTCGCGCGGATCTTCTGCATCTCGGGGCCGTCGCCGATCACGACGAGCTTGCGCTCCGGTGTGCGCGAGAAGGCCTCGACGATCAGGTCGATCTTCTTGTACGGCACCATCCGCGACGCGGTCAGGTAGAAATCGTCCTTCTCGGCGTTCAGCGAAAACGCGTCGACGTCGACCGGCGGGAAGATCACGGCCGCGTCGCGGTGGTAGACCTTCTTGATGCGCCGCGCGATGAACGCGGAGTTCGCGACGAAACCGTCCACCGCGTTCGCGGTGCGCGTGTCCCAGTTACGGATGTAGTGCAGGATCATCCGCGCAAGCAGCGATTTCGGCCCGCGCGTGAGGTTCGACTGTTCCAGATACTGGTGCTGCAGATCCCACGCATAGCGGATCGGCGAATGCACGTAGCTGATGTGCACCTGGTCCGGCCCCGTCAGCACGCCCTTCGCGACCGCATGGCTGCTCGAGATCACGAGATCGTACTCGGACACGTCGAGCTGCTCGATCGCGAGCGGCATCAGCGGCAGGTAGCTGCGGTACTTGGTGCGCGCGAACGGCAGCTTCTGGATGAACGACGTCGTCACCGGCTTGCCGCGCACGAACGCGCGGTTGTCGAGGAAATCGACGAGGCTGAACAGGTCGGCGTCGGGAAAGCACGCGACGAGCTGCTCGAGCACGCGCTCGGCGCCGGCATAGGTGACGAGCCAGTCGTGGACGATCGCCACGCGCAGCGCACGCGACGGCTGCCGCGCGCTGGCACGCCCGGCCGGCATGGGCCGGCGCAGGGCGGCGACATCGCCGGCTTCGGCCACGGCGGCATCGGCCGTGGCGAGATTCAAGACGGCGTGTTCCGCCAGATCGCGATTCATACGGTTTTCCTCGCATTGAGACGGACAAACAGGTCGCGCACGAGCGCGCGCAGCCCCGGCGTCATCGTGAGCGACCACGCGACGTTCAGTACGAGCACGATCGCGCACATGCCGATCGACTCGCCGAGCCCCGGCCATGCCTGCGCCAGGAACAGGCTCGCCAGCAGGAACGCGAGGTGAGCGAGCATGTCGAGCACGATCGCGCGCATCCGGATCGCCGACAGGTACAGCAGCACGCCGTAGTCGACGAACGCGCGCGCCGCGACGACCACCGCCGCGCCGACCAGTCCGAAGTGATGGATGCCGAACCACAGGCCACCGACGAAGAACGGCATCTGGACGAGCCCGGCAAACGCCGCGCGGGCCGGATTGACCTGCGACTGGATCAGGATCCGCGTGACACTCGCCTGGCCGACGAGCCACACGCTGATCACCAGCACTCGGCCGACCGGCGCCGAATGCGCGGCGAGATCCGAGCCGACCCACAGCGTGAGGAACGGCGCGAGCGCGAAGATCGCGACGATGCCGACCGGCGTGAACACGCCGTTCAGGAATTCAAGCGACTGGCGCGCGAGCGTGTCCGCGTGGTCGCGGCCCACCGCCGACAGGCGCGGGAACAGCGTGCGCACGAGCGCGTTCGGCAGCATGTTCAGGCGCGTGACGAGGTTCTGCGGCACCGTGTAGTAGGTGACGAACTTCGCCCCCATGCCGGCGCCGAGCATCACGCGGTCGAGCGTGTCGGCGATCATGCTCGTGGTGCTCGCGATCAGCATCCAGCCGCCGAAGTTGAACAGCCCTTTAGCGGTGCCCCACTGCGGCGGATCGATGCGCCGGATCCCGAGCACCTTGATGCTGGCCTGGCCGAGCATCACCGCCGCGATCAGGCGCGCGACGACGGCCGCTGCAAGCACCGTCTGCAGGTTCGGCGCGATCCACCATGCGGCGGCGAGCGGCAGCAACTGGAACAGGAACGTGCCGATCGTCTGGTTCGTGTTGAACACGCCGAACCGCTCGGCGCCGTTGATCGCGCCGGCGAACACCCACGACACGTTCGCGAGCGGAATCGCGAGCGCAAGCCACGGCAGCGCGAGATACACCTCGTGCTGCATCGCGGCCGAGACCTTCGTGAAGTACGCGGTATAGATGAACGCGCCGAAATAGATCAGCAGCCCGCCCACGATGCCGGTGCCGAGATTCAGCCAGAACGCGCTCCAGAACACGCGTGCGCTTTCGTCGGCGTTGCCGCTCGCGAGCGCCTTCGAGATGTGGTTCTGCGCGGCCATGCTCATCCCGAGATCGAGGATCCCGAAATAGCCGATCAGCGTCCACACGAGGCTGACGACGCCATAGCGCTCGACGCCGAGCGCGTGGATATAAGCCGGCACCGTCACCAGCGACACGAAGGTCGGCAGGATCAGCCCGACGAAGTTGATCGAAACGTTCTTGAGTATGCCTTTGTCCATGCTTATGCCTTGTGTGACGTCGTTCGTCACGGTTTCCAGCGATACATCAGCACTTTGCCGCGCGCGTCTTCCTCGACGAACACGAGGTATTCGCCGTTCTCGCGCCGGAACGCGCTGATGCCGAACGGCACGTCGACCCAGCCGGATGCCTTGCCGACCTCGGCGCCCGGGCTCATCACGCCCACTTCCTTGCCGGTGTCCTTGTCGTACACGTGGATCTTGCCGACCGGTTCCACGGTGAAGATGTAGCGGCCCTCGACCGTGATCCCGATCAGGTCGAAGATCGGCTTCGCATCGAGCTTCCACGGCAGCGCCACCTGGTAGCGCACGACCGGCGAGCCTGTCGACCACTTGTCGAAGCGGATCAGCACGCGTCCCACTTCCTTGTTGATGCCCGGCTGCGGCGGTGCGTCGGCCGTGTAGCCGGTCACGTACAGCGTGTCGGTCTGCGGCTCGTAGATCGCGCGGCGCAGCTGCGTGAACGGCTGCGGCATCGGGTAGGTCGTGACCTTGTCGTACGAGTAGATCGGGTTGCCGGCCTTGTCGACGCCGCCGTACTGGAAGCGGTGGATGCCGCGCACGTCGCTCGTGCGCCAGATGTCGCCCTTCGTGTCGACCCACCAGCCCCAGCCGCCCGCCTTCGCCTTGCCGGTCGTGTTGATCTCGGCCTCGTCGGCATCGATCCGGCCGTTGCCGTTCGCGTCGCGCCACAGCCAGTCGCCGCCCGGCGGCTTGTTCGGCACCTTGTCGACCGGCCGCGCGCGGCCCGCGATCAGGCCCGACGGAATCGCGACCTCGCCGTCGCGCTTCGCGTCGAAGCGGTAGATCTTCAGGTGATCGGCGTACATGTCGGTCAGGTACAGGAACGTGCGGCCGTCCAGGCGACGCGCGATCGGCATGCCCGGCCACTGGTCGGTATGGAACACCGGGTCGTCCGGATACTTGAAGCGGTTCGACAGGAAGCCGACGTATTTCCAGTCCTGGCCCGGCGGCTTCGACAGGTCGAGCTCGAAGCGCTTGTTGCCCGTGTACACGCTGTTCGGCCGCGCGGGGTCGAGCCACGCGCCGTCGACGAACAGCAGCCCCTGCACCTGCCAGCGCGGCTTGCCGTCCGGCGTGTAGCTTTCGAGCACCGCGCCGAGCCCGGCGCCGATCGTGTCGTGGCGCGGCCCGATGCCGTTCATCGACACATAGATGTTGCCCGCGCGGTCGACGCCGACGCCCGTCAGCCCGTTGAAGCGCTGCGGCCCCGGCCGCCCCGGCACGGGGCCCGCGAAGATGCCGCCGCGCTCGCCGAAGGTGCCCGACTGCGCATAGCCCTTGCCGCCTTTCGAGAAAATCAGGATCTGCTGGCGCGGCCCGTTGTCCGCGACGAGCACGCGCCCTTTCGCGTCGACCGCCACATCCACCGCGTCGGTGCCTTCCGGCAGCGCGGGCGCGTCGTCGAGCTTGCGGCCGTCGGCACGCACGTGCACGAGATGCGCGGGCCCGCTCAGCGTATCGGTCAGCAGCCACAGTGTGCCGTCACCCGCGAGCGCGATGCGGCCCGGCTCGTGCGCACTCCACGTTCCCTTCTGTTGCATCGTCTCGGCGTCGTAGACATCCACGACGTCGCGCGACGGATTCGTCGCGAACAGCGTCTTGTCGTCGGCCGCGAGGCCGCCCACTTCCGCCTTCGCCTCGCCCACTTCCGAGCGCGCGGGGGCCGCCACCTCGTTCATCATCATGAAGCTCGCGGCCATCCGCGCGCGGCCGGCATCGGCGCGCCCGCCCGGTGCGACCTGCGGCGACGCGCGAAACGGCGCGGGCTGCTTCATGTCGCCGATCGTGCGCCGCGAGATGCCGAACCACTGCTTGCCCTTGTCCGGCCAGATGCCGGGCGACTGCAGGTGACCGCGCTCGTTGCCGACGCCGATCGCCACATACGCGTACTTGCTGTTCACGGCGATCGCGTTGCCGCCGAGATTGCCCCAACCGTGCGTGCCGCCGGCGAAACCGAGCATCTTCCCGTCCTGGTAGACGCTCGCCTCAGCCCCGCTCTCGTCCCACGGCGCATTCGTATACACCTTGCCTTCAGGCGTCACCGCAATCGCGCGGATGTCGATCTGCGTCCAGCTGCCGTCTCCATAGCCGAACGTGTTGCCGATCCACGACGTCGTCGCGGGCAACACCGTTTCGGCCGGCGCGGCGCTCGTCAGCAGCGCCGCGCTTACCGTCATGCCTACCAGAATCAGACGTCGCAATGCGCTTCTCCAGACTTGATGCAACAGCGACCGGCATCGCCGCGGACTGCCGCCGGCACGCCCTGTCGCTTAATGGGTTTCAAACGTCGCGATGCAGGTTACAAGCAAAAATAATCACAAGAAATTTGGAAATATTTGGGGATGTTTCTGCCTGAAATATCGAACCGGAACAGGCAGAAAATCGCATCGGGAAACGGCAATAACGACCGCCTTTCGCCCGCCATCGCGTAGAAAATGCCGCTCCGCACCGCCTGTCAGGGCTGTCCGGGCACCAACCTTTCATCTCGCGACCGGAATAATCGGCATTTGAATGTTTTCCGTCAGATAAATGACGCGCGTTTTTTTGCCGATTTCTTTTCCCTAGAATCGATTTCGACTCGATATTTCATTTAAAGGCATGCATTACGTTCACGCATCGGATGTGCGACACGCCGCGGCCCCCGCCGCGCGTCGCAAAGGAGCGGCGCGATGACGGGCATCTCGCGACCCGCTGACCTGACCCCGCCGCAACACGGCCGCATCGTGCAGCTCGACGGGCTGCGCGCGATCGCGGTGGGCGCCGTGTTCCTGCAGCACGCGCTCAAAGCGCCGCTGTGGATGGGCGTCGACCTGTTCTTCGTGCTGAGCGGGCTGCTGATCACCGGCATCCTGCTCGATCGCAAGGCGCGCGGGCAGTCGTACTTCAGCCACTTCTATGCGCGCCGCGTGCGCCGCATCCTGCCGCCGTACGTGTTGCTGCTGGTGGTGTCGACGATCCTGTTCGGCGCGAGCTGGCTGCCGCACTGGCCTTGGTTTGCGTTTTTCTCGACCAACATCGGGCTATCGCTCGGCAGCATCGGCCACGACAGCCTGAACGTGCTGTGGTCGCTCGCGGTCGAGGAGCAGTTTTATATCTTCTGGCCGTTCGTCGTGCTGTGGTGCTCGGAGCGTGCGCTGCTGTGGGTCGCCGCCGCGCTGGTCGTGGCAGCCCCCGTGCTGCGTGCGATCGCGACGCCGTGGTTCGACTCGTTCTGGCCGATCTACTACCTGACGCCGTTCCGGATGGACCTGCTCGCGGCCGGCGCACTGCTCGCGATCGTGCTGCGCCGCGACCGGCGCGCGCTGGAGCCGTTCTACCCGCTCGCGATCGTCGGCGCGCTCGTGTCGCTCGCGATCCTCGGCTGGCTGCACCTGTCGTTCCCGCGCTTCCGCGCCGCCAACACGCCGCTGTCGAATGCGGCGCTCTACAGCATCTCGCTGCTGCTGTGCACGTCGATCGTCGTGATCGCGCTGCGCGGCCGCGGCCTCGTGCAACGCGTGCTGACCAACCCGATGCTCGTCTACGTCGGCACCGTCAGCTACACCGTGTACCTGATCCACCTGAGCGTGCTGTACGCGCTCTGGCCGCTGCACCTGAACCGCTTCGTCACGGCCGTGCTCGCGCTGGCGATCACGCTCGCTTACGCGACCCTGAGCTGGTACGGCTTCGAACGGCGCCTGACGCGCGGCCCCGCACGCCGCGCGCTGCCGGCTGCCGCCGGCACGACCGCCTGAATTTCACCATCCATCGTTTCTACCAGGACAACGCCATGAGCCAAACTCGTAAAAAGGCCATCATCACCGGGATTTCGGGGCAAGACGGTGCGTACCTGACCAAGCTGCTGCTCGACAAGGGCTACGAGGTCACCGGCACCTACCGCCGCACCAGCTCGGTGAATTTCTGGCGCATCGCCGAGCTCGGCGTCGACACGCACCCGAACCTCACGCTCGTCGAACACGACCTGACCGACGCCGGCTCGAGCCTGCGCCTGCTCGAACGCACGCAGGCCGACGAGTTGTACAACCTCGCCGCGCAAAGCTTCGTCGGCGTATCGTTCGACCAGCCGGCGACGACCGCCGAAGTGACCGGCATCGGCCCGCTGAACCTGCTCGAGGCGATCCGTGTCGTGAGCCCGAAGACGCGCTTCTACCAGGCATCGACGTCGGAGATGTTCGGCAAGGTGCAGGCGATTCCGCAAACCGAAACGACCGCGTTCTATCCGCGCAGCCCGTACGGCGTCGCGAAGCTGTACGCGCACTGGATGACCGTGAACTACCGCGAGTCGTACGGCCTGTTCGGCAGCAGCGGCATCCTGTTCAACCATGAGTCGCCGCTGCGCGGCCGCGAGTTCGTCACGCGCAAGATCACCGACACGATCGCGAAGATCAAGCTCGGCAAGGCGACGCGCCTCGAGCTCGGCAACCTCGATGCGAAGCGCGACTGGGGCTTTGCACTCGAATACGTCGAAGGCATGTGGCGCATGCTGCAGGCCGACGAGCCCGACACCTACGTGCTGGCGACCAACCGTACCGAGACCGTGCGCGACTTCGTTCGGATGGCGTTCGCGGCGGCCGGCTACCAGATCGAATGGACCGGCAAGGGCGAGCAGGAACGCGGCCTCGACGCGGCGACCGGCAACGTGCTCGTCCAGGTGAACCCGAAGTTCTACCGCCCTGCCGAGGTCGACCTGCTGATCGGCTGCGCGGACAAGGCTAAAGCCAAACTTGGCTGGGTACCGGAGACGACGCTCGAACAACTTTGCCAGATGATGGTCGAAGCGGATTTGACGCGGAATCAACACCATGACACGTTCTGAAACCGGACGCCCGTCGCGCCGTGCGTTCGTCACGGGCCTGACGGGCTTCACGGGCCGCTACATGGCCGAACGCCTGCAGGCGGCCGGCTATGAAGTCTGGGGCACGGTCGCGCCCGGCGTGCCGCGCCCCGACGATCCGGCGTTCGCACACTGCACGCTGCTGCCCGTCGACCTGCTGGACGCCGATGCCATGCGCGCAGCCGCGGCCGACGCACGGCCCGATGCGGTCGTGCATCTCGCCGCGCGCGCCCATGTCGCACAGGATGAGCCGTCGCAAACCTACGCGGTCAACATCGTCGGCACGCGCAACCTGCTGGCCGCGCTCGCGGGCCTCGACCACCGCCCTGCGGCGGTGCTGATGGCAAGCAGTGCGAACATCTACGGCAATTCGACGGCCGGTGTGCTCGACGAAACCGTCGCGCCAGCCCCGGCAAACGACTACGCGGTCAGCAAGCTCGCGATGGAATACGCGGCGAAGCTGTGGGCCGACCGGCTGCCGATCGTGATCGCGCGGCCGTTCAACTACACGGGTGTCGGCCAGAGCGACGCGTACCTGCTGCCGAAGCTCGTCGCGCACTACGCGCGCAACGCGCCGCGGATCTCGCTCGGCAACCTGGACGTGAGCCGCGATTTCTCCGACGTGCGCGACGTGACGGCCGCCTATCTGAAGCTGGTCGAAGCCGCGCCGGCCGGCGAGACGTTCAACGTGTGCTCGGAGCGCGCGTATTCGCTGAAGGAAGTGCTGGCGATGCTGTCGCGCATCGCCGGCTACGTGATCGACGTGACGATCGATCCGCGTTTCGTGCGGCACAACGAGGTGAAGCGCCTCTCCGGGTCGCGCGACAAGCTGCGGCGCGCGGTGGGCGAGCTGCCCGTCACGCCGCTCGACGAAACGCTGCGATGGATGGTCGATGCGATGCGCAACGACACGCACGCTGACTGACGTCGCACCGGCCACGCCGCGCGACTTCATCGACACGAAAAAGAAGGGCCGTTCGCGCAAGCGAACGGCCCTTCTTCCATCTTCACGTCAAATCACGTCACGACATGCGTGACATGCCGCGCTCAGCCTTCCAGCCCGCGCGCGAGGTCCTTGCGCAGGTCGCCCGCATCCTCCAGGCCGACCGACAAGCGGATCAGCCCTTCGGTGATCCCTGCTGCCGCGCGCGCTTCCGGCGTGATGCGGCCGTGCGTGGTGGTCGCCGGATGCGTAATGGTCGTACGCGTGTCGCCGAGGTTGCCGGTGATCGAGATCAGCGTCGTGTTGTCGATCACGCGCCATGCATTCGCGCGCTGCTGTTCGGGCGTGTCGCCCTTCAGCTCGAACGACAGGATCGCCCCGCCCGCCTTCTGCTGACGCTTCGCGAGTTCGTGCTGCGGGTGCGATTCGAGCCCCGGATGAAACACGCGCGCGACGGCCGGATGCGAATCGAGCCAGCGCGCGATCTCCAGCGCGTTCGCCGATTGCTTTTCGACGCGCAGCGACAGCGTCTCCATTCCCTTCAGCAGCACCCATGCGTTGAACGCCGACAGCGTCGGGCCCGCGCTGCGCACGAACGGGAACACCTTGCCCATGATGAATTCCTTCGAGCCGACCAGCGCGCCGCCGAGCACGCGGCCCTGGCCGTCGAGGAATTTCGTCGCCGAGTGCATCACGACATCCGCGCCGAGCTTCAGCGGCTGCTGCAGCACCGGGCTGCAGAAACAGTTGTCGACGACGAACAGCGCGTTCGCGGCCTTCGCGATCTTGCCGATCGCCTCGATGTCGGCGAGTTCGGTCAGCGGGTTCGACGGCGTCTCGAGGAAGAACATCTTCGTTTCCGGCCGCACGGCTTCCTGCCATGCGTTCAGGTCGGTCGGGTCGACGAAGGTCGTCGTGATCCCGAACTTGCTGAAGATCTGCGAGAACATCCCGAGCGTCGAGCCGAACAGGCTGCGCGAGCTGACGAGGTGGTCGCCGGCCTGCAGCGCGGACATCACGACCGACATGATCGCGGCCATCCCCGACGCCGTCGCGATGCATGCCTCGCCGCCCTCGAGCGCCGCGAGACGCTCCTGGAACATGGTGACGGTCGGGTTCGTGAAGCGCGAATAGGTGAAGTAGTCTTCCGAATTCGCGAAGCGCTCGGCCGCGTCGGCCGCGCTCTGGAAGCAGAAGCTCGACGTGAGGAACAGCGCTTCCGAGTGTTCGTTGAAGTCGCTGCGCAGCGTGCCTGCGCGCACGGCAAGCGTGTCGAAGTTGAGGGAGTCGTCCATGTTCCGTTTTCCGTATCCGATGGCCACGCGCGACGCGCAGGCCAGATCAAAACCAGGCCAAAAAAACAAAAAGCCCGCTATGCGTCTGCATCAGCGGGCTTAGGTGCGGTACGACAGCGATCGACTCGGGCCGGTTGCCACCGGCCTTCGCTTTAGCTGTTTTGGGAAGTCGCCCCGCGTCCGCAAGCTGATATCAAATCGACGCAAGGCCACATCCTATCACGCCTCGCCGGAAGCGTGCGCCGGTGTCACTCGACCGACAGCTGCAGGTTCATCTGCGAACGCTCGGTGTCGCCGGCCGTATCGCGATCGGCCTGCGACGCCGGCGCGAGACGCGCGCGCTCGATCGTATCGAGATACTCGGGCGTCACGTCACCGGTGATGTAGTTGCCGTCGAAACACGATGCCTCGAAACCTTCGAGCTTCGGATTGATGTCACGCACCGCGCGGCGCAGGTCGTCGACGTCCTGGTAGATCAGGTGGTCGGCGCCGATCATCTTCGCGACTTCTTCGTCGGTGCGGCCGTGTGCGACGAGCTCGCCGCGCGTCGGCATGTCGATACCGTACACGTTCGGGAACTTCACGGGCGGCGCCGCCGACGCGAAGATCACCGACTTCGCGCCCGCATCGCGCGCCATCTGCACGATTTCATGCGAGGTCGTGCCGCGCACGATCGAGTCGTCGACGATCAGCACGTTCTTGTCCTTGAACTCGATGCTCATCGCATTGAGCTTCTGGCGCACCGACTTCTTGCGCACGGCCTGCCCCGGCATGATGAACGTACGGCCGACGTAGCGGTTCTTGAAGAAGCCCTCGCGATACTCAACACCGAGCTTCGCGGCGACCTGCATCGCGGCCGGGCGCGACGAATCGGGAATCGGCATCACGACGTCGATCGGCACGTTCGGCAGTTCGCGCTTGATCTTCTCGGCGAGATAGTCGCCCATGCGCAGGCGCACGTTGTAGACCGGCACGCCGTCGAGGCACGAATCCGGACGCGCGAGGTACACGTATTCGAACATGCACGGATTCAGCGTCGGCTGCTCCGCGCACTGCTGGCTGTGGAAGTTGCCGGCCGGATCGATGAAGATCGCTTCACCCGGCTGCACGTCGCGCACGAATTCGAAACCGATGCCTTCGACGGCCACCGACTCCGACGCGACCATCCACTCGGTGCCGTGTTCCGTTTCGAGCTTGCCGATGCACAGCGGGCGGATGCCGAACGGATCGCGGAACGCGAGCAGGCCGTAGCCGGCGATCAGCGACACGATCGCATACGAACCTTGCAGGCGGCGATGCACGCCGGAGACCGCCTTGAACACCGAGGCCGGGTCGAGCTCGAGGCCCGTGGTCGACAGTTGCAGCTCGTGCGCAAACACGTTGAGCAGCACTTCGCTGTCGGAATTGGTGTTGATGTGCCGGCGATCGATCCGGAACATCTCGTCCTTCAGTTGCTGCCAGTTCGTCAGGTTGCCGTTGTGTGCAAGGATGATCCCGAACGGCGCGTTCACGTAGAACGGTTGCGCTTCGGCCTCGCTCGACGCCGAACCGGCCGTCGGGTAACGCACCTGGCCGATGCCGTAGGTGCCGGGCAGGCTGCGCATGTTGCGCGTGCGGAACACGTCGCGCACCATGCCGTTCGCCTTGTACATGTGGAAATTGCTGCCGTCCACCGTCGCGATGCCCGCCGCGTCCTGACCGCGATGCTGCAGGAGCAGCAGGCTGTCATAGATCAGCTGATTGACCGGGGATTGGGAGATAACGCCTACGATGCCGCACATGGCATGTCCTTCAGAATGACAAAATCGGTTCCGTCCTGCCCGGCCGCGTCGTCACACGCGTACGTACTGGGCCATGCCGTCGGGCAGGAGCTGCTTCAGCTCGTGCACGCCCTGTTCGGCGAAAGGACGCAATAGCGCATTGCGCCAGAAATCCTGTTTGGGCAGTTCGGTCAGCCCGGCCGCCGCGACCAGCAGCACCACCAGCACACAGCCGCGGACGAGCCCGAACATCATGCCCAGCGAGCGGTCGACGCCGCCCAGGCCACTCGCCTGCGCGATCCGCGACAGCAGCGCGTTGGCGACACCGGCGACCAGCACGACGCCGATCACGAGCAGCGCGAAGGCGATCACCCATTGCGTCAGCGCGCCGCCCGGCCAGTTCGCCGGAATGTACGGCACGACCAGCCCGACGTAGCGGCCCGCGATCACGATCGCCGCAATCCAGCCGATCAGCCCGAATATCTCCGACACGAAGCCGCGCCACGCACCGCGCAGCGCCGACAACACGATCACCGCCAATACAGCGTAGTCGAAAGCCGTCAGCATCGTGCGTTATTGCGTCAGACCGGCTTCGCGCACCTTCGCGATCGCGGCGGAGGCCGCCGAGCGATCCGCGAACGGGCCCGCACGCAACAGTGTAGCCGTGCTGCCATCCGACTGCTTGCGATGCTCGACATATGCGGGCACGCCCGCCGATTTCAACTTGGTGGCCCACGAACGGGCCGTCGCGTCGTCCTTGAACGAACCGAGCTGCACCGCGAAGCGCGCACCGGCCGGCGATGCCGGCGACGATGCGTCACCGCTGTCCGGGCTCGCGGCGTCGGCATTCGCGACGGTCGCGGGCGCAGGCTTCGGCGCAGCCGGTTTCGTCACGGGGGCGGCCGGCTTCGGCGGCGTCACGCTCGCCGTGGCCGTCGTATCGGGTTTCGCGGCCGGCTTGGGTGCGGGCGCCGGCACCGGCGCCGGTGCGGCCACAACGGCCGTGTCGGAGGCCGGCGGTTCGTCATGCGCGACGCCCGCCTGCACGTCGGACGCATCGTCATCACGCGGCGCGACCGCCTGGTGCGCGGGCCGGTTCGGGATGTCGATCGCGATATCGTCCGTGACAGGCTTCGGGTGCGAATCGAGCACCATCGGCAGCACGATCACGGCTGCCACAACGAGCGCGATCGCACCGACGAGGCGACGGCGTGCGCGTTGCTTTTCTGGAAGGGTCGGATCGAGGAGCAGCGCGTCCGATTCCGGACGCTCGGTGCGGCGCGAGCGGCGCTCGACGCGTTCAGTGGTGCGCTCCGTGCGCACGTTCCGGGAGGTCCCGGTGCGACCGCCGCGCCGCGGGGGCGCGTCGTCGTCTTTTTTGCCGAAGGAGAAAATTCCCATGAATGGCTGAGTCCGAAACTGCCCGTCAGTCAGTGTTGCTGCGATTTACGGTAGGCCAGCACGCCGGCAACCGTATGGAAACTGCCGAAAACCACGATTCTATCATTCTCGGATGCTCTTTTTAGTGCATCGCGAAACGCTTCTGCAGGCGACGCGTAGCGCGTCACGCTGGAATCGGGCCCCTCCTCCACGCCAGCCTTGCGCAGCGCGGCTTCGAGCTGCTCCGCGGAGGCCGCGCGCGGCAGCGGCAGGTCGGTCACGCACCAGTGGTCGATCTCGCCTTTCAGGTGCTGCAGCACGCCATCGATGTCCTTGTCGTGCATCGCGCCGAACACCGCATACGTGTACGGGAAAAAGCCCATGTTGCCGAGGTTCTGCTCGAGCACGGCCGATGCATGCGGGTTGTGCGCGACGTCGAGCACGATCGCCGGCTTGCCGGGCAGCACCTGGAAACGCCCCGGCAGCTCGACGTTGGCGAGCCCGAGCCGGATGTCCTGCGCGGACACCGGCAGCACCGGGCGCAGCGCCTCGAGCGCGGCGAGCGCGGCCGATGCATTGATCAGCTGATTCGCACCGCGCAGCGCCGGATACGCGAGTGCCGGATAGCGCTTCTCGCGGCCGAGGTAGCTCCACTGCTGGCGCTCCGAGCCTGCCTGCGCTTCGTAGCGGAAATCGCGGCCGACGAGCCACAGGTCGGCGCCGATCGCTTCTGCGTGGTCGATCAGCGTTTGCGGCACGGCCGGATCGCCGCAGATCGCCGGCGTGCCCGCGCGGAAGATCCCGGCCTTCTCGAACGCGATCTTCTCGCGCGTGTCGCCGAGATATTCGGTGTGGTCGATGTCGATGCTCGTGACGATCGCGCAATCGGTATCGATGATGTTGACCGCGTCGAGCCGGCCGCCGAGGCCGACTTCGAGGATCACCGCGTCGAGCCCGCGCGACGCGAACAGGTGCAGGATCGCGAGCGTCGTGAATTCGAAATACGTGAGCGACACGGGCTCGGGCAGCGACGTGCGCGCGGCTTCGACGGCCTCGAAGTGCGGCAGCAGCTCAGCGTCGGTGACGTTCTGCCCGTTCACGCGTGCGCGCTCGTTGAATTCGAGCAGGTGCGGCGACGTATGGCAGCCGACCTTGTAGCCCGCGCGCACGAGGATCGTCTCGAGGAACGCGCAGGTCGAGCCCTTGCCGTTCGTACCGCCGACCGTGATGACGGGGCAGGCGAATTCGAGCTGCAGCGCCGCCTTGACCTGCCCGATACGGGTCAGGCCCATGTCGATGCCGACCGGGTGCGCGCGTTCGAGATGCGAAAGCCACGCGTCGAGAGTGGGAAAAGTGCTCATCGGATCAAATCTGGATCGGTACCGCCACTACGCCAAAAAACGAAGCGCGCCGCCTGACGCTGAAGCCAGGCGACGCGCAGAGTTCACACCTTGCGCCGGTCAAGCCAGCGCGTCGGCCGGCTGTCGCTGCAGCAGCGCGAGCAGTTGCGCAATCTCGTCGCGCAGCTTGCGACGGTCGACGATCATGTCGATCGCGCCCGTCTTCAGCAGGAATTCGGCGCGCTGGAAGCCTTCCGGCAGCTTCTCGCGGACCGTCTGCTCGATCACCCGCGGGCCGGCAAAGCCGATCAGCGCCTTCGGCTCGGCGATCACGACGTCGCCGAGGAACGCAAAGCTCGCCGACACGCCGCCCATCGTCGGGTCGGTCAGCACCGAAATGAACGGCAGCTTCGCTTCGGCCAGCTTGGTCAGCATCGCGGTGGTTTTCGCCATCTGCATCAGCGACAGCAGGCTTTCCTGCATCCGTGCGCCACCCGACGCCGTGAAGCAGATGAACGGCACGTGCTGTTCCAGCGCGTTCTGCGCGCCGCGCGCGAAGCGCTCGCCGACGACCGAACCCATCGAGCCGCCCATGAACGAGAACTCGAAGCAGGCCGCGACGACGGGCAGCGTGTGGATCGCCCCGCCCATCACGACCATCGCGTCGGTCTCGCCCGTCTCGTCCATCGCTTCCTTCAGACGATCGGGGTACTTGCGGCTGTCCTTGAACTTCAGCGTGTCGACCGGCACGATTTCCTGGCCGATTTCATAGCGGCCTTCCGGATCGAGCAGCCCGTCGAGGCGTTCACGCGCGCCGATGCGCATGTGGTGATCGCACTTCGGGCACACGTGCAGGTTCGCGTCCACGTCGTTGCGGTACAGCACGGCCTCGCAGGACGGGCACTTGACCCACAGGCCTTCCGGAATGCCCTTGCGGCTTTTCGGGTCGGTCTGCTTGATCTTCGGCGGCAACAGTTTGTCGAGCCAGCTCATCGTATGGTTTCCTGTTCCGTGGCGGGCCGGGCCGCATGGCCCGTTCCCGCTTCCTGTGTTGTGTTTATCGCGCCGTCTTGCCCGCGCCGTCCAGGGCGGCACGCAGCTCGGCGATGAAAGCCTTCAGCGTGGCGGCGGCAGCGTCCGGCGCAGCGCTTTCGAGCAGCTGCACGAGGCGGCTGCCGATCACGACGGCGTCCGACACTTCGGCCACCGCGCGCGCCGTTTCGGCGTCGCGGATACCGAAGCCGACGCCCACCGGAACCGGCACGCGCGACTTGATGGCCGGGATTTTACCCGCAATGCTCGAAACATCCAGATTTCCCGCGCCGGTCACGCCCTTGAGCGACACGTAATACACGTAGCCGCTCGCGATCTTGCCGACGTCGGCGATGCGTTCGTCGGTCGACGTGGGCGCGAGCAGGAAGATCGGATCGATCTGCGCGGCGCGCATCTTTTCGGCGAATACACCCGCCTCTTCCGGCGGATAGTCGACGACCAGCACGCCGTCGACACCGGCCGCCTGCGCCTCGGCCGCGAACGCGTCGACGCCCATCCGTTCGATCGGGTTCGCATAGCCCATCAGCACGACGGGGGTCTTGGGGTCGGTTTCGCGAAAGCGCTTCACGTCGGCGAGCACGCTCTTCAACGTGACGCCGCGCGCGAGCGCGCGTTCCGACGAGCGCTGGATCACGGGGCCGTCGGCCATCGGGTCCGAGAACGGCACGCCGAGTTCGATCACGTCCGCGCCGCCTGCGGCGAGCGCGTGCATGAATTCGACGGTTTTCGCGGGATCGGGGTCGCCGGCCGTGATGAACGGGATCAGGCCCTTACGGCCTTGTTCGGCGAGTGCGGCGAAGGTTTGCTGAATACGGGACATGGCAATTTTCCTCAATGCTTCGGCGACGCGGCTGCGCGATTCACGCGCACGCCGGCGCAGCGAGCGCGTTCACGCGCTCGTGCGCGATCGCACAATAGCTTTCGTTGATCTCGTAGCCGACGAAGTCGCGCCCCTGCCGTGCGCAGGCCACCGCGGTCGTGCCGCTGCCCATGAACGGATCGAGCACGCGGCCGCCCGGCGGGCAGCTTGCGAGCACCATCCGCTCGATGATTTCCAGCGGCTTCTGGGTCGGATGATCGACGCGCTCCGCGTGCTGCCGGTGCAGGCGCGAGACCGACCAGACGTCCTTCGGGTTGTAGCCCATCTCCAGCCACTTGCTGCCTTCGAACAGCTTGCGCGAGCGGGCCTTCTTCGTATCGGCGTCGTACGGGATGCGGACCGGATCGAGATCGAAGTAATACGCCTTGGAAACCGCGAAAAAGCCGATGTTGTCGTGCACCGACGTGAAACGGCGCGTCGTGCCGCCCATGCTCGGCACGCGCCGGTCCCAGATGATCTCGTTGACCATCGTGAGCTGCGTCTTCAGGAAGCTGAAGATTTCCGGCGCGTACTGCCATGTGCAGAAGATGTACATCGACCCGCTCGGCTTCAGCTTCGGAATCGCGAGCTCGAGCCACTCGCGCGTCCACGCGAGGAAATCGTCGCCCGAACGCTTGTCCGAGTCGTTGCCGTAGTCCTTGCCGAGCCCGTACGGCGGATCGGCGACGATCAGGTCGATCGACGCATCCGGCAGGTGCACGGCATCGGTCAGGAAATCGCGGTTATGCAGTTCGATACCGGACGGCAGCGCGCGCGGCACCGCGGCGGCGGGCTGAACCGCCTCCGCCTCGCTCGCGGCCCCGCCGCCCGGCTCTTCGATCAGATCACGCATCGGTCGGGGTCAGAGGTCGATGCCCGATCGCTCGGCGACCGTGTGCATGTCCTTGTCGCCGCGGCCCGACAGGTTGACGAGCAGGATCTTGTCCTTCGGCAACGTCGGCGCGAGCTTCACGCCGTACGCGATCGCGTGGCTCGACTCGAGCGCGGGAATGATCCCCTCGATCCGGCAGCAATCGTGGAAGGCCTTCAGCGCCTCGTCGTCGGTGATCGGCACGTACTGCGCGCGGCCGCTGTCCTTCAGCCAGGCGTGTTCGGGGCCGACGCCCGGATAGTCGAGGCCGGCCGATACCGAATGCGTCTCGATGATCTGGCCGTTGTCGTCCTGCAGCAGGTACGTGCGGTTGCCGTGCAGCACGCCCGGGCTGCCGGCGATCAGCGATGCCGCGTGATGGCCGGTGTCGAGGCCGTCGCCGGCCGCTTCGACGCCGATCAGCTGCACCGATTTATCGTCGATGTACGGATAGAAGATACCCATCGCATTCGAACCGCCGCCGACGCAGGCGATCACCGCGTCGGGCTGACGGCCCGCGAGTTCGGGCATCTGCACCTTGCACTCGTCGCCGATCACGCGCTGGAAGTCGCGCACCATCATCGGGTACGGGTGCGGACCCGCGACCGTGCCGATGATGTAGAACGTGCTCTCGATGTTCGTGACCCAGTCGCGCATCGCTTCGTTCAGCGCGTCCTTCAGCGTGCGCGAGCCCGATTCGACCGGCACGACCGTCGCGCCGAGCAGCTTCATCCGGTACACGTTCGCGGCCTGCCGGCGCACATCCTCGGCACCCATGTAGACGATGCACTCCATGCCGAAGCGCGCGCAGATCGTCGCGGTCGCCACGCCGTGCTGGCCGGCGCCGGTTTCCGCGATCACGCGCTTCTTGCCCATGCGCTTCGCGAGCAGCGCCTGGCCGATCACGTTGTTGATCTTGTGCGCGCCCGTGTGGTTCAGATCCTCGCGCTTCAGGTAGATCTGCGCGCCGCCGAGCATCTCGCTCCAGCGCTGCGCGTGGTAGATCGGCGACGGACGGCCGACGAAATACTTCAGTTCGCGCTCGTATTCAGCGACGAAATCGGGATCGGTCCGGAATTTTTCATACGCCGCGCGCAGTTCGTCCAGCGCGTGAATCAGCGTCTCGGCGACGAACACGCCGCCATACGGGCCGAAGTGGCCGCGATCATCAGGAAGGTTGTACATGGTGTCTCTCTTGATCGGTCGGTGCGCCCCGCTTTCGGGGCCGCACCGCTTGCATCACCGGGCGTCCGCTTCGCGCACCGCGCGTACGAACGCCGCCATCCGGGCGTGATCCTTCACGCCCTTTGCGCCCTCCACTTCGATGCCACTTGAGACATCGACAGCAAACGGACGCAACTGGCGGATCGCATCACCGACGTTTTGCGCGCTCAAGCCACCACTCAAAACGGCCCGATGCGCGAGCTCTGCGGGAATAAGAGACCAATCGAAGACCTTGCCGCTACCGCCGTAATCCGGCACCAGGGTGTCGAACAGGAGGCCGCGCGCTTTCGAATAATGAAGAGCCGATTCTACCAAATCGGACGGCTGCGTCGAGGGGCCGACGCGCACCGCGCGCAGCCACGGCAGGCGTGCCGCGCGGCCGAGCGCGTCGCACTGCCCGGACGTCTCGTCGCCGTGGAGCTGCAGCATCGTCAGCGGCACGTCGCGCACGACGGCCTCGATCTCGGCTTCGGTCGCATTCACGAACAGCCCGACCACCGACACGAACGGCGGTGCGAGGCTCGCCAGCTCGGCCGCCTGCGCGATGGTCACCGCGCGCGGGCTCTTCGGGTAGAACACGAGGCCGATCGCATCGGCGCCGAGCGCCGCCGCGTGCAGCACGTCCTCGGGGCGCGACAGCCCGCACAGCTTGATGCGCGTGCGCGGCGCCAGGCCGGTGGCGGCGGGAGTCGGGGAAGACACGGCGTGATCCGTCATGATTGAGGGTCCAGATCGGCCCAGACGCTGCTCCACGGCACGCTGCCGAGCTGCGCGGGCGGGACGGCGAATTCCGCCGGGTAGCCGACGTGGGCGAGGTACAGCCCGTCGGCCATGAACGTGGGCGCCGCGAGATTGCGGTCGCGCCCGGCCAGCACGTCGGCAAGCCAGTCGGCCGGATAACGGCCGCGCCCGACCGCGACGAGGCAGCCCATCAGGTTGCGCACCATGTGATGCAGGAACGCGTTCGCACGGAAGCGGAAATGGATGAAATGCCCCGCGCGCCGCACGTCGATCTGATACAGGTGTTTGACCGGCGTCTTCGACTGGCATTCCGACGACCGGAACGACGAGAAATCGTGCTCGCCGATCAGGTGCGCGGCGGCGGCGCGCATCGCGTCGTCGTCGAGCGGCGTGTGGATCCAGCCTGCGCGCCCGGCCAGCATCGGCGACCGTACGGGATGCACGTACAGCGCGTAGTAATAGGTGCGCTCGAACGCGGAGAACCGCGCGTGGAACGTGTCCGGCATCGGCTTCGCCCATTGCACCGACACGGTCGACGGCAGGAACGCGTTGGTGCCGCGCACCCACGAGAACACCTCGCGATCGAGATCGGTGTCGAAGTGCACGACCTGCCCGAGCCCGTGCACGCCCGCGTCGGTCCGGCCGGCGACCGTCGTATGCAGCGGCACCCGCGCGAACTCGGCCAGCGCGTGCTCGAGCCGGTCCTGCACGGTTTTGCCGTGCGGCTGCGCCTGCCAGCCGCAGAACGCCGCGCCGTCGTACTGGACGCCCAGTGCGATCCGCATCACGCCTCGTCCGCCAGCTTCGCGAGCAGCGCGCGCGCATCGTCGCGCGTCGCGGTGTCGTTCGCGTCGACCACTTCCTGCAGCAGCGTCCGTGCGCCGGACAGGTCGCCCAGTTCGACGTACTCCGATGCGAGATCGAGCTTGTTGCGCGCGATCCGGGCGAGTTCGTCCGCCGTCAGCGCGGGCAGCGTGGCGCCCGGCGCGGACGGCAGGTCGAGATCGAAATCGAGCTTGAGCGCGCCGAACTGCGCGCCGCCGAGCGACGGGAGCGACGACAGCGCAGGCGCGCTGCCCGCGTGGCCGGCGGGCGTCGCAGCATCCGGATCCCAATCGTACTCGTCGTCCTGGTCGGCCGGATGTTCGTGGGCCGGATGGTTCGCGCCAATCGGCGGGTGCGATGCGGCTTGACCGTTAGTTGCGAATATATCGGCATCGGACTGCCCTGCCCGCGCTGACAGCTCGTCCGGTGTCAGCGGCGCGCCGCCCGACGTCCGCGGCGGCAACGGCATGTCGAGGCTGCTGAGCGCGCTGATTGCGTTCTGCATCAGCGTCGCGTGTTGCGCGTCGGTCGTCGAAGGCGCGGCAGGCGTGTCGGCCGGCTTGGCGGCGGCCTTTTCTGCCGGTTCTGCATCGTGCGGAACTGGAACCGGTGCTGCGTCGCTCGCGAGCGGCACTGCCGCTTGCGCGGCCGGCAATTCGGGATGCTCGTCATGCGGCTTTGCGACTTCCGGCGTCGACGCCGCGTCAGCGGCAGTCGGCTCGACCGTTTCGGCCGCAGCAGCCGTCGCCGCAGCGAGGTACTGATCGGACGCCGCGTCGCGCGCGACCGGCATCTCGGGCAGGATCGGCAGCTCGCGGTCGATCGACGGCGCGGCTTCGGCTTCCGGCGTCACGGCAGCACCTGCCGCGGTTGCCGCCACACCCGCATCGCCCGCTCCGCGGCCCTTCCGGCGCTTGCGCCACGCAAAACCGGCCGCGAGCACGATCACGGCTGCGCCGGCCACGGCGGCAGGACGCCAGTCCATTTGCCCGGTACGGCGCACCGGCGTCGCGACAGGTGCAACCGGTTGAGCAGGCACCGATGCCGGTTGCGCCGCACTGGCAGCGACGCCGGACGCCGCTTCGCTTGCTGTCGACGCGGCCGCCGACGCACCGGCGTCGTTCGTGGCCGGACGCGGCGCGGCGGGTGCCGGCGCGGGCACCGGTGCGACGTCGTTCGTCGTGCCCGGCTTGCCGATGCCGTGCTTCTGCAACTCCATCAGCACGCGGTTCTTCAGCGCCAGCAACTGCTGCAGGCTCGACGGTCGCGGCTGCGACGCGCCCGTGGCGGGCGCCGCACCAGCCGGTTCATGCGAACCCGAAACCTGGCTGCCCGGCACCGACTGGACCGCGGCCTCGCTCGCGAACGACGGCGCCGACTGGATCGCCCCGCTCCACACATGCGGGCCGCTTGCACCTGCAACAGGTGCCGCCGGCTGCAAGCTGTCGGCCGCCGACGCACCGTGCGCCGCCGAAGCACCGACCGAAGCCGACGCCCCCGCTGCCGTCACAACGCTCGCGCCGCTCACCGGAGCCGCATGGACGGCCGGTGTGACCGGTGCCGACTGCACGGCCGACCCCGGATGCGGCGCGGACGCGCCATGCTGCGCTTCCGCGGCGCTGCCGGATGCAGCGGCAGGCGCGGACGCGGACGCCGTACCCGATGCAGCGGCGGCACCGGCCGGCACGAGTGCCGCGCCAGTTGCGTCGAGCGCGGGCACGGTCAGCGTCGCGCCGACTTTCAGGCGGCTCGCGTCGCGCTTCATGAACGCCTGCGGATTGGCGTCGAACAGCGCGCGGCCGGCACGCGCGAGCACGCCGGGATCGTGCGATTGCGTGGCGGCTTTCGCGATGTCGTTCAGCGACTGGCCCGGCTGGACCGTCACGGTGAGCGGTGCTGCGGCGCCGGCAGCGGACGCCGGCAGTTCGACGGTGCCGACGGCCCAGGCCGATGCGGCTGCGCCAAGCGCCAGGATCGCCAGCGCGCCACGCACGGCGCGCGACAGACGGGACTGACGCGGAAACAAGGAAATTCGGGACATCGTTGGCTCTATCGCCGCGCGCGGGCGCGGCTCGGATTCGCGGTTGAAGGCGTCAATAAAGTTGCCGCAGAAATGCAAAAGCGTCGCGCGGAACGCGACGCTTTCGGCTGGTCTGTGCGTCGTAACCGCGTAGTTTACTTCACGCGATCGCGTTCGGGCCGAATTCGTCTCCGGCCGGTGCAACCGGGCGCGGGCGCCCGGAGCTCGGAGGGCCGCAGCCTCCCCGGATCCGCACCCGGTGGTCGGTACACCGGATTGATCGAACAAACCTGCCCCCATCGATGGAAGGCATCGCGACATCATCGCTTCCGGAACGAATGGCTCGGCTGTCGCGTACGCCCCGGGCGGCATTGCCTACCGGCGCCTCCGGCGTTGGATCTCGACGACGAAATCACGCACACCGGCTCAACAATTCGCGCGGCCTGCCGTTAATGAATTAGCCGCCGATAATCAAAAAAAATCCCGACGGATGGCCAATCCCACTCAAATTAATTTCAATTGACCGATAAGAAGGCAATTTCCATCTCTTATCGGAGAATTGAACATTTCCCCCAGCAAAGCCATGTCTGACAAGGCTTTCCGCTCTTACCCCACGATCCATTGCTCATACAAAAGCATTCATTTCGACATCAATTCAATTACATTACACAAAATTACACAGACGAAATAATCGCCGTCGATACGATCGCCTTCAAACAGGAATCGGTGCAATTCGACCTTTGCGTTCACCCACGCCGGAAAGGCGGGAGCGCGATCGGCCGGGCTGACGCCGTGCAGTGCCAGAAGTCAGCGCAGTCGCAAGGCTGCATTTACTCACCAGCTCGTTACGGGGATCGAACATGGGCTATCAGCAGGGTTTGAGCGGGTTGACCGGCGCGTCGAGCAATCTCGACGTGATCGGCAACAACATCGCGAACGCAAACACGGTTGGCTTCAAGCAGGGGCGCGCGAACTTCGCCGACATGTACGCGAATTCGGTCGCGACGTCGGCCAACACGCAGATCGGCATCGGCACGCAGCTCGCGTCGGTGCAGCGGAATTTCGGCCAGGGGACGATCAACACGACGAAATCGTCGCTCGACGTCGCGATCAACGGCAACGGCTTCTTCCAGATGTCGAGCAACGGCGTGACCACGTACTCGCGCGACGGCACGTTCCATCGCGACAAGTACGGCGCCATCGTCGACTCGCAAGGCCGCAACCTGATGGGCTACGCGGCCGGCGCGGGCGGCGTGATCAACACCGCGCAGACCGTGGCGCTGCAGGCGCCGACCAACAACATCGCGCCGCGAGCGACGAACACGATTACCGGCCAGTTCAACCTGAACTCGCAGGACAAGGTGCCGACCAAGACGCCGTTCAACGCGAGCGACAGCACGACGTACAACTACAACTCGTCGATCCAGGTCTACGACACGCTCGGCGGCTCGCAGCAGGTCACGATGTATTTCGCGAAGAGCGCGGCCGGTACGTGGCAGGCGTACGCGGGCGTGCAGGGCCAGACGCCGACGAATCTCGGCACCGTCACGTTCGATGCATCGGGCCGGATCAGCTCGACGACGTCGGCCGCGACCGGCCAGCCGACGCCGAGCCTCGGCCAGTTCGCGTTTTCGATTCCCAACACGACGGGCGGCGCCAACCCGCAGAACCTGACGCTCGACCTGGGCGGCACGACGCAGTACGGCGGCAAGGACGGCGTAACCAATCTCGCGCAGGACGGCTTCGCGAGCGGCACGCTGACGACGTTCTCGATCGGCACCGACGGCAAGCTGACCGGCAACTACTCGAACGGCCAGAGCGCGGTGCTCGGCCTGATCGCGCTCGCGAATTTCAACAACCCGAACGGGCTCGTGAACGTCGGCGGGAACCAGTATGTCGAAACCGCCGCGTCGGGCGTGCCGCAAGTCTCCGCGCCGGGCAGCACGAACCACGGCACGCTGCAGGGCAGCGCACTGGAGAACTCGAACGTCGACCTGACAACCGAGCTCGTCAACCTGATCACCGCGCAGCGCAATTACCAGGCGAACGCGCAGACGATCAAGACACAGCAAGCCGTCGACCAGACGCTGCTGAGCATGCGCTGATCCGCATATGAAAAACGCGCCGCGCCAGCCCTGAACCCAGGGCCGACGCGGCGCGTCTTCGTGTGCAGTCCGGCCCGCGGGCCGGACACGCAAGCGGATTTACTTGTCGAGCAGGATGCGCAGCATGCGGCGCAGCGGCTCGGCCGCGCCCCACAGGAGCTGATCGCCGACCGTGAAGGCCGACAGGTATTCGCCGCCCATCGCGAGCTTGCGCAGGCGGCCGACCGGCACCGTCAGCGTGCCCGTGACGTTCGCCGGCGACAGGTCGCGCATCGACGCTTCGCGCTCGTTCGGCACGACCTTCACCCAATCGTTCGCCGACGCGAGGATGCCGTTGATCTCGTCGAGCGGCACATCCTTGTTCAGCTTGATCGTCAGCGCCTGCGAGTGGCAGCGCATCGCGCCGATCCGCACGCACAGGCCGTCGACCGGGATCGAACCCGGCTCGCCCATTGCCGGCTTGCCGAGGATCTTGTTGGTTTCCGCGCCGCCCTTCCACTCTTCCTTCGACATCCCGTTGCCGAGATCCTTGTCGATCCACGGGATCAGCGAACCGGCCAGCGGCACGCCGAAGTTGCTGGTCGGCATCGCGTCGCTGTTCATTGCGGCCAGCACGCGGCGGTCGATGTCGAGGATCGCGGAAGACGGATCGGCGAGCTGCTCCTTCACCGCACCGTTCAGCGTGCCCATCTGCGCGAGCAGTTCGCGCATGTTCTGCGCGCCCGCGCCCGATGCGGCCTGGTAGGTCATCGCCGTCATCCAGTCGACGAGGTTCTCGCGGAACAGGCCGCCGAGCGCCATCAGCATCAGGCTGACCGTGCAGTTGCCGCCGACGAAGTTCTTCGTGCCCTTGACGAGCGCATCCTTGATCACGTCGAGGTTGACCGGATCGAGGATGATGACTGCGTCATCCTTCATCCGCAGCGACGATGCCGCGTCGATCCAGTAGCCGTTCCAGCCGGCCGCGCGCAGCTTCGGGAACACGTCGTTCGTGTAGTCGCCGCCCTGGCACGTGATGATCACGTCGCACTTCTTCAGCTCGTCGACGTTGGTCGCGTCCTTGAGCGTAGTCTCGTTTTTCGCGAACGACGGCGCCTTGCCGCCCGTGTTGCTGGTGCTGAAAAACACCGGTTCGATCAGGTCGAAATCGCCTTCTTCCTGCATGCGCTGCATCAGGACGCTGCCGACCATGCCGCGCCAACCTACGAGACCTACGTTCATGACTAACCCTTTGCTTTGAATGGAGCTTCCCCGCCATTTCCGTCCCCGCGTGACCGCGCGGGGAAACAGGCGGGCACGACGGCGATCAGCGTTTAATGATCGTTTTCGTGGTAATGGTTTTCGTGATGACGATGGCGCGCGCACCCGCACGGGCAGTGTTGCCGTGGAGTTTCAGGACCGGGGAGATCAGGGAAATCAGCGCCATCGTTCGAGTCTACACAAAGCCGGTGGCCCGCACAACGGCCAACCGTGGGCGAACCGGCCGATTTTCGCGGCCCGTTCGCACCCTTTCTACATTATCGGTGCCGCATCGCTTTACAGCGCCGCGACCACCGCGTCACCCATCGCTGCCGTGCCGACCTGCTGGCAGCCCGGCGTGGCGATGTCGCCCGTACGGTAACCTTGTTCGAGCACCGTTTTCACCGCGCGCTCGATGCGATCGGCCTGCTCCGCACGATTCAGCGAGTAACGCAGCATCATCGCGGCCGACAGGATCGTCGCGAGCGGATTCGCGATGCCCTTGCCCGCGATGTCCGGCGCCGAACCGTGCGACGGTTCGTACAGGCCCTTGTTGTTCTTGTCGAGCGACGCCGACGGCAGCATGCCGATCGAGCCCGTCAGCATCGACGCTTCGTCCGACAGGATGTCGCCGAACATGTTGCCGGTGACGATCACGTCGAACTGCTTCGGCGCCTTCGCGAGCTGCATCGCCGCGTTGTCGACGTACATGTGCGACAGCTCGACGTCCGCGTATTCCTTCGACACGTCGATCATGATGTCGCGCCAGAACTGCGACGTTTCGAGCACGTTCGCCTTGTCGACCGACAGCAGCTTCTTCGCGCGCTTGCGGGCCGCCTGGAACGCGACGTGGGCAATGCGACGCACTTCCGGTTCCGAATAGCGCATCGTGTCGAAGCCTTCGCGCTCGCCGGCGAACGGGCCGTCCGGCGCCGCACGCACGCCGCGCGGCTGGCCGAAATAGATGTCGCCGTTCAGTTCGCGCACGATCAGGATGTCGAGGCCCGCGACGAGTTCGGCCTTAAGCGGCGATGCATCGACGAGCTGCGGATAGCAGATCGCCGGGCGGAAGTTCGCGAACAGCTCGAGATGCTTGCGCAGCCCGAGGATCGCCTGCTCAGGGCGCAGCGCGCGCTCGAGCGAGTCGTACTTCCAGTCGCCGACCGCGCCGAACAGGATCGCGTCGGCTTCCTTTGCGAGCTTCAGCGTCGCGTCGGGCAGCGGATGACCGCTCGCCTCGTAGCCCGCGCCGCCGACCGGCGCCTGTTCGAGTTCGAACTTCTCGTCGAGTGCGTTCAGCACCTTCACCGCTTCATTGACGATTTCCGGACCGATGCCGTCGCCGGGCAGCACTGCAATCTTCATGCGAAATTCCTGACTGGGTAGGTTTTATGAGGCAGGCCGGCGAACGCGCCGCTGGCGCGCCCGCCCGAAAGGCACGATCAGCCGACCAGCTTGGTGTTGAGCCACGGCTGCTTCACGAGCCGCTCGGCTTCGAACTGGCGGATCTTGTCCGCATGGCGCAGCGTGAGGCCGATGTCGTCGAAGCCGTTCAGCAGGCAGTACTTGCGGAACGCGGTGATCTCGAACGGATACTCGCGGCCGTCGCCCGAACGCACGACCTGTGCGTCGAGGTCGACCGTCAGTTGAAACCCGTTGAACGCAACCGTCTCGTTGAACAGGTGATCGACCTGCTGCTCGGTCAGCACGATCGGCAGCAAGCCGTTCTTGTAGCAGTTGTTGAAGAAGATGTCCGCGAAGCTCGGCGCGATGATCGCGCGGAAGCCGTACTGCTGCAGCGCCCACGGTGCGTGCTCGCGCGAGCTGCCGCAGCCGAAATTCTTGCGGGCGATCAGCACCGACGCGCCCTGGTAGCGCGGCTGGTTCAGCACGAAGTCGGGATTCAGCGGACGCTTCGAGTTGTCCTGGCCCGGCTCGCCGTGATCGAGGTAACGCCATTCGTCGAACGCGTTCGGACCGAAGCCCGTGCGCTTGATCGACTTCAGGAACTGCTTCGGGATGATCGCGTCGGTGTCGACGTTCTCGCGATCGAGCGGCGCTACGACGCCGGTATGTACAGTGAATTTTTCCATGATCCGTCTATCCGGTTGAAGGGCCGGCGTTCAGCCGGCGCACATCGACAAATCCTCGGCGGGCCGCGTCATTCCGCGGCGCGCTTGATCGCGCTGCCGGCGGCGTTGACGTCCTGCCCGAAGCCCTGGACGGTATTGCAGCCCGCGAGGCCGAACCCCAGCCCCGCCAGCGCCAGCGCGGCAACCAGCCGCGCAATGACCTTCGATGTCGTCACGCGTTACCCCAGCTGGCGAATGTCGACGAAGTGACCTTCGATCGCCGCGGCTGCCGCCATCGCGGGGCTCACGAGGTGCGTGCGACCGCCCGCGCCCTGCCGGCCCTCGAAGTTGCGGTTCGATGTCGACGCGCAGCGCTCACCCGGATCGAGCCGATCGGCGTTCATCGCGAGGCACATCGAGCAACCCGGCTCGCGCCATTCGAAGCCGGCATCCGTGAACACCTTGTCGAGCCCTTCGCGCTCGGCCTGCGCCTTCACGAGGCCCGAGCCCGGCACGACCATCGCGAGCCGCACGTTCGATGCGACACGACGGTTCAGTTTCTTCACGACATACGCGGCCGCGCGGATATCTTCGATCCGTGCGTTCGTGCACGAGCCGATGAAGATCTTGTCGACCTTGATCGATTCGATCGGCGTGTTCGGCTCGAGCGCCATGTACGCCAGCGCGCGCTCCATCGCGTCGCGCTTGACCGGATCCTTCTCGCGCTCGGGATCGGGCACGCGACCGTCGATCGACGTGACCATTTCCGGCGACGTGCCCCACGTGACCTGCGGGACGATCTCGGCTGCATTCAGCTCGACCACACGGTCGAACTGCGCGCCGTCGTCCGACTTGAACTGGCGCCAGTATTCGACGGCCTGATCCCATTCCGCGCCGGTCGGCACGAACGGGCGGCCTTTCAGGTAATCGACCGTCGTATCGTCGACCGCGACCATGCCCGCACGCGCGCCGGCTTCGATCGCCATGTTGCAGACGGTCATGCGGCCTTCCATCGTCAGCGCGCGGATCGTCGAGCCGCCGAATTCGATCGCGTAGCCCGTGCCGCCTGCCGTGCCGATCTTGCCGATGATCGCGAGCACGATGTCCTTCGCGGTACAGCCGCGCGGCAGCGTGCCCTCGACCTTCACGAGCATGTTCTTGCTCTTCTTCTGCAGCAGGGTTTGCGTCGCGAGCACGTGCTCGACTTCCGACGTACCGATGCCGTGTGCGAGCGCGCCGAACGCGCCGTGCGTCGACGTGTGCGAATCGCCGCACACGATCGTCATGCCCGGCAGCGTCGCGCCCTGTTCCGGCCCGATGATGTGGACGATGCCCTGGCGCACGTCGTTCATCTTGAACTGCGTGATGCCGAACGCATCGCAGTTCGCGTCGAGCGTGTCGACCTGCAGCTTGGAGACGGGATCGGCGATGCCGTGGCTGCGGTCCGTGGTCGGCACGTTGTGGTCGGACACGGCGAGGTTCGCGCTGATGCGCCACACCGGACGCTGCGCCATCTTCAGCCCTTCGAACGCCTGCGGGCTCGTGACTTCGTGCAGCAACTGACGGTCGATATAGAGCAGGGTCGTGCCGTCTTCCTCGGCGTGGACCACGTGGGTGTTCCACAGTTTGTCGTAGAGAGTCTGTGCCATGGGTATGCGGGGTCGTTGTGACTACAAGCCTTGCGGATGTGGTCGATTATGCCACGCAGCACGCGTCCCGGCGCAGGCCGGATGCGAAAAAACCCATTAAAAACAGTGGTTTGGCTGGTAGTCGCAATACCTGTATCGGCATTACCCGGCAAAACGGGGCACGCACGATCCGTGCGGACGACGATCGCGCGGATGCGTCGCCCGGATCTCGTGCCGCGCCCCGCGGCCGGCGGCGTCAGCCGTTCGGGTACTCGCGGTTGATCAGGTCGAGCCGCAGCATCGCGAGCTGCATGCCGGCGTTGCTCAGCAGGTAGAGGTCGCGCCGCCGCATGGCCGCCATCTGCGCGGACGTGTCGTAGAGCGACGGCAGCGTGAAGCCCGCCGGCGCCGCCGCCTGCATCCCCGCCGTATTCGACGCGCGCACGGCGAGCGAAGCCTGATCCGCATGCGTGACGACGCCGACCTTGCCGAGCGCCGCGGCCGAGCCGGCCTGCTTGACGATTGCGGCGACGACGCCGTCGGGGGTCGGTATCGGGCTGCCGGCCGCCAGCGCAGGTGTCGCAATCGCCGTCACGCCGGCCGTCAGACCGTATTTCGACGCGAGCACGCTGGCGATGTCCTGCTGCGCGAAGATCGGCGCCGCGACCTTCTGCCGAAGCTGGAACACGACGTCCGCAATCGCCTCGTTGACGGGGCCCGGTACGGGTGCTGCGGCCGATGCCCCGGCGCGGTTGCCGAAACTGAACGCGGCGATCGTATTGATGGAAGCCGCGGCGACGGTCGGCGGCGTCCACGAGAAAAACGTGTCGAGCAGATAGCCGGTTTCGTCGGTGGCGGTCGCGCGATCGTTCAGTTCGTTCGTCAGCTTGCCGAGCATCTGGCGCTGCAGTTCTGCATCGCTGGCAGGCGCGTCGCTCGCGAACACGGGCGTGGCGGCCGCGCACGCCGCGGCAAGGACGGAGGTGGAAGCCAGGAAATGGCGACGGGTATTCATGGTCATGAGAGTCGTATGGGAAGCGGAAGGCATCAGCCCTTCGGGAACGCCTGCATCGTCGCGGTCACCGCGCGCGTCAGCATCTGCGCATACATGTCGTGCACGAGGTAGAGGCTGCGGTTGCGCGTCCACGGCTGGCCCGACTGCGGGTCGTACGTCGTCGGCAGCGCTACCTCGGCGACGGCAGCCGCCTTCATGCCCGCCTGCTGCGACGTCTGGATACAGCGCTTCGCGTGATCGCGGTGGCCAACCACCGCGACGGTGCCCATCGCCGCCGCTCCGCCCGCCCGCGACACGGCCACAGCCGCGACGCCTGCGGTGCTCAGGTACACGATCGAACCGTCGGTCGCGATCACCGGTTCGACCGACGACAGCACGTCGGCGCCCATTCCGTATTTCGACACGAGGAAACGCGCGATTTCCCACTGTGCATAGACCTTGACGGGCTTCAGTTGACGGATGCGGTACACGGCGTCCGCGAGCGCTTCGTTCACGGGCCCCGGATCGGGCAGCGCCGACTGGTTGCCGCCGGTGCTCGACGTGTTGCCACTCGCCGCGTTCGGACGATTGCCGAAGCTGTACGCGACGATCGCGCCGATCTGCGCGGCCGGCACCGTCGGCAGGTCCCACGTGAAGCCGACGTCGGTCATCGCCGGGACGATCGCGTTGACGACCGCCGCATCGCCGAGCTGCGCGTTCAGCTTCGCGGACATCTGCGCGGCGAGCGCGCTGTCGGTGATCGGCGCCGACGTGACGTCGTCGCCACCGCATGCGCTCAGCAGTGACGACGCCGCGACGGCTGGCGCGGCGGCAAGGAATTTTCTTCGGGACGAAGCCGGGGAATGCTGACTCATGGGCACGATACGCAATGATGCGAACGACGACCGCGCCTGACGACAGGCAGGGTCAATGGCATTCGCAGGTTCAAGGGGAAAGGCAATCGGGCGAGTTCGCGTGAACCGGAATCGCGGCGCGCCACCGATCGACGAAGCGCGATCCTAGGCGGCGTTGGTTAAATTGCGGTGAAAACACTGGTCGAATCCGTTCGATTGCCGCGCCGTTTCACCGGCGGGCGATCTTGTTTCACATGCGGTGAGCGAATCGCCCGTTTGTTTCGCCGGTGGCGCGCTCGCGACCGGTACGGGGTTTCGACATATCGACACCCGCGCTACGATGGCGCAATACACGTCCCCACGATCCGGACCCGGAGCCCACCACGATGAAGCTCGGCCTGAACGAATCGCTCGCGCGCCTCGACGACGAAGGCACGCTGTTCACGACATTGTTTCGCCACGGCTCGCTCGACGTCGAGCTGTACCGTCCGCGCGTCGAGGACATGCAAACACCGCACACGCGGGACGAGATTTACGTGATTGCCACCGGCACGTCGCGCTTCGTCGTCGACGGGCGCGAATGCGACGTCGCGGCCGGCGACACGCTGTTCGTCCCCGCATTCGCGGCGCACCGCTTCGTCGGCTTCTCCGACGATTTCTCGACCTGGGTGTTCTTCTACGGCCCGGAAGGCGGCGAGCGCGCGTGACCCATGATGCGCGCGGCGCTTCTCCCGCGATCGCCTAGACTGTCTATTCGCAACGGGCGGCGCGCGGCCGCCCGGTCGTCACGATGCCGACGGCATCCGGTTCAACGAACAGGAAGACAGCATGCGATATGAACTCTATTACTGGCCCGAGATTCAGGGCCGCGGCGAGTACGTGCGGCTCGCGCTCGAGGCAGCCGAAGCCGACTATGTCGATGTCGCGCGCGAATCGGGGCGCGGGATGGGCGTGCCGGCGATGATGCGCATGATGGACAGCACGAAGGCCGAATGCGTGCCGTTCGCGCCGCCGTTCCTGAAGGCGGGCGAAGTGGTCGTCGGGCAGACGGCGAACATCCTGCTGTTTCTCGGCGCGCGGCTCGGGCTCGCACCCGACGACGAAGCCGGCCGGCTGTGGGTGCACCAGCTCCAGCTGACCGTCGCCGATTTTGTCACCGAGATCCACGACACGCATCACCCGATCGCCAGCGGCCTGTATTACGAGGACCAGAAGGCGGAAGCCGCCGAGCGTGCAGCCGATTTCCTCGAGAACCGGCTGCCGAAATTCCTCGGCTACTTCGATCGCGTGCTCGGACAGAATCCGCACGACAGCGGCTATCTCGCGGGCACCGCGCTCAGCTACGCGGACCTGTCGATGTTCCAGCTGATCGAAGGCCTGCGCTATGCGTTTCCGAAGGCGATGAAGCGCGCGGAGCGGAAAGTCGCGGCGCTCGTCGCGCTGCATGATCGCGTCGCGCAGCACCCACCCGTCGCGCGCTATCTCGTGTCGGCGCGCCGCATCCCGTTCAACGACATGGGGATTTTCCGCCACTATCCGGAGCTGGACACCTAGCGGTGCGGTGACCGATCACGCTTGCGCGGCGACCGCAGTCTCATGCAGATGGCGCCACACGATCAAGCCATCCGCCTCGCGCCGGAACACGACCGTCGAGCGCCGCATCGTGCGCCGCCCTTGCGCGTCGGTCTGCGCCTCGCGATAGCCGATCGTCGCGCCATCGGCCCAGACGGCATGCGCGCGCAACTCGTCGATATCGATCACCAGCCCGGGACGCGCGCCGTGACCGTGTGAAAACAGCGCATCGACGCCCGCGTAATCGAGCACCGTGCCCGACATCGTGATCATCGAAAATCCCGGCGAGAAACGCGCCATCAGCGTCGCGAGCCGCTCGGGGCCGGCACGGCCGGACAACCAGCACGCGATGTCGGCAACGGTATCGACGACTTCCTTGAAATACGGATTCGGCAAATTCATAAGGCTCTCAGGTTCTCACGAGTGGGATGAAACGGGTTGCGCGAGCGGCGCATGATGCGCGGGAAGCCGTGCGATCAGGCAGAGCGGCAGCAAGGTCAGCAGGACCGCCAGCCCGAAGCACCAGCGGTACGGCGCGAGCGACGGGCCGCCCGCGTCGAGTGCCAGCAACGCATTGAGTGCGCTGCCAAGAACGGCCACGCCGACGCAAAAGCTCAACTGGCGGTTGATGTTCCACAGCGCGCTCGCGTCGCCCATCCGGTCGGCGGGCACGTCGACGAACGCCGCGCTTTGCGACGTGCTCGTGCACAGGCTCGCGCCGAACCCCATCGCCGCGAATGCCGCGATGCGCACGGCTTCAACGCCGGCCCACGGCGTCGCGAGCAGTGCGATGCCGACGCAATCGATCGCGATGCCGTATGCGAACAACGGCTTCGCGCCGTGGCGTGCGAAGCAGCGGCGCGTGGTCGCGATCGCGAAGAACGCCGCGATCGCCCACGGCAGCATCAGCGCGCCGGCATGCGCAGCGCTCAATCCGAGCGCGTTCTGCAGGTAGAGCGACGCGACGAGGTTGACGCCCGTAAAGATGCCCGGCACGCACAGATAGACCACCACGCCGGTCCGCAGCAACGGTTGTGCGAGCAGGCGCAGGTCGACGACGGGCGACCTGGCACGACGCGCATGCGCCGCATAGCCGGCGCCTGCCGCGGCCGCGACGGCCAGCATCGCGAGCGGGAAACCCGCGCCGCCGGGCTGCCCCGCCGCGGTCAGCCCGAGCAGCAGCGCGACGAGCGTGGCCGCACTCAGGCCGAGCCCCGGCCAGTCGAGTCGCGGCGGCCGGTCGCGCACGCCGTCGCGCGGCAACCAGGCGAACGCGAGCGCGCAGGTCGCGGCCGCGATCGGCAACATCGCGAAGAAGATCCCGCGCCACGACCCGCGATCGACGATTGCCCCGCCGATCGCAGGCGACAGTGCCGGCACGAGCAGCGCGACCATCATCACGATCGACGTGAGCCGCGCCCGTGCCTGCGGCGGATATGCGCGATAGGCCATCGTCTGCCCGACCGGAATCAGCAGCCCGCCGCCAAGCCCCTGGACCAGCCGCCACGCGAGCAGCGCCTCGATCGACGGCGACGCGCCGACGCCGGCACTGCCGAACCCGAACAGCAGCAACGATGCGGCGAACACGCGCCGCTCTCCGCAGCGGCGCGCGAGCCACGTGCCGAACGGAATCACGACGGTCAGGCCGAGCACATACATGTTGCCGACCCACGCAAGCTGCGCGACCGACGCGTGCAGTTCGCGCTGCAGCGCCGGATACGCGGCGTTCAGCATGAACATGTTCGCGAGGTCGATCGCGAAGCCGAGCAGGTAGACGGCGGCGATTCTGGAACGGTCTGGCATGGCGGCGGGAACATCACGAAACGCCGCAGTGTAGAAGCCGGCGCGTACGTCGGTAAGCGGCCGGATTCGACGGGTCCCGTCGAAATTTTTTGACAATCGGATCGCGCCGCGACGACGCCGCACCCGGAGGCACATTCGGGTACCCTTCGAGCAATCCAACGCATAGACAGGACCCACGCCCCAACCATGGTGAGCCTCGATCGTTTCGCTGTATTCCGTGCCGTGGTCGAAGCCGGTTCGTTCACGGCCGCCGCAACCGCGCTGAACCAGGCGCGGGCGGCCGTCAGCTTCAACGTGAAGCAGCTCGAAGCCGAGCTCGGCGTCACGCTGCTCACGCGGACGACCCGGCGTGTCGAGCTGACCGACGCAGGCGAGCGTTTCTACCAGCGCTGCCTGCGGGTGCTCGAAGAAGCCGAAGGTGCGATCGACGAGGTGCGCGGCGAGCATGGCGGGATGCAAGGCATCCTGCGCGTGACGTCGACGGTTGAGTATGCGGCGCGCGTCCTCGCACCGATGCTGCATGCGTTCACCGCGCGGCATCCCGCGTTACGCGTGCGGCTCGAAACGCATACGTCGCAGGCCGATCTCGTGCGCGACCGCTTCGACGTCGCGATCCGGCTCGGACGCCACGAGCACTTTCGCGACCTGCCCTATCGCGGCGCCTGCCTTGCTACCTACGACGTGCTTGCCGTGATGGCGCCCGACCTGCCGGCGAGGGCCGGGCTCCCGCAACCGGTATCGCCCGGCGACCTCGCCCGCCTGCCGCAACTCGGCCACAGCCGGCTCGAGCGGATCGCCGAATGGACGCTCACCGATCGCGCGGGCAACCAACATGCGTTTCGACCGGCCACGAAGCCTCGCGTCGTCGTCGACAATGCATCGGTATTGAGTGAACTCGCGCGCCAGGGCAGCGGCGTTGCGCTGCTGCCCGAATGGCTCGTGCGCGACGATCTCGACAGCGGCGCCCTGGTCGATGCGCTGCCCGCCTTCCGGTTTCCGCAGCAGAACGTCTACGCGCTGTACGTCGCGACGCGGCACGTGCCGCAGAAAGTGCGCGCGTGGGTCGACTTCATGAAGGAGCAATTGCAGCTCGTGCACTGAGCGCGGTTTGCGCGCGTCGCCGCGCGCGGGCCGCCACGGCAAAGCCGGCCGTACGACACGACCGGCTTCGGTTGCCGCGCTTTCAGTGCGGGTGCCCGTGCTGCGAGGCCGTCGCATCGATGGCCTCGACCGAACGCGTCAGCCACGGCCCGATGTCCATCTCCTCGTAGCGCACGAGCCGGCTCTTGCGCGCACGGCGGTACGCCCACCAGATCGCGACGAACAGCGGAATCCACACGTAGATCGACAGCACTTCCATCCAGTCGATGCGCGCCGCGAAGAACGCCTGGTAATCCTGCCCGAGCGAGATCACGATGCAGATCGCGATCGCGAACAGCGGCCCGAACGGAAACCATTTCGCGCGGTACGGCAACTGGTCGAGCCGGTAGCCCTGCTTCAGGAAGCCCTTGCGGAACCGGTAATGGCACACCGCGATGCCGAGCCACGCAATGAAGCCCGTGATGCCGACCGTATTCAGCAGCCACAGATAGATGCTCTGGTTGTTGGTCAGCGACGTGAGGAAGCACAGCCCGCCAACGGCCATCGTCGCATACAGCGCGTTGCGCGGCACGCCGCCCGGCGACAGCGTCGCGAACATTGCCGGCGCGCGCCCTTCCGCTGCCAGGTTGTACAACATCCGCGTCGCCGCATAGGTGCCGGAATTGCCGGCCGACAGCACGGCCGTCAGGATCACCAGATTCATCGCACCGGCGGCGAGCGGGAAGCCCGCATGGCTGAACACCAGCGTGAACGGGCTCACGCCGATGTCGGTCACGTCGCTCTTCAGCAGGTTCGGGTCGGTGTACGGCACGAGCAGGCCGATCACGAAGATCGCGAACACGTAGAACAGCATGATCCGCCAGAAGATCTGCTTCACCGCGCGCGGGATCGTCTTGCGCGGATTCTCCGATTCACCGGCCGTGATTCCGACCAGCTCGGTGCCGAGAAACGAGAAGCCCGCGATCAGCGCGACGCTCATCATCGCGTGCATGCCGCCGACGAACGGCGCATCGCCCGTCGTGAAGTTGCGCAAGCCGACCGGATGCCCGGTGCCGATCAGGCCCGCGGCGATCAACAGCCCGGCCGCGATGAACGCGACCACGGTGACGACCTTGATCAGCGAGAACCAGTACTCCGATTCGCCGAAGCCGCGCACCGACAGCGTATTGAGCAGGAAGATCAGCACGAGGAAGCCCGCGCCCCACCAGATGCCGGGCACGGTCGGAAACCAGTAGCGCATCACGATCTGCGCGGCGACCAGCTCGATCGCGATCGTCACGGCCCAGCTGTACCAGTAGGTCCAGCCAAGCGCGACGCCGAAACCTTCGTCGACGTACTTCTCGCCGTAGGTCGCAAACGAACCCGATACCGGCATCAATGCGGCCATCTCGCCGAGGCCCGTGACGACGAAGTACACCATCAGCCCGATCGCGATATACGCGGCGATCGCCCCGCCCGGCCCCGCCTGTGCGACCGACGCGCCCGACGCGACGAACAGCCCCGTGCCGATCGATCCGCCGATCGCGATCATCGCGATGTGACGGCCCTGCAGACGGCGCTTGAGCGTCGTCCCGGACGGCGCGGCCGTCTCCACTGCCGCTTGCATAGCATCCATAGTGTTCACCCTGATTGGATTCGGGTCAGCCGATTTGATTCGGATTCCAAATCGACCAGCCTGGTCATTCGCCTCGAAACCGGCCCTGCCCGGCCGGCCGCATCACACGACGCTGCGCTTGATCGCCTGCAGTTCGGCCGTGGTCACGATCTTCTCGATCCGGAACCGCGGGCTTTCCAGCCACACGTTCGCGATCCGCCGGTACTCGTCGAGATCCTCGCACGCGAGCCGCACGAGAAAATCGAACGTGCCGCTGACGAGCCAGCAATCGAGCACGGCTGGATTCGCGCGCATTTCGTCCTCGAACGGCGCCTGCGAACGCCCGTGGTCGGCCAGCACGATCTGCGCGATCACGACGATCGGCTTGGTCGCGCGCGGCGCCTTGATCACCGCCCGGTAGCCTTCGATCACGCCGAGCGCCTCGAGCCGCTCCACGCGCGCCTGGCAGGGCCGCGGCGTGAGGTTCACGAGCTCGGACAGCTTCCGGTAGGAAATCCGCCCGTCGGTACGCAGGATATCGAGGATCCGGAGATCGATCTTGTCGAGCTGCATCTTCTTGTCGGTCATCCGCGTTCGCTCCGGTCGGATCGTGGCTGGTGCGCGGAACGTCGCCTTGTCCGCGCGGGGGCCACATTATCCGGCCGAAGCGGCCGCGCGCCAATCGGCTAGAACCGCAGCGACAGGCAGGTCAGGCCGCCGTCCATCTTGCGGAACTCGCTGGTGTCGATCACGTGCAGCGGCATGCCGAGCGATGCGATCGCGTCATGGACGCGCGGATAGCCGGCCGGCGTGATCAGCGTGCCGTTCACGCGCAGCGTATTGCCCGCGTACTCGTCGGCGGCCGAGATCGCGATCCGGCGATAGTCGGCGAACGCCGGATGCGCGGCCAGCGCTTCGGTCACGAGCAGCGTGTCGTCGCCGAGCGCGTTGACGACCGACTTCAGGTGCAGGCCGGCGCCGACCGGCACCGCGACGACCGAGTAGCCGTAGCGCGACACCAGCGATTCGAACGCGGCAATGCCTTCGGCATCGGTGCGGCCCGTCAGGCCGATGAAGAAGCGCTTGCCGACCTGCATCACGTCACCGCCGTCGAGACGGCCGTCCTGCATCGGCAGCAGGTCGCGATGTGCGGCGAGCGCCGCTTCGATATGCACCGTCTCGCCACGCCGCGCGGGTGCGCCCGGTCGCGTGATCACCGCGAATTCCGGCGTCACGACCGCGGTGTCCTCGACGAAGTGCGAATCGGGGAACGCGTCCAGCGGCGGCAGTTCGGTCAGCTCGACGCCGAGCGTGCGCAGCGCGTCGCAGTAAGCATAGAACTGGGTGAGCGTCTTGTCGTAATCGGGCGCGCCGAGTTCGGCGGTGGTCAGGCCCGCGCCGCAGGACGGCGCGGGACGGCGAACGATCGCTTGCGTGAATTGCATCGACTCCTCCATGATCTGCGCCGCACCCTTGCGGCGCAAGGGCCGGCGGCGTTGTGTCCGGACCATTATCGGAAGCCAAATTGCGCAATTCGTGTCGATTTCGACTCCGCTGACAGCCGATTGCGTCGAATTGCGCGCGGCACGCAGCGGATTCGGCAAACGGTGGTTCGCCGCATCGCGAACGGCCGCCTGCGCACGCGGCGCGGCCGTTACGCGCCGGGCCCGAACCCCATCTGCGCGCGGCCCAGCGCCGTCAGATCGCCCTCCCCGCCGCGCCCGCCGAATTCGACCTCGAAATGGTCGGCCGGGAAATCGGGCGGGCTTTCGCCGCGCAGGAACGCGGACCGCTGGCGCTGCAGGTACGCGTCGTTCTTCGCGCAGCCCGGTGCCGCGGCGATGTACATCACGTTGCTGTCGCCGCTGCCGCGGTGTGCATCCTCGACCGCGTGCACGACGTCGCCGTGCCAGAACACCGCGTCGCCGGGCTCCATGTGCGGGATCGGCACCAGCGCGTCGAGCAGCAGCGCATGCCATTCGGGCCGGATCGACAGCGCACGGCCCGGACGCGCGCCGCACAGATCGTCGTCGGCGACATCGTCCTGCAGCGCGCGCAGCACGACGTAGGCCATCGCGTTCGCGACCGGGATCAATTGCAGCGTGCCGTCGCCGGGCCCTTGAGGCGTCAGCGCGGTCCAGCCCTGGAACGTGCGGAACATCGAGCAGACGGCCGGCGACGGAATCTCCTCCACGTCGGGACGGAACGCGGCATCGAACGGATTGTAGTCGCGCCAGCGCCCGGCCAGCACGTGACGGTAGACCTGCCGGAAGTTCGCGCCGAGCCAGCGCTCGACGGAGCCGCCGTCCACGTGCGGCGACAGCCCGAGCGACGACGAACCGGGCGGCCGGCGGCGAATCCGGTCCGCATAGGCCGGCACCTGGTCGGGATCGAAATGCATGCTTGCGGCATCCGCATGCCGCCACAGGCAGTTGAGGAACACGCGCGCCTGCGTCAGCGCCGGCGACTGGCGCGCGGCCACCTGCGGCTTCGACCAGTAGACGCCGTAAATCTGCGGCTTGCCCGATGCGAGATTGCCGAAATAGCGGTCTTCTGCACGCGCATTCAACCGGTCGGCGAAGCGGTTCGTGTCCAGATACGCGCCTATCTCGTCGTTCCAGTCGCTCGCCTGCCGTGCATCGAACACGCCGCGAATCACGACCGCGCCATGCGTACGGATCGCGGCAATCGCGCGGGGATCGACGGCTCCGCCCGCGATATCCGCGAACGGCACGACCGGAATCACGTCATCGCCGTGTGCGTGCGCACGGCGGATCGCATCGACCTGCCGCGCGATGTCGCCCTCCAGCTCGCGGAACGACGCCGCATAACCGGGCAGGTCGGCGCGCAGCGCTCGTTTCGCCGCGCGGATCGCGGCCGGCAGATCGTCAATCGTCAGTTGCATCGGGGACTCCTCGCTGAAGCGTGTCGTGATGTGCTACCAGCGTACGGCCGGCACGCGACCGCCATCACCCCTATCCGGCCAACTATCGATACAATCCTGACAAATGCATGTTACTCCGGGCGATGACAGACCACGCAGAGCTTGTTGCCGTCCGGATCGCGAAAATAGGCGCCGTAGTAGTCGCGGTGATAGTCCGGCCGCAGGCCCGGCGGCCCTTCGCAGGTGCCGCCATGCCGCAGTGCGAGCGCGTGGCAGCGATCGACATGCGCGCGGGTCGGCGCAGCGAACGCGATCGTGTGGCCATTGCCCGGTTGGGGCGCGCGGCCGTCGAGCGGCTGGCCGAAGAAGAACAGCGGCCGATCCGTGTCGGCCGGCATCCAGCCCGACCAGCCGTCCGGCTCGCGGAATTTCAGGCGCAGCCCGAGTTCCGCGAACAGCGGCGCGTAAAAATCGTAGGCACGTGCGGTGTCGCTGACGCCCACGCAGACATGTGAAAACATCGCATCGCTCCGTCGTGACGAATGCTCTCGATCATGCCACGGCGCGGTGCCCGCCCTCACCGGGAGGCCGCGATGAAACCGCAGTACGAGCACGTGACGTTCGCGCCCGGCTGTTCGATCCGCGTGTATCACCGCCAGCTCGCGCGCATCCCGTTCGAGTGGCATCGCCATCCCGAGTACGAACTGACGCTGACGCTCAACAGTTGCGGCCAGCGCTTCATCGGCGATCACGTCTCGCGCTACGCGGACGATGACCTCGTGCTCGTGCCGCCCAACCTGCCGCATACGTGGTCGTCGAACGCGCGAATCGAGCGCGAGGCGCCCGAAGTCGCACTCGTCGTCTGGTTCGACGGCGACTGGGTACGGCGGCTGGCAGATTGCTGCCCCGAATACGCGCCGCTGCGCTCGCTGCTGCGACGCGCGGCACCGGGCCTGCGTTTCGACGTGGAAGCCGCCCGTGCGATGCGCGCCCGACTGCCGCAGCTGCTCGATCCGTCGCCGCGCACGCGGCTCGCGGCCACGCTCGACACGCTCGCCGATCTCGCGCAGGCCGGTGGCGAGCCGCTCGCCACCGCGCATGCGTACGACCGGCCCGACGGCACCGCACCGGCCGTCGACACAGCCGCGCCCGAAGCCGAACGCCTCGACCGCGTGCTCGACGCGATCGACCGGCACTTTCACGAACCGCTGCGCATCGACGCGCTCGCCGCTGCCGCGCACCTGTCCGAACGCACGCTGCAGCGCCTGTTCGTCCGGCATCTCGGCGAAAGCGTCGGCCGCTACGTGCAGCGGCTGCGGCTTGCGCACGCGTGCCGTCATCTCGTCGGCACCGACTGGCCGATCGCAACGGTGGCCGCGCGCTGCGGCATTCCGAATACCGCGAACTTCAACCGCCAGTTCCTCGCCGCGCGCGGGATGACGCCCAGCGCATACCGGCAGTTCTTTCTGCGGCACGGCCACGCGCCCGACAATGAAGCGCCGGCACTCGACACACGCCCGCCGTCGCTGGAGCGCCGCACCGATCCGGCGCCCCAATGAAAACACCCCGACGGGCGGACCCGTCGGGGTGTCTTGGCGTTGCGTTTTGCCCGACGCGACCGGCCTGCCGGCCGTTCGCGCGGCACACGACTTAACGTGCGCTGATCGGCTTCGCTTCGCGCGGCGTATCGCCGATGAACAGCTGACGCGGACGGCCGATCTTCTGCTCCGGATCGCCGATCATTTCGTTCCACTGTGCAATCCAGCCGACCGTACGTGCCATCGCGAAGATACACGTGAACATCGACGTCGGGATGCCCAGCGCGCGCTGGACGATGCCCGAGTAGAAGTCGACGTTCGGGTACAGCTTGCGCGACACGAAGTATTCGTCTTCCAGCGCGATCTTCTCGAGCTGCATCGCGAGCTTGAACAGCGGGTCGTCGTGCAGGCCCAGTTCGTTCAGCACTTCGTAGCACGTTTCGCGCATCAGCTTCGCACGCGGATCGTAGTTCTTGTACACGCGGTGGCCGAAGCCCATCAGCTTCACGCCCGAATTCTTGTCCTTCACCTGCTTGATGAATTCGGGGATGTTGTCCGGCGAACCGATCTGCTCGAGCATGTTCAGCGCGGCTTCGTTCGCACCGCCGTGCGCCGGGCCCCACAGACACGCGATACCGGCCGCGATACATGCGAACGGGTTCGCGCCCGACGAGCCGGCCAGGCGGACCGTCGACGTCGATGCGTTCTGCTCGTGGTCGGCGTGCAGGATCAGGATGCGGTCGAGTGCGCGGACGAGCACGTCGTTGACCTTGTACTCTTCGCACGGGTTCGAGAACATCATGTGCATGAAGTTCGCGCTGTACGACAGCGAGTTCTTCGGATACACGAACGGCTGGCCGATGCTGTACTTGTACGCCATCGCGACGAGCGTCGGCAGCTTCGCGATCATGCGGATCGCCGACACTTCACGGTGACGCGGATCGTTGATGTCGAGCGAGTCGTGGTAGAACGCGGACAGCGCGCCGACTGCGGCGACCAGGATCGCCATCGGGTGCGCGTCGCGGCGGAAGCCACGGAAGAAGAAGTGCATCTGCTCGTGCACCATCGTGTGCTTCGTGACGGTGTCGACGAATTCCTTCTTCTGCGCTTCGTTCGGCAGCTCGCCCTTCAGCAGCAGGTAGCAGCTTTCGAGGAAGTCCGCGTTTTGCGCGAGGTTGTCGATCGGGTAGCCGCGGTACAGCAGCTCGCCCTTGTCGCCGTCGATGTACGTGATCGCCGAATTACAAGCTGCCGTCGACATGAAGCCCGGGTCGTACGTGAACTTGCCGGTCTGGCCGTACAGCTTGCGGATGTCGATTACGTCCGGGCCCATCGTGCCCTTGTAAATCGGCAGTTCGACGCTCGGCGAGTTGTCGCTGAACGATAGCGTGGCTTTAACATCAGACGGAGTCATGGCACATCCTCAATCGAAATAAAGAAACGGGATTCGATAACGGGCACAACGTGTCACACATCGGCGTTACACGTTGCGCAGCATCTCCAACAGCCGGTGAATGTCCGGGCTGCCTAGGTCGCCTTCTGGTTCCTTGCGCGCGAGGAGCAAGTCCATCAGGTCGTTGTCGCTCAGATCGAGCAGGCGCGACAACGCGCCTACGTCTGCATCGGTGAGGTCATGCTCGTATCTGCTGAAGAAACGCTCGAAGATGATGTCGTTTTCCAGCAGACCCCGCCGCGCGCGCCAGCGAAGGCGCGCGCGGCGGTGCGGGTCGGATTGATGCGAATCGTCGCTCATTGCAACCCGGCCTTAAACCGCGCGGCGGACCATCAGTTCCTTGATCTTGCCGATCGCCTTCGTCGGGTTCAGGCCCTTCGGGCAAACGTCGACGCAGTTCATGATCGTGTGGCAACGGAACAGACGGTACGGGTCTTCCAGGTTGTCGAGACGCTCGCCGGTGGCCGTGTCGCGGCTGTCCGCGATGAAGCGGTAAGCCTGCAGCAGGCCGGCCGGGCCGACAAACTTGTCCGGGTTCCACCAGAAGCTCGGGCACGACGTCGAGCAGCTCGCGCACAGAATGCACTCGTACACGCCGTCGAGCTCGTCGCGCTCTTCCGGCGACTGGAGGCGTTCCTTCTCCGGCGGCGGCGCGTCGTTGATCAGGTACGGCTTGATCGAGTGGTACTGGTTGAAGAAGTGCGTCATGTCGACGATCAGGTCGCGCACGACGGGCAGGCCCGGCAGCGGACGCAGCACGATCTTCTGCGGCAGGTCGTTCAGGTTCGTCAGGCACGCGAGACCGTTCTTGCCGTTGATGTTCATCGCGTCCGAACCGCACACGCCTTCACGGCACGAACGGCGGAACGACAGCGTCTCGTCCAGTGCCTTCAGCTTCACCAGTGCGTCGAGCAGCATGCGTTCATGCTGGATCTCGAGCTCGTACGTCTGCATGCGCGGCGCTGCGTCCTTGTCCGGATCGTAGCGGTAGACTTCAAAAATGCGTTTTGCCATTTCGGATTCCTTTGACTCGGCTTAGAACGTGCGCGGCTTCGGCGGCACGGATTCGACCGTCAGCGGCTTCATTTGAACCGGCTTGTAGTCGAGGCGATCGCCCTCGCTGTACCACAGCGTGTGGCGCAGCCAGTTCTCGTCGTCACGGTGTTCGTAGTCGCTGTGAGCGTGCGCGCCACGGCTTTCCTTGCGTGCTTCCGCCGACACCATCGTGGCGCGAGCCACTTCGATCAGGTTCTCCAGCTCGAGCGCTTCGACGCGCGCGGTGTTGAACACCTTCGACTTGTCCTTCAGGTGGATGTTTTCCACGCGCGCTGCCAGGCCGGCCATCTGGTCGACGCCTTCCTTCAGCAGTGCCGACGTGCGGAACACGCCTGCGTGCTTCTGCATCGTCGCGCGGATGTCGTTCGCGACGTCCTGCGTGTATTCGCCCGAGGTCGACTTGTCGAGCTTCGCCAGGCGCGCCAGCGAGTATTCGCCTGCGTCGGCCGGCAGCGGCTTGTGTTCCTTCTGGTTCTTCACGTGCTCGACGATGTGGTTGCCGGCCGCACGGCCGAACACCACGAGGTCCAGCAGCGAGTTCGTGCCCAGACGGTTCGCGCCGTGCACGGACACGCACGAGCATTCGCCCACTGCGTAGAAACCGTTGACCGGCTCCTTGTGATCGCGCGACGTGCCGACGACCTGACCATGGATGTTGGTCGGGATGCCGCCCATCTGGTAGTGGATCGTCGGGACGACCGGGATCGGTTCCTTGATCGCGTCGACGTTCGCGAACTTCAGCGCGATTTCGCGGATCGACGGCAGACGCTTCATGATCGTCTCGGCGCCGATGTGCGACAGGTCGAGCAGCACGTGATCCTTGTTCGGACCGACGCCGCGACCTTCCTTGATTTCCTGGTCCATCGAACGCGACACGAAGTCACGCGGCGCCAGATCCTTCAGCGTCGGCGCGTAGCGCTCCATGAAACGCTCGCCGTTCGCGTTGCGCAGGATACCGCCTTCGCCGCGCACGCCTTCGGTGATCAGCACGCCCGCGCCGGCCACGCCGGTCGGGTGGAACTGCCAGAACTCCATGTCCTGCAGCGCGATGCCCGAGCGTGCAGCCATGCCGAGGCCGTCGCCGGTGTTGATGAACGCGTTGGTCGATGCCGCGAAGATCCGGCCTGCGCCGCCCGTCGCGAACAGCGTCGTCTTGCCTTCCATGATGTAGACGTCGCCCGTCTCCATCTCGAGGGCCGTCACGCCGAGCACGTCGCCTTCCGCATCGCGGATCAGGTCGAGCGCCATCCATTCGACGAAGAACTGCGTCTTCGCTTCGACGTTCTGCTGGTACAGCGTGTGCAGCAGCGCGTGACCGGTACGGTCGGCGGCCGCGCAAGCGCGCTGGACCGGCTTCTCGCCGTAGTTCGCGGTGTGGCCGCCGAACGGACGCTGGTAGATCGTGCCGTCCGCGTTACGGTCGAACGGCATGCCGAAGTGCTCGAGTTCGTACACGACGTTCGGCGCTTCACGGCACATGAATTCGATCGCGTCCTGGTCGCCGAGCCAGTCGGAGCCCTTGATCGTGTCGTAGAAGTGGAAGTGCCAGTTGTCTTCGCTCATGTTGCCGAGCGACGCACCGATACCGCCCTGCGCGGCCACCGTGTGCGAACGCGTCGGGAACACCTTCGACAGCACGCCGACCGACAGGCCCGCGCGCGACAGTTGCAGCGCCGCGCGCAAGCCGGAGCCGCCCGCGCCGACGATCACCACGTCGAACTTGCGGCGCGGGAGGTTGGATTTGATTGCAGCCATTCTTTACACTCTCCAGAGAATCTGCGCGGCGTAGCCCGCACATGCGAGCAGCCAGACGATGGTCAGCGATTGCAGCAGCAGGCGCACACCGACGGGCTTCACGTAGTCCATCCAGATGTCGCGCACGCCGACCCATGCGTGGTAGAAGAGGGAAAGCAGCATCACGAAGGTTGCGAGCTTCATCCATTGCGCGGCGAAGATCGATGCCCAGCCTTCGTACGAGAAATCGTGCGCGCCGAAGAACAGGGCGAGCAGGATGACCGTGTAGACTGCCATGATCGTGGCGGTGATGCGCTGCGCAAGCCAGTCGCGCAGGCCGTAATGAGCGCCGACGACGAGGCGCTTCGAGCCGATTCGGTTATTGGCTGCCATTTTCTTAGAATGCTCCGAACAGTTTGAGTGCCATGGCGATCGTCAGGGCGATCGAGACGACAAAGACGACGACTGCCGTCCGCTTGCCGCCTTCCTTCGTGACGGCGTCGTGGTTGACGTCCATCAGCAGGTGGCGAATGCCGGCGCAGAAATGGTGGAAGAAGGCCCACGACAGTGCGAGGACGATCAGCTTGACGATGATGTTGGAGAGGAAAGCCTTGAAGACTTCGAAGCTGAGCTCGGACGTCAGGCTCTGGTCGAAGAGGAACAGCAGGAACGGCAGGAACAAGAACAGCAGCGCGCCGCTGACTCGATGGAGAATCGACAATATCGCTGCCAGCGGCATGCGATATTTCATCGTGATATCGCCGAATCCGATGTTCCGGTATTCCGGCCTCGGCTTTCTTACTGCATCAGTCATGCTAGACCCCTACTATGTTGTCACACTAATCCGCGATTTTAGCGCCTTTTTATATCGCGCTGCAGCGAAAGTCTGCTCTGGATAGTTGCGCGAACAAGAACAAAGGCGGCCCGAAACATGCTTCGCGAGCGTGGGAATCGCGAAGCACTCGGCCTGAGCCGAAACTGCTCAACTCAAGTCATTCTGATAGTAGTACCCGGTTGTGACATACCAGCCGCGACGCACTTCCACCGGCCGGTCTCCGTATGTATAGGACACACGCTCGACCGACAGCAACGGAAAACCCGCGGGCACATGCAGCAGGTCGGCCACCGACGGCTCGGCCGCGACCGCGCGAATCTTCTCCGTCGCGCGGATCATCCGCGTGCCGAACTCCGTCTCGAACATCGCGTAGAGCGGCCCCTTGTACTCGCTCAGCCGCTCGAACGTCAACCCGCGGAACATCGCGCCCGGCAGCCAGATCTCGTCGAGCACCGTCACTTCGTTCTCGAACTCCAGCAGGCGGCGCACCTGCACGACCGGATCGGCCGGCTTCAGGTCGAGCTGCCGCGCGATCTCGGCCGGCGCACGCAGGCGGCGACATTCGAGCAGGCGGCTCACGTGCGGGTGTTCGGCACCGTCGTCGGCCAGCAGACGCAGGAAACGGAACTGCGCGCGATCCTCGTTGTGCGTTGCAACAAAAGTACCCTTGCCCTGCCGCCGGACCACGAGGTTTTCGGCGGCCAGTTCGTCGATCGCCTTGCGAACGGTGCCCTGGCTGACCTTGTAGCGGGCCGCGAGCTCCACTTCGCTCGGGATGATCTCGCCGGGCTTCCATTCACCGGTTTCGAGACTTTGCGTGATCAATGACTTAATCTGCTGGTATAACGGGCTGAACGTCGGCGACGGCGGCGCCGCAGGCGAAGGTGCGGGATCGCCCGCGCCCGGCTGCCCTGGGCTGCCTGCGCCGGTCTGATTCGCGGTATTCGCCTGGTTCGATGTCATGGCGCGCATTTCATCACAAACCGGACTTTTAAGTCCACTCAATTTCCGCAAAACATCTGTCTTATATAAGACATATGATACCGTTTGACTTTGAGCCGGACGGCTCCTACACTCCCGGTCGAGCAAGGGTTCGCGGGTGCAACAGCGCGTCCCCGGCTACGTGCCACGGCCGTCTCCAGGTTCACCGCGTCTGCCATCGCGAGTCCTCCGCCCTGCTTCAATGCAACGCTACGCACAACGCGCATAGAATGGCGTTTTCGCTAGCGTCCAACGCTTCACCCGTCCTGGAGATTTTCAATGGCTAAGCCCGCAAAGCGCGTTGCCGTCACCGGCGCCGCAGGTCAAATCGCTTACTCCCTGCTGTTCCGCATCGCGAACGGCGACCTGCTCGGCAAGGATCAGCCGGTCATCCTGCAACTGCTCGACCTCCCGCAAGCCCAAGGCGCCGTCAAAGGCGTCGTGATGGAACTCGACGATTGCGCGTTCCCGCTGCTCGCGGGCGTCGTGATCACCGACGATCCCAAGGTTGCATTCAAGGATGCAGACGTCGCGCTGCTGGTCGGCGCACGTCCGCGCTCGAAGGGCATGGAGCGCAAGGACCTGCTGTCGGCAAACGCTGAAATCTTCACGGTTCAGGGCGCTGCACTGAACGAAGTCGCCAGCCGCGACGTGAAGGTGCTGGTCGTCGGCAACCCGGCGAACACGAACGCCTACATCGCGATGAAGTCGGCGCCGGATCTGCCGAAGAAGAACTTCACGGCCATGCTGCGCCTCGACCACAACCGCGCGCTGTCGCAACTCGCCGCAAAGTCGGGCAAGCCGGTCGCGTCGATCGAGAAGCTCGCCGTGTGGGGCAACCACTCGCCGACGATGTACCCGGACTTCCGCTTCGCGACCGCCGAAGGCGAATCGATGCTGAAGCTGATCAACGACGACGTGTGGAACCGCGACACGTTCATCCCGACCGTCGGCAAGCGCGGCGCGGCGATCATCGAAGCGCGCGGCCTGTCGTCGGCAGCGTCGGCAGCCAACGCTGCGATCGACCACGTCCGTGACTGGGTGCTCGGCACGAACGGCAAGTGGGTCACGATGGGCATCCCGTCGGACGGCTCGTACGGCATCCCCGAAGACATCATCTACGGTGTGCCGGTCGTTTGCGAAAACGGCGAGTACAAGCGCATCGAAGGCCTGGAAATCGACGCGTTCTCGCGCGAGAAGATGGACGGCACGCTGGCCGAGCTGCTCGAAGAGCGCGATGGCGTCGCCCACCTGCTGAAGAACTAAGCATCACGCGCCCTTGCCGGGCGGCCCTCGGGCCACCCGGTTCCGGCCCGGGCCGGCGCCAGCCGCCGGCCCTGCCGAACGATCCGATTCGCGCACGTTTTGCCGCCCCGCGCCCGCCGCGCACCGGCCCAGAACCTGCCCGAATCCGATTTTCTCCACGCTGACACGCTCCCCTGACGTCGAAGAGATGGCCGCGCTCACTCCTGCACAAGTGCTGTACGACGGGGCGTCCCCGCCCGCGATCCTGCCCTGCTGCGATCATTACGCGGGCAGCGAAAAGCTGATGCGCAAGTCGCTCGCGCTGCAAGCCGAACTGGGTCCCGTATTCGACATCACGTTCGACTGCGAGGACGGCGCGGCCGTCGGCCAGGAAGCCGCGCATGCGGCCCTCGTCGCCGACCTGCTCGGCAGCGACGAGAACCGCTTCGGCCGCGTCGGCGTCCGGATCCACGACTTTTCCCACCCGCACTGGCGCGACGACGTCCGCATCGTGCTGCGCGCCGCGCGCGCACCGGCCTACATCACGCTCCCGAAGATCGCGAACGCGGCCGACGCCGCCGAAATGACCGCGTTCATCGAAGGCGCGCGCCGCGAGCTCGGCATCGCGCAGCCGATCCCGGTCGACGTGCTGGTCGAGACGCACGGCGCGCTTGCGCAGGCCGCCGCCCTCGCCGCGTTGCCGACGGTCGGCACGCTGAGCTTCGGGCTGATGGATTTCGTCTCCGCGCACCATGGCGCGATTCCCGATTCCGCGATGCGCTCGCCCGGCCAGTTCGAACACCCGCTCGTGCGCCGCGCGAAGCTGGAAATCGCCGCGGCCTGCCACGCGCACGGCAAGACGCCGTCGCACAACGTGACGACCGAAGTGCGCGACATGAGCGTCGTGGCCGGCGATGCGCGCCGCGCGCGCGACGAATTCGCGTTCACGCGCATGTGGAGCATCCATCCCGCGCAGATCCGCCCGATCGTCGACGCATTCGCGCCGCGCACCGACGAGGTCGCGCTGGCCGCCGAGATCCTGCTGGCCGCGCAGGCCGCCGACTGGGGCCCGACGCGCCACGGTGATACGCTGCACGATCGCGCGAGTTATCGCTATTACTGGTCGGTGCTGCGCCGCGCGCGCGCCACCGGCCAGCCCGTACCGGCCGAGGCCGCGCCGCTGTTCGGCCCGGCCGCCGTGGGCGCCGCACCGTAAGCGCGCGCCGCCGGCCGATACGCCAGATACACGAATTTCATGCATTCGCCGATGCGCAAACCGGACAGAGGTTTGCGAAACGACAAAAAACGTAACGGAGCCCGAAAACCTGATATGTACGCGGCCAAATAGGTGAAAATAGCGGCCGCTGCGCGCTTTCGGGGCGCGTGCAGTTTCAAACCGGCCGGCAGTTTCGATTGCCGGCCCTTGTCAACTGATTATCGAAAGGTTCTGACTCCATGAAGAAACTCCTGATCGCTACCGCTATCGGCGCCTTGTCCGCCACGATGCTGGTGTCGGCTCCGAGCGCGTTTGCCCAGGGTACGGCCACGACGACCGCGAAGAAGGCAACCGCCAAGCGCCCGGCGCCGGCCAAGCGCATCATCCCGCGCAGCAAGAAGGCACAGGCACGTGCGGCCGCCAAGGTCGATCCGGTACCGGACGGCGCGGTCAAGTGGTCCTGCAAGGAAGGTCTGTCGTTCGACCTCGCCGGTGACATGAAGCGCGACCAGGTGGTCACGGTTCACTGGGCGAAGAAGAACTACAAGCTGCCGCGTCAGGCCACGACGACGGGCGCCGACACGTTCTACGATCCGGCAGCTGGCTTCAAGCTGGTCGTGATCCCGACCAAGGCCATGCTGTTCTCGGACGCAAACGGCGGCGAGCGCCTCGCGGACGAATGCGTGACGCCGGAAATGGCACAAGGCACGGCAGCGCCGACGCAATCGAACGAGCTGAAGCCGGCAACGAACTAAGCGCGTTCCCCCTCGGCCCCTCGATGTCCGCCCCGGTCTCCAACGTCCGCCCTGCTCCGGATACGGTACTCGTCGATATCGTCGACTACGTGCTGAACGCCGGCATCGACAGCGCGCTCGCGCTGGAGACGGCGCGTCATTGCCTGATCGACACGCTCGGATGTGGACTCGAGGCGCTGTCCTACCCTGCCTGCACCAAGCTGCTCGGCCCCGTCGTGCCCGGCACGATCGTGCCGAACGGCGCGAAGGTGCCCGGCACGTCCTTCCAGCTCGACCCCGTCCAGGCCGCGTTCGGCATCGGCGCGATGATCCGCTGGCTGGACTTCAACGACACCTGGCTCGCCGCCGAATGGGGTCATCCGTCCGACAATCTCGGCGGGATCCTGGCGACAGCCGACTGGCTCTCCCGTACGGCCGTCGCGGCCGGCCGGAAGCCGCTCCCGATGCGCGACGTCCTGGTCGCGATGATCCAGGCCCATGAAATCCAGGGCTGCCTCGCACTCGAAAATTCATTCAACGCGGTCGGGCTCGATCACGTGCTGCTCGTGAAGGTTGCGTCGACGGCCGTCGTCGGCCGGCTGCTCGGGCTCACGCGCGACGAGCTGATCAACGCGGTATCCAACGCGTTCGTCGACGGCCAGGCGCTGCGCACCTACCGCCACGCACCGAACACGGGCTCGCGCAAGTCGTGGGCGGCCGGCGACGCCACGTCCCGCGCGGTACGCCTCGCGCTGATCGCGAAAACGGGTGAAATGGGCTACCCGTCGGCACTCACCGCCAAGACCTGGGGCTTCTACGACGTGCTGTTCGACGGCAAGCCGTTCCGCTTCCAGCGCCCGTACGGCACGTACGTGATGGAAAACGTGCTGTTCAAGATCGCGTTCCCCGCCGAATTCCATGCGCAGACGGCCGCCGAGGCCGCGCTGCAGCTGCACGCGCAGCTCGCCGCCGCCGGCCGCACGACCGACGAGATCAGCAAGATCACGATCCGCACGCATGCGGCCGCGATCCGCATCATCGACAAGCAGGGCCCGCTCGCCAATCCGGCCGACCGCGACCACTGCATCCAGTACATGGTCGCCGTGCCGCTGCTGTTCGGCCGGCTGACCGCGGCCGACTACGAAGATTCGGCCGCCGCCGATCCCCGCATCGACGCGCTGCGCGCGAAGACCGTATGCGTCGAGGATCCGCAGTTCACGAAGGATTATCACGATCCGGACAAACGATCGATCGCGAATGCGCTGACGATCGAGTTCACGGACGGATCGAAGCTTGCCGAAGTGGCGGTCGAATACCCGCTCGGCCATCGGCGACGCCGCACCGACGGCATCCCGCTCCTGGTCGAGAAGTTCCGGACCAACCTTGCCCGCCGTTTCCCGGCAAAGCAGCAACAAGCGATTCTCGACGTGTCGCTGGACCAGGCAAAGCTCGAAGCGATGCCGGTCGATGAGTACGTCGACTTGTATGTGATATAGCCGTCATCTACAGGACTCTTTGTTTCCTAGCCTTAAACCCAGGAAAATCACCATGGCCCACAATCTCCACAAGACCCTCAAGGAATTCGACAGCGGTTCCGGCAAAGGCAAGTTCTACTCGCTGCCGCAGCTCGGCAAGGAACTGAAGACGAAGATCGAACGCCTGCCGGTGTCGATCCGTATCGTGCTCGAGTCCGTGCTGCGCAACTACGACGGCAAGAAAATCACCGAAGAGCACATCGAGCAGCTCGCGAACTGGAAGCCGACCGCGAAGCGCGTCGACGAGATTCCGTTCGTCGTGTCGCGCGTCGTGCTGCAGGACTTCACGGGCGTGCCGCTGCTTGCCGACATCGCGGCCATGCGCGGCGTCGCGGAGCGCACGGGCAAGAACCCGAAGAAGATCGAGCCGCTGGTCCCGGTCGATCTCGTCGTCGATCACTCGGTCCAGATCGACTACTTCCGCCAGAAGGACGCGCTCGACCTGAACATGAAACTGGAATTCCAGCGCAACAACGAGCGCTACCAGTTCATGAAGTGGGGCATGCAGGCCTTCGACACGTTCAAGGTCGTGCCGCCGGGCGTCGGCATCGTCCACCAGGTGAACCTCGAATACCTCGCGCGCGGCGTCCACAAGAAGGCGGACGGCGGCGACACCGTGTACTACCCGGACACCCTCGTCGGCACGGACAGCCACACGACGATGATCAACGGCATCGGCGTGGTCGGCTGGGGCGTGGGCGGCATCGAGGCGGAAGCCGGCATGCTCGGCCAGCCGGTGTACTTCCTGACGCCGGACGTCGTCGGCGTCGAGCTGAAGGGCAAGCTGCGCGAAGGCGTGACGGCTACCGACCTGGTGCTGACGATCACCGAAATGCTGCGCAAGGAGAAGGTCGTCGGCAAGTTCGTCGAGTTCTTCGGCGAAGGCACGAAGTCGCTGTCGCTGCCGGACCGCGCGACGATCGGCAACATGGCGCCGGAATACGGCGCGACGATGGGCTTCTTCCCGGTCGACGAAAAGACGATCGACTACTTCGAAGGCACGGGCCGCACGAAGGCGGAAATCGCCGCGTTCGAAAACTACTTCAAGGCACAGAAGCTGTTCGGCATCCCGAAGGCCGGCGACATCGACTACACGAAGGTCGTGACGCTGGATCTCGCGACGGTCGCCCCGTCGCTGGCCGGCCCGAAGCGCCCGCAGGACCGCATCGAGATCGGCAACGTCAAGTCGACGTTCACCGACCTGTTCTCGAAGCCGGTCGCGGAAAACGGCTTCGCGAAGAAAGCGGACGACCTGAACACGCAGTACACGACGAGCAACAACGTCGACGTCAAGAACGGCGACGTGCTGATCGCCGCGATCACGTCGTGCACGAACACGTCGAACCCGAGCGTGCTGCTGGCCGCCGGCCTGCTCGCGAAGAAGGCCGTCGAAGCCGGCCTCACGGTCGATCCGAAGATCAAGACCTCGCTCGCGCCGGGATCGCGCATCGTCACCGAGTACCTGACGAAGACGGGCCTGCTGCCCTACCTGTCGAAACTCGGCTTCGAAGTCGCGGCCTACGGTTGCACGACCTGTATCGGCAACGCGGGCGACCTGACGCCAGAGCTAAACGAAGCGATCACGAAGAACGACATCGTCGCGGCGGCCGTGCTGTCGGGCAACCGTAACTTCGAAGCGCGTATCCACCCGAACATCCGCGCGAACTTCCTCGCGTCGCCGCCGCTGGTCGTCGCATACGCGATCGCCGGCAACATCACGCGCGACCTGATGACGGAACCGGTCGGCAAGGGCAAGGGCGGCCGCGACATCTACCTCGGCGACATCTGGCCGACGAGCGACGAAATCCACGCGCTGCTCAAGTTCGCGCTCGATCCGAAGAAGTTCGAGGACAACTACTCGAAGCTGACCAAGAAGGGCGACCTCTGGAGCAAGATCGAGGGCGAATCGGGCCAGGTCTACGACTGGCCGAAGTCGACCTACATCGCCGAGCCGCCGTTCTTCGGCAACGACTTCTCGATGGAACCGGCTGCGTCGATCCCGACGGTCAAGGGCGCGCGCGCACTGGGCATCTTCGGTGACTCGGTCACGACCGACCACATCAGCCCGGCAGGCTCGATCAAGGAAGACTCGCCGGCAGGCAAGTGGCTGAAGGAAAACGGCGTGCAGAAGGCCGACTTCAACAGCTACGGCTCGCGCCGCGGCAACCACGACGTGATGATGCGCGGCACGTTCGCGAACGTGCGGATCAAGAACCTGATGATCCCGGCGAAGGCGGACGGCTCGCGCGTCGAAGGCGGCCTGACGATCCACCAGCCGAGCGGCGAACAGCAGTCGATCTACGACGCGGCGATGCAGTATGTGGGCGCCGACACGCCGACCGTCGTGTTCGCGGGTGAAGAGTACGGCACGGGCTCGTCGCGCGATTGGGCCGCGAAGGGCACGCAGCTGCTCGGCGTGAAGGCCGTGATCGCACGCAGCTTCGAGCGGATCCACCGCTCGAACCTGGTCGGCATGGGCGTGCTGCCGCTGCAGTTCAAGGGCTCGGACAGCATCCAGTCGCTCGGCATCACCGGTGAAGAGACGTACGACATCGAAGGCCTCGGCGACGACTTCAAGCCGCAGCAGGACGTCACGCTCGTGATCAACCGCAAGAACGGCGAAACGCAGCGCGTGCAGGTGCTGCTGCGTATCGATACGCCGATCGAAGTCGACTACTACAAGCACGGCGGTATCCTGCCGTTCGTGCTGCGCTCGCTGCTCGCAGCGTAAGCGCCCTGCTTTTGCAGGTGCCGCAGCCGCCTCGCGGGCGGTTGCGGCCGATTTGGATGCCCGACCTCGTGTCGGGCTTTTTTTTGGTTCATCGAGGATGAATCGGCGTCCCGCCGATCGGCAACGCCATGCAGATAACCGGCTGAGCCGCAACGTAGGGCACCGTGTCACAATGGCTTCATCATCGATCCCAACCGCGCCCCATGTCCCGTCCTGCCCTGCAACTCGCAGCAGCGCTTCTGTCCTTGATGACCGCCACGGCGGCGCTGGCCGCCCCTCAGTACTTTCACAAGTACTTTGCAGGCCTGATCGGCGACCGCTATGCGTTCACGATGGATCTCAAGAATGCCGACGGTAAGTTGACGGGAAGCTATCGCTACGCCGGCAAGCACGACGCTATCGCTCTAAGCGGCAAGATCGATCCATCGGGCACCTTTGCGATGGACGAGATCGGGAGCAGCGGTCAGCACACCGGCACTTTCACGGGCAGGGTGACCGGCAACACACTCGACGGTACCTGGGCATCGGCCCGTGGAGACCGGCATTTGCGCGTCGATGCGCGACAGACCTCTGAAATCGTCATCGGCTCGAAGCGCGAAATTCTCACGCAGGCGATCGGCACGTATGTACTCGATAGCGTCACCGGCTCCGGTGGGGCCAACGGCATGTGGGATTCATGGCGGGAGAAAGGCCGATGGAAATCGAATATATCGGCCATCGAAATGGCACGCCGCGAGTACTCGGACGTGCGCCTCACACATGAGGACCTGCATCGCCTCGACAGTATGACGATCACGGTCGATACGGCGCTCGCTACGCGCCTGAGCGTCGATGGCAAGGCGCTGCTGTCGATCCCGTACCGCGACGCGGGCATGGAGTACAAAATCAACCAGCCTCACAACAGTATCGTGGAGGACGAGCTGAAAACACTTTCGCCCGCCACGACGGTTCAAGACGAACATCTCTACCTGCTCGCCCGCGATGCGGTTGATTTCGTCCCGGCGATGTCAGGTAACTTTCTGCCTAACGACCGCCTGGACGTCGTGACTATCAGCTACGCCATCGTCGACAAAACCTTCGACGTCTACTTGCAGGACGGCAACTGCTGTGGCGGCACCCTGTTCACTTTCCGGCGCAAGGACCGATAGCGGTACCGCACCGCGTCGCGTCACGCTGCATCGCCGCGTCGCGTCTTCGCCGCCGCCCCTCGCGCGTTCTTCTTCAGATGCGTGCGGTTGTATTCGATCGCCGCCCGCACGAGCGTCTTCAGCGCCCGCTTGTCGATCCGGTCGCCTTCGAAGAAATCGATCGCGCGTCGCGCATTGCCGTCCAGGCCGTCGTTGAACAGCTGGTCGGGATCGGGGAGCTGCGCGCCGTGCATGAAGGTCACTTTCACCTTGCCCTTGTGCGCGTTCGCCACCGCGATCATCCCGTCGCATGACCAGACGGGGCTGCCCATCCACTTCCATTCCTCGACGATGCCTGCTTGCGCAGCGAGGATCGTCTGACGCAGGTCGGCGAACGTCTTGCCGCGCCAGTCGGCGATGCCTGCAATCAGCGCATCGATGCGCTCCGACGGCGTGAAGTCCGTTGTGCTCATGCGCGGGCCTCCGTGCCTTCATCGGGGCGCGCCAGCACCTGTTCGAGCGACTCGAAGAACCGTACCCAGCCATGCTGCGCACCGCGGTACGCCTGTTCCTGATCGGCGCGGAAACCGACCTGCTCCATGCGCAGGTGCGTGCCGGCCGGCGTCGGCGTGAGCGTCCACGTAACGACGCTTTCGAGCCCGTACGCGGCCCACGTGTACGACAACGTGCGCGGCGGCTCAATCGCCAGCACCGTGCAGTCGACCGAGCCCCAGTCCGCGCGGAAACTGAACGCACGGCCCGCGACGGGCTCGAAGTCGCTCTGCATCAGCCACGCCTCAATCAGGTGCGGTTGCGTGAGCGCGCGCCAGATCTTCTCCGGCGGATGGGACAGGTCCCGTTCGACGACGACGGAGCGCGTTTCGGTAGTGGCTTGGTTCATTACTGATCCATCCTTTTGAGCAGATCTTCGAGGGCATCGAACCGGTTCTGCCAGAAGCCTGCCATCTGGCTCGTCCAGTCGATCAGCGGGGCCAGCGCTTGCGGCTGTGCGCTGTAGTGCGTCTGCCGGCCTTCGTGACGGTCATTCACGAGCCCGGCCTGCTTCAGTACACCGAGGTGCTTCGACACGGCCGGTTGCGAGACGCCCGCATGGGCCGTCAGCGCGGCAACCGTCAGCTCGCCCTCCTCGCACAGCCGCTCGAAAAGCGCGCGGCGCGTCGGATCGGCAAGCGTCCTGAAAAGCATGTCGTGAGCGTTCTGCATGTCGTCCAAAATCCATAACCCGTTGGTTATGGATTGAAGGATATCTGCTGAACGGCGCACGTCAAGGCGAAATTTCGTGGACGCTATCTTCCGATCCTGAGCCGGTGGCGTGCGCATCGCGCCGGCTCGCGCCCGTCGCGCAATTCGAGCATTCCCTCTAATCCACAATCGCGACACGCGATCCGAAAGCCGCCTGCAAGACTGCCCGGCGGGCCGTTCCACAGTTCGGGAAACGCTTGCGTTTGACCGGCCCCTTTTTTGTGCACGCGCGGATCCGTTCCTGCCGCATCGCTTCGTTTGACCACATAGTGCGACTCGGTGCGCGGCAACGGACACGCAAACGCCACGCATTCGCGCGTCCTTCCGCTCCGCGATCTCGCGCGTTTCGATGTCGCGACGATCAACTCGTGCGTACCAACGCCACGCGTTGCCACGCTGTCGTGCCGCGAACCGGTTCCGTTCGCCGCGCGCGATATCGCAGGCGTGTCCGGCACCACGCCTGCATCGGCACGCGTCGATGTCAGAACTGACAGCTGTGGAAACTGGCAGCTACCCGAACGACACCGACGCCCTACGCTCGTCACCGCTCGCGGCCCCACAAGGGCCGGGGGTTCCAGTAACGTCGCCTCTCCTAAAAAAGGACTCCCGATGAAAAGGAATGCCTGGTTCGCCCTGCCCCTTCCGTCGCCCCGCCGCCTCGCGTGCGTAGCGCCGTTCGTGTTCGCTGCCGCTGCGGCGCATGCGACGACGGATTGGGTCGATACCCATACGAAGGCCTTTCTGACCGGCCCGCAGTTGATGGCGCGCAGTGCGGCGCCATCGCTCGAACTGGCAGCCGGTGAAACGACCAACGTCGTCATCAGCCTGAAGCTGCGCAACGCCGCGCAACTCAAGCAACTGGCGCGCGACGTGAACCGGCCCGGCAGCGCGCATTACCGTCATTACCTGACGCACGAGCAGTTCCTCGCCAACTACGCGCCGACCGATGCGCAGGTGAAGTCGGTCGTCGACTATCTGCACAAGAGCGGCTTCGTGAACGTCGAAGTCGCGCCGAACCGCCTGCTGGTCTCCGCGCGCGGCACTGCCGGCACCGTGAAGACCGCATTCAACACGTCGCTCGTGCATTTCGAGTACGCAGGCCGCTCGGGCTTCGCGAACGCTTCGACCGCGCAGGTCCCGAGCGCGCTCGGCAACGTCGTCGGCTCGGTGCTCGGGCTGCAGAGCGTCGCGCGTGCGCATCCGATGCTGCGCATCGGCAACGTGGCGAAGCCGCAGGCGCTCGCGGCCGGCACGGCAACGGGTCACTATCCGAAGGAATTCCCGGGTCTCTACAACGCAACCGGCGTGCCGACCGCGGCCGGCGTGACCGTCGGCATCATCACGATCGGCGGCGTATCGCAAACGCTGCAGGACCTGAAGCAGTTCACGTCGAGCAACGGTTACGGCGCGGTCTCGACACAGACCGTCCAGACCAACGGCTCGGGCGGCAGCTACACCGACGACCAGGACGGCCAGGGCGAATGGGATCTCGACAGCCAGTCGATCGTCGGCTCGGCCGGCGGCCAGGTCGGCAAGCTCGTGTTCTACATGGCCGACCTCAACGCAAGCGGCAACACGGGTCTCACGCAGGCGTTCAACCGCGCCGTGTCGGACAACACCGCGAAGGTGATCAACGTGTCGCTCGGCTGGTGCGAGACCGACGCGAACGCGGACGGCACGATCGACGCCGAGGAGCAGATCTTCACGACGGCAGCCGCCCAGGGCCAGACGTTCTCGGTGTCGTCGGGCGACGAAGGCGTGTACGAGTGCAACAACCGCGGCTATCCGGACGGCGCGAACTACACGGTATCGTGGCCGGCCTCGTCGCCGCACGTGCTCGCAATCGGCGGCACGACGCTCTACACGACGTCGGCAGGCGCGTTCTCGAATGAAACGGTGTGGAACGAAGGCCTCGACAGCAACGGCAAGCTGTGGGCGACGGGCGGCGGCGTCAGCACGATCCTGCCGGCGCCGTCGTGGCAATCGGGCAGCAACCGCCAGTTGCCGGACGTGTCGTTCGACGCCGCGCAAAGCACCGGCGCGTACATCTACAACTACGGCCAGTTGCAGCAGATCGGCGGCACGAGCCTCGCCGCGCCGATCTTCACGGGCTTCTGGGCGCGCCTGCTCGCGGCGAACGGCACGGGCCTCGGCTTCCCGGCCGGCAACTTCTATGCGGACATTCCGTCGAACCCGTCGCTCGTGCGCTATGACGTCGTGTCGGGCAACAACGGCTATCAGGGGTATGGCTATACCGCCGGCACCGGCTGGGATCTGACGACCGGCTTCGGCAGCCTGAACATCGCGAACCTCAACCAACTGATCAAGTCGGGCGGGTTCTGATCGATGCATGAAGGCCGGCGCGCGGCGGCATTTGCCGCGCGCCGGTTTATAACGCCTACTCCACCGCCCGCTCCTTCGCGCGTTCCGGCGCGGCCGGCACACCGGCCCGATGCGACGGCGCGAACAACCGCAGCCCGCTCGCAACGCTCGCGGCCCCGGCGAACCCTGCGCCAAGCATCAACGCAAGCGTCGGCCCATGGCGCCCCGCGATCCCGAACGACAGCGCAACGAGCGCCGCGCCCGTCGCCTGCCCGATCAGCCGCGCGGTCGCGATGATCCCGCTCGCGCCACCGCTGCGCTCGGGCGGCGCACTCGACATCAGCGCCTTCAGGTTCGGCGACTGGAAGAAACCGAAGCCCGCGCCGCACAGCATCATCCGCCAGCCGATGTCGACGACGCTCGGCGACACCGGCAGCGCGGCGAGCGACACCATGCCCGCGCTCAGCAACGCGAGCCCGATCGCACCGAGCAGACCGGGCGGATAACGATCCGACAACCGGCCCGCGATCGGCGCGGCGAACGCGACGATCGCCGACCACGGCGTCATCAGGAAGCCCGTTTCGACCGCGCTGCGATGCAGGACGGTTTCGAAATAGAACGGCAGCGACACGAACGCCAGCCCCTGCGCGGCGAACGCGCACACGGCCGTCAGCGCGGACAGCGTGAACACCGGCCGGCGAAACAGGTCGACCGGCAGCATCGGCGCCGGGTGCCCGGCCTGGCGGCGGATCAGCAGCCAGCCGAATGCGAGCGCAACCGCGGCCGATGCGAACACGATCGAAAGCGGCCCGCGCTGCGCGAATTCACCGAGCGCGAAGATCAGCGACGCGAACGTGATCACGTTGAACAGCGCGGCGACCGGATCGAACGCATGCTTGCCACGCGCCGTCTGCGGCAGCGACGGAATCGCCACGGCGAGCGCAATCACGCCGAGCGGCACGTTCACCGCGAACAGCCACGGCCATGCGGCAACCGACAGGATCAGCGACGCAATGGTCGGCCCCACCGCGAACGACACGCCGACGACGAGCGCGTTGAAGCCGACGCCGCGTCCGAGCCGGTGTGCGGGAAACAGGCCGCGGATCAGCGCGACGTTGACGCTCATGATCGCGCTCGCGCCGAAGCCCTGCACGATCCGTGCGGCCGTCAGCATCGGCAGCGTCGACGCGAGCGAACAGCCGAGCGATGCGAGCGTGAACACCGCAAGCCCGGCGATATACACGCGCTTGTGGCCGACGATGTCGCCAAGCGAGGCGAACGGCAGCAGCGTCGCGACCATCGCGAGCTGGTATGCGTTGATGATCCACACGGAAGCGGCCGGCGACGCATGCAGGTCGGCGGCGATCGCGGGCAGCGCGGTGTTCGCGATCGCGGTGTCGAGCGTCGCGAGCGCGACGGCCAGCAGCACCGCGGACATCGCGCGCCAGTTGACGGCCGGCTCATGGGCGCCGGCGGGGGTAGCGAATTCGGACAAGATGAGGCTCGGCTGACGAGCGACGCGTTGCGCCACGTCGCGGATTGGACTCGCGGCGGCGTTCCGGTCGCACCGCACGGAACGCGCGCCGCCGCGCCCCGTATTGTTGCAGAGCCGCATCGAACGTGCAGGCGGCCGCGTCGTCAGTCAGCAAAATGAAAGAAAATGCGCCGCGCGCCCCATGCGCGGCGGCGCCTCGTGCCGGGCGTGACCGGTCAGCTCACCGCGCGCCGCGCATTGCGCCCGCGCAGCCATTCGAGCGCCAGCAGCAGGCTCGTCGAGAAGATGATCAGGATCGTTGCGAGCGCAGCGATCGTCGGGCTGATGTTCTCGCGGATACCCGTGAACATCTGGCGCGGCAGCGTCGTCTGGTCCGCGCCCGCGAGGAACAGCGTGACGACCACTTCGTCGAACGATGTCGCGAACGCAAACAGCGCGCCCGACATCACGCCCGGCGCGATCACCGGCAGCGTCACGCGGAAGAAGGTCGACACCGGGTTCGCGCCGAGCGACAGGCTCGCACGCACGAGGTTCTGGTTGAAGCCCTGCAGCGTCGCGGCGACCGTCGTCACGACGAACGGCACGCCGAGCGCCGCGTGCGCGGCGATCAGCCCCGTGTAGGTGTTCGCGAGCCCGAGCGGCGCGAAGAACAGGTACATGCCGACGCCGACGACGACAACCGGCACGATCATCGGCGACAACAGCACGGCCATCAGCAACCCCTTGCCGCGGAAGTCGGCTTTCGTGAGACCGATCGCGGCAAGCGTGCCGAGCACGGTCGCGACGATGGTCGCCGACGGCGCGACGATGAAGCTGTTCTTCGCGGCCATCCGCCACTCGTCCGATGCGATCAGGTTCTCGTACCAGCGCGTCGAGAAGCCCGGAATCGGATAGACGAGGAACGTGCTCGACGAAAACGACAGCGGCACGATCGCGAGCACCGGCAGGATCAGGTACAGCAGCGTCAGCACGACGAGCACGCGCAACGCGACGTACCACGCGCGCTCGACGAACGACATGTGCGGCGCGAACACCGGCCTGGCGAGTTTCATGGTCCGAATCCCCTTCCCGTTTCGTGACGTATTTCTGCCCGGGCGCTCAGCCGAGGCTCACGTTGGTGCGCGTGAAGCGCCCGTACACCGCGTACAGCACGAGCGTCGCCGCGAGCAGCAGCCCGCCGAGCGCACACGCCATGCCCCAGTTGATCGTCACGTTCGTGAAGTACGCGACGTAGTAGCTGACCATCTGGTCGTTCGGCCCGCCGAGCAGCGCGGGCGTGATGTAGTAGCCGATCGCGAGGATGAACACGAGCAGCGCGCCCGCGCCGACGCCCGGATAGGTCTGCGGCACGTACACGCGCCAGAACGCGGCGAACGGATGGCTGCCGAGCGACACGGCCGCACGCTGGTAGGTCGGCGGGATCGACTTCATCACGCTGTACAACGGCAGGATCATGAACGGCAGCAGGATGTGCGTCATCGAGATGTACACGCCGACGCGGTTGAACAGCAGCGTCAGCGGATGCGAGATCAGCCCGCTGCCGATCAGCGCCTTGTTGATCAGCCCTTCGCTCTGCAGCAGCACGATCCACGCGGCGACGCGCACGAGCACCGACGTCCAGAACGGAATCAGCACGAGAATCATCACGAGGTTCGCGCGCCGCTCCGACAGCGTCGAGATCCAGTACGCGAGCGGATAGCCGAGCAGCAGCGCGAACAGCGTGACGGCGATGCCGATCACGAACGTGCGGCCGAAGATCGCGAGATAGATCGACTGGTCGGGGTCGGCCTGCACGATGTGGCCGAAGCCGTCCTGCTTGTGGTCGAGCGCGGCAAGCAGGTAGAACGGCGATACCTGGCTGCCGTTCTTCGCGATCGCCTGCCAGTACGCGGCGTCGCCCCAGCGCGAATCGAGATCGACGATTTTCTCGCGCGTCTGCGCGGGCGTCAGCGCCGCGTCGTTGTCGCCCTTCAGCGGCATCGCACGCGCCGTCTTCGCGACGAGCGAGCGATAGCCGGGAATCTCGGTGTTCAGCCGCCGCGCGAGCGCACCCATCGCCTCGCTGTCGGCCACCTTCGTCATGTCCGCCGCGAGCGCGACATACGCGGCGTCGGCCGGCGGCGCCTTGCGGTCCCAGCCCGACAGCGCGGCGACCGTATTCGGCAACGCGGTTGCGATCTCGGGGTTCTGCACTGCGCGCGTGAGCAGCGTGCCGATCGGCACGACGAAGATCAGCAGCAGGAAAATCGCGAGCGGCGCGACCAGCAGCAACGCCATCGTGCGCTTGCGGGCCTCGGCAGCCTTCAGCTCGCGCTTGAGCGCGGCGGTCGACGGCGAGGAAGGCGCGATCGTCATCGTATTCAACGGTTCTCTCCGGCCGGGCACGTTCCGGCGGAATGCCGCGCGACACGATCGACGCATCGCGCGGCCGGTTGCATCAGGACACCTTCAGGATACCTGACCGGTTACTTCGTCGCCCATGCGGTGAAGCGCTGCTCGAGCTCGTCGCTGTGGTCGGTCCAGAAGCCGATGTCTTCCAGCACCGCGTTCTTGCCGTTGGCCGGCGAGTTCGGCAGGTTCGAGAGCGTCTTCGCGTCGAGCGACTTGATTGCCGCGATGTTCGCAGGGCCGTACGCGATGTGCTGCGCATACGCCTGCTGCGGCTTCGGCGTCAGCGAATACGCGATGTACTGCTCGGCCAGCGCCTTGTTCGGCGAACCCTTCGGAATCGCCCAGTAGTCGAGGTCGTAGATGCTGCCGTTCCACACGACCTTCAGGTTCTTGCCTTCCTTCTGCGCGGCATCGATGCGGCCGTTATACGCGGTCGACATCACGACGTCGCCGGCGACGAGGAACTGCGGCGGCTGCGCGCCTGCTTCCCACCACTGGATGTACGGCTTCAACTCGTCGAGCTTCTTGAACGCGCGGTCCTGGCCGGCCTTCGTGCCAAGCACCTTGTAGACGTCCTTCGTCGCGACGCCGTCGGCCATCAGCGCGAATTCGAGGTTATAGCGCGCGCCCTTGCGCATCCCTCGCTTGCCGGGGAATTTCTTCACGTTCCAGAAATCGGCCCAGCCGGTCGGCGCCGACTTCAGCTTGTCCGCGTTGTACGACAGCGCCGTCGACCACACGAAGAAGCCGACGCCGCACACCTGCGGCGATTCCGGAATCAGGTCGGACTTCTTCGCGATCTTCGACCAGTCGAGCTTCTCGTACAGCCCTTCGTCGCAGCCGCGGTTCAGGTCGCCCGATTCGACTTCGACCACGTCCCAGTTGACGTGCTTCGCCTCGACCATCGCCTTCACCTTCGCCTGCTCGCCGTTGTACTCGACGGCCGTGACCTTGTTGCCGGTTGCCTTTTCGAACGGCTGGTTGAACGCGGCCTTCTGTGCGTCGCCGTTCGCGCCGCCGAAGTTGACGACCGTGAGTTCCGCAGCCGATGCCGATGCACCGAACGCGATCAGTGCCAGCGCGAGTGCCGTGCGGCGCGCAGTAAAGCTTGCTCGTTTCATGATGGTTCCTCTCCTCTCGTGGTGGAAGTGGGCTTTGTTGTTGACGACGTGCTGCGGAAAAGCGGTGAAACCGGGGTCACGCGAACACGCGCAGGTGTTCGGGTGCGAATGCAAGCGAGACCGGCGCGCCGGGCGAGAACGCGTCGAGCGCGCCGGTGCCGAGCGGCACCTTCACGAAGCATTCGTCCTGGCCGGGCAGCGCGCAGCGCATGCGCACGTGATCGCCGAAATAGATGAGGCTGCGCGCTTCGCCGCTCAGGCGGTTCGCGGCGGCGCCGTTCGCGTGGCCGTTGGCAGCGAGGCTCATGCGTTCGGGGCGGATGCACGCGACCGCCGATGCGCCTTCGGCGGCTTCGCCAATGTGGCGGCCGACGAGCTTCGTGCCGTCGTCGAGCCGGAACTCGCAGAATTCGCCGTCGACACGCGCGATGGTGCCGCGCAGCCGGTTGCTGTCGCCGATGAAGTTGGCAACGAATTCGTTGCACGGCGATTCGTACAGGCGGTCCACGGTGTCGAGCTGCTGCACGATGCCCTTGTCGAACACCGCGACGCGGTCGGACATCGTCAGCGCCTCGCCCTGGTCGTGCGTCACGTACACGAAGGTCACGCCGAGCTTCTCGTGCAGCGCCTTGAGTTCGTACTGCATGTGTTCGCGCAACTGCTTGTCGAGCGCGCCGAGCGGCTCGTCCATCAGCACCAGCTTCGGCTCGAACACGAGTGCGCGCGCCAGCGCAATGCGCTGCTGCTGGCCGCCCGACAACTGCGCCGGATAGCGTTTCGCGAAGCGCTCCATCTGCACCATCTTCAGCGCATGCGCGACGCGTTCCGCGCGCTCGCCGGCCGGCAGCTTGCGCACGGTCAGCGGATACGCGACGTTCTGCTCGACCGTCAGGTGCGGGAACAGCGCGTAGTTCTGAAACACCATGCCGATGTTGCGCTTGTGCGGCGGCACGTTGTTCAGCAGCTCGCCGTCCAGGCGGATCTCGCCGCCGGTCGGGAATTCGAAGCCGGCAAGCATCATCAGGCAGGTGGTCTTGCCCGAACCCGACGGCCCGAGCAGCGTCAGGAATTCCCCACGGTGGATATCGAGGTCGAGCGATTTGACGACCAGCGTTTCGCCGTCGTAGGTCTTCCGCACGCCGCGAAAGCTGACGATCACATCATCGGACTTCATCGTGGCTGTCCCCTTGCTTCGCGACAATTGATTTTGAGATGCGAGCCACTATACGGCGCGCACGGTTCTATACTAGGGAACCATTTCAATATTCCAAGTAGGACCACTTTGGATACCGTGATCGTCGCCGACTGGCTCTCCGCCCGTCTCGACCGCAGCTCGCCGGAGCCGATGTACCGGCAGTTGCTGCAGCTGATGCAGCAAGCCATCCTGACCGGGGAATTGGGGCCAGGGACGAAACTGCCGAGCTCGCGCACGCTCGCGGGCGACCTGTCGATCGCGCGCAATACCGTGCTGCATGTGTACGACCAGTTGACGGCCGAGGGCTACGTGCTGACGACGACCGGCAGCGGCACCTACGTGGCCGATACGCGGCCGGACGCCGCGGCGATCCACGCACCGGGCAACGCGCCGGCGCCGTCAGCCGCCGACGAACCGCCGCCGGATGCGCAGGGCAGCCTGTCGACGCGCGGCCGGCAACTGATCGAGCACGCGGGTGTATCGCGACGCCAGTGGGGTGCTTTCATGCCGGGCGTGCCGGACGTGTCGGAATTTCCGAGCCGCACGTGGAGCCGCCTGCAGGCGCGGCTGTGGAAGGAAGCCAATCCCGAACTGCTGACCTACGCGCCGGGCGGCGGCTACCGGCCGTTGCGGCGCGCGCTTGCCGATTACCTGCGCGTCGCGCGCTCGGTCAAATGCTCGCCGGACCAGGTGATCATCACGACGGGCATCCACCAGTCGATCGATCTCGCGGTGCGGCTGCTGTCCGATATCGGCGATCGCGCGTGGGTCGAGGAGCCGTGCTACTGGGGCGTGCGCAGCGTCCTGCAGGCGGCCGGTCTCACGCTCGCCCCGGTGCCGGTCGACCAGGAAGGGCTCGACCCGCGTGCGAGCGACATGCAGCATCCGCCGCGGCTCGTGCTCGTCACGCCATCGCATCAGTACCCGCTCGGCATGGTGATGAGTCTCGCGCGGCGCCGGATGCTGCTCGAATACGCGCGCCAGCACCGCTGCTGGATCATCGAAGACGACTACGACAGCGAATTCCGCTACGGCAGCCGGCCGCTCGCGTCGCTGCAGGGGCTCGACGACGGCGGCCGCGTGATCTACGTCGGCAGCCTCGGCAAGATGCTGTTCCCGGGGCTGCGGATGGGCTATATGGTCGTGCCCGAGCATCTGGTCGATACGTTCCGCACCGGATTGTCGGAGCTGTACCGTGAAGGCCAGCTGATGCAGCAGGCCGTGCTCGCCGAATTCATCATGGACGGCCACCTCACTTCACATGTCAGACGAATGCGCACGCTGTACGGCGAGCGCCGGCAACTGATGATCGACGCGATCCGCGCGCGCTTCGGCGATGCGCTCCCGGTGATGGGCGACGAGGCCGGCCTGCATCTGGTGCTCGGCCTGCCTGACGCGTGCGACGATCGCGCGGTCACGCAGAGCGCGTTCGATGCGGGCGTGATTGTCCGCCCGCTGACCAGCTACTACAGCAGCCTCGACACCGCGCGACAGGGCCTGCTGCTCGGCTATGCGTGCGTCGCGCACGAAGGCATCGGGCCCGCGTTCGACACGCTCGCCGATACCATCGAGCAGCATCTGCCGCGCGACATCACGCGCGCCGCATGAGGCCTCGCGAGACCGGCCACACGCGGCGACGCCCGCGTCATTGCGTGCCGCCGGCCGCGCGATCGAGCGATGCCGCGCGCACGGCTTCGCCCGGCTTCGTGAACACACGCTGCCGCAACCCGGCGATCTGCGCGTCGCGGTCCTGCTGAGACAGGCCGGCCGATTCGATCTGCGCACGCTGCGCCGCGTAGTCCGCATAGCGGCGTTGCCACGACGCATCGTCCTGCTGCATCTGCGCGACGCGCGCGGCGGCGTCGGGGCCGAGCGTCTGCGTCAGCTGCGCGCGCATCGCATCGGGCGTCGCCCCGCTCTTCTGCAATTGCGCGATCTGGTCGATCGCGGCACGCTGCTGGTCGATGCGCTGCTGCGCCGCCCGCTCGTCAGCCGGCATCTGCTGCGCCAGCGCCGCGAGCCGCTCGGCCTTCTGCGCATCGGTCAATGAGCGATCCTGAGTGATCTTCAGCCGTGCGAGGTCGTAGCGCTGCCGCCACTGCTCCGCACCGAAGAACGGCTGGCTCCAGTCGCCGAGCGTGCGGTACGCGATCGACGCGCGCTGATCGAGTGCGAGCTGCAACGCGCCCAGATCGGACTTGTCGACCGCGCCGGCATCGCGCAGTTTCGCGAGCGCGTCGAGATACGCGCGATACCGGTGCCACACGTCGAGCGCCTCGGCCTGCGCGGCCGTACCATCGAGCTGCGCGGCAATCTCGCGCACGACGAACGCATCGAGCGCGGCCGCGCTCAGGTCGCTCTGCGCGGTCAGGCAATAGTCGAAGAAATCGCGTACCGCGCGCGACTTCGCGAGATGGCCGCCGGCATCGAGCGGCAGCCGCGGCGCGCTGGAACCGGCCAGCGACGGCGGCAAGCCCGCGCTCGCCGGCACGGCGGCCTGCGGTGCTGCGGCCGTCACACCGCCCGCCGCTGCCGCGTCCGGTGCGTCACCGGCGGCGCCCGACCCGCGATGCCACCCCGCCCCGCTCCACATCGCGACGCCGGCAACCGCCGCCAGCCCCACGACACCATAGACTGCTGCGCGCCGCGCCAGCGGCGCGCGCCCTTCACGTGCCGTCATCGATTACACGCCCGCGAGCTGCAGCCGGTTCGCATGCGTGCGGATCACCGCGACCGGATCTTCCGCATACGCGCCGCGCACGCCGAGCAGTTGGTTGATCTCGTCGATGTGGTTCCACTTGTAGCTCGTGCTCAGCACCTTGCCGTACAGCGCGCTGCACTTCGACACGAGCCCGTCGTTCTGACCCGAGCCACGGTTGATCATCACCGTGCCGGTGCCGAACAGCGCGAGCGTCGACGGGTCGAGCGCGTTTGCGGGATCGACGAGCGGAATGGTGCTCGTGTCCTTCGCACCCGTCACGCCGAACAGCGAAAGCGTCGGCTGGATCGCCGTGCCGGCCCACGAGTACAGCAGATGCGTGTTGCCGCCGACCGTTTCCGTCGGTGCGCCAGTCTGGCAGCTGCCCGGTGCACCAAGGCCCGCGCTCGGATAGTTCTGGTTGTAGGTCGCCGCCTGCGCGGTCGTCAGCGTCTTCAGCGATGCAAGCGCATCCTGGTTCGTGTTGTGGCTGCTGCTCGTCAGGATTCCGAACACATTGACGAACGCCGCGATCACCGTCGACGACAGCCCGGTCGGATCGTACGCGAGCACGCTCTGCACGAAATCCGCGAACTCGGAGCCGCGATGCGGCGTGCCGATCGTCGTCACCGACGCGACGAGATCGGGCGCGACGGCCGCGACATAGCGCGACGTCAGCCCGCCCTGGCTGTGGCCGACGAGATTGACCTTGGTCGCGCCCGTCGCGGCGAGTACCGTCTTCACGTAGGCGAGCAGCTGTTCGCCGCGCCCGTTCGGGCCATCGTCGCTCTGGAAGCCCGACAGGTTCGCGACGTAGACGGTCGCGCCATGCTGCTGCAGATCCTCCTGGATGCCGTACCAGTACTCGAGCACGCCGGCGTACTTGTCGGTGCCGGTGAGCCCGTGCACGAGGATGATCGGATAACGCGTCGCCGCGTAGTTGTCGGCGGGCGCGGTCGCCGCCATCGCCGCGTGTGTCGTCGCGAGCGTCATCAGCGCGGTCGTCCCCGCGAACGGTGCGACGCTCATCGCACATGCCACTGCCCCTGCCATTACCCTGGAACGCATCGATCTGGCCATGCATGTTCTCCTGATTATTGTGCTGCCGGTGCGAATGACACCGGATCGACGCGCACGCTGCATCGCGCGCACCGTGTGCGTCGAATGCGGGAGTGAATCACGAGTCGCGAACGTTTGCGCCCTGACTAGACACGGTTCTCTAATCGGTTGACGTACCCCGCCCGTTCGGGCGGGGCTGCATTCACACGCGTGCATGCTGCAATGCACACGCGCCGCGCGCTACAGCTTCGCGCTCACGCGCACCCATGCGGTCCGGCCCGGCTCCATCACCGGCGCGTTCGCCGGATAGCCGAAGCCCGCGTTGCCGGCGAGGTTCAGGTGCTCGGTGTAGGCCTTGTTCAGCACGTTGTCGACGCCGACCGAGATCTGCACGGTCTTGCTGACGTTGTATTGCGTATGCAGCGACAGCACGCCGAATCCGGCGCTCGGACCGAAGTCCTTGCCGACCACGTTGCCCTCGTTCAGTGCATAGCGATGCTGCGGCGCAACGATCCGCCACAGGCCGCCGGCCGACCATGCGCCTCGCGTGTATTCGAGCCCGATGCGTGCCTCGAGCGGCGGCATCTGCGGCAGCGGATCGCCGCTTGCCACGTTGCGCCCCCATGCATACGCGAGCGACGTCTCGACGCGCAGCGGCGCAACCGGCCGCCACGACACGCCCGCTTCGCCGCCCATGATCTGCGCGTTGACGTTGGTCGCCTGCGTGGTCGGGCCCATCATGCCGGCCGCGTAGTTGAACAGGATGAAGTCCTGCACATAGCCGGCATATGCCGACACCCACGCATCGAACCGGTCGCTCTTGTACTGCGCGCCGATGTCGATCTGCGTGGTCTTCTCCGGCTGCACCGCCGAGAATGCGTTGACCGAACCGGCCGGCCCGCGCGTCGCGGAGAACAGTTCCCAGTAGTCGGGATAGCGTTCCGCGTGGCCGATCCCCGCGTACCACGTGACGGGCAGCGACGCGAGATCGCGCTCGTAGCGCACGAAGCCGCTCGGCAACACGCGCGAGCGATCGTCGTCGAAGGTCGGGTTCGGCTTGCTCATCATCATCCCGCTCTTCATCGCGCGCTTGTCGCGAGCGCTCGCATAGTCGACGCGCGCGCCGCCGATCACGCGCGACACGTCGCTCGCATACCACGTCAGTTCGCCGAACACGCCCGCGTTCCACATCGTCGCCTGCGCATCCCACGGTTGGTCGCGGTAGTTCTGCTGCCCCATCGACGAGCGCGAATCGAGCCGGTTCGATTGCGCGTCGATACCCGTCACGAGCTTGAAGTCGTCGCCGAAACGGAACGTCGCCGCCGCGCGCGCACCGACCGTGCGGCGCCGCACGTCGGCCGCCATCCGCATCGGCATGCTGCTGGTCGGGTCGGGCTGCCGCAACGTGTAGTTGTCCATCACGTGATCGGCCTCGTTGTAGTACACGCGCGCCTCGATCCGGTCGAGCACGTCGCCGAGGTGCCGCTTGTCGAACGACAGCCCGAGCGTCTCGCGGCGGAAATGCGCACCGTCCATCCCGCGGCCCGCGTAGCGCGCATAACCGTCGCCGGTGCCGGCGGTCAGCTCGACGCGCGTGTGGTCGTCGGGGGTCCAGCCGAGCGCCGCATCGGCGTTCCACTTGTCCCACTGCGACGGCACGGTGTTGCCGTTGCCGTCCTTGTAGTCCTGCGAATGCGCGTGGTTCGCGGTCACGCGGCCGTAGACGTCGGGCGTGCCCGCCGTCAGGTCGATGTTCTGGTCGTTGCGGCCAAACGATCCACCGACCAGGCTGCCGTCGAAACGCATGCCCGGACGCTCGAAGCGCGGCGTCACGCGCTCGAACAGCACGGTGCCGGCCGACGCGCCGGGACCGTACAGCACGGACTGCGGCCCCTTCACGACGGTGACCTTGTCATAGCTTTCCGGTGCGATGTACGACGTCGGCGCATCCATCCGGTTCGGGCATGCGCCGAGCGTCGGCATTCCGTTCGCCAGGATGTTCAACCGCGAACCGAACATCCCGCGCAGCACGGGGTCGCCGTTCGTGCCGCCGCTGCGGATCGACGTGAAGCCGGGGATCGTCTTCAGGTAATCCGCACCGTCGCTGGCGGGCAGCGGCTGGCGCGGCGCCTTCGGATTCGTGACGACGACGAGCGGCGTCGACAGCGGCGCCGCGACGACCTCGACGGGCGGCAGCAGCGCGGCCGACTCGTTCACCGGCGCGACGTCCGCACGCGCCGTTTCGGCCGCCGCAGCACTCGCTGCCAGCGCGCCGGCAGCGAGCGCGGGAACGGTAAGTTTCAACATTCGCGGCACGCGCCGCGCACTGGCATTGCATGACGCCCGCGGCGCACGCAACTGGAAATTGGTCATGATCGAAAGCCCGAGTGACGCCCTCCACGCGGCCGCGACGGGCCGCACGGATATCGGCGGTAATAAGAACGGATAACAGCGCGTCAGGCGCGCTCGGGCGGTGCGCGTGGATACGCGCGCGGATAGCGGCCGGCGTGCACCGCGACGGCAGGCGGCGCGGCGGTGGACGCGGAAACGGCGGGGATGGAAGCGAACGACGCAGCAGCAGGCGCACCGATCGCGGGGCTATGGGCGAAGAAGCCGCAGTAGCCGCACGCGTCGAGATGCAGCGCGTGATCGTGCATGCGGCCCGCATCGGCCGACCGATGCACGCCATGTTCCGTACTGCAGACGATGGCGTCCGGCGTGGCCGCTTGCGCGATGCGCCACTGCGACACCAGCGGCGCCGCGATCGCGATCCAGATCGCGAGCACGCCAAGCCAGGCGGTCAGGTGACGATGTCGGTGCAGCATGCGTGGCGACGAGTAAGCGGAATGTAAAAACAGCCGAGATGTTACCGAATGTTCAACGCGATGAACAGTCACCCATGCCGGTAAACGGACCGGGGGCGCATGGTTGTCAGCACAACCATGCGCCCCCGCCCGTGAGGCATGCCAAGCACGTGGCGATCAGGGCGCCATGCGCCGCAGCACGTCGTCGCGCCGGATGAAGTGGTGGTACAGCGCGGCCAGCGCATGCAGGCCGATCACGAAGTAGAACGCGTTGCCGATCAGCTCGTGCGCTTCCTTGATCGTCGGCCGCAGCGCCTTGTCGGGGCCGAACAGCGTGAACGACACGCCGAGCCAGTCGAGCGACACCGGCTTGCCGCCCAGGTTGATCATCATGATGCCGAGCAGCGGCTGCGCGATGATGAACACGTAGAGCGCGACATGCGCGAGCCTCGACAGCCAGCGCAGCAGCGCCGCCTGCGGAATGGCTTCCGGCACGCGGCTGACGATGCGCCACAGCACGCGCAGCACCGACAGCACCAGCACGAACGTGCCTGCGGTGAGGTGCACGTTCATCCAGAACACGCGGCTGTCGCTGCCCTTCGGGCCGCGAATCTCGATGGCGAGATAGGCCAGCGCCACCAGCACGAAGATGGCCCAGTGGAAGAAGATCGCGGGCGAACTGTAGCGCGTCTGTTTCGCGAGGATGTTTCTCATGCTTCGTCTCGTGTGGTATGCGGGGTGGCGCGCGGGCGGCAACCGGCTCTGCGCCCGGCTTGGCTTTCAGGATTGTAGCCGCACGGGCGTCCGGTTTTACGCGACACGGTCAAATATCTGACGAATCGTCGACGCGCACCGCGCGCGTCCCTCATATGGAAAGTCCGCATCGCGCGCGCAAACGGCTGTGGCACGATGAAGCTTTGGTGCGACGGCGCGCGGGCATCATGAGCAAAGCGTTCTTCGTTGCGGCCTATCGGCTGACCGCCGCGTTGCTCGCGGTATCCACCACGCTGCACAGCGTCGCCGACTACTGGCGCCTGCCGAACTTCCATCTCGGCAACTATCTCAGCTACTTCACGCAACTGAGCAGCCTCTACGCGGCCGCGATGCTGGCCGCGGGGCTCTGGCGCATCGCGCGCCCCGGGTCGGCCCGCTACGAATCGATGCGCGGCGCGGCCGTGCTGTACGTGCTGATCACCGCGATCGTCTACGAACTCCTGCTGGCGCGGCTCGATGCGCTGCGCCATGTCACGCCGGCGTTCAACAACTGGGTGCTGCACCGGATCGTGCCGCTCGTGATGCTGTGCGACTGGCTGTACGTGGAGCCGTGCCGGCCGATCGCGCGCAGCAGCGCGTTCGCCTGGCTCGCTTTTCCGGTCGTCTATCTCGGCTATACGCTCGTGCGCGGTGCGCTGGAGAACTGGTATCCCTACCCGTTCGTCGATCCGCGGCCGCACGGCTACCTGCCGGTCGCGATCCAGTGCTCACTGATCGCGCTTGGCGCGGCGGCGCTCGCATTGGGCATCCGCTGGCTCGGCAATCACGCGAGACAGTCCGGTACCGCGACACTCAAGGGGGGATGAAGGCAGGAGCGTGTGCGCCGCCCGGCGCACACGGAATACTGCGGGCCGTCAGCCGCCGTTGCGCGGCAGGAAGTTCATCGGATCGACGACCTTGCCGTTCTGACGGACTTCGAACTCGAACGTCGAGCGGCCGTTCGCGTCGGTGCCCATTTCGGCGACCGGCTGGCCCTGGCGCACCGCGTCGCCTTCGTTGACGAGCAGCTTGCCGTTGTGCCCGTAGGCCGTGATGAGGCCGTTGTCGTGCTTCAGGATCACGAGCGGACCGTACGCCTTGACGCCGGACCCGGCGTAGACCACGCGCCCGTTCGCCGCGGCCCGCACCGAATGGTCGGGCCCGGATGCGGCGATCACGACGCCGCGCGTCTTGCCAGTCGCGAACGGCGTCGCGACGACACCCGTAGCCGGCCACGCGAGCGAGCCCGGCGCGGCTGCGGCGGACGGCTGCCCGGGCGACGGCGCGGCGGACGGCGGCGCCACGCGCAGCACCTGGCCAGGCGACACGGCATCGGTCGGCGCCATGTGGTTCCAGCTGGCCACGTCCTGCACGCGTTGCCCGTAGGCACTCGCGATGCCCGCGAGCGTATCGCCCGGGTTCACGCGGTAATAGCCGGCGATCACGCCCGGCGTCGCAGCCGACATCGAGGTCGGCTGGCGCGCCGGTTGCCAACTGTCAGTCCACGGTGTCAGCGTACATCCCGACAGCGCGACGGCTGCGGCGATGAGCGCCGCCTGCGGCAACCAGCGCGTCAGCGCATCGTGGATGGGAATAGTTTCTCTCAAGGGTCCTCCCGGATTTGCGTCGTGGCGCCGCCCACCGCCCCCCGGTGCGCGCCGCACGATGTCCGGCCGGACGGCCGGACCAACCAGTATCCGACCGCTCTCGCGGCCGTCAGTTTCCACAGCGGAACGTCGATGCGAATGGGCTCACCGGCCCCTTTTTCGCACTTTTCAGTGTCGTCCCGACCGGCAAAGATACCATTTGTCGCGGTCGGGACTGCGTCAGCTGCCTGTTCCGGCAACAATCTTGCACCGCCGTGCGGGTGTGGCGACGGCCTGCGAGCCGCGCCGCGCGGGCCGTCCGGCGGGCCTGGCGCGGGTTTTCCACCCGCGCCGCCGCGCGCGCCGGCCATCTCGTCCCCGTCACATTCCCCTCTTCGATCGCCGCCTATACTCGGGGATGCAGCGCGCGATCCAATGACAACGAGGAGCATGACAATGAACAACGCGACGTTTCTTTCCGTGCAGCTCGACGCCGACGATTTCGCCGGCTCCAGCAGCCTGGTCGAATTGCTCAACCGGCACCTGCTGTTCGCGACCGATGTCGCTGAAGCGGCCGACGCGCTCGTCCAGCTGGCGAGCGTCGCGCACATGACGGGCGCCACGCGCCACAGCGTCGAGCTGCCGGTCCTCGCGATCGAACGACTGCGCGACGCACTCGACACGCTGAGCGGCTACGACGAAACGTGGCTGCAGGTGCTGGAACCGGCCGAAGCGCTGTTCCGCGATATCGGGCGCGGCCGCCGCCCGCTGCATTGAGCGCCGGCGCATCACGCGCCGCCAATGAAAACAGCCCGTCGTTCCGCATAACGGAACGACGGGCTGTTTGTACTGCATGGGGTCGGATCCGGCCGCCGAAGCGGCCGCACCATTAACGACCCTTGTAGATCGGGGCGTCGTCAGCGATACGCTTGACTTGCCAGCCGGTCTTGGCCTTGGCCGGTGCGCCGGATTCTTGCGCGGCGGCCGGTTGTGCGCCGTAGCCGGTCGTGTCGGCAGCGGCGACGTTTTGTTGCGGGTTCAGACGGGCTTCAGCAGCCTGGATGCCTTCCGGGTAGTTCGTGCGGTCGCTGCCCAGCTTGTAGCCGGCCTGCTGGACGGCGACGAGTTCGGCCTTCACCTGTGCACGGGTGACGGGCGCGTTCTGTTGGGCGAACGAGACGGCGGGAACGGCGAGGACGGCAGCTGCAGCGAACGTTGCGATCAGCGATTTCATGATTACCTCCGGGATTTTTTTGCTCCGCCGCACACACCATGTCTGCAGCGATGGAACAGAGTTTAGTCCCGGCAGCACCTAGGGAAAACCATGAAAGAACGAAAACACTGTTTCCCCGGAGCCAACAATGTCGGCATCCGGGATAGAAAAACCCTATTCAGAGAATAGATTTTCGCAACAATGCTGCCCCCGCGGGCCGGTTACGACCAGTTCGCGTGGAAGCTGCCCGGCTTGTCGGTGCGCTCGAACGTGTGCGCGCCGAAGAAGTCGCGCTGCGCCTGCACCAGGTTCGCCGGCAGCCGCTCGGAACGGTAGCTGTCGAAGTACGCGACCGCCGACGCGAACGCCGGTACCGGCACGCCGGCCTTCACCGCGGCGACCACGACATCGCGCAGCGACGCCTGATAGTTCGCGGCGATGTCCTTGAAGTACGGATCGAGCAACAGGTTCGCGAGCGCCGGATCCTTCGCATAAGCGTCCGTGATCTTCTGCAGGAAGCGCGCGCGGATGATGCAGCCCGCGCGGAAGATCTTCGCGATCGTCCCGAGATCGAGGTTCCAGCCGTACTCTTCCGATGCCGTGCGCAGTTGCGCGAAGCCTTGTGCGTACGAGATCACCTTGCTCAGGTACAGCGCGCGGCGCACGGCTTCGACGAACGCGGCGCGATCGCCGTCGAACGGCGCGGCGGCCGGGCCCGACAGGATCTTGCTGGCCGCGACGCGCTCGGTCTTCAGCGACGACAGCACGCGCGCGAACACCGATTCGGTGATGAGCGGCAGCGGCACGCCGAGATCCAGCGCGTTCTGGCTCGTCCACTTGCCGGTGCCCTTCTGCGCGGCGCGATCGAGGATCACGTCGACGAGGTGCTTGCCGGTCTCTTCGTCCTTCTTGCCGAAGATCTTCGACGTGATCTCGATCAGGTAGCTGTCGAGTTCGCCCTGGTTCCATTCGGTGTACACCGCGCCGAGCTCGTCGTTGGTCAGACCCGCGACGTCCTTCAGCACCGAGTAGCTTTCGGCGATCAGTTGCATGTCGCCGTATTCGATGCCGTTGTGGACCATCTTCACGTAGTGGCCCGCACCGTCCGGTCCCATGTACGCGACGCACGGCTCGCCGTCCGACGGCGCCTTCGCGGCGATCTGCTTGAGGATCGGCTCGACGAGGTCGTACGCGTCGCGCTGACCGCCGGGCATGATCGACGGGCCACGCAGTGCGCCCTCTTCGCCGCCCGACACGCCGGTGCCGATGAAGTGCAGGCCCGATTGCGCGAGTTCCTGGTTGCGGCGGATCGTGTCGGTGAAGTGCGTATTGCCGCCGTCGATCAGCACGTCGCCCTTCTCGAGCAGCGGCTTGAGCGATGCGATCGTCGCATCGGTCGCTTCGCCGGCCTTCACCATCATCAGGATCCGGCGCGGCGTTTCGAGCGACGCGACGAACTCCTCGAGCGTATAGGTCGGCACCAGGTTGCGGCCGGGGAATTCGGCGATCAGTTCGTCGGTTTTCTCGCGGCTGCGGTTGTACACCGACACCGCGTAACCGCGGCTCTCGATATTGAGTGCGAGATTGCGGCCCATCACCGCGAGCCCGATCACACCGATTGCTTGTTTGCCCATTAGTCAATTCTCCGGAAAAAACGGGGCGCGACCCGACCCGGGCCGCGCGCACAGGCGAAAGGATAGTGGAAACCCGGCGTCGATGCGCGCTTGCGTGTCATTGCTCCGCGTGCGGCAGCAGCCGGAACACGACGCTCAGGTTGTTCGCCGGCATCTCGACGACCTCAATGCAGTCGAGCCCGCGATCGAGGCCGAGCGCGACGACGGTCTCGAGATCGCGCACGCCCCACGACGGGTCGCGGCTGCGCAGCTGCAGGTCGAATGCCTCGTTCGACGGCGCCGTGTGCCGGCCTTCGCGACGGTACGGGCCGTACAGGAACAGCACGCCGCCCGGCCGCAGCAGCCGCGCCGCGCCCGCGAACAGCGCTTCCGTGCAGGCCCACGGCGAGATATGAATCATGTTGATGCAGACGATCGCATCGAGTGCCGCGACCGGCCACGATGCATCGCGCACGTCGAACGCCAGCGGCCCGGCGACGTTCGCGAGGCCCGCATGCGCGATCCACGCGGCGACCGAGTGCCGCGCCTGTTCGTCGGGATCGCTCGGCTGCCAGCGCAGGCCCGGCAGTGCCTGCGCGAAATGAACGACATGCTGTCCGGTGCCGCTCGCGATCTCGAGCACGCTGCCGCTCGCCGGCAGCACACGGCGCAACACGTCGAGGATCGGCCCGCGGTTGCGTTCGGCCGCGGGCGCCAGCAGCCGCGCGGAAGGATCGGGTGAAGATGTAGCGCCGGTCACGATGCATGCTCCATGGTGTTGCCGCCAAGACCCAGACGGGTCGTCAGTGCGTCGAGCGCCGGTGCGCAACGCGCCTCGACCTTCAGCGTCAGTATCGGATCGGCGCGCGTATGGCCGAGATTGAGCGCGGCGACCGGCTTCTGCTGCGCCTGCGCCCACACGCAGAAGCGGTAGCCGGAATACACCATCAGCGACGAACCGACGACGAGCAGCGCATCGGCCGCGTCGAGCGCCTGCGACGCCAGCGCCACGCGTTCGCGCGGCACGTTCTCGCCGAAGAACACGACTGCCGGCTTCAGCAGGCCACCGCATGCGGGGCACGCCGGGATCCGGAACGTGTCGAGCGCGGCCCATTCGAGGTGCGCGTCGCCGTCCGCGGCCGGCTCGGCCTGCGCGCCCAGCAATTCGGGATTGTCGGCTTCGAGCACGTCCTGGATCGTCGCGCGTGCATGGTGCGCGCCGCATTCGAGGCAGGTCACGCCGTTGATCCCGCCGTGCAGTTCGATCACGTCGTCGCTGCCCGCCCGCTGGTGCAGGCCGTCGACGTTCTGCGTGACGAGGCGCTCGATCCGGCCCGCGCCGCCGAGCCGCGCCAACGCGACGTGCGACCCGTTCGGCCGCGCGCGGCCGACGACGGGCCAGCCGATCATGCTGCGCGCCCAGTAGCGTCGCCGCGCGGCATCGGAGCCGAGGAATTCGTGAAGCTGGATCGGCGGCGAGCGCATCCACTGACCGTTGCGGTCGCGATAGCCCGGAATGCCGGAATCGGTACTGATGCCCGCGCCGGTCAGCACGAGCAGGCGCGGATGACGCTCGACGAACGCATGCAGCGCATCGAGCGCGGCCGGGTCGACGCCAGCGGTTGAGGGGTCGTGCAAGGCTTTGTCGTTCATGTTGGCAACGCGTGATCGGGCGCGCCGGCAGGCCGTGCGACCGCACGAGCGGCCCGCGCGCCAACACATGATACAGAACGACGCACGATCCGGCCGGCGGCCCCCGCGCAAAACCGGCGCACAAAAAAAGACGCCCATTCACCACTCGGCGATGGGCGCTTCAACAATTGATCCATCGGGGTAGTGGATCAACTGACAGCACAAAGTTGCGACGTCCACCATGCGGCCACCGGTGAACGCTTCCCCTGGACTACGCGTGTTCCACGATGCTGCGCGCTGCGTTGCGCCGCCGGCGCTTCCGTGCGATCCCGATCATCTCCGCCACGCCGCAACGCGCGGCGCGCGGCGCGCGAACGCATCCACTGCGCGACGACTCGCGTTGCGCCACGGCATGACGATCCGGGATCCAGGCCGGAGCCATCCGCATGCATTCGGGGCTCATCCCCGACGGCCGACCGTTGCCGGTCGGCCTCGTGCGTCAAACATGCACGTTGTCGTTCAGAACGAACCCGATTGCTCGGATGGAACGGAAAGCCGCGCGCTCACGTCGCCGCAATCAACGGCGACGCGAATACCCTGGCAGGTCGGCGATTCATGTTTGCAACACGCCACGTTGCGATTCGGTCTCTTTTCATTCTCTTGTCCCCGTCTCCGATACGTCCGACCCACTGAAGCGATTGTCGGGCCGACTGCGCCCTGCGATCGCACTCACGGCCCGTACAGATATGCAAGGAGCGCACCATGCTTCGCGCCGCAAGGCCGCGCGGGCGCCCGCAAGGTCGTCGGAAGGGATCGCGCACCGTCAGGAAGCGCGAACGTTTCGAAACTGAAACGCCCGCCGGCACGACGATGGCCGGCCATGCGTGGCGTCGGGCTGCAGTGGCCCGTTGCGGCGAAGTCGACGCGTTGCGTCTGCGCGCCACGGACAATCGTCTTACAATCGCCCGACAGTGACAGCCCGCCGCGACCGGATTTGCCGGCGTCGCGCAGCTCGCCACCTCCTGACCGGAACCCGCCTCCGACGCATGTCCGACACACGACAGCGACAATTGCGCGGCGCAACGCGCGGCGTGACGCTGCGGATCGCGTAGCGCCGGGGACGGCGTATGCCGCGCGGCTCGCGCCTTGCGCAAACACGCTAGCATTCGGACACGGAACACCGCGCATCCGCTTTGCATCGTCTCCAAGGATCCGACATGACCACGCCTGCCCCTGCCCGCCCCGACGTCGCCCATCGCGTCTTCTCGGACGGACAGCTGTCGATCGGCCTCACGCTGCCGCTGCTTCGCGGCGGCCATATCGTCGCCGACTTCAACGAGCAGCTCGAACTCGCCGAACTGGCCGATACGCTCGGCTTTCGCGCGCTGTGGATTCGCGACGTACCGTTGAACAGCGCCGACTACCCCGACCCGGTCGGCCATCTCGACCCGTGGGTGCTGCTCGGTGCCCTGGCGGCGCGCACGCGCCGGATCGCGCTGGCCAGCGGCGCGATCGTGCTGCCGCTGCGTCATCCGCTGCACATCGCGAAAGGCGCGCTGTCGGTCGCGACGCTCTCACGCGGGCGCTTCATCCTCGGACTCGGCTCCGGCGACCGGCCACCCGAATATGCGGCGTTCGGCGTCGATGCGGAAACGCGTCGCGACCGCTACCGCGCGCACTGGGACGTCGTCGCAGCCGCATTGGGCGTGCCATCCCGCGTGCTGCCCGACGAAGCACCGGCCGACGCGCCCGAGTTCATGCTGCTGCCGCGCGGCGACGCGGTGCCGATGCTCGCGGTCGGCTCGGGCGGACAGAGCGTCGACTGGATCGCGCGGCACTCGATCGGCTGGATGACGTACCACCGTGATCCGGACACGCAGCGCGCACGCCATTCCATGTGGCGCGCGGCGGTCGATCGGCTTTCGGCGCCGGAACTCCGCGCGTTCGGCGTATCTATGCGACTCGACCTCGCCACGGACCCCGACGCACCGGCCAGCGCGCTCTCGCTCGGCTACGCGACCGGGCGCCGCGCCCTGGTCGACATCCTGCAGGACATGCGTGCGGCGGGCACGCATCATGTCACGCTGAACCCGGGATCCGACCGGCCCGTGCGCGAGGTCATCGAGGAAATCGCCGAGTACGTGCTGCCGGTCTTTCACGGCGAACATCCGTGATTCGTCAGGAATCCAGATTTATCTGATGCATCGGACACGTTCGGGCGATTGCTCACGTTGCAACGCACTGCTCGCCTCCCACTGCAAACGGACGTTACAAGCACCTTACGACCCAGCAAGCAGGGCCCTCCCGACTGTCGGACCAGCCGGAGCCTGCGTCAGACATTTGCCTGCGCAAGCGCGACGCAAACGCCCGCGCCGCCTCACGCATGCCCGATTCGAATAGTCGTCGACGGAACTATTCGGCTCCGATCGCGATCATGTTAACTTCCGTCCATCGTTCAGCCTGGCGGGCCGCGCGCCGATGCGCACCCGCATGCCTACTCCATGCGACATTTCCTCCTCGGCTGGCTGCTTGCCGCCGTCGTGTCGGCCGCCCATGCGGCCGCCCCCATTCCGGCCGCTGCATCGGCCGCCTCCGGCACCAAGCCCGCGCTGACGCCGCAACAGGCCCAGCAGGCACTCGATGTGCTCGAAAATCCGCGCGAGCGCGCGCAGGTCGAAACGACGCTGCGCGCGATCGCGGCCGTCGGCGCATTGAGTGCGCCCGCGGTCGCCGCCAGCGAAGCGGCCGCGGCCAGCAGCGCATCGGCCGCCGCGGCCCCGACCGCGCTCACGTCGAACGGGCTCGCGTCGATGCTCGTCCGCCAGGGGTCGCGCTGGAGCACCGAAATCGGCGGCGCGCTGAAGGAATCGCTGCGCTCGCTGCTCGATGTCGGGTCGGTCGGCAGCTGGTGGCATGACAGGCTGGTACGCGCCGACGAGCGCGCCGATCTCGCCCACACGATCTGGGTCATGCTCGCCGTGCTCGTACCCGCGCTCGTCGTCGAATGGTTCGCGAAGCGGCTGTTGCGACGTGCGCTGGCCGCAGTGGCCGCACGGCGCGCCGGCACATCGCGCCCCACCGTGCCCGATTCCGTCACCCCAGACGACGACGCGCCGCCAGACACATCCGCGCCGCCCAACGCCACCGATGCTGCCGAAGCCGCGCCAGCCTCATCCCAGGGTCAAGGCCACGCGCGCCGTCATACCACGCTGCTGCACCGGATGCCGCGTGCGCTCGTCAGCCTCGCGCTGCGCGTGGTGCCGCTGCTCGTGTTCGTCGGCGTCGCGAGCCTGACGATGTCGCTGATCGGCGATGCGGGTACACCGATCGAATCCGCGCTCGAAGCGCTGATCGACATCTACGTGATCTGCCGGCTCGTCACGATCGTCAGCCGGCTGTTCTTCCAGCCCGACGCTCGGCAGCTGCGGCTGCTGCATATCAGCGACGCATGGGCCGATTTCGCGCAGCGCTCGATCGCACGAATCGTGATCGTGGTCGGCGCGTGCACGGCCGCGGTCGAGATCGCCGCCAGCTTCGGCCTCAGCGAAGCCGGTCACGTCGCGCTGTTGAAAGCCGTCGCGCTCGTCGGGCACGTGATGATCTCGGTGCTGATCCTGCAGTGCCGCCAGCCGGTCGCCGCGCGGATTCGCGCGGCCGGCGCGGACCGTCCGAGCTTCGCCGTGATCGGCAACGCGCTCGCGGATGCCTGGGCCCCCGTGTCGGTCTTCGTCGTGATGGCGCTGTGGTTCGTGTGGGCGCTCGACGTCCACAACGGCTATCGCGTGCTGATCACGCTCGGCGGCCGCTCGATCGCCGTGATGATCGGCATGCGGATGGTGTCGATCGTCGTGTTCGGCGCGCTCGCGCGGCTGTTCCAGGGCCGCGACGAAGACCGCACGCTCGTCCATCTGCACGCGTACCGCTACTACCCGCTGCTGCGCCAGATCGTATCGGGCGCGATCGGCATCGTGACGCTCGTGCTGCTGCTGCAGATCTGGGGCGTGCCGGTCTTCCGCGCGTTCGAGACCGGCACGATCGGCCACCGGCTCGCATCGGCGCTGGTGACGATCGCGATCGCGGCGATCGTCGCGCTCGTCGTATGGGAAGCCGCGAACATCGCGATCGAGCGCCGCCTGCAGCGCTGGACGCGCGAAGGCAACCTGGTGCGCGCGGCGCGGTTGCGCACGCTGCTGCCGATGCTGCGCTCGCTGCTGTTCGTGATGATCGCGCTCGTCGTCGTGCTGACGGGTCTCAGCCAGCTCGGCGTGAACGTCGGCCCGCTGCTGGCCGGCGCGAGCATCTTCGGCGTCGCGCTCGGTTTCGGCTCGCAGAAGCTCGTGCAGGATTTCATCACCGGAATCTTCCTGCTGATGGAAAACGCCATGCAGGTCGGCGACTGGGTCACGCTCGCCGGCGTGTCGGGCACGGTCGAATACCTGTCGATCCGCACCGTGCGGCTGCGCGCGGGCGACGGGTCGCTGTATACGATCCCGTTCAGCTCTGTAACGACCGTCAACAACACGAATCGCGGGCTCGGCAATGCGGCCGTCAAGGTCAGCATCGCTTATGGCGAGGACATCGATCGCGCGATCGCGACGCTCAAGGAGATCGGCGCCGCATTGCGCGACGATCCGAAATACCATGACGGCATCCTGTCCGACTTCAGCTACTGGGGTATCGACCAGGTCGACGGCGCAGCGCTCGCGCTGGCCGGACAGATGCAGTGCACGGACTCGACGCGCTGGAGCGTGCAGCGTGAATTCAACCGGCGGATAGCGGAAACGTTCCGCGAACGCGGCATCCGGATCGCCAATCCGCAGCGTAGCGTCGTCGCGTATGCGGATGGATCGCGGCCGGTCGGCAACGGCGAGAACGGCAGCCATGACGGCAACGGCAATGCCGCCGAAACGGCGCCCCGGCCGCCGTCAAACGACGAGCCGGCGCGCAAGCCGAACTGACTTGAAGGGTTAGCGGCCCGCCGCGCTCAACGTGCGGCGGGCTTGGTCACGCGCCGCGTGTTGTTCGCCGCGGAGGTTGATGCGCCGGGCTTCGCCGTGCGTTCCGCCGCAGCACGCGGCCTGCGCTTCGCGGCAGCCTCGGGACCGGCGGCAAACGCATCGCACTGCGCGTGCCATTGTTCGAGCAGCACGCGCGTCTGGTCGGCGATCGTCTCGATCAGCAACGCCGCGCGCTCGCCATTGAATGCATCCCATTCGAGCACCTGCAGCGCGGAACGCTCCGCGATGTGGAACACCGTGATCTGCCCGAACAGGCTCATCGCGCGCAAGCGCGTGACGGGATCGTCGGCCGGCCGCCCCGAGATGCGGCCGATCAACTCGGCGCTCACGTCGTTGAGCGGCTTGCGCATGCGCTTCATCAGGATTTCGCTCGCGCTTGCCGGCTCCTGGCCGACCTGCTCGCGCGCGAAGAACAACCGCTGGTTCATCGTCTTCGGCGCCGTGAACATCCGGTCCGACAACGCACGCAGCAGCCCGATGAACGCGTCGATCAGCACGTCGACGTCCGCGTCCGCGTCGAGCATCGCCCACGCATGGCCGACCGACGGCGCGAACACCTCCCAGCCGTTCTCGGCGATCGTCTCCACGCACGCGCGGTAAACGCCTTCCTTGTTCTCGAAGTAGTACTGGAGCGCCGGTGCGTTCACGCCGGCCATCGCGGCAATCTCGCGCGTCGATGCGCCCGCGAACCCGCGTTCGCCGAACAGTTCAATCGCCGCTTCGATGATCCGCTGGCGCGTTTCGTCGCCGCGCGCGTAGCCGCTCGCGGACGTGCGACGCAGCTTCTTCGCTTCGTTCATGCCTTCCTCGTCATTCGATCGATCGACATTCTACTTGACACAATTCTAGCAACTGGAATAATTCTTCCACTCGGAATAAATTGGATGCCAGCATGTCGACGCTGCAAGACCCGCCACAGAAAGCAAATCGTCAGGAAACCGGAACAACGCCGCGCAACGAAAAGGTCGGATCGAAGCGGCGCATCCTGCTCGTGGTCGCCGTGCTCGCGGTCATCGGCGGCGCCGTCTGGCTCGGCCGCTGGTGGACGGTCGGCCGCTTCATCGAAAGCACCAACGATGCTTACCTGCAGGCGGACAGCATGACCGCCGCGCCGAAGGTCGCCGGCTACGTGACCGACGTGTATGTGCGCGACAATCAGGCCGTGAAGGCCGGCGATCCGCTCGTGCGGCTCGACGTCCGCCAGTACCAGGTCGCGCTCGCGCAATCGCTCGCGACCGTCGACGCGCGCCGCGCGGATATCGCGCGCGCCGAAGCCGATATCAGCCAGCAGCACGCGAATCTCGAACAGGCCGACGCGCAGGCGAAGGTGTCGCAGATCAACGCACGCCACGCGAACGACGAATACGCACGTTATGCACCGCTCGCGGCGACCGGCGCCGAAACGCACGAACGCGTGGCCGACCTGAAGAGCACGCGCGACCAGGCGGCCGCGACGCTCGCCGCGAATAACGCATCGATCGCCGCCGCCCGCACGCAGATCGCATCGTTTACCGCGCAGCTCCAGCAGGCGCGCGCGCAGCTCGAGGCCGCCCAGGCCAGCGCCGCGCAGGCGCAGCTTGACCTCGACAACACGGTCGTGCGCAGCACGCTCGCCGGCCGCGTCGGCGATCGCACGGTGCGCGTCGGTCAATATGTGCAGCCCGGCACGCGCCTGCTGACCGTCGTGCCTGTCGATGCGATCTACCTCGTCGCGAATTTCAAGGAAACGCAGATCGGCCAGATGCGCATCGGCCAGCCCGTCGAACTGCACGTCGATGCGCTGCCGGACGGCGCGCTGTCCGGCGTCGTCGACAGCTTCGCGCCGGGCACGGGCGCACAGTTCGCGCTACTGCCGCCCGAGAACGCGACCGGCAACTTCACGAAGATCGTCCAGCGCGTGCCGGTACGCATCCGCCTCGCCGCGGACGCGCGTGCGCAGCGCATGCTGCTGCCGGGCCTGTCGGTGACGGTCGATGTCGATACGCGTTCGGCCCGCGACGAGCAGCGCCATGGCTGATACGCCCGCCACGATGCCCGCGCCGCCGCACGAAGGCCGCGCGAGCGTGACCGACTGGATCGCGGTCGCGGCCGGCGCGCTCGGCGCGCTGATGGCGACGCTAGACATCTCGATCACGAACTCCGCACTGCCGCAGATCCAGGGCGAAATCGGCGCAACCGGCACCGAAGGCACGTGGATCTCGACCGGCTACCTGATGTCGGAGATCGTGATGATCCCGCTCGCCGCGTGGCTCACGCGTGTGTTCGGGCTGCGCAATTTCCTGCTGACGAACTCCGCGCTCTTCATCGCGTTCTCGATGATGTGCGGCTGGTCGCATTCGCTTCCGATGATGATCGCCGGCCGGATCGGCCAGGGCTTCACCGGCGGTGCGCTGATCCCGACCGCGCAGACCATCATCCGCACGCGGCTGCCGTTGTCGCAGTTGCCGGTCGGGATGACGCTGTTCGGCCTGATCGTGCTGCTCGGGCCGCTGTTCGGCCCCGTGCTCGGCGGCTGGCTTGCGGAGAACGTGAACTGGAGCTGGTGCTTTTTCCTGAACCTGCCCGTGTGCCTGCTGCTGATGGCGCTGCTGGTGTTCGGGCTGCCGTCGGATCGCCCGCAATGGGGTTCGTTCTTCAACGCGGACTGGCTCGGGATCGCCGGCCTCGCGATCGGGCTGAGCTCGCTCACCGTCGTGCTCGAGGAAGGCCAGCGCGAACGCTGGTTCGAATCGCAGATGATCGTCACGTTGAGCCTCGTGTCGCTCGCCGGGATGATCCTGATCGCGCTGTCGCAGCGCTTCGCGAAGCGGCCGATCATGCGGCTGTCGCTGATGCGCAACCCGCGCTACGCGAGCGTGATCGTGATCGTGTCAGCCGTAGGCGCCGGCCTGTACGGCGTGTCCTACCTGCTGCCGCAGTTCCTCGCGATCGTCGCCGGCTACAACGCCGAGCAGGCCGGCGCGATCATGCTGCTGTCGGGGCTGCCGGCCTTTCTCGTGATGCCGATCCTGCCGCGCCTGCTCGGCAAGGTCGATTTCCGCATCCTCGTGATCTCGGGGCTGCTGCTGTTCTGCCTGAGCTGCATGCTCGACATCAGCCTGACCGCGCAGAGCGTCGGCCACGATTTCGTGTGGTCGCAGCTGATCCGCGGCGTCGCGCAGATGCTCGCGATGATGCCGCTCAACCAGGCGTCGATGGCGGCCGTCGCGCGCGAAGACTCGGGCGATGCGGCAGGGCTCTACAACATGGCACGCAACCTCGGCGGCTCGATCGGGCTCGCGATCATCGGCACCGTGATCGACCGGCGCACGACCTTCCATACGGCCGCGCTCCGCGAATCGGTGACCGCGAACTCGCTGATCGGGCAGGAACGGCTGTCGGCCTATGCGGCCAACTGGTTCGCCCACACCGGCGACCTCGCGTATTCGAACATGCGCGCGCTCGGCCAGCTGGCGCAGCAGATCCAGATCCAGGCCGTCGTGATGACCTACTCCGAAACCTTCTACCTGCTGGGCCTCGCACTGCTCGCCTGCGTGCCGCTCGCGTTGCTGCTGAGAACGCCGCGCGGGCCGCAACCGATGTCGTCCGGCCATTGAACCGTCTTACGCGATGAAACCCTTCCCCCTGCCCCGCCGCCCTGCGCTCACGCTGTGTGCGGCCGCGTGCCTGCTCGCCGGCTGCACGGTCGGCCCCGACTATCGCGGCGCGCCCGCCGCACCCGATGCGCCGACCTTCGTGCGCGCGCCTGCCTCCGGCATCGACACCACCGCGCCCGCACCGAGCGCGTGGTGGCACGCGCTGAACGATCGCCAGCTCGACGACCTGATCACCGCCGCGCTCGTCTACAACCCCGATCTGCACGCGGCACAGGCACGCTTGCGCGCATCGCGCGCGCAGCTCTCGCAACAGCGCGCGGCCCAGTTGCCGAAAGCGTCGGCCACCGCAGCGGCCATCCGCATGCGCGAACCGGACGTCAGCGCACTCGGCTCGCTGCTGCCGTCGAACGGGTCGAGCCAGTCGGGCGGCACGTCGCCGTCGCTGGGCGGCTCGGGGCCGCTGCAACTCTATTCGGCGGGCTTCGACGCGACCTGGGAAATCGACCTGTTCGGCGGCACACGTCGTGCGGTCGAAGCGGCATCCGCGCAGGCCGAAGCCGTCGACGCCGATCTCGCCGATACGCAGGTGTCGATCGCAGCCGAAGTCGCGAACGCGTATGTCGACCTGCGCGACCAGCAGCAGCGGCTTGCGCTGTCGCAGCGCACGGCCGAGCTGCAGCAGACGATGCTCGAACTCACGCAGCAGCGCCGCGCGCGCGGCGTCGCGGCCGATGTAGACATCGAACGCCTGACGACGCAGGTCGAGACCACGCGCGCGTCGCTGATCCCGCTCGATGCGCAGGTGACGGAATCGCTCGACCGGCTCGCGATCCTGACGGGCCGTGCGCCGGGTGCGCTCGACGCCGCGCTGTCGGCAACGGACGCCCCGCTGCCGACGCTGCCCGGCAGCGTCGCGATCGGCGATCCGGCCGCACTGCTGAAGCAGCGCCCCGACATTCGCGCGGCCGAACGCCGGCTCGCGTCGAGCAACGCGCAGATCGGCGAGCATGTGGCCGACTATTTCCCGAAGGTGACGCTGCTCGGCGATCTCGGCTTCAGCGCGACGGACCCCGGCCACCTGTTCCGCAAGCAGAATTTCACGTGGGTCGGTGCGCCGTACCTGCAATGGAATATCCTCGACTTCGGGCGCACGCGCGGCGCGGTACGAGCAGCCGAAGCGTCGCGCGACGAAGCGGAAGCGAATTACCAGAAGGCCGTGCTCGGCGCATTACAGGATGCCAACACGGCATTGCAGCGCTACGGGCACCAGCGCGAGCACGTCGTCGCATTGACGAAGGTGCAGACGTCGGCCGTGCATTCGCGCTCGCTGATGGACGAGCGCTATCGTGCGGGCGTCGCGTCGATGATCGACCTGCTCGATACGCAACGCGAAGCGCTGTCCGCACAGCAGAACGTGATCGCCGGACAAGCCGAGCTGATCAAGGACTACGTGTCCGTGCAGAAGAGCCTCGGGCTCGGCTGGCAGGCGAACGCGGGGTGACGGCGCCGGTGCGCATGATGCACGATCGCCACATCATGCACGCCGCAACAACTCATTGCGTGCGCAACAATACCGATTCGTTTCGTCCGCAACGAGTGGGCCCGCGCAGCTTCGACACCTCGGCTATCGAAAACATATCGAATATCAATTAGCCAATCATCTGACGATCTCTTCTAATTCAGTCGGCTTCCCCACCACCGATCGGATTCAAGGAGTTCCATCGTCATGTCCCCATCCTCCCATCGCGTGCTGCGGCACGCAGTCGCCGCGATCTGCGTTGCCCTCTCCGCTTCCCCATACGCCGCCGAGCTCACGCGCGACACCGGCGCCCCCGTCGGCGACAACCAGAATTCGCAGACGGCCGGCCCTGCCGGCCCCGTGCTGCTGCAGGACTCCGCGCTCATCGAGAAGCTGCAGCGCTTCGATCGCGAGCGCATTCCTGAACGCGTCGTGCATGCGCGCGGCACCGGCGCCTTCGGCGAGTTCGTGCCGAGCGCCGACATCTCCGACCTGACGAAAGCGAAGGTCTTCACGCCGGGCACCCGCACGCCGGTGTTCGTGCGCTTCTCGACCGTGATGGGCTATCGCGGCTCGCCCGAACAGGCGCGCGATCCGCGCGGCTTCGCGGTGAAGTTCTATACGCAGCAGGGCAACTGGGACATGGTCGGCATCAACTGGCCCGTGTTCTTCATTCGCGACGGCATCAAGTTCCCCGACTTCGTTCACGCGAACAAGCCAAGCGCCGTGACCGGCGTGCAGGACCCGAACCTCGCATTCGACTTCTTCGCGCACACGCCCGAAGCGACCCACATGCTGACGATGCTGTACACGAACGCGGGTATGCCCGATTCGTATCGCCGCATGGACGGCTTTGCGGTGCATGCGTTCAAGTTCGTCAATGCGCAAGGCGACGTGCACTACGTGAAGTTCCACTGGAAGAGCCAGCAAGGCGTGCATGGCCTGCGTCCGCAAGAGATCGCCGCATCGATCGGGCGCGACTGGAACATGATGACGAACGACCTGTACGGCGCGCTGAAGCAAGGCGATTTCCCGAAATGGGATCTGTACGTGCAGGTGCTCACGCCGAAGGAGCTGAATCGCTTCGACTTCGATGCGCTGGACGATACGAAGGTGTGGACCGGCGTACCTGAGCGAAAGATCGGCACGATGACGCTCAATCGCGTGCCCGACAACTACTTCCAGTCGACCGAGGAATCGGCGTTCGCGCCGTCGCGGCTCGTACCGGGCATCGAACCGTCCGAGGACCGGATGCTGCAGGATCGCCTGTTCGCGTATGCTGACACGCAGATGTACCGCCTCGGCGCGAACTACATGGACCTGCCGATCAACCGCCCTGTCGTGCCGGTGGTCAACAACAACCAGGACGGCAAGATGAATGCGGGCGACCGCAAGGGCGAGGTGAACTACGAACCGTCGACGCAACACGAGCTCGCGCAGGATCCGCAGTACAAGTCCGTGCGTATGGCGCTCGGCGGCACGACGCAGCAGGAGGCGATCCGCAAGAAGCTGCTGTTCCGTCAGGCCGGCGAGTACTACCGCGGCCTGTCGCAGCAGGACAAGGACGACCTCGTCACCGCGCTGTCCGGCGATCTCGGCCAGGTGAAGAACGCGCAAAACCAGTACGCGATGCTGTCGTACTTCTACAAGGCCGATGCCGACTACGGCACGCGGCTCGCGCAGGCCGTTCACGCGAACGTTCAGCAGGTGCAGTCGCTCGCGGCGAAGCTGAGCGAGAACTGATCGCGCGACACCAGTCGCCGCCGACGTGCGTCTTTGTGCCGCGCACGTCGGCCCGACCTCTTCATCAGGACATTCCCATGCGCTCAGAACGCTTCACGCGCGCGATCCGCGCGGCCGCCATGACCGTGGTGCTGGCCACGACCGCCGGCTGCGCGCACCTGCCCGACCGGCCGGCGTACGGCAAGGCCGATCCCGCCGCACTGCGCCGCTATGACGGCGACTGGTTCGATGCCGCACGCGTCGGTCGCGTCGACATCCTGCGTGCATTGCACGACGCCGGGTATCCCGTCGATGCCACCGACAGCCGAGGCTATACGGCCGTGATACTCGCGTCCTACGACGGCCAGCCTGCCGCGCTTGACTACCTGTTGTCGGCCGGCGCCAACGCATGCGCCGGCGATCGTCACGGCAACACGGCGCTGATGGGTGCGCTCTTCAAGAACGAACCCGGCATCGCACGTCGCCTGATCGACACGCATTGCCCGATCGACCAGACGAACGGCGCCGGCGAAACCGCGCTGGGGTTCGCGACGCTGTTCAATCGCTTCGAGTTGATTCCGCTACTCGTCGCGCACGGCGCGAACCCGAACCATGTCGATCGGCGCGGGCAGTCGCTGCTGCAGCTTGCGCTGACGCACGACAACACCTACGCCGCGGATGCGCTGCGACAAGCCGGCGCCAGGCAGTAGCGCGACTACGCGCCAACCGTCTGAACAATGCGAACGCACCGTGCCATCGTGCCGTTGGTTTCATCGCACGGAGACAGGAAAATGCCGAGCCGCTTTGCCATTGTTCTTGTTGCTCGGAAAAACGCGTCGAGCAGCCGGTAGAAGGTGATCCGCTGTGGATCGCCGTGCGTGACGACACGGTCCTCGGTGCACGGCCGGTGCGCCAGCAGCCTCGCGAACAGTTTGTCGAGCGGCACGCCCGTATTCGCGTCGTCGAGGTTGTCCTCGTCGACGCACCCCGCGTCGATCCGCGCCCGGGCGCGCTCGATGCGAAGCGCGGCGCCGTGATCGAACGGGCACGTGGCCGGATCGAGTCGATGCAGCGCACGCAGCGCATCGGCGACGATCGTCACCTTCGACGCCGGTGCGAGCCGCGCCAGCTCGAGGTTGTCGCCGCGCACCGCACTCAGCAGCATCCACTCGCACCCCTTCCCCCGACCATTGCGACGCCGGCTGACACCCTCTTTTCGGTTCCTTTCGCCGGCTCCATCGAATCTCCATCTTTCCGCATAAAAGACGCCAACTAATCCACGCAAACTCCGCCCCGTCAAAGCAGGCAGTGGGCTGCCTGCGTTTCCTGGAGTCGCTATGAAGAATCAGAAACGATGCTGCTACGGCGCCGTATGCGCGCTGGTGGCGGCGATGCTGGCGGGTTGCGGGCCCTCCGAACAGCAGGCCGCCGCACCGGCCGCGCCGGTCGCGGCCATGACCGTGGCCGCCACGCGCCTCGACGTGACGGAAGACTTGCCGGGCCGCGTCGCGGCCGTGCGGGTCGCCGAGATCCGCCCGCAGGTGAGCGGCATCGTGCAGCGCCGCCTGTTCGAGCAAGGCACCGAAGTACGCGTGGGCCAGCCACTGTTCCAGATCAATCCCGCGCCCTTCAAGGCCGAGATGGACACGGCCGCCGCATCGCTGCAGCGCACGCAGGCCGCGCTCGAACGCGCGAAGGTACAGACGGCGCGCTTCAAGCCGCTCGTCGAAGCCGATGCGATCAGCCGCCAGGTGTACGACGACGCCGTCTCGCAACGCGACCAGGCCGCCGCCGATGTCGCGCAGGCCCGCGCGACGCTCGCGCGCCGCCAGCTCGACCTGAAATTCGCGACCGTGGAGGCGCCGATCGCCGGCCGCATCGACCAGGCGCTCGTGACCGAAGGCGCGCTGGTGTCGAGCGGCGACAGCCAGCCGATGGCGCGCATCCAGCAGATCGACCAGGTCTACGTCGACGTACGCCAGCCGGCCGCGTCGCTCGAATCGCTGCGCGGCGCCCTCGCGGCGCAACCGCAAACGCCGGACAGCAATGGCCTGCCGGTCGATGTGCTGCGCGACGACGACACGCGTTACGACGCGCGCGGCCGCATGCTGTTCTCGGGCGTCAACGTCGATCCGGGCACCGGCGACGTGCTGCTGCGCGTGCTGGTCGACAACCCGAAACGCCAGTTGCTGCCGGGCATGTACGTGCGTGCCCGCATTCCGCGCGCGCACTACGCCAACGCGGTGATGGTGCCGCAACAGGCGGTCGTACGCGCCGGCGGCAAGCCGCAGGTGTGGGTGCTCGACGCGAAGGGTACCGCGCATCTGAAGGCTGTCGAGGTCGGCGAACTGACGAACCGCAGCTACCGCATCAAGTCGGGCCTGCAGGCCGGCCAGAAGATCGTCGTCGAAGGCATGGAACGCCTGATCGACGGCGCGCCGGCCGCCGCGACCGACTGGAAGTCGCCTGACGCGGCCACCACCGCGTCCGCGCACTGAGTCACGAGGAGCCTCCAGTCATGGCTGAATTCTTTATCCGCCGCCCGGTGTTTGCGTGGGTGATCGCACTCTTCATCATCCTGACCGGGCTGATCGCGATCCCGCAACTGCCGGTCGCGCGCTACCCGTCGGTCGCGCCGCCGTCCGTCACGATCACCGCGAGCTACCCGGGCGCCACGCCGCAGACGATGAACGACGGCGTGCTGAGTCTCATCGAGCGTGAACTGTCCGGCGTCAAGAACCTGTTGTACTTCGAATCGTCGGCCGATACGTCCGGCTCCGCGCAGATCACCGTGACGTTCAAGCCCGGCACCAATCCGGAGATGGCGCAGGTCGACGTGCAGAACAAGATCAAGTCGGTCGAGCCGCGCCTGCCGGCGGCGGTACGCCAGAACGGGCTGATCGTCGAATCCGCGTCGTCCGGCTTCCTGATGCTGATCGGGCTGCGCTCCGACAACGGCCGCTTCGACGAAGGCGCGCTCGCCGACTACATGGCGCGCAGCGTGTCCGAGGAGCTGCGGCGAATCGACGGCGTCGGGCGTGTGCTGCAGTTCGGCTCCGAACGCGCGATGCGCATCTGGGTCGATCCGCAGAAGTTGATCAATTTCGGCCTGTCGATGAGCGACCTGACGACCGCGATCGGCCAGCAGAACGTGCAGATCGCGCCGGGCAGCCTCGGTGCGCTGCCTGCGCTGCCGGGCCAGCGCGTGACCGTGCCGCTCACCGCGCAGGGCCAGCTCACGACGCCGGAAGAGTTCGCGAAGGTCGTGCTGCGTGCGAACGCGGACGGCTCGAAGGTCGTGCTCGGCGATGTCGCGCGCATCGAACTCGGCTCGCAAAACTACACGTTCGTGAGCCGCGAGAACAACAAGCCGGCCACCCTCGCCGGCGTGCAGCTCGCGCCGGGCGCCAACGCGGTGAAGACCGCCGACGCGATCCGTGCGCGCATGGCCGAACTGAGCAAGTCGATGCCGTCGGGCATGACCTACTCGATCCCGCTCGACACGTCGCCGTTCGTGAAGATCTCGATCGAGAAAGTGCTGCACACGCTGCTCGAAGCGATGGTGCTCGTGTTCCTCGTGATGTACCTGTTCCTGCAGAACGTGCGCTATACGCTGATTCCGGCCATCGTCGCGCCGGTCGCGATGCTCGGCACGTTCACGGTGATGCTGATGACCGGCTTCTCGATCAACGTGCTGACGATGTTCGGCATGGTGCTCGCGATCGGCATCATCGTCGACGATGCGATCGTCGTCGTCGAGAACGTCGAACGCCTGATGGCCGAGGAAGGACTGTCGCCGAGGGATGCAACCTCGAAGGCGATGAAGGAAATCACCGGCGCGATCGTCGGCGTCACGCTGGTGCTGACCGCGGTGTTCCTGCCGATGGCGATGGCGAGCGGCTCGGTCGGCGTGATCTACAAGCAGTTCACGATGTCGATGGCCGTGTCGATCCTGTTCTCGGCGCTCCTGGCGCTGACGCTCACGCCGGCCCTGTGCGCGACGATGCTCAAGCCGCTCGAACCGGGCCACCACGAGAAGCGCGGCTTCTTCGGCTGGTTCAATCGACGCTTCGATCGCCTGACGAAATGGTACGAGACGCGCGTCGGCCGCCTGGTCGGCCGCACGGGCCGCGTGATGCTGGTGTTCGTCGCGATCTCGGGCGCGCTCGTGTTCGGCTTCCGCAGCCTGCCGTCGTCGTTCCTGCCGGACGAGGACCAGGGCTACTTCATCACCAGCTTTCTGCTGCCCGCGGACTCTACCGCCGAGCGTACGCATGACGTGGTCAACACGCTGGAGAAGCATCTTGCTTCGCGTCCGGCAATCCAGTCGAGCATTTCCGTGATCGGCTACGGCTTCTCGGGCCAGGGTTCGAACGCAGCGATCAACTGGTCCGTGATGAAGGACTGGAAGAACCGCGGCAGCTCGTCGACGATCGAGGAAGGCATGCTCGCGCAGCAGGCGATGGCCGGCGTGACCGAAGGCACGGTGATGAGCCTGCTGCCGCCGGCAATCGACGAACTCGGCAACAGCTCGGGCTTCTCGATGCGCCTGGAAGACCGCGCCAACCAGGGCACGGCGGCGCTCAAGGCGGCGGAAGCGAAGCTGCTCGAACTCGCCGCGCAAAGCAAGGTCGTGACCGGCGTGTACCCGGACAGCCTCCCCGCCGGCACGAGCATCCGCCTCGAGATCGACCGCGCGAAGGCGCAGGCGCTCGGCGTGTCGTTCACGACGCTCAGCGACACGCTGTCGACCGCGATGGGTTCGACCTACGTGAACGACTTCCCGAACGCGGGCCGCATGCAGCAGGTGATCATCCAGGCCGATGCGCCGGCACGCATGCAGATCGACAACGTGATGAAGCTGTACGTGCGCAACGCGGCCGGCGGCATGGTGCCGCTGTCCGAAGTGGTTCGCCCGGTATGGGCCGACACGCCGCTGCAGATGGTGCGCTTCAAGGGCTACCCGTCCGCGCGTATCTCGGGCACGGCCGCCCCCGGCCAGTCGAGCGGCGCCGCCATGGCCGAGATGGAGCGTCTCGCCGCGCAACTGCCGCCGGGCTTCGCGGTCGAGTGGACCGGCCAGTCGCTGCAGGAACGTCAGTCGGCGTCGCAGGCGCCGATGCTGATGGCGCTGTCGATGATCGTCGTGTTCCTGGTGCTCGCCGCGCTGTACGAAAGCTGGTCGATCCCGCTGTCGGTGATGCTGGTGGTGCCGCTCGGCCTGATCGGCGCGATCGGTGCGGTGCTGCTGCGCGGCATGCCGAACGACGTGTTCTTCAAGGTCGGGATGATCACCGTGATCGGCTTGTCCGCGAAGAACGCGATCCTGATCGTCGAGTTCGCGAAGCAGTTGCGCGAGGAAGGCAAGGGGCTGATCGAAGCGGCCGTGCAGGCATCGAAGCTGCGCCTGCGCCCGATCCTGATGACCTCGCTCGCATTCGGCCTCGGTGTCGTGCCGCTGATGATCGCGACCGGCGCCAGCGCCGAAACGCAGCACGCGATCGGTACCGGCGTGTTCGGCGGCATGGTGACCGCCACGGTACTGGCCATTTTCTTCGTCCCTGTTTTCTTTGTGTTCGTGATGAGTATCCAGGAGCGTATCGGCGCATGGCGGGCTTCCCGCAAGCAGCCGGCTGCCCCGGCTCACGGACAGGAAGGTTGATGCCATGCGATTGCTTATTCTTCCCCTCGTCCTCGCCCTGTCGGCCTGCTCGCTCGCGCCGACGCTGGTCAAGCCCTCGATGCCGGTGCCGACGGCCTACACGGCCGCCGCGGCCGCCGACCTCAAGGCCAACGCCGCCGATCTCGGCTGGCGCACGATGTTCGGCGATCGCCGCCTGCAGCGCCTGATCGAGATTGCGCTCGAGCACAACCGCGACCTGCGCCTCGCGGCGCTGAACGTCGAGGCTGCCGAAGCGCAGTACGGCATCCAGCGCTCCGCGCGCCTGCCGTCGATCGGCGCCGGCGCGAACTTCACGCGCCAGCGTACGTCGGACGACACGCAGTCGAGTCCGCCGTTGTTCGGCACGACGCAGAACCAGTACGGCGTGAACGTCGGTATCAGCGCGTTCGAGATCGACCTGTTTGGCCGCGTGAAGTCGCAGTCGGATGCGGCCTTCGCACGCTACCTCGCGACCGATCATGGCCGCCGCGCGGTGCAGATCTCGCTGGTCGGCGGCGTCGCCGACGCGTACTTCGCGGAACGCCTCGCGCTGGAGCAGCGCCAGTTGTCCGAGCGCACGCTCGCCGACTGGCAGCAGTCACTCGATCTCGCGCGCCGCCTGAAGGAAGCACATCAGGCGAGCGGCGTCGACATCGCGCAAGCCGAAGGCCAGGTCGCAAGCGCCACGGCCGATCTCGAGGCGCGCACGCGCGCTGTCGAGCAGGCACGCAATGCGTTGCGCCTGCTGGTCGGCACCGAGCTGCCGAAGGATCTGCCCGACCCGGTGCCGCTTCGGCAGCAACCAGTGATGACGCAACTGCCGGCCGGCCTGCCGTCTGAACTGCTGTTCCGTCGCCCGGATATCCAGCAGGCCGAACAGAATCTCGTCGCCGCGAATGCCGATATCGGCGCCGCGCGCGCCGCGTTCTTCCCGCGCCTGTCGCTGACGTCGTCGATCGGCTTCCTCAGCCCGGCGATGGGCAGCCTGTTCGACGGCGGCCAGCGCACGTGGAGCTTCGCGCCGCAGGTCACGGTGCCGATCTTCCAGGGCGGCCGGCTGCGTTCCGAGCTGCGTCTCGCGGAAGTGCGCAAGTCGAGCGCGGTCGCCGAGTACGAACGCTCGATCCAGACTGCATTCCGTGAAGTGGCAGACGGTCTCGCCGGACGCGAAACCTTCGGCCGCCAGATCGAAGCGCAGACACGCGTGGTCGGCTCGGCCGAACGCCGCACCGACCTGTCGAACCTGCGCTATCGCGCGGGTATCGAGGGGCGGCTGGAACTGCTCGATTCGCAGCGGCAGCTCTACTCGGCACGGCAGGCGCTGCTCGACCTGCGTCGCAGCGAGCTCGGCAACGCCGTTGCGCTGTACAAGGCGCTCGGTGGCGGCCTGACGGACAAGGACGTCGCGCCGTCGCAGAGCGTGGTGCAGAACTGAACGAACGGCGCCGTTCCGCCCCGCGCAGCAGCGGGACGGAACGGCGCGATTCAGCCCGGCAACGGGCTGCCCCGATTGTTCGACATCGCACGGCAAACTCCATGACGAATTCCCTGATACTGATTGCAGAAGACGAGCCCGACATCTCCGAGATCCTCGATGCGTACCTGACCCACGATGGCTTTCGCACCTACCGCGTCGCCGACGGGCAAGCGGTGCTCGACGTGCAACCGCACCTGAAGCCCGACCTGATCCTGCTCGACGTGAAGATGCCGCAGAAGAACGGCTGGGACGTGCTCACCGAGCTGCGGCGGCGCGGCAATACGCCTGTCGTCGTCCTCACCGCGTTCGACCGCGACCTCGACCGGCTGCAGGCACTGCATGCCGGCGCGGACGACTACATCGTCAAGCCGTTCAACCCGGCCGAAGTCGTCGCACGGCTGCGCGCGATCCTGCGCCGGTCGGCCGCGCCGCCGGCCACGCGCATGCTGCGCGTCGGTGCCCTGGAGATCGACACCGACAGCTATCTGGCCCGCGTGCGAACGGACTCCGCCGAGATACCGATCACGCTGACGCTGACCGAATTCCGGCTGCTCGCACACATGGCGCGATCGCCGAGCCGCGTGTTCACGCGCGGCGAACTGCTCGATGCGTGCATGGCCGACGTGAGCGCGCTGGAGCGCACGGTCGACAGCCACATCTGCAGGCTGCGCAGGAAGCTCGAACAGGCCGGCGCGCCGGGCATGCCCGAAGTGATGCGCGGTGTCGGCTACCGGCTGCGGGGCATGCAGTGACGCTGCCGGCGAGACCCGGCCGGCACATCGGGCAGGCGATCGGCCTGGGCGCGATCGTCGCCGTGCTGACCGCCTGTACCGTTGCCTTCCTCCTTGCCGTGTTGCGTCACCCGGTCGTGTTGCCGCACGACGCAACGGCCGGCGCCATGATCCGCAATGCGTCCACTTACCTGGTGCTCGCGACGGTGCTGTTCGTGTGCCTGCTGTCAGCCGCGTTCGATCTGCTCCGGCAGATGCGCCGCACGCTCGCGGCGCTCGACACGATTGCCGACAACACCGGCCGCATCGTCGCCGGCGACATGTCCGTGCGCGTGGTTTCCCGCGACGGCTGCACGGCCGACCTGTCGCGCTTCATCGAGGATTTCAATGCGATGACCTTTCAACTGAAACATAGGACTCCCTCCCTTCCGGAATCTGCCACCGGAAGCGGCAGTCGCTCGATGCGCACGCCGCTCGCGGAACTCGAAACCCGGCTCGAAATCATCAAGGGGCTCGCCAACGAAACCGGTACTTCGTCACGCGACGCGCTGCTTCACCAGGTCGACGGCCTGTTCCGGTTCGTCGATGACCTTCAGGTTGCCGAACAGCCCGAGGCGCTGACACTCGACCTGCGCTCGACGGCGCTCGACCGCGAAATCGCCAGCGCCATCGATTCGGTTCGCGAAGCGTTTCGTGAAGCGGGGGTCGCCATCGACCTGACGACCGCCGCGACCGTCGTGACTTGCGACGGCGCGCGCATCCGCCAGGCCGTTCTCGCGCTGCTCGACGACATGCGGCGCCATTCCGCACCGGCGAGGCTGAAGCTCTTCGTCGAGGACCGCCCTGCGGGCGCCGTCGTCCGAATCGAAGACGAAGGTTCGCGACGATTCGTCGAAGACGGGCTTGGCCTGTCCGTCGTGCGCGCGGTCGTCCAGGCGCATGGCGGGCAGATCCGCCTGCTCGCATCGCTTGGTGGAGACGCCGTCCTCGAATTCGACATCCCGCGGCACGCGCCGGCGATTCGAGCATTTCCTCGATAGCAACCGCCCTATTACGAAACGAATCGGAAAGGATCGGCGAATCGATTCCGGCATTACCCTTCTTGCCGGTTTCGAGCATTACAAAATGCCGTCGATCTTTTCAAAATCATTGCGCTTTATTCGATTTAATTTTGTTTCATATAATCAAAAAAAGTTTGACACTTCGCTTTCGTTCTTGATACCGTCCGATGCAAGCAATCTGACGGATTGCCCACCACGCAATCGATTCCGCTCTACGTTTTTTCGCTTCCGCCGCACCGCAGTGCTCGCCGCCGGCTGATTCTTTCGCGCGCCGGCGCATGCAATATCCCGATGCATATCATTGGACAGCTGTCATCCGGCAGCGGGCCGAAGGACCGAAACAAATGAGCAGGACAACGAAACTGTTGCTCTAGCAATCCCGCCCGCGTCAAGTCCGGCGCGGCTGCCTCGCAGTGCAGCCTTCCCGTTATCACGTTTTCCGTATTTCGCCCCCGGAGCAAACCCATCTCTCCGGATCGGGCGAAAGGCCCTGTCGCGTCCGTGCCATCCGCATGCATGCGACAGAACACGGCGGTGCATGACCCGCATCGCCGTCGACCGTTGTTGTTCGTGCCGTTCGATGTTCAACCGGAGGGGTAATTCAAATGAATCAGGTTGCAGACAAGAAACAAAAGCACATTCGCATCGTCAAGCTCGCATCCGCCGCCGCAGCCGTCGCGTCGATCGGCATCGCGACCGCCCATGCCGCGCCAGCGGCCGGCTGGACGGAAACGCGCACCAAGGGGTTCCTGCCGCTCGTGCAGCAAAGTGAAGCCGGTACCGCCGGCGCGCCCGCCGCGAGCACGGCGGCAGCTGCAACGGCCGCCGTCGAACTGGCGCCCGGCGAATCGGTTGACATCGTGCTCGGGCTGAACCTGCGCAACGAGACGCAACTCGACCAATACCTGCGCGACCTGCATACGCCCGGCTCGCCGCACTACAAGCAGTTCCTCACGCCCGCGCAGTTTGCCGCGCAATACGCGCCGACCGACCAGCAAGTCGCGTCCGTCGTCTCGCACCTGCGCAAGGAAGGTTTCGTGAACATCGTGGTCGCACCGAACCGCCTGCTGGTATCGGCGTCCGGCACGGCGGCGACCATCAAGTCCGCGTTCCGCACGACGCTCAAGCGCTTCACGCGCAACGGCCGCAGCGTCTATGCGAATACCGACGCCGCGCAAGTGCCGAACGCGATCGGCAACATCGTGGGCGCGGTGCTCGGGCTGCAGAACGTCGAGTTGATGCATACCGGCGCCGGCAGCAAGCCGCAAGGCAACACCAGCAACCTGACGATCCCGGCCGGCGCGTCGGCGGTGCCGCACAACCCGACCGAGTTCTCGTCGATCTACGGCGGCGACGGCACGCCGACGGCCTCGCAGACCACGGTCGGCATCATCTCCGAAGGCGACCTGTCCCAGACCGTTAGCGACCTCAATACGTTCGCCGCGAACAACGGCCTCGGCACGATCAGCAGCACCATCGTGCAGACGGGCCCGGCAGGCAGTTCGTACACCGACACGTCGGGCACCGTCGAGTGGAACCTCGACAGCCAGTCGATCGTCGGCTCGGCTGGCGGCAGCGTGAAGCAGGTCGTGTTCTATGCCGCACCGTCGATGACGCTCACCGCGATCACGGCCGCGTACAACCGGGTCGTGACCGACAACGTCGCGAAGGTGATCAACGTGTCGCTCGGCGTGTGCGAATCGTCGGCGTACAGCACCGGTTCGCAGGCGACCGACGACACCATCTTCAAGCAGGCGGTCGCGCAAGGGCAGACCTTCTCCGTTTCGGCCGGCGACCACGGCGCGTACGAATGCGCAAGCGGCACGCCGTCGCGCTCCACTTACACGGTGAGCGAACCGGCCACGTCGCCGTACGTGATCGCGGTAGGTGGCACGACGCTGTTCACGAATACGTCCACCAACGCGTACAACAGCGAGATCGTCTGGAACGACCCGAGCTGGCAACCGGGCACCGTGTGGTCGACGGGCGGCGGGTACAGCAAGTACGAGGCCGCGCCGACGTGGCAGTCGTCAACCCTGACCGGATCGACCAAGCGCGCATTGCCCGACGTAGGCTTCGACGCCGACCTGCGCACCGGCGCGATTCTGGTGGTGAACGGCCAGACGTCCGACACGCTGTGGGGCTCGGGCTACCTGAACAACGAAGGCGGCACGAGCCTCGCCGCGCCGATCTTCACGGGCATCTGGGCGCGGCTGCAGTCGGCCAACAACAATGCGCTGGGTTTCCCCGCGTCGAGCATCTACAAGTACTTCCCGTCGAACGCAGCGCTGCTGCACGACGTCACGTCCGGCAACAACGGCAGCGGCACCTACGGCTACAAGGCGAAGGCCGGCTGGGACGCAACGACGGGCTTCGGCAGCGTGAACATCTCGAAGCTGAACGCGTTCATCCAGAGCACGTCGGATTTCGCGCGCTGATGAGCCGATGACCGACCCGGTTCCGGGTGCGCGCGAATGCGTGCGCCCGGGACCGCACGCAACCGCGTAAAAGCCCGCGACAGGTGCAAGCCGTCGCGGGCTTTCTGCATTCCGCGCAATCTCGCGAAGCGAGCATCCAGCGAGACGATACGCGCGCCGACCTTGCAATCGTTGCGCCAGCAACTTTCAGATCGATTACCCGTTGGGTGCCCGCCCGCTTACGGACTGCAAGGTACACACACTGTTACACAACACCCCGACACTTCCGCGCGTGTCGTGCGTTTAACTGAATATGACGATTCGTCGCGGGACTTCCACCATGCGAACACGATCTTGCCGCCCGCTCCGGCCGACGCCGTCGGCGCATGCGCGCACGGTCGCGGCACAGTGCCCAAGCCGATCGCACAGCCCGCGTGCCTGCCAACGCTGCCACCACACCGAACGAACCTCATGAACAACAACCGCGCCTACCGCCCCGTCAGGACGCTGATCGCGTCGTCCCTCATCGTGTCGCTGCTCGGCCTGTCGGCCTGCAACAAGAACGGCGACAGCAGCACCGCCGCACCGGCGAGCGATGCGAGCGCGGCCGCCGCGGCGCAGCCGGCCTCGACGCCCGTCGCCTACACGCCGCCGAGCGCCGACCAGCTCTACCAGATGGTCGCGCCGATCGCGCTGTTCCCCGACAAGCTCGTCGCACTGGTGCTTGCAGGTGCAACGTATCCGGACCAGGTGACGGCCGCCAACAACTGGGTCACGCAGAATCCGGCATTGAAGGGGCAGGCACTCGCGAGCGCAGCCGATACGCAGCCGTGGGACCCGTCCGTCAAGGCGCTGACCGCCTTCCCCGCGGTACTGGCGCAAATGGCGTCGAACCCGGCCTGGACCACGTCGCTCGGCCAGGCGTACTACAACGATCCGACCGACGTGATGAACGCGATCCAGGTGATGCGCCAGCGCGCGCAGACGTCCGGTCATCTGCGCTCGGGCGGCCAGATGCGCGTCACGCAAGTCGCGCAGGCCGCGCCGACCGGCTATACGCCGGCCACCGACGCGCCCGTGGTGTACGCCGGGCCGGCGATCGTGCCGCCGCCCGTGCAGGCGATCGAGATCGAGTCCGCGCAGCCGGATGTCGTGTACGTGCCGTCGTACAACCCGACCGTCGTCTACGGCGAGCCGGTGTCGGCCTACCCTGGCTACGTGTACCGTCCGCCCGCATACAGCACCGGCGAAGTCGTTGCGGCCAGCGTGATCACGTTCGGTGTCGGCGTCGCCGTCGGCGCCGCGATCTTCGGGCACCACGACTGGGGCTGGCATGCATGGGGCATGAACTGGGGTGCGCCGCGTCCGGAAGGCCCGGGGTGGAACGGCGGCTGGCAGCGCCCGGCCGTGGTGTACAACCACACCACGTACGTGACGAAGTCGACCACCGTGATCAACAACATCACCAACATCCGCAACACGCGCATCACGAACAACTACGGCGGCAACGTCACCACCACCACCACCAACAACACGACGATCGAACGCAACACCGTACAGCCGGGCGCCGAACCGATGCGAGGACAGGCCATCGAGCAGCGCGCGGGCGCCGCGCCGATGACGATGCCGCATTTCGGCGCAAACGACGCGCGCCCCGGCACACGCCCCACGCCTGAAGCATTCGCACAGAACCGCGCGAACGCGCCGCATGCCGAGGCACCGGCGCAGCATCCGCCCGGCGCGATGCACGACGAGCGGCAGCAGGCGATGCAGCAGGAGCGTACCGCGCAGGAACATCGTGCGACGGCCCAGCAACAGCAGCAACAACGCGAAGAAACGCAGCAGCACGACGCCGCGCAGCAACAGCAACGCGAAGCGATGCAGCAACGCAATGCGGTGCAACAACAGCAGGAGCGCGCGGCGGCCCAGCAGCGTAACGAAGCCCAGCAGCAGCAACGCCTGGAAGCGCAGCAACGCAGCGAGGCCCAACAGCAACAGCAGCGCGAAGAGGCACAGCAGCAACAGCGCAAGGAAATGCAGCCACACGCCGAAGCGCCGCCGCAGGAACATGCGGCACCGCAACCCCGGCAGCCGGCAACCGAGCACGCGGCGGCTGCGCATCCGCACCCTGCCCAGTCTCACCCGGAGCACGAATCGCGCGAACATCGTCCGGAATAGCCATCACCCCGCGGCACGGCAGCGCCGCATGCGCGCTGCCGGCCGTCGATGCACGATTCAATCGGCCCAGTTCCGCACGTAGTCCGGCACGGGCACGTTGCCGTCGGCATGCACCGGCGCGCCGCGAGTCATCTTCAGCGGCAGGATTCCGGCCCAGGCGGCGAGTTCCAGATCTTCCTCCTTGTCGGACGGCAGCGAATCGCTGACTTTCACGGCCGCCTCGTCCATCGAAATCCGCAGCACGCTGGTCGCATTGAGTTCCTTCGCATTGCCCGGCCGCGCTTCATGCCTGCGGCCCGGTGCGATCTTGTCCATCAATGCATCCAGCGCCGCGAGTTTTTCCTCACTGCCCTCCACTCCATCGAACTGCCCGTAGATCACCGCGGATCGATAATTCATCGAATGGTTGAAGGCTGACTTGGCCAGCACGAGACCGTCCAGCAACGTGATCGCGATGGAAGCCTGCGCGCCCGCCGCCAGCGCCTTGATCATCCGGCTGCCGTTGGATCCGTGGATATAGAGGACGTCGCCCCGCCGCCAGTGCGCGGTCGGGATGCAGTGCGTGTTCTGTCCGTCGCCGAACGCGATGTGGCAAACGTAGGCCTCGTCCACGATGCGGTGGAGCATCGCGCGATCGTGACTGGCCAGCTCGGGGAGCCGTCGAATGGTTGTACGTGGTGTCGGCGAAATTTCAGTCTGGTCTTTCATATTTATGTACTGCGAAATGAATTGAATCGGTATCGCGCTGCATTCTCGGCCGAACGCGCCGCCGCCGGGCTCGTCGACAGTCGCGCGTCAAATCGATCAAAATACGCGCGTGCAACGCGCCGCGACGATCGCCGGAACGCCTTGCGCTCTGGCCTGTACCGCGAGCACGTGAACGATACGATGCGCGTGGCATCTTCAAAAGAACCAGCACAACGGAAATTTCTGGAACCAGCCTATGGATCTCGCGCTGCTCATCTCGTCGCTTTCCCGACAGGACGGCACGACCCGACACAGCCAGCAGGAAGCGCTGTACCGCAGCCTGCGCACCCTGCTGCTCGACGGGCACCTTCCGCCCGGCACGCGGCTCGTGTCGACGCGCGTGCTCGCGGCCGAGCTGGGCATTGCACGCAATTCGGCGGTCTATGCGTACGAGCGCCTGGCGGAAGAAGGCTTCGTGGCTGCCACGCGCAACGGCACGATCACGCGATGGGACGGATCCGGCCGCGCGAGCACCACGAATGAAGACGGTCCGCCCGCGGTTCAGCTGTCGGCGCGCGTGCACGGACTGGAGAACGCCGATCCCGAGCCCGAACGCATGCTGCCGTTCGTCCCCGGCCTGCCCTCGCTCGCCGAATTCCCCGTTGCACAGTGGCGTCGTTGCATCGAGCGCGCGTGGAAAACCATCAAGCCCGCCCACCTCGCGTATGGCCCGGCCGAAGGGCTGCCCGAACTCAGGCGTGCGGTGGCCGCATACATCCGCGTGTCGCGAGGCGTGCGCTGCGACACGAATCAGGTATTCATCACCGACGGCACGCAAGGCAGCCTCGAGTTGTGCGCGCGCATGCTCGCGAATCCCGGCGAATACGGCTGGCTCGAGAATCCCTGCTACAACGGCGCCCGGACGGCTTTCCAGTCGACCGACCTGAACCTCGTGCCGATCGAGGTCGATCACGAAGGGATGGCGCCCACGGGCGAACAGTGGCGTACCCAGCCGCCCCGGTTGATCTATACGACGCCATCGCATCAATACCCGCTCGGCTCGCTGATGAGCCCGGAACGGCGAGCAGCGCTCGTCGAGCATGCGCGCGCGTGCGGTGCATGGATCATCGAGGACGATTACGACAGCGAGTTCCGACACGGCGGCCAGCCGTTGCCCGCGATCCAGGGCCTGCATCCCGACGCGCCAGTCTGCTATCTCGGCACGTTCAGCAAGACGATGTTTCCCGCCCTTCGGCTCGGCTTCATGGTGGTACCGCCTGCCCTGGTCGAACGCTTCACGCGAACGCTGCGCGAACTCGTCCATCGCGGACATTCGGCCGACCAGCTCGCGATGGCCGAATTCATCGACACCGGTCTCTTCGCACGGCACCTGCGCAAGATGAGGTCACTCTACGCCGACCGGCGCAGCAGCCTCGAAGCGGCCCTCGCCCGCCATCTCGGCACCGCGTTGAGCGTGCGTGACAGCCCGGGCGGCATGCATCTGTCTGCGGACCTGGCGGCGCCGCTGCACGACGCTGACGTCGCGCGCGCCGCGTCCGCGCATGGCCTGCTGCTGCAGCCGCTGAGCAACTATCGCGTCGGCGACGGCCGCCCGTACAACGGCTTCGTGCTCGGCTATTCCGGGCTGGACGACGCGACGATCGAGACGGCAACGACGCAGTTCGCGGCCGTCATCGAACGGCTCGGCCGCACGCGCCGCTGAGCGTCGCTCACAGTTGCGATTCGATCGGAAACAGCCCCAGAAACCAGACTTCCATCCGCCGCGCCGCCGACACTTCCGGTTCGTGATCGATTTCGGTGACCTTCCCGTCCGCATCGGTCTGAATCCACTTGAGCCGCCCTTTCCCGGCCGCATCGGTCCTCGGCTCGACACGCCACGCGATCTGGTCGAGTCGCGATTCCAGATCGCCGGCAACCTGCGACGCGATCGCCGGACTCTCGCAGAAAACACCGATCTCGGTATTGAGGTTCAGCGAGCGCGGATCGAAATTCATCGACCCGATGAAAATGCGCTGGTGGTCGAACACGTAGGTTTTCGCATGCAGCGACGCACGCGACGACCCGATGATGACGTCCTTCGAAATGCTCTTGTCGCCCGATGGCCGCCGCTCGTAGAGCCGCACGCCGGCCGCGACGAGGTCGCTCCGGTAGCGGCGATAGCCGGCATGCACGGCCGCCACGTCGGTCGAGGCGAGCGAATTGGTGAGCACCGTCACACGCACGCCGCGCGCCGAATACGCACGCAGCCGCTCGACGAAGTCCTTGCCCGGCACGAAATACGGCGACACGATCAGCAGGTCATGCTGAGGCTGCAACGCAAGTGCTCGCAACTTCGGTAACAGGTGCCCGTCGCTGTCCTTAGGCGCATGCGCGATCTTCGACGGATCGTCGTACAGCACCGTCGCGTGCCCCCACGACAGGTCGGTGCCCTGCCCGTGCACGATCCGGTCGAGCCGCTGCCGTGCTTCGAGCACGTACGGATTGTCCTCCATGGCCCTCAGGTAGTCGCGCAACCGCTCTCGCTGGCGATCGAGCCCGCCCGGCGCCGCGTCGTGCCCGACCAGCGTATCGATCGGATACGCATACGGCGAATTCCAGAACGTATCGAATTCGGTCGAGATGTCCTTCACCGCCGGGCCATGGACGACGACATCGAGATCGCCGAACTCCAGCATCGACGAGGCGCCGAAGTACTCGTCGCCGATATTGCGGCCACCGACGATCGCCACCTGGTTGTCCGCGATCAACGCCTTGTTGTGCATGCGCCGGTTGACGCGCGCGAACTCGAACACCGTGCCGATCCTCTTGAACCGGCGCGTCGCCACCGGATTGAACAGCCGGATCTCGATGTTCGGATGCGAGCTGATCTCGAGCAGCTTGCGGTCGTCCGCGTTCGTGCCGAGATCGTCGAGCAGCGCGCGCACGCGCACGCCGCGATCGGCCGCGCGAATGACCGCATCGGCCAGTTCATGCCCGGTCAGGTCGTCGTGCCAGATGTAGTACTGAAGGTCCAGCGACCGGTCTGCCCGGTCGGCCAGCAGCACACGTGCGTCCAGCGCGTCGACCGGATCGGTCAGCAAGTGAAACGCGTCCTGTCCGGGATGCTCGGCGGCCTGCGGCCGGAACGCGGCGCCCAGCCGCGTGTGTTCCGTATCGGTGAATGCATGCGTCGGCGCGCGATCGGCCTGCGGCGGAAGGCTGGCGCACGCAACGAGCGCCAGCAACGAGAGAATCGCACCCCACGAACGCAGCATGGTCATGATGACCGCCCCCACTCCCGGCGAAGTCTGTTTATTCTGGGCGCCGGATTGAGAACGGCGCGGGTCGGCAGTCCGGGCGCGCGACGCATAGCGCGCTCGGGCCGTGCCGCGCCACAGCATACTTCGATTGCAATCGGCACTGCACCGTTTCCGCGTTTTCCCGGTGGCGGTGCTGCAACATGCCCGGCCGGCGCGCGACATACCGCTGTCACACACGGCGGAAGTGCTCGCGGCGAGATTTCAGCGGGGAGATCGAAGCAGGCACATGCCAAGAAAAACCCGCGACGCACGTTGCCATCGCGGGTTTCCGGCGCGCGACATCGCGCCTCGGATGAATGCGTTGCTCTTCCGCCCGGTCACGACACAGGCGGCGCACCGCGTCCTGTCACTGCTTGCCGGCCGTCGTTGCAGCTTGTTCGATCAGCCTGGCGACTTCGGCAGGATGCGACATGTAGGCCACATGGCTCGAGTCGAGCGCAACCGTCGTACTCCCCGCGCGCTTGGTCATGAAGCGCTCCAGGTCGGGATTGATCGCGCGGTCCGCCGTCGCGACGACAGCCCAGCTCGGCTTGGTCCGCCACGCCGCGTGCTGGATCGGCACGCCGAACGCCTGCGCGGCAGGCGTCACCTGCGAGATCGCCATGAAATTCGCTTCGGCCGCCGGCAGATCGGCGCAGAAGTCCTCATGGAACCTCGCCTGCTCGATATACAGGTGGCCATCCGCGGTCGGCTTGATCGACTTCGAGGCCGGCGGCATCTTCTTGGTCAGGTCGAGCGGGCTTTCCCCCGTATCGGGCTGGAATGCAGCCACATAAACGAGGCCGGCAACCTTGTCGTCGTTGCCGGCTTCCGTCACCACCGCGCCGCCGTAGCTGTGGCCAACCAGGATGCTCGGCCCGTCCTGCGCGTCGATCACCCGTGTCGTCGCCTTGACGTCTTCTTCGAACGACGTCTCCGGCTCCTGCACCACGGACACCTTGTAGCCGTCGCGCGCCAGGATTTTCGATACCGCCTGCCAGCCCGAACCATCGGCGAAAAAGCCGTGGACGAGGACGACATTCTTGACCGGCGCAGCCATCGCGGCAGGAGAACCCAGCGCGGCACCGGAAAGGACCAGCACGGCGGCGGCACGCATTACGGACGAGGTCGTTTTCATTTTCGTGCTCCAACAGGTTGGGGATGACGAACATCGGCCGGCAATCGCGACACCGGCGCTTTCTTCCAACGAAATGCTAGTCCGGCAGTCGCACATGGCATGACTGCCATTGCTCGACATCGCTCCGCCGCACTTGCGACAACGTTAGGCGTACGTCGGCCGCAAGTCCTGTCCTTACCATGGAGAAGTTCTGAAAACCGGCGGGACCGACGGGACCAGACCGTCAGGCGGCGTCGACCGCGTCCTCGCCCAGGACGCCGGCAATGAACGGAGACGAAAGGAACGTCTGCCGAAGCGCCGGCCGGGACCCCAGCGAATCGGCAAGCGCCAGAATCGCGGCTCGGGCGATCTCGCGGTGCCGCTGCGCGACGACAGGCTGCCCGGAGGCCGCGAACAGCGATGCGGCCGTAGCGTGGACACGCCAGGTCGCCAGCGGAACCTCGTGTTCTTCCACGGCCTCGATCGCCCGCACGATGAATGCATGCGCTGTCGATCGTGCGCCACCGGCCAGCGCCACGCGCGCGTTCACTTCGAGCGCGAGCGCCTGATTCGCATAGTCGTCGGTCGACAGCGCGAGTGCCAGGTAGTCGCTCGCCTCTTCACGCGCGTGCGGCGCATCCCCGCGCAAGAGCCAGAGTTCCGCGAATGCCGCATGCAGCGGAAGGCGGAAACACCAGTCGAGCACGATGCGGTGACTGTTCATTTCGTCGCGCGCCGCGATCAGCGTCCGTGCCGCGCGCTCGCCGTTTCCCGAGCAGACATCGGCCGAGCCCGACAGCAGCCGCCCAAGGCGAACGAGGTAGCTGCCGCCGAAACTGTCGCCGATGTGCTCCACCCGTTCACTGGTCGCCAGCACTTCGTCGAAGTCCATCGCATGGAAGTGAATCCACGATCGGCTCAGGCGAAGCATCTGCGCGGGGAATGAGTCGCCGTTCCTGTCGGCCAGCTCGATCGACGCATCCACGGCGTCCAGCGCCTTGCCCCACTCGCCGCGAAACAAGAGCGCGCGCGGCAGATAGAACTGCCCCTTCTGGTACGCGATACTCAAGTACGGGTTCTGCCCCTCGAGCGACGCGGTCAGCATGTTCAGCCCGTCCGCGATGCATCGATACGATTCGTCGTATTCGGACGAAGCCCACTGGATCATCCCGTACTCCATCGACTCGCGCGCCAGCGCCGTACGGTCATGCTGCTGCAGATCCCGGAATATCCGCCGCACCTGACGGACTTCCGTGTCGTTCCATCCGCCGGCCCAGACGTGCCAGAAATGGCAGCTCATCTGAAAGCGCTGTCGCGCGAACGCATCGGGCAGACGCTCCGCGATGCGATACACGCGCTCCGCGACCTTCAGCGCCCGCTCCGCATCGTCCCACGAGAGGCACGTCGCGAGATTCAGCAGCGCCGTCGCGCCAGTCTCCGGCAGTCCATACGCCAAGGCCGTTTCGGCCAATTGCTCGTAGGTGTCGACGCACCGCGCATCGAACGACGCCACGTAGATGGTCGCCAGCTTCTCGAGCAGTTGCAGCTCGACATCGCACCGCGGTTCCGGCGCGATCCAGTTCACCAGTTCGAGTGCGTGCGACAGCAGCGCGATCGCCTCGCGGTGAGCATGGCGCCGCTCCGAATTCTCCGCGGCGATGCGCAGATACCGGACGGCACACGCCCAGTCCCCGGCCTGTTCGAAATGCATCGCCAGCTCGGCAGCGAGTTCTTCGAGATGCCCGTCGTAAAGACGTTCGAGCGCCTGACCGACAAGCTGGTGTTGCGCCGCGCGACGTCCCGGCACCTGCCGCTCGTACAACGTCTCGCGATACAGCGCATGCACGAACGCGTAACGCGGCGACTCCGGGCCGCGCATGCGATGCACGGAGCCCGCCACGCGAATGATCTGGTGCCGACGCGCGAGGTGGTGACACACCTCCTCGACCTGCTCGACCGGATATCCCGCCGCGGAGGCCACGATCGCGGGCGTGAACTCCACACCCGCGACACTCGCCGCTTCCAGCACGCGCCAGCCCTCGGCGCCGAGGTGGTCGAGCTGCGCTTCGATGACCGTCCGCAAGCTTCGCGGAATATCCAGCGCCAGCTTGTCGACCGGCTGCCCCAGGCGCAGCCGCCCGTCGCGATCTTCCAGCAGCCCGCGCTCGACGCTGTGTTCGAGCGCGGCGACCATGAACAACGGATTGCCTTCCGTGCGCCGGAACAGCAGATTCGCGAGCGGTTGCCGCAGCCCGTTGTCCGTCGCCACCTGGCCGAGGTACTCGACGATGTCGCCTTCCGTCAGCCCCGTCAGGCCGATCTCGTCACATAACCGGTGCGCGACGAGTGCCTCTTTCAGCCGCTTGATCGGATGCTCGTTCAGCAACGCTTCCAGCGGCCGGAACGTGCAGATCAGCAGGATGCGCGCCGCATGATGCCTGCGTGCGAATTCGGAGATCACGTCGACGGTCGCATGATCGACCCACTGAAGATCGTCCATGATCAGTACGACTGGCCGCGACTGCCCGAGTGCTTCCAGTGCCGCGAGCATCTCGCGCAGGATGCGCCCGCTGGTCGCGCCCGTGACGTCGCGCTCGAGCGCGTGACGCTGCTCCCTGCCGACCAGATCCGGAAACTGGACGATGCAGGTCGGTGCGTTGTCGACGAACAGCTGCGTGACCGGCTCGCCGCCGGCCCGGCACAGCTGGTGAATGGCCTTGAGCACCGGGAAATACGGTTCCGTGACGCCATACCCCTCGATGCACTGGCCCCACGCGACATGCGGTACCGACTCACGATCGCGAAGCCGGCGGGCGAACGCCAGGCAGAGCGCGGTCTTGCCGATGCCCGGCTCGCCGGTGACGAACACCAGTTGCCGCTTGCCGGCGGCGGCGGCATCGTAAGCCTGCTGCAGCTTCAGCAGCTGGGCGTCCCTGCCGATAAGCGCGGGGACGGCCGCGCCGTTGGCGTCACTCGTCGTCGCGGGTCCGGCCGCGCCGATCTTCGCGATGAAGCGATACCCGCGGCGCGCAACCGTTTCGATGAACGCCGGGCGTCTCGCGTCATCGCCAAGCGCCGCCCGGATATCGCGGATATGGCTTGCCAGCACTTCGGGCTGGACATGCGTATTCCGCCAAAGCTGCTCCATCAGCTCGTCGTGCGTGACCAGCCGACCGGCGTTGTCCAGCAAGTATTGAAGGATTGAAAAGGCCTTGGGCCGAAGTTGAATCCGCCGCGTTTCCCCGTCAGGCATATTGCGCAGCAACGACTGGTTTGCCGCATCGAGACGAAATGGGGAAAACTCGTGCATTGGCGTTTCGCGGAAAGTGAAGCGTGTGCAGAATTTCGGGCGCCTGCGATTTCAGGCGCCGCCGGGTACGTCTCTCGTCGAAATGGATCGTAGCGCAGTTAAACATGGCCTTCCAGTCGGGCGGATGCCGACTGACGAACGCGATGCGAGACGCCAGGGTGAGCGCGGCCGTGCCACGCGGCGAGTGCCGGACGATCCGACCGTCCGCGCAAAGAAAAACCCGCGACGCATGCAGCCATCGCGGGTCTTCGGCACACCACGACACAGCGTGGCGCGGCATGAAATCTGGTGGGCCCGGCGGGGTTCGAACCCGCGACCAATCGATTATGAGTCGACTGCTCTAACCGCTGAGCTACAAGCCCTGATGAGATACGACGCGTGCTACACGCCGCCCCGCCAATGCAGCCGGGCCGGCATTGTAACAACAAAGGGGACAAACGCCACCGGCATCATGCAGATACCGGCGGCGTTCGCAGGACAGACGCTGGAAATCAGTTCCCTTCGAGGAACGACTTCAGCTTGTCGGAACGGCTCGGGTGACGCAGCTTGCGCAGCGCCTTGGCCTCGATCTGACGGATCCGCTCGCGCGTGACGTCGAACTGCTTGCCGACTTCCTCGAGCGTGTGGTCGGTGCTCATCTCGATACCGAAACGCATCCGCAGCACCTTCGCCTCACGCGGCGTCAGCGAATCGAGCACGTCCTTCACGACGTCGCGCATGCTGGCATGCAGCGCTGCATCCGCCGGCGCGACCGTGTTGTTGTCCTCGATGAAGTCGCCAAGATGGGAATCGTCGTCGTCACCGATCGGCGTTTCCATCGAGATCGGCTCCTTCGCGATCTTCATGATCTTGCGGATCTTGTCTTCCGGCATCTCCATCTTCTCGGCGAGCGTTGCCGGATCCGGCTCGAGACCGGTTTCCTGCAGGATCTGCCGCGAGATGCGGTTCATCTTGTTGATCGTTTCGATCATGTGAACCGGAATACGGATCGTGCGCGCCTGGTCCGCGATCGAACGCGTGATGGCCTGACGGATCCACCACGTCGCGTAGGTCGAGAACTTGTAGCCACGACGGTATTCGAACTTGTCCACCGCCTTCATCAGGCCGATGTTGCCTTCCTGGATCAGGTCGAGGAACTGCAGGCCGCGGTTCGTGTACTTCTTCGCGATCGAGATCACGAGACGCAGGTTGGCCTCGGTCATTTCGCGCTTCGCCTGGCGTGCCTTCAGTTCGCCGGCCGCCATCTGGCGGTTGGTTTCCTTCAGGTCCTTCAGCGGCAGCACGACACGCGCCTGCAGGTCGAGCAGGCGCTGCTGCTGTTCGCGGATCGCCGGGATGTTACGCGACAGGACCGCGCTGTACGAATGGCCTTCGGCCGTGATCTTCTCGGACCAGTCGAGATCCGTCTCGCTGCCCGGGAAGCGTGCGATGAATTCCGAACGCGGCATGCCGCACTTGTCGACGACGGTGTGCAGGATCTGGCGTTCGACCTGGCGCACTTCATCCACTTGCGCACGCAGCGTGTCGCACAGGCGCTCGACGGTACGCGCGGTGAAGCGGATCGTCATCAGTTCGGTCTGGATCGTTTCCTGCGCCTTCAGGTAGGCCTTCGACTTGTAGCCTTCCTTTTCGAACGCGCGGCGCATCTTGTCGAACCACTCGCTGATCTGCGAGAACTTGTCGAGCGAGGCACGCTTGAGGGCTTCGAGCTGGGCGGCGTTCGCCGATGCCTGCGCGGCGCCGTCGTCTTCCTCCTCTTCCTCTTCTTCCTCTTCCTCTTCGGCTTCCTCGTCCTCGTTCTCGATGGCTTCCGCTTCCTTCGCGGAGAAACCGTCGGTATCGGCGGAGTCCGAAGCATTCGGATCGAGCAGGCCGTCGACGAGCTCGTCGACGCGGATCTCTTCGTTCGCGACGCGTTCGGCCATCGCGAGGATGTCGGCGATCGTCGTCGGGCAGGCGGAGATGGCCATCACCATGTGGCGCAGGCCGTCCTCGATCCGCTTCGCGATCTCGATTTCGCCTTCGCGCGTGAGCAGCTCGACCGTGCCCATTTCACGCATGTACATCCGGACCGGATCGGTCGTGCGACCGAATTCCGAATCGACGGTGGACAGCGCGACTTCCGCTTCCTCTTCGACTTCATCGTCCGACGACGCGGCCGGCGCGTTGTCGTTCAGGAGCAGCGTTTCCGCGTCCGGCGCCTGCTCGTAGACCGCCACGCCCATGTCGTTGAACGTGCCGATGATGCCTTCGAGGGCTTCGGTCTCGGTGAAGTTGTCCGGCAGGTGGTCGTTGATTTCGGCGTACGTGAGGAAGCCGCGCTCCTTGCCGAGCTTGATCAGCGCGCGCAGTTTCACGCGGCGCTCTTCGAGCTCCTCGGCCGTGCCCGGCGTGCTCGTCGCGAACGCTTCCTTCAGCAGCGCCTTTTCCTTGGCGCGACGATCGCGCACCTTGGATTTGCCCGGTGCAGCCGCGGCTGCGGGCTGCTCGTCGCTCTGATTTGCGTCGTCAACGACGGATACTTCGTTCAGCTTTTTGGTCATGGAGTTCGCCGTACCGGCTATATCGACTCGCGGCTGCTGGACGACAGCCGGTTGAACCGTGGGTGCATGAGTAGTACGTACTGCCGTTTCGTCCGCGTCGGCAGTCGTGTCCCTTGCGCTTTTCGCACTTGCCCGCTTCGCCGCCGGCTTGGCCGGCCCGGAGTCGGGTCTCGCGGCAGCCCGTGTTCTGGCTGCCGGTGCCGGCGCAGCCTGAGCAGTGCCGGCCGCGGTTTTCTTTCCCGCTGAGGCTGACGTGGCTGAAGACGTTGTCCTGGTGGAAGAAGCAGACTTGGCCGCTGTGACCTTCTTGGTCGGCTCCGTCGAGCCCTTGCCTGTTGCTTTCTTTCCGCCTGTCGTCTTTGCCATCGCGATTCTCGCCTCTGCTTGGAAAACAAACCGCTGGAAACCTTATATTATAGCACGCTGGGGAGCCCTCTCTAAGCTCCCCGGCCGCCTACAGCCCGAGCCGACGTTTCATGTCGGTTCGCTGCTGGTTCAATTCCGTCAATTCGGCCAATTCCTCGGGTGTGAAGGTGGATTGCCGCGCCAGCCGGTCAAGCCGGTCGCAGCAAGCGTCATAGCGCATCTTGAGCACCGCCGCCTGCAGTTCCTCCCCCGCGATCCGTTCCTGTTCACGCTGCCGCTCGGGCACCGTCTCGTCTTCCGGATTCTGTAACAGCAAATCGCGGACGTTTTCATCATAGTCCAGAATTTCGCGGAAGATTTCCTCGTAAGTCGCCCCGTTCGAGGACGTCCGCAGGACATCCGACAGCAGCCGGAACTCCGCGCCGTCGCCCAGCGCGCGCGCATGGTCGACGACTTCCGCGAACAACTCGCCGATGCGCGGCAACGCGCGCAGGGTCGCAATCTGCTCGTCGTCGAGCTGCGACGCGATGCGCGGATGCATCACCAGCGTGCGCAGTGCGCGCTTTTCGCTGTCCGTCACGCGGCGGCGCTCGCTGCGCGCGGGCGCCTGGCGCGGCGGCGCCGCGATCCGCGTATCGACGTCGGACAGCCCCGCGACCTCTTCGAACGGGATATCGAGGCGGTCAGCGAACATGTGCATGATCTGCGCGCGCAACGCGTTCGCGGGCAGCGCCTGCAGCAGCGGCTTCGCGTCGAACAACGCCTTCGCGCGCCCTTCCGGCTGATCGAGCGCCTTGCCCGAAATTGCTTCGTTCAGCAGAAATTGCGACAGCGGCATCGCGCGCTCGACCTGCTCGGAGAACGCGTCCGCACCGAACTCGCGCACGTAGCTGTCCGGATCATGCTCGGTCGGCAGAAAAAGGAACCGGATCGTGCGATTGTCGCCCGCATGCGGCAAGCAGGCCTCGAGCGCGCGCCGCGCCGCCCGCCGTCCGGCCGAATCGCCGTCGAAACTGAAAATGACCGTGTCGGTCTGGCGCAGCAGCTTCTGCACGTGAATCGGCGTGCACGCGGTGCCGAGCGTCGCGACCGCGTTCGGAAACCCGAGCTGCGCGAGCGCGACGACATCCATGTAGCCTTCGACGACCAGCACGTACTTGCGCTCGCGAATCGCGAGCCGCGCCTCGAACAGCCCGTACAGCTCGCTACCCTTGTTGAACAGCGGCGTTTCGGGCGAGTTCAGGTACTTCGGTTCGCCGCTGCCGAGCACGCGGCCGCCGAAGCCGATCACCTGCCCCTTCACGTTGCGGATCGGGAACATGATCCGCTCACGGAACCGGTCGTAGCGGCGCGCGACGCCCTGCGCGTCGGTCTTCTCGCTGACGATCACGAGCCCCGACTCGACGAGCGATTCGTCGCGATAGTCCGGAAACGCGGTTTCGAGGTTCTGCCAGCCGTCCGGTGCGTAACCGAGCCCGAAACGCGCGGCGATCTCGCCGGTCAGGCCCCGATTCTTCAGGTACTGGATCGCGACGGTCGCACCGCGCAACTGCTTGCGGTAGTAGTCGCACGCGGCCGTCATCGCATCGGACAGCGCGGTCGCGACCGATTTCGACACCGGCGCCGGATAGTCGCCACCACCCCCGCCGCCACCGCCACCGCGCATCGACGGTTCGTGCGGTACGGTCAGCCCGACGGACTGCGCGAGTTCCTGCACGGCTTCCGGGAACGTGAGCCCCGCGTGTTCCATCAGGAAGCCGATCGCCGTGCCGTGTGCGCCGCAACCGAAGCAGTGATAGAACTGCTTGGTCGGGCTGACGGTAAACGAAGGGCTCTTCTCGTTATGGAACGGGCACAACCCCATGAAGTTGGCGCCGCCCTTCTTGAGCTGCACGTACCGGCCCACCACGTCGACGATATCGACGCGGTTCAGCAAGTCCTGCAGGAACGAATGCGGAATCACCGTGGGATCGAGCGAAAAAAGACAATTCGATGCCCGGCGCACGCATCGCTGGGCGCGCCGGGAACGGGTTTTACTTCGTGAGCGCGGCCTTGACCTGCGCGGAAACGGCCGTCATGTCGGCACGGCCGGCGAGCTTGCCCTTCAGCACGCCCATCACCTTGCCCATGTCCTGCGGGCCGGCTGCGCCGGTTTGCGCGACCGCCGCCTGGACTTCGGCCGCCACTTCGGCGTCCGACAGTTGCGCGGGCATGTAGCCGCCCAGCACGACCAGCTCGGCCTGCTCCTTCGCGACGAGGTCGTCGCGGCCTGCGGCCTGGAACTGGCTGATCGAATCCTTGCGCTGCTTGATCATCTTGTCGATCACGGCCGTGATGCCCGCGTCGTCGAGCGTGACGCGATCATCGACCTCACGCTGCTTGATCGCGGCCATCAGCAGGCGAATCGTCGCCAGGCGCTCGCTTTCCTTCGCGCGCATTGCGGCCTTCATGTCTTCGCTGATCTGCTCTTTCAAACTCATCTTTCACCCGGAATGGAAACGTGAATCCGACGCCCGCGAATGGGCGTCAACACAAAAACCCGCTTGGGACAGTGTCTCAAGCGGGTTGCTCGAATCCGGCATCGGCGACTCGCCGCCTGATCGGCTGCGCGATCGCACCGAATCGCGCGGAGTCGCCGGTGCGCCGCTCAGCGAACCGCGCGGCGCCCAATCGTTCAGTACAGCTTCTTCGGCAACGTCTGGCTGCGAATTCGCTTGTAATGACGCTTCACTGCAGCGGCCTTCTTGCGCTTGCGCTCCGCGGTCGGCTTCTCGAAAAACTCGCGCGCCCGAAGTTCGGTCAGCAGACCGTTCTTCTCGATCGTGCGCTTGAAGCGACGCATTGCAACTTCGAACGGCTCGTTCTCTTTAACGCGAATGATCGTCATGATCCGACACGAATAAAGGTTTGCAGGGAAAGACTACTGAGTATAGCAGAGCGATTGGATTGTCCAAAGGCACGGGGCCTGGTCCCGCCAAGGGGAGCCGGCCCGTCAGGCGCCGCGCGAATACTCCGCCGCGGCTTGCCCGGCCGCCGTGCCGGACGCCCACGCCCACTGGAAGTTGTAGCCGCCGAGCCAGCCCGTCACGTCCACCGCCTCGCCGACGAAGAACAGCCCCGGCACGCGCGCGCTCATCATCGTCGACGACGACAGCTCCCGCGTATCGACCCCGCCCTTCGTCACCTCGGCCTTCTTGTAGCCCTCGGTGCCGTTCGGCGTCAGCGTCCAGCCGGACAGCGCCTCGCCGATCTGGCGCAGTGTCTTGTCGGGCAGGTCCGCGAGCCGCGCGTCGGCCGCGACGCGATGCGTGTCGAGCCACGCATGCGCGAGGCGCGACGGCACCCAGTCGGCGAGCAGCGAACCGATCTGGCGCTTCGACGAGTGCTTCGCGTCGAGCAGGTCGGCCACCGAGTCACGCTGCGGCAGCAGGTCGACGCGAATCGGGTCGCCGGGCTGCCAGTAGCTCGAGATCTGCAGGATGCCGGGCCCCGACAGGCCGCGATGGGTCAGCAGCAGATCCTCGACGAATTCGCCGCCGCGCTTCTTGTCGCCAGTCGACACGCGCACTTCGAGCGACACGCCCGACAGCGCCGCGAACGGCTCCCAGTCCTGCGGCGCGAACGTCAGCGGCACGAGCGCGGGCCGCGTATCGACGAGCTTGTGGCCGAACTGCTTCGCCAGCCGGTAGCCGAAATCGGTCGCACCGATCTTCGGGATCGACAGGCCACCCGTCGCGATGATCAGCGCGCGCGCACCGATCGCCCCCGCCTGCTGCGTGTCGAGCACGAAGCCATCGGCCGGCGCGTGGCGCACCGCGTCGACGACGACCGGCCGGCGCCACGCAATACCACCCGCGTCGCACTCGTGCTTCAGCACGTCGATGACCGCGTCGCTGCCGTGGTCGCAAAAAAGCTGGCCCTTGTGCTTTTCGTGCCAGGTCACGTGATGGCGCTTGAGCAGCCCGAGGAAGTCGCGCGGTGTATAGCGCGCCAGCGCCGAACGCGCGAAATGCGGATTCGACGACAGATAGTTGTCGGGCCCGGCGTACAGGTTCGTGAAGTTGCAGCGGCCGCCGCCCGAGATGCGGATCTTCTCGGCGAGTCGCGGCGCGTGATCGATCAGCACGACGCGGCGGCCGAGCTGCCCGGCAACCGCGGCGCTCATCATCCCGGCGGCGCCCGCGCCGATCACGGCGATGTCAAAAGTTTCCATGGCGCGGATTGTACCTGCCCGGCATCGGCCCCGGGCCGCCGCCAGCGGCGGCAGGCCCTCGCCTGCTATACTTTCCGGTTACGTTGACCTTCCTGCGGCGCGCTCGAAACAGCGCGCCCTGCCCGCACCCATGCTCGTTCTCGGCATCGAAAGCTCCTGTGACGAAACCGGCCTCGCGCTCTACGACACGCAGCGCGGCCTGCTCGCGCACGCGCTCCATTCGCAGATCGCGATGCACCGCGAGTACGGCGGCGTCGTGCCTGAGCTCGCATCGCGCGACCACATCCGCCGCGCATTGCCGCTGCTCGAGGAAGTGATGGCGCAAAGCGGCACGCGCCGCGACGACATCGACGCGATCGCGTTCACCCAGGGCCCCGGCCTGGCCGGCGCGCTGCTGGTCGGTGCGAGCATCGCCAATGCGCTCGCCCTCGCGTGGAACAAGCCGACCGTCGGCATCCATCACCTCGAAGGCCACCTGCTGTCGCCGCTGCTCGTCGACGAACCGCCGCCGTTCCCGTTCATCGCACTGCTGGTGTCCGGCGGCCATACGCAACTGATGCGCGTGACCGACGTCGGCGTGTACGAAACGCTCGGCGAAACGCTCGACGACGCGGCCGGCGAAGCGTTCGACAAGACGGCGAAGCTGATCGGCCTCGGCTACCCGGGTGGCCCGGAAGTGTCGAAGCTCGCCGAGACGGGCACGCCGGGCGCGGTCGTGCTACCGCGCCCGATGTTGCATTCGGGCGATCTCGACTTCAGCTTCAGCGGCCTGAAGACGGCCGTGCTCACGCAGATGAAGAAGTTCGAAGCGGCGAAGCTGGAGGGCACTGCGCTCGACCGCGCGAAGGCCGACCTTGCGCGCGGCTTCGTCGACGCGGCCGTCGACGTGCTCGTCGCGAAGTCGCTCGCCGCACTGAAAAAGACGAAGCTCAAACGCCTCGTGGTCGCGGGCGGCGTCGGCGCGAACCGCCAGTTGCGCGCGGCGCTGTCGGCCGCCGCGGCCAAGCGCGGCTTCGACGTGCACTATCCCGATCTCGCGCTCTGCACCGACAACGGCGCGATGATCGCGCTGGCGGGCGCACTGCGGCTCGGCCGCTGGCCCGAGCAGGCGAATGCCGACTACGCATTCACCGTGAAGCCGCGCTGGGACCTCGCGTCGCTCGCACGCTGAACCACGCAACCCGCGCAAAAAAGGCCGCTCGGTGAGCGGCCTTTCTCATTGGCGCGACGAAAAGACGCAGCGTTATGCGGCCTGACGCTTGTCGCGCTCGATCAGCGCATACGCGCTGTGATTGTGGATCGACTCGAAGTTCTCTGCTTCGAGCACATACGCCACCACGCGCTCGTCGGCATCGAGACGCTGCGCGACGTCGCGCACGAGATCCTCGACGAACTTCGGATTCTCGTATGCACGCTCGGTGACGAACTTCTCGTCCGGACGCTTCAGCAGGCCCCACAGTTCGCACGACGCCTCTTCTTCCGCGATGCGAATCAGCGCCTCGACCGGCAGGTCGGCCGCGAGCTCCGCGTCGATCGTCACGTGCGAGCGCTGGTTGTGCGCGCCGTACTGCGAGATCTTCTTCGAGCACGGGCACAGGCTCGTCACCGGCACGAGCACCTTCAGGAACAGGCGCGTGTCGCCGTTGCGACTTTCGCCCGCGAGCGTCACTTCATAGTCGAGCAGGCTCTGCACGCCGGACACCGGCGCCGTCTTGTTCACGAAGTACGGAAACGTGACCTCGATACGGCCGGCTTCGGCCTCGAGCTTCTCGAGCATCGACGCGAGCATCGCGCGGAAACGCTCGACCGTCAGCGGCGCGCGATTCTCTTCGAGCAGCGCGACGAAGCGCGACATATGCGTGCCCTTCTGGTCCGCAGGCAGGCGGACGTCGAGGTTCCAGACACCGACGGTCGGCTGCACGTCGCCGCTTTCGGTACACACCGTCAATGGATGCCGGACCGCCTTCACGCCCACGCGCTGAATCGGAATCTGACGGGTATCCACCGTGCTCTGCACGTCGGGCATCACGAAGGCGGGATTCATCTGGTTCATCTTGTTCAATCCTTGTAAGCCGCGCGTTCGACGACGCGCACGCCGCGTCATGCGGCAGCCGGAAAAGCAACATGGGCCCGCAGGCCCATGTTTTCCGCATCAATGAAGACCGGTTGCGCCAGTCGCACCGGCACCGCCCGCAGGCGGCGCCAGCTTATGCGACGCGCTTCGCCTGACCGGCGACATCGGCCGCCGGATTCAGAAAGCGTTCGCGAATCGATTTCGCGATGCCCGCGCCGTCGAGGCCGCATTGCGACAGCAGCTTCGCGGGATCGCCGTGATCGATGAACAGGTCAGGGAGGCCCAATTGTAGTACGGGTCGGATAACCCCACTCTCCATCAGGGCTTCCACGCAGGCCGAACCCGCGCCACCCATCACGCAGCCTTCCTCGACCGTGACGAGGTAGTCGTGCGTCTCGGCGAGTTCGCGCACGAGCGCAGCGTCGACCGGCTTCACGAAACGCATGTTCGCGACGGTTGCGTCGAGCTCTTCGCCTGCCGCGAGCGACGGTGCGACCATCGTGCCGAATGCGAGGATCGCGACGCGCTTGCCTTCCGGCTGCGACGTCTGGCGACGCACTTCACCCTTGCCGAGCGGGATCTCGGTGAATTCCTTCACCGTCGCCACGCCCGTGCCCGCGCCGCGCGGATAGCGCACCGCGGTCGGGTTCGGCTGCTGCAGCGCCGTGTGCAGCATCTGGCGGCATTCGTTCTCGTCGGATGCGGCCATGATCGTCATGTTCGGGATGCAGCGCATGAACGCGAGATCGTATGCACCCGCGTGCGTTGCACCGTCCGCGCCGACGAGGCCCGCGCGATCGATCGCGAACACGACCGGCAGGTTCTGCAGCGCGACGTCGTGGATCAGCTGATCGTAAGCACGCTGCAGGAACGTCGAGTAGATCGCGACGACCGGCTTGAGGCCTTCGGTTGCCATGCCGCCCGCGAACGTCACCGCGTGCTGCTCGGCGATGCCGACGTCGTAGTAGCGGTCCTTGAAGCGCTTCTCGAACTCGACCATGCCCGAGCCCTCGCGCATCGCGGGCGTGATGCCGACGACGCGCGTATCGCGCTCGGCTTCGTCACACAGCCACTCGCCGAACACCTGCGTGTAAGTCTTCTTCGCGGGTGTGGTCGACGGCTTGATGCCTTCGGCCGGATTGAACTTGCCGGGGCCGTGGTAGAGCACGGGATCGGCTTCGGCGAGCTTGTAGCCCTGGCCTTTCTTCGTCACCACGTGCAGGAATTGCGGACCGCGCAGTTCGCGGATGTTCTGCAGCGTCGGGATCAGCGAATCGAGATCGTGACCGTCGATCGGGCCGATGTAGTTGAAGCCGAACTCCTCGAACAGCGTAGCCGGCACGACCATGCCCTTCGCGTGCTCCTCGAGCTTGCGCGCGAGTTCGAGCACCGGCGGCGCCACGCTCAGTACGCGTTCGACACCCGCGCGCGCAGCCGCATAGAAGCGGCCCGACATCAGGCGTGCGAGATGGCGATTCAGCGCGCCGACCGGCGGCGAGATCGACATGTCGTTGTCGTTCAGGATGACGAGCACTTTCGCATCTTCCGACACGCCCGCGTTGTTCATCGCTTCGAACGCCATGCCGGCCGTCATCGCGCCGTCGCCGATCACGGCGATCGAGAAGCGGTCGTCGCCGTTCAGCTGGCTGCCGATCGCCATGCCGAGCGCGGCCGAGATCGACGTGCTCGAGTGTGCGGTGCCGAACGTGTCGTATTCGGATTCGCTGCGACGCGGGAAGCCCGAGATGCCGTCCTGCTGACGCAGCGAATGCATCTGGTCGCGACGGCCCGTCAGGATCTTGTGCGGATAGGTCTGGTGGCCCACGTCCCAGACGATGCGATCGTTCGGCGTGTTGAACACGTAGTGCAACGCGATCGTCAGCTCGACCGTCCCGAGGTTGGACGACAAATGGCCGCCCGTCTTCGACACGCTGTCGAGCACAAACGCGCGCAGTTCATCCGCGAGCGGTTGCAGTTGGCGACGATCGAGGCGGCGCAAATCCGCCGGGTCGTCGATGGTTTTCAGCAAGTCGTACATCGTCGTTCCATTGTAGGAAATCAAACGCGCCCGCATTCTGTTGCACGCATCGTAGCGTATGCGCGGCGGCGGGCTTTCGCGTCAGCTGACCCGGTTCACTACCAGGTCGGCAAGTTCGGCGAGACGCTGTGCGCGTGCGCCGAACGGTTTCAGCGCGTCGTGCGCTTCGGCGCGCAGTTGCGCTGCCAGCTCGCGCGACGCCTCGAGGCCGAGGATCGATACGTAGGTCGGCTTGTCGTTCGCCGCGTCCTTGCCGGCCGTCTTGCCGAGCGTCGCCGAATCGGTCGTGACGTCGAGAATGTCGTCGACGACCTGGAAGGCCAGACCCACGGCCCCCGCATAGACGTCGAGCGCAGCCATCGTTTCCGCCGAAGGCGTCTCGCCGGCCAGCGCGCCCATCCGCACGGCTGCACGCAGCAGTGCGCCGGTCTTCATCCGGTGCATCGTCTCGAGCTGCTCGCGCGTCAGCTTGAGGCCGACGCTCGCCAGGTCGATCGCCTGCCCGCCGGCCATGCCGATCGAGCCGCTCGCGAGCGCCAGTTCGCGCACGAGCGCAGCCTGCTGCACCGGCGACAGCGCATCGGCGTCGGTCAGCGCAACGAATGCCTGCGACTGCAGCGCATCGCCAACCAGCAGTGCCGTCGGCTCGTCGTACTGCACGTGCACGGTCGGCTTGCCGCGGCGCAATGCGTCGTCGTCCATGCACGGCATGTCGTCATGCACGAGCGAGTAGACGTGGATCATCTCCAGCGCCGCCGCCGCCGCATTGCGTGCCGCTTCCGTCGCGCCGCTCAGTTCGCCGGCTGCATGGCACAGCAGCGGGCGAACACGCTTGCCACCGCCGAGGACCGCGTAGCGCATCGCCTCGTGGAGTTTCGCGGGCATCGCGGTTTCAGCGGGCAAATAGTGGCCGAGTGCGTTCTCGACACGGTCAAGCACAGACCGCATCCATTGTTCGAATGTCATAGATCGTCGTCTTCGCCGTCCGTGGCGGCCGTTCCGGACGAAAGCGGCTTCAGCGTCGCGCCGTCGAGCACGCGAACCTGCTGCTCCACTTTCTCGAGCTGCTGTTGGCAAAACGCAACGAGGGTCGCACCGCGGCGGTATGCCGTCAGTGAATCCTCGAGGCTCAACGCGCCGCCTTCCATCCGGGCAACCAGCGTCTCGAGTTCCGCGAGCGCCATCTCATAATTGTCCGGCAACGGTTCGGTGCCATTGCCGGGCGGCGTGGCGCCTGGGGATGCGGTTTTCGCCATGGACGAGGGTGTCAAATTTCAAAACAAGTCGGACATTCTACGGCAAAAGAGAATTTTCCGACCTGCCGTCGTGGGCACCCCGGAACATATTCCGGCCCCATCTCCGACACACATTGTGCGCCTTCCGGTGGTCGCCCGACAAAAAATTGACACAAATCAGGCACTTAATCCTAGCCTTGCGAGGCGAACCGGGTATAATTCCCCGTTTCCCTAAATCGATTTTTCGATGGTTGGGTTGTTCACTGCTTTCACGCTAACACCGGGAGTGGGAATGTCCAATCTGAGCGACGCGCTTCAGTTGAAGTCGGCTCACAGCCAGCTTCCAGTCACTGCATATTTCGATGAGGCGCTACTCGAGCGCGAGATCGAAACCCTCTTCAAGAAAGGACCTCGTTACGTCGGGCACGAGTTGATGGTGCCCGAGGCGGGGGATTATTTTGCGCTGCCGTCCGAGAAGGAAGGCCGCGTGCTGGTCCGCAACCAGACGAACCAGATCGAGCTGCTGTCGAACGTCTGCCGTCACCGTCAGGCGATCATGCTTAACGGGCGCGGGCACACGCAGAATATCGTGTGCCCGCTGCACCGCTGGACGTACGACCTGGAAGGCGAGTTGCTCGGCGCGCCGCACTTCCCCGACAAGCCGTGCCTGAACCTCGGCAAGAGCCCGCTGCAAAACTGGCAGGGGCTGCTGTTCGAGGCCGAAGGCCGGAATGTCGCGCGCGACCTCGCCAACCTCGGCACGAAGCATCACTTCGACTTCTCCGAGTACCACTTCGATCACGTCGAAGTGCACGAGTGCGATTACAACTGGAAGACGTTCATCGAGGTCTACCTCGAGGATTACCACGTCGTCCCGTTCCATCCGGGCCTCGGCAGCTTCGTGTCGTGCGACGACCTCAAATGGGAGTTCGGCGACTGGTACAGCGTGCAGACGGTCGGCGTGCACAACGCCCTCGCGAAACCGGGCAGCGCGACTTACCAGAAATGGCACGAGCAGGTGCTGAAGTTCCGCAACGGCGTGCCGCCGGAGTTCGGTGCGATCTGGATGGTCTACTACCCGGGCCTGATGATCGAGTGGTATCCGCACGTGCTCGTCGTGTCGTGGCTGATTCCGCAAGGCCCGCAGAAGACGACCAACATTGTCGAGTTCTATTACCCCGAGGAAATCGCGCTGTTCGAACGCGAGTTCGTCGAGGCCGAGCGCGCCGCCTATATGGAAACGGCCGTCGAGGACGACGAGATCGCAATGCGGATGGACGCAGGCCGCCGTGCACTGATGGCACGCGGCGAGTCGCAGGTCGGCCCGTACCAGAGCCCGATGGAAGACGGCATGCAGCACTTCCACGAGTTCCTGCGCCGCCACCTCGGCGACCTCTGACGGCCGGTGCGGCGCTTTGACGCCGCGCGGCATCCGGCAGACGAAAAGACGGGTTTCGGCCCGTCTTTTTTTGTTTAGACTTGGAGTGTCAGGCCAATTGCACTCCAGGGAGTCGTCATGCCACACACTCACTACACCACGCTCATCTCCGCCGCCAATCTCGCCGAGCGCCTGGCCGCGGCGCCCGGCAGCGTCGTCCTGTTCGACTGCCGCTTCGATCTCGTCGATCCCGCTGCCGGCGAAGCCGCGTATGCGGCCGGCCATATCCCGGGCGCACAGTATCTCCATCTCGACCGCGACCTGTCGGGCCGCAAAACAGGCACCAACGGCCGCCATCCGCTACCGACCCGCGACGCACTCGCCACGCTGCTCGCCAGCCGCGGCCTCAAGCAGGGCCAGCAAGTCGTCGCATACGACGCGCAAGGCGGCGCCTATGCGGCGCGCCTGTGGTGGCTGCTGCGCTGGCTCGGCCACGATTCGGTCGCCGTGCTCGACGGCGGCCTGCAGGCCTGGGAAGCGGCCGGCCAGCCGCTGACGGCCGACGTGCCGCAACCGGCCGCCGGCGATTTCCGCGCGGCTGCGCCGCTCGAATCGACGGTCGACGCGGCAGCCGTGCTCGCCAACGTGAGCGCACCCACGCGCGTCGTGATCGATGCGCGCGCACCGGACCGCTACCGCGGCGAAAACGAAACAATCGATCGTGTCGGCGGCCACATCCCCGGCGCGCGCAACCGCTTCTTCAAGGACAACCTGAACGCCGACGGCCGCTTCAAGACCGGCCATGAACTGCGCGAGGCGTTCTCGACCGTGCTGGCAGGCACCGAGCCGAACCGCGTGATCCTGCAATGCGGCTCCGGCGTGACGGCGTGCCACAACGCCCTGGCAATGGAAGTGGCCGGCCTGCACGGCGCATCGCTGTATCCGGGCTCGTGGAGCGAATGGAGCGCCGATCCGTCGCGGCCGATCGCAACCGGCCCGACGCCGTAAGCGCGGGCACCACGCAGCGGTGATAAAGCGGCGGCATGGGCCGCCGCTCGCCGTTTACATCACGCCGTACTTGTGGAGCCACGCGATCGCGCGCTTCCAGCTCTCCTCGGCATCGGCCTTCACATAGCTCGGCCGATAATCGGCAAAGAACGCGTGACCGGCATCCGGATACACGACGATCTCCGATTCGCGCGCGAGCTTCGAATCGCTCGTCTGGATCGCCTTGCGCATGTCGGCGAGCGATGCCTGCGTGATGTTCGTGTCCTTCTCGCCGTAGAGCCCGAGCACCGGCACCTTCAGCAACGACGCATGATCGACCGGATTGAACGGCGTCATCTCGTCGGTCTTGCCTTCGACGAACCCGTACCATGCAACGGCCGCACGCACGTGCGGATTGTGCTCGGCATACAGCCAGCTCTGACGGCCGCCCCAGCAGAACCCGACCACGCCGAGACGCGACAGGTCGCCGCCGTTCTTGCCGGCCCACGCGACCGTCGCATCGAGATCCTCGGTGACCTGCCGGTCCGGCACCTTGCTGACGATGTTGTCGACGACCCCCTGGATCGTCGGATACTTCGACACGTTGCCCTGCCGCGCAAACAGGTCCGGCGCGATCGCGAGATAGCCGAGCTTTGCAAAGCGGCGGCAGATATCGGCGATATGCGCATGCACCGCAAAGATCTCGTGAATCACGATGACGACCGGCAGGTTCGTCTTGTCGACTGGTTGTGCACGATAAGCCGGCACGCTCGCGTCGCCCGAGCGGATCTCGATGGTGTCGACATCCAGCCCGGTACTGTCGGTCGTGACCGTCTGCGCCGAAACGGGCAACACGGCCGCCGCGAAGGTGCCGCCCAGCGCGGCCTGCATGAATTTGCGGCGCGAGAACGGAACGTGGGGAACCAGGCTGTCGACTTCGGGTTTCAACATGAATGCACTCCTCGATTGGGCGCCACCGTCACGATTCTGGATGCATATGACGGGGCATCGCGCCGGCGCGCGGCACGGATGTCGCGGCGGTTGGCACCCCGCCGCAAACGGAAACCCGGACAAGATGCCCAATAATCCGTTGTCGCGTCAACTGTCAGATGTGTAAGACTCGATTACGGCGCGTTGATTCGACACGTCGATCGTCGTGAAAAAACCGCAGGCGGCCCGTCGAATCGCGATGCAACACGCCGCAGATTGATCGCCGTCACGCGATCGGATGCTGGCGAATTGAAACGAAAAACACGCGGTCGATATTGCCCGTCACACGCGGGCACGGCAGCCCGGCTGCCCGCAAAAACGACAGACAGGGACTACGCACGACGTGTGCGCTCCCCGCCCGCCTCCCACGCGAACACGCGCTCAGTGCAACTTGACGCGCGGCAGCGTCGTGCGTCGCAGCCAGTGCGCGACCGTGTCGAGCATCATGCGCGGATAGCCGTGCAGCGCGGCGATGTGCATCCGGTACAGCGACATGTACATGAAGCGCGCGAACAGCCCTTCGATCAGCATGTTGCCGCCGATCAGCCCGCCCATCAGGTTGCCGACCGCGCTGAAATGGCCGAGCGACACGAGCGAGCCCAGGTCGCGATACGTGAATTCGGGCAGCGGGCGCCCGTCGAGCCGGCAGCCGATTGCCTTCAGCAGGAAGGTCGCCTGCTGGTGCGCGGCCTGCGCGCGCGGCGGCACGTTGCGCTCGTTGCCGGGCCATGCGCATGCCGCGCAATCGCCGAGCGCGAACACGTTGTCGTCGGTAAAGGTCTGCAGCGTGCGGCGCACGTCGAGCTGGCCGAGCTTGTTGACCTGGAGGCCATCGAGACTGGCGAGCACGGATGGCGCCTTGATGCCCGCGGCCCAGACCGTCAGGTCGGCACGCACCGTCTTGCCGCTCGCCGTATGGACGGCCCCGGGCGCCACCTCGGTCACGCGCTCGGCGAGCATCAGCCGCACACCGATCTTTTCGAGCAGTTCGGCCGTCGCCGACGACACGCGCTCCGGCAACGCCGGAAGGATCCGCGGCCCCGATTCGATCAGCACGATGCCGACGTCGTGCCGCGGGTCGAGCTTGTGCAGCCCGTAGGCCGACAACACCTGCGCGGTGTTGCGCAACTCGGCGGACAATTCGACGCCCGTCGCGCCGCCACCGACGATCACGACCTGGATGCGCGGCTCGGCCGCTTCACCCGGCGGGGTCGGCGCCGGCGCCTGATGCTCGGCGCGCATGCACGCGGCGATCAGCCGCTTCCGGAAGCGCTCGGCCTCGCCGACGGTATCGAGCGCGATCGCGTTTTCCGCCGCGCCCTGTACGCCGAAGAAGTGGGTCGTGCTGCCGATCGCGATCACGAGCGTGTCGTATTCCAGCTCGCGCGCCGGCAGCAGTTCCTCGCCGTCGCTGTCGTTGACCGGCGAGAGCGTGATGCGCTTCGCCGCGCGGTCGAGCCCGGTCAGCCCGCCCTGCTGGAACTCGAAGCCATGCCAGCGCGCCTGCGCTGCATATTCGAGCTCCTGCGTGAACGGGTCCATGCTGCCGGCCGCGACCTCGTGCAGCAGCGGTTTCCAGATGTGGGTCGGATTGCGGTCGACGAGCGTGACAAGCGCACGCGCGGGACGATTGCCGCGCGCGCCGTAACGGTCGCCGAGCCGCGTCGCCAGTTCCAGGCCGCCCGCGCCTCCGCCTACGATGATGATCCGATGCATCTGATTCCCCCTTTGCGATTCGAAACTGCTGCCGCCGGACGAAGCAAACACGATCCATTCGCGCCGCCCGGTGGATTAACCGGTTCGGACATCATCGATGTGCAGTTCGAAGCACTTCGATGCGACCGCCCCGGAACGCGGGGCGCGCTGCCCCCGTGTCAATGACATGCATTGTCCGGGAGCTTGCGCGTTGACCACAAGCAAACCAGCTCGATATTCAGCATCCCTGCAACAATATGCCGCGGGAAACGCGAACCGCACGGGGGTGCGTCAGTGTGCCTCTTCCCAGTTCGCGCCGGCACCTACTTCGGCGACGAGCGGCACCTTCAGCTTCGCGACGCCACACATCATTTCCGGCAGTTTCTCGCGCACCAGCGACAGCTCTTCGTCGGGCACCTCGAGCACCAGTTCATCGTGTACCTGCATGATCATGCGCGACGCGAGCTTGTCGCGCGTGAGCCAGTCGTCCACCGCGATCATCGACAGCTTGATCAGGTCGGCCGCCGTGCCCTGCATCGGCGCGTTGATTGCGGCGCGCTCGGCTGCCTGGCGGCGCGGGCCGTTGCCGCCGTTGATCTCCGGCAGCCACAGGCGGCGACCGAAAACGGTTTCGACGTAGCCCTTCTCCTTCGCCACCGAGCGCGTGTCTTCCATGTACTGCGCGACGCCCGGGTAGCGCGCGAAATAGCGATCGATATAAAGCTTCGCGGCGTCACGCGTGATGCCGAGGTTCGACGCGAGGCCGAACGCGCTCATCCCGTAGATGAGCCCGAAGTTGATCACCTTCGCGATCCGGCGCTGGTCGGAATTGACCTCCAGCGGCGTCACGCCGAACACCTCGGCGGCCGTCGCGCGGTGGATGTCCTCGCCCTGCGAGAACGCGCGCAGCAGCGACGCATCGCCCGAGATGTGCGCCATGATCCGCAGTTCGATCTGCGAATAGTCGGCCGACACAATCCGGTGGCCCGGCGGCGCGATGAACGCCTCGCGGATGCGCCGGCCCTCGGCCGTACGCACCGGAATGTTCTGAAGATTCGGATCGTTCGATGCGAGGCGGCCCGTCACCGCGACGGCCTGCGCATAATTCGTGTGCACGCGGCCCGTCGAAGGATTCACCATGCGCGGCAGCTTGTCGGTATAGGTCGACTTCAGCTTCGACAGCCCGCGATGCTCGAGCAGCAGCTTCGGCAGCGGGTAGTCCTCCGCCAGCTTCTGCAGCACCTCTTCGTCGGTCGACGGCGCGCCGCTCGGCGTCTTCTTCACGACGGGCAACTGCAGCTTCTCGAAGAAGATCTGCCCGATTTGCTTCGGCGAGCCGAGATTGAATTCGCCGCCTGCCAGTTCGTACGCCTGCGCTTCAAGCTCGATCAAGCGCGTCGCGATTTCGGTGCTTTGCGCCTGCAGGCGCGCATCGTCGATCAGCACGCCCGTGCGCTCCATCTTGCGCAACACGAGCGACACCGGCATTTCGATCTCGCGATACACGCGCTCGAGGCCCGGTTCGCGCGCGACCTGCGGATACAGCGCGTGATGAAGCTGCAGCGTGACGTCCGCATCTTCGGCCGCGTATGCGGCGGCCTCCGCAAGCGCCACTTCGTCGAAGCCGATCTGCTTCGCGCCCTTGCCCGCGACGTCTTCGTACTTGATCGTCTTGACACCCAGATGACGCAGCGCGAGGCTGTCCATGTCATGCGTGCGGTGCGATTCGACGACGTACGATTCGAGCAGCGTGTCGTGCTCGATGCCGTTCAGCGCGATGTCGTAGTTCGCGAGCACCTGCGCGTCGTACTTCATATGCTGGCCGACCTTCTTGCGATCGGCCGATTCGAGCCACGGCTTCAGGCGTGCGAGCACCTCGTCGATCGGCAGCTGCTCAGGCATGTCGGGGCCGCGGTGCGCAACCGGCAGGTACGCGGCCTTGCCCGGCTCGACCGAGAACGACAGGCCGACGAGCCGCGCGAGCATCGGGTCGAGCGCGGTCGTCTCGGTATCGAACGCGGTCAGTGCGGCCGCATCGATCTTCGCGAACCACGCGTCGAATTGTTCCCAGGTCTGGATCGTGTCGTATTCGCGCACGATGTCGGCCGCCACCACCGGCGCCGGCTCGCCTTCCGGCGCATCGGCGCCGCCGCCTTCGGCCGGCGCGCTGTCGACTTCGCGCAGCCAGGTCTTGAAGCCGTAGCGCGCGAAGATGTCGCGCATCAGGTCGCGCGCTTCGCCGTCGGTCTTCAACGACGCTTCGATCGATTCGAGATGCGGCGCGAGATCGCACGCCGTCTCGACCGTCACGAGCGTGCGGCCGAGCGGCAGGAAGTCGAGCGCACGGCGCAGGTTGTCGCCGACCACGCCCTTGATCTCGCCCGCATGCTCGATCACGCCGTCGAGGCTGTCGTATTGCGCGAGCCATTTCACGGCCGTCTTCGGTCCGCACTTCTCGACGCCCGGCACGTTGTCGACGGTATCGCCGATCAGTGCGAGGTAGTCGATGATGCGCTCGGGCGGCACGCCGAACTTCGCGATCACGCCGTCGCGGTCGAGCGTCTCGTTGGTCATCGTGTTGACGAGCGTGACGTGGTCGGTCACGAGCTGCGCGAGATCCTTGTCGCCGGTCGACACGATCACGTTCATCCCGTGCCGTTCGGCTTCGCGCGCGAGCGTGCCGATCACGTCGTCGGCCTCGACGCCTTCGACCATCAGCAGCGGCCAGCCGAGCGCGCGCACGGCGCCGTGGATCGGTTCGACCTGCAACGCAAGATCGGGCGGCATCGACGGACGGTTTGCCTTATAGTCGGCATAAAGGTCGTCACGGAACGTCTTGCCCTTTGCATCGAACACGCAAGCGCTATACTCTGCACTGACTTCCTTGCGCATACGGCGCAGCATGTTGATGATTCCGTAGAGCGCTCCGGTCGGCTCCCCGCCAGGGCCACGCAAATCAGGCATCGCATGGTAAGCCCGATACAGATAGCTCGAACCGTCAACCAATAGCAGGGTCTTACCTTCCAGATTTCGTTCTTCAGGCATTATGAACAAGAGAAAAGTGATTCCGAGTCTGCGTTCGCTCGCAGATCAAGAACGCGCGACGGCCAAGAAGGCGCGCGCATCGTGGCAGATGTTCACGATTATGGCAGAGTTTATCGAGGCGACCGAGTACCTGTCGGAGATCCGCCCGGCTGTCAGCATCTACGGTTCTGCCCGCCTCAAACCCGACACGCCGCACTACAAGCTCGCCGTGCAGATCGCGCGCAAGCTGTCCGATGCCGGCTTCGCCGTGATCTCCGGCGGCGGCCCCGGCATCATGGAAGCAGCGAACAAGGGCGCGCACGCCGGCAAGGCGCCGTCGGTCGGCCTGAACATCGAGCTGCCGCACGAACAGGCCGGTAACCACTACCAGGACATCTCGCTGCGCTTCCGCCACTTCTTCACGCGCAAGGTCACGTTCGTGAAGAACTCGGATGCGGTGATCGTGATGCCGGGCGGCTTCGGCACGCTCGACGAGCTGTCCGAAGTCCTCACGCTGATCCAGACGAAGAAGTCGCGCCTCGTGCCGATCATTCTCGTCGGCAGCGAATTCTGGAAGGGGCTGCTGCAGTGGTTCCGCGACCAGCTGATCCCGATGGGCCTGATCAATCCGGACGACATGGATCTGATGCAGGTGATCGACGATCCCGACCAGGTGCTCGATGCCGTGCTCGCGTTCTACGAGGACCGCGGCGAGGAAGAAGGTTCGGACGACGAGGATCATCCGCCGCGGCCTGAAGAAGACCGGATGTTCTATCTGTAACGCATCCGTGGCAGCCGCCGGCCTGACGGTCTGCGTGCTGCTTGATGCGCGGAGGGCAGCGCTTCGGCTGCCTACCGCGCGTCACTTTGTAACGCACCGTTAATCCCGCTTCGCGGCGCGCGCCGCCGAATGTCAAATCCGCGCAGCCCGTGCTGTGCGATGCGGAGTGTCTATCCGCACCTGCGGCCCACCATTGTCAAATGGCGCAGGCGCATACCCGCACCCCGCCTCTGCCGACCGGCAACTCTCCGTAATAAACCTGCCTCGCCTTTTCCGTCACGTGCCCGCACACTGCATTTTGTCGGCGCGGCGTTCCCCCGGTGGAACGGTCCCCCTCGCTTCCATCGCGTCGTGCCGGCCTCCTCACAACGACATCACGGAAAAGAACATGCAACGCTCGCTGATCGCCCTCGCTTTCGCCAGCCTCGGCCTCTCGCTATCCGGCCTCGCTCATGCCGTCAACGTCGACGTCAACATCGGCACGCCCGCGCCGGTCGTCGTCGCGCCTGCGCCCGTCATGGTCGCCCCCGCGCCGGCCGTCATCGTCGGTTGGCACGGCGACCGCTACTGGGACGGCCGCCGCTACTGGGAACGCCGTGAATGGGAAGATCACCAGCGTTATCGCGGTCATGACGATCGTCGCGGCTATCACTGCCCGCCGGGACACGCGAAGAAGGGTGAGTGCTAAGCGACACCGCGCGCTCACCCGCCATGCAAGGCCGTCCGCGCGCTTCGGCGCCGGGCGGCCTTGTTGTTTTTGGCGCCGTGCCGGGCCTGCCCCGGCGCGCCGGATCGACCGCGCAGGTCGGAACGAACGCCAACCATCGCCCTCCCCCGGCAACGTGCCATGTCAAGCACGGGCTTCCACAAACGAAAGCGGCTCCAGATCCGGATGCGCACCGAGCCGTGCAACGAGGAAATCCATCAGCAAACGGTTCCGGCGCGGCAGATGCTCACGCTGCGGCATGCACAGGTAGAGGCCATACCGGCAAGTGACGTGCCGGGTCAGCAGCGGCACGAGACGACCTTCGCGTACATGCTCGTGGACCGAATAGCCGAAGAACTGGCCGATCGCGGCGCCGCTCAGCACCGTATCGAGTTCCGCGTCGATGTCGTTGGTCGCGATGAACGGGACGATCTGGCGCGTGTCGACCCGTCCGTCGACGAGGAATTCCCACGGGAACGGCTTGCCCGTGCGAGGGTACAGGAACGCGGTGCATCGATGATCGCTCAGTGCGTCGATCGTCTGCGGTTCGCCGTGGCGGCGCACATACGCGGGCGCCGCGCAGACGATCAGCTGCAGCCCGGCAATGCGCCGCGCGATCAGCCCGCTGTCGGGCAGATCCCCGGTTCGAACCGCGATATCGATCCGCTGCTCGACGATGTCGGCCATGTCGTCGCTGACGATCAGCTCGGCGGTCATGCCCGGATGCTGGTCGCAGAATTCGCCGAGCAACGGTGCGAGAAAACGCCGTGCCAACGAGTAAGGCGCCGCAACGCGTAGCGTGCCGACCGCGTGCTCGCGAGCGTCGTCGAGCATGCGCAGCGCGGTCTCCAGCTCCCCGACGGCGCCACGGCACTGCGCGAGAAGGCGCTCGCCTTCGACCGTCAACGCAATCCGGTGTGTCGAACGCTGGAACAACCGGATATTCAGCAAAGCCTCCAGCGCGGCCACCTGCTTGCTGGCCGCCTGCGGCGTCATGCCAAGCTCGCGGGCACCCGCGCTGATGCCGCCCGCGACTGCGACGCGGACGAACACCGTCAGCGCCTTCAAACGATCCATTTGATGCTCCCGTCGAACCGGGCACGCCCGGGCCTTCATCAATCGCGCCGCGACACCGCTCCGTCAAGTTGAATCGGTTTCAACCGGACCGCCGCTATGCGCGTGCCGTTCCGCTTCGCACAATGGCGCCGTCCTCAACGCTCAGCCCCAACGGGCCGTTCGCCATGAAACTGCGCGCATTTACCACCGCTTTCCGGGCCGCCGCCGTGGCCGCGCCGCTCATCGCCGGTATTGCATCGCCCGCGCTCGCGCAGGAAACCGGTGCGCCTGCCCGCACCGTCGAAACGGTATTGCTGCGAACCACGCACGCATGGGACGGCTCACCCTACCGCGCCTATCCGGCCGGTCGACCGGAGGTGACGGTCGAACGCTACCGCATCCCGCCGCACGCCGTACTGCCGTGGCATACGCATCCGTCCATCAACATCGGCTACGTCCTGTCGGGCCATCTGACCGCCGTGCGCCGCAGCGACGGCAAGCGGCTGGCGCTCGGCCCCGGCGACGTGGTGCCGGAAATGGTCGACGGCGCCCATCGCGGCGAGACCGGCAGCGAGACCGCCGAATTGATCGTGTTCTACGCAGGCACGCCCGGCACTCCGCTGACGGTTCCGGACGGCGAAGACTGAACGCCGGCCCATCGGCCGCCTGATTTCACCCTGGCACGGAGCCATGCACATCATGTCCGATTCACGCATCTTATCAACCCGTTCCACCACGACGCAGCACCGGCTCGGCGGGCGTGTCGCACTCGTCACGGGCGGCGGCAGCGGCATCGGACGGGCAGCCGCGCTCGCGTTCGCGCGCGACGGCGCTCGCGTCGTCGTCGCCGGACGGCGCGCGGCTCCGCTCGACGAAACCGTCCGGACCATTACCGAAGGCGGCGGCGAAGCCTTCGCAATAGCCGTCGACGTCGCCTCCGCCGACGGCGTGCGCGCGCTCATCGACACGACGATCGCGCGCTACGGTGCATTGCACGCAGCCTTCAACAATGCCGGGACGGAAGGCACGTTCGCGCCGATCGTAGAACAATCGGAGGCCGACTTCGACGACGTGATGGCCACCAATCTCAAGGGCACGTGGCTGTCGATCAAATACGAGATGGAAGCGATGCTCGCGCACGGCGGCGGTGCGATCGTCAACACGTCGTCGTGGCTCGCGAAAGGCGCACTTGCCGGCTCGTCGACCTATTCGGCGAGCAAGGGCGCACTCGATGCGCTGGTGCGCGCGGTCGCGCTCGAAGGCGGCCCGCACGGCATCCGGATCAACAACGTGAATCCCGGCATCATCGACACGCCGATGGCACGCCGCTTCGGCGACGACGAGATGTTTCGGCCGTTCGCCGCGTTTACGCCCGCACGGCGGATCGGCACTCCTGAAGACGTGGCCGACGCAGCCGTCTGGCTCTGCAGCGACGAAGCACGTTTCGTGACCGGCGAGTCGATCCTTGTCGACGGCGGCTACACGATCGGTGGCATGCGCTGACCGGCGCCGCAACGGAGGTCGAACCGATGGAATACGTGAGACTGGGAACGTCCGGGCTGAAGGTATCGAAGCTGTGCCTGGGCTGCATGACCTACGGCCATCCGTCGTGGCGGCCGTGGGTGGTAACCGAGGACGTGGCGCGCCCGTTCATCCGCGCGGCGCTCGATGCGGGCGTAACGTTCTTCGATACGGCCGACATCTACTCGGGTGGCGAGAGCGAGCGCATTCTCGGACGCGCACTGCGCGACTTCACGACACGCGATGACGTGGCAATCGCCACCAAGGCGTTCTTTCCGACCGGCGACGGGCCGAATGCACGCGGGCTGTCACGCAAGCACCTGCTCGCGAGCATCGATGCGTCGCTGCAGCGCCTTGGCACCGACTACGTCGATCTCTACGTCATCCACCGGTTCGATCCGGATACGCCGATCGACGAAACGCTCGATGCACTCGACACCATCGTCAGGAGCGGCAAGGTTCGATATCTGGGCGCATCGTCGATGCACGCGTGGCAATTCATGAAGATGCTCGCCTTCCAGCAGCATCATGGCCTCGCGCCGTTCGTATCGATGCAGAGCCAGTACAGCCTGATTTGCCGTGAAGACGAGCGCGACATGCTGCCGCTGTGCGTCGAGGAAGGCATCGCGTACACGCCATGGTCTCCGCTCGGCCGCGGGCTGCTGGCCGGCTCGCGCAGCGCGGAGACGACGCGCGCCGCGACCGATCAGCAGATGGTGTCGTGGTACGACGGTCGCGACGCGGTCGCCGCAACCGTCGAAGCGGTCAGGCAGGTGGCGCAGGCGCGCGGCCTGCCTCCCGCCCGGATCGCCCTCGCATGGGCGCTGCGTCGGCCCGGCGTGACGGCGCCGATCGTCGGGTTGTCGAAGCCGTATCACATGACCGATGCGCTCGCGGCACTCGATCTGGCGCTCGACGATCGCGAAACCGCGATGCTCGAGGCGGCCTTCGACAGGATGGTCGAACCGGTGCAATGGTGAGCGCGGCGCGTGTGGCCCGCCGGGGCCGGGTATCGGTGCCGCGCCGGCCGTGGCGCTCGTTTCGAACGAGCGATCCGGCAGTCGGCTGGATCGCATGACGTCGATGGCAGGATTGGCCTTGTCCCTAGCCAATCCTGCCAACCATGCCGCTCATCCGAAGGGAGCAGCGGCAGGCGAGCAAGCGGCGCGCACCCTGACCGGGGCCGGCGTTTGCATTACTGGAACGCCGTTTCTGCAAAGCTCCGCAGCTTGCAGACACAAAATCACATCAAATCAGGACCTTACTTCACTTCCTAAAATTTTTTGCGAAAATACCGCTCACGATTACGCAGGGAATTCGGCAGCATTCTGCGAGCAAGTTAGACGACTCTTGCGAGCGACCAAACGCTGCCTTCAGAGTGTCACCCGCGCACAAAACCCCCTACAAATCAATGCCTTGCGCAATTTGCAATTTGCAAAACCAAGGCTAAACAAGGTCAATCAGGGCTACCCAAGTTCGACCAAACTGTAATTTCACTGTACTTCGCTCAACGGCCGTTGAAACAGCTTGCAGTTCTTCGCCCCCATCGCTGTAACCATCTCGTCATACTGTCCGGGAAACTCTTGCAGAATAGCGACGCGCCTAGAGCACGTGTTACTGGCGCTAAGGATTTCCCGTGAAGATTCGGCATGAGTTCATGCCTTCATCCGCGAAAGCAACTCGACCGAGTGCGACGACCGCGCGCACGCGTGCAGATTGACCAATATCGTTTTCGGGCAGTCACTCTCACTGGTGGGCGACATGTTGTCACGTCCGCGTTGACGCTGCGTCAACCCGACATTGGAGTAGCCTCCGGTACTAGGTATTCGCGATCGTTGATTTCCCAGCCCTCTCATCGCAGAATGACTTGCGGATAGCCCCCATAGATGCGCTTGACGAATAGACTTCCGCACTTCGAAAACGATCAGAATATCTAGTGAGGACCACATGCGCCTAGACGAAGTTGTAATCCACAATTACTGTTCGTGCTCAGCAGTTAGCGTTCCACTTTCCAGCTTCAACCCCATAATTGGATACAATAACTCTGGAAAATCCAATATATTGCGAGCAATTAGCTGGCTGCTTCGAAAATCTGTACTTCCGACGCATGCGTTCCATGACCCCGCCACCGCCGTAATGGTCGAGGGATTGATTTCAGAAACCAACATCAACCTATTGCCCGCAAACCAACGAACTCAAATTGATCCATACGTCGTGGATGGGAAGCTAAGATTTAGACGGCGACAGGATATTCCGAACGCCCCTGCAGCGCAGATTAGAGTTGACGTATTCAACCCAGCAACCGACCAGTGGGTTGCAAATCCAACAGGATTGGATAACGCAATTGGCGTTCTGTTTCCCGATCCTCTTTACATTGAAGCCATGGATGATGCCGCCGACGACATCAGCCGCTTTGCCGCAAGAAACACAATAGGATTACTCTTAAAATATACACTCGATCAGATTCGCGCAAATAACGCCGCCGCCTTAAACAAGGTCCTAACCGATTTGCAGTCGGTAGGCGCCCATCTTAACGGCCCTGCTCGAATACAGGAGCTGAACACTCTTGAGGGTGACGCAACTCAGGCAATTGGTGATTTTTTCCCCGGACTTTCACTCCACCTCGATATAGAAGCACCATCCTTTGACGATCTGATCAAGGGCGCGACGATCTCATTGTCGGACACTCCTGGACTCCAGCGACCATTCACTTCGTTCGGGCATGGCGCACAGCGCACGGTCCAAATGGCTTTAATAAAGTTGTTGGCATCGCAAATCAATCAACAGGCAGCAGCCGGCTCCATTACAGTATTGCTTATCGACGAGCCGGAACTCTATTTACACCCACAAGCCATTGAGTTGTTGCGAGAATCTCTAAAACTGCTTTCCCAACAAAATTTCCAAGTCGTCTTCTCAACTCACTCTCCATTGCTTCTAGGCATAGAAGATGTTCTCAATACGAGCATGGTCTACAAAACAGCAGCCAATGGAACCGTGGTTCGTGACAAACTGGCTAATGCTTCGAACATGATAGCCACAAATCCACATCAAGCCAGCGTAATTTTTTCGATACAACACGCCACATATTTAATGTTTTCCGAGACCGTCCTCGTAGTTGAAGGAAAGACGGAGATGATGATTCTACCAACGCTCTACAAGGCAATCACCGGTAGAACTATAGTTCAAGACAAGGCTTGCCTAGTTAGCGGATCAAGCAGCAGTTCCATTCCTCCAATGATGCAAGTTCTTAGAGCCGTAGGCTTCGAACCCAAAGCAGTTGTCGATTTGGATTTTGTTTTTAAAGTCGGACCTCAAGCTGGTTTGATAAACAACACCGACGCGGACTTTATTGCATGTCACGCGTGGTTCGCTGCAAATCAAGCGACAGTAAATTTCGAACTTGGCACAGACGGATTTCCGGCTAAAAAAAGCGCGGCGGGAGTAGTTGCGGCAGTCGGGCCGGAGGAGGCATTCAGGCTGATGGCTGCGGCGATGAGTACCGAGGTCACACGACTATGCGCCATCTTTCGCACTCACGGAATCTGGGTGTGGGGGCGAGGAGCAATTGAAGCTCATCTGGGCATTCAGAAGAACGACCCGGCACGCATGGCCTTCATAGGAACCATGCAGGCAAACGGGAACGCCAGTCATGCGGCACATGAGCAAGATCTTATCGATTTCGCAGCGTGGGTTTGAAGTGGAGATAGGCGATCGACGGGGCACAATAAAACTGCCTCGTCGATCCGACGCATCGATTTGCATCATCGCGCATCAAAACGCATGATTCCCGCGCACCGGGAAACGCCCAGAACTCCACACCACCGGGGCCGCCGAGCCGGTCGGTCTAGTGCACAAAAAGCGGCCCCCCAAGCGAAGCCCGCAGGCAGGGGACCGCTCGGCGGTGCAAGGGGAGTCGTTTTCAGCGTGTAGGAAAACGGCGACGCGACGCGAAAAAATCTGCGGCTACGATCGGAATGCTCGACAACTTATTGGAAACAGAAATGGCAAAACCCATCCAACGTCGCCCCGAGTATGTCACCTGCCGAAACCACGACTGCGGCCGGTTACTGAAGCTCGCCGACTACCGCTCCTACTCTGACGCAACCACGAATTGTCATTACGTCCCGGATCCGCGACTCGCCGGAGACCGTGTAATTTGCAGCACGTGCGGGCATTACACCGAGTTTTACGACCCCGCCGAGGACCGGCGAAGCACCGTCCATGCTGAGACTGCATAATCAAGGCGCATAAAAGTGCATAGAGGAATCGGGCCGCCGGTCTCCGCGCGGCCCGCACCGGGCGGCCTCAAGCGCCTGGCGCATGAGTGCATAAAAACCGTTCATTTTTGCGGGCAGGTGGGACGGGGTCACAACTGCGCGTGCCGGGCCTGTGTGAGCCTCACCAGGGCCAGACCCGCCACGTCTAGGCTGCATGCGCGTCAGCAGCCCCTCCACGCGCATGCCGCATGTCAGCGAAACTGCGGCGCGCATCCGCGCGGCCGGCCACTCTGAGGGTGCGGGAACCTGCCACGGCCATGCACGGGCGTGGGTGAAAAAAGCCGCCGGCACCGAAGTGCCTGGCGGCTTTCGGCTACCGGCCGACTGCTCATTTTCGCAGCGGGCGCGGGCGCTTAGGAAACAGGTATTCCGGCCGGTAGACACCGACGCTCATGTTAGACACAAAGGCTCCCCAGCCGAACCAGGGAGCCTTATACAACAAGGACTTATTACTGAAACGCCACTTCCGCAAAGCTTCGCAGCTTGCGGCTATGCAGCTTGTCGAGCCCGTTGGTACGCAGGATCTCCATCGCCTTCACGCCGATCTGCAGATGCTGGTCGACCTGCCCGCGATAGAACGTGTCGGCCATGCCCGGCAGCTTCAGCTCGCCGTGCAGCGGCTTGTCCGATACGCACAACAGCGTGCCGTACGGCACGCGAAAGCGGAAGCCGTTCGCGGCGATCGTCGCGCTTTCCATGTCGAGCGCGACCGCACGGCTCTGCGACAACCGCTGCACGGGCTCGCGATGATCGCGCAGTTCCCAGTTGCGGTTGTCGACGCTTGCGACCGTGCCCGTGCGCATCACGCGCTTCAGTTCCACGCCCTCCAGCCGCGTGACGTCGGCCACCCCGCGTTCGAGCGCGAGCTGCACTTCGGCCAGCGCCGGAATCGGCACCCACAGCGGCAGGTCGTCGTCGAGCACGTGATCCTCGCGCACGTAGCCGTGCGCGAGCACGTAGTCGCCGAGACGCTGCGTGTTGCGCAGCCCCGCGCAGTGGCCGAGCATCACCCACGCGTGCGGACGCAGCACCGCGATGTGATCGGTGATCGTCTTCGCGTTCGACGGACCGACGCCGATGTTGACCATCGTGATCCCGCTGCCGTCCGCGCGCTTCAGGTGATACGCGGGCATCTGCGGCAGGCGCGGCGGCGCGGCGCCCTCGGCCGGCTCGCTGCCGAGGTTCGCGTTGTACGTGACGACATCGCCCGGCTCGACGAACGAGCTGTACTGGCTGCGATATGCGCGCACCTCGGGATCGTCGCTCTCCGTCATCACCGTGCGGCCCAGCTTCACGAACTCGTCGATGTAGAACTGGTAGTTCGTGTAGAGCACGTAGTTCTGGAAATGCGTGGGCGACGTCGCCGTGTAATGGCGCAGCCGGTGCAGCGAGAAGTCGACACGCGCGGCCGTGAACAGCGCAAGCGGGTGCGGCTCGCCCGGCGCCGGCTCGAACGTGCCGTTGACGATGCGGTCGTCGAGATACGACAGGTCGGGCGTGTCGAAGATGTCGCGCATCGCGAGCAGGCGGTCGCGGTCGAGCTCGCCCTCGAGATGGATGCCTTCCGGAAACGCGAAATGAATCGGGATCGGCTGCGATGACACGCCGATCTCGATCTTGACATGGTGGTTCTTCGCCAGCAGGCGCAGCTGCTCACGATAGTAGTTCGCGAAGAGGTCGGGACGCGTGACCGTCGTCTCGAACACGCCGGGGCCGGCGACGAAACCGTACGAGCGGCGCGAATCGACGTGCGTGTTGACATCGGTGCGGATCCGCACGAACGGATAGCACGCGCGCACGTGCTCGGTTATCGGTTCGTGGCGGCGATAGCGCGCGAACGCGTCGCGCAGGAACCCCGTATTCGTGTCGTAAATGGCGGACAGCCGCGCAACGGCGGCGATCGGATCGTCGAAAGCCTCGACCGACGGGCTTTCGGGCGACAGCACTCGGTGCCGGCGGCTCAAATCGTTCTTCATTTTCATCACCTCGTCTGATCGAACGACATTACCACGGAACCCGGTCACGCTTATGGCCGCCCCTGCGCACGCGAGGGCCGGATGGCGCGCAGTATTTGCTAAAATCGGTAGGTTCACTGGAGACTCATCATGAAGCCGCTCATTCTCGTCGTCGCTGCCGCCGCGTTTGCCGCCGCCAGCGCCGCTTACGCCGCCGGCGGCACGCCTGACGCCGACGCGCAGGCCCGGGCCGAGGCCAACGAGGCCGCCGGCCTGCCCGATCTCCGCAAGATCAACCGGCCGGGTGCCGAAGTCACGTCGAAAGTGGACTTCGCGGACATCCGCCGCACGCCGAGCTTCCACGAAAAGAGCAAGAACGGCACCGAGGTCACCGAGTACCGCGACCGCGGCAAGCCGGTCGAGATCGACGTGAAGTCGAATTTCGGCACGCGCTACCAGATGAGCTCGACGCCCGATACGTCGCCGAAGCCGCACGACGCGGGCATCCCGATCACGCGCCTGCCGTCGCTGAACCTGCGCTACTGATTCCGTGGCCCGCCGCGTCGTTCGCGGTGCGCCGCCTCCCTTCACCTGCTGTCGCGACGCACGCCGCCCGCGTGCCGACACCCTGACCTGACGCATCCCGCATGGCCGTTTTCACTGCTGTTTCCGACTCCGATCTCGCGCAATGGATGCGCCACTACGAACTGGGCGACGTGCTTGCGTTCCGCGGCATTCCGTCCGGTATCGAAAACAGCAATTTCTTCCTGACGACGACGCGCGGCGAGTACGTCCTCACGATCTTCGAAAAGCTGTCGGCGCAAGAGTTGCCGTTCTACCTCGACCTGATGCGCCATCTGGCCGGCCACGGCGTACCGGTGCCGGATCCGATTCCGCGTGACGACGGCGCCTTGTTCGGCGAGTTGCACGGCAAGCCGGCCGCGATCGTCACGAAGCTCGACGGTGCGGCCGAGCTCGCGCCGGGGGTCGAACACTGCATCGAGGTCGGGCAGATGCTCGCGCGCCTGCACCTTGCAGGGCGCGACTACGCGAACACCCAGCCGAACTTGCGCAGCCTGCCGTGGTGGCGGGAGAACGTGCCGGCGATCGTGCCGTTCATCACCGACGCGCAACGCACACTGCTGGAAGGCGAGCTCGCGCACCAGGCGGCCTTCTTCGCGTCGGACGACTACGCGGCGCTGCCGGCCGGGCCGTGCCATTGCGACCTGTTCCGCGACAACGTGCTGTTCGCGCACGCGGCGCCCGACACCGGCCACGACGTACGGCTCGGCGGCTTCTTCGACTTCTATTTCGCCGGCTGCGACAAGTGGCTGTTCGACGTCGCGGTGACGGTCAACGACTGGTGCGTCGACCTCGCGACCGGTGTGCTCGACGTCGCGCGCGCCGATGCGCTGCTGCGCGCGTACCAGACCGTACGGCCGTTCACGGCCGAGGAGCGCCGCCACTGGAGCGACATGCTGCGCGCGGGCGCGTACCGCTTCTGGGTGTCGCGCCTGTACGACTTCTACCTGCCGCGTGCGGCCGAAATGCTCAAGCCGCACGACCCCGGCCATTTCGAACGCATCCTGCGCGAGCGTATCGCGCATACGCCCGCGCTTCCCGAGATCCAAACCGCATGCAACTGATCGAAGTGCCCGCCAAAACGGGCTATGTCTGGTTCCGTCAAGGCGTCTGGCTGTTCCGCCGGAACCCGCTCGCGTTCATCACGCTGTTCTTCACGTACCTGTTGGCGATCACGCTGGTGTCGATGGTGCCCGTGATCGGCTCGGCGCTGCCGCTGGTGTTCATTCCCGGCATCGCGGTCGGCTTCATGGCCGCGTGCCGCGACACGGTGGCCGGCAAGCCCGTGATGCCGACGATCCTCGTCGACGGCTTCCGCTCGTACGGCACCGTCGCGACCCACCGGCTGCTGGTGCTCGGCGTGATCTACGTCGCGTCGATGGTGCTGGTGTTCGCGGCTTCGTCGTTCGTCGACGGCGGCGCGCTGTTCCACGTGATGATGGGCGCGGCCGACGAAGCGAGCACGACGCCGGAAGCACTGGCCGCGCAAGGCACGCTCGGTGCGCTGTTCTTCGCGACGCTGCTGTACCTGCCGGTCGCGATGCTGTTCTGGTTCGCGCCGGTGCTGGTCGCGTGGCATGACGTGCCGCCTGCAAAGGCGCTGTTCTTCAGCGTCGTCAGCTGCTGGCGCAATCGCGGCGCCTTCGTCGTGTACGGCGTGCTGTGGTTCGCCGTCGCGCTCGGCACGTCGCTCGCGCTGTCGCTGCTGCTGCAGGCGCTCGGCGCCGGCGCGTATGCGCTGACCATCATGATGCCGGTGACGATCATCATCGTCACGATGCTGTACTGCTCGTTCTACGCGACCTATCGCGGCTGCTTCGGCGTACAGGAACCGGGCGCGCCGACGACCACGTCCGGCCGCTAACCCCCTCCGGCCGGCGCGCGTCGCCGGCCGTCACGCCGTTCACCGCGCCGGGTGTCCTTCCGGCGCACTTCTGATCTTCCCCCCTTTTTCCGCGTCGATCACCGGCAACCCTCGCCGGGCGCCCCTGTTCAACCCGATCTTTTGCGCGCAAAATAATTTGCGTACAAATTGTTCGCGCGTCCGTCGCGCCACCCGAATCATGGACCGCCCACCCGCACTGCCCCAGACGCTCGATGAGCAACTGTGCTTCGCGCTCTACTCGACTTCGCACGCGATGACGAAGGCGTACAAGCCGCTGCTCGACAAGCTGTCGCTGACCTATCCCCAATATCTCGCGATGCTCGTGCTGTGGGAGCGCGACGACATCGCGGTGAAGGACATCGCCGCGCGGCTCGATCTCGATCCGGCCACCGTCACACCGCTGCTCAAGCGACTCGAGGCGCTCGGTTACGTCGAACGCGTGCGCAGCTCGGCCGACGAACGCGTCGTGAACGTGCGCGTGACGCCGGAAGGCCGCGCACTGAAGGATCGCGCGCGCTCGGTACCCGCCGATCTCTTTTGCGCGATGCAGCAGACGCCCGACTTCCTGATCAGGCTGCGCGCCGATCTCCAGCAATTGCGCACCGCGCTGTCGGCCGCCAACGAACGCTGACACGCGAGCGCCGACCACTCGGCCCGGCACTGCCGGGTTTTTCTTCAAAATTTCATTTGCACACTAATGATTTGTGCTCTATATTTCCTTCGTGGCCGGCGACATCCCGTTTGACCGGACCGCTTTTCCCCTTTTCCCGACAGGAGCTGCACGATGAACATTCTGTACAAGACCAGCGCCACGAGCACGGGCGGCCGCGACGGCCGCGCAGTATCCGCCGACAACAAGCTGGAAGTGAAGCTGGCCGCGCCGCGCGAACTCGGCGGCACGGGTGCGGAAGGCACGAATCCGGAGCAACTGTTTGCCGCAGGTTACTCGGCCTGTTTCTTGAGCGCGATGAAATTCGTCGCCGGCCAGAACAAGCAGGCGCTGCCGGCCGATACGCAGGTCACGGCGGAAGTGGGCATCGGCCCGAACGACGCAGGCGGCTTCGGGCTCGACGTCGAGCTGCGCGTGTCGCTGCCCGGGTTCGACAAGGCCGACGCGCAGGCGCTGGTCGAAAAGGCCCACCACGTGTGCCCGTATTCGAACGCGACGCGCAACAACGTGCCGGTGCGCCTGACGGTCGTCTGACGCGACGCTGGAGCGCACATGCAAAAAGGGCGCGTGCGGCATGTAGCCGCACGCGCCCTTTTGCGCGATTCGTCGAAACGGCGGGCCAGCGCGCCCGCCTGCGCTGCTTAGCGCGAGCCGATCGAGTACGGGCGGTTCATCGCCGCTTCGCGATCGATCTTGCGCATGCGGAATTCGAGATCGTAAATGTCGGTGGCATCGGCCAGGTACGCCTCGGCGCGCTCTTTCGAGGCCTTTTCAGCGTTCTTGGTCAGCATCAGGAAGAGGTGGCTCAGCAGGTACATGTTCGATCTCGCAATCCAAAGGTTCTTTGACTAGGGTTTTCCCGAATTATAGGGAAAACCCTAAGCTTTGGCTAGCACTGATCGGATGGTGCGTCGTCAGGTCGCCACAGTGCGTTGATTGGCCTCGAAAAAGGCCCAGATCATCGCGCTTGCATCGGGGCCGACCGCTGCGTGAAACGGCACGGCTTCGTCGCCGCCGGACCACGCATGATCGAGCCCTTTCACGTGACAAAGCCGCACGACCGGCTCGCCGTCGCGGCACACGTCGGTGATCTGCGCGCCTGCTTCGCGCGTCTCGACGCGTTCGCCGCCGCGCAGTGCGCCGCGGGCATCGGCCAGCCCGTTCAGGCGCATGAACTGCACCGTCAGCTGATCGGCATTCTTCGGCGCGACGACGTGGTCGCCGTCACCCTGGACGATCAGCGCGGGCATGCCGGGATACGCAGCCGCATCGACCAGCGCATCGATCACCGCGGCCGGGTTCTCCCGCAGGCCGCGCCGCATCACGTCCATCGCGGTGATGCCGGAATTCGCCTCGCCGAGCGCGGGGCCGGAATGCAGCGCCACCGCCGCGAAGCGGTCCGGATGGTGCAGTGCAAGAAGCGACGCAAGGCCCGCACCGGCCGACAGCCCCGCAACGTAGACGCGCGACGCATCGAAACCGTGTTCGTCGACGAGCGCATCGACCAGCGACGCCACCGTGTTCGCCTCGCCACGGCCCGCGCGGTCGGTATCTTCATACCAGTGCCAGCAGCCGTGTACGTGTGCGCGCAACGACTGCTCCGGATACAGCACCGCGAAACCGTGCTTGTCGGCCAGCAGGTTCATCCGCGTGCCCTGCACGAATTCGTCGACGGACTGCTGGCAGCCGTGCAGCATCACGACGAGCGGCATCGTGCCGCGCCGGCGGCCAGGCGGCACGTACAGGCCGTACGCGAGATTCTGGACGAGGCGCCCGAGCGCGGGCGCCATCGGATGTTCGCCGCGCGTCCACGCGCCCGCCGCCCACGCGGCAGCACGCGGACGCACGCGCGATTCGCGTGGCGGGGACAGATCGGATGCGGCGGGAGAGGCAGCAGCCTCGAGGGCGTCGCGTGTGATGCGCTGCGCATCGCGCGCCGCGCGCTTGGCAGCCGGAGACAGCATGCGTTTCATGCCGCCCACCCACACCTTGGTCAGACTTTTGGTCATCGATCGGGCTCGCAGTCAGGAAAAATAGGGGCGCCATGAAGGTGCCGCAACGGATGCATCGTTCGACTTTGTGCAATGCACCATAACATTGTTTCTGGGATTTTTCCTGCATGCGGATAGTTCCCCGCGGCGCAAAAAACGGGCCTCATGCACACGCGGCGCTATACTGGGGTTTCGCCGCTTGTATCCGTTGTAGTCGTTCTTCCCGGCTCGCGCGTTGATTTAAGCATTCTCCCCGCCTTCGTTCGTCCCCTTCCCGATGTTCGACCTGTCGTCTCACCTCTGGATCATGATTACCGCGTTCGGCGGCGCCGGCCTGACCTTGCCGCTCGCGATCACGATCGCCGTCTGGCTTGCACTCGGCTACTCGTGGCAGCGCGCGGCCGCGTGGCTCGGCGTGCTGGCGGCTGCGATCGGCGTGGTGGCGCTCACGAAGATCGCGTTCCTCGGCTGGGGCATCGGCATCCGCGCGTGGGATTTCACCGGGTTCAGCGGTCATGCGATGCTGTCGACGTCGGTGTATCCGGTCGCGATCTTCCTTGCGCTGATCCGCACGCGCACGCCGGTGCGGATCGCCGGCATCGCGCTCGGGCTCGCGGCCGGCGTCGCGGTCGGCGTGTCGCGCGTCGCACTCGACGCGCATTCGCCGTCCGAATCGATCACCGGCTGCATCGTGGGCGCGATCGCCGCGCTCGCGTTCATCGCCGGCTCGTGGCGCGCGGTGCCGCACCGCTGGTCGGTGCCGGCGGTCGTCGCGAGCCTCGCAATCGTCACCGTCGCACTGCACGGCATCACGGTGCCGTCGCATCGCTGGGTCACCAAGGTCGCGCTGCAACTGTCCGGCCACGAGCGCCCGTTCGTCCGCGCGCGCTGGAAGGCCAACCCGAACTACCATCCCGCATCGCAGCCGTCGTCGCTGCAGCGCACCGAATCGTCGACGCGCACGCTTCGCACGTGACCGGCCGCCCGGCCGCCCCTTTTCAGGTCTGACCATTTCATGCGCGCCGTCGCATGAACGGTATGTCGAGCGTTATAACCCACCCTATATTACGATTACGGTTTCCACCCATTCAAAACGAATCCACCATGCGCTCATCCGTCCGTCCGCTTCGCCGCACCCTGCTCCGCCTGCTGCCGATCGCCACGCTTGCCGCTGCCGGTATCGCGTTCAGCGCGCCCGCTTCCGCCGCCGACGAACTGGTCGTGTCGGCCGCCGCCAGCCTGACGAACGCGTTCAAGGCCGTCGGCGACGCGTACGAGAAGCAGCATCCGGACACCAAGGTGCTGTTCAACTTCGGCGCCTCGGACGTGCTGATGCAGCAGATCGCCAAGGGCGCGCCGGCCGACGTGTTCGCGTCGGCTGACCAGAAGGCAATGGATCGCGCGGCGGAAGAGAAGGTGATCGTGCCCGGCACGCGTCGCGATTTCGCGGCGAACTCGCTCGTGCTGATCGTGCCGGCGGACAGCCGCGCGGCCGCACCGACGTCGTTGAACGACCTGACGGCACCCGGCGTGAAGCGCATCGCATACGGCGACCCGGCATCGGTGCCGGTCGGCCGCTACACCGAAGGCGCGCTGCGCGCGGCCGGCGTGTGGGATGCCGTCAGCGCGAAGGGTGTGCTGGCCGCCAACGTGCGCCAGAGCCTCGACTACGTCGCGCGCGGCGAGGTCGACGCGGGCTTCGTGTTCGGCACCGACGCCGCGATCATGCCGGGCCGCGTGAAGGTCGCGCTGACGGTACCGACCAAGACGGCCATCACCTACCCGATCGCCGTGGTGAAGGACAGCCGGCACGCCGCGCAGGCGCAGTCGTTCATCGACTTCGTCGCGTCACCGCAGGGCCAGGCCGTGCTGTCGACGTTCGGCTTCAAGCCCGCGGGCAAGTGAGCGTTACGCGATGCAAGACGCCTGGGTACCGCTGCTGCTGTCGCTGAAGGTTGCCGGCTGGGCAACCGCGCTCGACATCGTGCTCGGCGTCGCGGCCGCATTCGTGCTTGCGCGCTGGCGCTCGCCGCTGCGCGATGTCGTCGATTCCATCCTGACGCTGCCGCTCGTGCTGCCGCCGACGGTACTCGGCTATTACCTGCTCGTGCTGCTCGGCCGGCGCGGCGTGTTCGGCGCGTGGCTCGACGACCTCGGCATCGAGCTGGTCTTCACGTGGCAAGGCGCGGTGATCGCGTCGATGGTCGTCGCGTTTCCGCTGATCCTGAAGTCGGCGCGCGCCGCGTTCGAAGGCGTCGATCCGCATCTCGAACGCGCGGCGCGCACGCTCGGGCTCGGCGAAGTCGCGGTGTTCTTCCGCGTGACGCTGCCGCTCGCCACGCGCGGCATTCTCGCGGGCGCGCTGCTCGCGTTTGCACGCGCGCTCGGCGAATTCGGCGCGACGCTGATGATCGCGGGCAACCTGCCCGGCCGCACGCAGACGCTGTCGGTCGCGATCTACGCGGCTGTGCAGGCCGGCGACGACAACACGGCCAACTTCCTCGTGCTGGTGACGTCGATCACCTGCGTGCTCGTGCTGCTCGCGACCGGCTGGCTCGTGCCGTCGCGCGCCCGGCGGAGCCAGCTGACATGAAGCGCGTACCCCGTCCGTATCGTTGCGCGGCCGGATTGCTTCGGCGGAGGCCCGCATGAGCCTCGTCGTCGACATCCGCAAGACCTACGCGAACGCCGAGCGGCGCTTCACGCTCGACATGTCGTTTACCGCGACGACGCAGCGCGTCGTGCTGTTCGGGCCGTCCGGCGCGGGCAAGAGCATGACGCTGCAGGCGATCGCCGGGCTGCTGTCGCCCGACGAAGGCTCGATCACGCTGAACGGCGAAGCGCTGTTCGACGCCGCGCGCCACATCGACGTGCCAACCCGCGACCGCCGGGTCGCTTACCTGTTCCAGGATTACGCGCTGTTTCCGCATCTGAACGTGCGCCAGAACATCGCGTTCGGGCTCACGTCGGGGCTGCGCAACCCGCGCGCGAAAGCGGTGCCGCCCGAGGTCGCGTACTGGCTGCGCGCGTTCGACCTGGAAACGCTCGCGGGGCAGTATCCGTCGCAACTGTCGGGCGGGCAGAAACAGCGCGTCGCACTGGCGCGCGCGCTGGTCGCGCAACCGCGAATCCTGCTGCTCGACGAACCGTTTGCGGCGCTCGACGGCGCGATGCGCCAGCGCATGCGCCACGAGCTCGCCGAGTTGCAGGCGCGGCTCGATATCCCGATGGTGCTGATCTCGCACGACCCCGACGACGTCGCCGCATTCGGCGACCAGGTCGTGCAGTTGAGCGAAGGACGCGTGCAGGCGAACCCGCCGCACGCCGAGTGGCCGACGCGCGTCACCTGAATGCGCGAGGCCGTGGTCGTGGCAGGCAGGTTGGAGCCTGAGAGAAGCCGCGCATAGCGGCATATGTCGAAAGCGGAAACGAAGCCGGCGCCGCGCACGCGCTGTGCGGTGCCGGCTTCGCACCGTCCGTCATATGAGCTTCGAAGCGCACCGCCCCGGTGCTTCGTCAGCCCGTCACCGCGAGAATCACGCTCGATGCCTTGAACAGCGCGATCGCCGGCCGGCCAACGTCGAGTTGCAGCGCCGCGACGCTGTCGTTGGTGACGACGGCCGTCAGCGTCCCGCCGCCGTCGAGCGCCAGCGTCACCTCGCTGTTCACCGCGCCCGCCGCGACGGCTTCGACGCTGCCGCGCAACCGGTTGCGCGCGGACACCTTCAGGTCGGGCCCGCCATCGTCGACCGCGAGCACGACCCATGACGCCTTCACCAGTGCGCACGCATCCACGCCTTCCCGCAGGCCGAGCACATCGGCGCTTTCGTGCGTGAGCACGGCAACGACCGGCTGCCCGCCGGGCAGCGTGAGCGTCACCTCGTCGTTGACGGTGCCGCGCACGATCGACGCGACCTTGCCGAACAACTGGTTGCGCGCGCTGGTCTTCATCCCGATCCGGCCGATCAGCGCCCAGTCGACATCGAAACCGGCGACGGCCGCGCTCGCGGCCTCGATGAAACGGCGATGCTCGCGCTCGATCGTGCGGAACGCGGCGATCAGCGACGTCGCACGCGGTGTCAGCGTCGTGCCGCCGCCGCCCTTGCCGCCCGTCGACCGCGTGACAAGCGGTTCGCCGGCGAGATTGTTCATCGTGTCGACTGCGTCCCACGCGGCCTTGTAGCTGAGGCCGACGGCCTTCGCCGCGCGCGTGATCGAACCGGTATCGCCAATCGCCGCGAGCAGCGCGATGCGCGTCGCGCCGCCGAGCGTCTGCTCGCCGGCGCGCAACCACAGCTCGCCGCCCAGTTCGAGCGGTTCGGCGGACGAGGAAGAATGCGGTGCGTCGGTCATCGGGATGCGTGCGGGAAACGGGCGGCCATTATAGTCAGCGCGCCGCTCGGCCCGGCTTGCCGTCGAGCTTCGGCGGACGCAGGCTGGCCAGCAGCGTTTCGGCGTCGCGCGCCGCGCGCTGTTCGAGCGCCGCGCCGTAGCCGCGCACGAAACCGAGCTGGTACGGCGGCGCCGCCAGCTGTTCGAGGTGATGCAGCGCGACCATCGTGTCGTTCGCTTCGCCGAGCACGCTCTGCACGCGCGTGAGCGTCTTGACCGTCTCGCTGCGCGTGCGGCGCGACGCCAACGACGCGAAGAACTCGAGCGCATAGCGCAGCCGCTTCGCATCGATCCGCACCTGGTGGCGCGCAGCCGTATCGAGCGACGTGAGCGACGGCGATGCGTAGAGATGGCCGAACAGCCGGCGCACGCGCTTCGTCGCGTGCCGCCGCAGCGACGGCGCATCGCCGCCTTCGGCCGCCGGCAGCGCAAGCGTGCTCAGCCATTCGAGCCAGCCGAGCGTCAGCCGCGCGTAGCGGGCCGAATGCAGCGCCTGCCGCAGTTCGACCCGCGCGGCCATCGACTGCGCGCGTGCCGCGTCGAGCGTGCCGTTCCAGTCGCCGTCGCCGCCGTCGGCGGCGATCAGCGCGGGCAGGCTTTCGGTCGAAAACACGTCCCAGTCGCGCACCGTGCCGAGCAGCGCGGCAAGCCAGCGCAGGTCGACGCCGAGCGTGTCGCGCCACTGGCGGTCGGCGAAAAGCGGGAAGAAACGCATCAGCGTGCGCAGGCGGCGCAGCGCGACGCGCATCTGGTGGACGAATTCGGGATCGTCGCGATCGAGCACGCCGCCCTCGTTACCGAGCCACTGCGCGGTGATGTCGCCGGACAGCGCGAACAGTGCGGCGCGTTGCGTGCGGATGCCGGTCAGGTCGACGAACTGCGCCTTGACCAGCCCGGCGGCCATCGGCTCGCCCGCACAGGCGCGGTCGATCACGCTCGTCAGTTGCACGAACGCGGGCCACGCGCCGCTCAGTTCGCGCGCCGCGGCAAACAGTGCCTGCAACGCGGCCGTGCGCGCGGCGACGGTTTCCCAGTCGGGTGCGGCAAGACGCAACTCGACATAGCGGCGCGGCGGCTCGCCGCCGCCGTACAGCGTGATGTCGTCGAGCGTCATCTCGACCACGACGCCGCTGTCGTCGGCCCACCGCCCGCGCCGCCGTTCGCTGACGAGGCGCAGCGCCGACGCTTCGGGCTGCGCACCCGCCTCCGGCGGCGCGGCGGCGTCAGGCGCGACGCCATCGACTTCGTCGGTCGGTGCGTCGGCATCGGCTGCGGTCGTCGTCATGGGTACCGGTAACGGCATCGCGACGACGATGCCCGCATGCTCCGCATCGAACAGCTCGCGCTCGGTGACGCCGGGTGCGAACGCCTTCGTGCGCGCCGCGACGACACGCCTGCCATGCGCGTTCGATTCGACCCAGGTCCACCAGCTTGCGCCGGGGCTCGCCTCGGCCTCCTCGATCTGGCACGGCTCGATCGTCACGCGTTCATGGCCGCGCCGCATTCGCACCTGCGGGCAGATCCGCCACGCACGCACGAGTTCGGCGCCGAAGTCGCGCTGCGTGCCGCGGGCGCGACTCGCAGCCTTGACCGGCCAACCTTCCAGCGACAACGACAACACGATTTCCAGCACACGCGACATGAAGGCTCCCGCACAAGAAGAATCGCCGGTGCATCGACCGCGCCGGCGTCGCCCGTGAAGCAGCTTCAATAGTACACGTCGCAAAAACGTGCCGGCGACGATCTGGCCCTGCCGCCCTGTCGGATATCAAATGGCGTATTGCGCAAGGCCGTTGCCGAACGACCAGTCTTCCTTCAATACCTTGACAAGACTGATGAATACGTCCTGCTGTCGCACGCCGGGCTTCTGCGAGAGGTTCTCCGCGATCGTGCGGTACAGCGCCCGCTTCTGCTCGAGCGTGCGCGTGTTGTTCGCGGTGATCTGGATCATCACCAGATCGTCGCTGCGTTCGACGTCGAGGTAATGGCGGCCATACACGAAGTTCTCGGCCGCATGCTCGGTCACGACCATGAAGATGTCGTCCTCGGGCACGTTGAAGGTCTGCATCAGTGCGCGATGCACGCCGTCGACGAGTGCCGCGCGGTAGGCGGCCGGTTTGCCTTCGCGTACGGCGATACGGGTGAATGGCATGGTCCTGCTCCTGTCGGTGAAATTGACGTTGAAGAACGGAAACACAGGGTCAGGTTAGGCGCGCAGAACTATAATGAACAGTCATTGATTAATATTTCATCCATTTACATTGGAAATGAAAGTACTCGATCTCGATGCCGTGCGCGCCTTCGTGCTGGTCGCCGATCTCGCCAGCTTCACGCGCGCCGCCGATGCACTCGGCACCACGCAATCGGCCGTCAGCCTGAAGCTGAAGCGGCTGGAGGCCCATCTCGGCAAGCCGTTGCTCGCGCGCACGCCGCGTGTCGTCAAGCTGGCTGCCGACGGCGAGAATTTCCTGCCGGCCGCCCGCGCGCTGCTCGATGCGCACGATCACGCGCTCGGCGCGATCTCGGCCGGCACGGTCCGCCTGTCGCTCGGTGTCAGCGAGCACGTCGCAGTGCCCGACCTGCCGGCCGTGCTCACGAGCCTGCATCGGCAGGATCCGGGGCTGTCGCTGGAAATGCACCTTGGGACGTCGACGAACCTGCTCGCGCAATACGACGAACGTCGGCTCGACGCGGTGATCGTGCGGCACGAGCCGGGCGAGGATCCGCCGCGCGAAGACGGCACGCTGCTGTTTTCCGAGCCGCTGGCCTGGCTCGCCGCGCCCGACTGGGCACCGCGCGTGGGCGAACCGCTACCGCTCGCGGTACTGGCCAGCCCGTGCGGCGTGCGGGCCGCCGCGCTGCGCGCGCTCGACCGCGCAGGGCGGCCGTGGCGCGAACGCTTTACGGGCGGCGGCGTGGCGGCGGTCACGGCCGCCGCCGCCGCGGGGCTGGCCGTCTGCCCACTGGCACGGCGTGTCGCACCGCGCACGCTGGTCGACGTCGGCGCGAAATACGGGCTGCCGCCGCTGCCGCTGTCGCAGGTCGTGCTTTATTCGCGCGTACGCGACACACGCGCCGCCGCCGCATTGCGAAGGTTTGCCGACAGCCTTGCAATCTCGGCGTAAACTGGCGGATTACGCCGCCCGCAATCTCCAGAAGAATTCCAATGAAGACCGAAGCCCGCAAGCACCTCCGTGCCAACCTGCTGATGCTCGCCGCCGCCGCGATCTGGGGCTCGGCTTTCGTCGCCCAACGCCTGAGCCTAGACGTGATCGGGCCGTTCCTGTTCACCGGGCTGCGCTTCCTGCTCGGCGCACTGGTGCTGGTGCCGCTGCTGATGCTGAACACGGCGTCGCGTGTGCAGTTCGCGGCGATCCGCCGTGAGCCGGCACTGCTGCTGCCGGGCCTCGCGCTCGGCGCGCTGCTGGCGGTATCGATTTCGCTGCAGCAGATCGGCCTGCAATACACGCGCATCGCCAACGCGGGCTTCATCAGCTCGCTGTACGTCGTGATCGTGCCGCTGATGGGCGTGTTCGCCCGTCACCGGATCGGCCCGGGCACGTGGTTCGGTGCGCTGCTCGCGGCGATCGGCCTGTATTTCCTCAGCATCAACGAGCACTTCTCGGTGCTGTACGGCGACTGGTTCCAGCTCGCCGGCGCCGTGATCATCGCCGCGCACGTGATGGCCGTCGGCCATTTCGCGAAGCGCCACAATCCGCTCGTGCTCGCGTTCATGCAATTCGTCGTATGCGGCGTGACATGCCTCGCGGTCGGCCTCGTCATCGAGCCGGTCAGCGGCGCGATGCTGCGTAACGCACTGCCGACGCTGCTGTACGGCGGCCTGCTGTCGGTCGGCGTCGGCTATACGCTGCAGGTCGTCGCGCAACGCGACGCGGCGCCCGCGCACGCGGCCGTGATCTTCAGCATGGAAGGCGTGTTCGCGGCGATCGCCGGCTGGGCCGCGCTCGGCGAAACGCTGACGCTGCGCGCGCTCGTCGGCTGCGCGCTGATGCTGGCCGGCCTGCTCGCCTGCCAGTTGCTGCCGAACGGCGACGCCCGGAAAAAGGACGAGGACGCGCTGCCGGCGTGACACGCGCCGTCCCTATAATGGCGGTTCGCGTGACTTGCACGCCAACCGCTTCCGACAGGCCAGCTCCGTGACGTCCACTTCCGTCGATCCCGCCGCCGACCTGCTGCGCGAACGCGCAGCGCATTACGCTGCCCAGGCCGCGCTGTTCCTGCGCGACCAGGCGCTCTCCACCGCGTCGCACGACCTGCGCAGCCCGCTGAACGCCATGCACAGCTGGGCGTACGTGCTCGAGCGCCAGCTCGCCAATGCCGACCCGAACCTGCAACGCGCGCTCGCGGGCATCCGCACGGGCATCGACCAGCAGGTTGCGCTGATCGACGAGGTGCTCGACGCGCCGCGCGCGGAAACCCGCACGCTCGCCCTCGAGCCGCAGCCGTTCGCGCTGCGCGCGCTGCTCGACGACACGATCGCGCTCGTGCGCGCGACGCTCGCCGATGCACGGCAGGTCGCGCTCGATGCGACGCTGCCGGACGGCGAGCTGTCGCTGACCGTCGACCGCGCGCGCATCGCGCAGGCGCTGTGGACGATGCTGACGACCGCCGTCGAAGCCAGCGCCGCCGGCGCACGCGTGACGTTCGAATGCGCGCGCGACGGCGCGCAGTTCACCGCACGCGTCACCTGCACCGTGAATGCCGCCGCGCTCGCCGATCCCGCGCAGCCGCACGCGTTCGAAGCGTTCGCCCGGCGCGAGATGCTGCGCGAGCGCGACGCGAAGCGGATCGCCTGGACGCTCGCGCTGTGCCAGCGCGTCGCGCTCGCGCACGGCGGCACGTTCTCGCATACCGCGTTCGCCGACGGTGCGCCGGCAACCCTCACGTTCGCCATCCCCTGCGAGGCGCCGGTGTAAGTATTCGGCCGCCCGACACATTACAAATTCCTTTCTGGCTCTATACTGATGGGCCTGTCATAACCGGAGCGATTCTTTGTTACAGATCTTCGCGCTCATCGGCGCGTTGTTCCTGGTGGCCCTCAACGGGTTCTTCGTCGCGGCCGAATTCGGCCTCGTCAAACTGCGCGCCACGCGCGTCAAGACACTGGCCCGCAAGCACGGCCTGCGCGGCCGCATCCTCGGCATCGTGCACGGCCGCCTCGATGCGTACCTTTCCGCGTGTCAGCTCGGCATCACGCTCGCGTCGCTCGGCCTCGGCTGGGTCGGCGAGCCGGCCTTCGCGCAACTGCTCACCCCGGTGCTCGACCTGATCGGCGTGCAGTCGGAACGCGTCGTGCACCTGATCTCGCTGGTGTTCGCGTTCTCGCTGATCTCGTTCCTGCACATCGTCGTCGGCGAACTGGCGCCGAAATCGATGGCGATCCGCCAGTCCGAGAAGGTCGGCCTGTGGGTCGCGCTGCCGCTGTATGCGTTCTACTGGGCGATGTATCCGGCAATCTGGGTGCTCAACAACAGCGCCAACGCGGTGCTGCGGCTCGCGGGGCTGTCGGCCGACCACGGCGGCGACGCACACTACTCGACCGACGAGCTGAAGCTGATCCTGCGCAGCCGCCGCAGCACGGCCGGCAATGCCGCCCAGCCGGCGCGCGGCACGTACAGCAACGACGAGTGGAACACGCTCGCGCATTCGCTCGATTTTTCGTCGATGACCGTGTCGGACCTGATGCGGCCGGCCCATGAAATGATCGGCCTGCGGCGCGACCTGCCGCTGCCGGACAACATGGAGATCGTCGCGCGGCACCGCTTCAGCCGCTATCCGCTGTTCGAGGATGCGTCGCGCGAACAGGTGAGCGGGCTGATCCACCTGAAGGACCTGCTGCTCGCGCGTCATGCCGGCGCGGCGCTCGAAGACCTGTCCGACTACGTTCGCCCCGTGCAGTACGTACGGCCCGACACGCCGGCGCTCGACCTGTTCCGCCGCTTCCGCAAGGGCGCGCCGCACTTCGCGCTGGTCGGCAACAAGGGCGAGAAGCCGATCGGCTTCCTGACGCTCGACAACCTGCTCGGCGCGCTGGTCGGCCAGATCCACGACGAATTCCGCCAGGGCGATGCCGACTGGAGCCGCCTCGACGACGGCACGCTGATGGGCAAGGGCAGCCTGCCCGTCGTGTCGCTCGAACAGGCGCTCGGCATCGACATCGACGAAGGTCGCGCGGAGTCGGTCGGCGGCCTCGTGATCCATGCACTCAGCGACCTGCCGACCGAAGGGCAGCGCGTGTCGTTCGACCGCTTCGACATCGTCGTGAAGAAGATGAACGGGCCACGCATCGTGCTCGTGCGCATCTATCCGAAGGTCGTGAAAGAGGCCGACGAATGACGGCCGCGCAGCGCCACACGCGATGAACGCCACGGCCGCGCCGCTGCCGCGCTGCTGCGTGATCACGCCGGAACCGGCGTCCGCGTCGGCGGCCGATTGCGCGGCGTTCCTCGACCGGCTGTCGGCCGCGCTCGCGCGCGGTGAAACGCTCGTGCAACTGCGCGTGAAATCGCTCGACGCGGCCGCGTTCGCGCAACTCGCCGCCGCGGCGCTCGCGCGCTGCGAAGCAGCCGGCGCGCACCTGATGCTCAACGGGCCGATCGATGCAGCCGGCGTCATGCGGCTCGACGGCGCCGGCTGGCATCTCGACGGCACCGCGTTGCGCGCCGCCACACAGCGGCCGCTGCCGGCCGGACGATGGGTGTCCGCCGCCTGTCACACGCATGACGATCTGCTGCTGGCCGCGCGCGCGGGCGCGGACTTCGTCACGCTGTCGCCCGTATTGCCGACGCTCAGCCACCCCGGTGCGCCGACGCTCGGCTGGGCGCAATTCGATGCGCTGGCCGCGCAGGCCGTGCTGCCCGTCTTCGCGCTTGGCGGAATGACGCATGCGCATCTCGACGACGCGCGCCGCCACGGCGCGTACGGCATCGCGGGCATTCGCGGGTTCTGGTAAGTCCGGGCGTTCCTGCCGCACGGCCGGGCGCGCACGCACCCGGCCTTCCAGCCATCACGCCGTCATCGGCTCATGCGTTCAGGTTCGGACGCATGCCGCGCCACGAACCGTCATCGATACGCCGCGCGTCGTGCGTCAGCGCGTAGCGATTGACGTCGCCCGTCAGCCACGCGACGAGCGAATAAGGCGGCAATTCCCCTTCATCGACACGGTCGCGCGCGCGTGCCGGCGTCTCGAACACGACGCGCCCTCTCGGCGCATCGAAGCGCACCGCATCGGGCGACAGGTTCAGCGCGATCGTCAGCGTCTCGTCGTCGGCGAGCCGCCACGACGCGAGCAGCGCGTCGGCATCGCCGTCGCCGTCCGCCTTCAGCGCATGCGCGTCCCGCGGCCGGCAATCGGACAGCCGCGGCGCAATCAGCTTCGCGCGCACCGCGAGCGCGGACTGCACGAAATGCGCACGATCGGCATCGCGCGCGGTTTCATCGAAGATCAACGGGATCTGCGGCGTGAGCAGCGACAGCGCGAGCGCGGCCAGGCCGGCCTCCTGCTCCTGGTCGCTTTGGCCGCTGTCGCGCCATGCGCCGTCGGACAGCACGAGCGACGTCAGCGCCAGCCCGCTGTCGGCCGCCATGCCCTCTCCCGACGCGGCCGGCTGGAATGCCGCACCGGCCGCGGTCAGTGCGCGCGCGAGCGTGTGGATCGACTGGTGCGCGGAAATGCCTTCGTGGGCCGACGTATCGCGCCCCGTCAGCCGGTGCAGCGCGCGTTCGCCGCACCCGTTCCACTGCGCATCGAAATGGGTATCGGCGAGATGCGCGGGATGCCGCTCGCTGCCGAGCACGAGATGGATGAGCCGGTCGGCCGGCACGGCCGCGCGCACGCGGTCCGCGATCTCGCGCAGCCACGACACGCCGATCCGGTCGGCCTCGCGCAGGCGCAGCCCGTCGCAACGGTATTCGTCGATCCAGTACAGCGCGTTGTCGCAGAAGAAATCGCAGACTTCCGGATGATCGAGCGCCAGCGGCGCAGCCTGCAGCGGATCGTCGCGCGTATGAAAGAACGGCGCCGCGTAGTGACGCAGCGCATCGGTGCCGCTGCCGAAGCGCGCGTAGTCGAGCTCCAGCAGCACCGCGAGACCGTAGCCGTGCGCTTCGTCGATCAGCGCCTTCAGCGCGTCGGGGCCACCCTCGACCGCGAGCGGCGCGAACGGCAGGCTGTCGTGCGGCGACGCGAGCAGTTCCAGCGCGGTCACGCCGAGCCGCGCGAGCTGCGGCAGGCGGCGACGCACGCCTTCGAAGCCGCCCACCGCGTGCGGGCGGATCGCGTAGAGCGCCATGTCTTCCCACGCACGCCCGCGCCAGAACGTGTTGCGCCACGTGAACGCGCGCGGATCGACGACCTCGCTCGGGCCGTTGAGCCCGTCGGGTTGCGAGCGCGACGCGGGATCGGGAATCGACACGGCATCGTCGAGGCGATAGCGGTAACGCGTGCCCGCACCGCAGTCGGCGAAGACTTCGAACCAGTTCGGGCCGGCGGCCGACATCGGAACGAGCGTCGGGTCGGAGCCGGAATCGAGTTCGAGTTGAACCTGTGTACTGCCCGGCGCCCACACGCGGAAATGCGTGCGCGGTGTCGTGCAGAGCGCGCCACAGGGCTGCGCGCCAAACGGCAAACAATGGATGTAGTGCTGCGCGTACGGATCGTGCGGACAATCGGACATCATGCGCTCCTCGTGCGTGCCGAGCGGCATGGCCGCGCCCGTGGCGCGGCGCATCGGGGCCCGGCATGCGACGGCCAGGCGGGGGGAGAGAACCGAGTATGCGCCGGATTCGCCATCGCGATGCGAGCTGGTCAGACATTTTTAAATGCGAATCGACCCCTGGAAAACAGGCACGCCGGCACGTGCCGGCGAGTCGGGTAGTCGGCATACCGGAATGTCTGCCCGCCTTGTTGCGCGGGCCGCGCGCCCCTACGCTCTGCGTCATGCTCGCGGACACGTCGTCCGCCACACACCCAAGGAACCCGCCATGTCGCTTCCCGCCAGCGCCGCGAAATTCGATCCGTCACGCGCGCAAGAATATGCCGAGCAATCGCGCATCGCGCTCGCCGGCTACGATGCGTGCCACGAGCTCGGCGCATGCATGCTCGCGTCGGCGATCGGCGTGACCGATGCGCACATCCTCGTCGCGGGTGCGGGCGGCACGGGGCAGGAAATCTGCGTGGCGGCCGCGCTCGAACCGGGCTGGCACTTCACGGCGGCCGACCCGTCCGCGCCGATGCTGGCGCTTTCGCGCTCGAACGTCGAGGCCGCGGGCTTCGGGCCGCGCACACGCTTCGTCGAGGACGGCGTCGATGCGCTGCCCGATGCCCCCGCGTTCGACGGCGCGACGCTGATCGGCGTGCTGCATCACGTGCCGGGCGACGATGCGAAGGCCGCGCTGCTGCACGCGATCGCGCGGCGCCTGAAGCCCGGCGCGCCGCTCGTGCTCGCCGGCAACCATCGCCGCTACGCGGACCACCCTCGCCTGCTCGACGCGTGGCAGCAGCGCTGGCGCATGAAGGGCGCCACGCCCGACGCCGTGCGCGCGCAACTCGCGAAGATCCTGCAGGGCGCCGATCCACCGGCCTCCGAGGAAGCCGTGTTCGACCTGCTGCGCGATGCGGGCTTCGATGCGCCGCTGCGCTTTTTCGCGAGCCTGTTCTGGGGTGCGTGGGTCGCGGTGCGGCGCGCCTAGCGGCCCATAGCGGCCCAAAGCGGCGCGCGACCGGATTCGCGTGCATGTCGCGCGCGCTGGGTATGATGTCGTTCCCGCCCCCCTTCCGGCCTCGCCATGCTCACCGTCCATCACCTGAACAACTCGCGCTCGCAGCGCGTGCTCTGGCTGCTCGAAGAACTGGATGTGCCGTACGAGATCGTCCGCTACGAGCGCGATCCGAAAACGATGCTCGCGCCGCCCGAACTGCGCGCGATCCATCCGCTCGGCAAGTCGCCCGTCGTTACCGACGAGGGCCACACGTTCGCCGAATCGGGCGCGATCATCGAGTACCTGGTCGAGCGCTACGGCAACGGACGCCTCGCGCCGCCGCCCGGCACGCCCGAACGGCACGACTACACGTACTGGCTGCATTACGCGGAAGGGTCGGCGATGCCGCCGCTGCTGCTCAAGCTCGTCGCGCTGCGGATCGCGCATGCGCCGATGCCGTTCTTCGCGCGGCCGATCGCGCGCAAGATCGCCGACACGCTGCAGTCGGGCTTCGTCGATCCGCAGATCGCGCTGCATCTCGGCCATATCGACGGTGCGCTGCAGCGCACGGGCTGGTTCGTCGGCGACAGCTTCAGCGCGGCCGACATCCAGATGAGCTTTCCGCTCGAAGCCGCGACCGCGCGCGGTGGCGGCAGCCGCTATTCCGCGATCGCGCGCTTCCTCGACGCAATCCATGCGCGGCCCGCGTATCAGCGGGCGCTGGAACGCGGCGGCCCGTACGACCTGCTCAAGTAACCGGCGTCAGCTCAGCAGGCCGGCCGCGACGTTGATCGACAGCCCGAGCACGGCCATGTTGAAGTAGAACGACAGGATCGACTGCGCCAGCACCGAGCGCCGCGCGGAACGGTTCGCCAGCGACACGTCGGCGGTCTGCGACGCGACCGCGAGCGTGAACGCGAAATACAGGAAATCCCAGTAATCGGGTTCGGGATTGCGGTCGGGGAAACGCAGCGCGCGGTCATTGGATGGCGAGCCGTAATAGAGCCGCGCGTAATGCAGCGTGAAGATCGTCGGGATCAGGAACCACGCGCCGAACAGCGTCGCGCCCGTGATCGCGTAGTGGCTGAGCCCCGCACTGAAGCCCACGCTCTTGGCGGTCGCGAGTTCGATCGCGATCGCCGCCACGCTCGCGACGGTCGCGAAACACACGACGGTCAGCACGGTCGTTGCGTTTTCGTCTTCGCGGATCGCGACTTCGCGCACCTTGTGATGATGCGCGGTGACCATGCGCACCCACATCAGCACGAGATACAGCCAGACCGCGCAATCCCAGCCGATCAGCGCGCGCACGGCCGGACGCAGCGGAAACGGCAGCAGCACCGCGCACAGCACGCCAGCGACGAACGCCGCGACCATGCGCGGACGGTTGCGTAATACCTGCGGATAAAACGTCATCGTGTGATTCCGAAAGCGGATGGAAAGGGTTCGAACGGCGCGCGGGGCAGCCCGCTGCGCCGCCCCGGCGGGTACCGTGCCCCGATTATCGCCATTCCATCGTGACGTGGCGATGGGCGTGAGCGCCTAAGATAAGGGGATGACTGCCACCGCCCCCCTCTGCCACCACCCCGCGAACACCGCTGGCCGTGACCTGGTCGTCGGCGACCTGCACGGGTGCGTGGACGTGCTGCGCGCGCTGCTGCACGACATCCGCTTCGATCCGGCCCGCGACCGCCTGTTCTCGGTCGGCGATCTGGTCGACCGCGGCCCTGCTTCCGAAGCTACGCTCGACCTGCTCGACCGCCCGTGGTGCCACGTCGTGCGCGGCAACCACGAGGAAGTGCTGAGCCTCGTGTCGCGCGGCAAGCTGTCGCCGGACGCCTGGCGCGGGATCGGCGGCGACTGGGGCGCCGACCTGCCGCCGGAACGGCTGCACGCGCATGCGGCGCGCGTCGACGCACTGCCGCTGGTGCGCGTGATCGGCAACGGCCCCGGGCGCTTCAACGTGCTGCATGCGGAATTCTTCGGCTCGGACGCCGATCTCGACACGGGCAGCTATGCGCACGACGTGCGCGAGCGGCTGATCTGGGGCCGCGATCTCGTCCAGGGGCTCGCCGATCCGGCGCGGCAGGCCGGGCTGTCGCTGACCTGCACCGGACATACGCCCGTGCGTACGCCGCAGCGGATCGGTGCGCAATGGTTCATCGACACGGGTGCGTTCGCACCTTCCGGGCGGCTCACGCTCGCCGAGCCGCGTACCGGCAGCACGTGGTCGATGACGCAGGCCGAGGCGCGCGAACGCCACGCAGGCGACTGGCCGCTGCCCTGATGGGCTAATGCACCGGCTGGCGCACGCGTCCTGCGAGCGCCCGCGAGCGCGTGAACGCTAGCCGACCTGGTTCAGTTCGAACACCGCATCGACGCCCGAACCGTTCCAGTTGTATTCGAGATAGGCCGCGTGATGGCAATCGCGCAGCAGCGCGGTGCGGAACGCCGCCAGGCACTCACCGCGCGGGTCGCGCACCGACGGATAGACGATCCCCGCGCCGCCCGCGTTGCGCACCGCGCGGCCGAGCGCCTGCCCCGCGCCGTAGTCGAGCGGATGCAGCAACGCCGGATCGCGCTGCGGCCACGTACGCACGTCGACCACGCTGCCCTGCGCGAGCACGGTATAGAGCCGCATTTGCTGGCGCATCGGCGGCTCCTTCGTCGCGGCCAGGAACAGCGCGCTGTGATAGCGCGTTTCCGCGATCGCCGTATCGCGCGAGCGGGTGCAGTAGAACACGCCGTAGCTGCCGTCGGAAAAGCGGCTGCCCTGCGGATTCAGGTGCGTGAACGCGGCCATGATCGGCCCCCAGCCCAGCCCGTAGCGGCGCTCGGCAGGCGGCACGAGGTCGAGTGCGCCGATTTCGTTGCGGATGCGGTCGTTAGTCAGCGATTCGAGCGCGTACAGCGCGTCGAAATCGTCGGCCGACGCCACGCGGTCGAACAGGTTGATCGCCGGAAAACGGGTGGGAATCACGCGATAGGCAGGTGCCCAGTCGACCGTGGTCGTGGGCCATTGTTGTGCTTCGATCGGCATCGTCACGCCCAGCCACCTCGCATCGCGTCGAGATATTGCCGGACGGCGACCAGATCGCCGACATTGCCGGCGAGCATCCGGTCGAGTGCGCGCTTGCCGCCGAACGGCGCCGCATCGTTGGGCCGCTTGACCCACGCGTCGGCCGCGGCCGGCTGCGGCAGCAGGATTTGCAGCGCCTTGTAGATGCCGAGCAGCAGCGACAACCGCTCGAGCGTATCGCGCGGCAACCGCGCCGATTCCGGCGTGGCCTTCCACTTGAAGAACGTCGAACGGCCGGGCGACCCGAGCAGCACGATCTGCTCGTCGATCGTCAGTTGCCAGTCGCGCGCGATGTTGAAAAACGCACGCAGGCCGGCCGCCGACATCTGCGCGACCGAAGCCTGCGGCGGGGCGGAATGCGAATCGTAGGCGGGCTGTGACATGATCGTTAGTCTCGAAACGAATTTACTAACAAGATTAGTCCATTTTCGTATTTTTGCAAGGGTCACACCCGTCGATCGGCCATTGCTTCCAGCGAAACGATATTTTTTGTCCATTCTGGACTCTTATTTTATTTTCTGCGTTAATGACCGTGCGGACACCGCGTCAAGACGCGGCTCGTATCCGTGAAACCGTGTCGCACAGAACCCGGAAGCACCCGCCAAGGAACGCACCATGAAGAGACTGATTGCCGCTGTTTCGATCGCCCTGCTCGCGGTATCCGCAGGCCCCGCCGTCGCGAAGGACTGGACCACGATCCGCTTCGGCACCGATGCCAGCTATGCGCCGTTCGAGTCGAAGGCGCCCGACGGCAAGCTCGTCGGCTTCGACATCGACCTCGGCAACGAGATCTGCGCGCGCCTGAAGGCCAAGTGCGTATGGCTCGAGAACGATTTCGACGGGATGATTCCGGCGCTGAAGGCGAAGAAGTTCGACGCGGTGCTGTCGTCGATGTCGATCACGCCGCAACGCGCGGAGCAGATCGGCTTCACGACCAAGATCTACAACCAGCCGACGCGGCTCGTCGTGAAGAAGGGCTCGCCGCTGCTGCCGACGGCCGAATCGCTGAAGGGCAAGTCGATCGGCGTCGAGCAGGGCACGACGCAGGAAACGTATGCGAAGGCGTACTGGGGCAAGCAAGGCGCGAACGTCGTGTCGTACCAGAACCAGGACGGCGTGTACGCGGACCTGACGTCAGGCCGCCTCGATGCAGCGCTCCAGGATGAAGTGCAGGCCGCGATCGGGTTCCTGAAATCGCCGCGCGGCGCGAACTATGCGTTCGTCGGGCCCGAACTCGTCGACGAGAAGATGCTCGGCATCGGCGCCGGCATCGGGCTGCGCAAGGAAGACGCCGACCTGAAGGCGAAGATCGATCGCGCCATCACCGACATGGTCAAGGACGGCACCTACAAGCGGCTCGCGTCGAAGTACTTCGACTTCGACATCTACGGCGGCTAAAACGGCGTCGCGCGCGTACGGGTACCACTCCCGTCGCGCGCGTCCGACCGCCCCTCCCCTTCAACCGGATGGCAACGGCATCGCGCGGTGCGCCGTTGCATCGAATGTTTCCCGTCTGGCGTCGCGTGTGCGACGCAATGCATCGATCATCGTTCGGATTGCAGATCAATCGTTCAGGGAACGACAGGTCACGCGAACGGATGTCGTGCTGCTTGAGTCAATAGGCGAAGATCGGGCGCCGCGGTACCGGCGCCCGTGCGCACATGCCCATGCGAACCGGGTTGGCGTGCAGGAAAGTGCCGACCCGGCGCGGATGACCGGCAACCAGCCGGATCCGCCTCGCACCGGGCGCGGAGAGATGGCCTGTCGAAGCATGCCGGTCGGCTGCGAGTGCGACGTTCGACCGACGATGCCCCAAATCACTGCGATCGCGGCCTGCCGGCCGCGGCGTGTGGCGATCGTTCATTTTTCTACCCCGTTTGCAGTGTGATGTTTGTTCCGGCAACCGGACGATGCCGGTGCCCCGACGATCAGGCGACGACGTCCCGTGCCCGCCGGAACGCGGCGACTGCGCCGCGCTCCGCCGCCGCATCCCCGCGGAGTGCGTCCTGGCCGTTGGAACCGGCCGGACCTCGCGTCGTCGACTTTCGCACGACAACCTCCGCAAGGAGCGGGCCAGCTGCGCGCGAGCCCGTCCGGACAAGGGGTTGGCCGGGCCGACAGGCAGCCGGAACGGGGGCGGATTGGCGAAAGTTGCGAATCTGAAACATGCGGCGCGCGGCCCGCGCCGGACGGGTGGCGGCGAAGCCTTGCGGGATAAGGCTGAACAATGGAGCGCGACGTTTTTACCGATACGTGTCGGGCCGTTCAGCCCGCTTTGCCGCGAGAATTCGCCCGGCTGCCGAGGCGAAATGTTTCATGCGCTTTACATGCCCGTCGACGCGATGGATCGGCAGACGCAGGCCGAGACGAACACACGGACGCACGACGGGATGCACGACGCAACCGGCGCGTTCGTGCCGCAGCGGCTCCGGTTCAGCCGACCCGTTGATGCCCCGCGTCGCCCGACGGCGCGCCGTCGTGCCCGCCGTTGTCGCCGTTCCCGCCGTTGTTGTCGTGCTCGTTCAGCCCGTGCTCGATCATCATCCGGTAGAGCGTCACGCGCGAGATGCCGAGTTCGGCGGCGGCCTTGTTGATCCGGTGATCGTTGCGCAGCAGCGCGTTCTCGATCGCGGTGCGCTCGGCGAGCGCCCTCGCCTGTTCGAGCGTCACGGGTTCGGTTTCGCCGGGTGTTTCGAGCCCGAGATCGTGCGGCGTCAGCAGCCGGCTCTCGGCCATCACGATCGCGCGCCGCACGCGGTTGATCAGCTCGCGCACATTGCCGGGCCATTCGTAGCGGCGCATCGCATCGAGCGCGGCCGACGTGAAGCCACTGATCTTGCGGCCGCTGTCGGACTTGAATTTCTGCAGCACGTAGTGCGCGAGGATATCGATGTCCTTGCCGCGCGCGCGCAGCGGCGGCTCGTGGATGCGCAGCACGCACAGCCGGTGATAGAGGTCCGCACGGAAGCGCCCGGCCTCGACCGCGCCGTCGAGATCGACGTGCGTGGCCGAGATGATCCGCACGTCGACCGCGATCGACTCCTGCCCGCCGAGCCGCTCGATCTTCCCTTCCTGCAGGAAGCGCAGCAGGCTTGCCTGGCTCTCGACCGGCATGTCGCCGATCTCGTCGAGAAACAGCGTGCCGCCGTTCGCCGATTCGATCCGGCCCGCGCGCCGCTGATTCGCGCCGGTGAATGCGCCACGCTCGTAGCCGAACAGTTCCGACTGCAGCAGGTGATGCGGAATCGCACCGCAATTGATCGCGATGAACGGCCCCTTGCCGCGCCCGGAGCGCTCATGAATCGCGAGCGCCGTCAGCTCCTTGCCGGTGCCCGACTCGCCCGAGATGAACACGCTCGCATCGGTCTTCGCGACCTTGCGGATCGTGCTGAACAGCTGCTGCATCGCTTCGCAGTTGCCGATCATCCCGTGTTCGCCGATCGACGCCGCATAGGCCGCGCCGTCGACGCGATCGAGCGCGGCCATCCCGCGCGCATGGCCGAGCACGTGCGAAATCCATTCGTAGGGCAGCGGCAGCGTCACGTAGTCGAAACAATAGCTGCGGATCAACTCGCGCACGGCAGGGCTGATCGTGACGCCGGCCTGCGCAATGGAAATCCAGCCGATCGCCGGCTGGCTCAGGCACGCCTTCAGCGCGGGATAGTCGCGTGACGTGAAGCCCGTGAAATCGACCAGCCCGGCCGCGACGCTCACGCCGGAGGTCATGTTCTGCGCGGCACCGGCCGTCTTCGCGACCGCGATCTCCCAGCCGAGCCCGCGCAGTTGCGCCAACAACGGCTCGTCGGGCGTCCGCATGATCACGAACAGCTTGCGGCCGGCCTCGGGAGCGGTGACGGATACATCCGTCATCTCGGGCGCCGCCTGCCCGTTTGCGTCGGGTGACCTTGCAACCATCGTTGTTCCCCGCTTGGCGTTGGTATCGTGCGCCGGCTCGCCGCCGTGTACGACGGACCACGATTGAACCGACATATTGGCCGCATTTCCGTCCGAATAAAATCCCCCCGCGCACGAATCGCGCGCGAGGTGGACGTTGTCATGAACGGTATATCGATGCGGCCGGCGGGCGGCTAGATGGGTGTTATCCCTGTGGCGCGCGCGGCGAGAACCGGGAACGGGAACGCACGCCGCGCGCAAACCCGCGCCGGTGCTGGCGCGCGGCGTTTGCATGCGATGCGGCTACGCAGGATCGGCACGCCGGCGCGGACGGGCGCAACCGGCCGGCCGGGCACGCATGCGCCCGCGCAACCGTTTCCGATTGACTTCCGTCAATCGTCATAGGAAGCCCGCTGATGCGGGAACGCAACATGCTCCGCGCGTCGGGACGTGTCAGCGGCCCGACGCGAGCGATGCCGGCGCGTTCGCGCGGCCACGGCCGGCAGGCGCGCCGCCCTGTTCGCCGTAGGTGGCGGCAAGCGCGTCGACGCGCGCCAGATGGTGATGGTTGTCGTGATCCCACGGATGGAAGCCCGGCCGGAAAAAACTCAGCCATTCGCCCGCGATGCGCGGGAACAGGCCACGACGGGGCCCGTACAGGAACGCGATCATCCGCAGCATGCCGCGCACGTGATGGCCGGCGCCGCGATCGCGCCACAGCAGCGTCGCATGCATCAGGAACACGGTCGGCCAGAACGTCAGCGTCGTCAGCAGATAGACGCCGATGCGGATCAGGTAGCGGCGCAGCCCCGGCTTCATCGCGGTATTCCACACGTCGAACGACACCGCCTTGTGCTCGGTTTCCTCGAGCGCGTGCCAGATCCACATCTGGCGGTAGCCTTCGACCGAACCGTCGAGGCGCGTCGGGTCGCGCAGCAGCCAGTCGGCGAGCATCGCCGTGTAGTGTTCCGCCGCGACCGTATGCGCGAGTTGCACCGAATGCGGCAGCTTGCGCTTCATGAAGGCGAGTACCGTCCAGACGCGCTTGTCGAGCTTGCGCGCGGGCAGGTGGTTCGCCTGCATCAGCTCGTTGTATTCGATGTGCTCGCGCGTGTGCATCGCCTCCTGGCCGATAAAGCCGAGCACCTGCTGCTTCAGCACCGGATCGTCGATCCGGTCGCGGTAATTGCGCACCGAATCCATGAAGAAGCGCTCGCCGGCCGGAAACAGCAACGACAGCGCGTTGAAGAAATGGGTCACGTGCGACCCGAGGCCATGCCAGTCCTTCGCACGTTCAACCGGCAGGTCGAAGCGCAGGTCGCGGCGCACCGGCATGATCCCGGCTGCGGTAGCGCAAGCGGCTGACTTCATGTTCATGGTTCTCCTGGTTCCGGAGCGGCCCGGCGCGTCATCCGACGCGGCCGGCGCGGGCCCGGGCGGCGCGTCGCGCACCGCCAAAATCTTGACATCGACAGATGTAAAGATAGGCTGCCCGCGCCGGCGGGCGCAAGCCGCGCGGTAGATGCGCGCTTCCAAACAGGGCACGGTCGGAAAGGCCGAAAAAACGGCGCTCGAGCGGCACCCGGACCGGCCGCGATTCGAACGCGGGGGCTGGCCGGAACGTGATGCACGACGCTCGGCCGCAGGTCCTGTCGGCTACCTGAAAGCCCCGTGGGACGGGCGTTTTGCGGCATCCGACGGCGGCCGGACGGAACGCGGCCGGCCGCCCCGGCAGCGCCGATTCATACGCGCCGCGCACTGGCCTGGTGCAACCGCGATCGTGCGGTTCGCGAAAAATTCAAACGCGCGTTCCAATCGTGTTGCGGGCGACCGCGGGCAAGGTGGTCCGCCGCCGCTCCCGATCCGCCTGCAGCGACGCAAAAACCACGCGCGCCGGCCCGCTGCGCGCTCGCCTACAATAGCGGTTTTACGCAACCCTCTTTCAGGAGAAGTCATGTCTGTCATCACGACCGAATCGGGCCTCAAATACGAAGACCTGACCGAAGGCACCGGCGCCGAAGCGCAAGCCGGCAAGACCGTCAGCGTCCACTACACGGGCTGGCTGACCGACGGTCAGAAATTCGATTCGAGCAAGGACCGCAACGACCCGTTCGCATTCGTGCTGGGCGGCGGCATGGTCATCAAGGGCTGGGACGAAGGCGTGCAGGGCATGAAGGTCGGCGGCGTGCGTCGCCTGACGATCCCGCCGCAACTCGGCTACGGCCCGCGCGGCGCAGGCGGCGTGATCCCGCCGAATGCGACGCTCGTGTTCGAAGTGGAACTGCTCGACGTCTGATCGCGCACCCGGCCGTTTCCTTCCGATGGAACGCATCGCCTCCCCCGCCATCGCGCTGCGCCGCTACGACACGTGCGAAGAGTCGGACGTGCACGACTTCCACCAGGTCGTGCTCGGCGTCGATGGCGCGATGGTGATGACGGTGGACGGGATCGGCCAGCGCATCGACCGGCACGCGGCCTGGCTGATTCCGGCCGGCGCGCGCCACGACTACGCGGGCCTCGGCGACAATCGCCAGCTCGTGATCGACCTGCCCGCGGCGTCGCTCGCGGTGCCGCAGCGGTTGTTCGACCGCGCGCGCGCCGTATCGATCGACCCGGCGCTGACGTCGCTCGTCGCGCAGGTCGCGGCCGCCGCCGTGCAACACGATGCGCCGGCCGGCGACGCAAGTCACGCAGCCGCGCACCGTTTCCAGTGGCAGGCTGCCGCGCGTCTGTGCGGCGCGCTGCTCGACGACGCCGGCATTGCCGCGCCCGCGTCGGGCCTCGATTTCACGCGCATCGACCGCTGGCTGCGCGCGCGGCTCGCGGAGCCGCTGCGCATCGCCGATCTCGCCGCGCATTGCGGCTACGGGATGCGCCGGTTTCATCAACTGTTCGTCGATGCATTCGGCGAAACACCGCATCGCTACCTGCAACGGCTGCGGCTCGACGCAGCGGTCGTGCTGCTCGCCGACGGCCGGCATCCGCTCGTCGACATCGCGGGCATGGTCGGCTTCGCGGACCAGAGCACGTTCACGCATGCGTTCACGAAGCGCTTCGGCGTCGCGCCCGGACGCTGGCGCGGCGAACGGCACTGAGCGCATCGCCCTCGCCGAGCACGCATCAACGCACGTAGCAAGCACGACGCAGCCGCGCCGGCATACGTATCGACGCTTCACCTCCCGCTGAAACATCGCCCGTCCGTCGCGCCCTACGATGGGTGCATGGATACGACCACACCCTCCTCCGCCTTCCCGCCCGCGCTGGCACGCGTCGTCGCGACCGTCAGCATCGGTTTCGTCGTCACGCAGCTCGACGTGACGATCGTCAACATCGCGCTCGCGCATCTCGCGGCCGACCTGCGCTTGCCGGTCGCCGGCCTGCAGTGGGTCGTCGATGCGTACACGCTCGCGTTCGCGGTCCTGATGCTGTCGGGCGGTGCGCTCGGCGATCGCTTCGGCGCGCGCCGCCTGTACATCGCGGGCCTCGTGCTGTTCGCACTCGCGTCGCTCGCGTGCGGCGCCGCACGCGCGCCTGCCATGCTGATCGCGGCCCGTGCGCTGCAGGGCGTCGGCGCCGCGGCGATGCTGCCCAATTCGCTCGCGCTGCTCAACGACGCGTGCCGGCACGACCCGCACCTGCGCGCCCGCGCGGTCGGCTGGTGGACGGCGGCCGGGTCGATCTCGATCGCGGCCGGCCCGGTGGTCGGCGGCCTGCTGATCGCCGCGTGGGGCTGGCGCGGCATCTTTCTCGTGAACCTGCCATTATGCGTGGCGGGGCTTGCAGCCGCCATCGCCTGGGTGCCTGCGCGCCGCGAGCACGCCGCACCATCGCGTGCGGTCCGCGAACTCGACCTGCGCGGCCAGCTCATCGCGATCGCGATGCTGACCGCGCTGACCGGCGCCGTGATCGAATGGCGGCCGCTCGGCTTCGCGCACCCGGTCGTTGCCGGCGGCTTCGGGTTCGCGGCACTCGCCGCGCTCGCCTTCGTCGCAGTCGAATCGCGCACGGCCACGCCGATGCTGCCGCTGTCGCTGTTCCGCCATCGCACGTTCAGCGCGGCCGTCCTGTTCGGGATCTGCGTGAACCTCACGTACTACGGCACCGTATTCGTGCTGGCGCTCTACCTGCAGCGTGCCCGCGGTGAATCGGCGTTGCAGGCCGGCCTCGCGTTCCTGCCGCTGACGGGCGGCTTCCTGCTGTCGAATCTCGCGAGCGGCCGCGTCGTCGCGCGTCACGGCCCGCGCGTGCCGATGCTGGCGGGCGCGCTCGTCGCCGCGCTCGGCTACGGATCGCTGCATTTCGTCGATGCATCGACGCCGCTCGCCGTGCTGCTCGTGCCGTTCCTGCTGATTCCGTCGGGCATGGGATTCGCGGTGCCGGCGATGACGACGGCCGTGCTCGCGTCGGTCGCGCCCGAACGGGCCGGCATCGCGTCGGCCGTGTTGAATACCGCGCGGCAGGCCGGCGGCGCGATGGGTGTCGCGGCATTCGGTGCGCTCGCGGGTGGCGGCGGCGCGTGGCAGGTCGTCAGCGGACTACGGATCGAAACGGCCGTGTCGGTCGCGCTGCTGGTCGCGGCCGCGCTGCTCGCGACGCTCGTGCGGCCCGACGCGCATCGCAGCGCGGCGCCCGCGCGTCACGCGATGCCGGCGGCCGATTGAGCGCGTGCGGTCATGCGTCGCCGGGGTCGGGGTCGGGGTCGATCAGGTGACGCGACGGAAACGCGTTCTGCTTGAAGTGGCTCTCCCCATGCTTCGCCGAAGTACCGAATATGCAGCCCGGCCCGCATCGGCGCGACATCGACGTGGTTGAAATCGGTCAGCTACAGCGGCTTCGCCGGATTCGCATGGTCGCGCCCGTCGTCGGCGCCTTCACTTTCGCCGTGGTCGTGGATACGGCGCGGCAAGTCGAGCAGCAGCCGATAGCCGGCGGAATCCAGCGAATGGGTCATGGCAATGCGGGGCCGGTCAACGACGATCGCATCAGTCTGGCCGACCGGCCGGTCGCCGCGCATCGCGCTCATTGCCGTGTCGCACCCGCTTCGTCGCCGATCTTCTTCACGACGGTCTCGGCCGCCTTCAACGGCCGGCCGTCGTCGTGCCGCAGTGCGAGCTTGCGGATCGCGCGCCCCGTGCCGCGATCGACCAGCACCGAATGCGGCTCGCCGCGCGCGAACAGATTCGCCTCGCCCCACTGCCGCAGCATCACGATGACGGGAAACAACCCCTCGCCCTTTTTCGTCAGCGCGTACTCCTGATACGCGGTGCCGTCCGACGCCGGCACGACGTCGAACACGCCGGCGTCCACCAGCATCTTCAGCCGGTCGGACAGGACGTTGCTCGCGACGCCGAGGCTCGCGCGGAAATCGCCGAACCGCCGCACGCCGTCGAACGCATCGCGCACGATCAGCAACGCCCAGCGATCACCGACGATATCCGTCGCCCGCGCCACCGGGCACGGCGAATCCGCAAGACTTTTCTGCCTGGCCATGTTCCTCTCCGCAATCGTGCCGGCCGCCCTCGCGGCAGTGCCGGCCATCCGTGCCCGAGCTGTCGCCCGCCGCACAACAAGTTGCATTTTAAAACTACTTTTCCTACACTCACACTAGTTTTAATTTGCAACTACATTGCGTGAGGGAACCCATGGCGTCTTCCTGTCATTCCAGCACCGTTGCTTCAACCGAGCCGGCACATGCAACGCATCCGGCCGATGGCGACCACCTGTCCTCGGCACGCGTCGCATTGCTGGCCGTCTGCTGTGCGGCGAGCGTCGCGAACGTCTATTACGCCCAGCCGCTGCTCGATTCGATCGCGCGGGATTTCGGCATGTCGCAGGCGGCCGTCGGCGGTGTCATCACCGCGACGCAGCTCGGCTGTGCGCTCGCGCTGCTGTTCGTCGTGCCGCTCGGCGATCTGCTGAACCGCAAGCGTCTGATCACCGTGCAGCTTCTGCTGCTGACGGCGGCCTGCATCGGCGTCGCCGCATCGTCGACGCGCGTCGCGCTGCTGGCGGGGATGGTCGCGGTCGGGCTGCTCGGCACCGCCATGACACAAGGGCTGATCGCGTGCTCGGCCGCGCTCGCGGGCGCCGGCGAACGCGGGCGCGTGGTGGGCGCCGCCCAGGGCGGCGTCGTGGTCGGGCTGCTGGCCGCGCGCTCGCTGGCCGGCGTCGTCACGGACTTCGCGGGATGGCGGGCCGTCTACCTCGTGTCGGGTGCGCTCGCGATCGCGATGCTCGTCGTGCTGTCGCGGCTGTTGCCCGACACGAACGCACCCCGCGTGCGCATCGGCTACGCGGCGCTGCTGAAGTCGATGGTGTCGTTGTTGCGCCATGAACGCGTGCTGCGCGTACGCGGTGCCATCGCGCTGCTGATGTTCGCCGCGTTCAGCATCTTCTGGAGCGCGCTCGTACTCCCGCTGAGCGCCCCGCCACATTCGATGTCGCATACGCAGATCGGTGCATTCGGCCTCGTCGGCGCGCTGGGTGCGGCGGCCGCCGCCCGCGCAGGCCGGCTCGCGGATCGCGGGCGCGGCGAAGCGACGACCGGCGCCGCGCTCGCGCTGCTCGCGTGCTCCTGGCTGCCGCTCGCATTCGGCGACACGTCGATTGCGTGGTTGATCGTCGGCATCGTGCTGCTCGACGTCGGCGGCCAGGCTGTCCACGTCGTCAACCAGAGCATGATTCTCGGCGCTCGGCCCGATGCGCACGCGCGCCTCGTCGGCTGCTACATGCTGTTCTACTCGGTCGGCAGCGGACTCGGCGCGATCGCGTCGACGATGATGTATGCGCGCGCCGGATGGACGGGCGTCTGCGCGCTTGGCGCGATCGTGAGCATGGCCGCGCTCGGCGCATGGGCCGCGACGCTCAGGCGCGCGTGATGCGCGCCGGCCATCCCGATCGAACGGAACAAGCCGGCCCGCCCTCGTCGGGCGGCCGGCACGCGAACCGGCCACACGCATGCGCCGGCCCGGCTTCAGGTTCGGCGCGCAGGTTGCGCGCCGCGGCGTTCAGCCTGCCGCCTGGATCGCCTCTTCGTACACGCCGGCGACGCGTCGCGCGATCACCGCGTTGTCGAAATGATCACGCGCGTAGCGCTTGCATGCGGCTTCATCGGGCAGCGCGATCGCACCCGACAGCGCGCCGCCGAGCCCTTCCGCGATCGCATCCGCGCCCGTCGACGGCAACACGAGATCGTTCGACAACCCGGCGACCGCCTCCGGCAGCCCGCCGACCGGCGTCACCAGCACGGGTGTGCCGGACGCCAGCGATTCGACGGTGATCAGCCCGAAACCTTCGAGCGCGACCGTCGGCACGACGCTGACCGTCGCCGCGCGGTACAGCGCCGCGAGATGGTTGTCGGGCACGAAGCCGAGCAGCTTCACGTTGTCCTGCAACCCGGCATCGTCGATGCGCTGCTGCAGTTCCTCGCCGATCTTGCCCTTGCCGGCGATCAGCAGCAGCACGTCCGGGTGACGGTGCTTGACGAGGCCGATCGCGTCGATCAGGTCCTCCAGCCCCATGCGCCGCACGAGCCGGCGCACGGCCAGCACGATCGGCCGGTCCTGCGGCAGCTGCAGCTTGTGCCGCGCCTCGGCGGGCGTGAGCGGCGTATCGAACTGCGCGGTATCGACACAGCCGGGAATCACCCGCACGCGCGACGGATCGATCCCGTAGCGGTTCGTCAGGATCTGGCCGAACGCTTGCGACAGCACGATCAGCCGCGACGAGCGCGTATAGACGGCCTGTTCGAGATAGCGCTTCGCGCGCTGGCCCAGTGACGCGGCGCCCTCGACCTGACTTTCGTCGGCCCACGGCCCCTGAAAGTGCGACACCTGCGGAATCCCGCGCGTGACGTCGAGTCCCGGGAACGTGTACAGCGCGAAGTGCGACGAGATCACGTCCGGCCGTTCGCTGCGGATCTCGTCGCGCAGCGCGCGCCGCGCGGCGAGCATCCGGCGCGCGAGCGGCTCCGACGCGGGACCGAAGCCCTGGATCGCGCCGCCCGTGTCGTCGGCGACCTTCGGCGAGCCGGCGACGAGCCCGCGCACCTCGACGCCCGCGCCCGGCAGCGCACCGACGAGCGAGTAATACATCCGGTCGAGGCCGCCCGCGCGTTCGGGGAACCAGTGCATGCCGATTTGCAACGATTTGATCGGCCGGGAAGATTGAGACATCACGACTGCTCCTGCGTGACTGCATGCTCGACCCGCTCGAAGGCGGACGGCTGCGTGGGTTGGCCGATGCGCCGGTAAAGCGCGACGTACTGGGCACCCATATGCGCCCAGCCGAAACGGGTCATCAGTTCGCGGGCCGCGTCGCCCATCGCGCGGCAGGTGTCGCGCGACGCCGCGAGCGAGCCGATCGCCTGCGCGAGCGCGGCCGGATCGTCCGGGTCCTCCAGCACGATCCCGCATTCGCGCGTGATGATTTCCGCGCCGCCCGCCGTGCGCGCGGTGACGACCGGCAAGCCGGCCGCCATCGCCTCCAGCAGCGACAGGCTCATCGCTTCGTAGCGCGACGGGAAGACATACGCGTCGACCGAGCGCATCAGCGTCGGCATGTTTTTCACGAGGCCGAGGAAATGCACGCGCGAATCGATGCCGAGCGCGCGCGCCTCTTCCGGATACGGGCTGCCGGGCAGATAGCCGGCCACCGCCAGATGCACGTTCGCCGGCAGTTTCGTCAGCGCCCTCAGCACGGTGCCGAGGTTCTTGCGCGGCGTGCGCAGGTCGCCGACGAACAGCAGCAGGAACGCGTCGTCCGGCAGCTTGAACGCCGCACGATCGGCCTGCGCACCGGCGAACGCGCTGCCGTCGACGCCGTTGTAGATCACGCTGATCTTGCGGCTGTCGATGCCGAGCCCGGCGATCTCGTCGGCCACCTTCTGCGACACGGCCGTGATCGCGCGCGAGCGCTTGTACGCCCAGCGCTCGAGCGTGGTGTTCACGCGCGTATAGACGTACTGGTAAGCCGACCAGATGCCCTTCGTCGGCCCGAACGGATAGTACGGACTCTTGAACCAGCCGCCGTGCACGAAGTGCGCGGTGTTCACGTCGGCCTTGATCCACGAGATGAAGCCGTTCACGTGCAGCACGTCGTATTCGCCGCGGTGCGCGCGCAGCCAGGCCGCGCTCTTCAGCGCGAACACCTGCTGCTTGACGAGATTCGACGGCCAGAAGCCGCCGACCTTCACGGGCACCCAGCGCACGCGCGGGTCGGCCAGCAGCTCGGGCGCGACATGCGACGCGACCAGCGTGACTTCGTAGTTCTCGGCCAGCGCCGCGCGCGCGATTTCGTAATTGACGCGGCCCTGCCCGTCGTTATGTCGCACGACGTGCGTGACGATCGCGATTCTCAATGGTCGCCTCCCCGTGAATGCGCGACGGCCAGCAGGCGTTGTGCCTTTTGCCAGTGCGCCGCGGCTAGTATCGAAAAAATGGCTGTGAACATCAGCAGGCCGCCCGTGCCGATCAGCGAGTTCGTGAACACGAGCATCGCGAAAGTCGACAGGCACAGGCTCAGGCACGCGCCGACGAACTTGTCCTTGCGCAGCTTGAATGCCGCGCGCAGCGTGCGGCCGAACAGCATCACGACGCCGGCGAGGTAGAGCAGCGTGCCGGGCCAGCCGAGCACGAACGGCACGTTCATCACGCCGCTGTCGAAGCTGCCGTACTTGCCGAGCTCGCCGCTGTCGCTGGACAGCTTCGTGGAGGCGCCCGTCGCGCCCATCCCTTCGCCGGCGACGTCGGTAAACGCCGTCTGCGCGAAGGTGGCGTAGAACTTGTTGCGGTCGTCGTAGCTGCGGTCGTCCTTCAGGTTCGTGATCGACTGCAGACGCGCGCCGAGACGGTCGGCCACCGGCCCGACGGTCAGGAGCGGCACGCAGAGCCCGACCAGCACGACGCCGCTGATCAGGATCCGCATCCGCACGCGGTTGTTCGACTGCGCGAGCTGGATCGCGAGCGCGATCACCCAGCCGCCCCACGTCGAGCGCACGAGACACAGCGCGAACGACACGAAGCCGGCCGCCCCCGCGAACCAGCGGATCTTCTGCGGCGCCGCGAACACGAACACCAGCGCACCCATGATCGCGAACGCGAACGGCCCGGACGAATTCATCGTGCTGAACACGCGCACGCCGTACGGCACCGGCTCGCCCTGCGAACCCATGTCGGACCCGATCATCCACAGCACGTCCCACTGTGGCATCACGAAGTACTGCACGACGCCGTACAGGCCCATCACGAGCATGCCCCACATGAACGTGGACAGCAGCACGTCGCGGTACTCGGGATAGTCGCGCGCGTTGACCATGATGTGGAAACCGATCAGCACCGGATACACCCAGTTCGCCAGGTCATAGGTCGCGGCCATCACGCCGCTCGACACGATCCCGACGAGGTACGCGTACGTGAGCCCGAACAGCATCAGCAGGATGGGAATCCCGCGGCGCTGCGCGAGCACGCGGTAATGCCGGATCAAACCCAGGCCGGCGATCATCGTCACCGCGAGCGGCGCGACCTGGATCAGGCTCGTCGGCGTGAACGCGCCCTTCGACCAGTCGGCGAGCCGCCGCACTTCCGGGCTCAGGAACCACACCCACCACATGAAGCCGACGTAGCGCGCCGGGCTCTTGAAATACAGCCAGATGCCGACCGCGATGGCCAGCACCGGAAACGCGAGCGTCAGCACCTTGCCCTGGTGAATGGCGATCAGCGCGGCGGTGAAGGACCACAGCGCGGCCTGCCCGACCCAGTGCTTCGGCTCGGGTAGCCGACTGCGCTTGCGTGACGGTGCGCGTTCAGCGGTAATCGTACTCATCGATCGGCTCTCACCGCGACGACGGGCGCGAATCCGCGAGCGGCATCGCGACGCCCGCGGCGGCCGGCGTACGGCGCCGGCGCAGCATGTCGCGCGTGATCCGCACGTGCTGCTCGGCGAACGCCTGCGTGGTCAGGTCGCGATCGCGCAGGCACGCGGCGGCTGCCCGCGCGCAGTCGAGCGCCGCCGCCGGGTCGGCGACGAAGCGGTCGGCGGCCTGGCGCATCGCCTGCGCGTCGAACGCCGGCACATACGCGGCCGTGTCGTGCGGGAAGTAGTCGCTGAGCCCGCCGACATCGGACACGATCATCGGCTTGCCGACGGCCGCCGCCTCGAGCATCACGGTGATGCCCGACGCGTGGAAATTCGGCCGCAGCGGCACGACGATCACGTCGGCCCATGCATACAGTTCGTGCTGCTTCGCGAGCCCCGACGCCGAGCCGATCTTCACGTTCGGCGCATGCCATTCGCGCGGCACGCGGCGGCGCGTCGCGAGCCGCACGTCGTAGCGCTCGTCGCCGCCGAACGCGGCGAGGAAGGTGCGCCAGTCGCGGTCGCGGTCGTTGCCGATCGCCGCGATCCGCAACGGCCGGTTCGGCTTCCATTGCTGCGGCTCGGTCAGCGGAAAATCCTGCGTGTTCAGCCCGTAGTAGACGAACTCGGCTTCGCGGCCGAGATAGCGGCGGCACAGGTCGGCGTTGTCGCGCGCCAGCGTGGTCAGCGCGTCGGCGCGCTTGAGCAGCTTGCGGTACAGCCAGCGGCGCGGGCCACCGAAGCTGCCCCACTTGTCGAACAGCCACACGCTCTGCGCGAGCAGCAGCGGGCGCTTGCCCTGTGTGCCGGCAAGCTTCAGGACCAGCGAGGCCGCCAGATGCTCCTGTTCCGTGTGCGTCCAGATCACGTCGGTGTTCAGCAGTGCGGCGCGATTGCGCCACGCATGCACGACGTCGAAGCCGAGCGCCGCCTTCAGCGCGCGGCGCGCGAGGCCGGCGACACGGTTCTCGCCGCCGTCCTGCGAATAGGTCAGCCGGAATTCGTCGGATTCGGCGTGGTGATAGCCGTACAGGCAGCCGATGTTCTCGCCTTTCCGGTAGGTACGCGGATCGGCGCCGTAAAACAGATGGACATGGACCTTGGTTGCAGTCATTCGAGCCCTTCTCCGGGTTCGGCCGCGCGGTGTTGCGCGCGCAGCACGTTCAAGACGTCACCGGCGGCATCGCCGCGCGGTGGGGGGCAAGGTTCGCGCGGCGGGCGTCGCGCGCCCCGCGGCGCACCGCGCGCCAGTGCTCGCGGATCCGCTCGCGCTTCGTCGTATGCAGCGACAGCAGCACGTGTGCGAAGCCCGGGTAGACGCGCGTACCGACCAGCGTCCACCACCACCACGCGATCTCGCGCCGCAACGGCGGCAGGTGTTCGCGCAGGATCAGGTGCAGGTTGTACGCGCCGTTGCTGATCGCATTCAGCGACGCGGCATCGCGCCGGTCGTCGTCGAAGCGTTCCGCCGGATAATGATCGACCGCGATCGCCGGGTCGTAGACGAGCTTCCACCCTTCGCGCTGCACGTGCATGCTGAAACCCATGTCGTTGTGCACCTGCGCGCCGGCGCCGCGCAGCCGCGTGTCGAAGCGCAGCCGCTCGATCGCGGCGCGGCGATAGCTCATGTTCGCGCCTTTCAGCATGTCGACTTCGCGTGCGCCGCCGACGCCGAGATGATGATTGCCGACGATCTTGCCGGACAGCGTGAGCTGGCCGACGAGTTCGCGCGATTCGTCGAGCACGCGGCCCTTCTCGTGGACCCAGTCGCGCCCGCCGACCGCGCCCACGCGCGGATCGGCCTCGAATACCGATTCGACGCGCGCAAGCCAGTCGGGGTGCGGCGCCGCATCGTCGTCGGTGATGGCCACGATGTCGCCGTGCGCGGAGTCGAGCCCCTTGTTCAGCGCGGCGACCTGCCCCGGCACGTCGACCGCCACGATGCGCAGCGGCAGTGCGCCGCCGACCGCCGGATCGGCGAGCCGCTCGTGCGTGGCGTCGTCCTCCGGGCGCGCGACGACGATTACCTCGTCGGGCAGCCGCTGCTGCCGCTGCAGCGCCAGCAGGCAGCGCGCGAGGTCGGCAGGACGCCGGTAGGTCGGAACGAGCACGGAAATTTTCATCGATGGTTCTCCAGTCGGCCGGGTGGGCAGCACGCGCTGCCCGCCCGGTTACGCGCCAGATGGATCAGGCGCTCAGGTATTCATGCACGGCCGCATAGCCGCGGCCGTAGCCGCGCGCCTTCGGCGGCACGCCGTTGAAGATCCCGCCTTCCAGGTCGACACCCGCGGTGCGCAGGCGCTTGATCGCATCGGCGATCTCGCCTTCGGTATGCATGCCCGAACGCAGCACGAGGAACGTCGAGCCGGCCATGCGGCCGATGATCGTCGCGTCGGTCACTGCCAGCACCGGCGGCGAATCGATCAGCACGACGTCGTAGCGCTTGCCGAGCCCTTCGAGGTATTGCGGCAGGCGCGTCGACATCAGCAGCTCCGACGGGTTCGGCGGACGCGTGCCGGCCGAGATGAACGACAGGCCCTGCACCGGCGTCTCGCGCACGGCGTCCTCGAGCGCCGACTGGTCGCTCAGCAGCTCGGACAGGCCCGGCTGCGAGGTCAGGCCGAAGTAGCGGTCGAGCAGGCCGCGGCGCATGTCGGCGTCGATCAGCAGCACGCGCTTGCCCGAATGCGCGAGCAGCACCGCGAGGTTGACCGTCAGGAAGCTCTTGCCGATGCCGGGCGTCGGGCCCGTCAGCACGATCACGCGGTTCTTCGCGTCCATCATCGCGAACTGCATCGCGGTGCGCAGGCTGCGCAGGCTCTCGACGCTGAGATCCTTCGGGCGCAGGCTCGCGAGGATCGGCCGTGCGCGGCTGCCGCTCTTCTCGGCCACCGCGTCGAGCTTCACCTGCTCGGCGCTTTGCGGCACCAGCCCGTACAGCGGCAGGTTGAACGCGCGCTCGATGCGGTCCGGATCCTCGATGCCCTGGAACATGTTGCGGCGCAGGAACACGACGCCGGTGCCGAGGATCAGCCCAAGGAATACCGCGGCCGACAGGATCAGCACCTTCTTCGGCTTGACCGGATCGCCCGGACGCAGCGCCGAATCGACGAGGTGGATGTTGCCGCCCGTGCCGGCCTTCTGCACCGACAGCTCCTGCACGCGGTTCAGCAGCAGCACGTAGATGTCCTCGGCGACCTTCGCGTCACGCTGCAGCTGGACGGCCTTCACTTCGGTGGCCGGCAGGCTGCGGAAGCGGTTGCTGAACTTGTCCTTCTCGCCCTGCAGCTCGGCGAGCTGCTGCTTGGCCGCGATCACCATCGGATGCGAATCGGTGAAGCGCTGCGCGAGCGATGCGAGCTGCAGGCGCTGCGCGGCGATCTGCTGCTCGTACTGCACGCTGCCTTCGAGGTAGACCTTCGCCTCGTCGCTCGCGTTGATCGAGCCCGACGTGCGCTGGTACTGCGTCAGCGCGGCTTCCGCGCGTTCGAGGTCGGACTTCAGGCGCGGTTCCTCGCCCTTCAGGAAGTCGAGCATCTTGGTCGCTTCGGCCTGCTTCGCGACCACGTGCTGGTTCAGGTACGACTGCGCGAGCGCGTTCGCGATCGCGGCGGTCTGGTCCGGGTCCTTGCCTTCGAGCGAGATCTGCACGACGCCCGTCTGCTTGCCCTGCTCGGTCACCTGGATGCCGGTCTGGAAGCCGCTGATCGCGTCGAGATCGTTGTAGCGGACCACCGTGAACTGCGTGCCGGGACGCGCGACCAGCTTCGACACGAGCAGCGTCACGCCGCCGCCCTGCGTCGATTCGCCGACCTGGCCCGACAGCAACCGCGTGCCGTTCTGGTCGACCAGCGAATAAGTCCCGTTCGGGCCGGCCGTCAGCGTCAGCTTCTTGCCTTCGAGCGCGGGCACGACGCTGATCGAATCGACGTCGGCAATTTCACCGCCCCATGCATACGATTTCAGGCCGAGCCACGGTCGGGCCGGCGTACCCGGCGACGCGACGCGCGCGGCGAGGCTGCCGATCACCGGCAGCGTCTTCGGCACGACCGAGAAATTCAGCTTGAACTGCTCGACCACCGGCGCGACCACGCCGCGGCTCTTGATGATCTCGATTTCCGCGTCGGTCTGCGCCTGCTGCGGGCCGGTGTTGATCGTCGCACCGGTCTGCGTCTGCGTGAGCGCCTGCGACGTGTTGTCGTTGCTCTCGACCCGCACGTGCACGTCGGCCTGATACACCGGCTTCGCGATATAGCAGTAGAGGCCGGCGAGCGCGACGACCGTCACCGCGATGCCGAGCAGCAGCCAGATGTCGTCCATGATCACCTGGAGCAACTGGCCGAGGACGACGTCCTCTTCCTCGGTTTTCACGGACAGATCCGCGTAGGAGTGTTTCGCTTGCGTGTTCACCATTCGTTCCCGCTTGAGTGGTGCCGGGGCGGAGGTGCCGCCCCGGCGGGCTATCAGCGCGTGATTTGCTTCATGTAGAAAATCGTCTGAATCGTCGGCAGCACCTGCTGCAGCACCCGGTTGAACTGCACCGAGCTGGCCGTGCTGACGTAGACCACGTCGAGCGGCTGAAGCGGGAAACGGCTCGACAGCATCAGCGCATCGGGCTGTGTCATGTCGAGACGGAACACTTCAGGCTTCGTCGGGTTGTCGCGCATGCCGCGCATCACGTAGATCTTGCGCGGGTTCGCATCGGTGTCGAGGATGCCGCCGCCGGCCGTCAACGCGTCGGCGATGGTCAGCTTGCCCTTGAGCATCGGCACCGTGACCGGCGTCTTGACCTCGCCCATGATGAACACGCGGCTGTCGCTGCGATCCGGCACGTTGACGATGTCGCCCTGCTGCAGCATCACGTTCTGCCGCACTTCGCCGCGGTCGAGCACGCCGTTCGCGTCGAGCGTGTAGAGCTTGCCGTCGCGCGTCAGGCGCACGCGCTGCAGATCGGCGTCGGTGGTCGAGCCGCCCGAGCGCGAGATCGCGTCGACCAGCGTCAGCGGCACGTCGCTCATCGCGAGCGGGCCCGGTGTCTTCACCTCGCCCGTCACCTGCACCTTCTGGCTGCGGAACGACAGCACGCGCACGTCGAGCTGCGGATTCTTCACATAGCGCGCGAGACGCGTGGCGAGCTCGTCACGGGTCTGCGCGATCGTCTTGCCCGCCACGTGGATGCGGCCGACGAACGGGAAGAAGATCGTGCCGTCGGCGGCCACCGTCTGGCCATAAGGATCGGCCTGGCCCGGCAGCGATGACGAATAGGGCTGCTGCAGCGCGCCCGCGATCGTCTGCGTCGTGTTGCCGCCGCTCGAGAACGACTGGCCTTGCGGCGTCGTCAGCTCGGGGTGGTCCCAGACGGTGACGCCGAGGATGTCCTGCGGCCCGATCCGGTACACGTATTGCGACGGATCGGTATAGCGCGCGGGCGGCAGCGGATGGTCGACCTGCGCCTTCTGCAGCTGGTCCATCACCACTTTGGCGTCGATGTAATGAACCGGATAGGTTTCGGCGGCTTGCTGCCGGCCTTCGTCCTTCAGGTTCGACGAGTCGAGGTAGTTGCCGGGAGCGGTTGCACAGGCTGACAGGAAAGTCGTCAGCGCGACGGCAAGCGCCACCGGGCGCATCGGGCGTTTCAGCATAGTTTCTGTAGCCATCCTTGAACCAGACGTTCGATCAGTGAGTAGCTCTCGCGGTAATCGGCTTCGGGGCCGCCGTGCGGGTCGGCAATCTCGGCCCCTTCCCACTTGCCGAGCAGGTGGACCTTGCCGCGCGCGAACGGATCGACCTTTTCGACGGCCGAAATCTGTCCGCGCTCGCTGACGAGAATCAGGTCGGCGTCGCGCACGATCCGGCGCGACAGCCGCCGCGAGCGATGGGGCGTCGCATCGACGCCCCGCTCGGCGAGCAGCTGCCGCATCACCGGATCGATGCCGTCGCCGTCATTCGCATGCACGCCGGCCGAGTGAAACGTCGGGCGCACGCCGCCCCGCGACGCGGCGTGCGACTTGAACAGCATCTCCGCCGCCGGGCTGCGGCAGACGTTTGCGTGGCAGACGATCAGGATGTTCCGGAACATGGCGTCTCGTAACGAGTGACGGGAAACGGGTTACGCGCTTGCGCGCGCGATGCCCGGCACGCGGGCGGCGACAGCCTGGCGCGAGCCCGGCCGGCCGATCGGGTGGTATTCGATGCCCTGCTCGCTCATCGTCTCCGGCTCGTACAGGTTGCGGCCGTCGAAGATCACCGGCGACTTCCACAGGCGGCCGAGCGCGACGAAATCGGGGCTCTTGAAGATCTTCCATTCGGTGACGATCACGAGCGCGTCGGCGTCGCGCGCGGCCTGCGCTTCGTCGTCGACGAAAGTCAGGCGCTCGAGCCAGCTCGGGTGACCGGCGAGATCGAGTGCGATCACGCGGCGCGCTTCCTGCTGCGCGACCGGGTCGTATGCGGCGATGCGCGCGCCGCGCGACAGCAGCTCGGCGATCAGCTCGCGGCTCGGCGCTTCGCGCATGTCGTCGGTGTTCGGCTTGAACGCCAGGCCCCAGATCGCGAACGTGCGGCCCGTCAGGTCCTCGCCGAAACGCGCGACGATCTTGTCGGCGAGCACGCGCTTTTGCGTCGCGTTGACCGACGACACGGCCTTCAGGATCTGCAGCGCCTGCCCGTGCTCGTCGGCCGTGCGGATCAGCGCCTCGACGTCCTTCGGGAAGCACGAGCCGCCGTAGCCGCAGCCGGCATACAGGAAGTGATAGCCGATGCGCGGATCGGAGCCGATCCCGCGGCGCACGGCCTCGATGTCCGCGCCGAAACGGTCGGCGAGGTTCGCCAGCTCGTTCATGAACGAGATGCGCGTCGCGAGCATCGCGTTGGCCGCGTACTTCGTGAACTCGGCCGAGCGCACGTCCATGTACAGCGTGCGTTCGTGGTTGCGGTTGAACGGCGCGTACAGCTTCTTCATCAGCTCGCGGGCGCGCTCGCCCGGCACGTCGTCGTCGCAGCCGATCACGATGCGGTCGGGGCGCGTGAAATCGTCGACGGCCGCGCCTTCCTTCAGGAATTCCGGATTCGACACGACCGAGAACATCTGGTCGCCGCCGCGCTTCGCGAGCTCCTCGGCCACCGCCGCGCGCACGCGCTCGGCCGTGCCGACCGGCACCGTCGACTTGTCGACGATCACCTTGAAGCCCGTCATGTAGCGGCCGATGTTGCGGGCGGCCGCGAGCACGTACTGCAGGTCGGCCGAGCCGTCCTCGTCGGGCGGCGTGCCGACCGCGATGAACTGCACGTCGCCGTGCGCGACCGCGGCCTCGACGTCGGTCGAGAAGCGCAGGCGGCCGGCCGCGCGATTGCGCGCGATGACTTCCTTCAGGCCCGGCTCGTGGATCGGCACGCCGCCATTGTTCAGGACGTCGATCTTTGCCTGGTCGACGTCGAGACAGAACACGTCGTGCCCGATGTCGGCGAGACAGGCGCCGGTGACAAGACCTACGTAACCGCTGCCGATGATAGTCAGATTCATGATGTGTCGGACCTCGTGACCAATGATTCGAAATTCGTAAAACCGGAGTGCCGGCGTGGTGGCGCTGCGTGCCGGCGTCAGTAAGCGTTGCTGCCGGTGAAGCCTTTCCAGAGCGTCAGCACGACGATCTTGATGTCGAGCCAGAACGACCAGTTCTGCATGTAGTACAGATCGAGCTTCACACGTCCCATCATCTTCTCGATCTGGTCGGTCTCGCCGCGATAGCCGTTGATCTGCGCCCATCCGGTGATGCCCGGCTTGATCCGGTAGCGGAACATGTAGCCCTTGACCAGATCCTTGTAGATGTCGTCGTGAGCGAGCGCATGAGGACGCGGGCCAACGACCGACATCTCGCCCTTCAGCACGTTGATGAACTGCGGCAGTTCATCGAGGCTCGTGCGGCGCAGGAACCGGCCGACCGGCGTCACGCGCGTGTCGTTCTTCGTCGCCTGCGTGACCTGCCCGGACACTTCCTGGTGCACCTTCATCGAGCGAAACTTGTAGATCTCGAACTCGTGCCCGTCGATACCCTTGCGCTTCTGGCGAAAGAACACCGGCCCGCGCGACGTCAGCTTGATCAGGCCCGCGATCATCACCATCACCGGCGCGAGCGCCGTGAGCGCCGCCAGCGCGAACATCCGGTCGAACACGAACTTCGGCAGGATCCGCACGTCGGTGATCGGCGACGCCGCGAGGTTGATCGCCGGCACGCCGAGCACCTCGACCACTTCCTGGTTGAAGAACGACAGCGTGCGCACGTCCGGGATGAAGCGGATATTCACGAAGTCGTGGCGGAACACCGTCACGATCTGGTGAATCCGGCGCTCCTCCGTGATCGGCAGCGTGAGCCACAGCTCGCTGATCGCGCGGCTGCGCACCAGCCACACCAGCGATTCGAACTGCCGCTCGATACGCACGTCGTCGAGCGCCACTTCGCCCGGCGCTTCGCTTTCGTCGTACACGCACACCGGGTTGAAACCGGCTTCCGGCCGCGCCCGCATCTGCGCGATCAGCCGCCGCGCCGCCGGCGTACCGCCGACGATCGCGACCGCCTTCAGGTTGTAGCCGCCGCGGCGCAACTGCCGCAGCACGACGTGCACGCAGGCCTTCGAGCCGGCGAGCAGCACCATCGTCACGAGCGCCCAGTAACCGAGCCACATCCGCGACAGGTCGCCCGACTGGTGGAAGCTGAAGCTCATCAGGATGCCCGCGAGCTCGACCACGAGCCACGCGAACGCCACCCGGCCCACCAGCCCGACGAGACGCTTGCCGCGCCACGACTGGTAAATGCCGATGGCCGGAAAGAACACGACGACGAGCAGGCAGTCGAACAGCACCGTCGTGCGCTGCAGGTCGTTGAGCCAGATGCTGCCGCCGTGCAGGGCGGCGGCGATCAGCGCCCCCGCCACGACCATCGCGATATCGATGACTCTCGCCAGCACGCTCAACATGTCTGCTTCCTCTTTGAACAGGCGTTTGCCGAACAGCTCCTCGTGCGACCCGTGCCGCACCTTCGATTCAAACGTTGCATGACGCTATTGAAGCGGTAAGAAAATTCCTCCTCAAGCGCACAAGTATTTCGAAAAATAATCGGAAATTCTTGCCGCGAAGTTTTTGAATTAATTCGGCAGGTTTTCCCGAATCGATCGGAAATCGAGAAGTTTTCGGAAACTTTACGTTCGCCGTAACCCCTTTACAGGCAAGCGCTTGACGCCGATGCGCGGAATTATTTTTTATTTTTTTATTTGCATCCGATGCTATCGCGGAAAATTTTTCCAGATGAATGCCTGATGAATATCAAGCAATGGGCCCGGTTTTATTGTCGATTTACTTCATGCTACAACGACAGGCACTGACTTCAACCGTGGAGAGTGTCATCATGAATGCTCCGGCCGTGGCAGCCGAAACGCGCCATTCTTCTTCCGCCGCCCCCGCTACCGGCACGCGCCTCGCGGTGCAACCGGTGATTCTTGCCGGCGGCTCCGGCACACGCCTGTGGCCGATGTCGCGCGAACGTTTTCCGAAACAGCTGATCGGCCTGCTCGGCGATCATTCGCTGTTGCAGTCGACCGCCCTGCGCCTCGACGGCCTCGCGGCCGCTCATCCGCTGAACGACGACGTGCTGATCGTGTGCGGCGAGGATCACCGCTTCACGACCGCCGAACAGCTGCGCCTGACGGCCAAGCGCGCGACGATCATGCTCGAGCCGCTCGGCCGCGACACCGCGCCCGCGCTGACGCTCGCCGCGCTGCGGCTCGTTGCCGGCGGCAACGATGCGGTGATGACCGTGATGCCGGCCGACCATGCGGTCGCCGACCTGCCGCGCTTTCACGCAGCCGTCGCGGCCGGCGTGCACTGCGCCGCGCAAGGCAAGATCGCGACGATGGGCATCGTGCCGAAGCACGCGGAAACCGGCTACGGCTACATCCGCGTCGGCGCGCCGCTCGGCGATGCCGCGACGGGCAGCCTCGACGTGCGCCGCCTCGACCGTTTCGTCGAGAAGCCGCACCTCGAACTCGCGCAGCAGTACGTCGCGTCCGGCGAGTACTGGTGGAACAGCGGGATCTTCATCGTGCGCGCATCGGTGTGGCTGAAGGCGATCCGCCAGCTCGAACCGGCGATCTACGCCGCGTGCGAACAGGCCGTCGCCCAAGGCAAGGAAGACGGCGATTTCTTCCGCGTCGATCGCGACGCATTCGCCGCGTCGCCGTCGAACTCGATCGACTATGCGGTGATGGAGCCGCTCGCGAGCCTGCCGCAACTTTGCGAAAGCGTCGTCGTGCCGCTCGACGCCGGCTGGTCGGACGTCGGTTCGTGGGATGCAATCTGGCAAATCTCGCCGAAGGACGATGCGGAGAACGTCGGCCGCGGCAATGTGCTGTTCGAAGACGCCGAATCGACTTTCGCGCATTCGGAAAGCCGGCTCGTCGCTTGCGTCGGCACGCAGAACCTCGTCGTCGTCGAAACGCCCGACGCCGTGCTCGTCGCGGATAAATCGCGCGTGCAGGACGTGAAGAAAATCGTCGGCCGCATCAAGGCGCAACGCGGCGCGGAAGCCACCGATCACCGCAAGGTGCACCGCCCGTGGGGCCACTACGACTCGGTCGACATGGGCGAGCGCTTCCAGGTGAAACGCATCGTCGTGAAGCCGGGCGCGCAACTGTCGCTGCAGATGCACCACCACCGCGCCGAACACTGGATCGTCGTGCGCGGCACCGCGCGTATCACGCGCGGCGACGAAACGTTCCTGCTGTCCGAGAACGAGTCGACGTACATTCCGCTCGGCGTCTCGCACCGCCTGGAGAACCCGGGCAAGATGCCGCTCGAACTGATCGAAGTGCAATCGGGCGCGTATCTCGGCGAGGACGACATCGTCCGCTTCGACGATACCTACGGCCGCCAGTGATGCATCAAACGCCGGAGGGCGCCGCTGTCGAAGCGGCGCCCGGCCGGCACGGCAGGCTTGAAGAGACGGAATCGCCGCGCGGGCGTCGTGGCACACGACGGCCCGCGCATTGCATCGACACCGCGATCAACCGACGCGGTACTCGTACTCGCGGCGCTCCGGCTGCACCGGATCGTTGCGGCCTTCGGTCAGCGCGCTCGCGTGGCGCTCGGCGATGAAGCGCTTGATGTCCGACTCCGCACGCGCCAGCGCGGACAGGCCGGCCAGCACCTCGCTTTGCGGCTCGCGCGCCGGCTCGTCGCTCGCGCCGTGGCGATCGATCCACTGGCGCGCCCAGTCGAGCGCGAACTGCTCGGCTTCCTCGGCATCGGTGAAACGCGGGCCGATGAGGCCCGAGCGTTCCACGCGCCGCTCGTCCTGCGAGATCTCGGCCCACGCGCGATACATCAGGTTCTGCACGGGCTGCGCGATGCCGCTGATCGTATAGCCGCGATACTCGTCGACTTGCGGTTCGGCCGCGGCGAAGCTCGCCGACGACGCATGAGCGTGGCGCAGCTCCGTCGCCGGCGCACCGGGCACGACGAATGACGTGTCGGACGGATCGATTACCGCATCGTCCTGCATCGCACTTACCGACGCACCTTCGCCCTCCCAAACGTTTGCCTGCGCAACCGGCAATTGCCACGACTCGGGGTTTTGCCAGAACACGCCGCGCAAGCGATCGTTGTCGGGCACGGGCTCCACGCGGCGCGCGGGAACAACCGGCACCGGCGGCGGCGGAATATACGCGAACGTGCGCCCGCTGAACTGGGTCAGCACGTCGATCATCTGCAGCAGCGTGCCGCTCGCCAGCCATTCCTCGTAGCGGCGACGGCACGTCGGCCCGGACGGATAGCGACCGGGCAACTTGGACCAGGCTTCCCCGGTCGTCAGGATCCAGAGCACCGCATTGGCGACGACGCGCGGTTCGGCACGCGGACGCCCACGACGATTCAGCCGGATGGGTTCATCGGCGATCAGCGTTGAAAGACGAAACCACTCTTCATCGTTAAGCTCATCGAAGAACATAGTAGATCTCTCCACGCAGCCAGGCCGGGCTGCGATTGGCGGCGCCATCGCGACACATCGGGTCGCGGGGCGGCCAGGTTGCACATTATGGTTATCCGGTGTTGTGCATGCCGGCTCGGCACCGCACTTTCACGGTGCCGCAATTCCCGGCAATGGCGCACAAATCACGGTCTCACTCCAATGTGGGAATTTTTGTGCACGAAGCATACCATCCTCAGGGTTTATCTCAATATGACAATGACTTAATGTTACGCACTGAAACATCCAGCCATTGGTGCGCAATCTATTTACGCTTGAATTTTTTTGCGAGATCTTTATGCCCGTCGCTGCAAAGGCCCGTCTGGCGGGGCTCTGCAGGGTATGAAGAATAGCCTGAAATAAGCTGTTACAGGCTGATCCGGCCCTTGCCGGAAACAATTTCCCGGATTGCTTCCTAAAATCGGTAAATCGCGGGAAAATTCGTAACAAGATATTCACGAATCGGTAAATCATTCAATTTCCGTTCACCTTAATTATCCCCGTGCACAATCTTTTTATTGTTTCTCTGCGAGTAATGAAAGGGCAGTGACGTGTGATGCACGGTATGTCCCGGCATGCAAACTCGTGACGCCTGTTACATCTTCGCGGCGACAGGCGCGCGACAGCACCGCCCGGCGAGCGGACATCCCGTTTCGGGTCGGAACGGAAAAGCGGAAACCGCCGTGCGGGACGCGCGGCGGTTGCGTCAGCGCAGATCGCCGGCCAGCGATGCGCTCACGTCCGCGTCCACGCGCTGCGGCGGCATCGCGTAGGCCGGGTGATCGCAGCCGATCGACAGCGCCGCCCCGCCCTTGAGCGCCGCGCGCATCGGCGCGTCGAGTTCGAAACGCACGAAGTGCACGGCCGACGTCTTCTCGGCGGTGTCGCGCTCGAGATCCTCGTCGGCGATCGCGTAGACGTTCGCATGCCCGTCGACCTGCACGTACACGCGATCCTCGACGCCGATCAGCCGCGCGAGCGCCGCGCGCCGCTCGGCCTCGTGCTCGTATTCGATCTGCAGCGTCGCCTTCAGGTTGGTGCCGTCGGGCACCAGCGGCAGATAGGCTTCCAGTTCGCCTTCGATCCCCGCCTCGTCGAAAATCTTCTCGATGTGCAGCATTTCCTGGATCTGATAGCGGATCGTCGTCTCGTCCTCGAACAGGAAGCGCAGGTGGTTGCCGAGCGCCACCGCGCGGCGACGCTTGTACGCGACGAGCCGCGCGTGTTCGGTCCTGCGGATCTTTGCGTAGGCTTCGAGCGTCAGCAGGGAGTCGCGGGTCAGCGTCATGAGCAGTCCTCGTGAACGGCAGGCGTCGGATCAGATTCCGTATGCGCGGCGCAGCAGCGTGAGCGGGTGCGCGAGCGGCGCGGACGGCAGCCCCTTCTCGTCGATGCCCTGCACGATGTGATGGCCGGCCAGCGCGCAGTCGGACGACACGACATCCGGTTGCGGCTCGGCCATCGCCTTGAATACGGGTGCGCCGATCCGCATCGCGTCCGCATGGAATTCCTTTTTCACGCCGAACGTGCCCGCATGGCCCGAGCAACGCTCGACGACGTTCACACGCGTATCGGGCACGAGCGACAGCACGTCGGCCGTCTTGCGGCCGATGTTTTGCACACGCGCATGGCACGGCACGTGATACGACACGGTACCGAGGCCGGTCTTGAAATCGGTCTTCAGCAGCCCGTCGCGATGCCGCGCGATCACGTATTCGAACGGATCCCAGAATGCGTCGGCCACCGCACGCACCACCTCGTCGCCGGGGAACATCAGCGGCAGCTCGCTCTTGTACATCAGCACGCAGCTCGGAATCGCGCCGATCAGCGCGTAGCCTTCGCGCGCGTAGCGTTCGAGCACGGGCATGTTCACGGCCTTCTTCGCGGCGACGCCGGCGAGGTTGCCCTGCTCGAGCAGCGGCATCCCGCAGCAGGCTTCGCGCGTGACGAGTTCGTACGGGATGTCGTTGTGCGCGAGGATCGCGAGCAGGTCGTGGCCGATACCGGGTTCGTTGAAATTCACGTAGCACGTCGCGTAGATCGCGACCTTGCCGGGCGTGCGTTCGCCGTCGCGCACGGGCGGGTTGCCGGAGCGCTTCGCGGTGCGCCGGAACTTGCGCGGCGCGAACTCCGGCAGCCATGCGTTGCGATCGACGCCGAGCGCCGCTTCGAGCGCGTGGCGCGCGGGCGGCGTGCGGTTCACCGCGTTGACGGCCTGCGTGACGATCGGAATGCCCGCGAAATGGCCGAGCGCATCGGTATTCGACAGCACCTTGTCGCGTAACGCCACTTCGCCGCGCTGGTAGCGCGCGGCCTTGCCGCGCAGCATCAGGTGCGGGAAGTCGACGTTCCATGCGTGCGGCGGCACGTACGGGCATTTCGTCATGTAGCAGAGGTCGCACAGATAGCACTGGTCGACGACCTTGCCGAACGCTTCCTTCGGCACCTCCTCGATGTCGCCCATCGGCGTGTCGTCGACCAGGTCGAACAGCGCCGGAAACGCGCCGCACAGCGACACGCAGCGCCGGCACCCGGCACAGATGTCGAACACACGCGTCATTTCAGCGTCGATCGCGGCCTGGTCGTAGAACGCATCGGACTGCCAGTCGAGCGGATGCCGGGTCGGGGCTTCGAGACTGCCTTCCTTGTGGGGCATGGGGCGCTCCAGCGTGGCGCGCATGCGCGCGCGCCGCCCGCGCACGGCGAGCGGCGATGAACGAACAGCCGGCCGCGTGCCGGTCGCACGGCGATGCCGTGCGGCCTGCGGCGGCCCGTCAGTCGACGAGACTGTCCAGCGCCTTCGTATAGCGGTTTGCGTGGCTGCGTTCGGCCTTCGCGAGCGTTTCGAACCAGTTCGCGATTTCGTCGAAGCCTTCGTCGCGCGCGGTCTTCGCCATGCCCGGATACATGTCGGTGTATTCGTGCGTCTCGCCGGCGATCGCCGATTCGAGATTCAGCCGCGACGAACCGAATGGCAAGCCCGTGGCCGGATCGCCGACGGCTTCCAGGTATTCGAGATGGCCGTGCGCATGGCCGGTTTCGCCTTCGGCGGTCGAGCGGAACAGCGCGGCGAGGTCGTTCTGCCCTTCGACGTCAGCCTTCGAAGCGAAATACAGATAGCGCCGGTTCGCCTGCGATTCACCCGCGAATGCGGCCTTCAGGTTCTCTTCGGTCTTGCTGCCCTTGAGGTGAGCCATTTGCGCCTCCGTTCGAGTCGGCGCGGCCGCATGCGAAGCCGGGCCGATGAAGTATGTGGGGAACGATGCGTGTGCCGGGGCGCGCGCATCGTGCTCTTCAATCTAGGCGCTCGCGTTCGCATCCCCCAATAGGCTTTTTCAATGCGCGCGATAGTGTCGGTCCGGACGCGGGTGGTGCCGGAGGCAGCAATGACGGCACGCCCACGCGTGCATCATGCGTCACGCATCGGTCGCGCGCTTCAGCAGCAATTCGCGTTCGCGCTCGTTGCGCGTCAGTTCCGCCGCGCGGCGGAACTCGAGCTTGGCCTCGTCGGCGCGGCCGAGCTTCGCGAGCAGGTCGCCGCGCACGCTCGGCAGCCAGTGATAGCGCGCCAGTGCGGGATGGTCGCGCAGCGCATCGACGAGTTCGAGCGCCGCGGCCGGCCCGAACGCCATCCCCACGGCTACCGCGCGATTCAGCTCGACGACGGGCGACGGCGCAACCTCGGCGAGCGCGTCGTACAGCGCGACGATCTGCGCCCAGTCGGTATCCGACGCGTGCCGCGCACGCGCATGGCAGGCGGCCAGCGCGGCCTGCAGCGCATACGGCCCGCGCACGCCGCCGAGCTTCGTCGCCCGCTCCAGCGCCGCGAGGCCGCGCCGGATCAGCAACGGATCCCAGCGGCTGCGATCCTGGTCGAGCAGCAGCACGGGACGGCCCTGCGCATCGGTGCGCGCATGCATGCGCGATGCCTGCAGTTCCATCAGCGCGACGAGTCCGAGCACTTCGCTTTCGTCCGGCGCGAGCCCGGCCAGCACGCGGCCGAGCCGCAGCGCCTCGTCGCACAGCGCCGGGCGCGTCCAGTCGTCGCCGGCGGTCGCCGCATGGCCTTCGTTGAACACGAGGTAGATGACTTCGAGCACCGACGCGAGCCGCGCGGGCCGCGCATCCGCAGCCGGCACCTCGAACGGCACGTGCGCGGCCGAGAGCGTGCGCTTTGCGCGCACGATCCGCTGCGCGATCGTCGGCTCGGGCGTCAGGAACGCGCGCGCGATCTCGCCCGTCGTCAGCCCGCCGAGCAGCCGCAGCGTCAGCGCGACGCGCGCATCGGTCGACAGCACCGGGTGGCACGACGTGAAGATCAGCCGCAGCAGGTCGTCGCCGATGTCGTCGTCGCTCGCGTCGGCGAGCGCCTCCGCGATGTCGGGGACGACGTGCGCTTCGAGCGCGTCCATCTCGTGCCCGAGCTGGTCGCGCTTCGCCGCGTGCAGCGACTCCTGCCGCACGCGATCGAGCGCACGACGCTTCACGGCCGTCATCAGCCAGGCGGCCGGGTTGTCGGGCACGCCGTCGACGGGCCAGTGCTCGAGCGCCGCGACGAGCGTGTCCTGCGCCAGCTCCTCGGCCACGCCGACGTCGCGCACCACGCGCGCGGCGCGCGCGATGATCTTCGGCGCCTCGATTCGCCAGACCGCTTCGATCGCACGATGCGTCGCCTCAAGCGTCACGACGCCTGCCCCTGGCCGGACGCGTCCAGCGGCATGGCCATCAGCTCCCATGCGTGCCCGTCCGGATCGTCGAACCCGTGGCCGTACATGTTCGGGTACTCGCGCGGCGGCTGCGGCGCGGAACCGCCGGCCGCGAGCGCCTTCGCGACGATCGCGTCGACCTCGGCGCGGGTTTCGCACGACAGGCACGACAGCACCTGCACCTGCGTCGCCGGATCGATGATCGCCTTGCCGGTAAAGGTCTGGAAAAACGGCCGCACGAGCAGCATCGCGAAGATCGTGTCGCTGATCTTGATGCAGGCGGCCATGTCGTTGGTGTATTCCGGCACGACCTCGTAACCAAGCGCCTGGTAGAACGCCTTCGAGCGCGGCAGGTCGGCCACGGGCAGGTTGATGAAGACCATCTTGTGCATGACGGGTGCTCCCGGTGAAGTTGGATTCAGGTGGACGCTCAGACGCCCTTGCGGCCGACGTCGAGCTCGCGGAACCGCTCGACCGCATCGCTCGGCGTGAGATCGTCGAGTTCGAACAGCGGCCGCACCTCGATCTCGCAATCCATCTCGGCGCCGAACGGCGCGGGAAACCGGCGCGTCCATTCGAGCGCCTCGTCGCGCGAACGCACCTGGATCAGCGTATAGCCGGCGATCAGCTCCTTCGTTTCGGCGAACGGGCCGTCGACCACCGAGCCCTTACCGTCCGTGTAGCGCACACGCCAGCCGCGCGCGCTCGGCCGCAGCCCGTTCGCGTCGAGCAGCACGCCGGCCTTGGCCAGTTCCTCGTGATAGACGGTCATGGCCTCGACCAGCCGGTTGTCCGGCAACGCGTCGGATTCGCTGACGGCGTTCGCCCGGATCATGATCATGAATCGCATCGTTCACTCCTTGTCATCGATGGAAGGAGGCGCCCGTTCATCGGGGCCTTATCCGGACGACGCGCGAACGACGGCCGGATCGACATGCGTCGCGACACATCAGGGTAAATACCGAGTCGCGAAAATTACAGGAAGCACGGACCGACCGCGCGAACCTCGACCGTGCACCATTGCGCCGCCGGGCACTGGCGTGCGATCTCGATCGCCTCTTCGCGTGTGTCGACGTCGACGAGGAAGAAGCCGCCGACCATTTCCTTTGCCTCCGCGAACGGGCCGTCGACCAGGCGCGTCTCGCCGTCGCGCACCTGCACGCGCGTGCCGCGCTCGGAGCGCTCCAGCGACTCGACGCCGCGCAGCACGCCACGCGCCTTCAGCGTCTCCGCGAAATCGACCATCCGCGCGTACAGCGCCTGACCTTCGTCGAGCGTGCGCTCGGCGCGCTGTTCGGTCGGTTCGACAATCAACAGCATGTAAGACATGGACTTCTCCTGTGGGAACGGGGCGCGGCAACGTTCGCTGTGCAATCGGCAAGCGACACCCGATGCAAAAGCGTAGCAGCCGCGATGCGGCCTGCCGACATCGTTAGCCGATCGGCACTGGCCTGACGGCCAATTCGGCCACTTCCTGACATTTTGCCTTCAGGATGCAGTCCCGAACTGTCGGATTTTCTTCCTGTGGATCGTCCCATGTCACGCCTGCTGCCGCTGCTTGCCGTTGCACTGTCGCTCGCCCTCTCCGTCCGCCCCGCCATGGCCGGGCTGCCGGTCAGCGCCGGCTGCGGCGGCGCGACCTCGGCGATCGCCGATCTCCGTCGGGCCGACGGCCCGTCGCCGGTGGCCGGACGCACGACGTCGATCGAGGCCGTCGTCACCGCCGCGTTCGGCGGGCCCGACGGCCTCGGCGGCTTCTTCGTCCAGCAGGCCGATGCGCAGCGCAAGCGCAAGCCGGGCGTCCCGGAAGCCCTGTTCGTGTACGCGCCGAACGCGCGCGCGAACGCAGGCGATCTCGTACATCTCACCGGCAGGGTCGACGATCGATACGGTCGCACGCAGTTCACACTGACGGGCGGCATCGCCGTCTGTGCACGCGGGCAAAGGGTCACGCCCGCCACGCTCACGCTGCCGGTCGCCACGCCGGCCGTGCTGGCCGCGCATGAAGGCATGCTGGTGCGCTTGCCGCAAACGCTGACGGTCAGCGACACGCACGAACTCGGCCGCTACGGCAGCGTCGTGCTCAGCAACGGCCGGCTGCGCATCCCGACCCAGGTCGTCCCGCCCGCCGAAGCCGCTGCGCTCGCAGCGGTCAACGCGCGCAACCGCATCGTCCTCGACGATGGCTCGAACCGCCGCGATCGCGCGACCGTGCGCTATCCGCCACCCGCGCTGAGCGCCGCCAACACGCTTCGCTCGGGCTACACGGTGCGCGGTGTCGAAGGTGTACTCGAACTGCGCTACGGCGCGTGGCGGCTGCAACCGGCCGCCGGCGCCGCGCCGATGTTCGACGCCACGACGAACCCGCGCACCGATGCACCGGCCCGGCATCCCGACGCCGACGTGCGCATCGTGTCGTTCAACGTGTTCAACTATTTCAATGGCGACGGCCACGGCGGCGGATTCAATGCAGCGGCCAATCGCGGCGCAAAAACGCCTGCCGCGTTCGCGCGGCAGGAGGCGAAGATCATCGCGGCGTTGCACGCGCTGCGCGCCGACGTGATCGGGCTGATGGAAATCTCGAACAACGGCCATGGCGACGCAAGCGCCGTGCGGCGTCTCGCCACACAACTCGGCGACGGCTGGCGCGCGGTCGACCCCGGTACCGCGCGGCGCGGCCGCGATGCCATCGCGGTTGCGCTGCTGTACGACAGCCGCACGGTCGAACCGGTCGGGCGTGCCGCCACCATCGCGCTCGGTGGCCGGCATCGGCCGCCGCTCGCACAGACATTCCGGCGCGTCGGCGGCACACGTGCGTTCACGGTCGCGGTCAATCACCTGAAGTCGAAGAACTGCCCGAACGCGAGCGGCGCCGATCGCGACCAGTCGGACGGCCAGGGCTGCTGGAATGCGGCGCGCACGCAGGCAGCCGTGCGCATCGCCGACTGGCTCGCCATGTCGCCGACGGGCGCCACCGCCGACAGCGTGCTGCTGATCGGCGACCTGAACAGCTACGCGAAGGAAGATCCCGTTCGTGTGCTCGAAGCGCGCGGCTACGCGAACCTCGTGGCCCGCTTCGCCGGCGATGCTGCGTACAGCTACGTATTTCGCGGCGAGGCCGGCAGCCTCGATCATGCGCTCGCGACGCCGGCACTCGCCGCGCGCGTCAAAGCCGCGCACATCTGGCACATCAACGCCGATGAACCGTTTGCACTGCAACCCGTGCCCGATTACAAAACGGCCGCGCATCGATCGTCCTATTACGCACCCGACGCCTATCGGTCGTCGGACCACGATCCCGTCGTCGTCGACCTCGCGCTGGGCAACCGCGCCCGGATGCCGGTCGCGGGCACAAACCCTGCTCGTCAGTACACCGTCGATTAGTGCATTTGCATCAGCCCATCGCCTGCAACGGCACTATTTACCTGACACCCCGGGCGGCGCCATATTTACCGGACATTCGCTTCGTATCGCTGTCCGCTGCACGCGTTTTGCCCGATTGAGAATTTTTTGCAATCTTCGCGACGCCCCGTACGGCGGGGCTTCCCGGCGATCCCGCCGACGAATTGAAAAATTGTCTCGAAACTCAATCGGGTCAAGTGAATCACATTAGTTGCTGGGATTCGTCTTATCTTCAAATTGGCCTTGAATCGAAGGAGGATAAACATCATGGCGCTCACCGACTCGATCGAACACAAGCTGGACCGCGGTCTGGCCGACATCCGTCGCACCGGCCGGCGCGTGGGACGCACGACGCGCTCTGCCGCCCGCGACCTGCATGCCGACGTGACCGACGATCTGCGCGGGCTGGTCGACGAACTGGAAGACCTGCTGAAAAACGATGGCGACGGCGATATCGCCGCGCTGCGCAAGCGCGTGCAATCCAGGCTCGATGAAGCGCGCAGCACGCTCGACTACGCGTCGGGCAGTGCGGCCGCCCGGCTGCGCGAATCGGCCGAACGCGTGTCGCAGGCCGTGCACGACAACCCGTGGCAAACCGCCGGCGTCGTCGCGGGTCTCGCGTTCGTTGCGGGCCTGCTCCTTGCCCGCCGTTGACCGCGGCCAGCCGCACCGCTGCCCGCCCCGCTGCCCGCACCGCCCATCCTCAATCAGACAACGAAGGAGAATCGCCATGCAGAAATCCCTCGCCATGAAAGCCGCCGCCGCCGTGATGCTCGGCAGCCTCGCACTCGCCGGCTGCACGACCACGCCCGACAAACCCGAAAACGCGTCGACCAGCGCGTCGAAGCGCCAGTCAATCGACGCCAGCGTGAACGCCACGCTGTCGCGCCTCTATTCGACGGTGCCGGGTTCACGTGAACTCGTCGCGAAATCGCGCGGCACACTCGTGTTCCCGAACGTGCTGCAGGCCGGCTTCATCGTCGGCGGCCAGTCCGGCAATGGCGCGCTGCGCGTCGGCGGCAGCACCGTCGGCTACTACAACACGTCGTCGCTGTCGGTCGGCCTGCAGGCCGGCGCGCAGTCGAAGGCGATCGTGTTCCTGTTCATGACGCAGGATGCGCTCGACTCGTTCCGCAGGTCCGAAGGCTGGGCCGCCGGCGCCGACGCATCGGTCGCGGTCGTGAAGGTCGGCGCGAACGGCGCGGTCGACACCACCACGGCCACCGCACCGGTCGAGGTACTGGTCCTGACCAACGCGGGCCTGATGGGCGACCTGTCGGTGAACGGCACCAAGGTCACGAAGCTCAATATCTGACGATGTAGCACGCGGCGTTGCGCCGCGTTCGCTTCCCGGCAGCGCCGCGGCCCCGGCCGCGGCGTTTTCGCAGGGGTCACACGCAGCGGCTATGATGGCGGTGCCTTTGCGGGCATACTCCCGTTCGGGCCGCCCCACGCCGCATTCCGCCGCGAACCCGTGACGTTCGCGAGCCGATCGCGCCCCGGGCAACGCAATTCAATCAAACGAAGCAACAATCTGCGCGAACGCCATCCATGGAAAGCGGACACGATCACCAAAAATTCTTCTATTTCCTGCTGGCCGCGGTCACCGTCGGACTCTGCTGGATCCTCGCGCCGTTCTCCGGCGCCGTGTTCTGGGGCACCATACTCGCGATCCTGTTCCAGCCCGTGCAGCGCTGGCTCGCCGCACGCTTCGGCAAGCGGCGCAACCTGGCCGCGCTCCTGACGCTGTCGCTGATCGTCCTGATCGTGATCCTCCCGCTCGTGTTCGTCGCGGCGACGCTCGTGCAGGAAATCGCATACGTGTACCAGGAAATCAAGACCGCGCAGCCGAACTATTCGCAATACTTCCAGGACATCATCCACGCGCTGCCGTCGTCGATCCAGCACCTGCTGCAGAAGTACGGGCTGACCAACATCCCGAGCATCCAGAAGAAACTGACCGATGGCGCCGCGCAGATCAGCCAGCTCGCCGCAGCCCAGGCACTCAGCATCGGCCAGAACACGTTCCAGTTCGTCGTGAGCTTCGGCGTGATGCTGTACATGGTGTTCTTCCTGCTGCGCGACGGCGGCGAGATAGGCCGCCGCGTGCGCCGCGCGCTGCCGCTCGACGACGAGCACAAGAACCTGCTGCTGGCCAAGTTCACGACGGTCGTGCGCGCGACGGTGAAGGGCAACATCGCGGTTGCGCTCGTGCAGGGCGCGCTTGGCGGGCTGATCTTCTGGATCCTCGGGATCGAAGGCGTCGTGCTGTGGGGCGCGTTGATGGCATTCCTGTCGCTGCTGCCCGCGATCGGCGCGAGCCTCGTATGGGTGCCGGCCGCGCTCTACCTCCTGATGATCGGCGCGGTGTGGAAATGCGTGATCCTCGTCGCGTTCTGCGTGGGCGTGATCGGCCTCGTCGACAACCTGCTGCGCCCGATCCTCGTCGGCAAGGACACGAAGATGCCCGACTGGGTCGTGCTGATCTCGACGCTCGGCGGGATGGCGCTGTTCGGCATCACCGGCTTCGTGATCGGGCCGCTCGTCGCCGCGCTGTTCATGGCGAGCTGGGACATCTACGCACGCTCGGAACAGGGCGAATGACGTGCGGCATGGCCGGCGTGCAGTGATCTGCACACCGGCGGAAACCGTCCGTCAAGGATGACGGATGCTGATTAGGACGGGCGCTACGGCGCCCGTTTCGTCATCTGCCGCCACCGTCATCACGCCGCCATACGGGCCGACGCGCTGCGCACGGCCCGATACGAGCGGCACGCTTCGATCGTCGTGTGCATCGCGCCACGTTGCGCGCACGCCCGAAACGGCATCCGGCCTGAACGGCGTGCCATCGGCCGCGGCCAGCGTCACCTGCGCGCCCGGCAAGCGCCGGCCGTGCGCATCGAACCGGAGTGTCGCCACCGCGCTGCCCGTCATCTCCTGCCCGTCGACGAACGCGCCCGACGGCGCATCGAACGTTACGTCGTAGAGAGCGACGAGTGCGCCCGTGAAATGCACGATGCCGTCCGACCTGGCCTGCCCGTTTGCCATCGCATTCGACATGGCCAGCACGACACCGAGCCCGAGCGCGATCCGCTGCACGGCGCCCGTACACCACACCGTTCGATCGCGCACCGCAGCCGTTGCCGATGCCGCCCGTTTCGCGTCGTTTCGCATGTTCCCTCTCCCTTCGCGTGACCAGAAAAAAGGCGGCGTGACGCGTCGGTCACGCCGCCTGTCTGCTGGCAATCACTTTAGGGAGAGCGGCCGGAACAATATATGGGACAAGTCCTAAACTGCAGCCCGGCTGATCGTACTCGCCGCCGTCGACACCCGGTCGCGGCAACCGTCGACCGGCATCGCACGGCCGTCACGCGTCCGGATCGACGCGCAGCACGAGCTTGCCGCGATGATCGCCGTCGAACAGGCGATTGAGCACGTCCGGTGCGTTTTCGAGACCGTCCACCACGGTTTCCTCGGCCTTGAGCCGGCCGTCGCGCAACCAGCCTGAAAGCGTCTGCACGGCTTCGCGGCTCTTGCGGTAATCGAGGATCAGGAAGCCGCGCATCGTCAGCCGCTTCGAGATCAGCACGCCGACGTCGTCGGCCGCACGGCCGCTGTTGTAGTTCGAGATCACGCCGCACAGCGCGACGCGCCCGCCGATCACCATTCGCGACAGCACCGCGCGCATCACCTCGCCGCCGACGTTCTCGAAGTTCACGTGCACGCCGTCCGGCGTCGCGGCCTTCAGTTGCTGACGGAAATCGTCGGCCTTGTAGTCGACGGCCGCGTCGAAGCCGAGCGTCTCGGTCAGGTAGCGGCACTTGTCCGCACCGCCCGCGATGCCGACCACGCGCGCACCGTGAATCTTGCCGATCTGCCCGGCGATCGAGCCGACCGACCCGGCCGCCGCCGACACGACGAGCGTCTCGCCCGGCTGCACCGGCGCGATGTCGGTCAGCCCGTAGTACGCGGTCAGCCCGCTCATCCCGCATGCGCCCAGCAGCGTCGGCAGCGGCAGGCCCGACTGCGCGGGCAGCCTCACGAGCTGCGCGGTCTGGTCGGCCGGCACGACCGCATAGTCCTGCCAGCCGACGAGCCCCTGCACGAGCTCGCCTTCCGCAAAACCGGCATTGCGCGAGGCGACCACGCGCCCGATGCCGAGCGCACGCATCACCTCGCCGATCGCGACGGGCGGCAGGTACTGCGGCACGTCGCTCATCCACACGCGGTTGGTCGGGTCCATCGACAGGTACAGCACGCGCACGAGCACCTCGCCATCCGCGAGCACCGGCACCGGCGTCTCGACGAGCGAAAAATGTTCGCGGCCGACGCGCCCTTCGGGGCGCGTCTTCAGCAGCAGTTGGCGGTTCATGGGTGTCGACACGGTGTTCTCCTCCAGTCGTTGTGGTTCGGAATGCGCGTCAGACCGCGCACATGCCGCCGTCGATCACGAGTTCGGCGGCCGTCACGAAGCGGCTCTCGTCGGATGCGAGATACACGGCCGCATGCGCGACGTCGTCCGGCTCGCCCAGCCGGCGCAGCGGAATGCCGCGTGCGAGCTTGCGTGTCGCGTCGCGTTCGCCGAGCGACTGGAACAGCGGCTCGACGATCCCCGTGCGGATGAACGCCGGGTGAATCGAATTGCAGCGCACGTCGATCTCGCGGCGCGCGCAGTCGATCGCGACCGACTTCGTCAACGACGCGACCGCCGCCTTCGACGCGTTGTACGCGGTGAAATCCGGCTCGACCTTGAACGCGGCGACCGACGAGATGTTGATGATCGATGCGGGATGGCTCTCGGCCAGGTACGACAACGCATGCTTGCAGCCGAGCACGATGCTCTCGACGTTGATCGCCATCACGCGCCGCCACTCGTCCAGCTCGATCTGCGCGGGCGAGCCGATCGAGCCGACACCTGCGTTGTTGACGAGCACCGACAACCCGCCCATCGCATCGACCGCCTGCGCGAGCAGCGCCTGCCAGCGCGCTTCGTCGCGCACGTCCTGGGTCGCGGCGAACGCGACCGGCGTGGCGTGGCCCGCGTTGAGTTCCTGCGCGAACGCGTCGAGCACCGCTGCTTCGGCGATGTCGGTCAGGAACACGCGTGCACCCTGCTCGACCATCCGGCGCGCAATCGCGCGGCCGAGGCCACCGGCGGCGCCCGTGATGTATGCGCACTTGCCTGCGAGGCGCGATGAAACGGCTGTCATGTGACTGGCTCCTGTCGTGAATCGTCGTCGCGGAACGCCGCCGCGACGGGGTTTCCGTGCGTATCCCGGCCGACACGGGCCGGTTGACCGTGCGTCGCCGTAACGACGCGCCGCTCGGTTTCCGCGAGTATATCGAGATGACTGCGACGCGCACCGGGCCGTCCCGGCAGCCGGCCCCGGTTGAACGTCAGCCAGCGTACGCGAATGCCGCCAATCGATGAAATGAATATTCGTTATGCCCGGTCATAGAAATCGTTCATGACTTTCACGCACCTGCGCCAACGCGCAAGCGAGCGCCGCCGATCCGGTGGGTCGGCCGATTCGTCAATTCGGGGAATGGCAAGGGTGACGTTGCGCAACGCGGGACGCGCCATGGCGTTCAGGACAAGCAATCAGGGAACCGCCGGACGAGGGCCGGCGGGGAACCGCCAACCGTCAGAATCCGTCGCCCGACGGCGCGCGCACGAACGCGCAGAGCTGCGGTGAATGCATGTCGATCATTTGCTGGAACGGCGCGCGGTGCCCGTATGCGATGCCCGACACGAGCAACAGGCAGACTGCCGCGATGCGCGGCGAGAACGCGCGCTGGCGCGCGCCGTCGTAGCCGCGCAGGAACACCAGCGCGACCAGCGCGCCGAGCATCCAGCCGACAACGACTTCCGGCACGGTGTGCGAGTGGTCGAACACGCGTGCGACGGCCGTGATCGCGCCGATGGCCAGCCCGGCCGCCACGCCGGGCGCCTTGCCGGACCGGAACGCCTGCCACAGCATCGACAGCGCGACCGTCCACACGGACGTCGACAGCATCGTATGGCCGCTGATCACGCGGAAATCGAATTGCGGCAGCTCGATGCCGCACCCGGCATACAGGATCTTCGTTGCGCCGACGACACCCATGCCGGCGGCGAGCAGCCCGACCCAGCGGGCGGCGAGGCGCCAGTCGGTCAGCGCCAGCCATACCGCGCACGTCAGCGCGATCGGCAAGGTCAGCGCGGCATCGCCGATGTTGCTGATTTCACTCCACATAACGGACTTCGGACAACGATGGAAAGGCAGCAGTTTACCGCATGCGCGCCCCGCGCCTGTGTCAGCCTGTGTCAGGCTGTATCAGCCCGCGACACCGGTAATCAACAGCAGGTTCGTGCCGCTGATGACGACGAACAGCGCCCACGCGGCGACCTGCATCCCGCGGCCGATCGTGTGCTCGCCCATCGTGTTGCGATCGCTGACCGAGCGGATCAGCGGCCACATCGCGAACGGCAACTGCAGGCTCAGCAGCACCTGGCTCCACACGAGCAGCTGCCCGACCGAGCCGTCGCCAAGCCACAGCACGCCGATCAGCGCCGGCACGAGCGCGAGCCCGCGCGTGATCAGCCGGCGCTGGTAGCACGGGATTTTCGTATGCAGGAAGCCGTCCATGATCACCTGGCCGGCGATCGTGCCGGTCAGCGTCGAACTCTGCCCCGACGCGAGCAGCGCGATGCCGAACAGCAGCGCGGCCGCGCCGCCCGCGATCGGCGTAATCAGTTTGTAGGCCTGCTCGATGTCGGTCACGTTGTGCTGGCCGGTCGCATGGAACGCCGCGCCGGCGACGACCAGGATCGCCGCGTTGACGAGCATCGCGACGAACAGCGACACGCAGGTATCGATGCGCACGAGCGCGAGCGTGTCGCGGATCATGCCGCGCGCACCGCCGACGACACGCCGCGTCTGCACGACCGACGAATGCAGGTACAGGTTGTGCGGCATGATCGTCGCGCCGACGATGCCGAGTGCGAGCACGATCGCGTCCTTGCGGTCATGGCCCGGATCGCCCGGCACCAGCCCGCCGACCACCGCATGCCAGTCGGGCGGCGTGATCGCGACCTGCGCGACGAAGCAGAACGCCATCGTCGCGATCAGCCCGAGCACGATCGCCTCGATCTGCCGGAAGCCCTTGCCCTGCAGGCCGAGCACGATCACCGTGTCGAGCGCGGTCAGCACGATCCCCCACGCGAGCGGCACGCCGAGCAGCAGCTTGAACGCCAGCGCGCAGCCGAGGACTTCGGCGATGTCGCACGCGATGATCGACACTTCGGCGGTCACCCACTGCACGACGCGGCCGAACCGGCCGTAGCGGTCGTAGCTGGCCTGCGCGAGATCCTTGCCCGCGACGAGGCCGAGCCGCGCCGCAAGCATCTGCAGGAAGATCGCCGCGAGGCTCGAGAACGCGACGACCCACAGCAGCGAATAGCCGAACTGCGAGCCGGCCTGGATGTCGGTTGCCCAGTTGCCGGGATCCATGTAACCGATCGCGACGAGCAGGCCGGGGCCGAAGAAGCGCTTGAGCTTCTGCCAGCGCGGCGCGCCGGCGTCGATCGTGATGCTGCCCTTTACTTCCGACGGGCAGAAAGGGGCAGTGGCGGTAGTGGGGAGGAAGGGCATGGAAACCGGGAATCGAGATCGCGACAAGCCGATTCTACGGGTATCCGTCCCGTTTTATCGTGCGCGTCGATGCACGCGTCGCAACCCGCCCCGCCGCCAGCGCAATACGCGACGCCGGGCCCCTCGTCCATATCGGGCGACGCGGCGCCGCGATTCAGGATCCTGTCGCGCTCGGCGACGCGAAATTCGGTCGGCGACATCAGGAGGCGCTGGCGAAACAGCTTCGCGAGCCGCTCGCCGCTGCCGAACCCGGTACGCCGTGCAACCTTGTCGGCCGGCAGCGTCGTATGGATCAGCATGTGGCACGCACGCTCGAGCCGCACGTGCTGGACGAACTCGGTCGGCGTCACGCCGATCTCCTTCTTGAAGCGCCGTAGGAAATTACGCTCGCTCATCGCGGCGGTCTGCGCGGCGTTCGCGATCGAGATGCGGTTCACGCTCTGCGCGCGCAGCCGCTGCGCCGACATCCGGATCGACGGGCTCGCGCTCAGTTCGCGGAACGCCCACATCGACTGCGCATAGCGCTGCTCGACCGGCCGCATCAAGTTGCAGGCGATCTCCTGCGCGGCGCTGTCGCCGAGGTCGACGCGAAACATGTCGAGCGCGGCGGCGAACACGTCGGTCTCGCCGGCCTGCAGTTCGACCGTCGTCGCGGTACGGCGCCCGCCGCGGCCGGGCCGCACGTCGATCGCCGCCGACGGCCACCGGGTGGCCGCGAGCGCGGGCAAATCCATCGCATCGACGATCCAGCGCGCATGCCGGCGAATGTCGGTCAGGCGCCGCTGCAACGCGTCGTCCCAGTTGACGGCCGCGCGGTCGCCGTGAAGATGAAAGAACGCGAGTGCACGACGGCCATGCTCGTCACCGAGCGGATCGGCTGCAATTCTCACGCCGGACGACGACTGCAACAGTCCCCCGCTTTCGGATACGTACTTCAACTGGTAATCCGCACTGTACGCATGCAGGCGATTCGCCAGATTGAAGGCCTCGCCAAGACGCGCGGCCTGGGCCAACGAAAACCCCGTACTCAAATAGATAACGACCCACCTCTGATCTGCTGCATTCACTGGCCAAGCCCCCGACTTGTTCGACTTCTTCTAATACCGTCGAACTGTCAGGCTTATATTTGGTTTGAATGCGTGCGACAGGACGGCTATCCCGAAATATGAAGCGACGGCATCTTAGCCGAACGGGTAGCGCCTTTGGCACGAAATGGCCGACGTGGACAGCATGATGGCGGATTACTACAGGCTGTCATGCGTTGCCGGTATGCCGGCACAGAATCACGCATGCGATGACGTGCGATTGTTGCGGCCGTCTTGCGTGGCGATGCACGCGTCGTGTTGCACCGCGCATCGGATGAAGCCGCACCCGCGTATCGGCTCGAACGACATCGATACGCATCGAACGCGCTCGATCGGCACGCACGACATGCGACGCATCGGTTGCCTGCGCATCCTTTAGAATCGATCCACCGTCCACCACGCCAGCCGCGCTCCGTGCCCGCCGATCATCGTCTCGACCTGAACCTGTTTCGCGTGCTCGACGCCGTCTACGTGCACGGCGGCATCGGCGCGGCCGCCCGCGCGCTGCATCTCACGCAACCGGCCGTCACGCACGCGCTCAACCGGCTGCGTGCGCATTTCGACGATCCGCTGTTCGTGCGCCAGGGCAATCGTGTCGTGCCGACCGAACGCACGCGCTCGATCATCGCGGACGTACAGCTGCACCTGAAAGGCCTGCAACGCACGGTGCACGATCCGTCGGCATTCGATCCCGCGACGCTCGACCTGAGCATCGCCGTCGGCATTCGCGACGTGCTGGAATCCATTGCGTTGCCGCGGATCGTCGCCGCATTCGCCGACGAAGCGCCGGGCCTGCGGCTCGTGAGCCGCCGTATCGCGGTGCCCGACATCGAGCGCGAACTCGCATCGGGCAATGCCGATCTCGTCGTCGATCGTCGCGTGCAGACGGGCCCGCGCATCGCGACCGAACACCTGCTCGACGATTCGCTCGTCGTCGCGCTGCGCCGCGATCATCCGCTCGCGTGCGACCCGCTGCGGCGCGGCGACTATTTCGCGGCGCAGCATATCGCGGTGTCGTCGCTCGGCGAGCCGCAATCGCTCGACGTGCTGCTCGGCAACGACGGACGCTTCCGCGATATCCGCCTCACCTGCCAGCACTATTTCGCCGCGTGCCAGATCGCCGCGACCGGCAACCTGCTGGTCACGCTGCCGCACACCTATGCGTTGCGGATGGCCGCGCTGCTGCCGATCATCGTGCGGCCGCTGCCGTTGCGGCTCAAGCCGTTTCCGCTCCTCGCGTACTGGCACGAATCGCGCGACACCGATCGCGCGCACCAGTGGGTACGCGAACGCATTGCCGCGCTCGTGCGCAGCAGCGCCGGCGTCGCGGACGCATAGGCGCGCTGCGCACTGCGCGCACCGTCGCGACAGGAACGGTATGCTGACGGCTGCGCGCCGTCACGCGGCGCCCGCTTTCGACTTCCCGCTTACCGGAGACTTGCCATGTCGCTCATCCAAGCCGCTGCCGTACTCGATGCGGACGCACCCGATTACGTCGTCCAGCTGCAGGCCGGCACGCACGCACTGACCGGCGACGAAGCGCCGCGCGAAGGCGGCCAGGGTCGCGGGCCGGCGCCGTACGAATTCGTGCTGGCCGGTCTCGCGCAATGCACGGCCGCGACGCTGCGCATGTACATGCAGCGCAAGACGTGGCCGGCCGTGCGCATCGCCGTGCGCACCGAGCTACATGCCGATCGCGAAGGCGTGCAGTACGTGCGACGCGTCGTGACGCTCGACGGCCCGCTCGACGACGCGCAGCGCCAGCGCCTCGCGGAAATCTGCGAGAAGACGCCGGTCACGCAGTTCATCAAACGCGGCACGCGGATCGAAACGACGTTGAACTGATGCACGCGGCGAGCGACACGCATGCCGCGTGTCGCCGCCTGAAATGCAAAACGGGCGGGCCGCGCATGATGCGCGACCCGCCCGTTCATCATGACTGCCGGTGGCGCTTACAGTCCGAGCGCGGACAAATCCAGCTTGCCGCCCTTCATCGGCGGGCACCAGAAATACGCGCCCGTCAGCGGCCGCGTGAAGCGGAACAGGCCGTCGACGATCCCGTCGTCGGCCCCGCTCATTCGGCGCATCTGCACGTCGAACGCGCGGAACGAGCAGCCGAACGCGACGAAGTAGAGGCCCGCGCGACGCGCGTCCGACCACGGCGACGAACGGCGCAGCATGAACGCTTCAGGCTCGAAGCTTTCCTGCGCGGTGCGCTTCACATGCGCGAACTCGGGTGCGTCGTCGAGCTCCTCGTTGTCCGAGCGGCGGCGCCCGATGATGTTGTCCATGTCGCCCGACGCAATGCGCTCCATCTGGTCGAAGTCGTGCAGCCATTGCTGCACCGCGACGAAGCTCGCGCCGTCGAGCCCCGCGCCCTGCCCCGTCACGACTGCCGCCGCTACCGCGTCATCGCCTTCCGGATTCTCGGTGCCGTCTTCATAACCGGAGAGGTCGCGATCGTTCGAATAGCGGAACCCGTCGACGGCATCCTGCAGCGCAAATGCCGGCGCGAGCGCGCGTTCGATCGCCCGCGCACGCAGCACGATCTCGCCGCGGTCGTCGGCGCGCAGCCAGACCCACACGTCGGCCGGCGTGGCCGGCAGCGTGCGGTCCTTCACCGAGAACGCCGGGAAGTCGGTCAGGCCCGGCACCGGACGCCCGAGGTGCGCGGCCAGCGACTGTCCGAAACCGACGACCGTGTCGCGTCCGTCGACGATCTCGCGCAGCGCGGCCAGTGCCGCTGCCACATTGCCGTCATTCGAAATCGTGAAAGTGAGGTATCGGGCTGCCGTGTCGATCGGAGCCAGGATGCCTTGCTGAACGTCGCTCATCGTTTCCTCAGGAGTGTATCGGGGGTGAATCTGCAGGGCCGCGGCAACGTGCGCCGCTGGACGCCGAAGTGTAATCGATGCGCCTGCCGGCCCCTGCGTTGCCGCGCCGCGGAACGCCTGCGAAAGCGGGGCCGAAACCCTGAATACTAACCGTATCGACGCAGCAACGCCGCATTCGTCAGACGTTGCAGCGCGCCGTACACTGCTGATAGAATCTTTTCACGTCTTTTCGGCGTCCTTTCAACGTTCACTTCAGAGGAGGTGCAGATGTTCCGAATGCCAGCCACCTTCTCGAACGTGGTCCCACGGCGCAGCTGATCCAGCCCGCCGTCCGCGCCGGCTCCCGAGTTTTCCGCTAACCCGTCAGCCGCGCTTTTCCCGACAGCCCGTTTTTGCGCTCCGCCCGCGTTTACCGCGCGGCCCGGCTGTTGCGTTTTCGACGTTCTCCGAACCGGAAAGTCCCGTCGCGCGATGCGCCGGGCAACGATAAATGACCAGAAAAACCTCCCATCTGGGCGGCCACGCATTCCAGGCCGTCTTCGGCTTCACCCTTCGTTACTGGCGCCAGCAGCCGGCGCGCATCGCCACGGTCGCGGGCTTCGCGCTGCTCGCCGCGCTCGCCGACGTCCTCACGCCGCTGTTCGCCGGCCGCCTCGTCGACGCGCTGTCGACCGGCCTGACCGACCGCGCCGCCGCGTGGCATTCCGCCCTCGTCGCGTTCGGCACGCTCGCCGCGCTCGGCATCGGCGCGACGGTACTGCGCCAGGGCGTGTACCTGAACATCATCACGCTCACGCTGAAGATGATGAGCGAGATCGCCGCCGCGTCGTTCCACCGCGTGCAGCGCTTCTCGACCGACTGGCACGCGAACAGCTTCGCGGGCTCGACCGTGCGCAAGATCACGCGCGGCATCTGGGCGCTCGACCTGCTGAACGACACCGTGCTGATCGCGCTGCTGCCGTCGGTCACGATGCTGGTCGGCGCCACCGTGCTGCTCGGCACGCACTGGCCCGTGATGGGGCTCGTCGTCGGCGCGGGCTCGCTGCTGTACATCTCGGTGACGGTCGCGGTATCGCTCGGCATCGTCGCGCCGGCCGCGCGGCTCGGCAACCTGTGGGATACGCGCATGGGCGGCGCGCTCGCCGACGCCGTGAGCTGCAATGCCGTGGTCAAGGCATTCGGCGCGGAAACGCGCGAGGAAGCGCGGCTCGCGCGCGTGATCGGCAAGTGGCGGCAGCGCACACGCCGCACGTGGGTGCGCGGCACGTTCAACGGCGGGCTGCAGGGTGCGATGCTCGTCGCGATGCAGGCCGCGATGATCGGTGTCGCACTGCGGCTGTGGGCGAACAACGAGGCGAGCGTCGGCGACATCGCGTTCGCGCTGACGATGTTCTTCATGCTGCAGGGCTACCTGCGCGACGTCGGCATGCACATCCGCAACCTGCAGCGCTCGGTGAACGACATGGAAGAACTCGTCGCGCTCGAACGCCAGCCGCTCGGCATCGACGATCGCCCCGATGCGCCGGCCATCCGGATCGGTCAAGGCGAGATCCGCTTCGAGCACGTGACGTTCCGCTACGGCAACCATCCGGTGCCGCTGTACGACGACTTCTCGATGCGCATCGCACCGGGCGAGCGCGTGGGCCTCGTCGGCCACTCGGGATCGGGCAAGACGACGTTCATCAAGCTGATCCAGCGCCTGTACGACGTGTCGGACGGCCGCATCACGATCGACGGCCAGGACATCGCGCGCGTGCGGCAGGATTCGCTGCGCAGCCAGATCGCGATCGTGCAGCAGGAGCCCGTGCTGTTCCACCGCACGCTTGCCGAGAACATCGCGTATGCGCGCCCCGACGCGAGCCGCGCCGACATCGAGCGCGCCGCGCGTCTTGCCAGCGCGCACGACTTCATCGTCGCGCTGCCGGACGGCTATGACACGCTCGTCGGCGAACGCGGGATCAAGCTGTCGGGTGGGGAGCGCCAGCGCGTCGCGATCGCGCGTGCGTTCCTCGCCGATGCGCCGATCCTGATCCTCGACGAAGCGACGTCGAGCCTCGACAGCGAAAGCGAACTGCTGATCCAGCAGGCGATGGAGCGGCTGATGGTCGGCCGCACGACGCTCGTGGTCGCGCACCGGCTGTCGACCGTGCGCGCGCTCGACCGGCTGCTCGTGCTCGATCGCGGCAAGGTGATCGAGGAAGGCAACCACGACGCGCTGATCCGCATCGACGGCGGCATCTACCGCCGGCTGTTCGAGCGGCAGGCGCTGGAGCTCGCGAAGGGGCTCGCCGATTCGCCGCGGCGCATGGTGGACAACGCCGCCGGGCCGCTCGGCGAGCCGGCCGAGGTGTGACGCGGGCGCGTCGCGATGCGGCCCGACGGTGAGGTCATCACCGCCGGGCCGTGCCGGCGACCGGATTCGGATCGAGGCCGTGCCAGGCGCACGGCCTTTTTTCGTCTACGCGACGCGTTCGCCGCCCGCCGCCGATCCGCGCGCCGCCGCGTCGCCGTTTCCGGGATCACTTATCATGTCGACCAGGAAATTTGCAACGAGGGATCGACCATGTTTACAGGCATTGTTCAGGGTGTTGGCACCATCAAGACCGTCGCGGATCACGGGGAACTGAGAACCTTCAGCATCGAATTCCCGGAACGGTTCACCGACGACATCGAGATCGGCGCCAGCGTGTCGGTCGACGGCGTCTGCCTGACGGTGACGACCATCCATTCGCCGGAGCTGATCGACTTCGACGTGATGCTGCCGAGCCTGCGGATCACCACGCTGGCCGATCTCGCGACCGGCTCCCCCATCAACGTGGAGCGGGCCGCGAAGGACGGCGCGGAAATCGGCGGGCATCCGTTGTCGGGCCATGTCGACTTCACCGGGACCATCCTGCACATCGCGGAGTCCGAGCACAACCGGATGGTACGCATTGGCGTGCCGGACGAGTTCAGGCGGTATGTGTTCGCGAAGGGCTATATCGCGATCAACGGCTGCAGCCTGACGGTGTCCGACGTCAACCGCGACGAAGGCTGGTTCGATGTCTGGCTGATTCCCGAAACGCGACGCGCGACGACCTTCGAAACGAAGGGCGTGAACGACAAGGTCAACATCGAGATCGAGCGCAGCACGCAGGTGGTCGTCGATACGATCCGCGAATCGGTCAAGGAAACGCTTGGTGAGCTAACCGGCGTCGTCACGGCGCTGCTGGCGGAAAAAGGCATCGACATCGAGGAACTGCTGGCGCGCAACGTCACGCGGCTGCCGGAAAAGTAACGAATGCCCGCGTGCTAGGTGATCCGCTGGATCACCGAGTACCGGCCGCCGTCAAGAAACACCTCGACCCACGGCTCCGATCCCTCGAAGGTCCAGAGGACGAGTCGAGGTCGACAGGTTCGTCGTCGTCCGCGAAGCGGTAGCGATGGCACGGCCTGGCAAGACGTTTCGCGTCGGTCAGAAAGTCGTCCAGCGTCATCGAACGTCTCTCGGTTGGTGTCCGGTATTCAGTGAACTGAAACACCGCTCGGCCGATGGAGACGGCGGTGGTCACGTACCCTTTCGCCCCGCCTCACTCCGCCTCGGCCTGCGTCCCCTTCCCCACCGCCACGCGCTGCGCACGGTAAATCCCCGCGTGCCCCGAAAACAGATACGCGACGACACACGCGACGATCGCATACACGCCGATATCCGCGCCGAACAGTTCGATCGCCATGATCGTCGACGCGATCGGCGTGTTGGCGGCACCCGCGAACACTGCGACGAACCCGAGCCCCGCGAGGACCGGCACCGGCAGCGCCAGCACCTGACCGAGCGCGTTGCCGAGCGTCGCGCCGATGTAGAACAGCGGCGTCACTTCGCCACCCTTGAACCCCGACGCGAGCGTGACGACGGTGAACCCGAACTTGCCCGCGAAATCGTACAGCGGCAGCGGGCCGTGAAATGCGGCTTCGATCGTCGGGATGCCGAGGCCGAGATACTGCGGCACGTTCAGAACGGTGGCCGCCACGGCGACCAGCAGGCCGCCGAGCACCGGCTGCAGCGGCGCGTAGCGGACGACGCGGCGGAACCACGCGGTCAGCGCATGCGTCGCGAACGCGAACAGCCGCCCGACCACGCCGAACGCGACGCCCGCGACGATCGTCACGGCCAGCCCCGTCGCCGACACGGCCGGCACGAACGGAATCGCATAGGCCGTGTGATGCACGCCCCATGCGCGGCACACGACGTCCGCGACGATCGCGGACGCGACGCAGGTCAGCAGCGCGTCGTATCGCACGCGCCCAATCGCGAGCACTTCGAGCCCGAACACGGCGCCCGCGAGCGGCGTGCCGAACACCGACGCGAAGCCGGCCGCGATGCCGCCCATCAGCAGCACGCGGCGATGCTCGCGATCGAGGCGGAACACCTGCGTGACGCGATCGGCAAGCGCGCCGCCCATCTGCACGGCCGTGCCCTCACGGCCGGCCGAACCGCCGAACAGGTGCGTGACGACGGTCGCGACGAGCACGAGCGGCGCCATCCGCTTCGGCACGAGCGCCTTCGGATCGTGAATCTCGTCGATCAGCAGGTTGTTGCCGCGCGCGACCGACTGGCCGAAACGGTGATAGATCCAGCCGGTCGCGAAACCGGCGGCCGGCAACCCCCACAGCAGCCACGGATGCGCGACGCGCGTGCCGGTCGCCCAGTCGAGCGCGATCAGGAACAACGCGGAAGCCGTGCCGGCGAGCGCGCCGAGCAGCGCCGAGAGCGCGAGCCAGCGGCACACGTAGCGCACGGTCGCGAGAAGATCGGAAGAAGTCGTGAAAAACATGATTTCCAGATTCGACGGAACATCAAAACCTGGGCGGCAGAATACCGCATGGACGGCCTGCGACCTCCTGACGACCCAGGAACACGCAGGCATCATCAGCCGGGCAAACCGGCGGTTGAGGGCCGCACCGCGCACAACGCGCCGGGAGCGGCCGCAGGGAGGCATGCCATCTCCGCAGGCCGCCATTGTACGCGACGCCGCGCATCGCCTGCAATGCGGCCCCGGCGCGCCGTCAGTCGCGCAGCGGGCGCGTGATGCGCGAGATCAGTTGGGGCGCGATCCGCTCGAGCGGCAGGATCGCCGACGCCGCGCCGATCGCCGCGGCCGCCTTCGGCATCCCGTAGACGGCGCTGGTCGCCTCGTCCTGCGCAATCGTGTAGCACCCCTTCGCGCGCATCGCCTTCAGGCCGAGCGCACCATCGCGCCCCATTCCCGTCAGCAGCACGCCGAGCGCGTCGCCCTGCCAGCCGTCGGCGACGCTGTTGAAGAACACGTCGATCGACGGCCGGTACGGCGTCTCGACCGGATGCTGCGTATAGCCGAGCACGCCGCGCGGCGACAGGTAAAGGTGATCGTTGGTCGCCGCGAGCAGCACCTCGCCGGCCTGCGGCACGCTGCCCTGCCGCGCGACGCGCACCGGCAGCCGCGTATAGCCGTCGAGCCACTCGGCCATCCCGTACGCGAACGCCTGGTCGACGTGCTGGACGATCACGAGCGCGGCCGGGAAATCGGCCGGCAGCGCACGCAGCAGCGCGGTGAGCGCAGTCGGCCCGCCCGCCGACGCGCCGATCGCGACGAGCGTCGGCTGGCCGCGCGCGGGCGCCGGCCCCGGCGGTACGAGCGCCGCGGTCCGGCTTTCGAGCAGCCGGCCGATCTGGTCGATCTTCGCGAGCAGTGCCTGCGGCGACGCGTCGGTCGACAGCCCGAGCGCGAGCGTCGGCGTGTCGACCGCATCGAGCGCGCCGGCCCCCATCGCCTCGTAGACCGAAGACGTGTTCGCGCTGACGCTCGCCGTCACGATCAGGATCGCGCACGGCGCGCGCGCCATGATCTGGCGCGTCGCCGCGACGCCGTCGACCTTCGGCATCACGAGATCCATCAGCACGACGTCGGGCGGATGCGCGACGCAGAAATCGACAGCCTCGTCGCCATCGGTCGCGACCCACAGCACGCGATGGTCCGTGCGCAGCGCGATCACGCGGCGCAGCGCCTCCACGGCCAGCGGCAGGTCGTTGACGATGCCGATGTTCATCCGCGCGCGTCTCCGATCAGGTCCTGCACGGCATCGAGCAGCGCCTCGTCGTGGAAGCTGCTCTTCGCGAGGTAGTAGTCGGCGCCGGCGTCGAGTCCGCGGCGGCGATCCTCGTCGCGATCCTTGTACGACACGATCATCACCGGCACGCGCTTGAGCATCGGGTCGCCCTTGATCAGCGTGACGAGTTCGATGCCATCCATGCGCGGCATGTCGACGTCGGTCACGACGAGATCGAACGCATCGCTGCGCACTGCGTTCCAGCCTTCCATCCCGTCGACCGCGACCGTCACGTCGTAACCGCGCTTCTCCAGCAGCTTGCGTTCGAGTTCGCGCACCGTCAGCGAATCGTCGACGACGAGCACGCGGCGGCGGCGATCGGCGAGCGCGAGCTGCGGGTCGCGCGTAAGCCGCGCCAGCTGCCCGCCGCGCACGAGCTTGTCGACCGAGCGGATCAGGTCCTCGACGTCGACGATCAGCACGGGGTCGCCGTTCTCGAGCAGCGCGCCGGCCGCGATGTTCTGGATCTTGTTCAGGCGGCTGTCGAGCGGCTGCACGACGAGCATCCGCTCGCCGAGAAAGCGGTCGACCGCGACGCCGTACAGCTCGGGCTCGCCGCCGACGACCACGACGGCCGTGCTGGTGCGCGCGGCGTCGGGCTCGCCCGCGTCGAGCAGCTGGTGCGCGGCGACCAGGCCCGCGCGCCGGCCGTCGAATGGAAAATGCGGCTGCCCTTCGAGCACGTCGATGTCGGCGTGCGCGAGTTCGAGCGTGCGGCGGACATGCGCAAGCGGGAACGCATACGGCTCGCCGCCGACTTCGACGAGCAGGCTGCGGATCACCGACAGCGTGAGCGGCAACTGCAGCACGAAGCGCATGCCCGCGCCCGGCTCGTTGAAGATCCGCACCGCGCCGCGCACGCCGCGCACCATCTCCTGCACCGCATCGAGGCCGACACCGCGCCCCGACACGTCGGTCACCGCATCGCGCATCGAGAAGCCCGGCAGCAGCAGGAATTCGAGCAGCTCGGGGTCGGACAGCCGGGCGGCCGTCTCGTCGTCGGTCAGGCGCTGGCGCACGACGGCCGCGCGCAGCGCGTCCATGTCGACGCCCGGCCCGTCGTCGATCACGCTCACGAGCAGCGAACCGGCGCTGTGGCGCGCCTCCAGCGTCACGCTCGCCTCGGCTGGCTTGCCGCGCGCGCGCCGTGCCTCCGGCGAATCGACGCCGTGGTCGATCGCGTTGCGCAGCAGATGGCCGAGCGGCGCGTCGAGCAGGTCGAGGATGTCGCGATCGACCTGCGTACCCTCGCCGACGATCGAGAAGCGCACCTGCTTGCCGAGCGAGCGCGCGAGATCGCGGACGATGCGCGGATACGCACGCGTCGCATCGCCGAACGGCCGCATCCGGCACTGCAACGCCTCGTCGTACAGCTGCTCGGCGATATGCGTGCTGCGCCGCTCGAAGCGGTCGAATTCCTCCATGCGCTCGGCCAGCGAACGCTGCAGGTCGTTGAGCATGTGCCGCACTTCGTTCATCGACGCGAGCATGCCCGCGTCGAGATCGTCGGCGAACTGCTCGACCATCAGATCGAGCGAACGGGCCGCATCGCGCTGCGCACGCTTCACGCGCAGCATCGATTCGGCGAACGGCTTGAGCCAGCGCGATTCGACCAGCGATTCGCCGGACAGGCTCAGCAGCCGGTTCAGCGTATCGGCGCGCACACGGCGCATCGCGCCGGCACCGGCCACGCGGCCGGCCTGCGCCGGATCGGGCACAGCGCCCGACACCGCGAGCGGCGGCACCGCGGCGCTCGCGCCGACCGGTTCGTTCGCGGCGCCGTCGTGGTCGCGATACGGCATGACCGACGGCGGGACCGGCGGCGGCGCGGCAGGCGCCTGCATCGTCTGCGCGCCGTCGGCGCCCGTCAGCGCGGCTGCGAACACGTCGATCTCGGTCGGCGTGACGGGCTGCGCCTGCGGATCGCCGACGCGCACGAGCAAATCGACGCCGGCGAGCAGCACGTCGACGTGCGTGGCCGTCAGCGAGATCGTGCCGGCCTGCGCGGCGACGAAGCATTCCTCCATCCGCCCCGCGATGTCTACGCCGAGCGGCACGCCGACGATGCGCGCGGCGCCCTTCAGCGAATGCGCGGCGCGCATGCAGGCCTCGAGCGCGACGGAATCGGGCTCGCCCGATTCGAGCGCGAGCAGCCGCTCGGACAGCGCCTGGGTCTGCGTGCGCGTCTCCTCGCGATACAGCTCGAGCAGCGACAGGTGGCTCAGGTCGTCGTCGCCGCTCATCGCATGCTCCGTGTCACGGCGTCGAACAGACGGTCGTCGTCGAGCAGGCCCACCGACTTGCCGCGCCACGACAGCACCCCGCGCGACAGGCCGGCGCTCGCGCGCCCGACGGTCGCCGGCACGGGCACCCAGTCGGATGCGCCGAAGCGCAGCACACCCTCGACTTCGTCGACCGGAAACACGACCGGGTCGCCCTGGTGCGCGGCGACCAGCAGCCGCGTGAAACGGCCGTCGCCGTCGCGGTTGCCGCCCTTGCCCGCATCGAGGCCGAGCAGCGCGCCGATCGAGATCGCGATGCGCAGCGTGCCGCGAATGTTGACCACGCCGCGCACGGCCGAATTGCGGCGATGCGGCAGCGAATGGATCGGGCGCGTGCCGGCGATCTCGCGCAGCACGCCGATCGGCAGCGCGAGCCATTCGTCGGCCACGCGGAACGCCAGCGCCGCATGGTGCGTGTCGCCGTCGTCGCCCGCGTGCGGCGCGCCGGACGCACTGATCCGGCGCGTCGCGTCGGCCAGTTCGGCGGCGTCGAGCGGACGCTCGAGCAGCTTCGCCGCGTGATATGCGTAGACCGGGCAGTTCAGGCAGCGCAGGCAGTCGTTCAGCCGCTCGCACGAGCGGTCGCCACGCGTGCCGATCCGGTTCCAGCAATCGTCGACGTCGATCGTCGTGTCGTCAATGGCAGCGGCGTCGCGGTTCATGAATTCCTCTGGTCATCGCGGTGTCGTCCCGATCCCGTCATCGTGTCAGCCGGCCGAGCGCCGTGCGCGCTCGAGCAGCCATTGCGCACCTGCACGATCGCCGCCGACGTCGAGCAGCGTTGCGAGATGGGTCAGCGCTTCGTGGTGCGTGGGTCGCAGGTACAGCGCCTTCCGGTAGAAGTCGCCCGCTTCCGCGGCGCGCCCGCGCGCATCCGCGATCAATCCGTTCAGGTAGAACGCATCGGCATGCGGCCCGACGCGTGCGGAGAACTGCGCGAGCACGCGCTCGGCCTCGTCGAATGCGCCCGCGTTCGCGAGCGCCTGCGCATCCTCGAGCGTCGGCCCGGTGCCTTCGGCAACCGGCGCCACTGCGTCGGCCGTCACCACCGACAGGTCGGCCCGTGCGTCGAAGGTGGCCGTGTTCACGGCCGGCGGCGGCACCGCGAACGGCTGCCCCGGACCACCAGGCCAGGACGGCGGCGCGACGGCCAGCACCGAGCGCGTCGCCGCGAGCGGCGCGACCGTGAAGCGCTCCGCGCGACGGTACGGCGCCGCTGCCGACAGCGGAACCGGCGACCGGGCCGAACCCGCATCGGCCACCGCGCCGGCCGGCTCACGATGAAACGCGAATGCCAGCGGCACGCGCGCCGAGCGCATCCCGTGCCGCATCGCGACGCCCGTTTCGGCCGGCCCGACGAACAGCATGCCGTCGTCGACGAGCAGCGCGTCGAGCGAGCGGATCACGCGATCCTGCGCGTCGCGGTCAAAGTAGATCAGCACATTGCGGCAGAACACGAAATCGTAGCGGATACCCGTATCCGCGACCGGTTCGACGAGGTTGGCGTGACGGAATTGCACGCATGCGCGCACGCGCTCGTCGAGCAGCCAGCCGTCATTGGCCGGCGTGAAGTGCCGCGAACGAAACTCCGTCGCCGTCCCGCGAAACGCGTTGCGCCCATAACAGCCGAGCCGCGCCTGTTCGATCGCGCGCGCGCTGAGGTCGATCGCGTCGATCGTGAAACTGGCCGGGTCGAGCCCCGCGTCGAGCAGCGCCATCGCCGCAGAATACGGCTCCTCGCCCGTCGAGCATGGCGCGCTCAGCACGCGGATCACGCGGCCGGGCAGCGCGGCGAGCCGTTCGAGCGCGAGCCGCGCGAGCGTCGCGAACGCCTCGCGGTCGCGGAAAAACCACGTCTCGGGCACGACAAACAGCTCGATCAGCGCACGCCGCTCGTCGGGCGATGCGTTCAGCTGCTGCCAGTACGCGTCGAGCGCCTCCGGCGTGACGGGCGGCCGCGCCGCCGACGGCAGGCGCTCGCCGTCCGCCTGCAGCGTATGCACGCGCTCCGTCAGCGCCCGCGTCAGAAAATCGTTGCCGAGCGAATCGGGGTCGATGCCGGTCTCGCGCAACAGCCAGTTGCGAAATCGCGATTCGGACGCTTTCATGCGAACTCCCCCCCGTGGCCCGGCAGGCCGTCGAACAGATACAGGCGCGCCACATCGTCGATCAGGTCGGACACCGACACCTGCTGCACGACGCCGTCAGGCGTATTGGCGACGTGCCCGAGCCAGCGCGTGCGCGCGGTCGAGATGCCGCTCGCGTGAAACGCCGCGCGGTCGATCCGCATCGTCTGCGTCGCACGTTCGACGATCAGGCCGAGCGTGCGCTCGACGCCAGCCTCGCCCGCGCGGTAGCGGACCATCACGAGCCGCGTCGAGCGCAGCGCATGCGCGCGCCGCCCGAGCGCCAGCATCGGCACGTCGATCACCGGCACCGGCTGGCCGCCGCGCATCAACAGCCCGGCGATCCAGTCGGGTGCGCCGGGCACGGCCTTCGTGTCCGCGAGCGGCAGCACCTCTTCGATGCCGGCCGCGTCGAGCGCATAGCGCTCTCCGTCGAGCTCGAACATCAGGAACAGCGCATGCGCGCCGTTCTGCGGATCGGCGCGCGTCACGCGTCGACCTTGAAGCGCGACACGCTGGTACGCAACTGGTTCGCCACCAGCGTCAGGTCGTCGATTGCCTGCGACGACTGGCGCAGCGACTCGGCCGTCTGCTGCGCGGCCTCCGACAGCTGCGACAGCGCCTGCGTGATCTGCTCGGCGCCGTTCGCCTGCGTCTGCATCCCTTCGTTGACCATCTGGAAGCGCGGCGCGAGCGTCTGCACTTCGGCGATGATCTGCGACAGCTGCCCGCCGACCTGCTGCACGTCGAGCATCCCGCGGCGCACTTCCTCGGAGAACTTGTCCATCCCCATCACGCCCGCCGACACGGCCGACTGGATTTCCTTCACCGTCTGCTCGATGTCGTAGGTCGCCACCGCCGTCTGATCGGCCAGGCGGCGGATCTCGGTCGCGACGACCGCGAAACCGCGGCCGTACTCGCCGGCCTTCTCGGCCTCGATCGCCGCGTTCAGCGACAGCAGGTTGGTCTGGTCGGCCACCTTGGTGATGGTCGCGACCACCTGGTTGATGTTCAGCGCCTTCTCGTTGAGGATCGCGAGCTTCGCGTTCACCGAGCCGGCCGCGTCCATCACGCTGCGCATCGTCTCGCCCATCCGCGTGAGCCCGCTCTGGCTCACGCCCGCGAGCGTCGCCGACTGCTCGGCCACGCCGGCCACCTCGTTCATCGTGCGCAGCAGGTCGCGCGAGGTCGCGAAGATCTCGCGCGAGGTCGCGCCGATCTCGGTCGTCGTCGCGGCGGTTTCGTTCGCGGTTGCCTGCTGCTCGCGCGAGGTGGCCGCGATCTCGGCCACCGACGTCGTCACCTGCAGCGACGACTGCTGCGCGCGTGCGACCAGCTCGGTCAGCTCGTCGGCCATCCGGTTGAAGCCCGTCTCGAGCGTGCCGAATTCGTCGCGGCGGCGCAGGTCGAGGCGGCGCGTCAGGTTGCCGGTGCGCATCACGTCGTGCACTTCGACGAGCCGCGCCATCGGTACGGTCACCGAACGGTACAGCACGTAGCCGAGCCCGAGCGCGGACAGCAGCATGACCGCGAGCGCGGTCGCGAGCACGACCTCGGTGTCCTGCACGGATTCGCGGATCAGCTTCGCGGACTGCTCCGCGAACTTGCGGTTTTCCTGCACAAGGACGTTCGCATTGCGCACGACCTCGGTCCACGCGGGCAGCGCTTTCGCGTACGCGGCGACAGCCTCCTCGCGCGACACGCGGCTCTTCTGCACGGCATCGTTCAGCAGCGGCACGTAGCGGTCGTACGCGCCGCGGAACGCCGCGAAGCGTTGCCGGTCGTCGTCGCGGAACGTCGTGCTCTGGTAGTCGACCGACAGCGACTCGACGTCCTTCAGCGCATCGGAGATCTTCGCGAGATCGCGCTGCACGGTTTCGGACTCGGTGTCGACGAAGGTCGCCTGCTGCAGCAGCGTGAACGATTCGTTGACCGAACCGCGCAGCGACGACGCGAGGTAGACGCCGGGCAGCGAGTCGCGCTCGATGCTGACGGCTTCGGCATTGATCGCGCGCAGTCGCTCGTACGACACGCCGGCTGTCACCAGCATCAGCACGAACAGCACGCCGAAGCTGAGCAGGATGCGATTGCCGAGCGTCAGCCGGGCAGCGCCGATCGTCGGATGCAGGCTTTCATTGGTCGCGCGGGGTGTCACGGTGGCCATGTTCGTTATGGGCTTTCTAATATCAGCGTTGAAAAAATCCGCGCCCGCCTGCGCGCCGGAAGGCGCGCCACGAGCGCATCGGGGTCGGATGCGAACGACGCGGCGCCGGCAGGCCGCGCCGCGAAATCACCGCTCCGCTTGCGCCGGCAGCCGAAGCGCGACCATGAAGCCGCGCGCCGTATTGCGCATCAGGATCTGGCCGCGATGCCGCGCCGCCGTCGCGCGGACGAACGCGAGCCCGAGGCCGAAGCCGCCGCGCGCCGCGCCATGCGCCGATTCGAGCTGCACGAACGACTCGGTCGCGGCCGTGCGCTGCTCCGGTGCGATGCCGGCGCCGGTATCCTCGACGCCGATCAGCCAGGCACCGTCCTCGCCGCTCAGCGTGCAGTGCACGTCCATGCCGGCCGGGCCGTACTTCAGCCCGTTGTCGATCAGGTTCGCGACCGCGCGCGTGAGCATCATGCGGTCGCCCATCGTCACGCACTCGGTGTCGGGCACGTGCGCGACGACCCGGCAGCCGAGCCCGGCCGCCTTCTCCCACAGCTGGTCGACGGCATCGAGCGCGATCTCGTTGAGACTCACGACCTCGTGCGCGCGACGCTCGGACTGCGCGCGGGTCAGGTGGATGAAGCCGTCGGCGAGCGCGAGCGCGCGCCGCGCATGACCGGCGATGCGCTCCATGATCGCCGGCATGTCGCCGTGTTCGGTGCGGTAGACGTCGAGCAGCGCGAGGATCGACGTCTGCGGGGAACGCATGTCGTGCGACAGGAAATCGAGCGCCTCGTCGCGCTGCCGGGACATCAGGTACGAATTCGAGTGATAGCGGATGCGCGCGGTCAACTCCATCGCGTCGGGGAGCTTCACCAGATAGTCGTTCGCGCCGGCAATGAACGCCTCGCGCTTGACGATCGGCTCCTCCTTCGCGGACAGCACGATGATCGGCACGCGTGCGGTGCCGGCGTCCGCGCGCCACGCGCGGACGAGATCGAGGCCGTCGATCTCCGGCATCACCAGGTCCTGCAGGATCACCGTCGGCTTCACGTCGCGCGCGACCGCCATCGCCCGGTGCGCGTCGGTGCACACGTGCAGGTCGATGTCGTGTTCGCTGCGCAGCGCGCGACGGATCACCTCGCCGACGAACGGTTGATCGTCGACCAGGAGGACCGATAACCCCGATTCAAGACAATCCGAGGCATTATCACTGCTCGATTCTTTCATAAATACAGTTTCAAACGCCGAATCTCCAATCGATTCTTTCATAGGAGTTGTTTATCCGACTTGGACGCTATCTTATTTTGGCGGTTGAAAAACCCGCCTGATTCCGCCGATTTAGCCTGTCGGCACTGCCTTGCAGGGCTTCGGACGCCGATTCTTTCCCCGTTGGCGACCGCATTACCTCCGCATTCTTTCTCTCAATAAACATAACCGGCTGATTCTAAATGAAATTAGAACACAGCATCTATCTCCTTCCGGTTTAGTTTTGCCAAATATGCAGAAAGAGACGGATTCAGATAAATCAGATCATTTCCGGATTCGAAAGACGATAACGTTTGCGAGACCGGCGCCACAAGGTTTGCATGGGCTGCAAGGGTGTTTGCCGGACGTATTGAGGGACGGATTCCGATACGTCGCATCGGCCGGCAGGCGGGAGCAAAAATCGCGCGGCGGGCAAGGGTCGGCCCGCGCGCCGTTCGGCGCCGGCAGGACGCCGGCCCGTGTGATGGCAGGTCGCGCCCGCTTACCCGCGCGCGTGCTGCGCGGACACTTCCTGCAGGTCGAGATCGCGTTCGAGCGTATGCAGCATCTCGTCATGGATGCGCCCCGACCGATGCAGGCGCAACAACTCCGCGCGCCCGGCCCGGATCGCGGCCAGCACGACGTCGTAGTGCGCGGTGCGCACTTCCGCCGGGTACTCGGGCTCGTCCTTCGCGCGCTCGGTCAGCTCCGCGCGATACGTGTACTGCTCGAGCAGGCGCGGATGGATCACGACGCCGTTCTCGTCGCGCACGAGCGGCTGGATCGCCGCGAGTTGCGCGGCCTCGACATGCGCCCACGTCTGCGGCTCGGTCAGGTGATGCGCGGCGCGCTCCTCGCGCTGCGGCAGGCGCAGCAGCCGGATCAGCGGCCCGATCGTCGTGCCCTGCAAGAGCACCGTGACGAGGATCACCGCGAACGACGCGACCAGGATCACGTCGCGACCGGGCAGCGCCTCGGGCAGCGACAGCGCGATCGCGAGCGTCACGACGCCGCGCATCCCGGCCCAGCTCATGATCGTCGCGGCCTTCCAGTCGGGTGCTTCGCCGCGCCGTGCGAACCCGCGCACCGGCCACTTCAGCGCCTCGACCGCATAGATCCACACGAAGCGCGACACGATCACCGCCGCCAGCACCGCGGCCACCGGCGGCACCATCGTGGCAAGCACCTGCTCGAAACCGCCGAGCCGGTGAATCGCGCCGCGCAGCGACAGCCCGATCAGCACGAACACCATCGATTCGAGCAGGAACACGATGACCTGCCAGAACGCGGTGCCGCGCGTGCGCACGGCCGCCGAGAACACCTCGTGCTGATGCCAGCCGATGATCATGCCGGCCGTGACGGTCGCGATCACGCCCGACACCTCGAGCATTTCGCCCGCGATGTACGCGATCCAGCCGGCGATCACCGCGACGGTGATCACGAGATAGTCGTCGTCGAGCAGCTTCAGGAACCACACGACGAGCTTGCCGACCACGAAGCCGACCACCACGCCGCCGAGCCCGAGCTCCGCGAAACGCACGACCGCATGCTCGAGGCTGAACGCGCCGGTGAGCGCAGCCGCGACCGCGAAGCGGAACAGCACGAGGCCGGCCGCGTCGTTCAGCAGGCTCTCGCCTTCGAGCAGCACCATCAGCCGGCGCGGCAGCGCGACGCGTTCGAGCACGGCTTTCGCGGCGACCGCGTCGGGCGGCGACACGATCGCGCCGAGCGCGAAGCACGCGGCCCAAGGCAGCGCCGGCACGACCCAGTGCACGGCAAAGCCGACCGCGAACGTCGTGAACACGACCGCGCCGATCGCGAGCATCAGGATGCCGCCGACGTTGCGCTTGAACTCCTCCCACACGGAGAAGTACGCGCCGTCCATCAGCAGCGGCGGCAGAAACACCAGCAGCACCAGCTCGGGATCGAGGTTGATCGGCGGCAGGCCGGGAATGAACGCGATACCGATGCCGCCGATCAGCAGCGCGGCCGCGGGCGGCAGCCGCAGCCGCTTGGCGATGCATTCGAGCGCGACGATCGCGAGGAATGACAACAGAACCAGCTTGAATGCCGAGACGGGGGACATGAATCGACCTCGTGAAGAATGAATTCGCGCTTTCCGGTGTCGCACCCCGGTCGGCAGTTTGGCGCGATTACATCACGAGGCGAGGCCCGCAGTCGAGCGGGCATCGGGCGGGCCGTCATTCAGCGCACACACCGTGCCGGCCCGATGCGGGCACCGCAATGAAAACGGCACGCAGGCCGGCCTGATCGCCGGCCTGCGTGCCGTTGCGGAACCGCGCCGCGTGCCTGCGCGTTACCGGCGCCGCACGACCATCAGCCGCGGTTCGGTCATGTCCTCGATCGCGTAGCGGATCCCTTCCCGGCCGAGGCCCGAATCCTTCACGCCACCGTACGGCATGTTGTCGACACGGAACGACGGCACGTCGTTGATCACGACGCCGCCGACTTCCAGTTCATCCCACGCGCGCTGCGCATGCGTGAGCGAATCGGTGAACACGCCGGCCTGCAGCCCGAAGTCGCTGTCGTTCACCCGTGCGAGCGCGTCGTCAAAGCGGTCGAACTTCTCGAGGATCGCGACCGGGCCGAACGCCTCCTTCCGGTACAGGTCCTGCTCATGCCCGACGTTTTCCAGCAGCGTCGCCTCGAACATCGCGCCGTCGACCTTGCCGCCCGCGACGATCTTCGCGCCCGCCGCGACGGCCGCGTCCATCCAGCCCGACAGCCGGCGCGACTCCGATTCGGAGATCATCGGGCCGACGAACGTCGACGGATCCTTCGGATCGCCCATCTTCAGCGATCGCGTCTTCGCGATCAGCTTCTCGCGCAGCGCGTCGTAGAGATCGGCATGCACGAGGATCCGCTGCACGCCGATGCAGCTCTGGCCCGACTGGTAGTACGCACCGAACGCGAGACGCTCGACCACGTAGTCGAGCCGGTCACGCTGGTCCGCATCGACGATCGCGGCTGCGTTGCCGCCGAGTTCCAGCACGACCTTCTTCTTGCCGGCCTTCTCCTTCAGCGCCCAGCCGACGGCCGGCGACCCCGTGAACGACAACAGTTTGAAACGCTCGTCGGTCGTGAACAGGTCGGCGCCATCGCGATGCGCGGGCAGTACCGAGAACGCGCCCTTCGGCAAGTCGGTTTCCGCGAGCACCTCGCCGATGATCAGCGCGCCGATCGGCGTGCGGCTCGCGGGCTTCAGCACGAACGGGCAGCCGGCCGCGAGCGCGGGCGCGACCTTGTGCGCGGCAAGGTTCAGCGGGAAGTTGAACGGCGAGATGAACGAGCACGGGCCGACCGGCACGCGCTTCGTATAGCCCGTATAGCCCTGCGCACGCGCGGAGATCTCGAGGTTGATGATCTCGCCGTCGATGCGCACCGATTCCTCGGACGCGACGCGGAACGTATCGATCAGCCGCGTCACTTCGCCCTTCGAATCGTTGATCGGCTTGCCGGCCTCGATGCACAGCGCCTCGGCCAGCTCGTCGAAGCGCTCGCGAAAGCGCGCGACGCAATGGTCGAGCACGGCCTGCCGCTTGAAGGCCGGCATCTCGCGCATCGGCTTCGCGGCGTCGACCGCCGCGGCGATCGCCGCATCGATCGCCTTCGCGTCGGCCAGCGCGACGCGCGTCGCGACCTTGCCGCTGAACTTGTCCGTCACGTCCAGATCGGTATTCGCGTAGACGGCTTCGTTGGCGAGGTAGTACGGATAGGTTTCCTTCAACATGGAACGACTCCTTCCTGTGAACGGGGAATTCAGAGCTGCGCCGACAGGCGCTTGATCTCGCGGTTCAGCACGCGCTCGTTGTCCGAGTAATCGATCGGCACGTCGATCACGTGCACGCCCGGCGACGAGAAGCACTCGCGCAGCAGCGGCTCCAGATCGTCAGCCGACTCGACGCGATGCCCGTGCGCGCCATAGCTTTGCGCATACGACACGAAATCGGGGTTCTGCAGCGTCATCGCGTAATCGGGGAAATTCATGTTCTCCTGCTTCCAGCGGATCATCCCGAACGCGTCGTCGCGCAGGATCATCACGACGAGGTCGAGCTTCAGCCGCACGGCCGTTTCGAGCTCCTGCGAATTCATCATGAAGCCGCCGTCGCCGCATACGGCGATCACCTTGCGCTGCGGATGCACGATCTTCGTCGCGATCGCCGACGGCAGACCCGCGCCCATCGACGCGAGCGCATTGTCGAGCAGCAGCGAGTTCGGCTCGTGCGCACGCCAGTAGCGCGCGAACCAGATCTTGTACATCCCGTTGTCGAGACAGACGATGCCGTCGACCGGCATTGCGTTGTACAGGTCGTTGACGATGCGCACCGGATACATCGGGAAACGCGGATCGTGCTGGCCCTTCTCCAGGTGCGCGTCGAAATGCTCCTTGATCATCGCGAAGCGCGCGAAATCCCAGTGCGGCTGCGGCGCGATCGCTTCCGTCATCTGCCACACCGCGTTCGCGATGTCGCCGACCACCTCGATCTGCGGAAAATAGACGGGATCGACCTGCGCGCCGAGGAAGTTCACATGGATCACGGTCTTGTCGTCCGCGCGCATGAAGAACGGCGGCTTCTCGATCACGTCGTGGCCGACGTTGATGATGCAGTCGGCGTGCTCGATCGCGCGGTGCACGAAATCGCCGTCGGACAGCGTCGCGTTGCCGAGCCACAGCGGGTGCGTCTCGTCGATCACGCCCTTGCCCATCTGCGTCGTGAAGAACGGGATGCCCGTCTTGTCGACGAATTCGACGAGGATCTTGCGGGTCGTCTTGCGGTTGCCGCCCGCGCCGATCATCAGCAGCGGATGGCGCGCGGCCTGGATCGCGTCGACCGCGTGCGCGACGGCCTTCTCCTCGGCCACCGGCCGCCGGCTGTAGCTGCGCGGGATCGGCTTGCCGTCACCCTCTTCGTGCGCGATGTCTTCCGGCAGTTCGAGGTGCGCGGCGCCCGGGCGCTCCTCCTCGGCGCGGCGGAACGCCTCGCGCACGGCCGACGGGATATTGCCGATCGACACGATCTGCCGCGTGAACTTCGTGAGCGGCTGCATCATGTCGACCACGTCGACGATCTGGAAGTGGCCCTGCTTGCTGGACTTGATCGGCTTCTGCCCGGTGATCATCAGCATCGGCATGCCGCCGAGCTGCGCATACGCCGCGGCCGTGACGAAGTTCGTCGCGCCGGGCCCGAGCGTCGCGAGACACACGCCGGTGCGCCCCGTCAGGCGGCCGTAGGTGGCGGCCATGAACCCGGCCGCCTGCTCGTGCCGGGTCAGCACGAGCTTGATCTTCGATCGCCGCAGCGATTCGAGCAGATCGAGGTTTTCTTCGCCGGGAATACCGAACACGTACTCGACGCCTTCGGCTTCCAGCGCCTTCACGAACAGATCCGATGCTTTCATGGGGGACTCTCGGTTATGCCACCTGCCCGGCCTACGGACACGCGGCGTTCATGACGCGCGCCGGCCTACGGCACGCGGACGCTCTACCTACTGGACACAGACCACGACACCTCCCGCCGCGCAACGAACGATGCACGGCGGCGCCTCCGGATGCCGGAGGACGAACGGACCCGCCCGTGCGCGGCAAGCGCGCACGGGCGGCAAAGACGTGTTTGATTGTAGACGGATTCGAAAGATTTCGACTTCGGCCGAACGGCCAATCCGCACACGAACGCAGCGGGCGGCCCTACCGTAGGGCCACGAAACGACCCGCCACCCGCCACCTCACCTGTGAACCATGGTTGACATACCGCAATCGATGCCCTACAGTGCGCCTACGTTCAGCATCCGGACCACCGACGTCTTCGACGCCTGGTTTGCCGGCCTTCAGGATCGCGTCGCGAAGCGACGCATCCAGGCACGCATCGACCGCCTGTCGATGGGCAATCCGGGCGACTGGAAGTCCGCCGGCGCGCCGGTCGTCGAAATGCGGATCGACCATGGCCCCGGCTACCGCGTCTACTACGTCCGGCGCGGGCCGATCTGGGTCATCCTGCTCTGCGGCGGCAACAAGTCGACGCAACAGGCCGACATACGCGCCGCGCACGCGATGCTCGCGCACCTCGACATGGAGTGATCGATGGACAAGATCAGCACCCGGCCGTGGGATTCGGCCGAACACCTGAAAACCGAAGACGACATGGCCGACTACTTCGAGGCCTGCCTGCAGGAGGCCGGCGACGATCCGGCCTTCATCGCGCACGCGCTCGGCGTGATCGCACGCGCACGCGGCATGTCGCAGGTCGCACGCGATGCCGGCCTGTCGCGCGAAGGGCTGTACAAGGCGCTGTCGCACGACGGCAACCCGAGCTTCGGCACCATCCTGAAAGTCATCAAGGCGCTCGGCCTGCAGCTGCACGGCTCGAAAGCGCACGCGTGATGCGCGCGCGTCCGGTGTCGCGCGCCGCGCGCGATGCCTTCCGCCGTGTCAATGCAGCCACCCGGCCGCCCAGCGCGGCACCAGCGACACCAGATACAGCCCGAGCCCGATCAGCCCGCCCACCAGCGTGCCGTTGATGCGGATGTATTGCAGGTCCTTGCCGATATTCAGCTCGATCTGCCGCGACATCTCGCGCGCATCCCAGTTGCGCACCGTATCGCGAATGTGGCGCATCAGGAAATCGGCGAAATCCGGCGCCATCTCGTGCACGGCCTTCTCCACGTGCTCGTTCAGCGATGCGCGCAGCGCGGGGCTCTCCGAAAGCCGCGCCCCGAGCCAGCCGCCGAGCGTCGCGGCCTGCCGGTGCAGCGCCGAATCGGCACGGGCGAGATCGGCCTTCAGCCACGCGCGCAACTGGTCCCACAAGTCGCGCACATACTCGTTGAACGCATCGCCGTCGCGGATATAGCGCTTGATCTCCTCGCCCTTCGCGACGAACGCCGGATCGTGCTTCAGCTTCTCGGTCAGCCGCGCGACCGTCCGGTCGAAGCGCTGCCGCAGTTCGTGCTCGGGGTCGGCCGCCACGCCTTCGAGCACGCGGCTCACCGCGCTCGCGAGCATCCGCGCGCCGTTCTCGCCGAACCACTGCGTCGGCATGATCTTCTCGACCTTCGGATACTGCGTCTTCAGCCATTCGACGATGAAGCCCGCGATCACCTCGCGGTTCTCCTCCTTGTCGAGCACGTCGACCACCTGTTCGATCGCGTCGTCGAGCAGCGCCTGATGGCGGCCGTCCTTCGTCAGCGTATCGAGGATCGCGCCGGCCGACTGCGACAGGTCGACCCGGTCGATCACCGCGCGGAACGCGTCGTGCACGAACGACTGGATTCGCGCGTCGTCCGTCATGTCGAGCGCGAAGCTCATCAGCTTCGTCACGTAACCGCCGAGCGCGTCGGTGTTCCGCGGTTCGCCCAGCCACGCGCCGAGCTTCTGCGCGGGATCGTGCTGGCGAATCTGCGCGGCGAGCGCGTCGGGGCCCAAGAATTTCTCGCGCACGAACACCGCGAGGTTGTCGGCGATCTTGTCCTTGTTCTTCGGAATGATCTCGGTATGACGCGACACGAACGGAATCGGCACGCGGCGGAACAGCGCGACGACCGCGAACCAGTCGGCGAGCGCGCCGACCATCGCGGCTTCGGCCACGGCCTTGACGCCGTCGACCCACGGGCCGCGCGGCAGCAGGATTGTCGTGACGAACACCGCGACGGCGGCCAGCAGCAGCCACAGCGCGCGGCGCTTGCTGCGTTTCAGTTCGAGGGCTTTGTCTGGCGTCATGGAGGTCCGGCGGATCGGCGATGCCGCTAATATCCCCGATTTCGTCGCGGCCGACAAACACGCAGGCGGTGCCGGGATGCACGGCGCACGCGCCGCGCATCCTGCTTTTACATGAACGACTTCAGGTTCACCGCCGGATCGGCCAGCTTCGCCGGATCGGGCACGGCCCCTGCCGCGATCAGACGGCGAGATGCGCCGATGTCACGGCCCAGGTTCGCCGCGGCCACCGCAACGATCCTGCCGTCGTCGCCCAGCCCGAACACCGTGAACGGCCCGCTCGCCGGATCGCCGCGCACGACGATCGTGCGTTCGCCGCCGAACAGCCCGAGCATCTGCAGGTTGCAGTCGTACTGATCGGACCACAGCCACGGCAGCTCGGCATAGGTTTCGTCCGCGCCGAGCAGGTTCGCGGCCGCGACGGCCGGCTGGTTTTCGGCGACCTGCCACGATTCGATCCGCACGTGACGCCCGAGCAGCGGGTTGAAGTGCATCGTCACCTCGCCCGTCGCGAAAATCGCGGTGTCGGTCGTGCGGCAGCCCGCGTCGACGCGTATCCCGTTGTCGACGTCGAGCCCGGCCGCCTGTGCCAACTCGACGTTGGGCACCACGCCGATGCCGACCACGACGATATCGGCCGGCACATCGCCGCGATCAGTCTCGACGATCGCGCCGCCGCCCGGTGCGCGACGGATCGCGCGCGGCAGCGTCGCCATCTGGAACACCACACCGCGCCCATCGTGCAGCTGGCGCGCATACGAACCGACGACTTCCGGCAACGCACGCTGCAACAAGCGCGGTGCCGGATCGATCACCGTCACGTCGCAGCCGAGCTGGCGCGCGGCAGCCGCCACCTCGAGCCCGATGAAACCACCGCCGAGCACCGCCACGCGGCGTCCCGGCGCAAGCCGCGCACGCAACGCACGTGCATCGTCGACCGTGCGGACGTAGTGCGGCGTGACGCCTTCGTCGACCGTCCCGCCGAACGTACGTACGCGCGAACCCGTCGCGAGCACGAGGCGTGCATAGGGTAACGTCGCGCCGTCGTCGAGCTGCACGCGCTGAGCGGCGCGCTCGATCGCATCGACGCGCGTGCCGAGCCGCAACTCGATGCGCTGCGCGTCGTACCACGCCGCATCGCGCACGAACGCGCGCTGCTCGCCGCCGTCCGTCAGTAGCGCATCCTTCGACAGCGCGGGCCGGTCATACGGCAGCTCGCGCTCCGCGCCGATCATCACGATGCGCGCCGCCGCATCGCGTTCGCGCAGCTTCGGCCGTGCGCCGCGCCGCGTGGCCGGCGCCGACGATCACGAACGGATCAGTCGACATTGACTTCCACCTGCCCGTCGACGATCCGGATCGGATAGGTCCGCACCGGCTCCGTGATCGGCGCGCATTTCGGCGCGCCGGTGCGGATGTCGATCAGCCCCTGGTGCAGCGGGCATTCGACGCAGCCGTCCTCCACATAGCCTTCGGACAGCCGCGCATGGCCGTGCGTGCAGAGGTCGTGCATCGCGAACAGTTCGTCGCCGATCCGGAACACGGCGATCGGTTTCTGGCCGGCGACGCGCGCCGCCGGTTCGTCTTCGGAGAATTCGTCGAAAGCGCCGAGCGGATGCCACTCGGCCAGCGTTGCTTCGGTCATGTCGGTTCCTTGCTTCGTCAGATCGGCGTCGCGAGCAGTGTCTGCACGCGCGACGTGTCGTAGATCACGCGCTTGGTCTTGTAGCGCAGCCCGTCGGGCGTACGCACGACCGTGTCGTAGTACTTGCCGGCCTGGTACACGTTCGACTCGCCGTTGCTGCGCGTCTGCACGACGACGTAGTTGCTCTCGGTGTCGATCTCGCCGTCGCGTTCGGCGACGATCGTCAGGCCCGATGTCATGTGCCGGTACGTGTGCTCTTCATAGATGTTCGCGTGCCGCAGCGACACCACGCGGTCGCGCAGCATGCGCTGGTTCGTGCAGTGGACGATCCCGACCGGCAGCCCGAGGTCGGCGTTCTCCTTCGGCACGATTTCGTACGTGCAGTCCTCGGTAAACATCGTCGGCCATGCTTCGAGCCGGTTGTTGTCGAGGTGCCCGATATAGCGGTTCTGGAGCATGTAAATCTCGAACCACGTCTTCATGTCTTCCGTCATTTCGCGCTCCCGCCTCAATAGCCCATCAGCTTCTGGTAGCCGACCCAGAACTTGCGGATCAGGCTTTCAGTGATCACCGTGTCCTGCTGGTCCGGATTGCCGCGCGACATCTCGATCACCGACGTCGCGTCGCCGTCACGCACCGTGCCGCGCTGCACGAGCTCGGTCGCCTCGGTGTCCTCCATCGAGATATAGCCGGCCGGCCCGACGAGGTTCGCCTGCTTGATGCGCAGCGCGCGCAGCTCGGGCGTGTCGTCCGCGTAACCGAAGAAATGGAAGATCAGTTCGAAGTTGTCGGGGCCTTTCGGCAGGATCTGGCGTGCGACCAGCGTGTTGTGGATCTGCTGGATCACGAGCTGCGGGAAGATCGGCTGGATATGGTTCGTGCAATCCTCGTCGTATTCCGACACGAGATCGAGAATCGATTCGTCCTCCAGATGAAAGCCTTCGTCGAACGAGCGAATGTTCTGCTGCTTGTACGCGGCCGACGTATCGTCGCCCGTCTTCGTCACCGTGATGATGCTGTGCAGCCCGTGATTCGCATCCGGAATCGAGCGCGCCTTCATCCCGACGCGGAAGATGTTGAAGGTCGTATGGAACAGGTGCAGCATGCTCGCGTGATACGGGTCCTTCACGTTCTCCATGTACAGCTTCCAGTTCGACTTCGAATACTGGCGCGTGCAGCCGAGATACTCGATCGGCTTGTGGAAGATCCGGTCGATCCACGGGCGCATCTGCTCGCCGAGATAGTCGGGCAGCGGCATCACATCGTCGCTGAAGGTGGCGAACACGAGCCCGCGATAGCTGTCGACGCGCAGCTTGCGCAGCCCGTGCTGCTTCGGGTCGAAGTCGGCCGGCATCCCGGACATCCCCTTCTGGCCGCGCCGGAACGGCACGCCGAGCAGGTTGCCGGAGTTATCGAAGCTCCACTGGTGATACACGCACGTGTGCGAGCTCGCGTTGCCGCGCGACTTGCGGCACACCTGCGCGCCGCGGTGCGCGCAACGGTTCACCCACGCGGAAAGTGCGCCATCCTCGGTGCGCGTGACGACCACCGGCGTATCGCCGACGAACGTGCTCTTGAAGTCGCCGGCGTTCGGGATTTCCGCTTCCAGCGCGACGAAGTTCCACGTCGGGCCGCGGAAGATGCGTTCCTGCTCGCGTTCGTAGACGGCCTGCGAACTGAACACCTTGTACGGCACGCGCGAGCCGTCGTCGTGCGGAAAGCTCACGGCGGACGCGTCGTCGCGCGGGGCGAACACGACGGGCGATTCTGTCTGCTCCATGTCGGACTCCTTGTGGTTCCGTTTCATTAACAAGATGGAGTCCATTTTTGAAAGGCTAATATTCGCCGTCTATCCGGAAAGTGCGATTGCGGCGGCGCAATATCCACTTTCGGCGGATTTCTGCGCTAGCATGGCGGCACACACGACCCTGCGCACGATCGCGACCCATTCATCGGATCGAAGCGCGCGTCGCCCATACAAAGGCTGAGGCCCATGTCCCCAACGTCGTTCGAGCCGCTCGCGCTGCGCGCGCACCGGCTGTTCGAATCCCGCGATCTCGACGAGACGCGCGAGCGGATCTCGCGCGTGATGCAGCCGCATGCGCTGCTGCCGAACGGTCGCACGCATGGTGCGTCGCACATGGATTTCGTCAGGCTCGGCGGGCTCGGGATCGGCACGATCGCATTCGGCGACGCGATGCGCGTGCAGGTCGACGCGGTCGATGGCTACTACCTGCTGATGTTCTGCCTGTCCGGCCAGGCAGAGGTGCGCGCGATGGGGCGGCAGCTCGGCGTCGACGGCCAGACCGGCGTGCTGTGCGCGCCCGGGGAGCCCTTCGATGCAGTGCTGTCCGCCGATTGCGAGCAGTTCGTGCTGCGCATCGACGCAGCCACGGTCGGCTCGCTCACGGGCGACCCGCGCGCGACGCTCGATCCCGTGCTGCACGTCAGCGACGCCGCACTCGCCGCGTGGCGCCAGCAACTGATGCTCGTTGCGCGCTCGCCCGAACTGCTCGAACGCGCGAACGCGAACCCGCGCGTCGCGTCGCAGCTCGAGCACCTGCTGATCGACCTGCTGATCGAGGGCCACCCGCCGTCGGTACTGCACGCGTCACGCCGCGATCCGGCACCGGGCTTCGTGCGACGCGCGCAGGAGTTCGTGAACGCGCACTACGCTCAGCCGCTGCAGCTCGCCGATATCGTCCAGGCCGCCAACGTGCCGGAGCGGACGCTGCGCGACGCGTTCCTGCAGTTCCGCGGAATGAGCCCGATGCAATACCTGCGCGCGACGCGGCTCGACCATGCGCGCGAACTGCTGCGCGGCGCGATGTCCGACCGGCGGATCGCCGATGTCGCGCTCGATTGCGGGTTTACCCACCTCGGGCGATTCGCGATCGCGTATCGGGAAAAGTTCGGCGAGTCTCCATCGGAAACGCTCGACGCGAAGCGATAGCGATGCATTCGCTGGCGCGGCCCGCAACCTGTACGACCGGCGCGCGGCTTGCATCGCCGTGCATGACATTGCGACACCTCGTCCGCATTGACTGGCGCCCACCGAAACAGACCGTTAGTTGCGATATTTGAGAGCGGCGACGCCCATCAGGCCGATGCCCCGATCATATCCCGCGCAATCGCGCAGAACGCGGCAGTCGCCGCGCTTTCACCGTGCAGCCGCCGGCTCATGATGATCGGCGAAGTCGCGGCCGGCTCCGGCAACCGCCGGTAGACCACGCCTTTTACGCGCACGCCCTCCACGCTCTCCGGCACCAGCGACACACCGACCTGCGCGGCCACGAGCCCGAGCGCCGTCTGCAGTTCGCGCACTTCGTGCACGGCCGCCGGCACCAGCGCGCCGTCGCGCAACGCGGACAGCTGCTGGTCGGCGAAGCTCGGCCGCGGCGTGCTCGGATAGACGATCAGCGTCTCGTTCGCGATATCCGCGAGCGTCAGAAGCCGTGCCGGATCGGCGAGCGGATGCCCGACCGGCAGCGCCGCGATCAGCTTTTCCTCGATCAGCGCCTCGCGCACGAGTTGGTCGTCGTCGAAGCGCAGCCGGCCGAAGCCCACGTCGATCCGCCCGCCCTTCAGCGCGCCGAGCTGCTCCAGCGTGAACATTTCGATCAGCGACAGTTCCACTTCCGGCTGCGCCTCGCGAAACGCGCGGATCACGTCCGGCAGCGCGCCGTACAGCGTCGACGGCACGAAGCCGATCACGATCCGCTCCGACAGCTGCGCGAGCCGCCGCGTCAGCGGACCGAGCTCGTCGGCCTGGTCGACGAGGCGCTTCGCCTGCGCGTAGAACACCCGCCCCGCATCCGTCAGTTTCAGCGGCCGCGCACCGCGCTCGAACAGCGGCAGCCCGATCTCGTCCTCGATCGCCTGGAGCTGGCGGCTCAGCGGCGGCTGCGTCATGTGCAAGCGCTCCGCCGCCCGCGTGATGTTCATTTCCTCGGCGACGGCGATGAAGTAGCGGAGCTGACGCAATTCCATTTCATGCCTCAAAGGTATGGAAGTAGTCGGAAAGAGTGTTGGACGACGCGGGGCGGGAATTCCTACCATGTGCACCAACAGGAGGAATCGCATGATAGCAACTGCCGCCACCATCGAACGCATCGAGACGCTGCTCGTCGACGTGCCGACGATCAGGCCCCACAAACTGTCGGTCGCGACGATGAATTGCCAGACCCTCGTACTGGTCCGTGTTCGATGCACGGACGGTATCGAAGGCGTCGGCGAGGCGACGACCATCGGCGGCCTCGCGTACGGCGAGGAAAGCCCCGAAAGCATCAAGGTCAACATCGACACTTACTTCGCGCCGCTGCTGCAGGGCATGGACGCGACGCGTCCGGGCGCCGCGATGGCGCGCGCACGCAAGCTGTTCCAGGGCAACCGTTTCGCGAAGTGCGCGATCGAGACCGCGCTGTTCGACGCGCAGGCGCAACGTCTCGGCGTACCGCTGTCCGAGCTGTTCGGCGGCCGCCGGACCGATGCGGTGGACGTCGCCTGGACGCTCGCGAGCGGCGATACGCAGCGCGACATCGCGGAAGCCGAAGCGATGCTCGACGCGCGCCGCCACCGTGCGTTCAAGCTGAAGATCGGCTCGAACGCGGTCGCGAACGACGTCGCGCACGTCGTCGCGATCAAGCGCGCGCTAGGCGAGCGCGGCGATGTGCGGGTCGACGTGAACCAGGCATGGAGCGAAACCGACGCAATCTGGGCCGGCGCGCGGCTCGCCGAAGCCGGCGTGAGCCTCGTTGAGCAGCCGATCGCCGCGACCAACCGCGCGGGGCTGAAACGCCTCACGCAACTCGCGCAGGTGCCCATCATGGCCGACGAGGCGCTGCACGGCCCCGTCGATGCGTTCGCGCTCGCGCAGGATCGCGCGGCCGACGTGTTCGCGGTGAAGATCGCGCAATCGGGCGGCCTGCAGGGCGCGGCGAGCGTTGCGTCGATCGCGGCGGCGGCCGGCATCGAACTGTACGGCGGCACCATGCTCGAGGGCGCGGCCGGCACGATGGCGTCCGCGCAACTGTTCAGCACGTTCGACTCGCTGAAATGGGGCACCGAGCTGTTCGGCCCGCTGCTGCTCACCGAGGAAATCCTCGTCGAGCCGCTGCGCTACCAGGATTTCAAGCTGCACCTGCCGGCGACGCCCGGCCTCGGCATCACCTTCGACTGGGCCCGCATCGAACGGATGCAACGCGGCGCCCGTTGACCCCACACGACAACCGAAACCGGAGACACAGATGAACAAGCAAGCCATCGACGCACTGCTGAAGACCTTCGACGACGCCGCCGAGAAGCCGGGCAATCCGCGCGTGCGCGCGATCGTCAACCGGATCGTGAAGGACATCTGCTACACGATCGAGGATTTCGACGTGCAGCCGAGCGAGTTCTGGACGGCACTGAACTACCTGAACGAAGCCGGCCGCGAATTCGGGCTGATCGCCGCGGGTCTCGGGCTCGAGCGCTTCCTCGACGTGCGGATGGACGAAGCCGAGGAACAGGCCGGCATCCAGGGCGGCACGCCGCGCACGATCGAAGGCCCGCTGTATGTCGCCGGTGCGCCGGAATCGGTCGGCCATGCGCGTCTCGACGACGGCACCGACCCGGGCCAGACGCTGATCATGCGCGGCCAGGTGCTCGGCCACGACGGCGCGCCGCTCGCGAACGCGCTGGTCGAGGTGTGGCACGCGAACCATCTGGGCAACTATTCGTACTTCGACCAGTCGCAGCCCGCGTTCAACCTGCGCCGCTCGATCCGCACCGATGCCGACGGCCGCTACAGCTTCCGCAGCGTGCTGCCGGTGGGCTACAGCGTGCCGCCGGGCAGCAAGACCGAGCAACTGCTCGACCAGCTCGGCCGCCACGGCCATCGTCCGGCGCACATTCACTTCTTCGTTTCGGCCGACGGTTATCGTAAGCTGACGACGCAGATCAACATCGACGGCGATCCGCATCTGTGGGACGACTTCGCGTTCGCGACACGCGACGGGCTGATCCCGCCGGTCAAGCAGGCGGAAGGCGCGGAAGGCAAGCCGTACGGCGTCGACGGGCAGTTCGCGCTGATCGACTTCGACTTCTCGCTGCTCAAGGAAAAGCAGGACGTACCGGGCAGCGAAGTCGAGCGGGCACGCGCACAGGCCTGAGCGCCCTTCCCGTTCGACGTATCGACAACTCAAGGAGTGCAGGATGCTGTTTCATGTGGAAATGACCGTTCGCCTGCCGGCGGACATGGATCCGGTCAAGGCGGCAACGCTGAAGGCGGAAGAAAAGGCGATGTGCCAGCGACTGATGAACGAAGGCGTCTGGCGTCATCTGTGGCGGATCGCCGGGCAGTATGCGAACGTCAGCATCTTCGACGTCGAAAGCGTGCAGCAACTGCATGACCTGCTGAGCCAGTTGCCGCTGTTTCCGTACATGGAGATGGAAGTGCGGGCGCTGTGCCGGCATCCGTCGTCGATCCGGGACGACGACCGGTAAGCGGCCGGGCAATCGCGATGCGTCGGCGCCACTTCGACGGCGACGCATCGCGGCATTCCGATACGGTCATGCCGGATTTTCGCGGTGCAAGCCGCCAAGCGGCCCTAACCACGAACGGACTTCCAGGTTTTGTCTTCCGCGGATCTGCGTGAATCGGGTGCGCCGTCGCCCGCGCCCGTACGAGTGCGCATTCCCCCGGACTCCATCCGGGCTTGACGGCGCGCGGCACCGGCGCATTTTCAGGTCCGCACGCGACGCGTGGCTCCCACCGTCCGCCGCGCTGCGCCCGCGAGCAGACGCACGCTGAAATCCAGCCATTCCACGGCCCGATCCCTCGCCGCCCCGGCGAGCGCGCATCCGGATGCCATGTGGACCAGGCGCCCCCCCTCCCATCATCGACGCGCACCCGCGCCTTCCCCGCCGGCGAAGAACAATTAGCGGCAAATTCAGGACTATTCAGGCGCATCGTGGCAACTTCTCTCGTGTCGTGCCGGCACGGAAATCCGCCGCATGTTGCCCGCCCCCCCGCAGCGCGAACGCCACGAACCTGACGGCGCGCGGTCTTCGCACCCGCTCGTTCCGTCCTCGATCGCGCGCGCAATCGAGAGTCCGGTCGAATGCGTCGTCGCGCCGCGCACGGATAACCCTCTGCAAAACCAAGCACCGCCCGGAATCGCGTACCCGAGGACGCCATCATTCGTTTGCCATGCGCTCAACCATCCCGCCCGCTTCTCGCATGACGCTACTGCGTAGCGTCCTGTCCAAGGTCCGTCAGTATCTGAAGTGGCAACCCGTCGCGCCCGCGCGGTTTGTGTCCGCCACGCTGTTCTGCGTCGGCGGCAGTATTGCCGTGGCCGCCGCCACGTGGGCATGCCTTGCGTGGCATGTCGAATACCCGACCGCCAGCCTCGTGCTGAGGCTGGTGATCGTCGTCCTCGCAATCTTCGGCTCCATGCTGTCGGCCGTCCTGTTCGCGGTGCTCGGCGGCGCACTGCTGGACTACTATTTCACGGCGCCCTATTTCGCGCTGGCGGTCAGCCGGACGCAGGACATCGTCGCACTCGCGACGTTCCTCGTCACGACGCTCATCGTCTGCGCGTTGATCCGGTACATTCGTTTTCTCGGACACGTCCAGCACGAGCAGGCGCGTCTGCTGGATCTCACGAACGACAGCATTTTCGTGCGCGACGAAAACGACGCGATCAAGTACTGGAATCGCGCCGCGGAAACCCTGTACGGCTGGAAAAGCGCCGACGCGATCGGCCGGCATGCGCACACGCTGCTCAAGACCGTCTTCCCCGTACCGCTCGACGAGATCAACGCGATCCTGAGGGGCTCCGGTCATTGGGAAGGCGAACTCGTTCATACGAATCGCGACGGCAAGACCCTCGTCCTCGCGAGCCGGTGGTCCGTTCAGCTCGATGCGGGCGGCGAGCCGCGCGGCATACTCGAAAGCAACACGGACATCACCCGGCGCAAATTCGCCGAGCAGGCGCTGCGCCGCAGCGAGGCGGAATTCCTCGCCGAAGTGCAACGCCTGAGCCGCACCGGCAGCTTCGGCTGGAATATCGCCACCGCGGCCGTTTCGTGGTCGGCCGAGACATTCCGGATTCTCGAATACGACACCGCGACCACGCCCTCCATCGCGCTGTTCGCGGCCCGCCTGCATCCCGAGGACGCCTGCGCCTTCCAGGCCGCGTTGACGGCAGCCACGCAGTCGAGAGGCCACCTCGACGTTCATGCCCGATTGCTGATGCCCGACGGAACCGTCAAGCATGTCCATCTGGTCGCCCATCCGCTCGACGCCGCGCATCATGGTGCGCAGTACGTCGGCGCCGTGATGGACGTCAGTGCCACGCGACAGGCCGAGGAACAGATTCGCTCGACCCGCGCCGAACTCGAACGCGTTGCGCGCGCAACGGTATTGGGTGCGCTCAGCGCGTCTATCGCGCATGAAGTCGGCCAGCCGCTGTCGGCGATCCTCACCTTCGGGCAGACCGCCCAGCGCTGGATCGAGCGCGACCCGCCGGAACTCGTCGAAGTGCGCGCGTGCCTCGACGGCGTGATCTCCAGCAGCACGCGGGCCGCCAGCATCGTGCAACGGGTTCGCGATCTGACGTCGCGCTCCGCCGCCGTGCAACGCGACAGTCTGGCCTTGAACGACGTGGTCGAGGAAACCGTGGCATTGCTCAACGGGGAAATGGCGTATCACGACATCGCGTTGCGCATCGAACTCGCAGCCGGCCTGCCGCCGGTTTCGGGCAACCGGGTGCAGCTTCAACAGGTGTTGATGAACCTGTCCGTGAACGCGATACAGGCGATGGCCGGCCAGCCCGACGGCTTGCGCCACCTGCTCGTCACGTCGCATCTGGAAGACAACGGCCATGTCGCCGTCGCGCTGCGGGATTCGGGCGCCGGCATTCGCGACGAAGATATCGACCGGCTGTTCGACGCGTTCTTCACGACGAAGCCTGCCGGCATGGGCATCGGCCTGTCGATCTGCCAGTCGATCATCGAATCGCACTGCGGACGCGTATGGGCAACCAACAACGCGGATCGCGGATCGACCTTTACGTTCTCCCTGCCGCCCGCGTGAGGACCGGGATCGCAACGGCACGGCCCGCGGCGCCGCACGCGTGCGGGCCGACGACGTGCCCGCGAACGGCGGGCCCGTCTTCGGGGCCGACTTGCGGCAGTCAACTCACGTGCGCGCCGAACCCGACCTTCCCCGGCGCGATCCCGTCCTTCAGCGTCAGCGCCGGGATCGCGTAATCACCTGCGTTCTGCCGACGGAACGGAATCGGCTGCTCGGTCCACAGATCGTCGAGACGCCGGCCAAGCGCCGCACGCGTTTCGTCGAAGCGCGCGTCGTTCATCTTGCCCGTGCGGTAGATCACGAACGGCGGCAGCACGTCGAACCCCGGGTAATACAGCACGCCGTGCTGGATCGGGAACAATATGTCGTCGATCGGCCCGTTGATGCCGCGCGGGCTGTAGTGCGATTCCCACCCGCCCGTCGTGACGATCACCATCGCCCGCTTGCCGGCAAACGAGCCTTCGCCGTAGCGATCGCCCCAGTGCGTATCGGAATGCTCGCCGACGCCGTACGCAAACCCGTACGCATACACCCGCTCGACCCAGCCCTTCATGATCGCCGGCATCGAGAACCACCACAGCGGGAATTGCAGGATCACCGCATCGGCCCACTTCAGCTTGTCCTGCTCGCGCGCGATGTCTTCGCTTTGCGTGCCCGTCGCGAACGCATGCTTCGAGTCCAGCGACGGATCGAACCGCGCGTCGGGCGCGCGACCGGTCACGTCGTTCGCGTCGAACGCCGCCTTCCAGTTCATCGCATACAGATCCGTCACCTGCACGCTGTGGCCCGCCGCTTCGAGATGCTCGACGGCAAAGTCGCGCAGCGCACCGTTCAGCGAACGCGGTTCGGGATGGGCATAAACGATCAGCACATTCATGTTCGTCACTCCGTTGATTGAATGACTGCAGGATGCCGCCGCCGAAGGTATATTTGAAATGAATTCCTGATATTCCAGGTATAGCCATGAATAATCTCAGACGACTCGACCTGAATCTGCTCGTCACGCTGGACGTGCTGCTCGCCGAGCACAACGTCACGCGCGCGGCCGAGAAGCTGAACATGTCGCAGCCGTCGGTCAGCGTGCAGTTGCAGAAACTGCGCGACGTGTTCGGCGATCCGCTGCTGCTGCCGGGGCCGCGCGGAATGCGGCCGACCGCGCGTGCGGAAGCGCTGCGCGAGCCGTTGCGCGACGCGCTGGAAGCCGTCGAACGCGCGGTGGTTCCGGCTACCCCGTTCGATCCGGCGACCGCGACGAACACGTGGCGCGTGGCCGCGACCGACTACGGCGAATCGACGATCGTGCTGCCCGCGCTGCACATGCTGCGCTCGGCCGCGCCCGGCACGCGGCTGGCCGTCGTCGAGCTCGTGCCGCCGCGCATCGAGCAGGATGCCGAACGGAACGGCATCGACCTGGCGTTCCACACGACCGAGGGTTCGCCGGCCGGCATGCGGCGCCTGCCGCTGTTCGTCGAACGTTACGTGCTCATCGGCCGCGCCGGGCATCCGAAGCTGAAGCGCCGCCCGACGCTCGCGCAGTTCGGCACGCTCGAACACGTGATCGTGTCGCCCGACGGCGGCGGCTTCTTCGGCGTGACGGACGAAGCGCTCGCGAAAGTCGGCGCCGCGCGGCGCGTCGTGCTGTCGGTGCCGCATTTCCTGTTCGTGATGTCGGCCGTCGCGAGCACCGATCTCGTCGCGATGCTGCCCGAGCGGCTGGTGCGCGACGTGCCCGCGCTGCGCGTGGTGGACGCACCGGTCGAGGTGCCCGGCTATGAAATGTCGATGCTGTGGCATGAACGCGTGCATCGCGATCCGGCGCATCGGTGGCTGCGGGAGACCATCGCAGCAGCGGTCTGAAACGGTCCGGTTGCCGGACGGCTGCCATCTGCTGTCATCGGGGGCTTGAAAGTACGCCAGACACTGTATATATTTACAGTGTTTCTGCGTCATTTGACCCGAATTCCGTCCCCCGAGACGGTCTTTAGTGAGGCGACCATGTTCCAGTCATCCGCATTCGATCCCGAGCAACCCGGCTTCAATCCCGTCCACTTCGAGCGCGCCGCGCGGCAGGCGGTCGTCGATCTTCAGCGTGTCGTCGGCGGCCCCGCACAGCGGGCGCTCGGCTTGCGGCGCCGCAGCCATCCGGCCGCCGTCCGCACGATGAGCTGGCAGGCGCTGCTGAATGTCGAGGAGCTGGCGTTCTCGAACTCCGGCTTCCTGAACCGCAACGATCCGCTGGTCGTCGACGCCTTCATCCGGCTGCGCGACAGCCGGATGGTCGCCGCGGACGTCGAGGAATCCGTCGACTGGAAGCGCGACGACGACGATTTGCCCGCCGTCTATCTGATCGTCAAGGCGATGCTGGAAGCGGAAGAGCGCGAGACGCAACGCGTCGAGATGGAGTGACGGCAGCGCCTCGCGGCCGTACCGTTACAGCCGCGCCGCGAGGCGCGCGCCCTGATCGATCGCGCGCTTCGCGTCGAGTTCGGCGGCCAGTTCCGCACCGCCGATCAGGTGCACCGAGCGCCCGGCCGCCTGCAGCGGCGCGAGCAGCGCGCGCTGCGGTTCCTGCCCCGTGCAGAGCACGATCGTGTCGGCTTCGATCAGCTCGTGATCGGTGCGCTGCTCGCCGTACGACACGTGCAGCCCGCGCGCGTCGATCAGCTCGTAGTTCACGCCACCGATCATCTTCACCTGCTTCATCTTCAGCGTCGCGCGGTGAATCCAGCCGGTCGTCTTGCCGAGCCCCTTGCCGAGCGGCGCGGCCTTGCGCTGCAGCAGCGTCACCTCGCGCGCCGGGGCCGATACCTGTGCACGCGTCACGCCGCCGCGCGTCGCGGCCGGGTCGGTTACACCCCACTCGGCCTTCCACTCTTCCAGATCGAGCGCCGGCGATTCGCCGTCCTGCACCAGATATTCGGCGACATCGAAGCCGATCCCGCCCGCGCCGACCACCGCGACGCGTCGGCCGACCGGCTGTTTGCCCGCGAGCACCTCGATATAGCTGAGCACGTTCGGCCCGTCCTGCCCCGGAATCTTCGGGTCGCGCGGCGCGACGCCCGTTGCGAGCACGATCTCGTCGTAGCCGCCCGCGATCAGGTCGCTTGCATCGACGCGGCGGTTCAGGTGCAGGTTCACGCCGGTCAGCTCGACCTGGCGGCCGAAGTAGCTCAGCGCTTCATGAAACTCTTCCTTGCCCGGCACCTGCTTGGCCATGTTGAACTGGCCGCCGATCTCCGACGCGCCATCGAACAGGTCGACGTGATGGCCGCGCTGCGCGAGCACGGTCGAGCAGGCGAGCCCGGCCGGCCCCGCACCGACCACCGCGATACGCTTCGGCTGCTGCGCAGGCGTGTATTTCAGTTCCGTCTCGTGGCACGCGCGCGGATTCAGCAGGCACGACGCGACCTTGTTCTTGAATGCGTGATCGAGACACGCCTGGTTGCAGCCGATACAGGTGTTGATTTCATCGGCGCGGCCTTGCGCGGCCTTGACGACGAATTCGGCATCGGCGAGCAGCGGGCGCGCCATCGACACCATGTCCGCGCAGCCGTCCGCGAGAATCTGCTCGGCCACTTCCGGCCGGTTGATCCGGTTGGTCGTCACGAGCGGAATGCCGACCTCGCCCTTCATCTTCTTCGTCACCCACGCGAACGCGCCGCGCGGCACCGACGTCGCGATCGTCGGCACACGCGCCTCGTGCCAGCCGATCCCCGTGTTGATGATCGTCGCACCCGCGCGCTCGACGGCTTTTGCGAGCTGCACGGTTTCGCTCCAGTCGCTGCCGTCGGGAATCAGGTCGAGCATCGACAGCCGGTAGATCAGGATGAAATCGCGGCCGACCGCTTCGCGCGTGCGCTCGATGATCTCGATCGGCAGGCGGATGCGGTTCTCGTACGATCCGCCCCACTGGTCGGTGCGCTTGTTCGTATGCATCGAGATGAACTGGTTGATCAGGTAGCCCTCGGAGCCCATGATCTCGACGCCGTCGTAACCGGCTTCGCGCGCGAGCTTCGCGCAACGCACGAACGCGCGGATCTGCCGCTCGACGCCGCGCGCGCTCAGCTCATGCGGCGCGAACGGCGAGATTGGCGACTTGATCTTCGACGGCGCGACCGCGAACGGGTGGTACCCGTAGCGGCCCGTATGCAGGATCTGCAGCGCGATCTTGCCGTCTTCCGCATGCACGGCGTCGGTGATCTCGCGATGCCGCCGCGCGGCGGCCAACGTCATCAGCGTGCCGCCGAACGGCTTGGTCCAGCCGGCCACGTTCGGCGCGAAGCCGCCCGTGACGATCAGGCCGACACCGCCGCGCGCGCGTTCGGCGAAATATTCGGCGAGCCGCGGCAGCGTCTTGCGGCTGTCTTCGAGGCCCGTATGCATCGAGCCCATCAGCACGCGGTTCTTCAGCGTCGTGAAACCCAGGTCGAGCGGCGCGAGCAGGTGGGGAAAGGTGGTTGTCATGATGGTCGAGCCCATAAGCGATGCCTGCCATCGTAGGCGCGCGCCGCCTTGAGCGTGAGGGGGCAAACAGCCATAATGCTTGTCATTTCCGGCCAAAACACCATGACTTCCCCACTCGCCAAAGACCGCCTCGGGCTGCGCCGGCCGACGATTCCGGTTGCCTATACGCGCCTGCTGCTGCAGGCGCTGGCCGCCCGCGGCGTCGACCTGGCCGCCGTGCGCGCCGGCACCGGCCTGCGCGACGCGGTGCTGGCCGAACCAGACGCGCGCGTCGCGCCGTCGCAATGGGGGCGGCTCGTCCTCAATGCGATCGAGATCGGCGGCGATCCGGGCATCGGGCTCGCGTTCGGGCTGCTGCTGAAGCCGACCGTGCACGGCTTTCTCGGCTATGCGACGCTGACCGCGCGGGACATCCGCGACGCGCTGTCCGTCACGCAACGCTACTTCCGGATGCGCAATCGCCAGTACCGGCTGACCTATGCGGAAGACGAACGCGGCGCGACGCTCGAACTGCACGGCGTGCAGGCCAGCCCCGTGCTGCAGCATCACGTGATGTTCGAGTTCGTGCTGACGGGGCTCGCGCAGAACATCTCGCAATGGTCCGGGCGTGCGTCGCCGCCGATCGAGCTGCAGTTCGCGTGGCCGGAGCCCGCGTATTTCGCACGCTATCGCGACCAGTTGCCGCCGGTGGAATTCGACTGCGCGGCCAACGCGCTGTGGATCGCGCGCGACGTGCTCGACTGGCCGCTGCCGCTCGCCGATGAAGTCGCGCACCGGCAGGCACTCGTGCAGGTCGAACGCGAGTATGCGCAGGTGCGTCAGGAGGAAGGCGATCTCGTCGAACGTGTGCGCGCGGAACTGGCGCGGGCGGCAGGCAATTACCCCGGGCCGGACACGCTCGCCGATGCGCTGCTCGTGTCGACGCGCACGCTGCGGCGCCGGCTCGAGGAAGCCGGGTCGAGCTATCGGCAGTTGCTCGACGAAGCACGGTTTCGCGACGCGAAGCAGTTGCTCGCCGCGTCGGATCTCGACCTGAAGACGATCGCCGAGCGGCTGCAGTTCACCGACCCGGCGAATTTCACGCGCGCATTCCGGCGCTGGGCCGGGCAGACGCCGAGTGCTTACCGTGAGGCAGCCGGCGGGTTGGGGGAACCGGCGTCGGGTCCTGCGTCACCGAGGTAGATCCGCGCGCCACCATCGCCCTCGCCCGCCTCGATCCGCACATCGCCCGTCGCGGCGACGATCGCGTCGTACACGGCGTCGCTCACGCACACCACCGGCACCGCGATCGCATACAGCTCGGCGGCCACGATCGCGCCGATCGAGATGATCAGGTCGCGCTCCTTCAGCACGATTCCGACCGGCCCCGTGCCGTTGCGCACGGCTTCCGCGAGCACGCTGCTGCTCGAACTCGAGCCCTTCGCATGCGGCATCACCATCACCTTGCCGGCGAGGCTCGCGCCGGCCTGCGGATGCCCGCGATCGACGATCCTGCCCGCGCCCGAGTCGTAACCGCCCCAGAAGCTGAGCGGCTTGTCGAGCACGAAGGGCCGCGCGCACGCGCTGCCCGGCACGAGCGTGTCGCCCGTCAGACCCTTGCCTGTCGCTTCAGTCATCGAATCGCACCTTTCCTTCGTACGCCGAGCGCACGCATTCGCGCATGCTGCCGTACGCGACCGTCACGCCGATGTTCGCGGGCGCATACGACGCCCATTTCCCCGAGTTGGTCATCACCAGCCCCGACAACTGCTTCATCACCGGCGTGATGTACGTGCAGGTGTCGACGACGATCTGGATGCCGCGCGCCGCGAACTTGCCGGCGAGGCCGGTTTCCTCCAGTTCCCACAGGATGAAGCGGCTCGTGTTCACGTAGAAATCGCACGCCGGCTTGCCGTCGAACGCGTCGAGCAGCGTATCGAGCGTGCGGAATTCGGCCAGCGAGAAATGCGGCGTGCCGAGCGCCACCGCGACGAGCGCGTCGCCGGCCGCACCGTGGTTCAGCGTGCGGCGAATCTCGTCGAGATCGGCCATCGCGACGTCAACCATGCGTTGCGCCGCGTGCCCGTGCAGCGCGGCGTCGAGCGTCGGCGCCTCGGGTGTGATGCCCACCGCATGAAACAGCGCGACGGCGCCGCTCGACGCGGCCGCCGCGCCGAGCGCCTTGAGTTCGTCTTCGGTGGTGTCCGCCGGCAGCCCGACGATCGCCGGCACGACCGCGCCCGCGATCTTGCCGATCAGCAGACCGAGCGCGGCGAAATAAATGTCGCGCGACGCCAGGCCGCTGAAATCCGGCGCGTTGAACACGATCCGCGCGGCGCGGTTCGCTTCGACATGCAGCCCCGCATACGGCGCGCGCCCGGTGATCGCGGCGGCCAGGTCGAGAAAATCGCCATACCGGCTCGTGCGTGCGCCAAGCACCGAGTTCGCGAACACGATCGCATTCGATTCGGCCCATGCGATCTGCTCGCCTTTCGCGGGACGGTTCTTCAGTTGATACGGCGCGCACGTGAAGCTCGATTCGCAGCCGAGTTGCAGATGCGCGTCCATCAGGCGCTGCGCATCGCGCTGGATCGTGCGGTCGCCGTGATACAGCTCGGGATGGATCAGGTCGAGCGACCCGACGTTCAAGGTGGTCGGCACCGCGACCTGCGCGCCGGTGTCGACGAAATACTCGACGAAGTCGAGGCTCGTCTGGCCGTGATAAAGGCAGCCGTCGATATGGGCAGACGTAATGTCGATCAGGTGCGGCGCGGACATCACCTGCGCCGTACGCGCGACGATCCGCATCGCGCGCGCGACGCCATCGCCGAAATCCCCGCGCAACATCGCGTCGTCGCGGTCACTCAACTGCAGCATCGGTTGCTCCTCGTGACTCGTATCCGGCAGTGCGCCGGCCCGTGAAATCCGTCAGAGGACTCTACAACTGGAAATAAAAACTGTCCAGATCGACATCGATCCGGACAGATTCAAAACCAATTTCCACCATGAGAGGCCACCGAAGCGATCGATGGCTCGAATTCCGCTCCAGTTCGCCTAACGTTCGGCCGTCAGGCTGAATAGCTCGCCGCGCAACGCCTTCGCGCGCGCGCTGCCGAACTGCGTCTCGAATTCGTCCTGCGCCGCCTGCCACGCGATCTTTGCTTGCGCGAACGTGCGCTCGCCGAGCTTCGTCAGGTGCAGCGCATGCGCGCGCGCATCGTGCTCGGACGCGGCCGTCGCGACGAAACCGTCGCGCTGCAACGGCTTCAGCGCGCGCAGCAGCGTCGTGCGATCCATCACGAGCGTGTCGGCGAGTTCGCTCATCAACAGGCCGGGCCGGTGCGTCAGGTTCGCCATGATCGAGAACTGCGCGGGCGTGACGCCGACCGGGGCCAGATGGCGTTCGTACAGTTGCGTGACGAAGCGCGCCGCCTGACGCAGCGCGAGGCAGTTGCACGCTTGGGCAATCGAGGTGTCGTTCATGTTCGTCAATTTATATGTGCATATGCATAAAGTCAATGTACACTCCGCCGTAACCAGGCTGGCGGCCGGCCATCGCATCAAGGAGACGGACATGGACTACATCGACAAGCTGCGGATTTTCCGGTCGGTGGTGGAGATGCGCAGCTTCACGCGCGCCGCCGACATGCACGGCCTCGCGCGGCCGGTCGTGTCGCGCGCGGTCGCGGATCTGGAAGCGCGCTTCGGCAGCCGGCTGCTGCACCGGACCACGCGCCAGGTGTCGCTGACCGAAACGGCCGAGCGCATCTACGAGCGCTGCGCGGCCGTGCTCGACGAGCTCGACGCGCTCGAAGTCGAAGCGCAGACGCAGACGCGCGAACCCGAGGGCCTGCTGCGCCTCGTCGCGCACACGACGGCCGCGCTGAACCGGCTCGTGCCGCTGATCGCCGGCTTCAAGAGCGCGCATCCGAAGGTGCGCCTCGACGTCACGCTGACCGAGCGCCCGGTCGATCTCGTCGGCGAAGGCTACGACATCGGCATCGTGGTGCCGTACATGCTGACGAGCGAATCGACCGTCGTGCGGCTGGTTGAGCGCATTCCGGTCGTGATCGTCGCGACGCCCACCTACCTGCGCGAACATTCCCGCCCCGAGACGCCGGCCGATCTCGCCGAGCATCCGTTCGTGCCGCTGTCGCCGTCGCTGCGCCGGCCCGCGCTGTCGTTCCGCGTCGACGGCGACCTGCTGACCGTACCGTTCCGCTTCGACATCTCGTCGAACAGCCCCGTCTTCAACCGCGAAATGGTGATGCACGACTTCGGCATCGGCGTCGTCCCGAAAACGCTCGTGCAGGCCGAACTCGCGTCGGGCGCGCTCGTGCAACTGCTGGCGGACGCCGACCTCGTCGACGCGTTCGTCGAAATCAAGCTCGCGTACGCGAACCGCGTGCTGCTGCCCGCGAAGGTCAAGGCGTTCATCGACTACACGGCCGCCTATTGCGACCGCGAAGGCTGGATCGTCCCGGCGGCCGCCTGATGGCGATTGGTACAGCCACGACACCAATCTGATCCTGCCCCGCCCATCGCTTCGCGACGCCCTGCGCCCTAACATGTGCACATGCACAAGATCACCCTCACCGACGACGATTGCTTTGCGGTCCGGCAAGCCGCCCGCCGGATCTCGCAGTTCTACGAGCGCTATCTGTCGCGGGCCGGAGTGACGCCGTCGCAGTACAGCATTCTCGCGCTGCTGCGCGACCGGCCGGGCCTGACGATGGCGACGTTGTCGAGCGTGCTGGTGATCGAACGCACGGCGCTGCTGCGCGCGCTCAAACCGCTCGTCGGCGCCGCGCTGGTGACGGGCATGATCGAGCCGCCGTACCGCCGCCAGACCTTCACGCTGACCGCGGACGGCGAAACGAAGGTCGCCGACGCGCACGTGCACTGGCTCGCCGCGCAGGAAGCGTTCGAGCTGCGCTTCGGGCCGACACGGGCGGCCCGCCTGAGAGACGAATTGTTCCGGATCACGCACAACCTGCAGGAACGCTAGCCCCTTCCCCGATCGACGCCATGCCGTCGATCGCTTTGATTAGTGCATATACATAGGTGAAACGATGGAAACGACCCAAGCCGCTGCCGCCACGCGCGAAGCAGCCACAACCGAGCGGCCCGCGAAGCAGCGCAGCGTACCGTGGATGCGCATCGCGGTAGGCGTCACCGTCGTCGTCGTGGCCGCGGCCGTGCTCGACTGGCTGTTCGTGCTGCGTTTCCAGGAGAGCACCGACGACGCGTATGTCGGCGGCGACGTGACCGTGCTCGCGCCGAAGGTCAACGGCTTCGTCGACAAGATTCTCGTGACCGACAACCAGCGCGTGAAGGCCGGCGACGTGCTCGTGCAGCTCGATGCGCGCGACTACGACGCGAAGCTCGCACAGGCGAGCGCCGAAGTCGACAGCGCGCGCTCCGCCGTGACCGAACTCGAAGCGAAGCAGCAACTGCAATTCGCGGTAATCGGCCAGCACGCGGCGGACAAGAACGCATCGTCGGCCGAGCTCACGCGCGCCGCCTCGGACCGCGTGCGCTACCGCGAACTCGTGAAATCCGACGCCGTGTCGAACCAGATCGTCGAGCGCGCGGACGCCGATTACTCGAAAGCCGGCGCGGCCGTCGAACGCAGCGACGCCGCGCTGCTCGCATCGAAGCGACAACTCGACGTGCTCGGCGCGCAACTCGCCGATGCACAGGCCCGCGTGAACACCGCGCTGGCCGCGCAGCGCGTCGCCGCGCTCAACGTCGAATACACGACGATCCGCTCGCCGGTCGACGGCTACGTCGGCAACCGCACGGGCCGCGTCGGCATGCTCGCGAACGTCGGCGTGCCGCTGCTGACGGTCGTACCGGCTTCCGGGCTGTGGATCGACGCGAACTTCAAGGAGGACCAGTTGCGCAAGATGCGCGCGGGCGATCGCGTCGACGTCGCGCTCGATGCATCGAGCACGCGGCTGCACGGCCGCGTCGACAGCGTCGCGCCCGCGACCGGCGCGACCTTCAGCGTGCTGCCACCCGAGAACGCGACCGGCAACTTCACGAAGATCGTCCAGCGCGTGCCCGTGCGCGTGCACCTCGATCCGCAGCCCGGTATCGAACACGTGCTGCGCCCCGGCCTGTCCGCGGTCGTGACCGTGCATACCGATCACGCGAACTGAGCGGGAGCCGACGATGACCACCGCGTTTTCCGGCGACCCCGCGTCGCAACCGACCAGGCAGCGCGTATTCGCGTTCGCGCTGATGTGCGTCGGCTTCTTCATGGCGACGCTCGACATCCAGATCGTCGCGTCGTCGCTGCGCGACATCGGCGGTGGGCTTTCCGCCAGCCAGGACGAACTGTCGTGGGTGCAGACGGCCTACCTGATCGCCGAGATCATCGTGATCCCGATGTCGGGCTGGCTGTCGAAGGTGATGTCGACGCGCTGGCTGTTCGTCGCATCGGCCGTGGGCTTCACGATCACCAGCATGCTGTGCGGGCTCGCGTGGGACATCAACTCGATGATCCTGTTTCGCGGGCTGCAGGGCGCGCTCGGCGCCGCGATGATCCCGACCGTGTTCACCACCGCGTTCGTGCTGTTCCCCGGCAAGCAGCGGCTGATCGCGTCGACGACCATCGGCGCGCTCGCGTCGCTCGCGCCGGCGATCGGCCCCGTGATTGGCGGCTGGATCACCGACCAGTGGTCGTGGCACTGGCTGTTCTACCTGAACCTCGTGCCGGGCATCGCGGTGGCCGCGCTCGTGCCGCGCTACGTGCATATCGACGAGCCCGACCTCAGCCTCATCAAGCGCGGCGACTATCTCGGCATCGTGCTGATGTCAGGCTTCCTCGGCTGCCTCGAATACGTGCTCGAAGAAGGCCCGCGCAAGAACTGGTTTGGCGACGATGCGATCGTCATCTGCGCGTGGATTTCCGGCATCTGCGGTTTCCTGTTCCTCGTGCATGCGCTCACCGCGAAAGATCCGATCGTCGACCTGCGCGCGCTCGCCGTGCGCAACTTCGGGATCGGCAGCCTGCTGTCGTTCGTGACCGGCATCGGCATCTTCGTGACCGTGTTCCTGACGCCGCTGTTTCTCGCGCAGGTGCGTGCGTTCAGCTCGCTGCAGATCGGTATCGCGCTGCTGTCGGTCGGTGCGTTCCAGTTGCTCGCGCTGTGTGCGTATGCGTTCGCAGCGCGCTACTTCAGCATGCGTGCGCTGCTGGTGTTCGGGCTGATCTGTTTCGGCCTCGGCTGCTACCTGTACACGCCGATCACGCACGACTGGGGCTGGAAGGAACTGCTGCTGCCGCAGGCGCTGCGCGGCATCGGTCAGCAATTCAGCGTACCGCCGATCGTGACGATGGCGCTCGGCTCGCTGCCGCAATCGCGGCTGAAATCGGCGAGCGGGTTGTTCAACCTGATGCGTAACCTCGGCGGGGCGATCGGTATCGCGGTGAGCGCGACGATGCTCAACGACCGGCTGAACTTTCACTATCTGCGGCTGAACGAGCACGTGAGTGCCGGCGAACCGCAGATCGCGTCGCTGCTCGATCGTCAGGCGGCCTACTGGGGCTCGGTGGCAGGCAATACGCTGAATACCGCGCAGGCCGGGCTCGCGAACCTGCATCGGCTGATTTATCGCGAAGCGCTGACGCTCACGTATGCCGATGCGTACTACGCGCTGTCGCTGTGCTTCGTCGTCGCGCTGCTTGCCGTCGTGTTTTCCAAACCCATTACGTTGAACGCGCCGCCGCCGGACGCGCACTGAGATCGTCATCATGAAAAAGCTACTTCTCGCGCTGGCTGTCAGTGCATTCGCCGCCGGGTGTGCGGTGCAGCCCGCGCAGCATCCGGCGCTGCCCGAATCCGTTCAGACGCTCGCGCCCGCTGCCTGGGATACGGACGTGCCGCGCGCTGGCATCGACGCCGCCGCATGGTGGGCGCAATTCCACGATCCCGTGCTCGACCAACTGATCGCCACCGTGCTCGACGGCAACCTCGATCTGCAGGCAGCCGCCGAACGCGTGAAGCAGGCGCAGGCGCTGACCGTGCAGAAGCGCGCGGTGCTGCTGCCCGAACTCGACGCGACCGCGCATGCGGCCGACGCGCGGCAGAACACGCCGCCGCCGCTCGGGTATGTGCGGCAGGCTGGCGCGGGGCTTGCGCTGAGCTGGTCGCCCGATGTGTTCGGCGGTGAACGGCTCGATTTGCTTGCCGCGCAGGCGGAACTCGTCGGGCAGAAACATGCGGAAGATGCGATGCGGCTCGCGCTTGCTGCCGATGCGGCATCCGCGTATGTCGATCTGCGCTGGGCGCAGCAGGAGTTGAAGATCCTGCAGGACAACGCGAAGATCCGGCAGCACGCGCTCGAACTCACGCGCAAGCGGCAGGCGTTCGGGTTGTCGACGGAGCTCGACGTTACCCGCGCGCAGAACCAGCTCGATGCGCTCGAAGCGCGGATTCCGCCGACGCAGGCGCAGATCTCGCATCAGCTCAATCTGATAGCCGTGTATTCGGGGCGCACGCCGGAATCGGTCGATCGGCTCGTGTTGGCGCAGGCCGGGGAAATTCCCGCGCCGCCGGTTGGCGCGCCGGGAACGCTGCCTTCGCAGGCATTGTTGCGGCGGCCCGATGTGCTGACGGCTTATGCGCAGGTCGAGCGGCGTGCGGCGCAAGTGGGCGTGGCGAAAGCCGAGCGATATCCGAAGTTTTCGTTGAACCTGACGGACGGGATTCTGGCGGCTTCGTATCTCGGGTTGCCGACGTTGACCGATAACCTGTTCAGCGCGGCGTTGAGTGCGACGAGCCCGATCTTCAACGCGGGGCGGATTACCGCCGATATCTCGCAGAGCGAAAGCCGGATGCGCGAGTCGGAACTCGGGTTACGGCAGACGATGCTGCAAGCGTTGCGCGAAGTCGAGGATGCGCGTGCGAATCTCGTCAGTTCCGACGAGGCGACGCGGAAGCTGGGTAGCGCGCTCTCTGCATCGGACAAGGCGCTTGGGTTGGCGAATCAGCTCTATAAGGGTGGCGCGACGGATTTTCTGGATGTGCTGTCGGCGCAGGAGGTTTATCTGCGGGATTCGGATTCGCTCAATCAGCTCAAGCGGGAGCATGCGCTGGCGGCGGTGGCGTTGTATCGGTCGCTTGGGGGCGGGTGGAGCAGGAATGACGCGGCCGGCGGGCCGGAGGTGGAGGCTGTGGCGAAGAACTAGGCGCAGTCACGATCCGGCGCCGGCCTCAACACTTGCCGGCGCCCCGCCCCGCCCTTCAGCCGCACGATCCGAGACATTGGACCGATGACAAGGCGATCAAGTAGACCGCCAACCATGCGATACCCAGCCCAGCGATCACGGTGACGATACGCGTGACGAGCATGTGCCAGAACCGGATCGCGGCGAACACGCCTGCCGCCAGCAGGAGCACGATGACGATCGGCCCGATCACATTCATCGCGAATTACAGCGGCGGCCGCTTCAGCTTCACCCAGCGCTGCACCGACGTCCGCTCCCACTGCGCACGCGCATAGTCGGCGAGGCGCTGCGGCACCGGATCGTCATTCAGCACCAGACGGTTCAGCATCACCGCCAGATCGACATCCGCAATGCTCCACTCGCCGAACAGGTTCACCGCACCGGGCGCGAGCACCTTGTCGGCAGCCGCGAACAGCTTCTGCGCGGCGGCCTGCGCGAGACTCGACAGCGGCTCGCTCGACGGGCCGTAGAACAGCACTTCGGTCGACCGTTCCGTGCGGATCGCCATCAGGTCGCTGCGCAGCCACGCCTGCACCTGCCGCGCCCGCGCACGCTGGCGCGGCTCGGCCGGATAGAGCCGTGTGCCCGGGAAGGTCTCGTCGAGATATTCGGTAATCGCCGACGATTCCGACAGCGCGAAATCGTCGTGCACGAGCGTCGGCACGCGTTGCGTCAGCGACGTCGCCGCATAGTCCGGCGCGAAATGCGCGCGGTTGCCGAGATCGACGGTCACCAGTTCGTAAGGGAGTGCCTTTTCCTCGAGCGCGACAAAGACCGACATCGCGTAAGGGCTCGTGTATTGCGCATCCGCGTAGAGACGGAGATTACCGGTTTGCACTGCAGGCTCCTTGTGGGTGCGGAGGTCGGCGATTGCCGGTTGGCGCGCCGCCGGGCTCCGGGTGGTCAATGCGGTGTGTTCGACAGATTAGCAGCGGCGGAAACCGCGTTGTTTGCTGTTTTGTGTGCGCTGCCGCCGTGTGGTCACGCGGCGGCGGGCCAGCGATATCCGATCACTTCGTTCAACGGGTACGCGAGTTCGCGGACTTCTTCCAGCTGGTTGCCACCGAAGAGGTACACCTGTTCGGCGTCGTGACGCAGGTAGAAACCGACGTGCCCTTTCCAGCTCGTCGGGTCGTCACGCGTCAGGATCGCGATGCAGCCGTAGACCGGGCGGTCCAGCGGGCGGCCCCATTCGAGCCATGAGCGTGCCAGTGCGGAGCCGGTGCCGCGGAATCCGGCGTGTTTCATGCACCAGTTGACGAAGGACGAGCACCAGGAAATTTTGTCGTCGTAACCGACCAGGTTCGTCTGGTTGTTGTATTCGACGATGCGCGGGTTGATGCTGCCCGGCGGATGGCGACGGATGCCGAGTTCGGCCAGGGCGACGCGCATCCACGGCGGATGGGCGGCCTCCGGGTTGCGCTCAGGATTGGATAGGGTCACGTCGTTCTCGGGCGAGTGTGATGTGTGCACAATCTTCGCACGAATGCGGAAGTTGGCAGCATCGTTCGGTCATCCAGTTGGGTGGGTAGAGAATCGACCGCACGCGAGGTTCGGGCGCGCGATGTTGCGCGCCCCCGGGTGACTCACATGCGCTGGGTGCCCGGCACCACGGGGTTGCCTTTAACCGCGCGTATCGACCCAGTTGCGTGCCCAGCGTGCCGAGTGCCGCAGTGCCTGCGCTTCAGTCGCGAAGTAATCGAGCGAATAGAACCGGTAGCGGCCTTCGGCGGACGCGCTATCGATGCGTTCGAGCTGCAGGTTGGCTGAAAAACTGCCGTCGGGCAAACAATGCGCCGAGGGTTGGACGGCATAGCCATTGTATTGCTGAATTCGTTTGTTTGGCATTTTTAATTTTAATAATGTTCGACTGCGCGCGTGCCGTGCGAAATGTGCACGGATGCGCCGACTCAAAGCCATTGCGAGCTGAATCTGAAGCAGTCGGAAAGCGAAAATAAGGCGCTGTGGCCGGAGGGGGGAATGAAGTGCAACGAGGCGTGTGGCGCTTGGTTAGCTGCTGAATGAACAGACGCAGCCAAGAACAATCGCGCCAACTTTAGGAGACAAAGCTCCGTGAGGATGTCGCTGCGACCCGGCGCCCATCGTGGGAGGCCGGGCCCTTCAAACTTTACAGCGGCTTGATGTTGGCCGCTTGCAGACCCTTCGGGCCTTGCTTCGTCTCGAAGCTCACTTTCTGGTTTTCAGCCAGCGTCTTGAAGCCGTCGGCACGAATTTCCGAGAAATGAGCGAACAGGTCGTCGCCGCCGTTGTCCGGCGTGATGAAGCCAAAGCCTTTGCTGTCGTTGAACCACTTGACGATACCGGTATCCATGAAGATTCCTTGAGAAAAAAATTAAAGATTTGCCCTGTTGGAGAGCGCGTGAAGTATCAAGGAGGGAGTGGACAACGAATACCGCTGAGGAGAGCGAGCAATTGATGAACAGCAATCGGACTTCTTGGACTTCGACGCATACACTAACCGCCGGGCTTGAGCGCGTCAACAGCTAACTTGTAACTGTTTTACCTCGCGATCCGCTCTTCGGGCGAATCGATGCGGCCCTAACAGGCTGCGTGCGTTGCCTGGCCGGGCGCGCGTGCCCACGATCTCCGCACGAGTACGCCGATCGGCTAGGCCCTTCCCGCTTTGTGATTTCCGTTCGATCCGCCCGTATCATATCGGCAGTCCCCGCCCCAATTCCCCGCCCGTCATGCGCATCACGCCGCTTCCGCCCCTGCAGTGCCTCGTCGCGTTCGAAGCCGCCGTGCGGCACGCGAGCTTCACGAAAGCCGCCGCCGAACTGCACCTGACCCAAAGCGCGATCAGCCGCCAGATCCAGCAGCTCGAGGAATTCCTCGGCCGCTCGCTGTTCGTGCGCGAACATCGCTCGCTGCGGCTGACGATCGCCGGCGAGCAATACGCGGCGCAGGTCCACCATCTGCTCACGCAATGCGCGGAAGCCACGCACGACGTGATGAAACCGTACGGCGATCTCGAACTGACGATCGCGTGCTCGTCCGGCGTCGCGGTGCTGTGGCTGACGCCGCGGCTGCCGGACTTTCGCGCCGCGTATCCGAACATCAAGCTGCGCCTGATCGTGCGCGACGGCCTTGCCTCGATGTCGCCGGCGGAATTCGACGTCGGCGTCTACTACGTGCGCCAGCAGGCCCCGGCCGAATACACCGTGCGCAAGCTCTTCGACGAGGAAGTGTTTCCCGTCTGCGCGCCGGGCTATCTGGCCGGCCGCACGCTGAGCGCGGCCGACCTCGCGAACGAAACGCTGCTGCGCCTCGAAGACGGCCAGCGCCAATGGATGTCGTGGCCGGAATGGTTCGACATGAACGACGTCGACCGGCAGAAGCTGCAGCCGCAGGACATCATGATCAACTCGTATCCGCAGATCGTGCAGATGACGATTCTCGGCCAGGGCGTGTCGCTCGGCTGGCGCTACATGATCGACGCGTGCATCGAAGCCGGGCTGCTCGTGCGCGTGACGGATGCGTCCGCGAGCCACGGCGGCGGCTACTACGTGATCTCGCCCAACGACCGCGCGCAGAACCAGGCCGCCCGCCTGTTCACGCGCTGGCTGTTCGAACAGGCGGAGAAACAGACCGCGCCCTGAAGGTCCCGAGCGCGATGCATGCGTCCAGCGCATGCGTGCATGCGAATCTTTCGTTTCAGAAAAAATTGCGCCTATCCGTAGCATGGGATTCATGCGGGGCAGCCGTCCCGTCTTCTGACAAAGGAAGAGACCATGCAAGGAACGCTTTCCCCGCGCGCCGCGCCTTCCGTCGATGCGGCCGTGCAGCAACGCCGCCGCGCCATCGTCGCGACCGTGATCGGCAACGGCCTCGAATGGTTCGACTTCACCGTCTACAGCTTCTTCGCGGTGATCATCGCGAAGCTGTTCTTCCCGACCGGCAACGAACTGACCTCCGTGCTGCTCACCGTCGCGACGTTCGGCGTCGGCTTCTTCATGCGGCCGGTGGGCGGCATCGTGCTCGGCGTCTATGCCGACAAGGTCGGACGCAAGGCCGCGCTGTCGCTCACGATCCTGCTGATGGCGGCCGGCACCGCGCTCATCGGGATCGCACCGACCTACGAACAGGCCGGCATCGCCGCGCCGCTCCTGATCGTCGTCGCGCGGCTGCTGCAAGGCTTCTCGGCCGGCGGCGAGATGGGCGGCGCCACGGCGTTCCTCACCGAATACGCGCCACCGGAGAAACGCGCGTATTACTCGAGCTGGATCCAGTCGAGCATCGGTTTCGCGGTGCTGCTCGGCGCGGCGACCGGCACGTTCGTTACCACGTCGCTCGATACGCAGGCACTGCATAGCTGGGGCTGGCGGCTGCCGTTCCTGCTCGGGATCATCGTCGGGCCGGTCGGTTACTTCATCCGCAGCCATATCGACGAGACGCCCGCGTTCAGCGCCGTCGAATCGCAGGCGAAGGAAAGCTCGCCCTTGAAGGAGGTGCTGTCGACCTACCCGCGCGAAACGTTCGCGAGTTTTTCGATGGTCATTCTGTGGACCGTCTGTACCTACGTGCTGCTGTTCTACATGCCGACGTATTCCGTGCGCACGCTGCATCTGCCGCAATCGACCGGCTTCGCGGCCGGCATGGTCGGCGGGCTGATGATCATGTGCTGCTCGCCGATCGTCGGCCGGCTCGCCGACGCGTGGGGACGGCGCGTGTTCCTGTCCGGCTCGGCGCTCGCGATCCTCGTGCTGGCGTGGCCGATGTTCGCGTGGATCAATCATGCACCCGGGTTCGCGTCGTTGATCGTGTTCCAGGCCGTGTTCGGCGTGCTGATTGCGACTTATACGGGGCCGATCCTCGCGGCGTTCGCGGAGCTGTTTCCGACCAAGGTGCTGTCGACCGGGCTTTCGGTTGCGTACAACTTCGCGGTGACGATCTTCGGCGGGTTCGCGCCGTTCCTGATTACGTGGCTCATCGCCCGCACGGGCAGCAACATGGCGCCTGCTTTCTACGTGATTCTCGCGGCGGCAGTCAGTTTCGTCGGGACGCGCTTCGTGAAGGATGCGAAGCGTACGGCCTCCATGACTCGATAAGGAAATTTCTCCATGACCATTACCGTGCTTCAAGGCGGCAACGTGCTCGACCTCGAACGAGGCGTGTTGCTCGAACATCATCATGTCGTGATCGAAGGCGAACGGATCGTCGAAGTCACCGATCGGCCGGTGGATTTTCCGAATGCGCAGGTGATCGATGTACGCGGCAAGACCGTGATGCCGGGGTTCATCGATTGCCATGTGCATGTGCTGGCTTCGAATGCGAACCTTGGCGCGAATGCGACGCAGCCGAATATTCTCGCGGCGATTCGGTCGCTGCCGATTCTCGATGCGATGTTGTCGCGTGGGTTTACCAGCGTTCGGGATGCGGGAGGCGCGGATTGGAGTTTGATGCAGGCGGTCGAGACGGGGCTGGTTTCTGGGCCGCGGATTTTCCCGTCGGGGAAGGCGTTGTCGCAGACCGGCGGGCATGGGGATTTTCGGCCTCGGGGGGATTTGCTGGAGCCCTGTTCTTGTTGCTTTCGGACGGGGGCGATTGCGCGGGTCGTTGACGGCGTCGAAGGTGTGCGGCTCGCGGTGCGTGAGGAGATTCAGAAAGGCGCGACGCAGATCAAGATCATGGCTTCAGGTGGAGTCGCTTCGCCGACAGATCCGATTGCCAATACGCAGTATTCGGAGGATGAGATTCGTGCGATCGTCGATGAAGCCGAGGCTGCGAATACTTATGTGATGGCGCATGCGTATACGGGGCGGGCGATTGCGCGGGCCGTGCGCTGCGGTGTGCGGACGATCGAGCACGGGAATCTCGTGGATGAAGCGGCCGCCAAGATCATGCATGAGCATGGGGCGTTCGTGGTGCCAACGCTGGTGACTTATGACGCGCTGGCCAAACATGGCGCGGAGTTCGGGATGCCCGCCGACTCCGTCGCGAAGGTGGCTTCCGTGCAGCAGAAAGGTCGCGAGTCGCTTGAGATCTATGCGAAGGCCGGCGTGAAGATGGGGTTCGGGTCGGATCTGCTCGGCGAGATGCATGCGTTTCAGTCGGGTGAGTTCCGGATTCGGGCGGAAGTGCTCGGGAATCTGGAAGCGCTCAGGTCTGCGACGACGGTGGCGGCGGAGATTGTGAATATGCAGGGGCTGCTTGGGGTGGTTGCGGTGGGAGCAATCGCCGACCTCGTCGTGCTGGATGGCAATCCGCTCGAGAATATCGGGGTGGTGGCCGATGAAGGCGCGCGGGTCGAGTATGTATTGCAGCGGGGAGCGATTGTGAAGCGGCGTGATAGCGGGCGTTGATGTGGAGGCATGCGGCTATTTCGGCGGGTGTAGCGCGGCCTCACGGGCCTTGCGGTCGTGACAGTTGTTGATGGTGGTAGCGGGTGTGAGTCGCGGCGTTTGCGGCAATGGCCAGGGCGGTGTCGCCCCGGCGGTCGGTCGCGTTCGGGAAGCACTACGCAAACGGTCAGTATGTAATTGAGGACCTAGATTCACACGATCATGAAACAAACCAACTCTTATTCACTCCCCTCCAGGCAACACTTTTCGGCCAAACGCAATCTCAAACCCGTCTGGCACCGGTTTGAATGGCCTGGTTGGAGAGCGGTGGCTACTCTGAAACTGACGTAGCGCCTGCACATCGATTTCACCGACCACACAATAGTCAGTCACGCCCCCCTTGACTCGAAGCAGGTCACGTTGCCAACTCTCTTTGAACGGCGCGCGTATCCGGCTGTCACCGTATTGACGGTCGTTGCATTGAATGATGTAGGCGTGCACATCTAGCGCGGCCGACTCTACGAGGGCGTTGAAGGTTTCTATGTCCTGATTCCACTCCGGCACAAACAGCGCATCCACTTTGCCGCGCAAAGCGGCACGGTAGCTGATGTTGGTCAGTTCACTACACACCAGTAACGCAAAACGTAGATCCCCGTGCTGGAGGACAGGCGGCGTCCGCCAAGCCTTGTCTGGCTTAAGCTCTAGATTAGCTAGGCGCGCTAGCTCCTGCTCCTCATGCAACGCTGGCCGCTGCTTGTCCTGCCGATAGATCATCAACGAAGGGAATCCAAGTCCATCGTGTGACAGCGCAGCCCACACCTGATTGCGCACTCGTCCTTTACTAGCGTGCAGATACTCGATGCCGGTGATTAAAGAAATACCACGCCCGTGCAACTTGCGGGCGATGCGGATAAACCAGTGTGCCGGCAGGGCAAGCTCTGGAAGTACGAGGTAACGGCTGTGCTGCGGCTGGGCAATCACCCCATCGAGCAAACGGCACAGGCGTGCGTAGCGATCTGCATCGGGATCCGGCATACGCATGACCGCCGCTGTCCAGCTCGCCATGCGCGTTTTCCAACTCGACACAGCAATGCCGTATCGACGCTGTTGCTGTTCATCCGGAATCTGCAGAACACCATGCTTGTCGAAGCTTGGCGCCGCGCTACCGAGGGTGAATCCACGCACAGCAAGAACCACTGCTCTCATAGCAGCATGTTCCGAAGCCTCATAGGCTGCCTTGTTCAAAATAAACAGCTCAGGCAAGTTGTACGGGCGGGAGGCAAACAGAAATCCATGCGGCAAGCATTTAAATCGAGTCAACTTGGCAAGTATTTCGATGCCGTCGACTAAGCTCTTCGGTAACAACTCGGCGGCGTTAGCACAGTGCGTGGCAGTCTTCTTCGCCGGAATGCCGCGCTGGGCCACCATCTCGCTCGGAAAGCCGATGAAGCGGAAAGGCATGTGTGCTAGATCAAACGAAAACAAACGCGCTTGCTCAACTTGAAACGCCTTCGGTGACGAGAACCAATTGAAGAAAAGGCCACCGACACCCCCTGTCGGGGAATAGTCTGCCATGTGCGCTTGCCACGCTTGCTGACCAACTCTGGACAATCGTGGCGGAAAAGCCGCACAAATGCTTTCTTGCACGGTGGCGTAAAGCTGAACTTGCCACCGAATCGTCATCTCAAATACGGGTGGCAGTTGCAGGGCAGGCCTTAACGCTGAGCTCGCAGTTCTGCGTTACTTGCCGACAAAGACGTTCAAGCGCTTGCAAGATCTTGCGCAGGTCTTCAAAATCTTCGCACGCAGTTGCTAGGCGAATGACTCGTGGCAAGTAAACTGCCAGATCAAAAAAATTGCGGCAGCACCAACACATGCTGAACAAACGCGCGGAAAAAGGCTCGTCGATGGTCTCGCCAAGCATCTGGCGTTAGATCACGTTCATATGCTTCGAAGTCCCGGAGCTTGATGGCAAAGCTAGCACGGCGCATTGTCAGTGCATCGGCCTTGCGCAAGTTGTCGGCGGCCTCGCCATCGCTTTGCGTTGCGGCAAGTAAGTCAGTACCAACGTGGTCAGCAGATCGCGGCAATCTGGGCATGGCGCGCCATTCGCTGGCGCGCTCATGGATCTGGTGAGCAATAGCGTCCACCAGTGTCTTGCCCGGCTCTCCCGCCAATACAAACACCTTGTTCTTAGAGTTGGCGAAATGGATTTTGCTATCGCTCAAGTAGCCTGGAGCAAAGCCAATCTGACTGCGCTCCGTTGGAGTCACCCAACCCAAGTTGCCGTTAGAACGCGCGAACAGCCACTCCCAAAGTTCTGAGGTTGAGCGGAAGCTGGCAACGTCCTCCATCACCAGAAGGATGTCATCCACATATCGACCGTAATATAGCGGCGCGCATTGCTGCTCGATCATTCGGTCCAACTCGGCCAGCGCGACATTCGCCACAACTGCTGAGGCGGGCAGCCCGACCGGCAACCCCTTCTTCAACGGCGTAACCGCTGCCCACGCAAGTAGCGCCCGAATGAACATGCGATGAAGCTTCGCCTGATTGGCGTCCATCTCCAATCCCAGCACATCTGTGACAAAGACTGGATTGAGCATGAAGCCCGGATTGAGCTCGTGATAGAAGGAGCTAACATCCGCCGTGAGCGCCACGATTTTTTTGCCAGCATCCAGTGCGCCCCGCATGGTTGCAATGCCGTTGTCGCGCCAGTCACGGAAAGGCTTGAGATAGGGTTGGAACGAGCCGAGTGAGAGCTTGTTAATACCCTTTCCGTCCGTGGTTCGACGTAGCCGATTACCATAAGCGCAACCGGTCAACTGAGCATCGAACAGGTGACCCACCTCAAGCATCCACAGCGCGGACAGCACGTGAAAATCCACACTACATTGCGCCATCACGCGAAACTCAGCTTTGGGCTTTTTCGGCTCTTCGGTTTTCTCCAACAGGCTGCAGACGGTTTCCCACTCGTCCACCGGGGAGGAAAAGATCAAACCGTTTCCGTGCTTCTCGCGGTATCGATCCCAGCAGTCCATGTCTACAGACTTGGTTGCCAAGGTCCAACCGCCGATGAATTCCGGAGTTGTCACCCAAGACTCATCATCGCCATGAATCTTTGCAAGAAGCGCCGTCAGGTTCGCATGCAGGCTGCTCTCATAATCAGCGATCGCTGATAACGACGGATGAGAAGAGTAGTACAAGTCAACTTTGGCTTTTCGGTAGGCTAAACCGAGATCTTGTAGATTGGTCACTTTTATATATCTTCCGCCGAGGTTCTAGACGGTTTTAGACTTAATTGATAGGTATTTGGAGGCGCTCGAAGAACGCGCGATTGCGCTTCTTTGCATCAACAAGGATTTTGTCGTAAGACACGATTTCTATGTAGCAGCCCTGCGCCTGATGGTATTTGAAAAATCCTTCATTGTCGGGCGTTTTGACGAAGTCGTGGTTGTCAGCAATAGCCTTAATACGTGGTGTCAAGCTGCATAGGATATACGCATAGAACGGGATAGAACCAACGTTGATGGTCTTACCATCCTTGTCCTTAGCCTGCCCTTCCTTGATTTTTCTGACATAGCGCAGTACCTGCTCCACCGGGTTCTCGTCCTTCGTGGGGTACTCGTTGCGCTCAGGTCGCTTAAACTCTACGACAACCACCGACTGGTACGGACTCTTTGTCTCAGAGAAGGCGCGCGCCGTATTGAAGATGGCCAAATCCGGTTCGTCCCCGCCATTGGCATTCACCGCTTTCAACCGCGTCATCGGAAGATCGGACGCTAGGTACGAGTGGTAAGCCAAGCGTTCGTCAACGACCCACAGGTTCTGCCGGGAGAACTCGACATCTTCGGAATCGGCCTGCATCGGATAGATGAGACTGTGCACAAGGTCCTCGCGTGCGTAAGACCCTGAATCTTGTACCTTGAGCGCGGTTTCAAGCATTTCCAAAATGGTGCGACGATGGACAACATACTTGGCAAGTGCCGCTTTCCCGAGTTCGTTCTCCTCGTCGAGGAATTGTTGATAGAGGGCCGCATACTCAGGAGAACCAGCTACAGTGTCGATCGGCGTCTTCTTAATATCGGCCGCGCGCTGCCGGTGCTCCAATTCGATGTCTTTCTGCGTCTTGTATAGCTCAATGTCGAGTTGATCCTTCGACACGTTAGCTGGAATGCGTTCCAGCTTATCTCGATAGCGCTCTTGCAGTTGGAACCGGTACTGCGGTGCGTCCTGCTGAATGAAGGTTTCGATAAGCTGACGCTTCTCTTCGCGCAGTTGAGTCGTGTACGGTTCTGCGACCTGCTTGAGCGCTTTTATGACTTCGGCATCAAGCTCTTCACGCGTCATTTCTCCCGGGAAATCCAGATCGGTTTCCTGCAGAAACATGAAAGTCGTGCGCTCAGCACTCACCCTGGCGTCAAGGTACGGAGCTGCAACGTAAGTGCGGAAGACGAATTGCTCACCTTGGTCGTCGGTCAGGCGCCCCTGAAGATCTGGTATTGCCTTGCTTGCCTTCCACTCCAGCACTTCACGTTGGTTGGCACAGTATGAGATGGTGTGGTTCTTGGCCGCGCTAGACTGGTAACGCAGGACGGTTACCTTGAAAGCGTGGCCCTTGAGTTCAAATGTCACCTCCTGTGCCCGCTCCTTCGCCTCCTCAGCAAAAATGTAGTTCAGGTTGCAAGACTGCCCATCCGCATCGTGGAGAAAGATTTGCGGGCAGCGACCGCCTACGAAATGGATGAGCAGATGGTCGATGACCTTGTGAGCAATGGTTTCAAGCGACTTCGGGAAGTGCTTTTCGTATTCGCCGCGCAAGCTGGTGAGCTTTACCGAAGTCCGCCGCTCCTCCACCTCAGCTTCGGTTACTTCTTCTCCCTCAACTCCTTCCGTCGTTACAACGAATCGGAAGGTTCGACGCATCCAATGATTGTCATCTTGACAGTATGTGCTGTCGATGGCGGCCTGGTTAAACACCTTGAGCCAGGTGAAGCGTCCAATGCCTTTGTTTCCTCGAGTTACCTTGCGAGTCGAGTCGGAAAGGAAGAACGCACGAACGTTACCATCATTGAATCCAGATCCGTTATCGACGATGGTAATGTCCCGTATGGAAGCAAGTACTGTTTCCTCACTGCCAACCAGTGCCACTTGGCGAGCCTCTCGCTCAAGATACACGTCGATACGACCATCGGAAGCACCACTCTCCTCTATGGCCTCAATTGAGTTCACTAGACACTCGAAGAGAGGGACAAGCGGTTGCGTAACAGGCAACTGGAGGTTGCGTATCCGTCCAACGATGTCGACCTGCATGGTTTGCCCCCCGCTTTCGAGTCTTCTAAAAATTATCTGCTGACACGGTTCTTCAAGAGTAACCGATTGTAGTCGGAAACGTCGCCGCATCATCAGCGAACACATCTATATAGAAAGTCTCGCTATCGAAGATAACGGCAACATCGTCCGTCGACTTGAGCCCCATACCTGCCTTCTTCGCCCAAGCCTTCAAACGCGGAACCGTCTTAACCAGAAGTCTCACCTTCCCGTCATCCGACTTCAAGAACAGCGCATCCGGCCCGAGCGTCATCCCGTCATAGGCAACAACGCTTTGCACGTTACTCCCCACCGTCCCGGAAATCGCTTCACCTTGACCATCCCAATGAGCTTAACCAGCCTTGCAATCACCTCGACCGTATATTTCTTGTCCAGATCCGCCCGGTCTTCCATCCTCGCCGGTCCGACCTCCGCCGCAACCTTCTCCCGATAAGCCAGATAAGAATCCGTCGGCGATGCAACTACCTTCGCCCCGATGCCGCAATGACAGCGGGAAGCACTATCGCCCCTCACCCCAACCTTCAATCTGGAAATGCGTTTCATTTCCATAAAGGTCACCGATTCTCGCGCCGACATGCAAAAACGGCTGCCGTGAACCCACGGCAGCCGTCCTTAAAAACGCCTCACTCCTAAACCGCGAATCAGCCCTTACTCATCCACCTTAAAAGCCGACACCAGCTTGGTCAATTCCGCCGCCTGCTGCTTTAAACTCGCCGCTGCCGCCGCGCTTTCCTCGACCAAAGCCGCATTCTGCTGCGTCATCTGATCGAGCGACTGCACCGCATCCCCAATCTGATCGATCCCGGCACTCTGCTCCAGGCTCGCCTCGGCAATCTCGCTCATCATCGCGCTAACACCCTGAACCTGCGAGACAACATCACTCATCACCTTCCCCGCCTCACTCACCAGCCGCGACCCGGTATTCACCGTCCCTGCGCTGTGCTCAATCAACGCCTTGATCTCCTTCGCCGCCTGCGCACTACGCTGCGCCAGATTCCGCACTTCCGAAGCAACAACAGCAAACCCCCGCCCCTGCTCCCCCGCCCGCGCCGCCTCCACCGCAGCATTCAGCGCCAGAATATTCGTCTGAAACGAAATACTGTCGATCATCACGATGATCTCGGAGATTCGCTGCGACGCGTCGCTGATCTGCTCCATCGTCATCACGACCTCGCCCACCACCTGCCCGCCGCGCGCCGCCGTATCCGACGCGCCATTGATCATCTTCGCGGCCGTCGTCGCCGTTTCGGTGTTGTTGCGCACCACGGCCGTGATCTCTTCCATCGACGAAGCCGTCCGCTCCAGGTTGCTCGACTGCCCCTCGGTCCGCTCGCTCAGATCAGCATTCCCCGACGCAATCTGCGCTGAACCCGTAGCAATCGACGCCGAAGCCGCGCGAATCCGGTGAACCAGCGTCGACAGCGACGACACGAACCGGTTGAACGCATCCGACAACTGCCCGATCTCGTCCTGGCTCTCGACCGTCATCCGGCGCGTCAAGTCGCCCTGACCGCTGGCGATCTCCGACAGCAGCGTCGCGGCGCGGCGGATCGGCGCGGCAATCGCGCGGCCCACCAGCCAGATCACGAGCAGCGCGACCCCAAGGCCCACCACCGCCGCAACCAGCGCCGCACTGCGAATCGCACGCGTCACCGGCCCGAGCAATTCAGCCTGCGGCACCTCGACGACGACATAAGCATTCAGCTCCGGAATGAACGACGTCGCGATGAAGCGCGCGCCGCCGTCGCCTTCGTAGCTCAGGTACGCATACGGCTTACCGGCGAGCAGCGTAGACGACGCATCACCCGGCAACCCCGGCTGATCCTTCAGGAAATGCTTGCCGTCGATCAGCGATGTATCGCGATGCATCATGATCGCGCCGTCGGGACGCACGAGATACGCGAACCCGGTCTGGCCGATCCGGTACGCAGAGATGCCCTTCGCGAGCGCATCCACGGACAAGCTCATGCACGCCGCGCCGATCGGCACGCCGTCGAGTTCCACGCGGCTGTTGATGAACATCATGTAGCCGCCGACGGTCACCTCGCGGTCCATGTTCACGTCGAACGCCTTGCCGGACGACAGGAAGCTGGTCAGCCACTGGTCCTTGTCGGTCACCTTCCGCTGCAGGCCGGCTTCGTTGTAGTAGTTGCCGCTCTTCACCGACACCCACTGCACGGACGCGGCCTTCTGCTCGTCCTTCACGTTCTTCGCCAACTGGATCCAGTTGCGCGTGCCGGCATCGGGTTCGCCGTCGGCTTCCCATTGCAATAGGAACGCATCGCGCGCGAGAATCCGCGATGCGGCGATCGGGCCGGCCATCTGCCGCTGCACGTCGGCGCGAATGCCGTTCACGGCGGTCGGCAGTTCTTCGCGGACGACGCGATCGCGCACCGCGTTGCCGATCAGACGGACACTGAGCCCGCTCGAAATCGCGACGAACACGAGCAGACAACTCGTCATGCTGAGAATCAGCTTGTTCTGAATGGAAAGCTTGCGCCAGAAATGCATGGGGAACCCTCGATAACCGCTCGGTCTGAGCCAGTTTGGGTTATCGGCATGCACGCGCGGAACCGCATCGCTGATTTCAGATGTTCATCATGTTCAAATCGATATATCCCGATACCGACGGGCGTCGCGACGCCTATTCAGTGGATCGCTGCGGTTCGGTCGCGCAGGGCGCATTCGAGCAACGTTGGGTGTCAGGTGTAGATGTGGGCTTGGCATCGTCACCAACAGGCAAGAGCGCGACCCGGTATTCATACACGGCAACCGCGAGCTTGAACCCGACCGCGACGGTAACCGTCAACACCAGAAACGACGCAATGGCCATCTGCAGCAACGAGAACAATGCCTCGTCCGGGTACGCGGCGTCGATATTGTCGAGCAAGCGCTCCAGTTCGCCATCCGCGCCGTCTTGAATCTTCGCAAGCAACGGACGCAGGCGGCCCAACATGTCGGTTACCGCAGTTCGCCGCTCGATCGTATCGGTTGCCTTCTCGACGTTTTCGATCAGCTGGCGCACCGTGGGCGGGCTCATACATATCTCCGCCGACACCCCCATGACGCACGTCTGTTCGGTCAGCTCCTGGATCCGCGTCAAGTCCGCGGTGATCTCGCGTTGAGTGGGGCGCAGGAATCGTGCATCGAACGACGTATAGGAAACCACCAACGAAAACACGGCACCCAGCACCGACATTGCCGCGAATACCTCGCCGATCATCTTGTACAGGCTGCGTTTTCTTTCGACCCGGCTCTTGAGCTGGCTCTTCTGCTCCTTCGGCGCCTTCTCCGGGAGCGCGAGGAACTCCTTCTGCACGGCCATCAGCGACCGGTGCCGCATGACACCGATCAGCAACAGATAGATCAACGCGAGAGGAAGCGGCATCCAGCGCCACGCGCTCAGCGACATGACCGTGATGTTCCTCGCTATCCATTGGCCAAGCCCCCAATGCCAGGCGAGGGTAATCGCTGCAGTCAGGACAACCGTCTCGATGACCAGATTCCAAATCGACAAATCGGCCGTCAACAGCCGCATCAACAGTGCACCGAAGCCGGCGTGTCGTTTCCCCGTGGCCACGGCAACGGCCTCGGTATTATTCTCAGTCGACATCCTCGGATTCCCTCAGGTTCGAATTATTGGTTGAGCGCTAGCTAAAGTACTGAATCAATACGCAACGAAAATCGTCACCCGCCGATTCCTCGCCCTTGAATCCGCATCATCACCCGCCACGAGCGGCTGCGTATCGGCCCGCCCGATCGCCGCCAGGCGATGCGGTGCCACACCGCGCTCGGTCAGATAGCGCACGACACTCCCCGCACGCGCCGACGAAAGCTCCCAGTTCGATTCGTATTTAGCGTTCGCGATCGGCACATTGTCCGTGTGGCCTTCGACGAGGATGTCGCCGGTCGCATGCTCGCTCAGTGCCTGTGCAATCTGGTTCAGCACCGGCGATGAATCCGGCAGCAAGCGCGCATCGCCGACATTGAACAGGATCTTCGCGTCGATGCCAATCTCGACGCCATGCGGCGCCTTCACCAGCGAAATCCGGCCGTTCGACTTCAACGAATCGAGCAGTGCAAGCCACGGCGGCGCATGGTCGGGCGTGGCGGCATCGGCAACACTCGCAGCACCACCAGCCTGCCGCGCAAGCGTCTGGTATCGCGCATCGAGCGCATTGTATTTCGCGAGCTGCAGCACATACAGCGCGAGAAACAGCACCATCAGCGTCGTGATGAGGTCCGCGTACGAAATCAGCCAGCGCCCGGACTGCGAGCCTTCGAGTTCATCATCGTCGCGATCGGCAGCGGATGCGCCGTCAGTTCGAGCTGTCATGCGGTCGAGAATCCCGGTTCGTCATATGGCGCTGGCGCCTGAACAGGCACACGCCCATCAAGCAAGCGATTCCGCTGCACGCCCGCGCACATCGCCGGTCAGCCGCGTTTCGATCGTATGCGGCGACTCCTTGCGCGAAATCGCGAGCAAGCCGTCGAGATACAGCTTGCGGAAGCGCATCTCGCTATCGATCTGCGCGCGCAGCTTGCCGTACAGCGGCAGGAACACGAGGTTCGCGAACGCGAGCCCGTACAGCGTCGCGACGAACGCGACCGCGATGCCTGGCCCGAGCTGCGCGGGTTCGAGAATATGGCTCGTCACCTGCACGAGCCCGAGCACCGAGCCGAGAATGCCGAACGTCGGCGCATAGCCACCGGCCTGCTGCCACACGCGCACGGCCGCCAGGCGGCTGCGCTCGTACGCATCGAGTTCGCGCTGCAACGCATCCTCGAGCACGGCGGTCGACACGCCGTTCGCCAGCAGTTCGAGCCCGCGGCGCGCAAACGGATGAATCCCGCTCACGTCCATCGATTCGAACGCGAGCATCCCGTCGACTTTCGCGCGATCGCCCCATTCGAGCAGGTCGGACAGGTTCTTGCGATCGACTTCGCGCGCCCGGACGAACGCGAGCCGCAACTGCTTCACCGCGTCGAAGAAACGCGCCCACGTGTTCTGGATCATCACCGCGCCGAGCGTGCCGCCGAACACGATCACGAGCGCCTCGAACTGGAACAGCATCGAGAAATGTCCGCCTTCGAGCGCGAAACCGAACACGATCGCCGCGCCGCCGAGCACCACACCGGCCAGGGTCAACAGATCCATATGGCTCTCCGTTTCACGCATCCGACGACGATGTCGACGCCACCGGTGCCACACCGGCTGCAGGCGCCTTCGCCGCGCGCACGGCATCGAGCACGCGCTGCTCGATCTCCTCGACCTCGATCGGATCAAGCTTGATCTCGCGGCGCATCACCCACGACACCTCGTTGCGCCGCGCCTCGGTCATCACGGAAAACAGCTTGTCGGCCACCGCGCGATCGTCGAGGTTCGCGATCAGCTTCGCGAGATCGTACGTATCGAACGCGCTGATCACGTCGAACAGCGTGCGCTGGTCGACCCACACGAGATCCTCCAGCGCACGCACCTCGCCGCCACGACGCGCGTTGCGTCGCGAGAAGTACGCCACGCCCTTCTGCTCGACGTAACTGAGCACCTTCGATTTGCGGAACGCGAACACTTCGTCGGCGATCTCGCCGTTCGACAGCTTGTTGAGCAGCAGCGTCTTGTCGACGCCGATCAGCGATTCGAGATCGGCCAGCTCGATGAGTTCGAGTTCACTGTTGATCGACAGGTCGAGATCGTGATCGGCCACCTGCTGCGCGCGATCGATCACGCGCGCGGCGTCGAAGGTGACGACCTGGCGCGCATCCGACGAAGCCGCGTAGTCGATTGCGCCACCAGCAGCATCGGCCTGCGCGGCTTCGATCGAGACGAGATTGAGCTTCTCCATGCGTCGCAGCATCGCGAGCACGTGCGGGCGCGAGTGGCCGGCAATCGCGCGGCATTTGCGGATCACTTCGGCGAGCGGCACCGAGGTTTCGGCCGCATGAGCCTGCATCGGCCGGCGCGCCCACGAGTCGCTCGCTTCGCGTGCATCGGCGTTCGCCATCAGCGCCAGCAGGTGCGCATAGGACAGCACGCCCGGCATGAAGTCCGCATGGGTATAGGTGGCAAGCTGGTCGTCCTTGCGCTTCACGCGGCGAATCATCGTCCGCACGATATGGCGCAGCAGCGCGGACACGCGCTCGATTTCGTCATCGAGCATGCCGGCCGGCACGACAGTGAGCTGACAGAACGACAGCGCCTTCGCGGTATGCGCACGCGGCTCGGCCGCGAGCAACGCTGATTCGCCGAAGAACTCGCCGCGGCCGAGCGTCGCGACGATGACGCGCTTGTCGTCGCATCGCGTGGACAGCTCGACCTTGCCGTCGGTAATCAGAAAGATGACGGGCTCGCCGGCGAAGCCCTCGGAATAAATGATTTCCCCGGGCGCCGCCGTACGCGTCCACGATTGCTGACGATTCAAGTCGATTCCCCTGCTGCGCTGGTTATTGCGGACTGCGCGTCGCACGTCGAAAGCGTGCGTATCGCGAGTCATCCCCGTGACTCGTTTACGTCAGCGGGCTCAACATCCTTTAGGGAATTCATCCTCGTTTCGAACCGAAATCAAGGTAAAACGTTTGCGAGTTGCGCGAGCGCATCGAACGTTCGTTTCGCCCCTTGCGCATGTAGTGAAATTGAAAGTGTGCGACGATCGCGTGCGTCAGAACTCCATGTCGAGTTCGTCGATGTCTTCATGCTCGGCCTTCGCCGCTTCGATCCACTCGGCGACGAACGGATGCGCGAGCACGCGCATACAGTATTCGGCGACGTCCGGCTCAAGCTTCACGTCGTATGTCAGGAAGCGCGTGACGACCGGCGCGTACATCGCATCGGCAATGCCGATCTCCGCACCGAACAACCAGGGCCCGCCGTAAGCGGCCAGGCACTCGCGCCAGATCGTGACGATCCGCTGGATGTCGTGCTGCGCGCGCGACCAGATCCGGAAGCCGGGGAAATGCGCGCGCAGGTTCATCGGCAGCGCGGATCGCAACGCACTGAAGCCGGAATGCATCTCGCCGCAGATCGACCGGCAATGCGCGCGCGCATGCCGGTCGTCGGGCAGCAGCCGCGCCTGGGGCCGGATCTCGTTCAGGTATTCGGCGATCGCGAGCGTGTCCCACACCGTGCTGCCGTCGTGCGTCAGGCACGGCACGAGGATCGACGGCGACAGCAGCAGCAATTCCGCGCGCGACGCCGCATCGATCGGCACGCTGACCGTCTCGAACGCGAGCCCGCTCAGCTTCGCGAGCAGCCAGCCGCGCATCGACCACGACGAGTAATTGCGGCTGCTGATGGTCAGCGTCGTCTGTCCGGTGGATTCCATGTCGCTCCCCTGCTGGTTGCCGTTCGTGCCCCTGCACCGAAAACGGACGCATCACGCCGTTATCCGCACCACGCCTGTGCGGCCCATTCGCCGAACTGGCGCAGCACCGCACCGTGGCGCGGCACGCATCACTCGCGAGACCGGCGCGGCAGCGCATCGCCTTCGCCCACCCGTCCTCACGTACCGCCTGCGCCGCCGCGTTCCCGAACCGCGTGCAACGCGCGTGCCAGCCGCACGCTGGCACACGGCTTGCCTCGTTCCCTGCAACGCGGCGCAACGAGCGACGGTCATGAACCTGCTTGCCTATCCGTTTTATCAATGGTCTGCCGAATGCCTGCGCCCGGCGCGTGCATGGGCGGCCGCCACGCGCGCGACGATGTCGCTGTGGCCACCCGCGACGTCGACGCCGACCGGCCGCATGCTCGACGCGCTGTGCGAGCTGCTCGAATGCTGCGCGTTCTCGCATCGGCGCCCGCCATTCGGGATCGAATCGATCGTGGTCGACGGCGAATCGGTGCCGATCGTCGAGGAAGCGGCGGCCGTCACGCCGTTCGCGACGCTGCTGCATTTCCGCAAGGCGCGGCCGGTCGCGCGCCAGCCGCGCGTGCTGATCGTCGCGCCGATGTCCGGGCACTTCGCGACGCTGCTGCGCGGCACGGTGCACACGATGCTGGCCGATCACGACGTGTACATCACCGACTGGCACAACCCGCGCGACATCCCGCTGACGGCCGGGCGCTTCGGCTTCGACGAATACGTTGCGCACGTGATCGACTTCATCCGCCAGATCGGCCCGGACGCGCACGTGCTCGCAATCTGCCAGCCGACCGTCGCCGCGCTCGCGGCCGTCGCGCTGATGGCGGCCGGCGGCGATCCGGCGCAGCCCGCGAGCCTGACGCTGATGGCGGGCCCGATCGATTGTCGCGTGAATCCGACGAAGGTCAACGCGCTCGCGACGAGCCAGCCGATCGAATGGTTCGCACGCAACCTGATCAGCGTCGTGCCGGCCGGCTTCGTCGGCGCGCAGCGGTGCGTGTATCCGGGCTTCGTGCAGGTCGGCGCGTTCATGTCGATGAACCCGGACCGGCATGCGGCGTCGTTCGCCGATCTGTATTACGAGCGCGCGAAAGGCGACCCCGCGAAAGCGGACACGCTACGGCACTTCTACGACGAATATTTCGCGACGGCCGACCTCACCGCGGAGTTCTACCTGGAAACGGTCGAGAAGGTGTTCCAGCAATACGCGCTCGCGCGCGGCGAGCTGACGGTCGGCGACAGGCTCGTCGAACCGGCGGCGATTCATCGCACCGCGCTGTTGACGATCGAAGGCGAAAAAGACGATATCTGCGCGGTGGGCCAGACGGTGGCCGCGCAGGAACTGTGTTCGGGGTTACCGCCGTATCTGAAGACGCACCATGTACAGACGGGTGCGGGGCACTACGGCGTATTCAACGGCAGCCGGTGGGAAACGCAGATCTACCCGATCGTGCGGGCGACGATCCATGACAACGAGCCGTACGATCGCACCGCAGCTGCGGAAGGCGATACGAACGGCACCCACTACGTCACACTGCGTGCCCTGCTCGATGCGCGCACAACCGGGAGCGATGCGACGACAGAGACACGATCAAATCACGCGCACTGAACGCGGGTGACGACACAAATGAATCGCCCCGCCGGACAGGCGGGGCGATTCAGGTATTGCAGCATTCGGACGACGCGCGAGCGCATGCACGCGCGCGCCGGCCTTGCGCGTTACGAGCAGGCCTTGCCGTGCGACGCGTGGTAGCCCTTCGCCTTCGCGTCGGCTTCCGACATGTAGCTGCCGTGCTTCGTCTTGCCGTAGTACTTGTCGGTCGAGCAGTGATAGACCTTCGTGCTGTCGTTCGCCCACACCTTGCCTGCACCGCCGCCCGGCGCGGCTGCCGTCGTCGCGGCGGCGCTCTTCGCGGGAGCGGCGCCCGATGCCGGCGCAGCGGAAGCCGCCATGGCCGGTGCCGCGGCCGGTGCGCTCGCCGCAGCGGCGGCCGATGCGCCGTACCACGTCTTCACGCCCTTGTGGCCTGCACATGCGCCCTTCTTCGACGCGCCCGAGTAGAACGAGCCATCCTTGCACAGACCGGTCGTGCCGGCCGGCGCGCTGGCCGGAACCTGCGCGAATGCACCGATCGACACACCCATGCCGGCGACCAGCGCGGCGATCAACATCGTCTTTTTCATAGTCCTCTCCTGATTTGCCTGAATGATGAAAGCGTCCGGGGCGTCCCCGGGAAAACCCACGGTTACCGCACCCAGCGGCACACGCGATGGTGGTGATGATCGAAATGGCACACGCGGTGCGAATGCGCTTCGGCCAGTGCCGGCGCGAGCACGGCGCAAGCCAGTGCAGTTGCCGTCAGGATCTTCGCGATGCGGTTCATGGTGGAACTCTCCCGGATAGGTCAGCCGGTGATCCGGCTGGTACCTCCTTAACGCCGGTCGTCGACAGACCGTGCACCGTGCATGCGTGCAATTGACGATCTTTGACATCGCATCGCCAATCGGCGGTCGAAGCTGACGAATGTCTTTCTTTTCTTTCCGGATCTTCAGCTTCCCGATCCTTCGGCATTCGAAGGAACACGTTGAAGCGAAGGAAGCAGGTCGCGGGTGTCGGTGGATCAACAAAAAAACCGCCCGAAGGCGGTCTATCGACAGCGTGCGCGGGCGCGCGTGAAGGCTACGCGCCCGCCTCGCCCCATGGCGTCGGCGGCGGCACCGCGCACGGCCCGTCGACGTCGATCGACTTGAAATCGGCGGGCCCGACGATCTCCAGGTACTCCATGTCCGGCGAGTAGTCGAACAGGTAGTGGACGATTCCCGGCGCCTGATGCACGCAGTCGCCTGCGGCCACCAGCGTCTCCTGTTCGCCGTACATGAAGCGCGCCCAGCCCTTCAGCATGATCACGATATGGAACTCGGCCTCGTGACGGTGCCAGCCGGTGCCCGCCACCGGTGCATGATTTGCCCTGACGAGTTGCGCGACGACCTTGCCGTTCGTCGCGGCCGCGATGCCGAGATCGCGATACAGGAAGAAGTCGCGCAGGCCCTCGCCGCGATACGCGGTGTCCTGCGGCCGGACGTGGGAAAAGGCGGTGGTGGTCGGTGTGCTCATTGTCGTGCTCCTTCATCGAAAGGATCACGCGTGACAAGCATTTAGCGTTCCACCTTGCACCACCACCCGCGTGCTTACTTCAACCGCCCCGACAGGAACTGCCCGAGCCGTTCGCTCTTCGGATTCACGAGAATCTCCTGCGGATTCCCTTCCTCCTCGATCTTCCCCTGATGCAGGAAGATCACGTGATTCGACACGTTGCGCGCGAAGCCCATCTCGTGCGTGACGACGACCATCGTGCGGCCTTCCTCGGCGAGCTTCTGCATCACCTTCAGCACTTCGCCCACCAGTTCCGGATCGAGCGCCGACGTCGGCTCGTCGAACAGCATCACTTCCGGCTCCATCGCAAGCGCACGAGCAATCGCCACACGCTGCTGCTGGCCGCCCGACAGGTGCGCCGGATACATGCCTTCGACGCGCGACGCGAGGCCGACCTTCTCCAGATACTTGCGCGCCCGTGCGATCGCTTCATCCTTGCCGATCCCGAGCACGGCCATCGGCGCCTCGATCACGTTCTCGAGCACCGTCATGTGCGCCCACAGGTTGAAGTGCTGGAACACCATCGACAGCTTCGTGCGCATCCGCTGCAGCTGCTTCTGGTCGGCCACGCGCAGCGAGCCGTTGCGGTCGCGCGTGGTCTGGATCGGCTCGCTGCCGATCGTGATCTGCCCCGAGCACGGCTGCTCGAGGAAGTTGATGCAGCGCAGGAACGTGCTCTTGCCGGAGCCGCTCGAGCCGATGATGCTGATCACGTCGCCGGCCTTCGCCTTCATCGACACGCCCTTCAACACCTCGTTGTCGCCGAATTTCTTGTGCAGGTTGTCAACGGTAAGCTTGTACATGCTGGGTCCTTCCTTGCGAATCTTGCGAATGCGTTAATGGCCGCGCGGCGAGAGGTACGCGAGCCAGCGCGTCTCGAGCTTGCGGAACGCCCAGATGAGCGTGAACACGACGACGGCGTACAGCACGGCGGCAATGCCGTAGGCCTGGAACGACATGTACGTCGCCGAATTGACGTCGCGCGTGACCTTCAGGATGTCGGGCACGGTCGCGGTGAACGCGAGCGTCGTCGCGTGCAGCATCAGGATCACTTCGTTGCTGTAGCTCGGCAGCGAACGGCGCAGCGCGGAAGGCAGGATGATGCGCGTATAGAGCTTGTAGCGCGACATCCCGTAGGCCATGCCGGCCTCGATCTCGCCGGCCGACGTCGCCTTGATCGCACCGGCGAAGATTTCCGTCGCATACGCGCATTCGTTCAGCACGAACGCGAGCAGCGTGCAGTTCATCGCGTTGCGGAAGAACGTGTCGAGCAACACGTGGTTGTGCACGACCTGCAGGCTGTAGATGCCCGTGTAGCACATCAGCAGCTGCACGTAGAGCGGCGTGCCGCGGAACACGTACGTATAGAGCCACACCGGGCCCGAGATCCAGCGGTTCGACGACGCACGCGCGATCGCGAGCGGCACGGCGAGCGCGAAACCGAGCGCGATCGACACGACCAGCAGCCACAGCGTGATCGCGAGGCCGCTGAAGCGGTAGCCGTCGGTATAGAGATAGCTTTGCCAGTACTGGCTGACGAGTTCGATCACAGTGCGAGCCTCCGGACACCGACGGAATAACGCTTCTCGAGGTGATGCAGCACGAGGTTGGATACCGTCGTGATCGCGAGGTAGATCGCGCCTGCAGCCAGCGTGAAGAAGAAGAAATCGAGCGTGCTCTTGCCGGCGTCCTGCGACGCCTTGACGACGTCGGCCAGGCCGATGATCGACACCAGCGCAGTCGCCTTGACGAGCACCTGCCAGTTGTTGCCGATGCCCGGCAGCGCGAAGCGCATCATCTGCGGGAACAGGATGCGGCGGAACACGCGCCAGCCGCTCATCCCGTACGCGAAGCCCGCTTCGAGCTGGCCGCGCGGCACCGAGAGGAACGCGCCGCGGAACGTCTCGGTGAAGTACGCGCCGTAGATGAAGCCGAGCGTGATGACGCCGGCCACGAACGGGTCGATGTCGATCTGGTCCCAGCCGAGCATGTCGGTGACGTTGTTCAGCAGGATCTGGATCCCGTAGAACAGCAGCAGCATCAGCACGAGATCCGGCACCGCGCGGATCAGTGTCGTGTAGAAGGTGCCGATCGACTTGAGCACGCGGTTCGTCGACAGCTTCGCGCTCGCACCGACGAGGCCCAGAATGAGCGACGCGGCGAGCGACAGCACCGCGAGCTTCACGGTCTCGACCGTGCCGGCCCACAGCAGCGGGCCAAATCCTTGGAAGATCATATGAGGGATCCAGAACGAGGTGGCTGGATTGTCAATAGCCATTAGCCGCGCATCAAACGATATCTGCGCACTACCTGATGCAGGCTGCTCATCAAGTCGGACGCATCACGCGAAGCGGGTTGCACCCACGACAGACGCGGCGCGCCCCAGCCGGTGCGCGCCGCATGGAGGGTCAGCCGCCGTAGACGTCGAACGCGAAGTACTTCTTCTCGAGCTTCTTGTACGTGCCGTCCTTGATGATGTCGGCGATCGCGTGATCGATCTTCGCCTTCAGGTCGCCATCGTCCTTGCGCAGGCCGATGCCCGCGCCGTTGCCGAGCGTCTTCGGATCGTCGATGTCCTTGCCGGCGAATTCGAAGTTCGCGCCGCGCGGCGTCTTCAGGAAGCCGATATCGGCCTGCACCGCGTCTTGCAGCGCCGCGTCGAGGCGGCCGGACATCAGGTCCTGGTACACGCCGTCCTGATTCTGGTAAGGCACGACCTGCACGCCCTTCGGCGCCCAGTAGGCCTTCGCGTAGGTTTCCTGGATGGTGCCCTGCTCGACGCCCACCGACTTGCCCTTCAGCGATTCGGCCGTCGGCTGCAGGTTCGCGCCCTTCTTCGCGACGAGGCGCGTCGGCGTGTTGAACAGCTTGTCGGAGAACGCGATCTGCTCGGCGCGCGCCGGCGTCATCGACATCGACGACAGCACGCCGTCGAACTTCTTCGCCTTCAGCGCCGGGATCATCCCGTCGAAGTCGTTCTCGATCCACACGCATTTCGCCTTCAGGCGGGCGCAGATCTCGTTGCCGAGATCGACGTCGAAGCCGACGACCTTGCCGCTTGCGTCCTTCGATTCGAACGGCGGGTAGCTGGCGTCGACGCCGAACCGGATCGTCGACCAATCCTTGGCGTGGGCACCGACCGCGATGCAGGCAAGGGCAATACTGAGCGCGAGTTTCTTCATGGCGTTCCTGTCAGAGGCGAACTGGGCCGGGTTCCGGTCGGACTGCCCGCCGTGAACCCTTCCAACCCGGGAATCGCCTCTCCCGGCGACGCTCCAAGTTGTACATACAACTTTGCCTTTCAGGGATGGGGCCAGCAATCCGTGTTTATCTCTAATTGTCGGCGGATTCTTGCCGTGGGCTACGATTTTCCTTAAATTTCAATTAATTATCGATTACATGATGCTGAATTCCGGCTTTCTCGCGGCGTAAGGCGGCAGCCGGGCTGGGTGTGACGCCTGTCTATACTTCCCGCGGCAAGCCGACCGTTTCCAGACCGACCAGCCGGTAGCCGAACTGCAACTCCGTCAGCAGGTGCCGCGGCCGCGCGGGCACCGGTTCGAGCTTCTGCCGCAGGTTCGTCATGTACACGCGTACGTAGTGCGCGCGATCGGCGTCATGGATGCCCCACACCTCGGCCAGCAACTGCCGCGCGGCGACCACGCCGCCGCGCGCGCGGATCAGCGCGGCGAGCAGCCGGAATTCGAGGCGCGTCAGATGGACGGGCTCCCCGCCACGGGCGACTTCGTGCCGGCCGAGATCGACGGTCACGTCGCCGAACCGCACGACCGACGACGATTGCCCGTCGGCCGTCACGAACGCCGCGCGCCGCAACTGCGCCCGCGCCCGCGCGAGCAGTTCGGGCACGCCGAACGGCTTGGGCAGGTAATCGTCGGCGCCCGCATCGAGCGCCGCGACCTTCTCCACCTCCTGCTGCCGCGCGGACAGCACGATCACCGGCACCGTCGACCACTCGCGCAACTCGCGGATGAAGGTCTTGCCGTCGTCGTCGGGCAGCCCGAGATCGACGATCACGAGATCGGGCTTGCTGCTCGACGCATACATCCGCGCCTCGCGGGCCGTCGACGCCTCGTAGGTGTCGAGCCCCTCCTGTTCCAGCGCCATCCGCACGAAGCGGCGGATATCCGCTTCGTCCTCGACGATGAGTACGCGCGATCTGATCATGTCCGGCTCTCGTGTTCGATGTCGGGCGGCGCGCCCAGTGGCAGGCGAATCTCGAACCGCGCGCCGTGCGGATCGAGCGGCACCGCGCGGATCGAGCCGCCGTGCGCGTTGACGATGCTGCGACACAGCGCGAGCCCGAGCCCGACGCCGCTGATCGACGATTCCTTGCGTTCGCGCTCGAACGGCTCGAACAGCGGCTCGGTGTTGCGCGCGATGAAACCGGGCCCGTCGTCCTCGACGAACACGTACAGCGTTTCGCCGAACACGCGCGCGCGCACCGACACGGCCGCCTCCGCGCCCGCGTATTTCGCGGCGTTGTCGAGCAGGTTCATCAGCACGCGCTCGATCAGCAGCGCGTCCACGTCGATCAGCGGCAGGTCGGCCGGCAGGTCGGCGCTCACGTCGCGGCCGGCCAGCACGCCGGCCGAATGCGCGAGCGCGCTGCCGACGATCTCGTCGAGCATGTGCCATTCGCGGTTGAGCCGTACGCCTTCGCTCTGCATCCGTGCGAGGTCGAGCAAGTTCACGACGAGCCCGTGCAGCGCCTCGGCCTGGTTGCGGATGCCATGCGCGAGCGCGGCCGGCTGGCCGCTCGCGAGCCGCTCGGGCCGCTCCAGCGTCTCGGCAAGCCCGCGGATCGCGGTGAGCGGCGTCTTCAGGTCGTGCGACACGGCGGCCAGCAGTGCATTGCGCAACCGCTCGCCTTCGATCCGGACCAGCGTGTGCTGCGCGACGCCGACGTAGTGCACGCGTTCGAGCGCCATCGCAATCGATGAACACAGCGCATCGATCAGGCGGCGATCGTCGGGATCGGTCGGCACCGGCTGCGCATCGCCGAACAGCACAAGCACGCCACGCACGCGCATCGGCGCCTTCAGCGGCAGGTACTGCGCGGCCGCACGCTCGAACGGCGGCATCCCGCAACCGGCCGCGCGGGCATGCTCGTAGACCCAGCGTGCAGTCGGCACGTCGACGAATCGTGCGTGCCGCGCCGGCATCAGGTGATCGTCTGCATCGGGCAGCACGAGCGCGACGCGCACGCCGAGCAGCGGCGCGATCGTGCCGGTGCAGATCGATGCGATCTGGTCGGTCTCGATCGCGGCCGACAGATCGTGCGCGACGCGCGCGAGTGCGGCCGAGCGTTTCTCATTCGCCCGCGCGGCGCGTGCCTCCGCGCGCAGGCGTGCCGCGAGCTGGCCGATCGCGAGCGCGACGGCGAGCATCAGCGCGAACGTAAACACGTACTGCGTATCGGACACTGCGAACGACAGCCTCGGCTCGACGAAGAAGAAGTCGAAGCAGCCGACGCAGACGAACGCGGCCCACGCGCCGGCCAGCCGGCCGAGCCGCAGCGCGATCAGCACGACGGTCATCAGGAACAGCATCACGACGTTCGACAGGTCGAATACGCGCAGCAGCGCGCTCGCCGCGAGCGTCGCCAGCGCGCAGACGAGCGTGGCCAGCAGCAGCGGCACCGCGTACCGCGACACCCACACATGCGTGCGCGGGCGCGCTTCGCTCACGGCCAGCGCGGGCCGCGTATCGGGCCCGGCGCCCGCGATGCGGTCGGCCATCGCCGCACAGGCTCGCAGCATGCCGCGCCAGCGGTCGCCGCCCGTGGCGGGTTCCGGCGGCATCCTCGTCCGCCGATTCGCATCGTTCACGTTCACATCCATGATCGCTTCCGGCAATTGAAACGCCGAACGGCCCCGCACACGCCGCGAAGGCGTGAACGGGGCCGCGACGGCGCGTTCGGTCAGATAAACGGCGTCAACAGCATGTCGATCAGCTTGATGCCGATGAACGGCGCGACGATCCCGCCCACTCCGTAGATCAGCAGGTTGCGCCCCAGCAGCTTCTCGGCCGGCTCCGCGCGATACTTCACGCCCTTCAGCGCGAGCGGAATCAGCGCGACGATGATCAGCGCGTTGAAGATCACCGCCGACAGGATCGCCGACGTCGGGCTGTGCAGCCCCATCACGTTCAGCGCGCCGAGCGCCGGATACGTCGCGACGAACGCGGCCGGGATGATCGCGAAATACTTCGCGAGATCGTTCGCGACGCTGAAGGTGGTCAGCGCGCCGCGCGTCATGATCATCTGCTTGCCGACCTCGACCACCTGCATCAGCTTCGTCGGGTTGCTGTCGAGGTCGACCATGTTGGCCGCCTCCTTCGCCGCCTGCGTGCCGCTGTGCATCGCGACGGCCACGTCGGCCTGCGCGAGCGCCGGCGCGTCGTTGGTGCCGTCGCCCGTCATCGCGACGAGATGGCCCTTCGCCTGGTGCTCGCGGATCAGCCGCAGCTTGTCTTCGGGCGTCGCTTCGGCGAGGTAGTCGTCGACACCGGCTTCCGCCGCGATCGCGGCCGCGGTGAGCCGGTTGTCGCCGGTGATCATCACGGTCTTCACGCCAACCTTGCGCAACTCGGCGAAGCGCGCGGCGATCCCGTGCTTGACGATGTCCTTCAGCTCGATCGCGCCGAGCACCGTCGAACCATCGGCGACGACGAGCGGCGTACCGCCGCGCCGCGCGATGTCGTTGACGGCAGTTTCGACCGCTTGAGGAAACACGCCGCCGAGCGCATCGACATGCGCGCGGATCGCGGACGCCGCGCCCTTGCGCACCTGGCGCTCGCCGATGTCGAGGCCGCTCATCCGCGTGCGTGCGCTGAACGGCACCGTGATGCTGCCGTCGGCCGCCGCCACGTCCAGCGAGAAACGCTGTTTCGCGAGCGCGACGATCGAGCGCCCTTCTGGCGTTTCGTCGGCGCGCGACGACAGTTGCGCGGCCTCGGCCAGCGCGCGCTCGTCCACGCCGGGCGCCGGCCGGAACTGCACGGCCTCGCGGTTGCCGAGCGTGATCGTGCCGGTCTTGTCGAGCAGCAGCACGTCGACGTCGCCGGCCGCCTCGATCGCGCGGCCCGACGTCGCGAGCACGTTCGCGCGCATCATGCGGCTCATCCCCGCGATGCCGATCGCCGACAGCAGCGCGCCGATCGTCGTCGGGATCAGGCACACGAGCAGCGCGATCAGCACGGTCAGGCTCACGGCCGAGCCCGACGCGTTCAGCAGCACGCTGAACTGCGAGAACGGCAGCAGCGTCACGCAGACGAGCAGGAAAATGATCGTCAGCGCGACGAGCAGGATCGTCAGCGCCACTTCGTTCGGCGTCTTGCCGCGCTTCGCGCCTTCGACCATCGCGATCATCCGGTCGAGGAACGCTTCGCCCGGTTGCGCGGTGATCTTCACGATGATCCAGTCGGACAGCACGCGCGTGCCGCCCGTCACCGACGAGAAATCGCCGCCCGACTCGCGGATCACCGGTGCGGATTCGCCGGTGATTGCCGACTCGTCGACCGACGCGACGCCGTCGATCACTTCGCCGTCGGCCGGAATCGTGTCGCCGGCCTCGACGAGCACGATGCTGCCGGCCGCGAGTTCGTCGCTCGGCACGCGATGGCTGGTGCTGCCGGCTTGCTTCGGTTCGTCGAGCACCTTCGCGTACACGCGCTTGCGCGCCGCCCGCAACGCGTCGGCCTGCGCCTTGCCGCGCCCTTCGGCCAGCGCTTCGGCCGCGTTCGCGAACAGCACGGTGAACCACAGCCAGCACGCGACCGCGAAGATGAAGCCGACCGGCGCGTCGGCGGTGCCGGTCAGCGCTTGCAGCCACAGCACGGTCGTGACGATGCTGCCGAGATAGACGACGAACATCACCGGGTTCTTCAACTGCACCCGCGGCGCGAGCTTGCGGAACGCCTCGCGCAGCACGGCCGTCCAGCGCATCGGCGGCACGGCGCCGACCGGTATCGCCGCCGGATTGATCGGGGTTTCGATATGGGACATGAGTGACTCCGTGGTTCCTGCCATTACTTCACGCTGGCCGCTTGGCCGAACGTGCGGTCGAGCGCGAGGTTCAGGTCGAGCACGCGCACGCGCGGCTCGCCGAGCACACCGAGTTGGCGCGGCGAGGCAATGCGATCGACGAGCGTTGCCACCTGCGCGGCATCGACGCCGCGTGCGTGAGCGACGCGTGCCGCCTGCAACCGCGCGTTCGCGACCGAGATCTCGGGATCGAGCCCCGACGCCGATGCGGTGACGGCGTCCACCGGCACCGGCGTGCCGTCGGCGAGCGCGTTGTCCTGCCGGTACGCGCGCACCCGCTGCGCGATGTCGGCGAGCAGCTTCTTGCTGGTCGCACCCTGGTTGCTGGCGCCGCTGCCGGCCGCGTTGTAAGGCTGGTCGACCGTCTTCGACGGATCGGCCGGATCGGTGCCCGTCGTCGCGCTCGGGCGCCCGTGGAAATAGCCGGCGCGCGTAAAGTTCTGCCCGATCACCGCCGAGCCGATCGTCGTGCCGTTGCGCCCCACGAGACTGCCGCGCGCCTGCGCCGGGAACAGCACGTTCGCGACGCCCGTGGTGAGCAGCGGATACACGAGGCCGGTGACGAGCATGAACAGCACCGACGATGCGATCACGGGCCGCACGAGGCCGCGCGTCGCCGCGCCGAACGAAGAACCGGGTGCCGGCGCGGCGGCGGCCGCTGCCTGGCGATTGCCTTGCATCATGATGTTTCCCTCAGAACAGTTGGCCGCCCGACATCAGCAGGTGCTCGACGACCGGGCCGAGCGCGAGCGCCGGCAGGAACGTGAGACCGCCGACCACCAGGATCACGAAAACCAGCAGGCCGGCGAACAGGCCCGTCGACGTCGACAGCGTGCCCGCGCTTTCCGGCACGCCCTTCTTCGCGGCAAGGCTGCCCGCGACCGCGAGCATCGGCAGCAGCGTCAGGTAGCGGCCGATCAGCATCGCGAAGCCGATCGTCGTGTTGAAGAACGGCGTGTTCGCGCTCAGGCCCGCGAACGCGGAGCCGTTGTTGGCCGTGCCCGACGTGTACGCATACAGCACTTCGCTGAAGCCGTGCGGGCCGAGGTTCGCAAGGCTGTCCATCGTCGAATGCAGCATCGCGGCCAGCGCGGTGAAGCCGAGGATGCTGAACGGATGCGCGAGCACCGCGAGCATGACGAGCTTCATCTCGCGCGCCTCGATCTTCTTGCCGAGGAATTCCGGCGTGCGGCCGATCATCATCCCGACGAGGAACACCGTGAGGATCGCGAACGTGAACAGGTTGATCAGCCCGACGCCGTCGCCGCCGAACACGTTGTTCAGCATCATCTGCGCGATCGGCACGAGCCCGCCGAGCGGCGTCAGCGAGTCATGCATCGCATCGACCGAACCGGTGGTCGCAGCCGTCGTGACGGTGGCGAACAGGCTCGTCTGCGCGATGCCGAAGCGCATTTCCTTGCCTTCCATGTTGCCGCCCGGCTGCGCGGCGCTCATCTGCTGGTCGACGCCGAGCCCGGTCAACAGCGGATTGCCGTGCTGCTCGGCTGAATAGATCACGGCGAGGAAACCCACGAACATCACGACGAACGCGCCGAGGAGCACCCAGCCCTGGCGGCGCCGGCCGATCATCGTGCCGAGCGCATAGGTCAGCGCGGACGGGATCAGCAGCATCGACAGCATGTGCAGCGTGTTGGTGAGCGGCGTCGGGTTCTCGAACGGATGCGCGGCGTTCATGCTGAAGAAGCCGCCACCGTTCGTGCCGATGTGCTTGATCGATTCGAGGCTGGCAACCGGCCCCATCACGATCTGCTGGCGTGCGCCCTCGAGCGTGGTCGCCCACGCGTCGGCGGCGAGCGTCTGCGGCATGCCCTGCCATACGTATACGAGCGCCATCACGAAGCTGAGCGGCAGCAGCACGCGATAGGTCACGCGCGTGAAGTCGACCCAGTAGTTGCCGATATCGGCCGCGCTCTTGCGGCTCAGCCCGCGGATGAAGCCGCCCGCGGCCGCGACGCCGGTCGCGGCGCTGACGACCATCAGGAACGTGATGACGGCCATCTGCGAGAAGTTCGACAGGCTGCTTTCGCCCGCATACGCCTGCCAGTTCGTGTTCGTGATGAACGACGCGGCCGTGTTGAACGCGAGGTCGGGGCTTTGCGACACGCGCTGCAGCGCATCGAACGGCAGCGCGTCCTGGATACGCAGCAGCAGGTAGCCGAGCAGCATCATCCCGGCGTTACTGAGCAGCAGCACCATGCCGTAGCGCTGCCACGACATCGCTTCGTCGGGGTTCACGCCGAGCAGCGCATAGGTCCGGCGTTCGACCCACGCATGGCGCGGGCTCGTGAAGGCGTGCGCAAGCCATTTCCCGACGACGGGCACCAGCGCCAGCATGATCGCGAGAACGATCGCGAATTGAATGAGATTGTTGAACATGTCGACGCTCGCTCAGATCCGGTCGATGCCGGTGATGAAACCGGCCGTCAAGGCAAAGAAAGCGAGCGTGAAAAAAATGAAAAGCAGATCGCTCATGACATTCACCGATATTTTCGAATTCCTGTTGAATCGCGCCGATCAATACCGCTCGGGTTTGATCAACGCATGAAACAGATAGATAAAGAGCGCGAGCGATAGCGCGCCGGTGATCCACAACATGGCTTTCCCCTTTTGTTCGTATGCGCGGCAACGCCGCGCGACCGTCGGCGTAGCGGGCCGTGCCGTGTCGGCACAAACCCCGGTGACGCCCCCATGCTCATCTGGCGAATGGGATGCGACAGTGTAGAAATCCGCGTATCAAAGCGGTGTTCAATTTCCTTGCAGGGAATAAAAAAGCTGTAAAGACGAAAACCGGTGCGCACTGCATTTTTATGCGTTCTTTTCAGGGCCGGGTCGAGTCTATACACCGTATCGCGACCGCGATTCTTAAAATGGGCGCCATGTCCAGAACGCGCTTTTCGCGGTGCGAAGCACGATGCGACCAGGGGAAGAAAGCATGAAACCGACCAGAACCGAATCCGCTGCTTCACACGATCTGCCGCGCGTGCGTTCGAGGCGTCGCTCCCCCGCGGACGACCTCGTGCTGCTGTCGATCCGTGTCGAATCGGACAACCTCGCGGCCGTGCGACGCCGGCTGCATCAGGCCGTCGGCGCCGCGCTGAATTTCTACACGGCCGCGATCGACAGGCGCACCGGGCGCGCATGCATCGAACTCGAAGTCGCACGGTCGCAGGCATCGCCCGCGATCCTGTCGATCCTCCGCCTGCTGCCGGCCGCCGAGTTCGGCACGATCCGCCTGTTGCAGCACTAGCCGGCATTCGCCGCCGCCGTGCGTGACCCGCGTCACGCGCGCCTCCCTTTTCATCGATTCGAACGCGCGTGTCCGCACGGATACGCGCGACGAATCGTCGTTCCCGTCGCAACGGGCCTTTCCAGGAAGCACACGCAATGAAAAAAGCAGTCGTCGGTACCCTCTCCCTCGCCTTCTTCGGCGCCGCGGCGCATGCGCAAAGCAGCGTCACGCTTTACGGGATGCTGGATGCCGGTATCGCCTATACGAACAACCAGTCAGGCAAAAGCACATGGCAGCAAGGCAGCGGCCTGCTGTCGAATACCGTCTTCGGCCTGAGCGGCAACGAGGATCTCGGCGGCGGCCTGCACGCGCTGTTCCGCCTCGAGAACGGCTTCAACCTGAACAACGGCACGCAGTCCTACAAGAACACGATATTCGGCCGCCGCGCGTACGTCGGCCTGCAGAGCGACCGGTACGGCGCGCTGACACTCGGCCGCCAGTACGATGCCGTGGTCGACTACCTCGGCCCGCTCGCGATGGCGAACAACGGCGACGGCAACAACCTCGCGTCGCATCCGTTCGACAACGACAACATCGACGATTCGTTCTACATCGACAACGCGGTGAAATACACGAGCCCGACGCTCGCCGGCTGGCAGTTCGGCGGCCTGTACGGGTTCAGCAACGCGGCGGGCGGCTTCGCGAACAACCGCGCGTACAGCGCGGGCGTGTCGTACGCGAACGGGCCGGTCAGCCTCGGCGCCGCGTACCTGCAGCTCAATCGCGGCGGGCTGACGGCCGGCGGTGCGCTGTCGCCGAACGACGGCGCGAACTTCCCGGCGGTGCGCCAGCGTGTCATGGGCGCCGGCGGCAGCTACGCGTTCGACCGGCTGACGGTCGGCGCGCTGTGGACGCATTCGATGTTCGACGAAACGGCTGCGTCGTCGCTGCCCGGCGCGCTGAATGCGCTGCGCTTCGACAACTACGAGGTCAACGCGCGCTATGCGCTGACGCCGGCCGTCTCGCTCGCGGGCGCCTATACGTTCACCGACGGCCGCTACGACGACGCAACCGGCAGCCACCGGCCGAAATGGCACCAGGTGACGCTGATGGCCGATTACGCGCTGAGCAAGCGCACCGACGTGTATGCGGAAACCGTGTACCAGCACCAGTTCGGCGTGCCGTCCGGCGCGACGCTCGGGTTCGCGAACGTGACGGGGCTCGCGGCTTCGTCGACGAATACGCAGGTCGTCGCGACGGTCGGCATCCGGCATCGGTTCTGACCGCGCGCCGGCGGTCGTTGGCCGGCCGCTCTGTGCAATCCCGCATGGACGCGCGCCGGCCGAACAGGGATCATTCGGGGAATCCGGGCCCGCTCGCCCGCGAAACCGGTACACTCGGCGCCGGGCGCGCGCCGGATCGGCATTCGGCAGCGGGCGCCGCCGACTCTGGAATCGCGATCCCATGACCACACCGATCTATCAGGAAATCAAGGACTTCATCCTCGCACGCATTCATGCCGGCGAGTGGGCGGAAGGCGACCAGGTGCCCTCGGAAAACGAACTCGCGCGCGAATTCAACGTCGCACGGATGACCGTAAACCGCGCGCTGCGCGAACTGACGGCCGAACAGGTGCTCACGCGCACGCGCGGTTCGGGCACGTATGTCGCCTCGCCGAAGTACGAATCGACACTCGTCGCGATCCGCAGCATCTCGGACGAAGTCGCCGCGCGCGGCCACGGATATCGCGCGCAGGTGCTGCAGGTCGGCGCGGCCGTCGCCGATGCGAAGCTCGCCGACGAACTGCAGCTCGATACGGGCAGCCCGATCTTCCATTCGCGCGTGCTGCATTTCGAGAACGACACGCCCGTGCAGCTCGAGGAGCGCTGGGTCAATCCGGCGTGCGCGCCGGAATATGCGTTGCAGGACTTCACGACGACCACGCCGAACCTGTACCTGACGCGCGTCGCGCCGCTACAGCGCGTCGAATACCGGATCGAGGCCGCCATGCCCGACGCCGAAACGCGCCGCCACCTGACGATGGACGACCGCGAGCCGTGCCTGTTGCTGCATCGGCGCACGTGGTCGCAGGGGATGGTCGCGTCGGTCGCCAATCTGTGGCACCCGGGCAGCCGTTACCGGTTCACCGGGCATTTCTGATCCCGCGGCGCGGGTTCACCGCGCTGCGGCGCGCCCCTATCGCTCGATCGCAGTGACGGCGAGCGTCAAACCGTCCTCTTGCGCGATGCGCGTACCGAGTTCCGTGGCACGCGCCTTCGTTTCGCCGCGATCGGCGAACGCGATGGCCCGCGCCAGCGCCGCCGCATCCACGCGCCGCCCCGCCACTGGCGCATCGGCCACACCGAGTCGCTGCAACCGGTTCGCCCAGAAAAACTGATCGCCCGCGAACGGCACGACGACCGACGGAATCCCGGCCCGCGCAGCCGAATGCGTGGTGCCCGACCCGCCGTGATGAATCGCCATCGATACACGCGGGAACAGCCAGTCGTGCGGCGTGTCGCCGATCACGCGGACGTGAGCCGGCAGCATCGACGCGTCGATACCGCTCCAGCCCGGATAGAACAATGCGCGCCGGCCGGCAAGCGCATGGGTCAGCGCGTCGACCAAGGCAGCCCGGTCGAAGCCGGCCATGCTGCCGAATCCGATGTACACGGGCCGATCGCCCGATTCGAGAAACGCCGCAAGATCCGGGGGCGGCGCCCATCCACGCGCATCGATCCGCCATTGGCCGCATGCCTGCACATTCGATGGCCAGTCGGTCGGGCCGGACAGCAGCGCCGGCGACACTCCGTACAGCATCGGATGATCGCTCCACACGTGCTTGCGCGGCGGCAACCCGCACACATCGGCCCGCGCCGCGTTCGTCGACTTCCTGAACGCCTGCCACAACAGCGCATTCACGAACCGATGGCTTGCGCGATTCAGCCAGCGCGGCAACTTCCCCGGCGGCAGGAACGGCGACGCGAATTCGGCAGTCGGCGTGATCGGGATCATGCCGGCGCCGATCGCCGGCACACCGCGATACTCGGCGACCGACAGCCCGACGAACGACGCAAGCCCCGACACGAGGATCGCGTCGCAACCGTCCGACGCGTCCGCGACTTCGCGCATCCACGCGGCCGTGTTCGCATTCGCGATTGCCGCGAGCGCCTTCGACGTGTCGTTGAAACCGCCGCGCCCGCGCACCGCATCGGCCAGCGCACCATCCGGCGCGATCGCGCGGCTGATATCGCCGGACAACGGCGCCGACGGCACGCCGAGCATGGCGGCCGACCCGAGCGTCGCCGCGTCGGCCAGCAGCCGGACGTCATGGCCAGCATCGATCAGCGCACGGCCGAGCGCCGCGAGCGGGCGCGTGTCGCCTTCGGTGCCGTAGGTGGCGATGACGAGCTTCATGCGTAACTCCTCTTGCCCGATGGAAACGGGTGGATTCATAAAAATGCACGTCGTATACTAATGCAACTTGTGCACTTTCAGTCAATCCCCCGCCATGCCGATTCCGACCGACGATCCGGGCCGCCGCGCACGCAAGCGCATCCAGATGCTCACGCATCTCGCCACTACCGGCGCGCGCCTGTTCGATGCGCACGGCTACGATGCCGTCACGATGGAGCAGATTGCGGCCGAGGCCGACGTCGCGAAACGCACGCTGTACAACCACTTTCCGACGAAGGAAGCCGTGCTCGCGCACTGGCTCGAAGGTGAACTCGCGCGCGATCTCGCGCATCTGCAGCGCGACGTCGCACGGCGCAAGACCTTCGCATCGCGCATCGGCTGCGTGCTCGACGCGTCGGCCGCGTGGTGCGAAGCGCATCCCGCATACCTGCTCGCGTACCTGCGGCACCGACTCCTGAGCATCGGCGCGGTCGAACCGGATATTGGGGGAGAGAACGGCAGCGATATCGCGCTGGTGTGGCGGCAACTGATCGTCGCCGGGCAGCAGGCCGGCGAACTGAACGGCACGTTGCAGGCCGATCAGCTCGCCACCTGGTTCCACCACCTGTATCTGGCGGCGATGCTGCGCTGGCTGACCGTGCCGGGGTTGTCGCTGAAACGGGAGTTTCAGTCGATTGCGAAGCTGTTTATCGAAGGCGCGGAAGCGAAAAACTGAGCAACGCCCGCCTTCGCATCGCGCATTCACACGCGCTTGCGCTTACAAGCGCCCAAGTACGACCGCGAGCAACGAGCGCCCGAAACGGGCGACCGCTGCACCGCATGCGACCCATGCGCGCCTCATTTTTTCCGCGACGCGTTCGCCGCCGGCGCACCGCGTTGCGCGACGGCGTCACCGCCCGATGGCCATTGCGTCTCGTCGAGCAGCCGGTCGAACAGCCTGGCGCGCTCATCGGCCGACAGCGGGCACAGCCCGAACATCGCCGATAGCGCGAGCCCCCACGCGGCCTTCCATCGCAGCAGCGCGAGATCGGGATCGCCGGATTCGGCCGCCATGCGCTTCACGTTCGCGGCATCGGTCTCGCGCACCGTCTGCAGCGGCGCGGGATCCTCGACGAGCGCCGCCATGATCGCGAGCGCCGCCGACGGCTGCTGGTTGATCACTTCGCGCATCGTCGCGATCTGCGCGGACAGTGTCGGCTGCGCTTCGCGCGGATCGCGCGCGGCCAGATAGTCGCGCTGGAAGCGTTGGTAGGTGTCCTGCTGATGTTCCATCAGCGCGTTCAGCACATCGCCTTTCGTGCGGAACTGATGCATCAGCCCGCCCTTGCTGATCCCGCTTTCGCGCGAAATCGCATCGAACGTGAGCTTGCCCGGACCGTCGCGCTCGAGGATCGCGAGCGCCGCCTGGATCGCGGCAGTGCGCGTTCGCTCGGAACGCGTCGGGTTATCCATGTACTGTCCCCGGAATGGAGTGATGCCATGCGACCGCGCCGGACCGATGCGATCGTATGAAGGAAGTGCGCGGAGTCTATCACAAACAAACCGCCTGGTCGGTTTACATCCGGAAACGGCGGTGCTACGATCGGCTCCCGCATCGGCCCCGGCCGGATGACGGGCACGTCGCGCAACGCATGGTGCGACGCAAGGACCGCCTGTGGCCTGGCTTTCCGGCCGATAACCGCTGCAGGATGGCCCATCCGTCACCGATCGTCATGCGGCTATTGCGCCTTAAAAACAAACCGTCTGGTTGGTTTTTTTACGAACCCAAGCGGCGGTGCCGCTTTGTTGCCCCACCCTTCGCACCGGCTCCACCGGCGCGAATCCCGACCCGGAGCGTCAGATGAACCGAACGATCAAGCCCAGCCACCTGCTCAACGCCGCGCTTTGCGCCGCACTTACCGCACTTACCGCGCTTGCCGCACTCGCCGGATGCGCTGGCGTCCAGCCCGCCCGCTACAGCAGCATCGAATCGTCGCCATATCTGCGCAGCGATCCGCAAGACAAGTCGGGCCGCGTGCCCTACCGCTACGCGCTACCGGCGGACTGGCACGCGTACCGGAAGCTGATCCTCGACCCGATCGCCGTCTATCGCGGCACCGATCATCAGTTCGGCGACCTGACCGACCAGGACAAGTCGACGCTCGCCGCGTACATGGGCGACACGTTCGCGAAGAAGCTCGGCAAGCGTTTCGAGCTGACGAGCACGCCGGGCCCCGACACGCTGCGCGTGAAGCTGACGCTGACGGGCGCCGTCACGACGACGACGTTTGCCGGCGCATTCGCGCATTTCGATCTCGCGGGCAACGTCTACAACGGCGTGCAGGCTATCCGCGGTCGCGAAGGTGCGTTCACGGGTTCGGTCATCTACGCGGTGGAGATCCGCGACGCCTCGACGAACCGGCTGATCAACGCCTACGTGACGAAGCAGTATCCGAACGCGATGAACATCGGCGCGAGTTTCGGCGCGCTCAGTGCGGCGAAGACCGGCATCGACAAGGGTGCCGATGCGCTCGTCGCACAATTCGACTGAAGCCTGCCGGCGTACGTCGGCACGTGTTGCGCAGATGCGTGCCGGGTGGCCGCGGGCGGCAATCGTCTGGATCGTTCCGCTCGCGGCCGCTGCATGCTGTCTCGCATGGGGCGTATCGTTGCTCGGCAGCCGCGGGCCGACGGTCACGATCGCATTCGCGACCGCCGACGGACTGGAAGCCGGCCGATCGACACTGCGGCTGCGCAACGTCGAGATCGGCCGCGTCACGCGTGTTCACGCATTGCACGGGCAACCGGGCGTGCTGATCGACGTGCGGCTGGACACCAGCGCACGCGCGCTGGCAGTGGCGGACACGCGTTTCTGGATCGTGCGGCCGCGCATCGGGCCCGGTGGCCTCTCGGGTCTCGACTCGATGCTGTCCGGTTCGTACATCGCGGCCGCACTCGGCAGTTCGCACGAACCGCGCGCGCATTTCACCGGGCTCGATGCGCCGCCGCCCATGACCGGGGACGGCGGCCGGCGCTACACGTTGCGCGCGACATCACTCGGCTCGGTCGCGATCGGCTCGCCGGTCTACCACCGGCGCGCACGCGTCGGCCAGGTTACCGGCTGTGCGCTCGATGCGGACGGACACGGCGTGTCGATCGACGTGTTCATCGCCGCGCCGTTCGATCGCTACGTCGACGTCGATACGCGCTGGTGGCAGGCCGGCGGCCTCGGCCTGCGACTCGACGCCGGCGGCATGCAACTCGACACGCCGTCGATTGCCGCGCTGCTCGCCGGCGCGCTGGCATTCGCATCGCCGCCCGGGCACGCATCGATCACGGCTGCGCCGGACGGCACGCGTTTTCGCGTGGCCGACAACGAGATCGACGCAATGCGCACGCCGAACGCGCCGGCCGCGCCGGTGGTGATGCGTTTCGACCGCTCGCTGCGCGGCCTCGCGGTCGGTGCGCCGGTGGATTTTCGCGGGATCGAACTCGGCAACGTGACGGCAGTCGGCACCGAATACGACGCAACGCGCGGCGACGTCACGATGCGCGTGACGATGGCGCTCTACCCCGATCGTCTCGGGCAACGCTACCGCGCCGTGCTCGGCAACGGCGACACCGATGCCGGCAGGGCGCTACTGCACACGCTCGTCGCACGCGGTTTGCGCGGCCAGCTGCGCATCGGCAATCCGATTGCGAACCGCTCGTATGTCGCGCTCGACATGTTCCCGCACGCGCCGCCCGCGTCGGTCGACACGAATCGCGAGCCGATTGCACTCCCGACCGTGCCCGGCACGCTCGACGTACTGCGCGACCAGATTGCCGACATCGTCGGCACCGTTTCCCGATTGCCGCTCGACAGAATGGGCGCACACCTGAACGCCGCGCTCGTGAACACCGATGCGCTGTTCGCACAACTCGATACCGAACTGGCGCCGCAAACGCACGATGCGCTGGGCGCCGCACGTCAGGCATTCACGACTGCGCAGGCCATGCTTCGGCAAGAGGGTGCGAACACATCGAATGTCCGCCGCACGCTGACGCAGTTCGCGCGCACATCGAGCACGCTGCGCGCACTGGCGGACGATTTGGAGCAGCATCCGGAATGGTTGCTGCCGAACGGTTCAGGCGCCACGCGGCGCGATAATGCACCGCATCCGGCAAGTACGGCGCGGTAAATGCGTCGCGCGCAGCACACACATTTTTACGACGACTGCACGCACCGCAAGCCAAATTTCCCGCGCGGCAGTATGCTGGTGTCGTACGGCTGCGCACTGTGCATCGGGTAATCCCTTCGTTCGCATGTGACCGCGCCGCCGTCGCGACTGCAATCACGCGTTGCAAGGAGGGTTGTGATGGCTACCACGCATCAGCACTTCCACCTCGAACTACGGCACGCTACCGCGCCGACCTACTTCATCAGTTACCTGTTCCCCGCCTTGCTGTTCGTCTACGAACTGCTGCGCGTCGGCCAGTGGATCCGCGATCACGGGATGCAATTTGCCGCGTTCAAGCAGATGGGTTACGAGTACCTGCTGATGCTGCTGTTCGTCGGGCTGCAGATCGTCGTCGAGGCGATCTTCCTGCTCGGCGCCGCGATGCGCCGCGACAATCGCGACTTCGAGCACCGGCTGCCAAACGTGATCCTCGGCATCGGCTGCTCGATCGCGCTGCTCGCGATCGATCTCGCGATCCAGCTGTCGTTCTGACGGCCGGCGGGCCCGGCCCGCCGGTTGCCGGGCGGCCGGGCGCTCAGGCGCCCGCGTCGCGCAGGAACGTCGCGATGGCGGCCAGCACGTCGTCGGTCCGCTCGCGGTGCGGCATGTGCCCGCATCGTGCCAGCAGCAGGAACGACGACGGCCCCGCGACGCGCGCGGCGATCCGCTTCGGATGCACGTCGGACCCGTATTCGTCGTCTTCGCCGTGAATCGCGAGCGTCGCGCATTGCACGCGCGGCAAGTCTTCGTCGAGATTCCAGCCGCGAAACGCCGGTGACAGCCACGTGTCGACCCATGAGCGCAGCACCCAGCCGGCCTTGTCGCCGTGGTAGCGCGCGAGCCGGTCGAGCTGACCCGGTTCGTCGAACTGCTGCCCCGCCGCGCGAATGCCGTCCAGCGTGCGGTCCTCGACGAACGCCTGCGCGGCGACCGTCACGAGCGCGCGACAGCGATCGGGATGCGCGGCGGCGCAACCCACCGCCATCCCGCCGCCGACGCTATGCCCGAATGCGACGAACGCATCGACGCGCAGTTGCTCGAGCACCGCAGCGAACGCGTGATCGGCCTCGTCGCGCACGAACGTCGTGCCGAGCGTTCCCGGATGACGATCCGAGCGGCCGAAGCCGAGGCGATCGTATGCGATCACGTCACGCTGCGTGGCACGCGCGAGTTGCTCGGGAAAGTCACGCCACAGGTCGACGCAACCGAGCGAATCGTGCAGCAGCACGATGGGCGCTGCCACATCCTGCGCCGGGCCCGCACGCCAGCGTTTCGCAAAGAGTCGCCCTTGCGGCGTCTCGACGGTAGTCTCCTCGGTCACGATATCGGTCATGTGTCTGTCGTCTGCGTGAAAGCGGCCGCACACGGGCGGCCGCATCGAATCCGGACATGGTGGCCTGCCGGCGCGCGCAGCGTCAAGCAAGCCCCTACGGCCCGCGCGTTCATTCGGGCTGCGGCGGCAGGTACTCCATCTGCGCTTCGTCGTAGAGCCGGTAGATCAGCGCCTGCATCGCGCGAATGTCCTCCGATTCGTCGAGCATCCGCATGCTCATGATGATCGGCGACACGAGGTTCGGATCGTCGAGCGGCTTGTAGCTGATGTCGTCGCGCTTCAGCCCGTACACGCTGTGCGGCACGACCGATACGCCCTCGCCCATCGCCACGAGGCCGAGCGCGATCTGCAGTTCGCGCGTCTCGTAGATCTTGCGCGGCTGCAATGCGCGATCGTGGAAGGCCGCGAGCACCTGGTCCGCATAGCTCGGGCGCGGCGCCTTCGGGAAGATGATCAGCGTGTCGTTCACGAGATCGTGCAGCGACAGCACGGGTTTCGCGCTGTCGAGCACATGGCCGACCGGCAGCGCGACGATCATCCGCTCCTCGCGCAGCACGACGCGCCGCACGCTCGGATCCTCGTGGCGGATGCGCCCGAACCCGACGTCGATGCGCCCTTCCTTCAACGCCTTGATCTGGTCCATCGTCGACATCTCGTGCAGGCTCAGCTCGACGGCCGGATACTCGCTGCGAAAGCGCCGGATGATCTTCGGCAGCATCCCGTACAACGTCGAGCCGACGAAACCGACCGACATGCTGCGCTCGATCTTGCCGACCCGCTTCGTCATCGATTCGAGTTCGGTCGTCTGCGCGAGCAGCTGCACCGCGTGCGAATAGAAGAAGCGTCCCGCGTCGGTCAGTTTCAGCGGCCGCGCGTTGCGCTCGAACAGCGGCACGCCGAGCGCTTCCTCGAGCTGCTGGATCTGCCGGCTCAGCGGCGGCTGCGCGATATGCAGCCGTTCCGCCGCCCGCGTGAAATTCCGCTCTTCGGCCACCGCGACGAAGTAGCGGAGGTGTCTCAACTCCATTTTGATGTCTCCCGGACAGCGTTCCGGCGCAATCCACAGCCGGATGATGTCGTCACGATACCGCAGGCGGCGCCAGCCGCCACGCGCCGCCCAAAGCAAAACGGGAAGCCCGCGAGCTTCCCGTTGCTTCATCGACGCCGTGTGGCGATGACGTCACGACCGCACGTCACACCTCGGTCGCGTAGAGCGCATCGCGCTGCTCGTGGCTCAGCGAGTCGAGCGGCACGTCCGGCAGCTGGTAGCAGATCATCGTGCCGTACAGCTCGGCGAGGCAGTTGCTGCCGGCGTCCAGCGCGTAGCCGTCCTCGCCGTCCGGCGCCGGCGGGTACACTTCGCGCCACGCGTTGATCGCGGCTTCGATTCGCACGATGGAAACGGGTCCGGCCTTCCGCTCGGCGGGTGATGCGCTCATGGATTCCTCTGGGTTGCGCGCTCCGCGGGCCCTGCCGGCCCGGATGGAACGATGAAAACGCCGGGCATCTCGCCGGCCGCCGCGCGCCGCGCACGCCGGATGCCGATCCGCGCTGCGCCTGTCGCGCCGGCCGGGCCGTGGCCCGGTAGGGTCGGGCAATATAACCGGCTTTGACCCCGTGCAGGCAAAAGCCGGGCAAAAAAAACGGGAAGCACGCGGCTTCCCGTTTCATCGTGCGGCGCGCGGCCGCTTGCCGCGCCCGCGTCAGCCCGCGGTTTCGCGGTTCGCCACCGGCTGCCCCTGCGCGCCGCGGCTCGCGGCGATCCACGGCGCGATCTCCATGTCTTCGTAGCGCACGAAGCGGCTCTTCTTCAGGAACCGGTAGCCGAGCCACACGACGAGGAACAGCGGAATGCCGACATAGGTCGCGGTGACGCCGGCCCAGTCGATCCGGTTCGCGAGGAACGCCTGGTAATCCTGGCCGAGCGCGATCACGAGACACAGCACGAACGCGAACAGCGGGCCGAACGGGAACCACTTCGACTGGTACGGCAGTTGGTCGAGCGCATAACCCTGCTTCACGTAGCCCTTGCGGAAGCGGTAATGGCTGACCGCGATGCCGAGCCACGCGATGAAGCCCGTCATCCCCGACGTGTTCAGCAGCCACAGGTACACGGTCTTGTCGCCGTACAGCGACGTAAAGAAGCACAGCGCGCCGACGGCGGTGGTCGCGTACAGCGCGTTGCGCGGCACGCCGCCCGCCGACAGCTTCGCGAAGATCTTCGGCGCGCGGCCTTCGGTCGCGAGGGTGTAGAGCATCCGCGTCGACGCGTACATGCCCGAGTTGCCGGCCGACAGCACGGCCGTCAGGATCACCGCGTTCATCACGCCGGCCGCGAACGCGAGGCCCGCGTGGCGGAACACGAGCGTAAACGGGCTCACGCCGATGTCGGTCACGTCCGTCTTCAGGAGGTTCGGGTCGGTGTACGGAATCAGCACGCCGATCACGAAGATCGCGAACACGTAGAACAGCAGGATCCGCCAGAACACCTGGCGCACCGCGCGCGGAATCGTCGTGCGCGGGTTTTCCGATTCGCCGGCCGCGACGCCGATCAGCTCGGTGCCCTGGAACGAGAAGCCCGCGATCATCGCGACGCCCATCAGCGCCGGCAGGCCGCCCGCGAACGGTGCGTCGCCGATCGTCAGGTTGCCCCAGCCGTTGCTCGGCGCGCCCTTCAGAATGCCGAAGATCATCAGCAGGCCGACGCCGATGAACGCGACCACGGTGACGACCTTGATCAGCGCGAACCAGTATTCGGCTTCGCCAAAACCGCGCACGGTGAGCGCGTTGAGCAGGAACATCACGCCGAGGAAGGCCGCGCTCCACCACACGCCCGGCACGTCCGGAAACCAGTAGTGCATCACGAGCTGCGCGGCGACGAGTTCCACCGCGATCGTCACGGCCCAGTTGTACCAGTAGTTCCAGCCGAGCGCGAAGCCGAAGCCTTCGTCCACGTATTTCGCGCCGTAGGTCGCGAACGAACCCGACACCGGCATGAACGCGGCCATTTCGCCGAGGCTCGTCATCAGGAAGTAGACCATCAGGCCGATCAGCATGTACGCGACCATCGCGCCGCCGGGGCCGGCCTGCGAGATCGACGCGCCGGACGCGACGAACAGGCCCGTGCCGATCGAGCCGCCGATGGCGATCATCGTCAGGTGGCGCGCCTTCAGCGCGCGATGAAGCTTGGGTGGGTTCGCGGACGAACCGGGTTGGTCGGAATTCGGAATTGCGGACATAAACGAAACGAACGTTGAGCGGGCCGGCATCCGTAGCCGGCGCATGCGGAATCGGAGCGCGGTGCGCGTCCTGCGATGCATTCGATACGGCCCCGATACGCGTTGCGCGACGGGCGCCTGCGGCGAAGCGCGGATTCTACCTGATTCGCCAAGGGGACAGCTCGGGTCGACGCGCCCGCCATCGCGGGGAGATTTCGCAGAATCAAGGAGTTGGCTGCATCAACGCGGCCACCATCGCATGCCGGCACAAAAACCATACGTTATTCGGGGTTATTCGGTTTTCCATTCCAGCCTGAATGCAGGCAATCCTGTCGCAATCCGCCAAATACCGCGCGGATATGCAAAATCGACCGGCCCTCTCGCTATTAATCAGACAAAACGACCGGAACTGATAATTGATTCAAATCAAATCGCCCTCGTGCGATGCGGTAATGATGCGTAACAGTTTCGAATCACCGTTTCCGCATGCATGTTTTGCATGCGCACGCGAAAATCAGGAATTCGCGAGATAATGTCGATTAATTCGAAATAATCAGCGCGCGGAATCGCCAGCCACGCGAATATCCGCCGCCCCGCCACTCCCGAGGATGAAGTCACTCCCGCTGCCCGCCACGCTGCGCCGCCATACCGCGTCGATCGTGGCACGCATTCTGTCGCCCCGCGGCGTGCTCGTTGCGGGCATCCTGCTGCTGATGTTCAGTTGGGGACTTTCCGCGTCGCTATTAATCGAGGCTCGGCGCGACGCGTATGACCATGCGGTCGAAAATGCGCGCAACCTGATGCTGCTGATCGAACGCGATATCGCGCGCAATATCGAGCTCTACGATTTGTCGCTGCAAAACGTCGTCGACGGCGTCATCGATCCCGAACTGATGACATTGCCGCCGCGCCAGCGCCACCGGCTGCTGTTCGACCGCGCCGCGACCGGCGAGTATCTCGGCTCGATTTTCGTGATGGACCCGCACGGCAATATCGTGATCGATTCGAGTGCGTCGCCTCCCCGGCAAGGCAATTTCGCCGACCGCGACTATTTCGCCGTGCATCGCGACCGGCTCGCGCAGGGCCTCTACATCAGCCGGCCCTACGCTTCCCGGCTGCGCGGCGGCGCACTGACGATCGCGCTCAGCCGCCGGATCACCCTGTCCGACGGCAGTTTCGGCGGCATCGTCGTCGGCACGCTCAGCGTCGACTACTTCCGCGCGCTGCTCGACGGCCTCGCGGTCGGCCGGCACGGCAGCGCGGCGATCGTCGAGGACAACGGCACGCTCGTGTCGCGCCTGCCGTACGACACGCGTGTGGTCGGCCTCGACCTGCGCGACTCGCCGCTGTTCATCGAGTCGCAGCGCAGCCGCAACGGCGAGCTGACCGGTACCGGCGCGATCGACGGCGTCCGGCGCATCTACGTCTACAAGCATCTCGCCGGCCTGCCGCTGGTGGTCGACGTCGCGCCGGCCGAGATCGACATCTACGCGTCGTGGCACCACCGCGCGGTCTGGACCGTCGTGCTGATGTGCCTGTTCACCGGGTTCATCGCGTGGGGATCGCTCGCGCTGTCGCGCGAACTGAAGCGGCGGCAGGTCGCCGAGTCGAAGCTGTACCGGCTCGCCCACACCGATTCACTGACGGGCCTCGACAACCGCGGCACGTTCGACACGGTGCTCGCGAAAGAGGCGCAGCGCGCGGCGCGCAGCGGCCGGCCGCTGTCCGTGCTGTTCGTCGACGTCGATCACTTCAAGGCATTCAACGACTTCTACGGCCACCCGGCGGGCGACGACGTGCTGCGCCGCGTCGCGCAATCCGCCTCGGGCTGCCTGCGCCGCAACAGCGACCATGTCGCGCGCTACGGCGGCGAGGAATTCGTCGTCACGCTGCCCGATACCGACGCGCGAGGCGCGGCCACGGTCGCCGAAGGCATCCGGCACGCGATCGCGGAACTCGGCATCGAGCACGTGAAGAGCCCGTACGGGCACGTCACGGCCAGTATCGGTACGGCAACCACCGCCGACGGCCGGATGAACGCCGCGACACTGCTGAGGCGCGCCGACGAAGCGCTGTACCGCGCGAAGTCAGGCGGCCGCAACCGCGTACTGGAAGCGCTGCCGACCACGGCCGACGCGTGACGCCCCGCGTCGCGACCGGGCGCGGCGCCCGCGCCGTGGACAGCCCGCGCGCGTTCGGTTAGCGTGACGTCTGCTGCGCAAGCGGCGTGCGCCGGCCCGTGCACGCCGCCGTGCGCGTTCCGGCCACCTCCGCTCCGTCATGACCACCCCGCTCCCTACCCGGCTGCCGCCCCTGCTGCGCAATGCGCTCCGCCCGCTGCTCGACCCGTACCGCCGCTACCGGCACGCGAAGCTGATCCATGCGGCGCGCGTCGCGCTCGCGATTCTCGTGTCGATCGCGCTGTCCACCGGCCTGCACGTGCCGCACGGCGAGTGGTCGACGATCACCGTGCTGATCGTCGTCGGCGGGCTGCAGCATCACGGCAACATCCGCAAGAAGGCGGCCGAGCGCGCGCTCGGCACGTCGATCGGCGCGCTCGCGGGGCTCGGGCTGATCGTGCTGTATTCCGTGTCGCATGCGCCCGTCGCGATCTACCTGCTGATGGCCGTCGCGTGCGGCTTCTGCGCGTATCACGCGATCGGCAAGGCCGGCTACATCGCGCTGCTGTCGGCGATCACGATGGTGATCGTCGCCGGGCACGGCGACAACGAGATCGTCGACGGCCTGTGGCGCGCGGTGAACGTGCTGACCGGCATCGCGATCGCGCTGGCGTTCTCGTTCGCGCTGCCGCTCTATGCGACCTACTCGTGGCGCTACAAGCTCGCCGACGCGTTGCGTGCGTGCGCGGCCGTGCACGCACGGCTCGCGGGCGACCGCCAGGTCAGCGACGACGCGCACCTGAAGGAAATGGCCGCGCTGAGCGCGCTGCTCGTGCAGTTGCGTTCGCTGATGCCGTCGGTGTCGAAGGAATGCGAGACGTCGATGACGCAGCTCGAGGCGATCCAGCGCAGCCTGCGCCTGTGCATCGGCTATCTGGAGATCCTGTCGAGCGCGGTGCCGGCCCGCGACGACGTGACGGCCCGCGAATACATGCGCGTCGAAATGAAGGCCGTGAACCGGCGTATCCGCGACACACTGGTCGGCGCAAGCCGCGCGCTCAAGTTCGGCACGCCGAGCCGGCTCGCGCCGCGCCGCCGCCCGGCCGACCCGCCGCACGACGCGCCGCCGCCGCAGCTGTCCGGCTACGTGTCGATCACGGCCAAGCTGGCCGGCGAAGTCGATCAGCTGCGCGAGAAGCTGCTGGATACCGCGCAGTCGTGGAATATCTGAGGGACTGACGGGTTCCGGGTTTCGAGCGTCAGTCTTTCATATTCCTTTCTTGGCGATCGGCCGGCACCCTGGCGGCCGTTGCCGTGCCTTTCGGCCGATCCGGCCCCGCGAGTTCGGCCGGAACCGCACTCGCCCGAGCCCGTTTCGGCCGCGATTTCGCGCCTTTCGGCACCACGTTCTCCGCTTGGTTAACCGCCGGCCAAGCCCGCCCGACGGGCCGGACGACGATTTCGCGCGAAAATCAGCCCTTGCCCCAACTTCCCGGACAGCCGATACTCGCATATTCCGCGAAATACGATCCCACCGGCTTCAATCCACGGTTATTCCTATGAGCACGATTCTCGAAAGCCTCCCGACCGGCCAGAAGGTCGGTATCGCCTTCTCCGGCGGCCTGGACACCAGCGCAGCGCTGCACTGGATGAAACTCAAGGGCGCCGTCCCGTACGCATACACGGCGAACCTCGGCCAGCCCGACGAAGACGATTACGACGCAATCCCGAAACGCGCGATCGAATACGGCGCAGCCGGCGCCCGCCTGATCGACTGCCGTGCGCAGCTCGTCGCCGAAGGCATCGCGGCGCTGCAAAGCGGCGCGTTCCACATCACGACGGCCGGCGTCACGTACTTCAACACGACGCCGATCGGCCGCGCCGTGACGGGCACGATGCTCGTCGCCGCGATGAAGGAAGACGGCGTCAACATCTGGGGTGACGGCAGCACGTACAAGGGCAACGACATCGAGCGCTTCTACCGCTACGGCCTGCTCGTGAACCCGGATCTGAAGATCTACAAGCCGTGGCTCGACCAGACGTTCATCGACGAACTCGGCGGCCGCGCCGAAATGTCCGAATTCATGAACCAGGCGGGCTTTGCATACAAGATGTCGGCCGAGAAGGCCTATTCGACCGACTCGAACCTGCTCGGCGCGACGCACGAAGCGAAGGATCTCGAAAGCCTCGAAAGCGGCATCAAGATCGTGAACCCGATCATGGGCGTCGCGTTCTGGCGCGACGACGTGAAGATCGCCGCGGAAGAAGTGACGGTGCGCTTCGAAGCCGGCCAGCCGGTCGCGCTGAATGGCGTCGAGTTCACCGATCCGGTCGAGCTGCTGCTGGAAGCGAACCGCATCGGCGGCCGCCACGGCCTCGGCATGAGCGACCAGATCGAAAACCGGATCATCGAGGCGAAGAGCCGCGGCATCTACGAAGCCCCGGGCCTCGCGCTGCTGTACATCGCGTACGAGCGTCTCGTCACCGGCATCCACAACGAAGACACGATCGAGCAGTACCGCGAGAACGGCCGCCGCCTCGGCCGCCTGCTGTACCAGGGCCGCTGGTTCGATCCGCAGGCGATCATGCTGCGTGAAACGGCCCAGCGCTGGGTCGCGCGCGCGATCACCGGCGAAGTGAAGATCGAACTGCGCCGCGGCAACGACTACTCGATCCTGAGCACGAAGTCGCCGAACCTCACGTACCAGCCGGAACGCCTGTCGATGGAGAAGGTTGCATCGACGTTCTCGCCGCGCGACCGGATCGGCCAACTGACGATGCGTAACCTCGACATCACCGATACGCGCGACAAGCTGCGCGTGTACTCGCAAGTCGGGCTGCTGACGCCGGGCGAAAACACGGCGCTGCCGCAGATCAAGGGCGACGACAAGTAAGTCGTTTCGCTCGACGCCGTGCCGCATCGCTGCATGCGGCACGGTCGGGCAGGCTGCGTGTGCGGCGCATCATCGCGCACGCAGCCTGCCACCTCTTCCCTCTCCTGCTTTCCCCCTCCGCAAACGCATCACGCCGCGTGACGCACCCACGGCACTGCATCGCCACGCCCGTCATGGCAAGCTGCGAGTCATTCGATTCTCCGCCTCGTCTCATGACCACCCTTACCGTCATCCACCTGAATGGCCCAATCAACAGCGGCAAGACGACGATCGGCCTCGCACTCGCGCGCGTGCTGCCCGACGCGCGCTTCATCGACGGCGACGATCACGATGCGCCTGACGATGCGCCGTTCGACGTGCAGTGGGCGATCGCGCTCGAACGCCTCGTCACGCTGATCACGACCGCGCGCGAACGCCATCTGGTGATCGCCTATCCGATCGGCGAAGCGGAACACGAACGGCTGCGCGCCGCCTGCGACGCGCGTGATGCGCGGTTGTTCGTCATCACGCTTGCGCCGCCCGAGGCGATTGCCGCATCGAATCGCGGCTCGCGCGCATTGACGGACTGGGAGCGCAGCCGGATCGCCGAGATGTATCGCGAAGGCTATGCGTCGCGGCCGTTCAGCCAGATGGTGCTGGATACGTCGGGCGCGACGCCCGATGCCTGTGCGGCGCGCATCGCGCAGCATGTCGCTGCTGCGGCGTCGTAACGCCCGCGCCTGCGCGCACACCACTGTACCGAATCGCGAATTGCACGCGCCGCGGCTCGGCGGCAAACAGCTTCATCACCCCACGAAGGAAAACGTTTACTCTTCTGAGGCTTCTTGCTAGCATCGTCCCCGACCGGCTGACCAAACCACCCGGAAAGCCGATCGCAAGCTTCAAGAATTTCAGAATTCCCCGCTTTAAACTTCCAGCTTCCCCAGTCGTGCCCGCGCCTTACCTGCTTTCTGTATTTTGGAGTGCTTTCTACTGGCTGCCGACCGCCTTCGCGGCGATCTCATGCCAAAAAAGGAAAACGTTATCCACAACGTGGCGCCCGGCCACGGACCATCAGAGAGAGACATCATGAAGAACCGGATCATCCCGTGCGTCGCCGCCGTCCTGTCCGTTGCGTTCCTTTCCGCCTGCGGCGGTGACGACCCGGCCAGCCCGGCCGCCGCCGCGCGCCAGCAGGCCACCGTCATGGCGCTCAGCCCGTCGAACCCGCCCGGCTCGAACTTCAACCTTGCGCCGTTCACGCTGCAGTTGCCGACCGGCTCGTCCGGCAACGTCAACACCGTGAGCGGCTCGTCGCTCGCGGGCGGCTACGTGAACCCGACGTATTTCTACACGGACGGCAGCGACGGCTCGATGGTGATGATGGACCCGACGCAGGGCTGGACGACGTCCGGCTCGCTGCATCCGCGCACGGAGCTGCGCGAGAACGCGATCTGGCCGACGTCCGGCACCAACCGGCTGAATGCGACGGTGGCCGTCACGCAAGTGCCCGATCACACGACGATCGGCCAGATCTTCCAGGGCACCGGCCCGAGCAAGCCGCTGTGCGAGTTGCAGTTCACATCCGGCGGCGTCGTGCAACTGCTGCTCGAAAGCACCAACCAGGGCGGCAAGTCGACGACCACGCCGATCACTACGGTCGGCGTCGGCAAGACGTTCAGTTATGCGCTGAGCCTGAGCGGCACGACGATCACCGTCACCGCGAACGGCACGACCAAGACTTTCACGATGGATTCGAGCTTCGACGGCGAGAGCTTCTACTTCAAGGCGGGCGACTACGACCAGACGGCCGTGTCCGGCACGCCGCTGACGACGCCCGGCACCGTCGTGAAGTTCTATGCGCTGACGCTCACGCACAGCTGAAGAGGCTCGCGCGTCACGACGCACGAAGCCGGGCGGGTATGCAACGCGCACCCGCCCGGTTTTTCCGCGCGCATGCCACGCTTACGAGTGATGCCGCACGCCCGGCACGACCGCTTCCCGCGCGCTCTTGCGGCTCAGCATCAGCGTGACGATCGCCGACACCGCGAGCGTGCCGGCCACCACGTACAGCCCCGCCGCATACCCGCCCGTCGCGTGCTTCAGCCAGCCGATCGCGAACGGCCCGACGAACCCGCCGAGATTGCCGATCGAGTTGATCATCGCGATGCCCGCCGCCGCGCCGGCACCCGACAGGAACGCGCTCGGCATCGCCCACAGCGGCGCCTTCGCGGCGCTGATCCCGATGTTGACGACGACCAGCGCGAGCACGGTCAGCAGCGCGGTGCTCGCCTGCCCCGCGAACACGAAGCCGATGCACGCGAGCACGCACGGAATCACGACGTGCCACGTGCGCTCGCCGGTGCGATCCGAATGCCGCGCCCACACGATCATCGCGACGACGGCGGCGATGCTGGGGATGCCGGTCAGCAAACCCGTCTGCAACGCGGTGAAGCCGAACTGCCTGACCATCAGCGGCGCCCACAGCCCGAGCGTATAGAGCCCGGCCGACGTGCCGAAGTAGATCAGCGCGAGCGCCAGCACGCGCGGATCGCGCAGCGCCTGCCACGCGCCGGCCGTGTGCCCGGCGTGCGTATGCCGCGCGTCGGCTTCGGCTTTCAGCTTCGCGATCAGCCAGTCGCGCTCGTCGGCGCGCAGCCATGCGGCCTTCGACGGCGAATCGGTCAGGCACTTCAGCACCACGAAGCCGAGCACGACCGCCGGCAGCGCTTCGACGATGTACAGCATCTGCCAGTCGGCGAGCCCGAACATCGGCGGCATCTGCATGATCGCGCCCGACAGCGGCGAACCGATCGCGGTCGAGATCGGCGCGGCCGCCATGAACCATGCGGCGGCCACCGCGCGCTGCTTCGCGGGGAACCACAGGCTCAGGTACAGGATGATGCCGGGGAAGAAGCCGGCTTCGGCCATGCCGAGCAGGAAGCGCAGCACGTAGAAGCTCGTCGGCCCGGCCGCGAATGCGGACACGGCCGACACGCCCCCCCACGTGATCATCACGCGTGCGATCCAGATGCGCGCGCCGACACGATGGAGGATCAGGTTGGACGGCACTTCGAACAGAAAGTAGCCGATGAAGAACAGGCCGCCGCCGAACCCGAACGCGGTCGGCGACAGGCCGATCGCCTTGTTCATCGTCATCGCGGCGAAGCCGACGTTGACGCGATCGAGAAAGCTGACGAAGTAAAGCAGCATCACGAACGGAATGATGCGCCACATCAGTTTCCGCGCGACGCGGGTTTCCAGATCCGCTTGCATGTGTCTCCTCCTTCGAGGTCGAGCCGTGCTCTGTCTGTGAATGTTCGGCGGCGCCGGGATGAAGCGGGCGGCGGGCGGCCGGCGCCCGGCTCGCGTCGGATGCGCGAGTCCCGGGCAGGAAAATCCGGGGCGATGAGCGGACGGCGCCCGCCTGCTACTTGCGCAGGCGCGCCGCCCGCCCGTTCGTCAGGCCGCGACCGCCGCGTGCGCGACGCGCTCGCACACGGCCGCCGTCACCTGCGCGGTCGTCGCACTGCCACCGAGATCGCGCGTATGCAGCGACGGGGCGGCCGTCACGGCCTCGATCGCCTGCATCACGCGCGCGGCGGCGTCCGTTTCGCCGAGATGCTCGAGCAACATCACGACCGACCAGAACGTGCCGACCGGATTCGCGAGCCCCTTGCCCATGATGTCGAACGCGGAGCCGTGGATCGGCTCGAACATCGACGGGTAGCGGCGTTCGGGATCGATGTTGCCGGTCGGCGCGATGCCGAGGCTGCCGGCCAGCGCGGCGGCGAGATCGCTGAGGATGTCCGCGTGCAGGTTGGTCGCGACGATCGTGTCGAGCGACGCCGGCCGGTTGACCATGCGCGCGGTCGCTGCATCGACGAGCTCCTTGTCCCACGTCACGTCGGGGAATTCCTGCGCGATCTGCTTCGCGATCTCGTCCCACATCACCATCGCATGCCGCTGCGCGTTGCTCTTCGTGATCACGGTCAACAGCTTGCGGGGGCGCGACTGCGCGAGCCGGAACGCGAAGCGCATGATGCGTTCGACGCCGGCGCGCGTGAGGATCGACACGTCGGTCGCGGCCTCGATCGGATGGCCCTGGTGCACGCGGCCGCCGACGCCCGCGTATTCGCCTTCGGAGTTCTCGCGGACGATCACCCAGTTCAGGTCGTCCGGCCCGCAGCGCTTCAGCGGCGCGTCGATGCCCGGCAGGATGCGCGTCGGGCGCACGTTCGCGTACTGGTCGAAGCCCTGGCAGATCTTCAGGCGCAGCCCCCACAGCGTCACGTGGTCGGGCACGTCGGGGTCGCCCGCCGAGCCGAACAGGATCGCGTCCTTGCCGCGCAGCGCGTCGAGACCGTCGGCCGGCATCATCGCGCCGTGCTGGCGGTAGTAATCGGCGCCCCAGTCGAAATCCTCGAACTCGAAGGCAAAGCGGTCGCTGCCGCGGGCCAGCGCTTCCAGCACCTGCTTGCCGGCCGGCACCACTTCCTTGCCGATGCCGTCGCCGGGAATCGTTGCGATACGGTAGGTCTTCATGCGGACATCCTCGATTGATCGTGAGCGTGAACGCACTTTACCGAACCAGAAGTGCAGAAACCGGGGCTATACTCAAAGCATCTTTAACTTAAATTCACAAATCCCGTCATGGCGGATACCGTTCAGCCGGCCGATCTCGGCTTCTTCTCGACACTGGCCGCGTCGGGCAGCCTGAGCGCGGCCGCGCGCGAACTCGGGCTGACCGCGGCAGCCGTCAGCAAGCGGCTCACGCAGATGGAGCGGCGCGCGGGCGTAACGCTCGTCAACCGCACGACGCGACGGATGATGCTGACGCCCGAAGGCGACGTGTATCTCGACTACGCGCGCCGGATCCTCGACCAGATGGACGAACTCGGCGAACTGCTTGGCAGCGCGAAGCAGCGGCCGAAAGGGCTGCTGCGCGTGAACGCGACGCTCGGGTTCGGGCGCAGCCACATCGGCCCCGCGATCTCGCGCTTCGTCGCGCGCTATCCGGAGGTGTCGGTGCAGTTGCAGCTGTCGGTGATGCCGCCGCCGCTCACCGACGATGCATTCGACGTGTGCATCCGCTTCGGCGAGCCGCCCGACACGCGCGTCGTCGCGCGGCGGCTCGCGCCGAACCGCCGGCTGCTGTGCGCGGCGCCCGCCTATCTCGCGCGGCACGGCACGCCCGGCACGCCGCACGACCTCGCGCGGCACAACTGCATCGGCATCCGGCAAGGCGACGAAGGGTACGGCGTCTGGCGCCTGACGAGCGGCCGCGGCGCGGCGCGCCACACGGAGGCCGTGCGGATCAACGGCAACCTGACGACGAACGACGGCGAGATCGCGGTGAAGTGGGCGCTCGACGGACACGGGATCCTGATGCGCGCGGAGTGGGACCTGCGCGACTATCTCGCCGACGGGCGTCTGGTCGTCGTGCTGCCTGATCAAGAAACGCCGAGCGCCGACATCTACGCGGTGTATGCGCAGCGTCACCAGATGTCCACGCGGATTCGCGCGTTCGTCGATTTCCTGGCGGAAGAGCTGGGGCGGTTGAAGGCGGCGTAGGCGGCGACACGTCAAATATGGTTGTTATTTTGGCGAAATTTGTTCTAAATCGCCAAAATAATTGCATTCTCGCGCACTTGACTGGCTATGATTATCCTAACGTCACTCCAATTGCGCTAATATTCTGGCATTATCGTCACCAGAATGATGAAATATCACCATCATGGGACAGAAGACAGCACCACTCCTGCCGGTATCGAGCAAGCTGCTCGCCGAATTTGGCGAGCGGTTGAAACTGGCTCGCCTGCGCCGGAAGTTGACGGCCAAGCAGGTCGCGGAGCGCGCCGGCATGTCGCCGATGACGCTTCGTTCACTGGAAGCCGGCGGGGCGGGCGTGACCATGGGGGCGTATCTTTCCGTGATGCAGGTGCTGGGCCTCCAGAACGATCTGGAGCAGCTGGCCGCCACTGACGAAGTCGGCCGCCAGCTTCAGGACGCCCGCCTCGTCACGCCACGATCCGCCAGACAAACCTCGGCGCCTCGGTCCCCCGCAACTTCGCCCACACGCAGTCAGTACAAGCGAGCCGTCGTTCGACCCGTTGCGGAAACGGCGGTACCAGACACATCGGCGTACGGCACTACCGAACCTGGCGAGATCCGTGGCACGACGGCGGCCGATCTGGTCGCCCTGCTGAAGCCTGCGAAGCGACGGCATAGGGAGCCTTGAGGAACATGACAACGATCGGTGTCTACGCAGATTGGGAAGGGCTGCCGGAACCCCGAAAGCTCGGACTCCTGCACAGCCGCAAGACGCGAGCGCACGAGCGGTTCGAGTTCCAGTACGATCCTGCTGCGCTGGCTGCTCCCGAATTCGCCAACGTACAGATCGATCCGGGTATCGGTCTCTTCGAGGGCCCGCAGTATCCGCTTCCGCCACGGGATGCGTTCGGCGCCTTCGCCGATTCCAGCCCCGACCGGTGGGGCCGCATGCTGATGGATCGCAGGCTGGAGCGGGACATGCGTGCCGGCCAGCGGCCGGCGGGCACCCGGCTCCACGAATCGGACTACCTGCTTGGCGTTCACGATCTTTATCGTGTCGGCGCGTTGCGCTACAAGCTAGACGACACCGGCGAATTCCTCGACGATCGCCTTGATCTTGCCGCCCCTCCGTTTGCGGAAATCCGTGAACTGGAACGTGCGAGTCGCGCGCTGGAGGACGACGTCGACAACGTCGCCCCGGACGGCCGCGACTGGCTGGCGATGCTGATCGCACCCGGCGGCTCGCTCGGTGGCGCCAGGCCGAAGGCAAGCGTGGCCGACGATCTCGGCCATCTCTATATCGCCAAATTCCCGAGCGCGCGAGACGACTACGACGTAGGCGGCTGGGAAATGGTGGTGAACGCGCTGGCAGCCGGTTGCGGCTTGAACGTCGCCCAAGCCGAAGCGCGGAAATTCGCCAGCGACCATCACTGCTTCCTGGTTCGACGTTTCGATCGAACCGCGGCAGGCCGACGTCTGCATTTCGCATCGGCCATGACGATGACCGGCCACGTCGACGGCGACGACGCATCGACAGGTGTCAGCTATCTGGAATTGGCCGAAGTCCTCATGCGGCACGGTGCGCAACCGAATGCCGACTTGCGTGAGCTTTGGGCGCGCATCGTATTCAATCTGCTCGTCTCGAATACGGACGACCATCTTCGCAATCACGGATTCATGCTCGCACCGGGCGCCGGCTGGCGACTCTCCGCCGCCTACGACATGAATCCGGTCGCGATCGCCGACGGCCTCAAGCTCAACATCACGGAAGCCGACAACGCGCTCGACCTCGAACTCGCCCGCGAGGTATGCGAGTACTTCCGACTGAGCCTGAGCGACGCCGACGAAATCATCGATGATTTCCGCGGCGTCGTCAGCCAGTGGAGAACGCTCGCGATGCGACTCGCGCTTCCTGCCCGGGAACAGGAGCGCATGGCCGGGGCGTTCCACCTCGCGGACGCCTGAATTCACATCAGGCGGCGTCATGCCGTCACGCCAGTTCGGCCAGCCTGCTATCGCGATCGCAGGTGGCGATTGCCTCCGGCACCGGCCGCCACCCTGCCGCCCCCGCCGCCGCCATCCCTTCATGTTCGTGCGCGGCCTGCGCGAAACGCTCCGCGATCCAGTCGACGAATGCACGCACGCCGGGCGACACATGCGGGCGCTTCACATAGACCGCCGACACGGCAGCCGCCGCGGGCCGCCAGCGCGGCAGCACTTCCCGCAACCGCCCCGCGTCGATCAGCGGCTGCGCGGCGATGCGCGTCGGCTGGATCAGCCCGAGGCCATGCACGCCGCAGGCCAGATACGCCTGCTCGTCGTCCACGCTGACGATGCTGTCGAGCCGGATCTTGCGCACGACGTCGTCCGCGACGAAATCGAGTTCGGCCGTGCGCTGGCCGGACACCAGCGTGCCGCTGACCGCGCGGTGCGCCGTCAGCGCGTCGAGCGTGCGCGGAACGCCGAAGCGGTCGAGATACGCGGGGCTCGCGCACGTCACGCGCTCGAGCGTGCCGAGCCGGCGCGCGACGAGCGACGAATCGGGCAGCGCACCCAGCCGGATACGGCAGTCGATCGCGTCGGCGTCGCGATCGCCCGCGCGCCCGGCCACGCCCAGCATCAGCACGAGATCGGGATGCCGTGCATGAAACGCGTCGAGCGCCGGCAGCACGATCGCGCCGGCCACCGACGCCGGCACCTCGACGCGCAGCGGCCCGCTCGGGTGCCGCGCGGCGCCGCGAATGCTGGCCTCGAGCTCGTCGACGTCCGCCGTGATGCTCACGCAGCGTCGGTAATACGCGTCGCCTTCGGACGTCGCCCGCAGCGCGCGCGTCGTGCGCACCAGCAGCGGCGTGCCGAGCGCCGCTTCGAGTTCCTGCACGGTTCGCGTCGCGGTGGCGCGCGAGATGCCGAGCGCCAGCGCCGCGCGTGTAAAGCTCTTCATTTCGACGATGCGCGTAAAGATGCGCATCGCGCGGATCGGATTGTCCACCGGTCACCCCTGCGTGGTTGCGACACGCCGCGGCGCGCGTGCGCACCGTGCATGTGTGTCGTTGTCGACGAGAGCCGCGCGGCTCGCGCGGCGGCCGGTTCAGGCGTTCGCCGCCGCCATGCTGCGCGCGGGTTCCGCAAGCAGCCGCTGCGCGAGCGCCAGCGCGTCGTCGCGCGTCGCCGCCGCGTTCAGCGGATAGCCCCAGACCTTCTCGAACGTGCCCGAAAATGCATCGAGCGCGACACGCCGTGCCGCATCCGGCTCGATCGCGATCATCGCGGGGATCCACTCGCGCGACTGCGCGCGGTTGGCCTTGCTCCACTTCGCGAGCTGCTTGCGCATCTCGTGATCGGTGTCGCCTCGATCGTCGCCGGACGGCGCATCGTCGGTCAGAAGAACGAAGCGTTCGCCGCGCGCCAGCAGCGCATCGAGCTCGGCGATCAGTTGGGCCGGTTCGAGGTGCGTCGAACCGCTGTAACGCAGCCAGACAAACGGGAATTCAGTCGTGGTGATTTGCATGTCGACCCCCAGATGAGAACGATTCTCATTTTATGGATCGAGGCCAAACACGTCATTTCTCATCCCGGCCAACTGCTTTTTCAATCCGGCCAAACGTGCGTGAACGCCGGTGCGGCCCGGTCGTTCAGCGCTGCCGGTCGGTCAGGAATTGCGTGGGCGACTTGCCGGTCGCCTTGCGGAACATCGTCACGAAGCTGCTCGCGCTCTCGTAGCCGAGGTCGATCGCGATCTGGTGCACGCGGCGGCCGGTCGTCAGCATCCGCAGCGACAGCGCGACGTGCAGCCGCCGGCGCCAGTCGCCGAGGCTCATCCCGAGCTCCTTCGTCGCGAGGCGTGTGAGGCTGCGCTCGCTGACGCCCGCGCGCCGCGCGAGTTCGGGCAGCGGCGACTTGTCGGCCGGATCGTCGAGCAGATGGTCGATCAGCTTGCGCAGCCGGCGGTCGGTCGGCATCGGCAGGTACAGGTCCTCGACCGGCGCCGCCACGAGTTCGTCGAGCAGCGTCGCCATCAGCCGCCCTTGCGGCCCGTCGACGTCGTACAGGTTCGGGAAGCTCGCGGCTTTCAGCAGCAGTTCGCGCAGCAGCGGCGACACGGACAGCGTGCAGCAGCGCGCCGGCAGGTCGAGCGCGGCGTCGGGTTCGACCAGCACCGCATAGAAGGTCGCACCGGCCGAGCCGCGCGCGGCGTGCGGGACGTCGCCAGGAATCCATACCGTGCATTGCGGCGGCGCGCTCCACACGCCGCCGTCGATCTCGCAATAGACGACGCCACTCAGCGTGTAAAGCAACTGCGCCTGGCGATGGCGGTGCCGCTCCAGCCGCCATTCGGGCTCCACGACCGAGCCGCCGAACACGACGAGCGGACGCGGCACGTGATAGACGTCGGCGTCCGCGGCGGGATCGGTGGTCGGTGGAAGCTCGCGCATGAAACGATGGGCGGTGGAAGAAGCCGGACGCCCTGCTGCGCGTCCTTTCGTGCTTATACCAGAAAGGCGCCCGTGCGGCCGGGTCGTTCAACGGCGCGTCAGCGGCCGTGCGCCGAACCGAATACAATGCCCCGATCCCCCGCCGCTGCGCCAAACTGCCGGAGCCGCCATGTTCGACCTGACCACGCTGACCACCTTCACGGCCGTCGTTCTGGGCTTGTTCCTGATCCCCGGCCCCGCCGTGCTGCTCGTGCTGAGCCGCACCGTGCAGGGCGGGCGCAAGACCGGCATCCTGACCGGCCTCGGCGTCGCGAGCGGTGACTTCGTGCACACGCTGTTCGCGGCCGTCGGGCTGTCCGCGCTGCTGATGACGTCGGCGCTCGCGTTCAACGTCGTGAAACTGGTCGGCGCCGCGTACCTGATCTATCTCGGCGTGCGTGCGCTGCTGGAGAAGGCGTCCGATCCGTCGCTGCCGCAAGTGTCGCCCGTCACGCCGCTCAAGGCGTACCTGCAGGCCATTCCCGCCGAAGTGCTGAATCCGAAGACCGCGCTGTTCTTTCTCGCGTTCATGCCGCAGTTCGTGCATCCGGAGCGCGGCTCGACGTTCGTGCAGTTCGCGGTGCTCGGGCTGATCTTCGTCGTGCTCAGCTCGCTCTACACGACGCTCATCGCGTGCTCGATCCGCCCGCTCGGCCGCATCGTGAAACGGCTCACGTGGCTCACGCGCTGGCAGGGCAAGATCATCGGTTCGATCTTCATCGCGCTCGGGCTGCGCGTGGCCGTGCAGCAGCGGTAAGCCCGGCAAGCGGCTCGCCCCGCACGGCGAGCGCGGACGGACCAGACAACAACTCGACAACCACCGGCAGCGACGCCCCGATCCATGGCCGCTTCCCCTCGCGTATCGCGCACCCGCACCACCCGGCGCCTGACGTGGATACTCGGCGTCGCCGCCGCGAGCACGATTGCAGCCTGGTGGCTGCTGACACCCCGCGATCCAAAGCCCCGCGACGTCCTGGCACCGCCCGGCACCTCGCACGTCACGATCGCACTGAGCGATCTCTACATGCCGTTCCTGTCGCCCGGGGAAAATGCCGATCTGCGCAGCCGGCTGCCCGACAGCGTCGAGATCGTCGCGCACTACACGCGCACGACCACCACCTACAGCCTGCTGTCGTGCAGCTATGGCCTCGGGTGCTTGCCCGATCCGCAATGGAACCAGCACACCGACGAGGAAGTGCGCCGTCTGACCGCCACGGTCACGCCGCGACGCGGCCTCGACACGTTGCGCACGATCGGCTTCGACCTGCCGCACCGGATCGACGACGGCTTCTCGATCGCGTCGTTTGCCGTGGTGCTGTCGCCCGGCGCGCTACCGCGCCAGCCCGGCTACCAAGCGCTCGTCTCGAGAAGCGGGGAGGCCCATGCCAAACCGCTCGGAGACAACGGCCCACTGCTCGACTATAGCGTGCGCTTCGACGCGCAGGACACGGGCCACGACGCAGGGGCAGGCTCGCGCAACGTGCAGGACTGCCTCAATACGATTTTGCCGATCGCCCTCCCCGGGGTGAGCGTTCCGATCGTCACGACGCTCACGACCAGTACGCCGAGCATGTCGCTCACCGGCAGCACGCGCTGCCCGATGCCGGATGCTCTGGCCAATGCCATTCCCGGCTACGACGTGACGCCCGGCATCAACGTGCCTGCGGTACCGGGGCGGTTGCCGCCGAGCCGGATCGCCGCCGCGCAGGTTGCGCTCGACCTGGATCACCATGACGGCGCCACGCTGCTGTCGGGCCCCTTCACGCCGACGCCCGCGATGGTGCGCTGGTATCACCGGAATGACGAAGGGCCGGACGCGTACCTGATCGAATTCGGTCCGTATCGCCAGCTCGAGGTCCGCATGCGCTTCGACAACGCGCATCCGGTGAACGGGTTGCTGCCGATCCGTACCGAACGCTGGACCTTCTTCGACGACGCGCTGGTCGGCTACACCGCCGACATCAACTACTTCGTCGATACGCAGAAGGGCATCGTCATCTTCAACACGCATTGGGACCAATATTTCCACGATGGCAAGACCGTGTTCACGCAGACAACATCGCGACCATGCGACGACGCGGTTTCCTGCGGCAACGACGTGGCGGGCAACCCGGAAGCGCAGGCGGTCAGCGGCGCGGTGCGGGCCGCCGGCCGCGATGCGCTCGCCGAGATCAGAGACTGGATGACGCGGCCCTACGATGCGCTGCAGGCCGAAGCGCACGCATACCTGCAATTTCGCGGGGTGCTGAAGCCGGTTGCCGATCGTTGACGTCTCGCCTGCCGATGCCGACCATCGAAGACGCCCTCTACACCGACCCACGCCTCGTCGCGGTCTACGACCTGTTCAACGCGGATGATCGGGATTTCGCGTTCTACGCGTCCGTGATCGGCACCTCGCCGCAACGCATCCTCGATCTCGGCTGCGGCACCGGCACGTTCGCGCGCCGGCTCGCGACAGCCGGGCATGACGTCGTCGCGATCGATCCGGCGCCCGCAATGATCGAATACGCTCGACGCCAGCCGCACGCCGACACCGTGCGCTGGTTCGCGTGCGAACTCGGTGGCCTGCCGCCCGGCGCGCCGTTCGATTCGGTCGTGATGACCGGGCATGCGTTCCAGTGCCTGCTGACCGATGACGAAATCGACGTCGTGCTGCACGGCGTGCGACGCGTACTCGCCGATGGCGGCCGCTTCCTGTTCGACACCCGCAACCCGCGCATCGAGCCGTGGCGTGCGTGGACACCCGCGCATTCGGCACGCCGCGTCGAATCGCGCGACTTCGGCAGCGTCGATCTCCATCACGCGGTGCGTGCGGTCGACCGCGCGATCGTGACGTTCGACACGCACTACCGCTTCCACCGCGACGATACGGTGCTGACGAACACGAGCCGGCTGCGTTTCATCGCGCAACCCGAATTGCAGGCACGCGTGGCGGCAGCCGGATTCGCGTCGGCCGACTGGTACGGCGACTGGCAGCATGCGCCATTCGACGAAGCGGCCAGCGCGGAGATCATCGCGATCTGCCGCGCTTAAGTGCGCTTGCGTGCGCGAGCATCGACGACGTCAGCCCGCAATGGGCAGCGCATCGACCGCATACGCGTGGCGAATCGTGCGGCCCAGCACTGGATCTTCCAACTCGACCTCGAAGCGCTCGGCCGGCCGGATGCCGCCGATCGCCGCAAGCGTACCGCACAGCATCGCGGTGCCGTCGACGAAGCGGCCGTCATCGCGCGCGAACTGTGCGATCAGGTCGTCCGGTGCGCGCATCGCGGTCACCTTGCCTTCCTGGTACAGCACGCGCTCGCCGTCGATCGTCGCGTACGCGCGCAGCACGAGCTGATCCCAGTGCCCGGCCACGTCGTCGAACTTCCATAGCGTGCTCGCGCACGGCTTGCCGCACATCTGCTTCGAGACGGTGATCCCGTACGTCTCGACTTCGCGGTCGGTGTGATCGGACGCGATGCCGACGAACGTCTCGCCGCCGTCGCGCACCAGCACGAATTCCGCTTCGCCGCTGCTCTGCCCGCCCGACACCTGGATCGCGGGTGACGGGCCGAGGCGATCGGCCGCGACGCGGTAGAACACCGGTGTCGTCGCCGGGCGCTTGACGCCCAGTTCCTCCAGCTCGCGGATGTGCTTCTCCATGGCGACCGTGTCGCGTCCGGTCCAGCCCGCGATCACGAGCGTGTCGATCGCGATCGCGCGCTCGGTACGGCCGTCGCGACCGTCGATCGCGAACGTAATGGTTTTCATCGAATGCTCCTCGTGGCGGGCAGAGCACGATATGGCGCTGCCCGCGATGTGTCGTGAATGGCCGCGCTTATGCCGGGTCGTAGTAGTGGATCTCCAGCAGCACGCAGCCGCCGTTCGATTTGAACGGGCCGTGCCATGCACCGGGCGGACGCACCGCGTACGTGTAGCCGTTGAACGGCGTGCCGCCGTCGCCGTGCTCGTCGTTGCCGACGGTCAGGTCGCCTTCGACCAGAAACACTTCTTCCCAGTAGTCGTGCACGAACGGCTTCTTCGTATGCAGCCCGGCAGGCAGTCGCAGCAGGCGCGTGCGGCTGCCGCGCTTGCGCTCGGTATCGAGCGCGCCGGACAGGATCAGCTCCTGCGCGCCGGATGCGGGGTCATAGCCTTCCGGCAGTTGCCAGTCGCGCTGCATGTCCAGCGTATGGAATTCGTCGTGAAGCTTGTTGATGGCCATCTGTCTCTCCTGAATGCGATAGCGGGTGAAGTTGGACGCGACCGGACGCGTCAAGCGGCGCGCGGCGTCGACAGTTCCTGGTTCAGCGAATAGCTGCCGAGCATCGAATCGACGAGATGCGACGCGCGCTGCCAGTCGTACGTGCGGTACGCATGCCCCTTCGTGACGAACGACGCACCCGCATAGAACAGTTCGTACTGGTTGTGGCGCGACGCGAATTCGGAGCCGACCGCGTCCCACGCGAGCTTGAAGAACTTCACGCGCTCCTCGGACGAGCACACCGGCGACTTCTGCGTCTTCTCGATGATGCGCAGCAGGTCGGGGTTCTCGAAATCGCGCACGCTGGACGGCAGCATGATCATTCCGCCGCCGGCGAGCTCGCGCAGCGTGTTGAGCACCTTCGAATACAGCTGCTGCGTGACGACCTGCGAGCCGTACAGCATGTTGCGGTCGGGCACGTAGAAGCCGTTGACGACCGTGCCCTTCGCCTCCATCCCGTAGACCCACGCCTCGACCATCGACGCTTCGGCCGCGAGCTGGCCCAGCGTCTCGCGCACCTGCGGGAACGTGTTCGTCCCGTTGACCTCGGAGATCTTCAAGCCGAGCCCGACCAGGAAGCGCAGCTTCGTCATCAGGCGCACCTGGCATTGATAGTTCTGGTACACGTGGGCCGGCGTCGCGTGAAACTGCTTCGCGCACATCGCCGTATTGCCGGCGACGAAGATCCGTTCCCACGGCACCTTCACGTCGTCGAAGTACAGCACCGCGTCGTTCTCGTCGAAGCGGCTCGACAGCGGGTTGTCGAACACCGATGTCGCGTTTTCCTCGTACGACTTGCGCGACATGATCTTCATGCCCTTCGCGTTCATCGGCACCGCAAACGACAGCGCGTACATCTCGTCGCCTTCGCGCAGCGGCTGGATGCAGCTGCAGAACACCTCGTTCGCCATGATTCCGCTTGTCGCGAGCATCTTCGCGCCGCGCACCGTGATGCCTTCGGCGTCCTGATCGACGATGCCGACTGCGAGGTACTTGTCTTCCTGTTCGTGCGCGCTCTTCGACTGGTTCGCCTGAGGATTCACGATCACGTAGGTCAGGAACAGGTCGTTGTCGCGTGCGTAACGGTAGTAGTCGCGCAGCGCGCCTGCACGGGCGGGGTCGTATTGCTCGAACACGTCGGCGCCCATATACATGCCCGACAGGCACGACGCAACGTGGTCGGGCGAACGGCCCATGAAGCCGTAATGCAGCTCAGACCACGCCTCCAGCGCGGTACGGCGCTCGAGCAGTTCGTCATAGGACGTCGGCAGTTGCCAGATCCGGCTCACGCGGTTGCCCGTGTCGGGCGACACGAACGTCATCTTCTCGACGTTTTCGTCGCGCGCCTGGTAGTCGTACAGGCTCGCGTAGCTGCGAATCGAATTGCGGAATGCTGCATGCGCGGTCACGTCGCCGACCGGCTGGCCGTTCAGGTAAACCTGCCGACCGTCGCGCAGCGACGCGATGTGCTGAGTCCCGTTCTTGATCATGATGTCCTCCTGGGTGGAATGAATCGTGGGTTGCGTTCACACGGACGGCGCGTGCGCGCCGTCGAGCGCGCGGTAGCGACCGCCGAAGAAGATCAGCGGGCGCCCTTCCGAGCGCGCGCGATGTCGCGTCACGCGGCCGACGAAGATCACGTGGTCGCCGCCGTCGTACTGCGCATAGGGTTCGCATTCGAACGTCGCGAGTGCGTCGGGCAGCAGCACCGCGCCGTCGTCGTCCGTCGCGCCGGCGCGCCAGCCCCATTTGTCGCCGTTCGCTTTCGCAAAGCAGTTCGACAGGTGCTGCTGCGTCTCGTCGAGCACGTTGACCGCGTAGCCGCGCGCGCCGGCCAGGTCGCCAAGGCTCAGGCTGCGGCGATCGACCGAGAACAGGATCAGCGGCGGATCCAGCGAGACCGAATTGAACGACGCGACCGTGATGCCGACCGGCATCCCCTCCTTGCGCGGTGCGGTAATCACCGCGACACCCGTCGCGAACATCGACAACGCACTGCGAAAGCGCCGCTGCTCGTCAGCGCCCGCGCCGGCTCCGGCATGGTTCTCGCTCATCTCGTCCTCCTTGGGTTGCATCGCCGGATCCCGCCGTGGAATCCGGCCCAACAAAGCACCGTTATTTAGCTTTGTTATTTAGCTTTTATTAAATGTAAACACAAAGGCGGGTTCAAGCTGTCGTAAACCCTGACCTTGAAAGCTTTGTTTGAAAGACAACCCTACTGGCGTGATGGATGTTGCGCGGCGCCCGTGAATGTCCACGTACACTGCGGCAACCGTATTCCCCGGCTTTCGCGATCCGCGAGAGACCCGCTTTCCGGAGCCCTTTCGATGTCATCTCGTCCGATCTACATGGACTACAGTGCGACGACACCCGTCGATCCGCGCGTGGTCGACAAAATGGTGCCATTCCTGCACGAGCGGTTCGGCAACCCCGCTTCACGCAGCCACAGCTATGGCTGGGATGCCGAGCAGGCCGTCGAGGAAGCGCGCGCGCACGTCGCCGCACTGCTGGGCGCGGACCCGCGCGAAATCGTGTGGACGTCCGGCGCGACCGAAGGCAACAACCTCGCGATCAAGGGAGCCGCGCACTTCTACCAGGGCCGCGGCAGGCATCTCGTCACGGTGAAGACCGAGCACAAGGCCGTGCTCGATACGTGCCGCGAACTCGAACGGCAGGGCTTCGACGTCACGTACCTCGACGTGCGGGAAGACGGCCTCGTCGATCTCGATGCGCTGCGGCAGGCGCTGCGCGGCGACACGATCCTGGTGTCGGTGATGCTCGCGAACAATGAAACGGGCGTGATCCAGCCGGTTGCCGAGATCGGTGCGCTGTGCCGCGCGCGCGGCATCGTGTTCCACTGCGACGCCGTGCAGGCGGCCGGCAAGATTCCGGTGGACGTCAATGCGCTGAATGTCGACCTGCTGACGGTGACCGCGCACAAGGTGTACGGCCCGAAGGGGATCGGCGCGCTGTACGTGCGCCGCAAGCCGCGCGTGCGCATCGAAGCGCAGATGCACGGCGGCGGCCACGAGCGCGGGATGCGCTCGGGCACGCTGCCGACGCACCAGATCGTCGGGATGGGCGAAGCGTTTCGGCTTGCGAAGGAAGAGATGGGAGAAGAAAGCCGCCGCGTCGGCGCGTTGCGCGACCGGCTGCTGGCCGGGCTGTCGACGCTCGACGAGGTTTACGTGAACGGCGACCTGACGCAGCGGATTCCGCACAACCTGAACGTCAGCTTCAACTTCGTCGAAGGCGAATCGCTGATCATGGGGATCAAGGGCGTGGCGGTATCGTCAGGCTCCGCGTGTACGTCGGCGTCGCTGGAGCCGTCTTACGTGCTGCGTGCGCTCGGCCGCAGCGACGAACTCGCGCACAGCTCGATCCGTTTCACGCTCGGCCGCTTCACGACCGAAGCCGAAGTCGACAGCGTGATCGCACAGGTGCGCGACACGGTCGGCAAGCTGCGCGCGCTGAGCCCGTTGTGGGACATGCATCTGGAAGGGGTCGACCTGAACACGATCGAGTGGGCCGCGCACTGAGTGTGGCCGAGGCGCCGCGCCGGCCCGCGGCCGGCGTGCGTCAGCTTTTTTCCTGGCGCGCGATCATGTGCGCGAGATCGAGCGTCGCGCGATCGCCGTTGGTGACGAGGCGGTCGATCACCGAGCACATCACCTTGAATTCGGTCTTGGTCACGCCCTCGAACAGCACGTTGTTGATCCGTTGCTGGGTGGGCGCCAGCGCCTTCAGCAGCTTCGTGCCGGCCGACGTGACCGTGAGCCGCATCTTGCGCTTGTCGTCCGGGTCCGCTCGCTTGTCGATCAGGCCGAGCTTCTTGAGCTTGCCGGTTTCGATCGTCACGAACGCGCCGCTCAGGTGCAGGTGATCGGCCAGGCGGTTGACGGTCACGACGTCGTCGTGAGACAGGTGCGCGACCGACACGAGCAACGAATACTGAATGCCGGTCAGCCCGGCGATCGAGCCGAAACCGTCGCGCACCGACAGCAGGCGCGCCGCGAACGGCAACAGCCCGTTGATCAGGTGACGGAATTCCGTGTCCGTGCCGTCGATCAGGCAGGCCGGGTTGGTAATGGTCAGAACGGACTCCTCTTGCTGCTTGGCCATGACGTCGACGCTCCGTGCAGTCATGCGAATTTAGCTTTGAAACGAAATTATACGGCAAAGGCACATGCACCCCCGACCAGGTCCGGCGGCCCGCATGCGGCCCGATTTTCCGACACTGGAGGTTCGACCATGCCCTTCCCGCTTCATCCCGCGACGGTTCGCGCGCTGCTCGAATGCTATCTGCGCGCGAAAGACCTGAACCGGCCCGCACTGATCGCCGACTGCTTCGCGGCCGATGCCGAGCTGAGCTTTTCGCTCGCCAACGACGATATCGATTTTCCGCCGCGCGTGACGGGCGCGGGCGCCATCGCGCGCACGCTCGTCAAGGAATTCGGCGAGCGGTTCGAGCGGTGCCGCACCTATTACGTCTGCACGGAACCGGATGTCGACAAACATGGCGTCAGCAACATGCCGTGGCTCGTCGCGATGCGGCAGAAGGACAGCGGCGCGCTGCGGATCGGGCATGGCACGTATCGCTGGCAGTTCGCGGGAGATGACAACGGTGATGACGTTGTGCGGATCGCCGCGCTGCACATTCATATCGCGCGGATGGATACGGTCGACGATCCGCAATCGCTGAAGCTCGGCGCGCTGCATGCGGCGTTCGGGTATCCGTGGCTGCCGGCGCGTGCGTTTGCGCACGGGCTGGCGGATGTCGCGGCGGCTCACCCGGATTGGGGATTCCTGGCGCCGTTTCACGACGCGGCGACTGCGGCGGCCTGACCGATCACGCCGGCCGCGCCGCTCGTCATGCCCCGTCGAGCGCCTGCCTCGCCGCCTCCCAATCGAGCCCGAACCGCGCGAGATACTTGCGCAGCCGGTCCGCATCGTTCGGCTGCTTCTTGCTCTGCCGCGACACCGCGAACAGCGTGCGCCCTGCTTCCGACAGGCTCGCCGAAGTGCGACACACGTCGAGCACGCGTTCGAGCTGCGCCCGGTCGAACAGGTCGAGTTCCGCCGCGCGCGTACCGAACACCGCGTCAACGCACGATTCCGACACACCCGCGCCGCCCGGCGACGACCACGTGCGCGTCAGCCGCTCGACTTCCTGCTCGGCAAGCGCCTCGGTAATCCGCCCTGCATCGGCCAGCGTCGCCATCCGCGTGACCGACGCCGACAGTTCGCGGAAGTTGCCGGCCCACGTTGCGCGCGGTGACGCCGCGAACGCGAGATAGCGCCGCTTCGCCTCCACGTTGAATCGCACCTGCTCGCCCTGCTCGCGGCCGAAGCGATCGAGTTCGAATTCGAGATTCGGCTCGATGTCCTCGCGGCGTTCGGCGAGCCCCGGCAGTTCGTACGTCCACAGATTGATCCGCGCATAGAGATCCTCGCGGAACGTGCCGGCCGCCACCATCTGCCGCAGGTCGCGATGCGTGCCCGCAATCAGCTCGAAATCGCTGGTCGCCTCGACGTCCGCGCCGACCGGCAGGAAACGCTTCTCCTCGATCGCCTTCAGCAGCATCGCCTGCTCGTCGAGCCCGAGCTCACCGATCTCGTCGAGAAACAGCAGCCCGCCGTCCGCCGCGCGCAGCAGGCCCGCGCGCGCCGTCTGCGCGCCCGTGAACGCGCCCTTCACGTGCCCGAACAGCGTCGACATCGCCGCGTCGCCGCGCAGCGTCGCGCAGTTGATCTCGATGAACGGCCCCGCGAGCCGATGGCGGCCGCGCTTCAGCTCGTACACGCGCTTCGCGAGAAACGATTTGCCGGCGCCCGTCGGCCCGACCAGCAGCATCGGCGCGCGCGAACGCACGGCCACGCGCTCCAGTTGCTCGATCAGCGCATTGAAACGCGCGTTGCGCGTGGCGATGCCGGCCTTCAGGAACGACACCGTTTCGTCGCGCTCCCGCGTGAAGCGTTGCGCGATCCGGTTGTAGCGCGACAGGTCAAGATCGATCACCGATATCGTGCCCGGCCCGCTCGGGCCCTCGTCGGTCCGCTGCGGCGGCCCCGTCTGCACGAGCCGTGCGGGCAGGTAGCGCGCTTCCGCCAGCAGGAACCAGCAGATTTGCGCGACGTGCGTGCCGGTCGTGATGTGGATCAGGTAATCCTCGTGCTCGAGGTCGAACGGATATGCGCGTGCGAAGTCGTGCAGCGTCGCGTAGACCTCCTCGAAATCCCACGGATCGTGGATCGTGACCGGCGTGAGCCGCACGTCGGTATGCGGCGACAGTTGCGCGAGATCCTCCCGCACGTGGCTCGCGAGACGCAGGTACTCCTTCGGATACAGCAGTTCGAGCCGGTCGATCGGCTGGCCGGGATGCTCGCACAGCGAAATCGTCGGCCGCCATTTCGGGTAGCGACGCGCCGTGCGATCGCCCTGATCGAGCACGATACCGAGAAAACCGATGGCAACGGTCTTTCGCATGTTTATCTCACCGGATAAAAAACGATCCGATTGTATCGGAATTTCGCGATGACGCGAGACGGGGCGCACCGACAACCAATGAATCGCATCAAATAAAATCCCTTTATTTTCAATGAATTAAAAAATATCCCGAGCGCAAACACGCCCACTGGCACGCTCCTCGCTTAATAGAACACGCCGGATGTCCCGCTGGCCCGCGAGTCAGGGTTCAACAAGCCCTGCTGGTGCGCCGCCGCCGAACCTCGTTCGTCGCGGTAGCGCATGCCGCCATGGACAGATGAAGGCAAAGGGGCGCGCGCCAGGATGCCTCGTCCGGGTTCGAATCCCGGAGCGCCCATTGTTCGGAAGCTCAGCCAGGTGGAGCAGCCGGCGAAAGCCGGCCGGTGGCGGGTTCGAATCCCGCTCGAACACTGTCCGTAAAGACAGTCTTGTGATGAAAGCAGTACCCGCCGGTGCGGGCCGACAGGCCCGCCGCGCGTCGGACCGGTCAAGGTTCCGCGCGATCGGCCGGGCGGCCGCACGGCCCGCGCGAATGCGCACGACGACGCGATGCAGGATGCGTCGCTGTGTGCTTCGACGCCGGCCAGCGCGCCGCCCGCCCGATCGCGTCGCACCCCGATTCGCACGATGCGCGTCACCCGGCGGCCGTTGAAAAAAAGGACAAAAATATGTGGAAGCGTCATGTAGTGAAAAAGAACGAACGCGCGCTGCTGATGAGCGAAGGCGATTTCGTGAAGGTGCTGGAACCGGGCGTGTTCAAGGCTTTCGATCCGTTCAAGCGTCTGTCGGTGCAGACCGCGCGTCTCGACGCGCCGCTCGCCGACGCCGCGCTGGCCGACTACCTGCGTCACGACGCACCTGACGTGCTCGCGCGGTACTTCGTCGCGATGGATCTCGCCGACGACGAAGCGGGCCTGCGCTATGAAGACGACGTGCTCGTCGAGATCCTGGCGCCGGGCACGCGCCGGCTGTACTGGCGCGGCCTGACCGCGCACCGCCTCGAACGCGTCGACCTCGCGCAGGACAGCATGCTGCCGGCCGCGCTCGTGAAGCGCATCGCGCAACCGGCGCTGCGGGCACGCGGCGTGGCGGGCCTGACGGGCGTACTGCTGGCGCAGGTGCCGGCGTACCACGTCGGCGTGCTGAAGATCGACGGCAAGATCGAGCGGTTGCTGGACGCGGGTACGTCGGCGTTCTGGCGCTTCAACCGCGACGTCGCGGTCGAACTCGTCGACCTGCGCCTGCAGGCGATCGAAGTCGGCGGACAGGAAATCCTGACGCGTGACAAGGTCGCGCTGCGGTTGAACCTGTCGGCGACGTGGTGCTATGCAGACGTGCTGCGTGCATTCGGCCAGTTGCAGAAGCCGGTCGAGCACCTGTATCGCGAGCTGCAGTTCGCACTGCGCTCGGCGGTCGGCACGCGCTCGCTCGATGAACTGCTGGAGGACAAGCAGTCGATCGACGAGGTCGTGATCGCACAGGTGCGTGCCCGTCTCGGCGATTCGGGCGTGGACGTGCGCAGCGTCGGCGTGAAGGATATCGTGCTGCCGGGCGACATGAAGACGATCCTCGCGCAGGTGGTCGAGGCGGAGAAATCCGCGCAGGCGAACGTGATTCGCCGCCGCGAGGAAACGGCGGCCACGCGTTCGCTGCTGAACACCGCGAAGGTGATGGAAGAAAACCCGACCGCGCTGCGGCTCAAGGAGCTGGAAACGCTCGAGCGCGTCGCGGAACGGATCGACCGCATCTCGGTGTTCGGCGGTCTCGACCAGGTGCTGAACGGACTCGTCAGCATCAAGGGCACGTAATGCAGGACACGGCGCGGCACGCGTGTGCCGCGCCGGACAACGAAATGAATGGTGAAGCAAATGAATGACATGGGTTACCAGGTGATGGAACTGGCGAACGGCAAGCCGGTGAAGATGTGGACGCAAGGCGTCGCCGTCGAGGACGAAGCGCGCGCGCAGCTGCGCAACACCGCGCAGATGCCGTTCGTCTTCAGCCACATCGCGGTGATGCCGGACGTCCACCTCGGCAAGGGCTCGACGATCGGCAGCGTGATTCCGACGAAGGGCGCGATCATCCCGGCCGCGGTCGGCGTCGATATCGGCTGCGGGATGATGGCGGCACGCACGACGCTGACGGCGTCCGACCTGCCGGATTCGCTCGCGGGGCTGCGCGGCGCGATCGAGCGCGCGGTGCCGCACGGCCGCGCGCCGGGCCGTCGCGATCCGGGCGCGTGGGGCGATCGCACGCCGGCCGCCGTGACCGAATCGTGGAAGTCGCTGCTGCCGGGTTTCCAGCGGATCGTCGACAAGTATCCGAAGCTGGAAAAGACGAACCACTACGCGCATCTCGGCACGCTGGGCACCGGCAATCACTTCATCGAAGTGTGCATCGACGAAGCGGACCACGTGTGGTTCATGCTGCACAGCGGCTCGCGCGGCGTCGGCAATGCGATCGGCAGCCTGTTCATCGAACTCGCGCAGGCCGACATGCGTCAGCACATCGCAAACCTGCCGGATCGCAACCTCGCGTATTTCACCGAAGGCAGCCGGCACTTCGACGACTACGTCGAAGCGGTCGGATGGGCGCAGGACTATGCGCGGCGCAATCGGCAGGCGATGATGGACGCGGTGATCGCCGCGGCGCGCAGCGTGATCGCGAAGCCGTTCGCGGTCGACGAGCACGCGGTGAACTGCCACCACAACTACGTGCAACGCGAACGCCACTTCGGCGAAGACGTGCTCGTGACGCGCAAGGGCGCGGTGTCCGCGCAGAAGGGGCAACTGGGGATCATTCCGGGCTCGATGGGCGCGAAGAGCTTCATCGTGCGCGGGCTCGGCAACCCGGAAAGCTTCTGCTCGTGCAGCCACGGCGCGGGCCGGACGATGAGCCGCACCGAAGCGAAGCGCCGCTTCACGGCTGACGACCAGGCGCAAGCCACGCAAGGCGTCGAATGCCGGAAGGACGCGGGCGTCGTCGACGAAATCCCGATGGCCTACAAGGACATCGACGCGGTGATGGCGGCCCAGCGCAGCCTCGTCGAAGTGGTGCACACGCTGCGTCAGGTGGTGTGCGTGAAGGGATAGCATGGGGCGGCGTGTCGATGCCCGACATGTTCCCGTGCGACATCATCGAAGGTCGATGACAAGCAAACGGCGCGGTGCCTGGCGGCATCGCGCCGTTTGTCCGTCTGCAGCGGCCTCCGCGCGGCCAGCAACGCACGCACCCGCGTACTACGAGCCGCCACATCGGGCGCCTCCCGTCGCAGCGGTATACTTGACGCCGTTCGCGCCGCTGCACTCGACCTGCACCGCTTGCTGACGATGCGCTTGCAGTCCGGCATCTTCCGCCCGCCCTTTCACCGTCGATACGAACCGTCATGTCGCACCGTTTTTCGCTTGCCCTCGCCGTCCTCCTCGCCGTTTCCCCATTCGCCGCACAGGCCCGTCCGCTCGCGCGGCCGCCGGTCGAGCGCGATTTCAAGAACTGGGCAGTTGTCTGCGACAACGGCAATCGCTGCATCGCCGAAAGCCATGCGGACGATATCGACGATGCACGCCCCACCCTCATCCTGCGCGTGACGCGCGATGCCGGCCCCGATGCGCAACCGTCGCTCGACCTCTACGCGTCGGCGCCGCTGGACCTGCGTACCGCACGCGTCGACGGCCGCCCGTTCGATGCGGTGCCGGCCCAATGGCATGCGTTCGGCGACAAGACCGACGACGAAGCACACCCGTTCCGGGTCCGCACGAGCGATCCGGCAACGGTTGCCGCGTGGCTTTCCGCGTCGCGCAACGCACAGCTGCTGAGCTTCGGCGATCCGGCGTCGGCGCACACCGCGCGTACGCCGTTGTCGGGGCTGAATGCCGCGCTGCTGCTGATCGACGATACGCAGGGCCGTGTCGGCACGGTCACCGCGCTGCTGCGCCCCGGTACCAAGCCTGCGTCGTCGGTGCCGTCCGCACCGGCGCTGCCGCCCGCCGTCACGCCGGCGCCGCCGCCCGTCGCCAACCTGTCGGCAGCAGAACAGCGTCCGCTCGTCGACGCGGTGCTTGCGAAATTCGGCACGGACGTGAAGCAATGCGCGGCCGATGTCGAAGACGAAATGTCGGCAAGCGATCGCAGGAAGGCGTCGACCGCCGTCGCGATCTCGGCCGACGAGGCGCTCGTCGCGATCCCGTGCCAGACCAGCAGCATGTATAACCACACCGATCTGTGGTATCGCATCCGCCGCACCGCACCGTACGCGCCGACGGCCCTGAATTTCGGCGAATACGCGAATGCGGGCCTCGATTCGGCGTCGTTTCCGAATGAACTCACCGACGCCGGCTACGATCCGTCGAGCGCGATGCTGTCGAGCAAGGTCCGGTTGCGCAGTGCCGGCGATTGCGGCTCGACCGCGTCGTGGATCTTCGACGGCCGGCGCTTCCTGCTCGCCGACATCGCAACGCACGGCACCTGCAACGGCCTGTTCCAGGATCAGTGGCCACGCCTGTATCGCCGCGCCGACGCGAGCACAAGCGCGCACTGACGCATCACGTCACGCGCCGACGATCGAGATCGAGAACCCGTCCCAGCCCTTCTGCCCGACCGTCTGCACGGCCGTCGTCGTGAGCGACGGCTCGGCCACGAGGCGCGCGAACCCGTCGCGCACGCCGACCACGTCGGGCTCGCGATTGTCCGGGTCGGCCACGCGCCCGCGCCGCACGACGTTGTCGACGACGATCACCGTGCCGGGCCGCGACAGCTTCAGCGCCGCGTCGAGATAGACCGCGTTGTTGTCCTTGTCCGCATCGATGAAGATGAAATCGAACGGCGCCTCACCGGCGTCGACGAGCCGCGCGAGGCTGTCTTTCGCGCTGCCGACCACCACCGACACGACCTCCGCGAACCCGGCGCGCGCGATGTTCTGCGTCGCGACCTTCGCATGCTCGGGGTTCAGTTCGAGCGTCACGAGCGTGCCGCCGGGCGGCAATGCGCGCGCGAGCCAGATCGTGCTGTAGCCGCCGAGCGTGCCGACCTCGAGAATGCGGCGCGCGCCGCGGATCGTCGCGAGCAGCTGCAGCAGCTTGCCCTGGTTCGGCGCGACGTTGATCGCGGGCAGCCCGGCCGCGTCGCTTGCCGCCAGCGCGGCATCGAGCGCGTCGTCGGACGGCACGAGCGTTGCGGAGAAATACGCATCCACCTGGTTCCACTGATCCTGATCCATCGCGCACCTTTCGTCTGCGGAAAAAGGCATTCTATGCGCGACGTCCCCATAAGCAACAAACCATTCGTTCTAAGGACAGCAGCGCACGTGCTCCTATAATCGCCGGACGGCAGGACCCCTCGACCTTCACAACAACAAACGGAGCACCCATGACCGATCAGGCCAATCCGAACTGGCGTCTCGAAACCATCGCCGTGCACGGCGGTTATCGTCCCGACCCGACCACGCGTGCGGTCGCCGTCCCGATCTACCAGACCGTTGCGTACGCATTCGACGATACGCAGCACGGCGCCGACCTGTTCGACCTGAAGGTCCAGGGCAACATCTACACGCGGATCATGAACCCGACGACGGACGTGCTCGAGCAGCGGATCGCCGCGCTCGAGGGCGGCATCGGCGCGCTCGCGCTTGCATCGGGGCAATCCGCGGTCACGTACGCGATCCAGACGATTGCCGAAGCCGGCGACAACATCGTGTCCGCGAGTTCGCTGTACGGCGGCACCTACAACCTGTTCGCGCATACGCTGCCGCAATACGGGATCACCACGCGCTTCGCCGATCCGCGCGACCCCGCATCGTTCGAACCGCTGATCGATGCACGCACGAAGGCGATCTTCGCGGAATCGGTCGGCAACCCGCTCGGCAACGTCACCGACATCGCCGCGCTCGCGGAAGTCGCGCATCGGCATGGCATCCCGCTGATCGTCGACAACACGGTGCCGTCGCCGTACCTGCTGCGCCCGTTCGAGCATGGCGCGGACATCGTCGTGCACTCGCTGACGAAGTACCTCGGCGGGCACGGCACGAGCCTCGGCGGCGCGATCGTCGATTCGGGCAAGTTCCCGTGGGCCAAACACGCCGACCGGTTCAAGCGGCTGAACGAGCCGGACGTCAGCTACCACGGCGTCGTCTATACGGAAGCGTTCGGGCCGGCCGCGTATATCGGCCGCGCGCGCGTGGTGCCGCTGCGCAACATGGGCGCGGCGATCTCGCCGTTCAACGCCTTCCAGATCCTGCAGGGCATCGAGACGCTGGCGCTGCGCGTCGAGCGGATCAGCGACAACGCGCTGAAGATCGCGCAGCATCTCGCGCGCCACGAGCACGTCGAGTGGGTGAACTATGCGGGCCTGCCCGATCACCCCGACCATCCGCTCGTCGCACGCTACCTGTCGGGCCGCGCGCCGGGCATCCTGACGTTCGGCGTGAAGGGCGGCCGCGACGGCGGTGCGAAGTTCCAGGATGCGCTGAAGCTGTTCACGCGGCTCGTCAACATCGGCGATACGAAGTCGCTCGCGACGCACCCCGCATCGACGACGCACCGGCAACTGTCGCCGGCCGAGCTCGCGAAGGCCGGCGTGAAGGAAGAAACGGTGCGGCTGTCGATCGGCATCGAGCATATCGACGATCTGCTCGCCGACCTCGATCAGGCGCTCGCGCAACTTTGACGGGAACGGGCGTGCCGGCTGGCCGGTGCGCCCCGCATCAAATGCCTTGACCCTGAAGCGGCTTCAAGGTGTTCAATCCCCGGTTGATGCCGGGGCACCGCCCGGCGCGTACGAACCGTGCAATGCAGCGCCCGCTGCGGCACGCCAACTGCCCGAGGCCACATGACACCGACCGCGAAGCTTGCGCTGCTCACGTTACCGCCCGTGCTGGCGGCCTGTTTCGGCGCCCTCGCGGCCGCGTGGCGCGCGCCCGGCCCGAAAACGTCGAGCGTCATCCAGCATTTCACCGGCGGCATCGTGTTCGCGGCCGCGGCGCTCGAACTGCTGCCGCAAGACCGCGCGCATGCGCTGTTTCCGGTCGTCGTCGGGTTCGTGCTCGGCATCGCGCTGATGCTCGCGATCCGCGCGCTGTCGGGCGCGATCGAGACGCGCTTCGAGGAAGCGCGGCTGCCCGTGAGCCTGATCGTCGTCACCGCGATCGACCTCGTCGTCGACGGCCTCGTGCTCGGCATCGCCTTCTCGGCCAGCGACGAAAGCGGCATCATCCTGACTGTCGCGCTGACGCTCGAAGTGCTGTTCCTCGCGCTGTCGGTCAGCGCCGCGCTTGCCGCCGCAGGGATCGGCCGGATGCTGTCGATCGTCGTGCCGGTCGGGCTGGCCGCATTGTTGAGCATCGCGGCCGTTGCCGGCAATGCGGCGTTTGCCGGCCTGCCGACGAATATCTACGCGGCGCTACTGGGGCTCGGCACCGTCGCGCTGCTGTACCTCGTGACCGAAGAACTGCTGGTCGAAGCGCACGAGGTGCCCGAAACGCCGTTCGCGACGGCCGCGTTCTTCATCGGCTTCATCGTGTTCTTCCTGATCGAAGGGTCGGTCAAGGCCGGATAAGCCGGACGCGGCGGCTACCACGTCGTCGCGCCTGCCGGATAGGTGTCGACGATCCGCGTGCCGTTCACGGGCGTGACGCCCTCGTTGCGCAACGCAGCCCACAGATCGATCGCATGTTCACGCGACTTGCGGCTGCCGTCGTCGGTCAGCACGTTCAGTGCGATCACTTCGTCGCGCGTCGTCAGTTGCAGCTGTTCCTTCAACTTGCGCGACTGATGCGACGCGGTACGGACGTCGCCGAGCACGATCCGTTTCTCCGTCATCGTCGCCCCGCTTCCCGCATCGGCTGGCACGAACGTCAGCCGGCCGTTGTCGACTTCGCATTGCCCTCGCGTGAACGTCGCCGTCCACGCGCCAGCGGGCACGGCCGCGAATTCGCAGCGCATCCGCTCGTTTGCACGGCTGCCGACGTCATGCGCCGGCGCGTGCGACAGCGCACGTTCCGGCCAGCCGGCCGCCATCGCGGCCGTCGACATCAGGCACACCGCAAGCACGATTCCTTTCGCAATAGTGCGCATGGCACGCTCCTCTACACAGCTGAATCCAGCCGGCGGGCATCGCGCCGCCCGGCCACGAATGAACGCTCAACGCACCGCAAAGCGGTTGTCGTGCGCATCGACCATCGGTGCCTGCTCGCCGCGATGAACGGTCGAGCGATGAATTTCCTGATTTCGCGCGACAACAGCCGGGCTCGCCGGGTAATCGTGATTCGGGCTCGGGATCACGCCGTCGTGCCGCGCGCGCACCAGTTCCTGACGCACTTCCTGCCGGGTTTTCGATTGGGCGGCAACCGCCTGTGAGAAGGCCGCAATCGACAGTGCGGCAACGGCGATGACGATCATCGGTCGCGGAATGTTCATGTTGTTGGCTCCTTGCTGGAAATCCGTGACGGGAGCGTTCACTTTGAGCCGACGCCGGTGCGAGATCGTGATCGCAGCATGACGGTTTCGTCACCGTCCCGGCATCTGCTGCGTCGCAGTACGAATGAAATCCCTCGCCTGATTTGGCGCACATGACACGGCGATGACATTTTTCTCATTTGTCCCTCACCTCCACGATCCGAACGCTTTCCAGAATCGCCAGCGCGATCGCGATATTCCTGCCCGCCATCACAAGGCGCCGCACCGGAATCGAGCGATGCACGAAACGATCTTCTTGAACCTCAGGGGCACACCATGAAAACTCCAGTTCGGCTCGTCATGATGTCGGGTACGCTGCTCGCGGCCACCCACGCGGCACATGCGACGGAAGTCACGCTGTACGGCCTGTTCGATACGTCGCTCACGTACGTGTGGAACGCCAGCGCGGACGGCAAGAACCTCGTCGGCCTCGGCAACGGCAATCTGCTCGGCAACCGCTTCGGCGTGAAAGGCGCGGAAGACCTGGGCGGCGGGTTGAAAGCGGTCTTCACGCTGGAAAACGGCTTCAATCCGAACACCGGCGCGCTCGGGCAAGGCAACCGGATGTTCGGCCGGCAGGCGTTCGTCGGCCTTGAAAGCGCCCGCTGGGGCACGCTGACGCTCGGCCGCCAGTACGACGCGCTTGCGGACGTCGCATGGCCGGTCACCGGCGACTTCTACTTCGGCAGCGTGTACGCGACACCCGGCGACGTCGACAACTACGACACGTCGTCGCGCACCGACAATGCGGTGAAGTACACGTCCCCCGTGATCGGCGGATTCCAGTTCGTCGGCATGTATGCGCTCGGCGGCGTGGCCGGCAAGAGCGGCGCGGGCCAGACCTGGTCGGCCGGCCTGTCGTACAGCAACGGCCCGGTGGACGTCGCGGGCGGCTACTACTATGCGGCCAATCGTTCATCGCTCGCCAACGGGATCCGGACGGGCTGGAACGGTACGTCCGACGGCACGTTCGACGGGTCGCTGGTCAACGGCGGCTACATCTCCGCGAAATCGATCGGCATCGCGCGCGGTGCGCTGCGCTACAACTTCGCGCCATTCGCGATCGGCATCGACTACAGCAATGCGCTGTACAAGGCCGACGCGATGTCCGCGTTCCGCAGCACGCAGAAGTACGACACCGCGCGCGGCTTCTTCAACTATCAGGCGACGCCGAGCCTGCTCGTCGGCCTCGGCTACAGCTACACGCGTGCCCGCGGCGATACGGGCGCAACCTACCATCAGGTGTCCGCCGGCGCCGACTACGTGCTGTCGAAGCGCACCGATCTCTATGCGGTCGGCGCCTGGCAGCGTGCGAACGGCGAGCAGCGCACGCTCGACGGCGGCACGCAAACGGCGCAGGCATCGATCGGTTCCTACGGCTACGGCGGCATGCGCACGCAGGGCATCGTCAATCTCGGGTTGCGCCACCGGTTCTGATCGCGACGGCCAGCTCCGCGCTGCGTGACAAAAATTTCATGTTGCGATCAGGTTCGCGATGCGTGATGTCGCTACGATCGGTACGGTAACGGGCCCTGCCCGTTCCCACCCACGCAGCGGGTCGTTGTCGTACGGCACGATCACGCGTTAGGCCCGGACTCGTCGAGTGCCGGGCCTTTTTTTTGCATATCGGACGATCACTGTGCGGGATTGCGTTGCGGAAACAGGCACGTGTGCGTTTTCACATACAGGTTCGGATTGCCGCAGCGGTGACCGGCATAGTCGATCTGCTCGCCGGGCATCAGGTCGGCCGGCACCGGCTTGCGTGCGGCGGAAGACGTGGCGGCAGGCGTGGCCGCGGAGGTGCCGGAGCGAGTCGACGCGCAGCCCGCGAACAGCGGGACGATCAGGACTGCGATCAAGGTTAAGCGAATGGCGGGACAATGCACTTTTCGGTCCGGAATGGGAGGCTGAACAGGGCCGCCCGCTTTCCATGCTGCTGTCGCGAACGGCGCGAATGCCTTCGGCCCTGTCGGCCAACGGCAGACTTCATGTTCCGCTTCCCGCTCATCGCGCCCATGACGCGAACATGACGGTTGCGTCATGTCGGGAGTCCCAACGATTCGCCACCTGCTTTCGCAATCTGACGATTTTTTCATCTCGCGATCACGATCACGCACGGCTGCTTTCGCATACTGGGTCCATGGTTCGCCACCCGGCGACCTGATCAAGGAGAGCACTCGATGAAAACGGCAAAACTCGCAGCACTGTTCGTCACCGCCACGCTGTCGCTCGGCATGGCCACGCAGGCCGCATTCGCGGAAACGCAAACGCAGGGCAAGACCCGCACGCAGGTCGTCAACGAACTGAAGCAGGCGCAGCACGACGGCGTCGTGCCGACGGGCAAGACGCAATATCCGCCGACCGGCGAGATGGTCGCGCGCAACAAGGAGCTTCACGGGATTTCGGTGCATGGCGGCGAGAAGAAGCCGCAGGCCGACAACCACGACAACCTGACCGCGCGGCAATGACGCTCGGCCGCACGACCGCGGGCAGCGCGCCGCGCGCAGCCGCCTCATGGCGAACGCGCGAGCGTGCCCGCCCGCGGTGTCAGGTGCTGAGGGCCGCCGGCCGGTTCGGCTCGGCCGGCCGGCGCGGAAAGCGCAGCCAGAACGTCGTGCGCCGGCCGGGATCGCTGTCGACACCGCATTCGCCGCCGTGATTGTCCATGATCGACCGGACGATCGCGAGACCGAGCCCCGTGCCCGACGCGGAATTGTGCCGCGACGGATCGACACGATAGAAGCGCTCGAAGATCCGCCCGACATGTTCCGCGGCAATGCCGGGCCCCGTATCCGACACGGCGATCGTCGTCGCGCCGCCCTGCTCGATGCAATCGATCGTCACGACGCTGCCGCGCGGCGCATAGGTCAGCGCATTGGACAGCAGGTTGCTCAGCGCACGCTGGTACAGCGTCAGGTCGGCATCGACCCACGCGTGGCCGTCGACCTTCACCGTCACGCCCTCGTCCTCCGCAAGCGGCTCGTAGTAGCCGGCCACCCGCTCCGCCTCCTCCGCCGCATTCAGGCGCCGCACGCCGATTGACGTGCCGGCCTGTTCCGAGCGCGCGAGAAACAGCATGTCCTCGATCATGCGGGACAAGCGCTGGTATTCGTCGATGCTCGACTCGATCACGTTCCGGTATTCATCCGCGCTGCGCGGCTGCGACAGCACGACCTGCGCGGCCGCCTGCAGGTTCGTGAGCGGCGTGCGCATGTCGTGCGCGAGATTCGACGAGAACTGGCTCAGTCGCGTAAACGACTCGTTCAGCCGTTCGAGCATCCCGTTGAATGCATGCTCGAGTTCCTTCAGCTCGCCGGACGTATCGAGTTCCGGCAGCGGATGCGCCAGCCGGCTCGTCGACATCTGCTCGGCCCGCGCCGCGAAGCGCCGCAGCGGGCTCAAGCCCAGCGCCGCGATGCCGTACGCGATCGCGGCCGCCAGCACCACGCCGAACACCTCGATCACGACGATCGTATAAGCATGCGTGCGCAGCAGCAGCACGTCGGCGCTGCGGTCGTACTGCACGGCGACGCGCACCACGGGCGCACCGGCGCTGGTGCCGCCCGCGAGCGGCACGGTCGTCACCAGATACTGGTGCCGCGCGCCGGGCGGTGTGACGGCGACCGGCACGCGCCCCGCATCCAGCGACAGCAGCGGCGCATAGGGACGGAATCCGGGCGTACCGACGAGGCGCGTGCCCGTCGCGTCGAAAATCGCGAGATCCATGTTCGGATGGCCGTGCAACTGGTCGATCCAGATGCCGGGGTTGCGCGCGACGTCGGCCGTCGTGTCCGCTCCGCCCAGGTGCGTGCCCAGCGCGGCGGATATGCCGGCCATCTGCTCGGCGGCCGTCATCTCGACACGGTTGCTCAACGCCTTGTAAAGCGCGACGCCGCTCGACGCGAGGATCACCGACGTCGACAGGATGATCAGCGCGGTCAGGCGTCCGCGCAGCGTGCGCGGCAGCAGGCGCGCGATCATGCGGCCGCGCCGCCGCGCGCTTCGAGCACGTAGCCCATGCCGCGCACCGTGTGGATCAGTTTCGGTTCGTACGCGTCGTCGATCTTCGAGCGCAGCCGCCGGATCGCCGAATCGACGACGTTCGTGTCGCTGTTGAAGTTCATGTCCCACACCTGCGACGCGATCGTCGCGCGCGGCAGGATCTCGCCTTCACGGCGCATCAACAGCCACAGCAGCGCGAATTCCTTCGCGGTCAGCAGGATCGTGTCGCCCTGCCGCGTGGCCTTGCGGCGTGTCAGGTCGAGCTCGAGATCGGCCACGCGCAGCGTATTCGAATCGCGCGGCTGGCCGCGCCGCAAGATCGACTTGATGCGCGCGGTCAGCTCGACGAAGTCGAACGGCTTCGCGAGATAGTCGTCGGCGCCGAGCTCGAGCCCCTTCACGCGATCGCCGACGTCGTCGCGCGCGGTGAGGAACAGCACGGGCGTCGACTTGCTGCGCCGCAGGTTCTGCAGCAGCGTCCAGCCGTCCTGGCCGGGCAGCATCACGTCGAGCACGAGCAGGTCGTACTCCTCGGTTTCGGCCTGGTGCTGGCCCGTGATGCCGTCCTCGACCCAATCGACGACGTAGCCGGCCTCGGTGAGCCCCTTGCGCAGGTACGCGCCCGTCTTCGGTTCATCCTCGACAATCAGAATTCGCATCACGCATTACCCTTGAAGAAACCCAGCCGGCGCAGCACACCTGCGCCGAGGCTGCCGCGAAACGCCGCGCGCCACGACACCGCATGGCTCACGCGGTACAGCACGGGCAGCACCAGCAGCGTCAGCGCCGTGGACGACAGGATACCGCCGATCACGACCGTCGCGAGCGGGCGTTGCACCTCGGCGCCGGTGCCGGTCGCGAACGCCATCGGCAGGAAGCCGAGCGACGCGACCAGCGCGGTCATCAGCACCGGCCGCAGCCGCGTGAGCGCGCCGTCATGGACGGCCGCCTCGAGCGGCATCCCTTCGTCGCGCAGGTTTCGGATGAACGAGATCATCACGAGACCATTGAGCACGGCCACGCCAGACAGCGCGATGAAGCCGACCGCCGCCGTGATCGACAGCGGAATCCCGCGCAGCCACAGCGACACCACGCCGCCGCTCAGCGCGAACGGGATACCGGTGAACACGAGCAGCCCGTCCTTCACGTTGTTGAACATCACGAACAGCAGCACAAACACCATGAACAGCGCGAGCGGCACGACGAGCTTCAGGCGTTCGCTCGCGCTTTGCAGCTGCTCGAACTGGCCGCCCCACGACACCCAGTAACCGGCCGGCACGCGCACGTCCTGCTGCAGTTGCTCGCGCGCATCGGCGACGAACGAGCCGACATCGCGGCCACGCACGTTCGCGCTGACGACGACGCGCCGCTTGCCGTCCTCGCGGCTGATCTGGTTCGGACCCGGCGCGACGTCGATCGTCGCCAGTTCCGCGAGCGGCACGTACGGCGCCGCCGCGAGCGGCGCGCTGGCGCCGGCGGCCGGCGCGGGCAGCGCGATCGGCAGCCGCTTGATCGCCTCGATGTCCGAGCGCAGCTCGTCGGGCAGCCGCACGACGATGTCGAAACGGCGGTCGCCCTGGAACAGCGTGCCGGCCTTTTGCCCGCCGACGGCCGCGGCCACCGAGTCCTGCAGGTCGGCCACGCTCACGCCGTAGCGTGCGAGCTTGTCGCGGTCGAGGTTGACGGTCAGCACCGGCAGGCCGGTGGTTTGCTCGACCTTCACCTCCGATGCGCCCGGCACTTTCTGCAAGGCGGCCGCGATTTGCTCTCCCGTCTGGTTCAGCACGGCCATGTCGTCGCCGAAGATCTTCACCGCGACGTCGCTGCGCACGCCCGAGATCAGCTCGTTGAAGCGCAGCTGGATCGGCTGCGAGAACTCGTACGCGTTGCCCGGAAGCTCGGCGAGCGCCGCCTCGATCTCGCGCACGAGCTGGTCGCGCGGCTTCTTCGGGTCGGGCCACTGGTCGGCCGGCTTCAGCATGATGTAGCCATCCGACAGGTTCGGCGGCATGGGGTCGGCCGCGATCTCGGCCGTGCCGGTACGCGCGAACACGCGCTCGATCTCGGGGAAGCGCGCCTTCAGCGTCTTCTCGATCGACTTCTGCATCTCGACCGACTGCGACAGGCTCGTGCCGGGAATCCGCAGCGCGGAAACGGCCAGATCGCCCTCATTGAGGCTCGGAATGAACTCGCTGCCGAGCCGCGTGGCGAGCCCGAGCGTGACGAGCACGATTGCGCCCGCGCCGATCATCACGCGCGCCGGGCGCGTCATGAACGCGGCGAGCACCGGTTCGTACGCGCGCCGCGCCCAGCCCATCAGCCGGTTTTCCTTTTCCTCGACACGCTCGCCGATGAACAGCGCGACGGCCGCCGGAATGAACGTGACGGTCAGCACCATCGCGGCCGCGAGCGCCATCACGACGGTAATCGCCATCGGGTGGAACATCTTGCCTTCGACACCCGTCAGCGCAAAGATCGGCAGGTACACGACCATGATGATCAGTTGCCCGAAGATCAGCGCGCGCCGCGCTTCCTGCGACGCGCCGAACACCTCCGCGAAACGCTCGTCGCGCGTGAGTGGCCGGCCGGCCGCCGCCTGCGCATGTGCGAGCCGCCGCACGCAGTTCTCGACGATCACCACCGCGCCATCGACGATGATCCCGAAATCGAGCGCGCCGAGGCTCATCAGGTTCGCGCTCACCTTCGCGTTGACCATGCCGGTGAAGGTCATCAGCATCGACAGCGGAATCACGAGCGCGGTGATCAGCGCCGCGCGAATATTGCCGAGGAACAGGAACAGCACGGCGATCACGAGGATCGCGCCTTCGAGCAGGTTCTTCTTCACCGTCGCGACGGCCTTCTCGACGAGCACGGTGCGGTCGTACACGGGAATCGCCTTCACGCCGGCCGGCAGCGTGCGGTTCACGTCCTCCATCTTCGCGGCGACGGCCTTCGCGACCGTGCGGCTGTTCTCGCCCATCAGCATGAAGACCGTGCCGAGCACCACTTCCTCGCCGTTCGCCGTCGCGGCGCCGGTACGCAGTTCGCGGCCGATGTCGACGACGCCGACGTCCTTCATCCGCACCGGCACGCCGCCGACGTTGGTCAGCACGATGTTCGCGATATCGTCGACGGTGCGCGCCTGGCCCGGCACGCGCACGAGATACTGCTCGCCGCGCTTTTCGATGTAGCCCGCGCCGACGTTGTCGTTGTTGCGTTCCAGCGCGCGCACGACGTCGGCGAGCGTCAGCCCGTACGACATCAGCTTCGCCGGGTTCGGCGCGACGCGGTATTCCTTCACGTAGCCGCCGATCGAGTTGACCTCGGTCACGCCGCGCACGTTGCGCAGCTGCGGCCGCACGACCCAGTCCTGCAGCTCGCGCAGGTCGGCCGCCGAATAGCGCGTGCCGTCGGGCTTGCGCGCGCTGGCGTCGGCCTCGACGGTCCACAGGTAGATCTCGCCGAGCCCCGTCGACGTCGGCCCCATCGCGGGTGCGATGCCGGCCGGCAACTTGTCCTTCGCTTCCTGGATGCGCTCGTTGACGAGCTGCCGCGCGAAGTAGATGTCGGTGCCGTCCTTGAAGATCACGGTGACCTGCGACAGCCCGTAGCGCGAGATCGAGCGCGTCTGCTCGAGGCCCGGCAGCCCGGCCATCACGGTCTCGACCGGATAGGTGATGCGCTGCTCGGCCTCGAGCGGCGAATAGCCGGGCGCGGACGTGTTGATCTGGACCTGCACGTTCGTGATGTCGGGCACCGCGTCGATCGGCAGCTTCTGGTAGCTGAACACGCCCAGCGCGGCCACGGCCGCGATCGCCAGCATCACGAGCCAGCGGTGCGCAATCGCAAAGCGGATCAGGCGCTCAAACATGTCGGGATTCCTTGAAACGGGGAACGGTCGCCCGCACCGGACGGGCCGCCCGGCCGGTCACGCGACGGACCGGAAAGCGGGCCGCATATCGGGCCGCGAGCCGCGTAACGGCGCACACGTATCGCTCATTCATGTTCCGCGCTCCCCTTGCCCAGCTCGGCCTTCAGCACGAAGCTGTTCGACGCCGCGTATTCCTGGCCCGGCTTGAGCCCCTTCAGCACCTCGGTCGCGCGCTCGTCGCGCCGCCCCGTTTCGACGGCCTGCGCGACGAAGCCCTTCGGCGAACGCACGAACACCGACGGCGCGCCGTCGACGTCCTGCAGCGCGTCGCTCGCGACCGCCAGCGGCACGCCCTGCTTGCCCGCATCGACCGACACGTTGACGAACATCCCCGGGCGCCACACGCCGTTCGGGTTCGGCAGCACGACACGCGCCGGCGCAGTGCGCGTCTGTTCGCCGAGCAGCGACCCGACGTACGCGATCGGGCCGCTCGAACGCGATTCGAACGCCGTCGCGACGACCGTCGCATCGCGGCCGACGCGCACGTCGTTGAGCCGCTGTGCCGGCACGGCCATCTCGGCCCACACGGTCGACAGATCGGAGATCACGAACATGCTCGCATCGGCGGCGATCGCCTCGCCGGGCGTCGCGTGCTTTTCGACGATCGTGCCCGCGAACGGCGCACGCAGTTCGTAGCGGTTCAGCGCGCCCGCACCGACCGGCGCGTTCAGCGCGGCGAGCTTCTGCCGTGCGTTCTGCACGGCGATCTCGGCTTCGCGCAATTGCACCTGCGCCTGCTGGTAATCCTGCTCGGCGGAGATGCGCTCCTTCCACAACGTGCGTTCGCGCTCGTAGGTCGCGCGCGCCCCCGACAGCCTGCGCTCGGCCGTCAGCAGTTCGCTGCGGCGGTCGGCCAGGTCGGTGCTTGCAATCACCGCGAGCACCTGCCCCTTCGCGATGTTCTGCCCGAGCGACACCGACACCTGCTCGACGATGCCGGCCACGCGCGGCACCACGTGCGCGGTGCGGTCCTCGTTGAACTTGATCTCGCCCGGCAACTGGAACGGCGTCGCGATCTGCGCGGGGCCGGCCTTCGCGAGTGCGATCTTCGAGGTAGCGAGTTGCGCGTCGGTCAACGCGATCGCACCGTCGGCGCGTGCGAACGGGAACGAGGCGGCTTCATTGCCCGCCTTCACGTCGATCGTCGCATCGAACACATGCGGCTTGGCAATCGACTGCGCGGACACGAACTTCTGGCCGGCCGCGTCGAAACGCAACGGTTCGTGGGTGCGGTCGTATCGCACCAGCGTGCCGGACACGGTGACGCCCTTGGTCGCAGGCTTGCCGTCGACGAACGGATAGACGACGAGGCGCGCGTCGCCGGGCTTCTCCGTCATCACGATTTCGACGGACAGCTTGCCGCGCTTGAGCACGACACCGCCGCGCTCGCCGACGGCTGCGGCGGATGAAGCGGCGTCGGGCGCCGCCGACACGGACGTGCCGTTGCCGCCGCTATTGCGCGTGACGCCGAGTGCGCCGAGGACGATCCCGGCACTGCCGAGCACGACCGCCGCGATGATCAGGATTCTGCTGCGTGACATGATGATCCTTCAGGTAATGGAGGCGTCTGTTGCGCTATTGCGTGACAGGTGCAAGCGGCGCGAGCGGCGTACCGACGAGCCGGCCGATGTCGGCACGCGCCGTATGGGCATCGGCGAGCGCGCGCACGTATTGCGACTGGCCCTGAAACAGCGTGCGCTGCGCGTCGAGCACGTCGAGGAAGCTGAACTTCCCGAGCTCGTAGCCGCGCGACATCGCATCGAGCGCGAGGCGCGCGGCCGGCAGGATGTCGGCCTTCAGCCGCTGCGCTTCCTGCGCGGCGGCTTCGAAATTCGCGTACGCCTGCGTGAGCTCCAGCCGCAGGCGCGTGCGTTCGCGATCGAGATCGGCGTTCGCCCGCTCGGCCTTGTGCGTCGCTTCGAGCAGCGCGCCCTTGTTCGTGTTGAACAGCGGAATCGGGATCGACACGCCGACCACGGCCTGGTTGTCCGGCACGCCGCCCGTGGTCACGCGCTTCACGCCCGCGCTGATCGTCACGTCCGGAATGCGCCGTGCACGTTCGAGCGATACGGCCGCGTTCGAGCGCAGCATCTCGGCGCGCGCGACCCGCGCGAGCGGCGCATCGTCGAGCTGTGCGGTCAGCGCGGACAACGACTCGACCGGCGGCACGACTTCGAGGTCGCCGAGCACCGCGAGCCGGCCGTCGCGCGCTTCGCCCATCACCGCGATCAGCTTCTCGCGTGCGACCTCGACACGGCCGCGCGCGGTCACGACTTCGATCTGCACGCCGGCCGCTGCCACATGCGCCTTGGTCGCCTCGACCGGCGACACCTTGCCGGCCTGTGCCCGGCGACTCGCGAGATCCGCCGAGCGCGCGGCGATCGCGGCCGATTCCTCGGTGACCTGGAGCTGGCGCTGCGCGGCGAGCAGCCCGTAGAATGCGGCGATCACGCCGGCACGCACGACGGCGCCCTGCTCGTCGAGCGATGCATTGGCCGCTTCCCTGCCGTACGACGCGACGTCGAGCCGCGCGCTGCGCTTGCCGCCGAGTTCGATCGTCTGGTTGATCAGCGCGGTCGACGTGCGTTCGGCGCGACGAAAGCCTTCCTGCAGGAACGACACTTCGGGGTTGGGGCGCGCGCCGGCCTGCATCAGCGTGCCGGCCGACGCATCGACGTCCGCGCGTGCACCGCGCAGCGCAGGGTTGTTCCGGGCCGCGACGGCGAGTGCATCGGGAAGCGTCAACGACGGGGCGGGAAGTGCGTCGGATGGCGGCGCGCCGATCGGTGCGGCGCTGCCCGAGACAGCCGGAGTCGGCCCCGGCGACAGCGACGGCTGCGCATAAGCCGTCGCGGCCGTCGCGAAGGCGACGGCCACGGCGAGAGAGAGCTTGAGCATGTTCGGTTCTGCGGTAACGGTTTGCGACCGATGCTACGGTCGGGCCGCAGTGCGAACATGAGGCGAAGATGATATTTCCGTCATCTTCGGTGCGTTGTACTCGCCCAACCAGCGTGCGTATCTGCCCAGACGGCCATCTGTACGCGGCGTCCGAACGATCGCGTGCGATCCCGCGAAGCCATCAAATTTCGCCAGACCGTTCGCATTACTTTCGATCACGTACAAATCAAAAAATCTCTTTGCATTCCGAAATTTCGAACTAGTTCTATAGACACGTTCACTTGAAAAGACGATTGTTCGAGGTTCCGGAGACACAAACGTAACCATTCCGCTCCATGACTATTGAAGCGTAACGGAGACCGCACAGATCTTCACCTGCAACACTGATAGCGCCGAGCAAACGCGAAGCTTCGTTACTGATGCGACAACATCCTTGAAAATCTAAACGACGGGGCCTTGAAACCATGAACAATTTTTCTGACAACAACCAATACAATTTTGATGCTGACGAAGACAAAGATTGGTTTCTCGTTCACTCCGGAGCAGTCACCAACACAAATCCGGGATCAACGGTTGACGTTTACATCAACACAACACCCATTTGCCCCAACATGACCAATAAAGAATTCAGAACTATGGTAGCGCGACTGCTTAAATGGTCCATCATTCTTGTCGAACGAAGGATTGCCGACCTGAATCGATATGACAAGACCGTCAAGGATAGAATGACCTATTGGTTCAATCGATGCGATGAGAATACTCGGCAATATCTTATCATCGGCTTCTCACGACATCTCTCCGTACTGAAGACGCTAACGCCACACAACTTCGTCCGAACCGATTCGAACCTCGACCGAATGTTAGGCTGCGTCCCGAATATGAGTGACATCGATAACGAGGCAGCTCATGTTTGCGGACCTAATACGGAGCGAAAACTTATAAGTATCGCCATGAAATTCTGCACCGGCTTGCGCGACCAGAATATGTTCGGAGATTCCCGGCTGTCTACGCTCATTCACGAAGTAACACATTTCATTGACACCTTCGGCAGCAGCGACCCTCGTTACGGGATTGATCCCACAGCAGCCGCATGGGCAAGGGCCAATCCTGACCTGGCATTGAGAAATGCGGATACACTCACCGGATTCGTGATCTACGGCGAAAGCTTATTTGCAGATCAAGGAGCCTAAATCAACATGAAAATTTTTACCACAACACTCGTCACCGCGATTTCAGGATTATTTATTTTTCCCGCAGACGCCACTGCAGAATGCCAGGCATCACAAAATCTTCCATCACAACAACTGTTCGTGCCATTTTCACCCAACAGCCACGAGATCACCGAATCCGAGAAAATACGAATTGAACGATGGGTGTCAGAAATCAATTCCAAGCACCCGATTCAGAACTGGATCTACATAATTGGCAGCGCGTCCAAAAATGAAACCACTCCTACCCAACTCGCGACAAAACGTGCTTCCGAAGTGACAAAGACCATCATAGACGATGGTTTGACAAACGCACCATTTCAGATAAAAACGCAAATTTATCCGATCAACAGCGCGAGCGAATCAACGTTCGCAACCCGTGAAGTCACCGTGCAAGTGAGTCCCGGCTGTCTCGACAACTGCTGTACTGACCATTGACATGAGAGTTGGCTCATTTATCGCCGCTGCGTTTGCAGTGAGCTCAGCGCTTCCGGCACTCGCGTGCGACAGCCCATCGAATCTATCCAGGTAAGATTTCGATAACGATTCGAGCAACATATCGATCGCCGAACCGGTGAAGCTGCCAGGGTATTCTCAAGAATCAAACGCCCCCTTGCTTCGCGCGCCGACGCTGCACGAGCCAGTCGAGCAGTTGCCGACCGTCACGTTCGCCGAACCACCGCGCGTGCCCGATCAGATATCCGTCGTATGCGATATCGACGATGGCCGGCGCATCGATGATGCAGCCGAAGTAAGCCACTTCCGACAGCGCGAACTCCGTATGCACGATCGGCAGCAGCGCAACCAGTGCCGCATAGGCTGCGTCGCCCAGCGGTTCGAGCGATTCATACCCGTCGAGCAGCGCGTCGATCTGGGCGTACTCGACGCGGCGCGCATCGGCCGGCGCCATCCAGTCGACCGTATTGCGCTCGATCGCGAGCGCGAGGTCCATCACCGCGCAAGTGCGATCCGACAGCCCGAAATCGAGCACGGTCCGCACCTGCGCGCCGGGCCCCGCCTCGGTCCACAGCAGGTTCGACGCGTGCCAGTCGCCGTGCGTCCACAGCGGCGGCAGCGCAGGCAGCAGCGGCGCGAGGCGCGCGTGATACGGGCCGATCGCGTCGGCCACGTCGCCGCGCCAGTCGCGCGCGCCGAGCGCACGCACGAGCAACGGCTGCGCCTCGACCCAGCGTTCGAGCGCCCCCGCCAGATCGCCGGACGACAGCACGCGAAAGCTCGACAGCAGCGTGCGCACGGGCCGCGCCGGCGCATCGTAGCCGGCCGACGCGCGATGCAGTTCGGCCAGCGCGCGACCGGCCGCGTATGCGTGCGACGGATGCGTGAACGGCTGCCACGACATCACGCCGCGATACGGATCGACGCCGGGTGCCCGCACGTGCACCTCGTAGGTCCAGTCGCCCGATGCGAACGCGGTGGTGCCGTCGCGATCCGCGAGCACGTCGACCACCGGCATACCGCGTTCGCGCAGATGCGCGATGAAGCGATGCTCTTCCTCGAGCCCTTCGACATCGCGCAGGCTGACGTGGTGACGCTTGACGAACAGCCCGCGCCCGTCCGTCATCTGCACCAGGACGGCCGCCGCGAACTGCCGCGGGCTGTGCCACGTGAGCCGCGCCGGCTCGCCGGCGCCGTCGATCCGCGCGAGCACCGCTGCTACCTCGTCGTGCGTCATCAGCGGCCAGTCGCGTTCGGCCTGCTCGCCGTCGACACCGAATTGCGGTGGCGCGATGTCACGCGACAGGGATCCGTCCGGCTCGAGTGGGAATGACATGAACGACGTTGCTCCGTAGTTGAATCCGAATCGGCGCGTGGATCAGCGCGCGCTGCCGCCCGTTGCCAGCGCACCGCCGGCCGCCGCGCGCAGCGCCGCGGCCGTGCGGCTCCAGTCGCGCCAGCCGACGATGGCCAGCCCGATGAACAGCGCATAGAGTCCGGCCGTCAGATACAGTTCCTTGAACACGAACATCCCGACGTACACGACGTTCACGACGATCCACAGCCCCCACGACGCGATGTAGCGCCGCGCGGTCCAGTATTGCGCGACGAGGCTGAACGCGGTCAGCGACGCATCGACGAACGGCAGCGCCGCGTCGGTCCAGCGCGCCATCATGCCGCCGAGCAACGCGCTGCCGACGACGGCCGCGATCAGGTCGGGCAGCATCTGCATCGGCCGCACGCCCGTGACGGGCGCGACATCGCCCGCCGGCGCGGCGCTGCCGTCGGCTTCGCTCGCGCGCTGCGCGAGCCAGCGTTGCCAGCCGTACACCTGCAGCACCGCGAACGCGCCCTGCAGCAGCATGTCCGAGTACAGCTTTGCATCGAAGAAGATCCAGCCGTACAACGCGACCGATACGAGCCCGACCGGCCAGCACAGCATGCGGCGCTTCGCGGTCAGCCAGATCGCGAGCGCGCTGACGATCACGCCGGCGATTTCGAGTGGGGACATCGTCTGTGCTCTCCTGGTTGGCTGCCGGGGCCGCGCATCACGCGGCCGGATCCGGACGATCAGAAATCATAGGTCAACGACACGCGCGCGGTGCGCGGCGCACCCGGGAACAGGTACGCATCGCCCTGCTGCTCGCCCGCATCGCGCCAGTAGAACTTGTTGAACAGGTTGTCGACCGACACGCGCAGCACCGTGCGGTGGCCGCCAATCTTCGTCGTGTAACGCGCACCGAGATTGAACACGAACCACGACGGCACGCGCGCGGTACCCTCCTCATTCGCATTGCGCGCCGCGCTGTACTCGACGCCGCCCAGCACGTTCAGCCCCGCGACGCCCGGCACCGCGTAGTCCGCATATACCGACGCGCGCAGCGCGGGCACGTTGATGATCTGGTGCCCTTCGTACGCCGGCGAACCCGAATCGTACGCGCGCGCGCGAATCGCCGCGACGCTGGCCGTCAGCCCGAGCCGCTCGGTCACGCGCCCGGCCGCGCCGAGCTCGATCCCCTGGTGGCGCTGCGTGCCGCGCTGCACGAACGTGTAGGACGTGCCCGACGGATCCGGATCGGCGAACTGGAACGGCTTGCTGATCGAGAACACGGCCGCCGTGAGGCTCAGCCGGTCGAGCCAGTCGTATTTCGCGCCGACCTCGATCTGGTGCGATTCGACGGGCGGCAGGAACGCATACGCGTTGGTCGCACGCACGGGCGCCTGGTCGCCGAGCGACAGCGCCTTGCTATACGACGCGTACAGCGACAGCACGTTCACCGGCTTGTAGACGAGCGCGACCTGCGGCAGGAACACCGAGCGGTCGGTGTGTGTCGTGTCGCCGTCGAGGCTGCTCCAGCTGCGCTGGCGCAACAGCACTTCCTTGCCGCCCGCGAGCACCTGCCAGTGTTCGCCGATGCTGATGCGATCGAGCCCGAACACACCGTACTGCCATGCGTCGAGGCGCGGGTACGACGGCCCCGGCGAATTCGGCGACGGCGAGAAGGCCGTGTCGGGCCCGTAGATGTTCTCGCTGCCCACGTAGTCGTACACGGCATCGGCCATGCTCACGACGCGGCGCTGCACGCTCACGCCGAGCGTCAGCTCGTGCCGCAGCGGCCCCGTCGCGAACTTGCCGGTCGTAACCGCACGCAGGTCGTCGTTGCGCCGGTATTCGCCGGGGCTGCGGAAATCGTAGACGTCGTAGTCGCCGTTCGCGCCGAAGAAGAACGGCGATGTCGCGCCGGCCGTGCAACTCGCCGCGTACGAGCAACCGTACGCGAACGCGCTGTTGTCATCGATCATCGTGCGGCTGCGGCCGGCGGCGATGTAGGCCTTCCAGTCGTCGTTGAACTGGTAGTCGAAGCGCGCGTTCAGGTTCAGCGCATCGGTCGTCACCGGTTTCGCCCATGGCTGCGTGCCGAGCGCCTTCGACGTCGTCTTGACCGACGGCACGACGGTGCCGCCGAGCAACTGGTAGCCGGGCGCCGAGCGCTGGATCCACTGCTGGAATTCGGCGTTGAGCTGCAGGCTTGCGCGCGGGCTGATGTCCCAGTCGGCGGCGATCGAGCCGAACGTACGCCGCCCGTTCGTGCCGTCGATATAGGAGTGCATGTTCTCCTTCGCGGCATTGATCCGGAAGCCGAACTGATTGTCGGGGCCGAAGCGGCGGCCGAGATCGACGGCCGCCGACGTCGAGCCGCGGCTGTCGACGCCGCCCGTCACGCTCGCGACATTCGCGGAGCGCTTGGTCACGAAGTTGATCACGCCGCCGGGCGCGACGACGCCGCTGTCGATGCCGGCCAGCCCCTTCAGGATCTCGACGCGCTCCTTGTTCTCGAGCGGCACGTTCTGCTCGCCGGACACCGTCAGCCCGTCGATCCGGATCGCGCTCGCGAGATCGACCGGAAAGCCGCGGATCGCGAAGCCTTCGAAATAACCGACCGGCGCATAGTCGTTGACGACCGATGCGTCGTTGCGCACGACGTCGCTCAGCCGCTTCGCCTGCTGGTCGTCGATCAACGCGCGCGTGATGACGTTCACCGACGCCGGCGTGTCGCGCAGCGGCGCGTCGTCGAGCCCGGCGACCGAGGCTTCGCGCGCGCGCAGCGTGCTGCCGCGCTCGCCGCTCACCGTGATCGCGGGCAGCGTCGCGGTGCCGGCCGCATCGGCGTCCGGTGCGGGCGCGTCGCCCGGTGCCGCGGCGGCCTGCGCCGCGAAAAGCGTGATGCCGAGGCCGACTCCGAGCCCGACCTTCGTGCGCCGCCGCCGTGCGGGCGTCGCTGTTGTTCTATTTACCGTCATTGTTCTGGATGGAAAACTCGCCACTCGACCCTGTCGAAACACGTTACGAAGCTGCGAAGCGTGCCCCCGCGGACGCGTGCGACAACACGATATTCATCAGACGAATCGGACGATACGGCACACTCGCGTGCCGGTCGGTCAGGAAGACGCAGGATGGGACATCGGATACAGGTGACGCACCGGGCACCGACGCAGCCGTCGACGGATTCGTCGGGAGCGGGCGGGCGGCCGGCGGCATCGCGCGGTCGTGTCATGCGGGGGACGCTTCGAACGCCCCGGCGCAGGCGGCGGGCGCTTGCGCCGGCCGTTCATCGGAACGGCGGCCTGCCCGTCGCGCGCGACATCGCGGCGTGGCGCGCATTTTACCCCGGGCGGGAACGATGGCCGTGGAATCGGGTGGAACGGGAGGCGGGAACGGCGGAATGGGGGAAATGTACTGCGAGTGATGCGACCGCGGCGACGATGCGATCGCTGTGCTCGTCCTGCGAGGCAACCGCGACAACCGGTGCAGTCACGCGCCGGTCGAACGGGCGAAAACCGGCGCGGGAATGACAGCCCGCTGCCGGCTCACTCGCCGCTCAGAACCCCTGCATCGTCGCGGTCGGATCGACAACCAGATGCACGACGCCGTAGATGACCGCGCCGACGAGCAGCGCGAGCACAATCGCCACGAACGGCAGCAACGTGTAGTTCACGTTCGCGAGATCGGCCGCGTGCGCCTTGCTGTTGCGTACGCCGAAGAAACTCCACAGGACCAGCTTGATCATGCCGAGCAGTTTCATGGTTGTGCTCCTTTCATCGAATCGGTTGACGCTATCGTCGATCCGACCGGCATCCGAAAAAAGAAGCAGTTGCGCGTGCTTTTCGCGCAGCAGGCCGTCTGCGGCGGCATGTCGCAGGGGCCATCAGCGGTCGAGCACGAGCGGCGCCGTGGCGCCTGTCGCGGGCCGCGCGACGCACAGCAGCGCGCAGCCCGGTTCGACCGGCGCATCGGGCGTTTGCTCGTAGTCGACCGCACCGGACAGCACGCGCGTCGCGCACGTGCCGCACGAGCCGGACCGGCATTCGGACGGCACGGCAACCCCCTGCCCCTCGGCGAACTCGAGCAACGGGCCGTCGGCGGATGTCCATGCGGCTTCGCGCCCCGTGCGCCGGAAGACGACCGGCACGCTCGCCGCAGGCGGCGTGGCAGACGTGCGGGTCGCGGTGCGTGCAACGCTCGACGGCCCGAACGCCTCGAAACGGATGCGTTCGTCCGGCACGTTCAACGCACGCAGCCCGTCGTACAGGTCGCGCATGAACGCCGCCGGCCCGCACAGGTAGAAGTCGTAGTCGTCGAACGACAGGATCCGTTTCAGCTGTGCGATGTCGATGCGGCCGGCCTGCGCTGCCGAGCCTTCTTCAGGATGACTGTCGAACCAGTGGAGCGACAGGCGTGGATCGGTGGCCGCGACGCGCGTCAGTTCCGTCGCGAACGGCCGGTCGGCCGCTTCACGCGCGCCGTGCACGAACACGATGCGGCGCAACGGTTGATCGTCAGCCAGCGCTCGGCGCAGCATCGCAACCATCGGCGTGATGCCGATGCCGGCCGACACGAGCACGGCCGGGCGCGGGCTCGCGAGATCGAACGTGAAGCGGCCGCGCGGCATCTGCGCGTCGAGCGTCATGCCCGCCCACGCGTGATCGTGCAGCCATGCCGATACGCGCCCTTCACGCTTCACGGTGATCCGGTAATGCGTGTTGCCCGGCGCATCGGACAGCGTGTAGCTGCGAATCGACGGCGCATCGCTGCCCGGCAGCGCAACGCGCAGCGTCAGGTGCTGCCCGGCGTCATGGGCCGGCAGCGCGCCGCCATCGGCCGGTTCGAAATGAAACGAACGGATCGCGCGCGCTTCGTCGACGATCTTCGCGACGCGCAGCGGCCGCCATGCGGGTGCCGGTGCGGAGAGCGATTCTGATGCCGGTGCCGGTGGCGTTGCCGATGCGGACTGCACCGGGCCGCCCGCCGCACCCGTGCCCGCCGCCATCGCCGCGAACTGCGGCGCGCGTTCGACCGCCGACCACCGGAACGGCAGCACCGCGCGCAAGCGCCGCACTTCCCGCACATGGAACCGCACGACGCGCTGCGCGCCGTCGAACGACGCGACGAGCGGCCCGTCCCATACGATTTCCGCCCGCGCGGCCACGACCAGCAGGTCGCCGCTGTCGAAATCGATGAACAGCAGCCCCGCGCGCGGATCGTGCTGCAGGTTGCCGAGCGTGTTGAAGAAGCGGTTGCCGCTGAAATCCGGCGTCGTCAGCGTGTGTGCATCGTCGACACGCACGAAACCCGGCATCCCGCCGCGATGCGACACGTCCGCGCCGCGCGCGGCCCCCGCGTCTGCAGACGTGTTTGCGCTCGCGACGAAAAACGTGTCGGCCTGCGCGAGCAGCACACGATCGGCGTCGCTCAATGCGTCCGACACGTCGGGCTCGACGGCGGCATCGACTTCGCGTGCCACGAAAGTCGGCTTGCGGCCCTGGATGTACTTCGCGCAATTGCCGAAGCTCTGCTCGACCGCGATCGTCAACGCATCGCCGTCGACCGCGCGCACGACGCCGTTCACGCGATTGCGCCGCCGCGTATCGAATTCGATCCCGAGCCCGCCGAGCGCCGCGCCCGGCTGCCACGCGCCGGCCAGCGGATCGCCCGGCAGCGCGCGCGCCGCGATGCGCAGCGTGCGGGCGTCCGGCGACGCGACGAAACCCGGCTCGCCCGCGCGCAACGTCGCCCACGGCTGGCCATGCGCATCGACGCCGCCGAGCACGAAGAACGGCAATTGCGCGAAGAACGTCCGGTGCTGGTCCGGCATGAAACGCCGGATTCCGCGCCGGCCGGCCGAACCCGCGGCCTCCGTCACGCCCGCGCGCTGCTGCACGGCGAGCTCGCCCGCATGAAACGGCGCGGTGTCGAGTTCCCAGCCCGGTACGACGGAGGTCGGTGCGTTCATCGCGTTCTCCCTGGACAGGCGCGGCTTAGGTGGTCGTTACGCGGCGAGCAGGCCCGCGCGCGTCGCCGGCATGCCGACGAAGCCCGGCAGCGCCTCGACACGCGCCAGCCACGCACGCACGTGCGGATACGGCTCGAGCGACACGCCGCCTTCCGGGGCGTGCGCGATATACGTGTACGCAGCAATGTCCGCGATCGTCGGCTGCGTGCCGGCCGCGAACGGCTTGCCGGCCAGCTCGCGATCGATCACGTCGAGCACCTTCGCGGCCGTGCGCTTGGCCGCCTCCGGGTCGAGCGGCGCGCCGAACACGGTCACGAGCCGTGCGGCGGCCGGGCCCGACGCGATCGGGCCAGCCGCATATGACAGCCAGCGCTGCACCACGGCCGCGCCGGCCGGATCGTCAGGCAGCCAGTGCGCATCGCCGTAGCGCTTCGCGAGGTACACGAGGATCGCGTTCGAATCGGCGATCACGGTGCCGCCGTCGTCGATCACCGGCACCTGCCCGAGCGGATTGAGCGCGAGGAACGCCGGCTCGCGTTGCGCGCCGGCCGCGAGATCGACGTCGACGGTCTCGGACGGCAGGCCGAGCAGCGACAGGAACAACCTGACGCGGTGCGCGTGCCCCGAGAGCAGGAACGAATACACGCGGATCGGCGAGGCGGGCTTGCTGGCGGCAGACATGGAAACACTCCGGAATCTCGCGCCGCCGGGAGTCGGCGACGAACGGCTCCAGCGTAGCGCTCGCCGTTCATTGCCAGAAGACGGATAATCGCTGAAACATTATCCGCTCCTATAGGACAATCGACGATGGCCGATCTGCGCGACGTGAACCTGAACCGGCTGGCGATCTTCGTCGCGGTGGTCGATGCCGGCTCGCTGACGGCCGCGGCCGAGCGGCTCGGCCTCGCGAAGACGGTCGTCAGTACACACATGCAGCGCCTCGAATCCGAGATCGGCGCGAACCTGCTGGTACGCACGACGCGGCGGCTGAGCGTGACCGATGCGGGGCGCACGTTCTACGACGCGTGCCGCGACATCCTGCGCGCAACCGAAACCGCGCTGGATGCGGTGTCGTCCGACGCGGGGCCGCTGCGCGGCACGCTGCGCGTGAGCGTGCCGATCGACTACGGCGCGCTGGTCGTCGCGCCGGCCGTCGTCGCGTTGCGCGACCTGCATCCGGCGCTCGATGTGGAACTGGTCGCGAACGACCGCGTCGTCGACCTCGTCGCCGACAACCTCGACGTCGCGATCCGGATCGGCCGCCTCGCCGATTCGAACTATCGTGCGGTGCAGCTCGGCACCTACGAGAAATGGCTGGTTGCGAGCCCCGCGTTCATCGCGCGATACGGGCTACCGCGCGATACGGATGCGCTCGCCGCGCTGCCGTTCGTGATGCTGTCGACGCTGCCGCGCCCGCATACGCTCGAACTCGACCACGAGAGCGGCGGCAGCGCGGCGGTCCGCTGCGTCGCGCCGGTGGTGTCGAACACCGCGACCGCATGCCGCGCGATCGTGCTCGCGGGCGGCGGCTTCGGGCTGCTGACGGATTTCTCGACCGCGGACGATGTCGCAGCCTGCCGGCTTGTGCGGCTGCTGCCGGGGTGGCACACCGCGCCGGCCGGGATCCATGCGGTGTATCCGTCGACGCGGCTGCCGTCGCCGAAGGTGCGGGCGTTCATCGACGCGATGAAGGGGAGGATTGCGGAAACGCGGCCTGTGGGCCCGGCGGCAAAGCGCGGAAGCGTGCGTTAGGTCGCGGAGAAATACGGAGGCCGGGAGCGCTCAATGCGCAAGCATGAGCCTTCGCATCAGCAAGGACTTCAGGTCCTTGCGCGTATCGCAGACGATATGGACATACAGGGTATCGCCGCGAACCTCGTAAATGACACGATTCATTCCCGCGATGATCTGGCGGTACTGCGTCAAGCCGACATTCGCCAGTTCATCCGGAACCCTGCCTTGATCGGGGAAGACTCGAATCGCTGCAACGGCGCGCTTGATCTCGTCGTAACTCGAGCGCCAGGTCGCCGCCCCGAAGTGCGATACGACATAGCGTTTTAGCGCCTTCAAATCATCTTCTGCAAACCGAATAAAAACGGCGCGAAGCGTCATTGTTCATCGTCCTTGTCGAGATCCGCGAACACGTCCTCGACAGAACGAAATTGCCCTTTTTCGATTTCCCGGTTGCCCAGCGCAAGCAGCTTGAGGAGCGCGAGTGTCTCCTCATGCTCCTCATAGGATTTGACATCCATGACGACAAGCTTCGCCTCGCCATTCTGGGTAATCAACATCGGCTCGCGGCTCTCCGAAATCTCCTTGACGATCTCGGCCGCGTGACTCTTGAGATAGCTGATCGGCTTGACTTGAGTAGAGAATTTCATGCGAAGCGCCCGCTGTCCGATCACGATGAGACCGATTATAGTCCGAATTTAGTCTTTCCTTGGACGGAAAGGCACCGATGCGGGGCCGACTGCCCCTTTCCTTACCCCGCCTCCCGCAACGTCCCCAGCAGCACCTTCCTGCAACTCGCGATCATCTGCGCCTCCGAATCGCGATATTCGGTGAGCAACCACGCCGCGCCGACGTTCGTCATCGCACCGACGAGCGCGAGCCCGATCAGTCGTTGCTCGGTGCGCTCCGCGGGCGTCGCCGCTTCACCAGGCGAGCCAATTTCCATGATCAGCTTGCCGAAGTCGATCAGCATGCGCTGGTATGTCATGTCTGTATCCGCGCTCACGCCCATCACCTCGAGCAGCAGCACGCGTGCCGCGCACGGGTCACGCAGGAACGCGAAGAACGCGGCGAGCCCCGCGTCGATGCTTTCGCGCAGATCGCCGCCGCGCGCGGCCACCGCTTGCGCGACCGCGTCATGCAGCTGCTGCGCGTGATGCAGGTAGGTGCAGCGCAGCAACTCCTCGGTGCTGTCGAACGCCGCATAGAAATAGCGATCGTTCAGCTTCGCTTCCTGGCAAATCGACCGCACGGTCGCCTTGCGGAACCCGACCGTGCCGAACACGCGCGTCGCCGCGCGGATCAACGCGTCGCGCCGCTCGGCGGCCCGCACTTCGGGCGCGACGCCGCCGTACGACCGGCCCCTTTTTTCCGTTTCGAGTGCTTTCTCCATTCCGCTATTTGACATCAGGACACCCGAAAACTAAAGTGGTGACGACCAACACCACAATAGACGCGCCGCCGATGCAGCGCAAGCGGAACGGGAGGAACGACGGATGAAGGGGTTTTCCGGGAAGGTTGCCGCGATCACGGGCGCCGGTTCGGGCATGGGCCGCAGCCTCGCGGTCGAGCTCGCGCGGCGCGGCTGCGAGGTCGCGCTCGCCGATGTCAACGAAACCGGGCTCGCCGGCACAGCCGCTGCCTGCGCGCAGCACGGCGTGCGCGTGAGCACGCGGCGGCTTGACGTCTCCGACCGCGACGCGGTGTTCATGTGGGCCGATTTCGTCCGCGCCGAACACGGCAAGGTCAACCTGATCTTCAACAACGCGGGTGTGTCGCTGGCCGCCAGCGCCGAGACCGCGCGCCTCGCCGATCTCGAATGGATCGTCGGCATCAATTTCTGGGGCGTCGTGCACGGCACGCAGGCGTTCCTGCCGCACCTGCGCGCGTCGGGCGACGGTCACATCGTCAACACGTCGAGCCTGTTCGGCCTCGTCGCGATGCCGACGCAAAGCGCGTACAACGCAACCAAGTTCGCGGTGCGCGGCTTCACCGAGGCGCTGCGGATGGAACTCGAACTCGACGGCGCGCCGGTGAGCGCGACCTGCGTGCATCCGGGCGGCGTCGCGACCAGCATCGTCGACGCGGGCCGCGTCGACACCAGCATCCACGCGCTGACGGGCCAGGACGAAGCGACCCATCGCCGCCAGGCGAACCGCCTGATCAACGCAACGACGGCCGACGACGCCGCGCGGCAGATCCTCGCGGGCGTCGAGCGCAACGCGCGCCGCGTGCTCGTCGGCGCCGACGCGCGCCGGCTCGACCGGATCGCGCGCCTGCTCGGCGCCGGCTACCAGTGGCTGATGCTGCGCCACGTGCGCCGCGCCCGCGCACGCAATCTCCGCCCGAAGGAAGTCCCCATGGGAGACCGCGCGCACGCTCCGGCCGCGCGCCCGACCACGCCGACCAAGGACCTCGCATGACCTCGACGACGACCGACCGGCGCGACGCGCCGCCCGCCCCCGGCGCCCGCCGCGACAGTGGCGACAACCGCGACCTCGACGTGCTGATCGTCGGCGCCGGCCTGTCCGGCATCGGCGCCGCGTATCACCTGAAGCAGCGCTGCCCGTATGCGAGCGTGGCCATCGTCGAAGCGCGCGACGCGATCGGCGGGACCTGGGACCTGTTCCGTTATCCGGGCGTCCGTTCGGATTCCGACATGTTCACGCTCGGCTACAGCTTCCGCCCGTGGCACAGCGACAAGGCGATCTCGGACGGCCAGACGATCCTCGACTACATCCGCGACACAGCGCGCACGTACGGCATCGACAAGACGATCCGCTACGGCCAGAAGGTCGTCGCGGCCGACTGGGATTCGAACCGCGCGCGCTGGACGGTACGCATCGAGCGCACGCAGGGCGGCACGACCGACACGCTCGTGTATACGTGCCGCTTCCTGTTCATGTGCAGCGGCTACTACGACTACGACGCCGGCTACCGGCCCGAGTGGCCCGGCATGGACACGTTCGAGGGCAAGCTCGTGCATCCGCAGCACTGGCCGAAGGACCTGTCGTACGCGAACCGGCGCGTCGTCGTGATCGGCAGCGGCGCGACGGCCGTCACGCTCGTGCCGTCGATGGCGGCCGACGCGCAGCACGTGACGATGCTGCAGCGCTCGCCGACCTACATCGTGTCGCTGCCCGCACGCGACAAGATCGCGAACGCATTGCGGCGCGTGCTGCCGTCGCGGCTCGCGCACCGGCTCGTGCGCGTGAAGAACGTGCTGCTGACGATCTACCTGTACAACGTGTCGCGCCGCAAGCCCGACCAGACGAAGAAGTTCATCATCCGCGCGGCCAGCAAGCAGCTCGGCCCCGACTTCGACGTCGCGAAGCACCTGACGCCGCGCTACATGCCGTGGGACCAGCGCGTGTGCCTCGTGCCGAACGGCGACCTGTTCAAGTCGATCCGCGCGGGCCGCGCGTCGATCGTCACCGACGAGATCGAGCGCTTCACGCCGACCGGCCTCAAGCTGAAGAGCGGCCAGCAGCTCGACGCGGACGTGATCGTCACCGCGACCGGGCTGAAGGTGAAGATGCTCGGCGGTGCACGCGTCACGGTTGACGGCCGCGTGGTCGACCTGCCGGAGACCGTGTCGTACAAGGGCATGATGTACAGCGACGTGCCGAACCTCGCGTCGTCGTTCGGCTACACGAATGCGTCGTGGACGCTGAAGGCCGAGCTGATCGCGCGCTACGTGTGCCGGCTGCTCAACCACATGCGCGCGAACGACTACGACACGTGCGTGCCGCGGCTCGGTGCCGGCGAACTCGGCGACGTGCCGGCCGTCAACCTGAGCTCGGGCTACATCCAGCGCGCGGCCGGCATCCTGCCGAAACAGGGCCATCACAAGCCGTGGAAATTCCACCAGAACTACGTGCGCGATCTCGCGTCGCTGAAGTTCAGCGCGCTCGCCGATTCGGCGATGCATTTCGAACGCCGCGCGAAAGCCGGCACGACCGCCACGGCGGCGGTTGCCGAACCCGCACTCGAAACCCGTTGAGGCCGACATGACCCATACGCTCCATCTGATCCAGAACGTGCTGCTCGGCGTCGTGGCGGTGCTCGCCGCGCTCGCGCTGTTCACCGGTTACGTGGCCCGGCGCGTGACGCGCGCGTTTCCGCCCGAAGGCCGCTTCGTCGACATCGGCGGCGACCGCATCCATTACGTCGAATACGGCAACGGCCCGCCGATCGTGTTCGTCCACGGGCTCGCCGGGCAGTTGCGCAACTTCGCGTACCTGCCGCTTGCACGGCTCGCGCAGCAGCATCGCGTGATCCTCATCGACCGGCCGGGCGCCGGCCGGTCGATCCGCGGCGCGGGTTCGCAGGCGAACGTGTACGCGCAGGCCCGCACGGTCGCCGCGTTCATCGACGCGCTACGGCTCGACAAGCCGGTGCTGGTCGGCCATTCGCTCGGCGGCGCGATCGCGCTGGCGGTCGGCCTCAACCATGCGGACCGCGTGAGCCGGCTCGCGCTGATTGCGCCGCTGTCGCACGAGCAGACCGAGCCGCCGGCGCCGTTCAAGCCGCTGATGCTGCCGTCGCCGCTCGTGCGCCGCTTTGTGTCGTGGACCTTCGCGATCCCGTTGACGATCCTGACCGGCCGCAAGGCCGTGCGCCAGGTGTTCGCGCCGGAAGACGTGCCGCGCGACTTCCCGGTCAAGGGCGGCGGCCTGCTCGGGATGCGCCCGCACGTGTTCTACGCGACGGCGACGGACCTGCTGTCGGCGCCCACCGACCTGCCCGCGATGGAGCGCCGCTACGCGGATCTCGCGCTGCCGGTCGACGTGCTGTACGGCCGCGCCGATCCGATCCTGAACTGGCGCGAGCACGGCGACGCGCTCGCGAAGAAGTCGGCTCGGGTGCGGCTGAAGGTCGTAGACGGCGGGCACATGCTGCCGGTCACGATTCCCGATGCGACGGCCGACTGGCTGCTCGAAGTCGCCGCCGCGCCGGCCGAAGCGACCGCACCGACGGCACGCATCGCGTAAGCCGCGACTGCTTGGCCACGCCTGATTCCGCGCCCCGCAGCCGGCGCGGCGGCGGAATCAGGCTTCTTCGTCGGGCACCGACAGCCCGAGATCCGATATCACCTCTCGCGCGCTGCGGAACGCCTCGACCGCGGCCGGCGCGCCCGCATACAGCGCGCTGTGCAGCAACACCTCGCGGATCTCGACAAGGCTCGCGCCGTTATTGAGCGCGCCGCGAATGTGGCCCTTCAGTTCCGTGCTTCGGCCGAGCGCCGCCAGCATCGCGCACGTACACAGGCTGCGCGTCTTCAGGTCGATCCCGCCCCGCTGCCACGTGCTGCCCCACGCGTGTTCGTTCAGCCAGTTCTGCAACGGACGCGAAAATCCGTCGAGGTCGCGCATCGCGCGCTCGACGAATGCCTCGCCCATCACCTCGATCCGCCGCGCCTTGCCGTATTCCCTGTCCTGTTCGCTCATGTCCGTGTCCTGGTTGAAGTCGTGGCCGCTTCGGCATCGCCGGCGGCCGGGCGTTTTCGGGCCATGTTCCCGGGGCCCGGACGTTTCGTCAAAGACGCGGCCCTCGGTTCGCGGCTGCCCGTGTCGCGCGATGTCGAACGCTACGTAACATCGTGCCGCGCGTTACGTCTGCTTACGGGAACATCGCAACGGACCCGCCGGCGCACCGTATATGCCCGCTGCGCGAAACCACCTTTACTCCGTTTAAATCGCGTCGATATTCCCGATTCCCGCAACAAAGCGCGACACCGTTTCGTGGAACCCGTCATGGCGCGGAATTTGCAGAGGAGGCTTGGACACACTTCCAATGTCGAGGCCAACATGCACAAATTCTTCAAGAAGACGACGGTAACGATGGCCGTCTCGTCACTGCTCGCGCTGTACGGCTGCGGCTCGGTCGATGGACCGACGACCCCGCCGACGATCAAGCCGAGCACGTCCGGGACGGGTGGCAGTTCGGGGACTTCGGGTACGTCGGGCGGTGGGACGTCTGGCGGCGGGACGTCGGGTAGTTCCGGGACGTCGGGTACTTCCGGTACGTCGGGCACCTCGGGCACCTCGGGCACTTCCGGCACTTCCGGCACATCGGGCACTTCCGGCACCTCGGGCACCTCCGGCACCTCGGGCACCTCCGGTACGTCGGGCACCTCCGGCACCTCAGGCACCTCCGGTACGTCGGGCACTTCCGGTACGTCGGGTACTTCCGGCACGTCCGGCACCTCCGGCACCTCCGGTACGTCTGGCACTTCCGGTACGTCTGGCACTTCCGGTACGTCGGGCACTTCCGGTACATCGGGCACTTCCGGCACGTCGGGTACTTCCGGCACGTCGGGTACTTCCGGCACGTCCGGCACCTCCGGTACGTCTGGCACTTCCGGTACGTCTGGCACTTCCGGTACGTCTGGCACTTCCGGTACGTCTGGCACTTCCGGTACGTCTGGCACTTCCGGTACATCGGGTACTTCCGGCACGTCGGGCACCTCCGGCACGTCGGGCACTTCCGGCACCTCGGGCACTTCCGGTACGTCGGGTACTTCCGGCACCTCGGGCACTTCCGGCACGTCGGGCACCTCCGGTACGTCGGGCACCTCCGGTACGTCGGGTACTTCCGGCACCTCGGGCACTTCCGGCACGTCGGGCACCTCCGGTACCTCGGGCACCTCCGGCACGTCAGGCACTTCCGGCACCTCTGGCACCTCGGGCACTTCCGGTACCTCCGGCACCTCCGGCTCCGGCGTCACCCCCCTCGGCAATGTCCTCCAGAAATCCGGCAACCTCGTGACGGCGCTCGGCACGACGGTCGCGAACGGCGGCGGCCAGATCGGCGGCGTGCAGATCCCCGGCACGAACCCGACGACGGCCACCAGCGTCGGCAACGCAGTCACGAGCCTCGGCAACGGCGTGCAGGCGCTCGGCAACGGTGTCGCGGCCGGCCTCGGCTCGATCGGCGTGTCGGCGAACCCGCTCGGACCGACGCTGACGTCGACCACCGGCCTGCTGACCGGCGCCGGCGGCGCGGTCAACAACCTCGGCAACGCGGTGAAGAGCCTCGGCTCGGGCCCGCTGTCGCCGCTGTCGCCCGTCACGACGCTCGTCGGCGATCTCGTCAACACCGTCGGCGGCGCCGTCAACTCGACCGCGTCGGGCCTGAACACGGCGCTGAACAGCTCGCCGGTCCAGCAGCTCGAGACGCAGATCGGCAAGGTGATCAACCCGATCACGAACACGCTGACCGGCGGCGTCACGACGCCGGGTGCGACGCAAACGCTCGGCGGCGCCACGCTGCTCGGCACGCCGCTCAACGGACTGCTGAGCACGCTCGGCAACGGCCTCGCGCTCGCCGGCACGAAGGTCGGCGGCGCGACCGACAACCCGGTCGGCACGGGCCTCGGCGGCGCCGTGGCCCAGCTCGGCAACACGGTGACGTCCGCCGGTGGCCTCGTCCACGACAACAACGCGGGCAGCTCCAGCAGCGGCTCGGGCGGCAGCAACCCGCTCGCCCCGATCACCGGCCTGCTCGGCACGCTGACGGGCGGGCTCGGCGGCAGCAGCTCGAGCGGTTCGGGCGGCACCAGTGGCACGAGCGGCGGCCCGCTCGGGCCGGTCACGGGCCTGCTCGGCTCGCTGACGGGCGCGCTCGGCGGCCTCGGTGGCACCAGCGGCACCGGCGGGACGAGTGGCACCGGCGGCACCAGCGGTACCGGTGGCGCGGGCCTCGGCGGCCTGCTGGCGCCGGTCACGAACCTCGTCAACTCGCTGACGCCGCTCGGCGCAAGCCTCACGGGCACGGTCACGACGCCGGGCGGCAACGTGACGGGCACCCTCGGCGGCCTGCTGTCGAGCGGCCCGGTCGGCACGCTGACGGGTGCGCTGACGACGCCGGCCGGCGCGGCCGGCGCCACCGGCACGGTCAGCCCCGGCGGCGCAGCCGGCACGGTGACGACGCCGGCTGGCGGCGGCTCCGTGGTTGGCGGCCTGACCGGCGGCTCGAACGGTGGCGCCGCGGGCGGTGCCGGCAACCTGCTGTCGCCGGTGACCAACCTGCTCGGCGGTCTGCTGGGCGGCGGCACCAAGAAGTAACGCTTCACCTATCAGAACGACAGGCCAATGGCCGGGCGCGCATCCATACAAAGCCCGGCCGACGGCCGGCGTCACCCGCCAAGCGGGGGCGCCGGCCCTCATCCGTACGAGGATCCGATCATGAACTCCACGCTCGACGGCATCGTCGCTGCCCAGGACCGCCCACCGCGTTCCGCCACGCCCTTCCGTGCCGGCCTGCTCGGCATCACCGCAGGCCTCCTCGCGTTGTGGATCACGCGCGACCATCCGACGCTCGACGCGGCCACGCGCGCGGTCATCGCCAGCCTCGCGATCATCGGCACGATCGCGCTGCACGAACTCTTCATCTCGCGCGTCTACCTGCGCCCGAGCGCGGGGCTGTCGCGGCAGGCTGTCCGGCCGCTCGGCATCGCGCGTGTCGCGACGCGGCTCGGCGCGCTGACGTCGATCTACGCGGGCATCGGCATCCTCTACTGGCTGCTGCCCGAATACCATGGCGCGTTCTACCTGCCGTTCTGGTCGCTGCTGCGCTCGCTCGCGCCGTACGTGATCGTCGCCGCGCCGTTCTACTTCGCGTGGATGGACCGTCACCAGCGCGAGACCGACGACGCGTACCTGCTGTGGGGCCGCTTCCTGTTCCGCCGCGAGCAGCCCGCGAGCTGGAAGCCGGTGCGCGAGATGCTCGCCGGCTGGGGCGTGAAGGCGTTCTTCCTGCCGCTGATGACCGTCTACCTGTCGAAGGACGCCGATCACCTGAGCGCGTCGCTCGCGAACGCGATGCACGCGCCGATGTCGATCGCGGCCTTCGTGTTCATGTACGACCTGTCGTTCACGATGGACCTGATGTTCGGCACGGTCGGCTACCTGTGCACGTTCCGCATCCTCGACAGCCACGTGCGCACCGTCGAGCCGACGACGCTCGGCTGGGTGGCCGCACTGATCTGCTACCAGCCGTTCTGGTCGCTGATCTCGAACAACTACATCCGCTACGAAGGTTCGGTGTTCTGGGACAACTGGCTGCTGTCGGCGCCGATGCTGCGCGTGATCTGGGGCGCGGTGATCATCCTGCTGCTGCTGACCTACGCGCTGTGCACGATCTCGTTCGGGCTGCGGTTCTCGAACCTCACCAACCGCGGGATCATCACGTCGGGCCCGTACCGCTTTACCAAGCATCCTGCGTACATCACGAAGAACCTGTCGTACTGGATGGTGTCGGTGCCGTTCGTCGAGCCGCTCGGCTGGCAGATCGGGCTCATGCACTGCGCCGGGCTCGTCGCGGTCAACCTGATCTACTACACGCGCGCGAAGACGGAAGAGCGTCACCTGATGCGCGATCCCGACTATCGCGCATACGCCGAATGGATCGCGCAGCACGGGCTGTTCGCGCGGGTCCGGCAGGCTTTCGGGGGGCGGCAACCCGCGTGACGTCTCCAGTTGCGACCGGGGCCGGGGCGGCGGTATACGCCGTTCCGGCCGTCGCACGAGTGGTAGCGGCCCCGCACTGACGCCGGGCGCGCCTCGCACACCTTCCACCGCCTGGCGGCGCATGCCCGCCCGCATCGCCGAACACTTCGATGCACGGCCCCTTGCGGCCAATTGTCGCGAAACAGCGCGATTCTCCGCTTTTCATCGCTTTTCTCCGCCAGTCCGATTGCCCGCCCCCGGCACCTCGCGTATGGTGCTGGCCGTCCGCGCACGATCCGTCGCCCGGACTCCGACCGTCGTCCCGCACGACGGCCGTGCGGGCCGTGCCCGCCGCTCACCGTCTCCGCGATGCCGCCCGCCGGCACCGCGCATTCATGAGGAAAGAGGCGTGATCCACAAAGTCCTGATCCTGTTCGCACTCTGCATCGCGGGCCTCGCCGCGATCGCCGCCGGTTTCCAGCACATCCCCAGCTGATTCGCGGCCCCGGCTCGCTTCGCCGAGCCCGGGGGCCGCACCCATTCCTGTTCCCTTTTGCGATGAACCCCTTTCTCGAACCGCCCGGGACGGGCGACCTTTGCCATGCGTATCGACGTACAGCATTCCCAGCACGACATCGACGACGAACTCGACACACTTCATGAGCGCCTCCACCAGCCGGGCCACCGCCTGCACGGCCTGCCGGCCGTCGCACTCGGCCGCTCGGGCCTGATCGTCCGCCACCGCGAAGCGGACGGCGAGTACTTCCTGTACGTCGAGGATCCGGCCGCGCGCCAGCTCGCCGGCTACACGGTATTCAACCGCCTGCCCGAAATCCCCCGACGCGCCGATCGCTACCTGCGCGCGCCGCATACGCGGCTGCGCGGCTCGGCGCAACGCAAGGGCCTCGCGACGACGCTGTACCGCTGGGGGCTCGACGCGGGCCTGTGCCTGATCAGCGGCGCGCGCCAGTCGGTCGGCGCCGCGCAGCTGTGGACAGCGCTCGCGCACGATTACCGGCACGGCTTCGTCGATGTCGAGGGCCGCGCGCTGCGCTTTCTCGGCGATACCGTTGCCGACGATGTGCATGGCGCACTGCATACACGGCGGCTGTTGCTCGGCCACGGATGGACGATGAAGGAATTTGCGCGGGCGGCCGGGATGAGCGGCGCGGAACCGGCCCGGTGCGATCCCGCGGCGATTTTCAACGCGGCACTGCGGGGTGCAAGCGTCGGCCGCGCACGTCACGCCACGCGAACGCCGATGCGATAATCCGTCCGGGCCGCGCGATGCGGCTACGCACTGCGCGCCAACCGACACACCCATCGATGACCACCGATCCCCGAACCGACGCCGAGCGCCACATCGACATCGTTGCGCTGTGCGGCAGCCTCCGCGCGCAGTCGTACAACGCCGCGCTGCTTGACGCGGCCGCGCTCGTCGCGCCGCGCGGCATGCATATCACGCGCTTCGATCGCCTCGGCGAATTCCCGTTGTTCAATCCCGATGCCGAGTTTCCGTCGCCTGCCGCCGTGCACGACCTGATCGATCGCCTGAACGCAGCCGACGGCGTGCTGATCGCGAGCCCGGAATACGCGCACGGCGTGACGGGCGTGATGAAGAATGCGCTGGACTGGGTCGTGGGATGCGAGGCCGTCGTGTACAAGCCGGTCGCGGTACTGAATGCGTCGCCGCGCGCGACACATGCGGACGCCGCGCTGCGGGAAACGCTATCGGTGATGTCGGCTCGCATCGTCGAACCTGCGTCGATCGCGCTGCCGATCCTCGGCAGCCAGCTCGACGCGACGGGCATCGCCGCGCATCCACCGTTCGCGGCGGCGCTGGCCGACGCGTTGCACGCGCTCGGTGCGGTGATTGCCGACAGCAGGTCAACGCGCTGACGTTGGGTATCCGGTAATCCATCGCAGTCCGAATTGATTGGACGTTGCACCCGCCGACAGACGCAACGTCCTACCCGGATCATCGTCCGCGATAGATCGGCCGATCGGCTGCGATCGGACCCGATTCGCTCGCGGCCGGCGCTGCCGTTCCGTATCCGCTGGTATCGGCCGTCGACGTGCCAGTCGAGCCGACCTTCTTCAGCGCTTCCGACAGCCGCGCCGGATAATACGGGTCTTCGCCGGTCTGGCGGTAGCCGGCCGCGCGCAGTGCGGCCAGCTCGGCCTTCACCTCCGCGCGCGTCACGGTGGACTGCGGCGCGGCCCACGCCGAAACGGAAGCGGTCGCGGCAACCGTCGCAAGAACATACAGAGCAAGCTTGTTCATTTGATCTCTCCTGAGCATCGACGATGTTGTCGACGGAGAGTGAGTCGATCCGCGCGCGCAAAGATGACACACGCCAACGAAAAAAAATCCGGCGCCGCGCCGCGATGCAGCTGTCGCGCGGCGTGCCCGGCAGAAACGGCGTGTTCAACGGAAAGGGAAAACCGATCGGCTGTCAGATTCCGCCGGCTCGCGCGACTACAGGCATGTGGCCCTGCGCCACCCACTGTTCTCGCTCAAAGGGTCCGACATGAAAACCGGAATCTGGGTACTGATCGCATCGCATCTCGCGACGGGTCTCGTGGCGTTTGCCGCGGGCATCTACGTGCTGCCGATCCTCACGGCATCGGAGGGCGCAAGCGCCGTCGAACTGCAACTGGCCGCGGAAAACGCACGCCATACCGGCCGCTTCGAACGCGGCCTGCCGGGAAGCGACGCGTTGCACTGGGCAGACGGCAAGGTGACGATCACCGATACGTCGATCGCGTTCGAAGGCGACGTCGCACCGGGGCCCGACTACAAGATCTATCTCGTGCCGGAATTCGTCGACACCCAGGCGTCGTTCGTCGCGATCAAGGCGCGTGCCGCGCGCGTGGGCGACCTCAAGACCTTCGGCAATTTCGTCGTGCCGCTGCCCGCCGACGTGAATCCCGCGCAATACACGTCGGTCGTGATCTGGTGCGAACGCTTTTCGAAATTCATCAGCGCGGCCCGGTATCAACACGCGGCGACGTCGGGCCAGCTATCGATGTAGCCGGCCGCCGCTCCCACGGTGCACGCTCGCGCGCTAGCGGCTCTTGCTCCGTGTGGCCTTCTTCGCCACCTTCGCACGCGGCGCTTCCTTCTCGGGCTGCGCGCCGCCGCCGGCGAGATCCTCGAGCCAGGCGAGCGCATCGACGTACGACAGGAACTGCTGCAGATATTCCGGCGACAACTCGCGCATCGTCGCGAGCGACCGGTGCACGAGACTGTTCGAATTGAGCGGCCCCGCGTTGCGCGGCACCTGGTCGAGCGACTGCCGGTACTGTTGCTCCGTGCGGACTTTCGACCACATCGTGCGGAAGTAGTCGACCAGTTCGGGATCAAGCCCGCGCCGGTCGGCCTGCGCATCGCGCGCGAGCCGCTCGACGAGCGCCGAGAGCGCGCCACGCGGCGACGCAACCCGTGCCGCGTGGCCCACAGCCGGCGCTTCCTCCGCCCGCGCAACGACTTCCGCGTAGCCTTCGATCAACGTCGCCAGCCGCACGTCGAGCAAGGCGCGCGCGTCGCCACCGAGCGCGGCCGCGCGCCGTTCGAGCGCGTCGATCCGATGAAAGCGCACGGGATCGAACCGGTCGGCGCCCTGCTCGCGCCATGCGTCGAGCGTCGCGCGGACGTGCGTCGCGTCGTCCGTCACTTCGCCTTCCCTCCGTTCGAGGCCGACTTGCGCGGCACCGGCGCAATCTCCACGCGGCGGTTCTTCGCGCGGCCTTCATCGTCCGCATTCGAGCTGACCGGCTGCTCGGAGCCGAACGCGGCCGCGAACACCGACGACGCCGGCACGCCGGCATCGATCAGCGCACGCGTGACCGTCAATGCGCGCTTGGCCGACAGTTCCCAGTTGTCCGCGAACAGGCGGTTGCCGGTATGCACCTGCTGGTCGTCGGCGAAGCCGCTGATCATCAGGATCTCGTCGCGCGTCGTCAGGTACGTGGCCAGCGGTACGGCCAGCGTCTTCAGCAGGTCGCGGCCAGCGGGCTGCAACTGGTCGGAGTTCAATGCGAACAGCACGTTGCCGCTGATGCCGATGCGCCCGTTCACGAGCGTCACGCGGCCGGCCGCGAGCGGCCCGGCGAGCGCCTGTTCGAGCGACTTGCGCTGCTGTGCTTCGAGCTGGCGCGCCCGCACGGCTTCCTCGAGCTTCGACGTGAGTTGAAGCTGCATGCCGATCACGCCGACGAGGATCAGCACGAACGCACCGAGCAGCACCGACATCAGGTCGGCGAACGCGGGCCATACCGGCGCCGATTCCGCGCCGCCGTCGATTTCGTCGTGCATGCGTTACGCTCCGACGGGCGCGCGCCGGCCGGCGAGCTGCTGCAGATCCTCGACGATCTGCTTCTGCGACATCATGCTCAGGTCGATCACTTCGCGCGCCTGCGCGACGTAGTACTCGAGCTGCTCGTCGCTGCGCGCGAGCGATTTCTCGAGCGCGGCCTCGATGCGCTGCAGATGGGTCAGCAGCTTGTCGTTCGACTCGCCGAACACCTGCACGGCCATCCCGAACGCATCGCCGAGGCTCGCCACCTCGACGGCGCCGGCCGTGACCTGCGCCGCGACCGAATCGAGCTTGCGCGTCTCGGCATCGACAGTATCGTTGAAGCGTGCGCCGACGCGATCGAGCAGGTCGGCCGACGTGCTGACGAGCGCGTCGATCGCGGTGCGCTGTTCGGTCGACGCGTGGTTGACCGCACCGAGCAGCGTTTCGAGCGTCGCGAGCAGGCGGCTGCGCTCCTCGAGCATCGCGGTGTCGTGAACCAGGCTGTCGGACAGGCGCTGGCGCAGCTCGGCGACGACGTCGGCCGCGGCCTTCGGCGCTTCCGATGCGGCTTGCACGAGGCGCGCGATCTCGTTGATCGTGTCGCTGGCATGCACCTGCGCCTGTGCGGTGATGTCGTTCGCGGTGCGGGTCAGCGTGTCGCAGATGTCCTGCTGGCGCGTCGCGGCTTGCGCGCTCGTTTGTGCCCATTCGTCGCGCAGCGCGGTCGCCATCGCGGCGAGCGAATCGTTCCATGCGGACAGGCGGGCTTCGTCGCGTGCGGCGAGCTGCGTTTGCAGGCCCGCGTGCGAATCGCGGATCGTCGCCAGCAAGTCGTTCGAGCGTTGTTCGAACGTCGAAGCCTGTGTGGTGAGATCGCGCGTCGTTTGCGCGAGCGCGTCGCAGATTTCCTGCTGACGGCCGGCACTATGCACGCCCGCGCGCTGCCATTCGTCGCCGAGCTTCGTGGCCATTGCCGACAGCGAGTCGTTCCACGCCGACAGACGTTCTTCGTCGCGTGCCGCCAGTTGCGATTGAAGGCCCGTGTGCGAGTCACGGATCGTCGACAGCAGATCGGTCGAGCGTTGTTCGAACGTCGAAGCCTGCGCGGTCAGATCACGCGTCGTTTGTGCAAGCGCGTCGCAGATTTCCTGCTGACGCCCGGCGCTATGCACGCCTGCGCGTTGCCATTCGTCGCCGAGCTGCGTGGCCATCGCAGCCAGCGAGTCGTTCCATGCCGACAGACGTTCTTCGTCGCGTGCCGCCAGTTGCGATTGAAGGCCCGTGTGCGAATCGCGGATCGTCGACAGCAGATCGGTCGAGCGTTGTTCGAACGTCGAAGCCTGCGCGGTGAGATCGCGCGTCGTTTGCGCGAGCGCGTCGCAGATTTCCTGCTGACGGCCCGCACTGTGCACGCCCGCACGCTGCCATTCGTCGCCGAGCTTCGTGGCCATCGCGGCCAGCGAATCGTTCCATGCCGACAGGCGTTCTTCGTCGCGTGCGGCGAGCTGCGTTTGCAGGCCCGTGTGCGATTCGCGAATCGTCGACAGCAAATCGGTCGAGCGCTGTTCGAACGTCGACGCCTGCGCGGTCAGATCGCGCGTCGTTTGCGCGAGCGCATCGCAGATCTCCTGCTGACGGCCCGCGCTATGCACACCCGCACGCTGCCATTCGTCGCCGAGCTTCGCGGCCATCGCAGTCAGCGAGCCGTTCCATGCCGCGAGGCGCTGTTCGTCGCGCGCAGCCAGTTCGGTCTGCAGCCCCGCGTGCGACTCGCGCATCGCGGCGAGCGTCGCGCCCGAATGACGCTCGAACGTCGCGGCGGCTTCGCCCAGTGCACGCGCGTGCTGGCTCGCGAGCGTCTCGCCGACCTGCTCCTGACGCGACAGCGCATCGCGCCACGCATCCGACAGACGGCCTTCGGTCGATTCGAGGCGCGTCGCGACGCCGTCGAGCAAATCCGTCGAACGCTGCGCGAAGGTATCGGTGAACTGGCCGAGCGTCGTCCGCAGTTGCTGCGCGACGGCGTCGCCCGCCTGCCGTTGGTCGTCGATCGCGCGGTGCCAGACGGCCGTCACGTTGCCGGTAGTCTTCTCGAAGCCGTCCGTCAGCCCGTCGAGCTGACGCTGCACGGCGCCCGTCACGGTGTCGCGCAGCGCGGCCATCTCCTGCGCCAGCCCCGTCATCGTCGCGGCGACGACCGGCTGCAGCGCGGCGCCGGCCACACGCGCGCTTTCGGCGGCGCTTTCCTTCAGCGCGTCGCCGACGTTCGACGCGAGGCCCGCGTACGCGCGCTCGGTCCGGTCGAAAAACGCCTGCTGGCTTTCGATCTGGCGATCGCGCAGCGCGACGCTGCGCGCTTCGAGCGTCGTCATCATCGTCTGCAACCGGTCGACCAGCGCCGGCATCACGTCGGCCTGGCGCTGCAGCAGCCGGAACGATTCGTCGCGCTGGTGCGCGGATGAATGCACGCGCAACGTCGTCGCGATCTTCGCGTCGAGCTGCTGGGCCGCGTCGACACGCTCGCGTCGCACGAGTGCGGACAGCAAGCCGAGCATCGCGGACGTCGCGACGCCGGCGATCGACGTGCCGAATGCGAACCCGAGGCCCTTCACCGGCGCGATCAGCGACGCGCGGATCGCATCGAGATCGGTCGCGCTTTCGAGCGCGGCGCCCGTGCCCTTCAGCGTGACGACCATGCCGAGCAGCGTGCCGAGCATGCCGAGCAGCACGAGCAGGCCGACGAGGTACGGTGTGAGCGCCGGGCCCGGCAGCGCGACGCGCGCGCCTTCGACCCGGGCGCGCACGGCGCCGCGCAGGCCTGCGGGCAGCGTGTCGAGCCAGGCGTCGAGCTTCGCGGGCGGTTCGGTCAGGCCGGCCACCGCCCGCGACAGCGTGGCGGTCGCCTGGCGGTAGCGCAGCAGTTCCCATGCGCCGGCGACGTAGCACGCGCCGATCAGCAGCGTCACGGCCGACGCTAGCGGGTTCGACGCGACATAGCCGACACCGATCCAGCCCACTGCGAGCAGACCGGCGACGAAGACAACGAGATCAAGGCGAATTCTGGACATAGCGTGTTGATTAGCAGGTGCGAAGGGCCGCGAGCAGCCCGTCTACCGTTTGAAACCGGACTTCGAGTTCGGCAAGCAGGATGCTTTGCATCTCGTCGCGAAACGTATCGAGCCATGTGCCGGGCACGATCGCCGCGACGGCCGTGGCGCCGGCCGCCGCGCCGTCATCGGCCGGATCGGCCGGGCCGGCCGCAGTGGTGGCGGATTCGGCATCGGCCAGCGCCTGCCGTTCCGCGTCGCGCAACCGCCCGAAACGCGTGCCGAGCAGCGCGGGCACGGCCGACAGCAGGCTGCGCTCACGCGCGCCAAGCACGCGCTCCATGATCGTGTCGAGCGTCGCGAGCCGCGCCATCCCGGACGAGCGCGCGGCGAGCGCAACCCGCAGGCGGCCGCGCAACTGGCCGATCGCCGTCTCCATATCCTGTTGCAGCGTCAGGTAACGCTGGCGGAAATCGGCGAAATCGGCCGTATCGGCGGCCGGCGGCGGCAGGTCGCCGGGCCGGCGCCGCGCACGCGGCCGGTTGGTGGCCGTGATCGCCTGCGCGAGGTCGTGGCGCACGCGCGCGCAGTCGCGTTCCGCATCGTAGCCGCGCACGCCGGCCGCGACGCCCGGCGGGCTCGCGGTCAGCGCGGACGACAGCGTGATCGCGTCGGTCCAGCCGAGCCACTGGCTCAGCCGGTCGGACAGCGTCTGCCGGGATTCCGCGACGTCGGCATCGGCCAGGCGCGCGAGCAGCCGGACGAGCGTCGGACCGCTCAGCGCCGGGCGCGGAGGTGCTTGCACCATGCTGCAAACCGTCAAAAAAGGCAGCAGTTTACACGTCGTCGGGAGGTCGGCCGTCAGAATCGGGGAAGCGGCACCGGCCGGTGGGCCGTGCGGCACACGCGAACGCCCGTCAGGCAAGGCTCGGCGGGCGGTGGCCGGGATCCGGGAGGCGCGTCGGCCGCGGCCCGGTGAACGGCCGCGTCATGGGAAAAGGAAGGCGTTTCCGGAAACCTGATGCGCATGCGCGCGGCGGCCCCGGCGGTTCGCTCCGGCGGCCAGCCTGGGGAATGGCCGGCCGTCGTGCGATGCCGATCGGGAATGACAGGTCAGATCCCCGCTTTCGGCGCGTTCAGGATCAGCCGCAGCCCGAGCAGCGTGATCGCGCCGGCCGCGATGCGGTCGACCCACTTCTTCGCGCGCAGGTAGAGCTCGCGCGGCCGGCGCGTCGAGAAGCACAGCGCGACGATCGTGTACCAGCCGAATTCAACGGTGAACACGAGCGGCGGCAGCACGAGGTAGCACCACAGCGGCGGATGCTGCGGAAGCAGCGCCGCGAAGATGCTGCCGTACCAGATCGCCGTCTTGGGGTTGCTGAGCTGGGTCGTGAGGCCCGTCAGGAACGACTTGCGCGCGCTGCCGCCGGCCATCGCCTGCGGATCGTCCATCGCGATCGGCCGGTCGGCGCCGCGCCAGATCTTCGACGCCATGTAGATCAGGTACGCGCCGCCCGCGACCTTGAGGCCCACGTACAGCCATTCGACGGCCTGCAGCAGCGTGTAGAGCCCCGCCAGCGCGACGCCGCCGAACACGATGCCGCCGATGCCCATGCCGAGCGCGGTGGCGAGCCCGTCGCGGCGCGACAGCCCGATCGAATTGCGGGCAACCAGCACGAAGCTCGGGCCCGGAATCATCGCGCCGAGAAACAGCGCAGCCAGGATGGCGAGTACGGCAGCCGATGCAGTCATCGAAGTCTCCTTGGTCAGCGACGCCGATTCGCCGGCGCCGGCGTGTCGTTTCCGACGGTCGAGCCGCTGATTCTGGCACGCTTCGCGCGTGGCCGAAAGCGGCTGCACGCTGCTATGCTGGCCCTCTTTCCAGCCATCCCGCACCGCCGCCATGATCGAGATCCGCACCGCCCGCTATCCCGACGACGCCGCAGCCGTCGAAGCGATCTTCCGCGAGTACATCGCGAGCCCGACCGTCAGCCTCGCATTCCAGGACTACGAGCCGGAAATCGCCGCGCTGCCCGGCAAGTACGCGGCGCCGCGCGGGCTGTTGCTGCTCGCGTGGCACGGCGAGCGCGTGGTCGGCTGCGCGGCGTTTCGCGAAATCGACGACACGGCGTGCGAGATGAAGCGGGTGTACGTCCGCCCCGAGGCGCGCGGGCTGAACCTCGGCCGCCAGCTCGTCGAACGGCTGCTGCGCGACGCGAAGGCGGCTGGCTACACGCGCATGTGCCTCGACGTGCTGCCCGAGTTCGTCGCGGCACGGCAACTGTATGCGTCGCTCGGTTTTACGCCCGCGCCACCCGTCGCGTTCAATCCGGTGCCGGGCACCGAATTTCTCGGGCGCGATCTGTAACGCCGCGCGACCGGCAGCCCTTTCCTCCTTTCGACCCGACCTCCCATCATGCGCGCGCTCCGCCTCGCTACCCTGATGCTCCCGCTGCTCGCGGCACTGCCTGCCGCCGCCCGCGCGGCCGACCTGCCGCAGTCGATCGCCGCGCAACTGCCGCCCGGCTACCAGCCGCTGCTCGCGCAAGCCGGGCCGGATCTCGACAACGGGCGGCACAGCTTTCTCGTCGTCGTGCATCGCGCGGTCGATACGCGCGAACAGCCGTCGCCGCGCCCGCTGCTGATCTACGAGGAACAGGCCGATCACACCTACCGGCTCGCCGCGCGCAACGACCAGGTCGTGCTGCGCGCGAACGAAGGCGGCCAGTGCGATCCGTTCGATCCCGAAGATGCCGCCGACAACGGCTTTTCGGTGAAGGGCCGCTATTTCACCGTGCAGAACTTCGTCGCGTGCGGCCAGCACTGGACCGACTACGTCACGTTCCGCTACGACCCGCGCACGCACGGCTGGCTGTTCTCGAACCAGATCGTCACCGAATCCTTCCCGCTCGACGACCAGCCCGACCACGTCACCGTCACGCGCGCCGACACGCACCGGCCGGTGTCGTTCGGTCAGTGGAAACGCAAGGACTGACACCGCCGCCACGCTGCCCGGATCGATCGTCCCCGCCCGTCACCCGCCGGCCGGTACTCGCGAGCGAGCGCCAACAGGACTACCATAGGCGCTCGCCGTCGCGCGACCGTGCGCCGGCATCGCACGCGGCTCGCCCGCACGCCTTCCCTCGCTGCACCTGCACCGGAGGACGTCATGACGCAACACTTCGACGCGATCGTCATCGGCACCGGCCAGGCCGGGCCGCCGCTCGCCGCGCGGCTGTCGGCCGCCGGCATGAAAGTCGCGATCATCGAACGCGGCCGCTTCGGCGGCACCTGCGTGAACACCGGCTGCATCCCGACCAAGACGCTGATCGCGAGCGCATACGCCGCGCACCTCGCGCGGCGCGCCGGCGAATACGGCGTGTCGGTCGGCGGCCCCGTCACCGTCGACATGAAAGCCGTGAAGGCGCGCAAGGACCAGATCTCCGGCCGCTCGAACCACGGCGTCGAGCAATGGGTGCGCGGCCTCGCGAACACCACGGTGTTTCAGGGTCACGCCCGATTCGAGCGCGCCGATGCCGTGCGCGTGGGCGACGAGCTGCTCGAAGCCGAACGCATCTTCATCAACGTCGGCGGCCGCGCGCAGGTGCCCGCGATGCCGGGCCTCGACTCGGTGCCGTACCTGACCAACTCGACGATGATGGACGTCGACTTCCTGCCCGAGCATCTCGTGGTCGTCGGCGGCAGTTATGTCGGGCTCGAATTCGGCCAGATGTATCGCCGCTTCGGATCGAAAGTCACGATCGTCGAGAAGGGCTCGCGCCTGATCCGCCGCGAGGACGAAGACGTGTCGCAGGCCGTGCGCGAGATTCTCGAGAACGAAGGAATCGACGTGCAGCTCGACGCGACCTGCCTGAGCGCGCGGCGCGACGGCGCAGGCATCGTGATCGGCCTCGATTGCTCGGGCGGCGGCCGCGAGGTCGCGGGCTCGCACCTGCTGCTCGCGGTCGGCCGCGTGCCGAACACCGACGACCTCGGGCTCGACCGCGCGGGCGTCGGCACCGACGCGCGCGGCTACATCGCCGTCGACGAGCAGTTGCGCACGAACGTGCCGGGCATCTGGGCGCTCGGCGACTGCAACGGACGCGGCGCGTTCACGCACACCGCGTACAACGACTACGAGATCGTCGCGGCCAACCTGCTCGACGACGATCCGCGCAAGGTGTCCGACCGCATCACGGCCTATGCGATGTATATCGATCCGCCGCTCGGCCGCGTCGGCATGACGCTCGCGGAAGCGAAGCAGACGGGCCGCCGGCTGCTGGTCGGCACGCGCCCCATGACGCGCGTCGGCCGTGCGGTCGAGAAAGGCGAAAGCCAGGGTTTCATGAAGGTGATCGTCGACGCGGACAGCCACGCGATTCTCGGCGCATCGATCCTCGGCGTGACCGGTGACGAAGTCGTGCACGGGATGCTCGACGTGATGGCCGCCGGCGCGCCGTACACGACGATCAGTCGCGCGATGCATATTCACCCGACCGTGTCGGAACTCGTGCCGACGCTGCTGCAGGATCTGCATCCGGCCGAATGACGCGCGGCGGGCGGCGCTGCATCGCCGCCGCACGGGTGTCGGGCGGTGTGCGAAGATGACCGCTCGCCACGACACCCGGGAACGCCATGGACCGCCTGCAAGCGATGCAGATCTACGTACAGATCGTCGAGCGCGGCAACTTCACGCAAGCCGCCGACGCGCTGCAACTGCATCGGCCGGCCGTGACGAAAGCCGTGCAGCAGCTCGAGCAGGAACTCGGCGTGCGGCTGCTGAACCGCAGCACGCGCCGCGTGAGCGTGACGGCCGAAGGCGAGGCGTTCCATGCGCGCTGCGTGCAGCTGCTCGGCAGCATCGATGACGCATTCGCGTCGTTCCCCAAGCAACGCGCGGTGCCGAAGGGCCGGTTGCGGATCGACATCGCACTCGCGCTCGCGAAGACCGTCGTGATTCCGGCGCTGCCCGAGTTCCAGCAGCGCTATCCGCAGATCGAACTCGTGCTCGGCGCGAGCGACCAGCCGGCCGACCTGATCGGCGAAGGCATCGACTGCGTCGTGCGGGTCGGCACGCTGAAGGATTCGAGCATGGTCGCGCGCACCGTCGGCGCGGTGCCGATGGTCACGTGCGCGTCGCCCGCCTATCTCTCGCGCCACGGCTTGCCGCGCACGCTCGACGATCTTCGTACGCATCGCGCGGTGAACTTTTTCACCGGCGGCAATCGCCGCATACTCGAATGGACGTTCCGCCCGCACGGCGAAACCGTCGCGGTGAAGCTCGCGAGCAGCCTGCTCACCGACAACTCGGAAGCGCTGCTGTCCTGCGGGCTCGCCGGCCTCGGCGTCGTGCATGCACTGCGCCCCGCGCTGCAGCCGAGCATCGACGCGGGCCTGCTGATCGAACTGCTGCCCGGCGTACCGGCCGTGCCGAAGCCGGTGTCGGTGCTGTACCCGAACCGCGCGCACCTGTCCGACAAGGTGCGCGCGTTCATCGACTGGCTGACCGAGCTGTTTGCGCGCCGGTATCCGGCGTAGAACAGGTTCGCGCCGATTGTTATTCCTCGAATAACAATCAATGATTCCGGTGCGCGTTTATCCGGCGCGATCCCCCACCTACGATGCTGCTTCATCGACACCCGTTCATCGAAGGAGCATCCCATGTCCCGCATCGTCCGTTTCCACCGCATCGGCGGCCCCGAAGTCCTGCAGATCGACACGGTCGACGTACCCGCGCCGGGCCCCGACGAGATCCAGCTGCGCGTGAAGGCGATCGGCCTCAATCGCGCGGAAGTCATGTTCCGCAGCGGCGAATACACGTTCATGCCACGCTTTCCGGCATCGCTCGGCTATGAAGCGTCGGGGGTGGTCGCAGCCGTCGGCAACCACGTGACGGCGTTCGCCGCAGGCGACGCGGTGAGCGTCGTACCCGCGTTCTCGTTCGCCGACTACGGGATGTACGGCGAAGTCGTCAACGTGCCCGCGCATGCCGTGGTCAAGCATCCGGACAGCCTGTCGTTCGAGGAAGCGGCCGCGACGTGGATGATGTTCGTCACGGCCTGGGGCGCGCTGATCGAACTCGGCGGGCTGCAGCGCGGCGATGCGGTGCTGATCGGCGCCGCATCGAGCAGCGTCGGGCAGGCGGCGATCCAGGTCGCGAACCACATCGGCGCGGTGCCGATCGCGCTGACGCGCGGCGAATCGAAGCGCCAGGCACTGCTCGACGCGGGCGCGAAGCACGTGATCGCCGGCAGCCCTGCCGACCTGCCGCAGCAGGTGGCGGAGATCACCGGCGGTGTCGGCGCGCGCCTCGTGTTCGATCCGGTCGGCGGCCCCGATGCGGCGAACCTGCTGCGCGCGCTGGCCACGAACGGCACGTTCTTCCAGTACGGCGCACTCGACACGCGCGACATCCCGGTGCCCGTGATGGACCTGCTCGCGCGCCACCTGACGCTGCGCGGCTACGAGCTGTTCGAGATCACCGGCGACGCGCAACGCCTCGAGCGCGCGAAGCGCTTCATCGTCGACGGGCTCGCGGCCGGCGCGCTGAAGCCGCTGATCGACCGCACGTTCGCGTTCGACGACATCGCCGACGCGCACCGCTACATGGAAGCCGGTGCGCAGGTCGGGAAGATCGTCGTCACGGTCTGACCCGTGCGCGGCGGGCGGCGCACGCCGCCCGCTCAGTTGTCGAAGTACCGCGGCCGGTCGATATCGGCCAGCAGCCGTGGCTGCGTCGGCGCCCAGTCGAGCCATGCCCGCGTGCGCTCGCTGGTTGCCGGCGCATCCATCCCGGCAAACATCGCGAACCAGCCGAAATGCTCGCCCGCTTCCGCGCTCGATTTCGCGACGACCGGCACGTTCAGCCGCCGGCCGATCACTTGCGCGATCTCGCGAAACGGCACACCGGTATCGTCGACCGCGTGATAGCGCGCGCCGGCCGTGCCGCGTTCGATCGCGAGCCGGTACACGCGCGCCGCGTCGAGCCGGTGCACGGCCGGCCAGCGATTGTCGCCGTCGCCGATAAAGGCCGACGCCCCCTTCTCCCGTGCAAATGCAATCAGCCGCGGCACGAAGCCGTGATCGCCGTCGCCGTGCACGGACGGCGGCAGGCGCACGACCGACGCATGCACACCGCGCGCCTCGAGCGCGACCGCGGTCGCTTCGGACGCACGCGGATAGGTCGACGACACGGGCACGTGCGGATCGTCCTCGGTCGCCGCGCGGCCGGGCGCGACGAGCGCGAGCCCCGACGTGACGACCAGCGGCCGTGACGAGCCCGCGAGCACCGCGCCGATCGTCTCGATCGCGCGGCGGTCGAGTTCGCAGTTCTGCGCGAAGCGCGAAAAGTCGTGATTGAATCCCGTGTGGATCACCGCGTCGGCGCGTTCGGTGCCGCGCGTCAGGCTGTCGAGATCCTCCAGCGACCCGCGATGCACGTCGGCCCCCGCGGCCGCGACCGACGCGGCGGCCGCATCGGACCGCGCAAGGCCGAGCACCGAATGCCCGGCGGCCACGAGTTCGGCAACGACGGCCGAACCGACGAATCCCGACGCCCCAGTAACAAAGACACGCATGTTCAGCACCTCCGGATGGAATGGAGGCTTACTATCTGCCGAGGGCCGCGCGCGGTGAAGTCGTGACGGTTTACCGGTAAACGAACTAACAGGATATGGCTGACGCCCCCGACAACCTGCTCGGCGCGTACCTGCGGGACCGCCGCGAGAAACTCGACCCGGCCGCACTCGGGCTGCCGGCCACGCGCCGCCGCACGCCGGGCCTGCGGCGCGAGGAAGTCGCGCAGCGCGCCCACGTGAGCGCCGCGTGGTACACGTGGCTCGAACAGGGGCGCGGCGGCGCACCGTCGGCCGACGTGCTCGACCGGCTCGCCCGCGCGCTGATGCTGAACGAAGCGGAACGCGAGCACCTGTTCCTGATCGGCGTCGGCCATCCGCCCGAAGTGCACTATCACGCACCGGCCAGCGTGACGCCACGCCTGCAGCACGTGCTCGATTCGCTCGACGCGAGCCCCGCGATCGTGCGCTCCGCGACGTGGGACGTCGTCGCATGGAACGACGCGGCGGCCGCCACGCTGACCGACTATGCGACGCTGCCGCCGTCCGCGCGCAACATCCTGCGGCTGATTTTCGTCGACGCGGGGGTGCGCGACGCGCAGCCGAACTGGGAGCGCGTCGCGCGATTCGCGGTCGGCGCGTTTCGCGCGGATGTCGCGCGCGGCGGCGCGACGCGGGCCGTGCAGGCGTTCGTCGACGAGATGCGCGCGACGAGCGCCGAATTCGACGCGATGTGGCGCGACCACGATATCCATTCGCATGACGAAGGGACGAAAGAGATCCGCCACCCGCAGGCCGGCCGGATCGCGCTCGAATATTCGGCGTTCTCGGTGACCGGCCGCCCCGACCTGAGCCTCGTGATCTTCACGCCGGCGACGCCGGCCGACCGCGCACGCATCCGGGCGCTCGTCGCGGCCCGCGAACAGGCCGGCGCGATGCCGGCACCGGCTGCATAGGCACGCGGCGGACCGTGCCCATCCGGCCCCATCGGCCCGCGCGCGCCATCGTATTCCGCACTGATTCCCAGTCGAATATTTAATTTTCTCCTGGCGTAGCGCGCGCTTACCCTTTCGGCATCGCATCACAGGGCCACCGGCCCCTCCCTGGAGCATTCCGATGACCGACCCCGGCACCGCGCAAGCCGCACCCCGCCCGCACGCGGCTTCCGTGTCCTATGGCGCGCTCGCGCTGCTGGTGCTGGCCGGCCTCAACCTGCGCCCGTTCCTGACCGCGTTCGGCCCCGTGCTCGACGTCGTGCGCGCCGACACGGGCCTCGGCTTTCGCGCGGCCGCGCTGCTGACCACGCTGCCGTTCGTGCTGATGGGCGTCGTCGCCGGTGTCGGCGTCGGGCTCGCGCGGCGCATCGGCGAGCGGCGCGCGCTGACCGCCGCGCTCGCGCTGATCGCGGCCGGCTGCACGGCGCGCCTGTGGACCGGCGGCAGCACGGGCCTGATCGCGACCGCGATCGCGGCAGGCGCCGGCGTCGCCGTCGTGCAGGCGCTCGTGCCGGGCCTCGCGAAACGCTGGTTCGTCGACCGGCTGCCGCTCGCGATGGGCCTCTATTCGGCCGCGCTCGTCGGCGGCGGTGCGTTCGGCGCGGTCGCCGCACCGTGGCTCGCCGCGCACGGCGGCTGGCATCTGGCGCTCGCCGTGTGGGCCGTGCCTGCGCTCGTCACGCTCGCGCTGTGGCGCGCGAAAGCGCCGCGCGACGCCGTGCACGCAGCGGCCGCCTCGGCGCCGGTCAGCGCATTCGCCCGCGTGCCGCGCGCATGGCAGCTCGCGCTGTTCTTCGGCCTCAGCAACAGCGGCTACGCGAGCCTCGTCGCGTGGCTGCCCGCGTTCTACCGCAGCGTCGGCATGAGCCCGCAGGCGAGCGGCAACCTGCTCGCGTGGATGGCGCTGTTCCAGGCGACCGGCGCACTGGCGATGCCGATGCTCGCGAAACGTTCGTCCGACCGCCGCCCCGTGCTGTGGCTCACGCTCGCGCTGCAGGCAGCCGGCTTCGCCGGGTTCGCGACGCTGCCCGAGCTTGCGCCGTGGTTCTGGGTCGCGAGCGTCGGCCTCGGTCTCGGCGGCTTCTTCTCGATGAGCCTGATCGTCACGCTCGACCACCTGCCCGATGCGCGGCTCGCCGGCGCGCTCGCCGCGTTCGTGCAGGGCATCGGCTTCCTGACCGTCGCGGCCAGCCCCTGGCTGATCGGCTGGCTGCGCGACGCGGGCGGCGGCTTTGCGATCGCGTGGTGGATGCATCTCGGCGTGATCGCATCGATGGCCCTGCTGAACGCCGCGTTCTCGCCCGCCGGCTACCGGCACAGCATGGCGCGCATCACCGGCGCCGCCCGCTAACCCCCTTCGAATCCGGACGTTTCGCCGCCGCTTTCGGCGGCCGTCCAGCCGCCCGCGCATGGCCGGGCGCGGGTCGTCACGCCCATCGGCCGCCTGTTCGCTTCACGACAAACAACATCAATCGGTAATGGAGACAATCATGAAAAAGCTCGTTCTGGCCGTCGCGCTCGCGCTGACGGCAGGTGCCGCCGCCGCGAAAGACCCGGCGGTGCTGCGCCTCGGCGTCGATCCCAGTTATGCGCCGTTCGAATCGCTCGCACCCGACGGCAAGCTCGTCGGCTTCGACATCGATCTCGGCAACGCGATCTGCGAGCGAATGAAGGTGCGCTGCGTGTGGGTCGAAAACGCATTCGACGGCATGATCCCGGCCCTGAAGGCACGCAAGTTCGACGGCGTGCTGTCGTCGATGAGCGTGACCGAGAAGCGGCTCGCGCAGATCGCGTTCACCGACAAGATCAACAACGTGCCGCCGCGCCTCGTCGCGCGGCGCGGGTCGAACCTGCAGCCGACGGCCGAGTCGCTGCAAGGCAAGAGCGTCGGCGTCGAGCAGGGGTCGACGCAGGAAACCTATGCACGCACGTACTGGGAACCGAAGGGTGTGATCGTCCGCACGTACCAGACGCAGGATCTCGTGTACCAGGACTTGCTGTCGGGCCGGCTCGATGCGTCGCTGCAGTCGTCGGTGCAGGCCGACCTCGGTTTCCTGAAGACCGCGAAGGGTGCGAACTTCGAATTCGCGGGGCCGGCGCTGCATGATCCGAAGACGCTCGGCGTGGGTTCGGCAATCGGCGTGCGCAAGGACGACGACGCACTGCGTACGCAGATCAACCAGGCGCTCGCGAGCCTGATTCAGGACGGGACGTATCAGCGGATCGCGAAGAAGTACTTCTCGTTCGATATCTACAACTGACGGACGCGGGCGGAATCAATGAAGGGGCGTTGCGCACCGGCACGCAACGCCCCTTCGCGAATCGTCCTTCCTGAATGCCGTTCGAGAACGCGATCAGAGGAACGGCGCAATGTTCCCGATCGCACGCGTCACGTAAGCCTCCTTCTCCCCCACCGGCGCGACGTAGTGAATCGCGCTGCGTGCGGCCTCGACGCCCTCCAGGCGCGCGATGACCCAGGCCGCCAGATAGTGCGACGCCAGGCATCCGCCCGACGTTGCCACATTCCCCCGCGCCACGAACGGCTGATCGAGCACGGCCACGCCCGCCTCCTCGACCCAAGGCTTGGTGGTCAGGTCGGTGCAGGCCGGCACGTCGTTCAGCAGGCCCAGCTTCGCGAGTATCAGCGTGCCCGAGCATTGCGCACCCAGCAGCTGGCGCGCCGGATCGAGCTTCAACTGCGCCATCAGCGCGGCATCGCGCACGACGTCCCGCGTCAGTGCGCCGCTGCCGACCAGCACGGCATCGGCGTCGCATGCCTCCTGCAACGACACGTGTGCGTCCAGCACCAGACCGTTCATCGACCGCGGCCGCGGCACCGGGCTTGCAATCGATACGCGCCAGCCGGGCGTCTTGACCCGGTTAAGCAGGCCGAACGCGATCAGCGAATCGAGTTCGTTGAAGCCCTCGAAAGTCAGGATGGCGATGTGCATGACGTCCTTGCATCGTGGCGTGGTGGTATCGCGCCTATCGTAGATCAATCACGACGCATTCGCGACGCGCATCGGTGGCTGCGTCAACGCGCGCCGCCGCCGGCCTCTTCCAGCATCCATGTCGCGAAAGCCCGTACCGGCCCCCCGCTCGATTCGACCGGTTCCGGCAGCACGAGGCAGAAGGTCTTGGTCACGGCCTTCCCGTCCGGCCAGGGCGCGACCAGGCGGCCCTGCTCAAGCTCCGCCCCGATGTAAAGACGCGGCACCAATGCCACGCCCAGGCCGGCCAGTGCCGCCTCGATCAGCATCGAATGGAGATCGTAGCGGGGGCCGACCGCCGAATTGGTCAGCGCAATACCGGCCGCTTCCGCGTACGTCTGCCAGGCATCGGGATTCTGCCGCCGATGAAGGCGCGGCAGCGCGTCCAGCGACGCGTTCTTCCCCGCGCCCTTCAGGAGCGCCGGACTGCAGACCGGCACCAGCACTTCCTCCAGCAGAGGATGCAGATGCATGCCGGCCCATGCCGGATGTTCGAAATGAATGGCTGCGTCGAAACCGCTACCCGCGAGCAGGAACGGGTCCATCCGTTCGGCGATATGCACGGTGATGTTCGAGTGGCGATCCTGAAAGCGCTTCAACCGAGGAATCAGCCAGCGCGTGGCGAAGGTCGGGATCGCGGCGATATCGAGGCTCGCGCCCTCGGCGGGCTGCCCCATCAGATACAGGCTGTCGCGCTCCAGCCGGTCCAGGATCTCCCGCACCTGCACCGCGTAGCGCGTGCCGTTCGGCGCCAGCCGGACCCGGTTTCCGACGCGCTCGAACAACGTCACGCCCAGAAACGCCTCCAGCCGGCCGATCTGGCGGCTGACCGCGCCTTCGGTGCGTGCCAGCTCGTCTGCCGCGCGGGCGAAGCTCCCGTGTCGGGCCGCCGCCTCGAAGGCCAGGAGCGCGGAATTGCTTGGAATCTTGCGTCGCATGGAGGTCTCGCCGATCGGGGGAATTCGACGTCAGCTTGAGCAAACATCACTGAAGGCTGACTTTTTGTCGATATTTATGCAGGAAACATCAGATTAGCATTACGTCACAGCACTGAACATCGTGCGTTCGCCGCAGGATGCCCCTCCGTTACGAAGGACGATCTGATGATCTACACCGTGGAATGCAGCTTCGCCGACCGCGACAGCGAAGCTGAATGGAACAACTTCTACAGCCTCGACAAGCTGCCGGCCCTCATCTCCGTGACGGGTTTTCATACGTCGCAGCGCTTCAAGGCGATCGGCGACGATTGCCCCGTCTACCTGGCCATCCACACGATCGACGGCCTCGACGTGCTGGCCGGGGACGAATATCGCCAGAAAGGCGGTGGCAATTTCGCGAGATGGCAACAGCACATTACCGACTGGCACCGCAATCTCTACAGCGATATCGGTGTCGCGCCTGAAGTGGCCGCCGACGAACTGCTCGTGCTGTGCGAGAGCGGCCCCGAGCCGCTGATCCGCATGGGCGTGACCCCGCTCGCCATGCAGGCCGTCGCGCTGGAGAAGTTTCCGGCGAGCCGCTGGCTCGGCGTCCTGCCCCGGCGCGACGCCCGGCTGGCCGGGCACGCCGAGGCCGGCCTTTACCTTTACGCACCGATCACCGCGCAACTGACCAAGGCAGGCCAGCCATGCCGAACGTGACTTTTCATATTCAGGCGGGACGCATGCCGCCCGACGACGACCTTGCCGCACTGTCCGGCGACTGCGTCGACCTGTGCACCGAAGTCCTCCACGCAGAACTCAAGAACGTTCATGTGATCTTCATGGAAGTTCGGCTGGGACACGGGCATCCCGTTTTCGCGGAAATCCAGTATCGCGTCGACGCGTTTCGACAGCCCGCGATCATGAACCGGTTCATGGAAGCGCTCGATCACGCGATCGTTCGCCGCACGGGCCTGACCGCGCGCATCCGCTGTTTTGGCCATGCCGCGCCGAGCATTCACGCGCGAAACTAGCTTGCCTGGAGAAGCCTTGTGTCCACCGTTACTTTTCCCTTTCAGCGAGTCGGCGATTTCACGGTCACGGCGATCAGCGACGGCTACCTGACCGCCAGCCTCGATGTCCTGTCGAATATCGACACGCCCGAAGCCACCCGAATGCAGCACGCTGCCGGCCAGCAGGAACCGTCCGCCATCCATATCAACTGCTACGTGGTGCGCGGCGCGGGCCGCACGATCCTCATCGACGCCGGGGCCGGCGGCATCCGGCAATGGGGCGGCCGCCTGATCGCCAATCTGTTGGAGGCCGGCATCGCCCCGTCCGCGATCGACACGATCCTGCTCACGCACGCGCATCCCGACCATGTCGGGGGGCTGGTGAATGCCGCCGGACACGTGACGTTTCCACATGCGGAGCTGGTCGTCCATCGGCGGGAGGTCGGCTTCTGGCAGGACGACGCCAATCTGAGCCGCGCCAGCGAGCGCGCCCGCGGCAACTTCCAGATCGCGCGCCAGGTATTCGACGGCTATCGCGACAGGCTTCGCCTGTTTGACGAAGGCGACGTGTTGCCGGGCATCCGCGCGATGCCGCTACCGGGGCATACCGATGGGCACACCGGATACGTCGTCGAATCCGGCGATCAGGGCCTGCTCGTGTGGGGAGATATCGTGCATTTCCCGCATATCCAGATCAAACGGCCCGACGTGTCGATTGCATTCGACCAGGACTCGACCCAGGCCGCAACCACGCGATCACGGCTGCTGGACCGGGTCAGTTCGGAGGGGCTATTGATCGCGGGCATGCATTTAGGAGAACCCGGTTTCGCCCGCATCGCGCGAACGAAAGGAGAATATGGTCTGCGTTACGAGACCGACGCGTGATGTCACGACCGGAGAAAGTCACATCCGGCGCGCGGATCCGCGGTCATGACATCCGCGTCGATCCGCGCGTGGCGCGGTGTCGCGCCATCCGGCATGCGGCCGGATCCTACGCCGCGCGTTGCAATAGATCCGTTGCGAACGACTGTGCGTGCGCGACGGCTTCCTGCGCGTCGCCGAATACACCGAGCTGATCCCAGTGCTCTTCGGCCGCGAATGTTCCTTTCACCGCGAGCGCGCGCTGAACGCACAACTGCGCCGCATACGTGCCGTCGTCCAGCGGCCTGGCGGTCGCGACGACCTTGTGCGGCGGACTCGCCCGCTCCGGCTGAACCAGCTCGACGTGGCCAACCACCGTGCCGATATCCATCAACTCGTTCCTGGTGTTGCAGTCCGGACAGTAGAAGCACCACCCGGCGTCCTCCTGGCGAGTCTTGACCTGCCCGCGCGCCAGCACGGCACGACATTCAACGTTTTCGCAGATGAACGGCATCACGGCGTCTCCGAAGTTGTTTGATGGAAATCCTAGCATGTCCGCTGGCGGTCAACCATCGGCATTGTTGCCGCACCGGTCAGGCGCTCGCCAGCGCCTTTCGTGTTGCCGTGTCGCGCTTCGGCGGCGTGTTGAACAGGCGCCCGTACTCGCGGCTGAACTGGGACGGGCTTTCGTACCCGACACGGAACCCGGCCTCCGCCGCCCCCAGCCCTTCGGCCAGCATCAGACGACGCGCTTCCTGCAAGCGGATCTGCGCACGAAAACGCAGCGGGCTCATGTGCGTCGCGACCTTGAATTGCGCGTGGAACGTCGACACGCTCATGTCCGCCAACGCGGCGAGCGCGTCGATCGCGAAGTCTTCGGTGTAGTGATGGCGGATGAACGCGATCGCCCGCTGAATCCGGTTGATGCGACCGGTCAGATACGCGACCTGACGCAACATGTCCGCATGCGGGCCACGCAACAGGCGATAGAGAATCTCGCGCTCGATCAGCGGCGCGAGCGCCGGGATGTCGTCCGGCGTGTCGAGCAGATGCAGCAGCCGCGTGGCCGCGTCGATCAGGTGCGGCGTCGCGGCTTCCACCGCGATCGCCGGTGACCCGCGCGCGTCGCCGCGCCCGGGCTTCGTCGAATCGTGCATCAGCATGTCGGCGAGCGCCTGACGATTCAGCGGCAACCGCACACTGAGATACGGCTGCGCCACGCTGGCCTCGATCACCGCCCCGATCACCGGCAAATCGAGGCCGACGATCAGGTAGTTCGAAGGATCGTACTGATACGCGCGGCCACCGACCACCGCGCGCTTCCGGCCCTGCGCGACGATGCAGCAGGAAGGCTCGTAAAGCGTATGCACGGGCTCCGTTTCAGCCGACGAGCGCAACAGGCCCAGACCCTTAATCGCCGTTTCCACGGCGCCGTCCGCCCGCGCATGGCGGGCGATCAGCGCCGCGAGATCATCGATTTTTTCCATGCGCCGAGTGTCGCATGCCGAATCGCGGCGCGTATCGCCTTCGCTGCATCTTCGGAGAATCGTGCAAGAAATACGGAGTCGCAGGATAACGGCCGCGCCCCCTTCCGCGCGATGCTGTCGACTCTTCACCCTGAACCGAGGAACGAACATGTCCAGCCACAACATCGAACAGAAAGTGATCCTGATCACCGGCGCGAGCAGCGGGATCGGCGAAGCCACGGCCCGCTATCTGGGCGAGCGCGGCGCGCGCCTGATGCTCGGCGCGCGTCGCACCGAGCGTCTTGCTGACCTCGCCGGCAACATTCGCGCCAAGGGCGGCACGGCGGCGTGGCGTGCGCTCGACGTCACGAAGCGCGACGACAACGACGCGTTCGTCGAAGCCGCGCTCGCCGAATATGGCCATATCGATGTCATCGTCAACAATGCGGGCGTGATGCCGCTGTCGCCGATGGCGTCGCTGAAGGTCGACGAATGGGACCGCATGATCGACGTCAACATCAAGGGCGTGCTGTACGGCATCGCGGCCGCATTGCCGGTGATGAATCGCCAGGGTTTCGGCCAGATCATCAACGTGTCGTCGATCGGCGGGTTGCGCGTCTCGCCGACGGCCGCCGTCTATTGCGCGACGAAGTATGCGGTGCGCGCGATTTCCGACGGCTTGCGGCAGGAGAACGACAAGCTGCGCGTCACGAGCATCTGCCCCGGTGTCGTGACGTCCGAGCTGGCCGACACGATCACGGACCCGGTCGCCGCCGAAGCGATGGCGCGGTACCGCAGCATCGCGCTCGAGCCGGAAGCGATCGCGGCAGCCATTGCGTATGCGATCGCGCAGCCCGCCGATGTCGACGTGAACGAGATCGTCGTGCGCCCGACGGCGACGATCACCGGTTAGCGGGTAACGGTGCACCGGCTGGATGTCGCTCGCGATACACTGTCCGCCCGACTACCGAAGCGAGACACTTCCGATGTTGATCCGCGTTGCGACACTGGCCGATGCAGCCCCGCTTGCCGACTTGAAGCGCGATACGTTTCGCGAAACCTTTCTGCAGGACGGCTTCGGCATCGACTACCCGCCGAACGATCTTGCCGCGTACGAGGCCCGCAGTTACTCGGTTGCAACGGTCAGCGAACAGCTCATCGACCCGCAGTGCCGTACGTGGGTCGCCGAAAGCGACGACGGCTCGCTGGTCGGCTATGCCCACGCGGGGCCGTGCAAGCTCCCGCACCCGGAAGTCGCGGAAGGGTCGGGCGAGATCCATCAGATCTACCTTCGACGCGGTACGCAGGGTACCGGCGCCGGACGTGCGTTGTTCGACGCCGCGCTGGATTATCTCGCCGACGAACGCCCCGGGCCGGTATGGCTGGGCGTGTGGTCCGGCAACGCGAAGGCCATCGCGTTCTACGAGAAGGCGGGCTTCAGGCAGGTCGGCACGTACGATTTCCAGGTCGGCGAATCGACCGACCTGGAATACATCTACCGTCGCTGACCTCCGCAACCGCATGACAACCGCGCCCCGCCGGCAAACGACGGGGCGCTTTGCGTTTACGGCTTGTCGCGTCTTGTCGGCCGTGCAGGCAATCGATGGTGACGTCAACGACGTATTTCCCTCGTTTCAGGCTGAGTGACACTATTTGAGGGTTCTCGGTAAAATACGCCGTCCCCGATTTTCCGGTATCTGCCCTGTCATGCATCGAATTGGATTCTTCGTTTGCCGCGGCTACGATGCGCTTGATCTTGGCGGGCCGCTGTCGGCCTTCAATCAGGTGGCCACGGCGGCCGGCCATTCGCCCTATGACCTTCATGTCATCTCGCAAGCCGGCGGCCCGATTCAGGGCAATACGGGTCTCTCGATCGAGACCAGGCCGGTCGGAAGGCGCACGTTCGACACCGTCGTGTTCGTGGGCGGCGATATCGAGCCGATGCAGACACCGGAAAATATCGCCGCGGCCAAAAAACTGACGGCCAGGACCTCGCGGGTAGCGAGCGTGTGCACGGGCGCGTTTCTGCTCGCGGAAACCGGCTCGCTGGACGGCTTGAGGGCAGCGACGCACTGGCGGTACGCCGCGCTGATGCAGTCGCGCTTCCCTCGCATCAAAGTCGACGGCGACAGTATCTATGTCGTGGATGGCCGCGTCTGGACGTCGGCGGGCATCGCCTCCGGCATCGACCTGGCGCTCGGCATCATCGAAACAGACATGGGTGCGGAGATTGCGCGCGCTGTCTCCCGGCTGCTGGTCGTTCCATATCGTCGGCCAGGCGGGCAGTCGCAATTCTCGGCGATGTCGCAGATGGAACCGGAGTCGGATCGCATCCGCATCGCGCTGAATTTTGCGCGGGAACATCTGGCGGAAGCGTTGCCTGTCGAACGACTCGCGGATGCCGCGCGATTGAGTTTGCGGCAGTTCGGGCGTGCCTTCCGGCGGGAAACCGGTGAAACACCTGCGAAGGCGGTCGAGCGCTTGCGCGTCGAAGCCGCGAGGCTGCGCCTGCAGGGTGGCAGCGAACCGATCGAACAGATTGCGCTGGCGGTGGGATTCACCGATCCGGAACGGATGCGGCGGGCCTTCATCAAACTGCATGGACACCCGCCGCAAGCGATTCGGCGCGAGAGCCGATCGAACGCGGCGCGCTGATCGACCGCCGGCCGATCAGCACGCGGTGCGGTCAACGTCCGTCTGGCGGGCTAGCAGCGCGTCGGTACGTGACGCGCCAATCGCCGGACGCTCAATGGCCGTCCGTCTTGACGGGCGCGTAATCGTTCCACATGTCGCGATGCAGCTTCCAGGCGCCACCCTGCTTCAGAAAGACGAGGATCTGCTTCGCGCGAATCTTGAGCTTTCCTTCGTGGTCGCGAACCTCCGCATCCGACACCTCCGTCACGACCCGGTCGTCACCGTAGAACTCGTCATTGCTGAACGACACGGTGCCAGGTTTCGATCCGGCATACCCGTTGGCGAAGTACGCCACGATCGCGCGGCGCCCCGTGACCTTGTCGCCGCCGAGCGGCAAGAGTGCACCGTCGTCGGTATAGAGGCGGCCGATCGCCTCATAGTCCCCTCGCGCAAAGGCATCGGCCCACCGCGCGTTTTCGGCCTTGATGGCCGCTTCGGGCGGGTGTTGCGAACCACCGGCGACAGCCGGCGCGGTGAATGCGAAGAAGGACACGCACGCTGCAAGCGCAGCAGTACACAAACGAATCTGTTGCATCGAGTGATTTCCGGTTTGGGCTTGAATTGAAGCGGTTGCCCGAATGAGCAGATGGCGCAGGCAGCGTCGCCCGCGGCGTTCGTCGAGGCCAGCGGATGGCCTCGCGCACATTGGCTGCAGGCGCTCAGCGAACGCCGGGGATTCGTGCGAGCCCCCTCGATGCGCCCGGCAGTTTCTTGTCGACCATCGCGATCACGTCCGGCCGTGCGTCCCTCGGATGACCGGAATGGAACGGCGGAGCGGGATCGTATTCGATCACGAGTTGCGTGAATTCGGCGGCCCGTTGGCCGCGCAACTTCGCGGCCACGCGCAGGGCGAAGTCAATGCCCGCCGTCACACCGCCACCGCTCATGAAGCGGCCGTCGTCGTCTTCGACGAAGCGCTCGGGAACGGGAATCGCGCCATACTCGGAAAGCTTGTTGACGAAGGCCCAGTGACAGGCGCTGCGCTTGCCCTTGAGCACGCCCGTTGCGGCAAGCACCAGCGATCCGTTGCACACCGACGTCACGTGTTTCGCGCCTTGTGCCAAACGCCGGATCTGCGCCTGATACGCCGGTCGCATCGGCACACTCAAATCGGATCCGCCGGGCACCAGAATCACGTCCGTCTTCTCGATATCGGCCAGCCGTTCGGTATTGCCGTACACGACGCCGAATTCGAGCGTCACGTTGCCGCCATTGAGGCTCGCGTAGCGAACGTTCGTATTCGGCAGCCGGTGGAAAATCTCGCTCGGCCCCGCGAAGTCGAGAAGCGTTCCGCCGTCGTAATTGACGATCAGGATATTGAGCGGATCGTTCGGGGCAAGTACGCCGTCACCGCCTGCCTGCGCGAGCGCAGGCGTGGCATGGCCGAGCAAGGCGCCGCCGCCCAGCACGGCGCCGAGCGTGGCGACGCTGCCCAGCTTGAGAACATCGCGCCGCGAACGACCGGCCCGGGTGAGTTGGGTGACGGAAGCGGCGCTATCGATACTGTCGGTCAAGATGATTTCTCCTTGCACTGCGGCCCCTGCCGCGAACGCATCCAGGCCGGGCCGGATTGAACAACCGCCACGACGAACGGCGAGGCGGACGTGAGATCAGGGTGTGGATGAGCCGCGATGACGTATCGGGCTCCGGAATCGCGAGCCGCCGGCTTAAAGCTGAGACGCACCGCCATCGACGACCAGTTCGGTGCCGACAACGTAGGAGGATTCGTCGCTGGCGAGATACAGTGCCGCGTTGGCAATATCCTCGGCCGTGCCCATGCGGCCGACCGGAATCGCTTCGGCGAACGCGGCCTTGCGGTCGCGAACCCATTCGTCGGGCATGCCCCATTTGGAAAGCAGCGGCGTGTCGATCGCACCGGGGGCGATCGCATTGAAGCGGATTTTCCGGTCGAGGAACTCGTAGGACCAGCTGCGGGCCAGCGATCGCACGGCGGCTTTCGCGGCCGCCGTCAACGAGATGCCATGCTTGCCGGTCTGCGCGACGAACGATGTATTCAGGATGACGGACGAACCTTCCCGCAAGTCCGGCAACACCGCCTGAAGCGTGAACACCACGCCCTTGACGTTGATGTCCATGATCTCGTTGTAGAGTGCGTCGTCGATGTCGTTGGCCGCGGACGGAAACGCCCAGCCAGCGTTGGCGAACACGATATCCAGGCCGCCGAACTTTTCTTTGACCTCGGCGGCAATCGCCCGCATGTCCTCGAGCGAACGGACATCGCCCTTGAGGACGATCGCATGCTCGCCAAGCTCGGCCTTCACGCGCTCGAATACGGCATCGTCGCGGCCGGTAACCGCTACGCGGGCTCCTTCCTCAATGAAGCGCTTTGCAGTGGCGAGACCGATGCCGCTGGTGCCACCCGTGATCAACGCTGTCTTGTTCCTGAGCCTCATCTTCGGTTCCTTTTCATGTCGTGATGGATCAGGCCGGAAGCTCGAAACGCCGTCGCGTTCGTGCGCTGTTCCCGGCCTGATCTTCGACTGAAGTATGGAACGTGAGGCAGATGGCGCAAAGGTCGTATAACCCTCGAAAAACGCCACTCCATTCAAACGGGCGCTGCGCCATCCACCGGCCGCGCCCTCGCGATGACTCAGTAGTGGCTACGCCCCCACAGCGTCTTCGGCTCGTCGAGCAGATGACGCAAGCCGCTGCGACGAATCATGGTTTCCGCGACTTCGTTCACGCGCTCGAGCACCTCGCCTTCATCGACCGACAGCACGCGACGGTCCTCCATCAGCACACGGCCGCCGACCATCGTCATGCACACGTCGGCCGCATTCGCGAAGCACGTCACGCGATACACCGGCATGTTCATCGGCATCATGTGCGGCCGGAACAGGTCGACGAGGATGATGTCGGCGAACTTGCCGGCTTCGAGCGACCCGACTTCGTGATCGATCGACAGCGCCTTCGCCGCATCGATCGTCACCATCTCCAGCACCTTGCCGTGCGGCAGCACGTCCGGGTCGCGGAAATGCCGGCGGTGGTAGTGCATGCACTGCCACATGTGGCGGAACATGTCGTAGCCGCGATCGGGCGCCGCACCGTCCGACGCGATCGCCACCGTCACGCCCGCATCGATCAGCTCGGGCACGGGGCAGCGCCCGATGATCGACATGATCGCGCTCGGGTTGTGGACGATCGCCGTACCCGTTTCCACGCATGCCGCGATGTCGTCGTCGGTCAGGTCGATGCTGTGCGACATGAACGACGTCGGCCCGAGCAGCCCGAGCTCGCGATGTGCGAACGCGAGCGTGCCGGCACGATGGCCGTCCTGCGTGAAGGTCAGCCCGCGCCCGCGCGCGAGTGCGCCGTAGCGTGCGGCCTGATCGCGGAAGTCTTGCTCGTACTGCGCAAGTTCCGGGTCGTGCTCGGGGCCGTACACGGGCAGCGTCAGCGCGATCCGGATGCGGCCGTCGGCATCGCCGTGGCATTCGTCGACGATGCGCTCGCACACGTCGTACATCGTGTCGAAATCGATGTCGCGCGTATCGCTGCCGTCCGGCGTGTGGCGCGTGTACGCGCGCGGCGCGGGCGGACGCGACGGGCCGACCGCGACGATCGAGCGCGTGCCGGTGCGCACGACCGCGTCGCAATGACGTCGCGCGTAGACGGGGTCGTCGACGCGCATGATCGAGTTGCCGCCGCCGAGCAGCGACACACCCGTCGTCACGCCGGCCTTCAGCCGCTCGAGCGCGGCGAGATGCGATTCGGTTTCCCAGAACGCCTCGTCCGATGCGCGCGTGTAAATCGTCTCGGCCGCGGCCGACCATGCATCGCCATCCGCGCCGCCGATCGTGCGCAGCATCGCGTGCCCCGCGTGCGCATGCGCATCGATCAGGCCGGGCAGCACGGCCTTGCGGCGCGCATCGATCGTGCGCGTCGCACGGTAGCGTGCCTGCAGTTCAGCGGTGCTGCCGACGGCGACGATGCGATCGCCCTCCACGGCAACCGCGCCGTTCTCGATCACGCGCCGCTGCGGGTCCATCGTGATCACGCAGCCGTTCACGATCAGCGTGTCGATCGCTTCGCGCTTGTCCTCGGTAGTCATGACGTGGTGTCCTGTTGTGGTTCGAATGGGTCGGGGCGCCGTCAAACGGCAAAGCCGCCGGGCGGCTGCCCGGCGGCCTGACCGCGAAACGGCGAAGCAACTGTCACGCGGAGCGCACCGGCGCCGCAACACGCGCCTTCAGCTTGCGCTGTCCCGCGCTGATCGCGATGAACACCACCGCGTTCACCGCGAGCGCGACGAGCCCGGGGTTGATCGACGTGAACGTGTTCGATGCGCCGGGGAACAGCGATGCGAGCGTCACGCCATAGTAGTTCGTCATCGCGATCACGATCGCGCCGGCGACGATGCCCGCGAATGCGCCTTCACGCGTGCCGAACGGCCGCTTCAAAAAGCTCGATGCGAGCATCGGCACGAGCTGCGTGAGCAGGCTCGACGAGAAGATCGCGAGCGTCACGAAGGTCGCACCGCCGCGCAGCACGAAGTAGACGACCACCAGCGTGAAGATCGGCAGCGCGATCCGCGCGACGCGCGTCACTTCGCGGTCGGTCGCGTTCGGCGCGAAGCCTTCGCGGTAGATGTTGCGCGCGATCGTCGTCGACGCGTTGAGCATGATCAGCGAGCCCGGCACCAGCGCAGTGAGCAGGCCCGTGCCGCCGACGATGCCGACGAACCACGCGGGGAAGGTCTGCTTCACGAGGCGCAGCAGCGCGAGATCGGTCTGCGCGCCTTCGAGCCCGTGCACGGTCATCACGGCCGCGAAGCCGACCAGGAACAGGAACGCGATCAGCACCTGGTACAGCGGCATCAGGATCACGTTGCGGCGCAGCGCGCGCTCGTCCTTCGCGACGTAGATCGCCGTGAAGCCGTGCGGATAGAGGTAGTAGCCGAGCGACGTGAGCAGGATCGTCGAGTTGTACCAGCTCAGGTTGAAGCCGTGCTCGGGCATGCGCAGCAGTTCGGGATGCGCGGCGTCGATCTTCGCGAACATCTCGCCGAGGCCGCCGTAGTAATGCATCGGCAGGTACAGGCCGAGGAAGATCGCGATCGCAAGGATCAGCACGTCCTTGAAAATCGCGATGCTCGCCGACCCGTGGATGCCCGACACGACCATGTACACGGCCATCAGCGTCGCCGCGATCCAGATCGCGGCCGACTGCGGAATCAGCCCGTACGACATCTCCGACACGATCACGCCGAGCCCGCGCAGCTGGATCATCAGCAGCGACACCATCGCGAACACCGCGACGATCGACACCAGCACGCCGATCGCGCGGCTGTCGTACTTCGACGCGAAGTAATCGGCGAACGACACGAGCCCGCGCTCCTTCGCGTAACGCCAGATCGCCGGCAGCATCCAGTAGCCGATCACGAACGCGAGGCAGCCGTACGACAGGATGTAGAACGCCGGCACGCCCTTGCTGTAGGTCCAGCCGCTCGCGCCGAGGAACGAGAACGTCGAGAACGCCTCGCCGGCCATCAGCAGGAACGTGAGCAGCGAGCCGAAGCCGCGCCCGCCGACCGCCCACTGTTCGAGCGTGAGCTTGCGGCCGCGGCGCGCCATCACGCCGATCGCCAGCGCGAATACGGCGAACGCCGCGATGATGATGATCGAAGCGTTCATCGCGCGTCTCCCGAACGGCCTGCGCGGGCCGCGTCGCGCTCGTCGAGATGAAACAGGATCGCGAGGATCACGGCGGTCGCCGCCATCCAGATCAGGTTCCAGACGAGCAGGAACGGCAGCCCGAACAGCAACGGAAGTGCCTCGGCGAGCGAGCCGCCTGCATACATCCCGACGAACGGCAGCGCCGCCAGCAACAGTTTGAATTTCATGTGAGTCTCCTCCGGAAGACGCGCAAACGCGTCAGGACATCAGAACTTCGTGCGGATGCCGGCCACCACCGCCACTTGCGACGTCGTCGACGACGGGCCGTTGGCGCCCTCGATCCACGCAGTGCCCACCGACGACGACGCCTTCTGGTAGAAGCCGTTCACGTACACGTCGGTACGCTTGGACAGCAGGTACTGCACGCCGGCCGACACCTGCTGGTAGTGGCCGCTATCGCCGCCGCGCGCGACCTTCGTATAGGTGTAGCCGCCGGCGGCCATCAGTGCGGGTGTGATCAGGTAGCGCAGGCTGCCTTCGTAGTTGTTGAAGCGCAGCGCGCCGCCCGTCGCCTGCCCGAAGTTCGAGCCCGTGTACAACAGGCCGAGCGTCGCCTGCCCGATCGCGTAGCTGCCGCCCGCGCCCCAGATCTGCTGGCGCACCGCGCTCGACAGGCCGGCGCCGAACACCGAGGCCGACGCGGGGAAGTAGTTGTCGGACGCGACGGCGCCCGTCGCGCTGCTCGCCGGGTGGTTCACGCGCGCATAGGCGGCGCCCGCGTTGAGCGGCCCGTTCACGTACGTGACGCCCGCGCTCCACGTGTTGTCGTTGGAGAAGCCCGTCGAGTTCGAGAACCCGTACATCAGGTTCGCCTGCAGGCCGGCGATCGTCGGCGAGATGTACTTGACCGCGTTGTTGGTGCGGAACGTGTTGTTGATGTCGTCGTTGTCGAACGGGTGCGTCGAGTACTGCGCGAGGAAGCTGCTCATCTGCAGCGAACCGAGGATGTCCTGCGTCGAGTTGTACTGGCGGCCGAGTGTCACCGCACCCCAGTTCGTGCCGCTCAGGCCGACCCACGCCGACCGCCCGAACATCCGGCCGCCCTGCCCGAGCGCGCCGTTCGCGACGTTGAAGCCGTTCTCGAGCTTGAAGTTCGCCTTCAGGCCGCCGCCGAGATCCTCGGAGCCGATCAAGCCCCAGCGCGGGCCCGACTCGTTGCCGCCCGTGAACTGCCACAGCGAATGGCCCGTCGTGTTGTTCGTATAGGTCACGCCTGCATCGACGATCCCGTACAGCGTCACCGTCGACTGCGCGTGCGCGGCGCCGGCGAACAGCATTGCGATCGCCGCGCCCAATGCGGCGCCCGTCTTCCCACCCTTCAATCGCACCATCTCCATCATCTCCTCTCCAAACCTGCTCATCGATGTCGTGTTTTATTGATCCTGCCCATACGCGCCGGTCGGCTTGTCTAGACAGTGGCTGGATGGTATCCAGCCGTAACGGCATCAAGAAATGAAATGTTCAACTGGGCGGCAGTTGAAAATCGAATGGGAGGCAATGAAGGGAAAATGAGCGGGGGTCACGCGACCCCGCAAGGGAAACGAAAGCACGCAGGCCGGCTGGACGCGGCGCGCTTTGCTCAGACGTGAATGGCTTGCGTAAGCAAGCTGACTAAACGGCGACGCGCGACGCGGCTATACGGTTTTCCCTGATAGCCGACGTACCGCGCGCCCTTCGGAGGGCGTGTTACCGCAGCTTCTCCGCGACCGCGCGCGCCACCACGCTCAGCGCATCGCCGCGTTCGAGCGCCGCGCGCGGCCGTGTCGCCTGGCCCTGCGCATCGAGCGCACGCGGCGCGAAGTCCGGCGACGACGAGAACTTGACGATCGTCAGCGCGGTCTTCGGATCGACGAGGATCGACTGGCCGAACCGCCCGGCCGCGGCGAACGAGCCGTCACCGTCGTTCACCTGATACCAGTAGTCGCGATACGCATAGCCGTCCTTGCCGGGAATCACGTTGCCCTGCGCGAACAGCGCCGCGTTGTGCGCCGGCTGCAACGCAGCGCGAACCGTCGCGGCCGGCAGCGTGCCACGCGCGCCGCCGAGCCCCGTGCGCACGCGCTCCGCGAAGCGCGCGGCGTCGCGCAGCGTCGTGTACAGCCCGCCGCTGGCCATCGCCATCGCATTGCGGTCGACCGCGACGTACGCATCGTCTTCCGCGAAATCGCGCCACAGCCAATGCTCGACCAGCGCGCTCCACGACTGTCCCGTCGCGCGCTGCATCGCCCACGCGACGGCTTCCGGCGAACCGTTCTGATAAAACCATGCGCTGCCGGGCGCCACATCCGGCACGCGCCGCACGGTTAGCAGGAAGTCAGCGATGCTGGCCGGTGCGCCTTCGCGGCGCGGCACCAGCCCGACCGCGCCGAACAGGCCGATATCGGGCGGAATGCCCGGCGTATAGGCAGTCGGCACTTCCATGTCGAGGTTCTGCTGCAGCGTCGCGCTGCCGAACGGCGTGTCGGCGAGTTCCGGCACCGTGCGCGACAGCGGCGCGCCTGCGTCGAGCACGCCCGATTCGATCATCTGTGCTGCCAGCAGCCCCGTCACCGATTTCGTCATCGACGCCCAGGCATGCGTCTGGTCGGGCCGGAAGCCGTCGAAATAGCGTTCGTAGACGATCCGGCCGCGCTGCAGCACGATGAAGCCGTCGGTATGCGTCGCGCGCAAATACGCGTCGAGCGTCAGCGTCTCGCCGCCGATCGTCACGGGCAGCGCGTCGAGGCCAGGCGCCGGCTGCTCGGGGAGCGGCATCGGCGCGGCCGCGTGCCGGATGCCGGCCGTCGGCGCGAGCAAGCGCGTGTTGCTCAACGCCCAGCGCAGGCTGGCCGGCGTGAACACGTTTTTCTTGTTGACGATCTGGTCTGGCGGCGGCGGGAAGCCCTGCATCATGCCCGCCGGCGTCGCGCCGTCGGCCGCGGTGGCGGGTGCGGCGGTCGCGGCGAGCGCGAGCCCGCCGGCCAGCATCAAGGTGCCGGCGAGCCGGCGGGGACGCCGGTCAGCCGTAAAGCGTCGATGGATTCGCATCGAATGAGTGCCTCGTCGTTAAAAGAGAATGGGCGGCACGCCCGGACATTACGGCTGCTGGCCGTCGATACGCAACAGGTTCGACACCGACGTCACGCCGTCGACGCCCCGCGCGACCGTCGCCGCGAGATTCACCTGGGTCGTATCCATGACCGAGCCGGACAGCGTCACGCTCCCGTCGCGCACGCGCACGAGGATGCGCGTCACGTTCAGGTTTTTCGTACGGGCCAGCGCCGTGCTGACGCGACGCTTCAACTTGCGGTCGGCTGCCTTGCGTTGCGCCGGCGACAGGCTGGCCGATGCCGGCGTTTGCGCCGATTCCCGCGCAACCGGGGCCGCCGATGACGGAACCGCCGCGCTCGCGGCGTCGGGTTGCGCGCAGGCCGTGATGCTCCAGCATGCTGCCGTCAGCAGCGCCGCGACAAGTCGGAATGAAGTACGCATGATCGTGTCACGCTCCTTGAAAGCCATTGAAAAGAACACCTCAGAACTGCGTCATCAGCCCGATCGACACGCCGGTCGTCGCACTTGCCCCGCGCCGCAGGTTCAATGCCGCGATCGTCGCCGGGTCACGCATGTACGCGCCGGTCATCCCGTTGCGATCGACTTCGACATACAGCTCGGTGCGCTTCGACAGGAAGTACTCGGCGATCGCGTAGGTCGTCAGCTTGTGGCCGTCCGCACCCGATACGTTGCCGAGATTGCGCGCACGGTCGTAGAACGCAGCCGCGCTCAGCTGCACCGACGGCAGCGGCTGCACGACGACGCCGAACGACGGGATGTCGTCGCGCCGCGACGGTGCGCCGGCCTTGTTCGCGCGCACGTTCAGCGACGCATAGCTCAGGTAGAAACGCGCGCGGCCGAGCTGCAGCGTGCCGCCCGCCTGGATCGTCTGCGCGGATTGCGAGCCGTCCGGGCTGTACGTCTTCGCATACGACACGCCGCCCATCAGGTCCGAATACGTGTACATCGCGGCCGTCGAATAGCTGGTACCCGCGTGCACGCTGCCCGCGACGCCGCCGGGCGAATAGTTCGCGCCGAAGCGCAGGCCGCCCACCTGTCCGAGATACTTGATCGTGTTGTTGAAGCGCGAATCGAGCGTGAAGAAGTTGCCGTCGAACAGCACGCCCGGCTCGACCGCGAGCGACTGCCCGCGCCCGCCGAGCGGATCGAGCGCGATGCCGAGATCCTCCGCGACGTTGAACTGGCGGCCGAACGTCACGCGGCCGAAATCGCCCGTGAGGCCGACATACGCGGCCTGCGAGAACAGCGTGCCGGACGTCTTCAGCGCACCGGTGCCGCTGCTGAATGCGCCGTCGAGCACGAACAGCGCCTTCACCCCGTTGCCGAGATCCTCCCGGCCGCGAATGCCGAACTCGTTGCCCGCGATGATGTTGTTGTTGAAGCCGACCTGGCTGCCGCCCGGCAGCCCGTTGACCCAGCGCACGCCGCCGCCGATCCGGCCGAACAGCGTCACGCTCGACTGCGCGTGCGCACTCCCGCACAGCGCGCCGACCAGCGCCGCTGCAAGCATCTTCTTCATGTCTCCTCCTGCCGCGTCGTTGCGCGGCGTATCGTGGTGCTGCTACCGTCGAAAGGCGCCGCCGCCCGGCAAGCGGGCCGCACGCCGAAAGCGATGTGATGCCATGTGATGCGATACGCGGCGCTAGCGGCCGCACGCGCCAGCTGGCGACGCGACGTGTTCCGCGTCACCGGCGAGGCGCCGCAGCGAGCGTTGCGGATCGAGGCACCAGGCGCCGAGCACGCCGCATGCGATCAGCACGACGCCGCACACGATGCTCGCCTGCTCGAAGCCATGCGCGACCGACGCGCCGGCCCCCTCGATCAGCATCCCGGTAATGACCGGCGCGCCGAGGCCCGCGAGCGATGCGAAGCCGTTGCTGAGCGCGAGCACGCCGCCGCGCTGCGCATCCGGCGTCACTTCGGCAAGCATCGCGGGGCCGATCGAGTACATCGTCAGCGTCAGCCCGCTGCCGAGCGTCAGCAGCACGAGCTTCGCCGCGCGCGGCATCTCCGGCACCGGCAGCAGGGCCAGCATCGCGCCGGCGATCGCGAGCGTGACCGCGATGAACGTGCCGCGCCCGTGCCGCGACGGCATCCCGCGCGCGAGCAGGGTTTGCGACAGCCATGCCAGTGCGAGGCTGAGCGGCGACGTGACCGCGACGAACAATGCGAACATCCGGCCGGCCTCGTGCGGCCCGAAGCCGAGCCCGAGCTGCAGGTAGGTCGGCATCCACGTGAGCGTCATCGCGAGAATCCAGTTCGCCGCGAAATGGCCGAGGAAGTTGCCGAGCACCGTGCGGTCGGTCAGCAGCCGCCCGTACGGCACGCGGTCGCCGCCGGCCGTGCGTGGCGCCCGCGACAGCGTGCCCTCCTCGCCGGCCACGGCCCACGCGATGCACCACACCATCCCAAGCAGCGCCAGTACCGCGAAATTCGCGCGCCAGCCCCAGTGCGTCGTGATGATCGGGATCGAGAGCCCCGCGATCAGCAGGCCGAGCGCGCTGCCCTGGTGCAGCAGCGCAACGGGGAGGTTGCGCCGCGTATCGGGAAACCACTTGTAGATCGCGTGCGTCGCGACCGGCGACGCGGGCCCTTCGCCGATGCCGAGCAGCACGCGGCACGCGATGACGACCCAGATCGAGCTCGCGGCGAGCATCGGCAATTGCAGCAGCGCCCACGCGGCCGCCATCGCGAACAGCAGCCATTTCGCGGGCCAGCGGTTCGCGGCGATGCCGCCCGCGACGGCCGCGACCGCGAACAGCCAGTTGAGGCTGCCGCCGATCACGCCGAACTGCGTCGGGCTCAGATGCAGGTCGCGCATCATCGGCACCGACACGAGGCCGAGCACGACCTTGTCGAGAAAATTCACCAGCATCATCAGCGCGAGCATCGTCGCGATGGACCACGCCCGTCCGGGGCGGTATTGCGCGCCATTCGTCATGGCTGTCTCCTGTTTCGTTATCGTCGGCGGCCGGGTGCGTCGCGCTACCCGCCGCCGTGCTCGCCGGGCGCCGGCACACGGTCATCGCCGTCCGGCAAGCCGAGCGAGAACTTCACCGGGAAGCGCACCGCGAGCGTGTGGTCTGCCGCCACCTCGCGCGCGACACCACGTGCACGCACGTGCGGATCGTCGAACACCTCGCCGGCCACCGGCACGCGCGACACGGGCAAACCGAGCGCGCCGAGCACGTGCATCCAGTCGTCCAGCGTGCGGGTTGCGAACGTGGTACGCAGCAGCGCGCCGAGTGCGTGCCGATGCTGCTGCCGGCCTGCCCGCCGGGCGTAGCGCGGGTCGCGCAACGCCGGATACGCGTCGCCGATCGCATCGGCGAACGCGGTCCAGAACTTGTCCTCGAACGTCGCGAGGACGATGTACCGCCCGTCGGCGGTTTCGAACAGGTCGTTGTCGGGCATCACCCAGCGTGCGGTGTCGGGCGTATCGCGGCCCGTGCGCAGTGCCCACGCGGCCGGTGCGGTCCACGCGAACATCGCGTCGTGGATCGACACGTCCAGATGCTGGCCGACCCCGTTCGCGCGTGCGCTCATCACGGCAACGGCGAGCGCGAGCGCCGCATGCATGGCGGCCGCATGATCGGCCAGCCGCACGCGCGGCCGCGCGACGGCGTCATGCAGTTGCGCGGGCACCGACCAGTAACCGGCGTCGGCAAGAAAGTTCAGGTCGTGGCCGGGGCGGTTCGCATACGGGCCTTCCTGCCCGTAGCCGGTGATCGAACACAGCACGATGCGCGGGTTCACGCCGGCCAGCGCGGCGTAATCGAGCCCGAGCCGCGCCATCACGCCCGGCCGGTTGCCTTCGACCACCGCATCGGCATCGCGCACGAGATCGAGAAAGCGCGCGCGGCCGTCGGGCGTTTTCAGGTCGAGCACGATCGAGCGCTTGCCGCGGTTGAACTGCGCGAACGTATCCGCGCCGAACTGCCGCAGCGCGTCGCCGCCCGGCGGCTCGACCTTGATCACGTCGGCGCCGAGCTGGCGCAGCAGCGCGCACGCATGCGGCCCGGGCAGCAACTGGCCGGCATCGATGATCCGCACGCCGCGCAGGCACGACCAGGCGGGCGCGTGGTCGTCGCCTGCCGGCCACGGGTCGTGCAGGTCGGCGGCATGTTCCGTGTCGTCGCGCGCCGTCATGCTTCGCGCCCCGCGCCGGCCGGTTCGAGAATCGCTTTCGCGATCGCGTTGCGCTGGATCTCGCTCGTGCCGGTCAGGATGCGGAACATCCGCAGCTTGCGGAACGTCTGCTCGACCGGGTGGCCGCGCGTCACGCCGACGTTGCCGTGGATCTGAACAGCCTTGTCCGCCACTTCGAAGCAGCGCTCCGACACATACAGCTTGCATGCCGATGCCGTCATCCGCAGGTCGGCTCCCGCGTCGGCCAGCGCGGCCGTGTGCGCGATCATGCTTTCGCACGCCCACAGCGCGGCGGCCATGTCGGCGAGCATGTGCTGGATCGCCTGGAAGCGCGCGATCGGCCCGCCGAACTGCCGGCGCGTGCGCGCATGATCGAGCGACGCGCGATACGCGGACATCGCGAGGCCAAGCATCGTCGGGCAATGCAGCAGCCGGTTCACGTTGATGCGCGACATGCCGAGCTTGAAGCCGTTGCCGACCCCGCCGAACACGTTCTCGCGCGGCACGCGCACGTCGACGAAGCGGATGTCCGCGTCGATGTGCTGGCCGGACATCGGCACGTACTCGTGCTCCACGCTCACGCCCGGCAGGTCGAGATCGACGAGCACGGCCGTGATCTGCGGCGGCGTCGCGGTCGCATCGGTCACGCACATCACGATCGCGAAATCGGCGAACGGCGCGCCGCTGATGTAATGCTTCGTGCCGTTGATGACGAGCGAATCGCCATCCTCGACCGCCGTCGTGCGGATGCTCATCGCGTCCGAGCCCGAGTGCGGCTCGGTCAGCGCGAAGCAGGTCGATTTCTCGCCGCGCATCACCGGCTTGAAATAGCGTTCGAGCTGCGCGGGCGTCGCGTACTTCAGCATGTTGCCGATGCGCGGCGGGCCGCCGAGTTCGCCGAGCACGTGCGGCGCGAGCGCCGCGCCGCATGCGGCGAGGTCGGCCTTCAGCGCGCAGACCTCGGCGATCGACAGCCCCTGGCCGCCGATCTCGACGGGCAGGCTCGCGGTGTAGAAGCCGAGCGCGGCCGAACGTTGCCACACGCGACGCAGCACGTCGCGCGGCCAGACGTCTTCCGAGTCGAGCCGCAGCTCGCGCTCGATCGGGCGCAGTTCGTCGTCGACGAAGCGCAGCACGGCCGCGCGCAGCGCGACGAATTCGGGGCGTTGCAGATGATCGAACATGGCGGGCTCCTTCAGTTGACGCGGCGCGTGACACCGCGCCAGTACGGCTCGCGCACGAGCTTGCGGGCGATCTTGCCGCTCGCGTTCTTCGGCAGCTCCGCGACGAAATCGATGGAGCGCGGCGCCTTGTAGTCGGCGAGCCGCTCGCGGCAGTGCGCAACAAGATCGGTCGCCTGCGCGCTGCGGCCCGAACGCAGCACGACGACGGCCTTCACGGCCTCGCCCCACTTGTCGTCGGGCACGCCGACGACGCACGCCTCGAGCACGTCGTCATGCCGGTACAGCGCCGCTTCGACTTCGGTCGGATACACGTTGAAGCCGCCCGAAATGATCATGTCGTGCTTGCGGTCGACCAGGTAGATGAAGCCTTCGCGGTCGGTGCGCGCGAGGTCGCCCGTGTACAGCCAGCCGTCGACCAGCACCTCGCGCGTCAGCTCCGGCGCGTTCCAGTAGCCCTGGAACACGTCCGCGCCACGAATCACGATCTCGCCGATCGCATCGCCTTCGACTTCGCGCCCGTCGGCGCCGACCACCCGCACCTCGGTCTCGCCGAGCGGCCGGCCGCACGACGCGAGCTGCTCGCGGTCGTACAGCAGCGCATGCGCGTGATCGGCGATGCCAAGCCGCGTGACGCCCGACGTCGATTCGCTCGCGCCATAGCCCTGCGACAGCACGGGGCCGATGCGCGCCCACGCTTCCTCGATACGCGCCGGCGCCATCGGCGCCGCGCCGTAGCCGAGCACCTTCAGGCTGCGCAGGTCGGCCTGTGCCAGCTCGGGCACGTTCAGCAGCATGTTGACCATCGCCGGCACCATGAACGTGTGCGTGATGCGCTGGCGCGCGACTTCGGCGAGGAAATGCGCGGGCTCGAACGCGTCGAACAGCACGAGCGTCGCGCCGCAGAACAGGTACGGCTGCATCAGCATCCCCGACGCATGCGTGATCGGCCCGATCAGCGCGAGCCGGTCGCCGGGCTGCGCGGGGCGATCCATTCCGAGCACGATCTTGCGCAGCGACGCGAGCCGGTTGCCATAGCTCTGCATCGCGGCCTTGATGCGCCCGGTCGAGCCGGACGAGAAGTGCAGCACCGCGAGATCGTCGGCCGCCGGCGTGTAGTCGGGCGGCGTATCGCCGCCCTTCGCGAGCAGCGTTTCATAGTCGAGATAGCCGGCGACCGCGCCGCCGAGCGACACGAACCGCTCGACCGCCCCGAAGCCCGGCGAATCGGGCGTGTAGTCCGTATAGCCGCGCCCGCCGATGAACGCGACGGGCGTGCAGTTGCCGACGACGTCGGCAGCCTCGGCCGCCGTGAAGCGCGGGTTCAGCGCGGCCTTCACGAGACCAGCCTTGTACAGCGCGCATTCGATCTCGACGAGCTCGATGCAGTTGCGCGACTGCACGGCGATGCGCTCGCCGCGCGCGAAGCCGAGGCCGCGCAGCGCGTTCGCGAGTCGAGTCGAACGCTCGTCGAGCTGACGGTAAGTGACGGCGCGGTCGCGGTGGATCACGGCGGGCTGGCTGCCCCAGTAGCGGGCAGCGCGCCGCAGGAAGTAGGCGAAGCTCAAAACGAATCTCCTGGTCGAACAGTGCCGCCAGTCTGTAAGATGCCGAGGCATCACCACAATGCATCACCAGATATAAAGTCATAACCAATAGGAATCCCATCGATGGATACGCGCGATCTGGAGTACCTGCTGGCCGTGGAGCGGCACGGCAGCATCGGCAAGGCGGCCGAGGCGCTGGGGTTGTCGCAGCCCGCGCTGACCAAGGCCGTGCAGCGGCTGGAGGCGCAGGTCGGCGTGACGCTGTTCGAGCGCACCGCGAACGGGATGACGCCGACGCCGGCCGGCGCGCGCTTCGTCGCCCGCGCGCAGCGGATCGCGCTCGAATTCGACGATGCGATGCAGGAGATGCGCGCGATCCGCGGCGGCGAACAGGGCATCGTGCGGATCGGCTACTCGCCGACCGTGCCCAACGCGTTCGTGCTCGGCGCGTGCCGGCAGCTGATCCGCGAACGGCCGGCCGCGCGGCTGCGGCTGCGCTGCCGGCTCGCGCGCGAACTGCTCGACCTGCTCGCGGCCGGCGAACTCGACCTCGTGATCGCGCCCGAACCGCAGCAACCGGACGCCGCACTCGACACCATCGCGTTGCTCGACGACCGCCTGACGGTGCTGGCCGACGCCGCCCACCCGCTGCAGCGCAAGCGCGCGCTCACGCTCGCGGATCTCGCCGACCAGGAATGGCTGCTGCCGGAAACCACGATCCCGGTGCGACACCGGATCGACGACGCGTTCCGCGCGCGCGGGCTGCCGGCGCCGCGCCTGCGCATCGAGATGGATTTCGGCAACACGTCGCTGTTGCAGCTGCTGCACGGCACATCGCTGCTGTGCGTCGGCGGCGCCGATGCGCTCGACCAGGTGGCCGGACTGCGTGCGCTCGACCTGAAGGCCGGCGAGCTCGAACTGGACCGCCGCATCGGCGCGATGCACCGCGCGGGCGCGTACGTGCCGCCGCTGGCGCAGCGGATGATCGCGCTGCTGCAGGAGAACGTCGCGTAGCGGCACGCGGACCATCATTTGCGGGAGTGATGACCCTCCCCTTTTTCTGCGGATTTGACCGGGGGCACGGTGCCGACAACACTAGCCCGCAGTGCTGCACAAGACGGCACGCGCCCGCCTCCCCCCTTCAGAGTCCGCCATGTACCCGACCGACACCGTGCAATCCCCGAGCGCCGCCCGGCCGCTCGCCGACCGGCAACTGCGCCGGATCGTCATCGCCTCCGTCGCCGGCAACGCGATGGAGTGGTACGACTTTTTCGTGTACGGCACGGCCGCGGCGCTCGTGTTCGGTCACGTATTCTTTCCGCCCGGCGCATCGCCGCTCGCCGGCAGCCTCGCCGCGTTCGCGGCGTTCGCGCTCGGTTTCGTCGCGCGGCCGCTCGGCGGGATCGTGTTCGGCCACGTCGGCGATCGCTACGGTCGCAAGGCGTCGCTCGTGTGGACGCTGCTGATCATGGGCGCGTCGACCTTCGCGATCGGCCTGCTGCCGACCTATGCGCAGGTCGGCCTGTGGGCGCCGGCGGCGCTCGTCGTGCTGCGGCTGCTGCAAGGCGTCGCGTCCGGAGGCGAATGGGGCGGCGGCGTGCTGATGATCAGCGAAAACGCGCCGCCCGAGCAGCGCGGCTACTACGCGGCGTGGAGCCAGCTCGGCGTGGGCGGCGGCTTCGTGCTGTCGTCGGCCGCGTTTCTCGCCGCGCAGGCGCTGCCGGACGACATGTTCCGCACGTGGGGCTGGCGGCTGCCGTTCCTCGCGAGCATCGCCATCTTCGCGATCGGCATCTACATCCGCCGCCATCTGCCGGAAAGCCGTGACTTCGAGCAGGCCGGCAAGCGCGGCGCGCACACGCATCTGCCGATCGTCGAGTGCATCCGCCGTCATCCGAAGGAAATCCTGCTCGCGATGGGGCTGCGCGTGGCCGAGAACGGCGGCGCATACATCTTCCTCGCGTTCTCGCTCGTCTACGGCAAATACGTCGGCATCCCGAACGGCGTGATGCTGACCGGCGTGATGATCGCGATGATCGTCGAGATGGGTGCGATGCTTGCGTGGGGCCGGCTGTCCGACCGGATCGGCCGCAAGCCCGTGTACCTGATCGGCGCGCTGAGCCTCGTCGCGTGCGCGTTCCCGTTCTTCTGGCTGCTCGACACGCGCGTGACGCCGCTCGTCTGGCTCGCGTTGACGATCGGCACGGCCGTGAGCCACGGCGCGATGATCGGCACGCTGCCCGCGCTCGTCGGCGAGCTGTTCAGCACCGAGGTGCGTTACTCGGGCGTCGCGCTCGGGCATGAAGTCGCGTCGATCTTCGCGGGCGGGATGTCGCCGCTGATTGCAACCGCGCTGCTCGCGCGCTATCACGCGTCGTGGCCCGTCTCGCTGTTTCTCGTCGCGCTCGGCCTCGTGACCGTCGCAACATTGTGCGTGATGCGCGAGACGCGCACCACGCACGCCGACGGTTCGCGCGGCGACGCCGCATGACCGCGCGACGGTCAGCGCCCGGCGTCGCGCCGCGCGCTGTCGAACGCCGGCGCCAGCCCCAGGTGATCGAGCAGCCGCGCGAATTCGCCGAGCCGCTGCCGCATGTACGCGGGCACGTCGACCTCCGCATAGTCGTGGAAGCCGGCGCCCGTACGCACGCCGTCGCGCCCGGCTTCCATGTTCCGCACGACGCTCGCGGCCGGTGCGAAGCGCGGGCCGATCTCGCCGGCCAGGTACGTCGACGCGTAGTACAGGATGTCGCAGCCGCCCCAGTCGATGAATTCAAGCAGCCCGAGCACCGCGAAGCGCGGCCCGAAACCCGTGCGGATCGCCGTGTCGATGTCCTCGGCGCTTGCCACGCCTTCCTCGACCATCCGCGCGGCTTCGTTCATCGCGAGCGCCTGGATGCGCGGCACGATATAGCCGGGCGCCGGCCCGCAAATCACCGGCTTCTTGCCGACGCGTTCGAGCAGTGCGGCAAGCATGTCGACGACGGCTTGATCGGTCGCGTCGCTGCGGCTGATCTCGACGAGCGGCATCAGCAGCGCGGGATTCAGCCAGTGCGCGTTCAGCATCCGCCCCGGGTGCGCAACATGGCGCTGCAACTCGGTGACGACGAACGTCGACGTGGTCGACGCGATCGTGGCATGGGTATCGACGTGTTCGCCGAGCCAGCGCAGTGCGTCGGCCTTCGCGTCCAGCACTTCGGGCAGCGCTTCGAACACGATATCGGCGTGGCGCACCGCGTCCGCCACGCCGTCACGCGAGACGAGCACGATGCGCGCGACGACGGCATCGGCCTGAGCGGCATCGATGCGGCCGAGCGCGACCTGCGCGTGCAGCGGCCGCACGATCTCGTCGCGCGTGCGCGCTTCGAATGCCTGCCAGCCGGCCGCATCGCGCCGCTTGAAGTCGACCAGCGTCACGTCGAGCCCCGCGAACGCGAACACGAGTGCGATCCCCTGCCCCATGCGTCCCGCGCCGAGCACGTGAATGCGCGTCACATCGGCGGCCGCCTTCATGCCGTGTACCCCACGTCGAGCAGCGCGCGCAGCGCGTCCTTCGACAATGCGGCAAGCCCGAGCCGCTCCAGCGTGCGGCCTTCCGCGTACAGGTCGCGCACCGCGACCGCGCTCGCGATGCTCAGCAGCCCCTGCGCGACCGGCGTCGGCACACCGGCCCAGCGCCCGCACGACACGACGAACGACAGCCCGAGCCGGGTGTCTTCGAGCATGTAGCGATGCGTGCGCAGATCGATCTTCTCGCGCCAGTCGCCGCTATCGGTCAGCTTGCCGTGCGCGCCGCGCCCGTACATCCATTCGTCGCCCTCGGTCGCGTAGTGATCGGCGAGCGGGAAATGCGGCGCGTGGTAACCGAGCGCTTCGCGCACCGCGATGCGTTCGGCGTCGAGCGCGTTCGTCACGCGGCGGATCGACGGCTGCGTGCCTTCGTTGTGGATGTCCCACGCATCGAAGTGTTCGAGCGGCCCGGCATTCATCAGGATCAGCGGCGGATGAATTACGGGGCCCGCGTTCATCAGCGCGCCGGACAATGCGTCCTCGACCGGCTCGACCGACGGATAGCCGGCGCGCAACACGTCGAACGCCCAGCCGGCCGCATTCGCCGGAAACACGCCGGTCGGCAGGCGTGTCGCGTATGCGCTGATCACGACATCGTTGTCGCCATGCTTGCGCACAAGATACGGCAGCGTGCCCGTTTCGGCGAATGCGACGCGCGAACGGTTGCCGGCATCGGCCGCCGCACGCGCGAACACGAAGCTGCCGAACGTGCCGGGCGGCAGGAAGACGACCTGACCGTCCTCCAGCAGCGGGGCGACCTGCGCGGCGAGCGCGTCGTGCGACGTGGACGGCAGCGGCACCACGACGAGCTGCGTGCCGCGCAGCGCGGCCGCCAGATCGTCCGTCAGGCGGATCGCGCCGGGCGCATCGCCAAGCGGCACCGTCCGCTTGCCGCGATAGTCGGTCACGTTCAGCACACCAAGCTCGCGCAGCCGCGCGTGCGGCTCGCGGTCACGCCGCCACCACGTCACGTCGTGGCCTTTCTCGAGCAGGTCGATCGCCGCCGCATGGCAGCCGTGGCCGCCGCCCAGAACACATGCCTTCATCGTTTTCTCCCGGTGATTGAGTGCTTCCGAGACTACGCGGCCGACTTCGCCGCGTCGCTTCAAAACGCGCAACGACACACCCATTCGCGCAACGCAATCGCGGCGACGCGCATGCCGCCACGCCCCTGCATCCGTTACGAGGTCTATCGATGGACATCGCCCTTTCCCGCCATGCGCCGAACCGGCTCGGCACGCTGCAGGCGCCCGACGAAGTCGAGCGCGCGGTCGCGCACCGGCTCGGGCCGCACCGGATGGCCGCGTACGGCCGCGATCCGTTTCATGCGGAGCTGTATGAAGTGCCGCTGCATCACGGCGCACTGCTCGAACTCTGCTACGGCCGCGAAACGCGTATCGATTTCGGCGACGACGCCGATCACTTCCTGTTCAGGCTCACGCTCGCCGGCACGTGCGAGCTGCAGGCCGGCAGCATCGCCGCACGCGCGGGGCCCGGCGAGCTGACAGTGTCGTCGCCCGCGCTCGCCAGCCGCCTGCGCACGAGCCCCGATTGCCGCAACCTCGTGCTGCGCCTCGAACGCGGCGCACTCGAACGCAAGCTGCAGGACCTGCTGCAGGCAACGCTCACACGGCCGCTGCAATTCGAACTCGCAAGCGGCGGCACGGGCGCCGCGCTCGTACTGCCGACCTTCGAATACCTGTGCCGGCTCGGCGTGCAGCCGGGCATCGGCACCGCGTCGCCCGTGTTCGGCGCGGACCTCACCGCGTGGCTGATGTCGCTGCTGCTCACGCACCTGCCGCACTCGTACAGCGACACGCTCGCGCGCGGCACGCCGCCGTTGCCGGCGCATGTGCGCCGCGCATGCAACCACGTCGACGCGCATCTCGGCGAATCGCTCTCGCTGGCCGCCCTGGCGGCCGTCGCGGGTGTCGCCCCGCGCACGCTGCAGCACGCGTTCCGCACGTTCCTGCACACCACGCCGGCCGCGTACGTTCGCGAGCGCCGGCTTGCGGCCGTGCACGCGGCGCTGCAACGTGGCGACGCACGCAGCGTGACCGACGTGTTGATCGCGCACGGCATCCATGGCTTCGGCCATTTCGCGAAGGCGTATGCGCGGCGTTACGGCCACGCGCCTTCCGTCACCGCGAGGCAACCACGATGACGCACCCCGCTCCCGGCCGCCCGGCGACGCCGGCCCGCCCCGACCCTTCCGCTCACGATGCCGACTCGCTCGACGGCCTGCGCGTGCAGGATCTCGATCTCAACTTGCTGAAGACGTTTCGCGCGGTCTACGAGGAGCGGCACGTCGGCCGCGCGGCGCTGCGGCTCGGCGTCACACAGCCGTCGGTCAGCTATGCGCTCGGCCGGTTGCGGCTGATGTTCCGCGACGCGCTGTTCGTGCGTACCGGCACCGGCGTCGAGCCGACGCCGCGCGCACAGCGGCTCGCGATCTCGGTCGACAAGGCGCTCGCGATCCTGCAGGACGTGCTCGACGAAGGGTCGCGCTTCACGCCCGACAGCACGCAGCGCGTGTTCCGCCTGCACATGAGCGATTTCGCGGCGAGCGCATTCCTGCCGACGCTGCTCGCCGCGTTCGACCGGCGCGCGCCGGGTGCGGTGATCGAGACGTTGCACGTCGACGAATGCCAACTCAACGTCGCGCTCGAATCGGGGCGCATCGATTTCGCGCTCGGGCATTTCGCCGATGCGTCGAGCCACTTCCAGCGCACCGCGCTGCTGCACGAGCGCTGCGTGCTGCTGATGCCGCGCCGCACCGCGCAGCGCGTCGGGTTGCCCGACGATTTCGTGCTCGACGGTACGGCGCCCGACGCGCTGCGCTTCGTCGCGGTCACGTCGCATCCGCAGTCGATGCAACTGCTCGAGCGGCACGCGCTGATGCCGCGCGTGCGCGCGGCACTGCCCGATTTCATGGTGGTGCCCGCGCTGCTGCAGGACGGCGACTACGCGCTGATCCTGCCGGAGACGATCGCGATCACGTTCGCCGCGCGACAGCCGTGCGTGCTGTACGAGATTGCGGGCGCCGGCGAATGGGCCGTCAATGCATACTGGCACCGGCGCTTCGACGCGGACCCTGGCCATCGCTGGCTGCGCGCGTTGCTGCTCGAACTGTTCAATATCGGGCAGCAGGCGCCGTTCGACACATGGCTCGCGCCGCAGCCGCCCGCCTGCGCGTAGCGGCGCACGCGGGCCCGCGCACGGACGCGTGCCCGCCGGCACGCTCAGAACGACGTGAGGATGCCCGCGACGATCGAGCTCGCGGTCGCGCCCGGCTTCGCGACCGCGACGCCGCCGCCCGCCGCGCCGTTGACGACGAAGCGCGCATGCGCGCCATTGCGCACCATCGCGGCGCCCGTGTACAGCACCGTGCGCTTCGACAGCGGATAGTCGAAGCGGATGCCGTACGAATCCGCGTTGCCTTCGCTGTCAGCGACCTTCCGGTAATGGCCGACGCTCAACAGCAGCGACGCGCGCCCGATCGGCACCGTCGCGCTCAGTTCCATGATGTCGCTGTGCGGATACGCGCTCTGGCTGTCGATCGCGGTCGCGACGTCGGGGCCGCCGCGATGGCGCATGTACAGCGCGGCGACCTTCACGACGTTGAAGTCGTACGAAACCGCGCCGAGCGTGTAGTTGCCGTTCGCGGCCGGGCTCGTGTCGCCGAGCGTGGCCGCCGCTACCGGGCTGAACTTCTGCTGCATGTAGTCGACGTCGACCGACAGGCCGCCGTGCACGTAGTTGACGCCCGCGCCGTACGTATCGCCGAGCGTCGCCGGCTGCCCGGCCGCACCGTTGGTGCCGCGCGCGGCCATCGCGCGCAGCAGGAAGCCCGCGTAGCGCGGCGACGTGTAGCGCATCGAATTGCGCACGCGCAGGAACGCGGGCCCGACGAAGTTGTTGGTCGCGTTGCCCCATGCGAGCCCCGCGCCGAGGCCGGGCAGGCTGTACGTGACGAGCGTCGTATGCAGGATCGTGTAAAGCTCGCCGAACTGCACGCCGCCGAACGGCCCCGTGATGCCGACCCACGCTTCGCGGCCGAACAGCGCGCTGCTGTTCGACAGCGCACCGCTGCCCGCGTTGAAGCCGTCCTCAAGCTTGAAGATCGTCGCGTAGCCGCCGCCGAGATCCTCTACGCCCTTCAGCCCCCATTGCGACGCCCACAGGTTGCCGCTGCCCATGCGCGTCACGTGGTTCGGCCCGGCGTTCGCGTATTCGATCGCGGTGTCGATGCGCCCATAGAGCGTCACGCTCGATTGCGCGGCGGCCGGCAGCGCAATGCAGGCGAGCAGCGCGGCAAGCGGTACGGCAAGCCGGTCGGCCCGCCCGTTCGGTTGGTTCATCTTCGTCGTCCCGTAGAAATGCCGGCGCCGGTCGGCGTCGCGCCGCGTGGTGTGATGCGCGTTCGCCGCAAGCGGCCAACGCTGCCGATCAAAAACGGGCCGAGTCTAGGAACGACAATTTCGGACGTCGACGCAATGCGCTCTATAACGCTTATAGATGCGCCGCATGATGGGCGCGCGCCCCGCCGCACGCGCGCTGCGCGGCCGCCCGTGCGCACGGCCTCGGTGTTTTCTTTATCCGGGTCGGTAAATGTCCGTGTGGCGCCGCTGTCACTCCGGCTATGGCGGCCGAATTTGGCCGACTACGCTGCGTCTCCGATCGTGTCACCCGCACGCTTTCGCGCCGCGACGGCGCCCGGCCCGCAAGGCCGCTGCCGCGCTTTTCCACCGCCCGCTCCTGGAGAATCCGCATGTCCGCATCCACGGCCCGCGCTGCCGACGGCAAGCGCTATACGTACGAATGGTATGTCGTCGTCATCTGCATGCTCGCGTACGTCTTTTCGTTCGTCGACCGCCAGGTCCTCGTGCTGATGATCGAGCCGATCAAGCGCGACCTGCACCTGTCCGACACGCAGTTCAGCCTGCTCAACGGCTTCGCGTTCTCGCTGTTCTACGCGGTGATGGGGCTGCCGGTCGCGTATCTCGCCGACCGCTATGCGCGCCCGCGCATCATCTCGATCGGCATCGCGCTGTGGAGCGTCGCGACGGCCGCATGCGGGCTCAGCCAGCATTTCGTGCAGATGTTCATCGCGCGGATGGGCGTGGGCGTCGGCGAAGCCGCGCTGTCGCCCGGCGCGTATTCGATGCTCGCCGACTACTTCCCGAAGGAGAAGCTCGGGCGCGCGATCGCCGTGTATTCGCTCGGCTCGTTCATCGGCGGCGGCGTCGCCTTCCTGATCGGCGGCTACGTGATCGCGCTGCTCAAGCATGCGAGCGCGTTCACTCTGCCGGTCGTCGGGCAGGTGCATGCGTGGCAGGTTACGTTCCTGATCGTCGGGCTGCCGGGGATTCTCGTTGCACTGCTGTTCGCCGCGACCGTGCGCGACCCGCAGCGCAAGGGGCTCGCACAGGATCGCTCGGGCGCCGTGCGGCGCGTGTCGATGCGCGATTCGCTGCGCTTCGTCGGCACGCATCGCGCGACCTTCTCGTGCCACTACCTCGGCTTCTCGTTCTACGCGATGACGCTGTACTGCCTGCTGAGCTGGACGCCCGCGTTCTATATCCGACGCTTCGGGATGACGGCCGTCGAAGCCGGCTACACGCTCGGCATCGTGCTGCTGGTCGCGAATACGGCCGGCGTGTTCTGCGGCGGCTGGCTCAACGACTGGCTGCTGCGACGCGGCCGTGCCGATGCACCGATGCGCGCCGGCGCGATCGGCGCCGCCTGCATGGTGATTCCCGCGACGCTGTTCACGCAGCTCGACTCGCTGCCCGCGTCGCTCGCGATGCTCGTGGTCGCGATGTTCTTCGCGTCGTTCCCGATGCCGACGTCGACCGCCGCGATGCAGACGCTCGCGCCGAACCAGATGCGCGCGCAGATCTCCGCGCTGTTCCTGCTCGTGTCGAACCTGATCGCGCTCGGGATCGGCACGACCGTCGTCGCACTGTTCACCGACCGCGTATTCGGCGCACCGGCCGCGGTCGGCCATTCGATGTCGATCGTCAACGTCGCGGCAGCCACGCTCGCCGCGCTGCTGCTCGCCGCCGGCTGCCGGCACTACCGCCGCAGCCTCGATCGCGAACGCGGTCACGCATCGGCAGCGGCACCGCTGGCAGCCGATGCGGGCGACGCGATCGCCGCGCGCTGAGCACACTTGCGCCATCCGACTACTATCCATCCCACTGATTCCGGCATCGCTTTTTAATCGATTTGATTTATGCGATGCCCATCCCTATTCTCGATCGCATGACGGCGCGGTGTCTGCCGCGCCGCTTTCCTCGTACCCCACGGAATTTCCCATGCAAGCGAACCGCCACCAGGTCCGGATCGACGCGCTGATCGACGCGGCGCAGGACATCCGCTGTTTCCGGGTTTCGCGCGTCGACGGCCAGCCGTTCGATGCGTACGAACCGGGCGCCCATATCGACGTCACCGCCCCGTCCGGCATCACGCGCCAATACTCGCTGTGCGGCAACCCCGACGAACGTGGCAGCTACCTGTTCGCGGTGAAGAAGGAAGCGCAGTCGCGCGGCGGCTCGCGTTCGCTGCACGACGACGTGGCCGTCGGCGCCGAGCTGTCGATCGGCACGCCGCGCAACCTGTTTCGTCTGACGGATGACGCGAGCGAGCACGTGCTGATCGCGGCCGGCATCGGCATCACGCCGCTGCTGTCGATGGCGTACGCGCTGCACAAGCGCGGCGCGCGCTACCGACTGCACTACTTCGCACGCAGCCGCGAGCATGCGGCCTTTGTCGATGAACTGTCGGCCGAGCCGTTCGCGTCGCGCGTGACGTTCCACTACGGCGTCGAGCCCGATGGGCTCGCGGTTGAACTCGACCGCTGCGTCGCGTCGGTCGATGCGCACGCGCATGTTTATACGTGCGGCCCGGGACCGTTCATGGATGCGGTCGTCGCGGCGGCCGCGACGCGCGTGCCCGAAGACTCGATCCATCTCGAACGTTTCGCTGCGGAACCCGCCGCCGCCGATGCGGGCCAGGCCGAAGCCGGCGCCGGCCCGGCCGACGGCTTCGAAGTCCGGCTGCAGCGCAGCGGGCAATCGGTCCGCGTGACGCCCGACACGTCGATCGTCGACGCGCTCGCGCGGATCGGCATCGAAGTCGATACGTCATGCGGCGAAGGCGTGTGCGGCACCTGCATGGTGCCCGTCATCGACGGCGAACCCGATCATCGCGACCATTGCCTCAGCAAGGCCGAACGCGCGAGCAATACGGTGATCTGCTGCTGCGTGTCGCGGGCACGCTCGGCGGTGCTGGTGCTCGATCTCTGATGCTGTCGGCACGAGCAGCGCCCGTTCAGGACGTCTCGTGCCGCTGAACCGCCCAACGAGTTCGAGCCGGCAACGCGCGCATCCACGCGTTGCCCTCGCCCTCATCGGTCAAGCGTTGTCGAAGCGCTCGACGAGTTCGGTCAGCAGCGTGCGCATCCACGCGTTGCCTTCGTCTTCATGGAAATGCTCGTGCCAGTGCATCGTCACCGGCGCGGGCGGCAGCGTGACAGGCAAGTCGTACAGGCGGAATGCGTTGTCGCGGTTCAGGATCTGCGCGAGCCGCTTCGGCAGCGTCGCGTAAAGATCCGTGACGGACAACACACTCGGCAGCGCGACGAAGTGCGGTACTTCCAGCGCGATATTGCGGCCCACGCCCTGTGCACGCAATGCGTCGTCGAGCGCGTGATGGCTGTGCTCGACCGACTTCACGTTGACGTGCGCTGCGCGCACGAACTGGTCGAGACTCAGCGCGGCCCCGCTCGGCAACCCGCGCCGGCGGCCCGTCATGCACACGTAGGTTTCCTCGAACAGCACCTGGTGGCGCGTGCGCGGCATCAGCTCCGGCAGGTTGCCGATCGCGAAATCCAGCCGGCTCGCGCGCAGCGCCTCCTCGATCTCCTCCACCGGCAACGGCTGCACGCTCAGCGTCACGCGCGGCGCGCGCTCGCGCAGCGCCTGACAGATCGCCGGCAGGTACGCCATCTCGCCCGCGTCCGACAGCGACAGCCGGAAGGTGCGCGTGCTGGTTGCCGGATCGAAGCGCTCCGCGTAGCGCAGCGCGACGCGCACCATGTCGAGCGCCTTGCCGACGATCCCCGCGAGTTCGAGCGCGACCGGCGTCGGCTGCATACCCGAGCGCGTGCGCACGAACAGCGGATCGTCGAACAGCGTGCGCAGCCGGCCGAGCGAATAGCTGACGGCCGGCTGCGACAGCGCGAGCCGCTCACCGGCCTTCGTCAGGCTGCGTTCCTCGACGATCGCCTGGAACACGCGCAACAGGTTCAGATCGAGATGATCGACCGACGTCATCGTTGCCTCCATTATTTGCCGCATTTATTGACTGGCCAATTTTAGATCAATTTGACGGATATGTAGTGGGAGACGAGACTGGGTACTCGATACCGCGCATGACGCGGCCCGATTTCGCGACTCTTTCCCCACGACGACGATGAGCGACATTTCCTACCAGACGATCGACACCAGTGCGTTGCACGGTCTCGCGCAACCCGACCGCATCGCGCCGGCGATGTATCACGATCCCGCGCTGTTCGAAGCCGAGCTCGACCGCATCTTCTACCGCACCTGGATCTGGGTCGCGCACGAGAGCGAGCTGCCGAACCCGGGCGACTTCATCACGACGACGATCGGCCGCCAGCCGGTGATCGTCGTGCGCGACAAGACCGGCGAGATCAACGTGCTGCAGAACCGCTGCCGCCATCGCGGCGCGACCGTGTGCGAATCGCACAAGGGCAACGCGAAGGGTTTCACGTGCCCGTATCACAGCTGGTCGTACGCGCTCGACGGCACGCTGCGCGCGCTGCCGTACGGCGACGGCTACGAAGGCGTGTGCGAGAAAGGCGACCTGCCGCTCGTGAAGCTGCGCGTCGGCGTGTACCAGGGGCTGATCTTCGCGAGCTTCAACGACGCGATCGAACCGCTCGAGGATTTCCTCGGCGGTGCGAAGCCGTGGATCGACCTGTTCATGAAACAGGGCGCCGGTTACCCGATCAAGGCGAACGGCGAGCACAAGTTCAAGTTCAAGGGCAACTGGAAGATCCAGCTCGAGAACACGACCGACCTCTACCACTTCCCGGTCGTGCACAAATCGTGGATGAAGTCGATCGACGACGAGACGGCCGCCGCGATCACGAGCTTCATGACGAGCGAGGACGCGTTCTGCCGCGGGCTCGGCAACGGCCACAGCCTCGCGGTGCTGATGCCCGAGCTGATCGACCTCGACGAAGACGACGGCGCGCCGCTGCCCGAGCGCTTCGCGCCGCTCGCGGCGAAGCTTGCCGAGCGCCATTCGCCGGAGGAAGTGCGCCGTATCGTGCGCTCGCTGATGGGCGTCGGCTTCAACCTGAACCTGTTCCCGAACCTCGCGCTGTCGATGGCGTTCTTCCGCGTGCTGCGGCCGATCGCCGCGAACGAAACCGAAATCCGCCACGTCGCGCTCGCGATGGACGGCGGCCCCGACGAAGCGAACCGCGAGCGGCTGCGCATTCACGAGCACTTCCAGGGCCCGTTCGGCTTCGGCAGCCCCGACGACGCGGAAGCGTGGGAACGCGTGCAGCGCGGCGCGCATGCGGGCCCCGATGTGCCGATCCTCGTGAACCGCGGGCTGAACCGCGAGACGACCGCCGCGAACGGCGAAAAGACCGCCCATGCGACCGACGAGACCGGCATGCGCGAGGCCTACCAGCAATGGCGCAAGATGATGGAGCAGCAATAATGGACGACCGCAACGCCCTCTTTTCCGAGCAGACCTTTGCCCGCGCGGTCGAATTCGTGTGGCGCGAAGCCGAGATGCTCGACCGCCGCGACTACCGCGCATGGCTCGACCTGTGGGATCCGGCCGGCCATTACGTGGTGCCGATCGATCCCGACACGACCGATTTCGCGGCGACGCTGAACTACGTGTTCGACGACCAGGACATGCGCGAGAAGCGCGTGCAGCGGATGGTGTCCGGCTACTCGGCATCGGCCGCCGACGCGGCACGCACGGTGCGCACCGTGTCGCGCTTCACGCTGGAAAGCGGCAGCGCCGACACCGTCGAGCTGAAATCGGCGCAAGTCGTCGTCGCGTACAAGCGCGGCGTCGCGACGCTGTTCGCGGCTGACGTCACGCACAAGCTGCGCGTCGATGCCGAAGGCGAGATGCGGATCGCCGAGAAGGTCGTGCGCCTGATCGACTCGACCGAAGCACTCAGCGCGATCGGCTTCCTGCTGTAAGCCGTGGCCGGTTCACCGCCGCACGTGCGAAGGTGAACCGGTGACCTTCACCTTTGCGGACCACCATGCCCACACTCGAAGTTTTCCTGCCGGCCGGCCATGACGACGCGCGCAAGGCCGAGCTGATCGCGCGGCTGACCGGTGCGACCGTCGACGCGATCGGCGCACCGATCGAATCCGTACGCGTGCTGCTCACCGAACTGCCCGCGACGCATATCGGCCTCGGCGGCCGCAGTGCCGCCGATGGCGCGCCGCCGTCGCTGCCGGTGATCGTCGCGATCCTGATCGCCGGCCGCACCGACGAACAGAAGCGCGCGCTGATCGCCGCGTTGTCCGATGCGGGCGCGAACGTGCTCGATGCACCGCTGCAGGCCACGCGCGTGATCATCAAGGACATCCCGAATACCGACTTTGGCATCGGCGGCCAGACCGCGCGGGCACTGGGGCGCTGATCGTGCGCCGCGCGTCGCTGCCCGGCCGTGACGCGACGCAGCGGCTACGCGTGCGTGCCGGTGAGCGGCAACCTCACGCGGCAGTCGAGCCCGCCGCCGTCGGCCGGGCTCGCCGCGATCCGCCCGCCGTGACGCGTGACGATGCTCTTGCACAGCGACAACCCGATGCCGTTGCCGCCGGCCTTCGACGACGAGAATCCGTCGAACAGCCGGTCGTGCGCACCGTCTGCAATGCCCGGACCGTTATCGATCGCACGCAGCTCCGCCTGCCCGGCGATGTCTGCCGTACCGAGCGTCAGCGTACGCGGCGTGCGCTCGCAACTGGCGAACGCCTCGATCGCATTGAACGCGAGATTCAGGATCACCTGCCCGATCAGCACGCGCTCGCAGCGGATCGGCAGCGGCGTGCCGGCCTGCACGATCGCGACCGTCACGCCGGCCTCCTTCGCGCGCAGCTCGATGAAGTAAGCGACATCGGCAAGGATGTCGCGCAGGTCGGCAACCGCGACGACCGGTTCGCGCTTCACGATGAATTCGCGCACGCTCTTGATGATCAGCGCCGCATGCTCGGCCTGCCGGTCGGCGCTGCGCAGCCCCCAGATCGCGTCGTCGATGGTGCCATTGCCGTTCAGCCGCCGCACCGCGCCTTCGATGAAGTTGCGCACGGCCGCGAGCGGCTGGCTCAGCTCGTGCGCGATCACGCTCGCCATCTCGCCCATCGCGTTGTAGCGGCCCGCGTGTTCGAGCAGGCGCGCTTCGGCGCGGCGTGCATCCTCGATCGCGACTTCGTCGCTCACGTCGCGGAACTGCACGAGCAGCCCGTCGAGATCGCCTTCGATCTCGACCTGCCGGCACAGGATGCGCAGCCAGCACGACGAGCCGTCGCGCCGCATCCGGTAGCGCTGCGGCGCGGACGGGTACGCCGACGGCGCATCGCGCAGTTGTGCGACAAGGCGGTCGCGATCGCTCTCGGAGCAGTAGTCGAGCACCTCGCCGAGCGGTTCGTCGGCTGCGAGCCCGAGCACGCGCCGCCCCGACTCGCTGATGAACTGCACGCCGCCGTGCGGCCGTCACGACCGCGATGCCTTCGTCGAGATCCTGCATGAATTCGCGCAGCCGCGCCTCGTAGCGGCGCAACTGCTGGCGGACCGCCTCTTCCGCGCTGATGTCGCGAAACTGCACCATCACGACGTCGTGCCCGCGCAGCGGCACGTAGGTCGCGGTGGCCTCGGACAGCATGTCGACGCCCGTACGCGATCGATAGCACCATTCGTACACCTGCGGCCCGTCGACGAGCGCGCGATCCCATGCGCTCACCGCGATCTCGCGCTGGTATTTCGGCTCGGGACGCGTCATGTCCGGCGCCTTCAGCGGCAGCAGTTCCTCGACGGAAAAGCCGAGCGCGATGCACGCGGCGCGATTCGCCCACACGATCGCCTTCGTCTGCGCGTCGTGCAGCAGCACGCAGGTCGTCAGCGCGTCGAGCAGCCGGTGGAAATCGTCTTCGTCGGGGAAACTCATGATCGGATCCGGATGAAGGCGCGCGGCGTCGCGCGGCCGGAAACCCAACATAGCACCGGTGCACGCCGATCGCATCTGAAGATTTCTTTAGGCCGGCACGGAACCTCACCAGTCGCGCGGCCCAACGCACCAATTGCTGCGTGTTTTCGGCGTTTCTAGACTGGTTGCATCGTCGTGTTGCCACCCAGGACAGCACGCATGCCGCCCCGCATCCGAACCCTTATCCGCCCAGGAGACAACCATGCCGCAAGCCGCCCTCGCGATCGAACCCGCGCCGTCCTCCCAGCCCGTGGCAGGCGCCGCTGCCGCGCAGTTGTCGCCGCTCGACGCGGTGCTCGAAACCGTCGCCTTGCGCCGCGAAGAATTCGACCGCCTGTCGCACGTGCCGCGCGACGTGATCGCGCTGTTCAAGCAGGCCGGCATCTATCGCGCGGGCACGCCGCGCCGCTTCGGCGGCGATGCGCTCGCGCCGACCGCGTTCCTCGACATGATCGAACGGATCGCGACCGCCGACGGCTCGGCTGCGTGGGTCGCGAGCTTCGGCTCCGCGAACGTCTATCTCGCCGCGCTGCCGCTCGAGACCCAGGCCGAGCTGTACGCGAGCGGCCCCGACCAGGTGTTCGCGGGCGGCCTGTTTCCGGTGCAGCCGGCGCCAGCCGCGCCGGGCGGCTGGCGCGTGAACGGCACGTGGAAATTCGCGAGCGGCTGCAAGGGCGCCGACTGGCTCGGCGTCGGCATCGCCGTGCCGGGCGCGCAGGACGCCGCGCCGAACAAGCCGCGCACGGCCGTGTTCCGCGCAGCCGACGTCGAGATCGTCGAGAACTGGAGCGTGGTCGGCATGCAGGGCACCGGCAGCCATGACCTGCGCGTGAACGACCGCTTCGTGCCCGAAGCGTGGACCTTCGTGCGCGGCGGCGAACCAACCGTCGACGAGCCGCTGTACCGCTACCCGACCGTCGCGTATGCGGCGCAGGTGCTGGCAGTCGTGAACCTCGGCCTCGCGCGCGCCGCGCTCGATGTCGTGAACCGGATGTCCGGTGGCCGGCAGACGACGACCGGCGCGCCGCGTCTCGCCGATCGCGCGTACTACCGCATCGAGCTCGCGAAGGCCGAGGCGCAACTGCGCTCGGCACGCGCGTTCTTCTACGATGCGACCGACACCGTATGGCAATCGATCCTCGCCGGCAACCCGGTGACGCCCGACCAGGTCAGCCTGCTGCGGCTCGCGGCAACGCAGATCGCACGCGAAGGCGCGAGCGTCGTCGAACGCGCGTACCGCCTCGGCGGCACGGCGGCGATCTATCGCACGCATCCGCTGCAGCGGCTGCTGCGCGACGCGATGGTCGTCACGCAGCACGCGTTTCTCGGCGAGGGCAACTTCGACGGCGCCGGCGCGGTGTTCACCGGCGTGACGCCGTTTCCCGGCTATCTGTAACCGGCGTCGACCGAATTGTTTTTCAACGCGCATGACGCCGATGCCGATGTCGATGTCGAACCACCGTCGCCGGCCGGTTCATGCGCCTGACCCTTTCCCCTGGAGAACCTGATATGTCCGACTCGAATCCGCTGCCGCTGCGCGTCCTGTTCTGCTGCGGCGTGTCGCAGAACTTCTTCGACCTGCCGCGCGAGAAGATCGGCGAAGTGTGGCAGGCGTACGGTGCGATGCTCGCGGCCGTCGAAGCGATGCCCGGCGTGCGCGTGCTCGGCGTGATGGACGACGACCGTCTCGTGGTCGGCCAGGCCGACGGCGCGCCGTGGACGTTCTACATCATGGCCGACGTCGCCGATTTCGACACGACGGTCGCCGTGTGCAACCTGTACCGCACGACGCCGGTCGGCGAATACAACCTGTGGCGCTACGGCAAGATCGAAGCACGCGTCGGCCGCGCGCTGACCGTGCCGCCGGCCGCGAAGCCCGCGGCGTGAGGCACGCGATGGCCGACCTGTCACCGGATCCGATCGACGCGCTCGTGCAGCGCATGGCGGCGCTCGACGCCGAGCGCGCGGTGCGCGCGACGATCACGCGCTACATGGCGCTGTGCGACGTGCCCGAGAATGCCGGCGACGGCCCGTCGCTCGCCGGGCTGTTCACCGCCGACGCCGTGTGGGAAGGCATCGGCCCGCAATACGCGCAGAAGTTCGGCCGCCTCGCAGGCACGGACGCGATCGTCGCGATGCTGGGGCGCTACCTGCCGCCTGACCCGCATTTCTCGGCGAACCTGCACTTCCTGACGTCGGAGTCGATCGAGATCGGCACCGGCAACGCAAGCGCGCGCGGCCGCTGGATCATGCTGCAGGCGTCGCGCTACGCGGACGGCACGGCTGAACTGATCGCCGCGCGGCTGACCGTCGATTTCGCGCCGGCCGCCAGCGGCGCCGCATGGCTGATCCGTCATTTCCGCACCGAACGCGTGCTCGACGGCCCGTGGCCGCTCGCCGCCGCGCCACGGTCCTGATGCATTCCACCGCTTTCGCACGATACCGACCATGACAGGCTTCATCGACACCTTCACGCTCGGCGGCCCCGGCCCCACGATCGCGATCAAGGACACGATCGACATCGCGGGCCATCCGACCCGCGCGGCGAGCCGCGCGCTCGCCGACGCGCCGCCTGCCGCCCGACACGCGGACGTGGTCCGCCTGTTGCTCGACGCCGGCTGGCAGATCGCCGGCAAGGCGAACATGCATGAACTCGCGTTCGGCATGACGGGCATCAACGACTACACCGGCACGCCCGTCAATCCGCAAGATGCCACCCGCATTCCCGGCGGCTCGTCGAGCGGGTCCGCATCGCTCGTCGGACTCGGCGCCGTCGACGCGGCGCTCGGCACCGATACCGGCGGCTCGATTCGCGGGCCGGCCGCGTGCTGCGGCGTGGCCGGGCTGAAGCCGACATTCGGCCGCGTGTCGCGGCGCGGTGTCGCGCCCGCCGATACGACGCTCGATTGCGTCGGGCCGTTCGCGCGCGATATCCGCACGCTCGTCGCGGTGATGGCCGCGATCGCGCCGGGTTTCGATCGTGCGCAAGCGGCGGCGTCCGCGGCAGGCTGTACCGTCGCGCACCTCACCGTCGAAGCCGATCCGGCGATCGCCGCCGCGCTCGATGCGGCCGTTCGCGCATCGGGCCTGCATTCGCACGCCGTCGTACTCGACGACATGCCGGCCTCGTTCGCGGCCGGGCTCACCGTGATCAACGCGGAAACGTCGCGCGCGTTCGGCCATCTGGTCGAAACCGGCCGGCTCGGCGCCGATCTCGATGCACGCCTGCGCGCGGCCGCGGCGACGACACCCGCGGCACTCGCGGAAGCCGAAGCCGTCCGCGCACGCTTCACCGCGCAGGTCGATGCGGCACTCGACCATGCGGACGTGCTGGTGCTGCCGACGCTGCCCGCGCTGCCGATCACGCTGCAACAGGCACGCGACGGCGTGTCGGTCATCGCGATGTCGTCGCTGATCCGGCCGTTCAACCTGAGCGGCCATCCGGCGCTCAGCCTGCCGCTACCGCTGGCCGGTTCGCCGCTGAAGGCCGGCCTGCAGATCGTCGGGCGCAAGGGCGCGGACGAACGGGTCTGCGCGATCGCGGCGCACTTCGAAGCGGCACTCGCCGCATGAATCACGATGCGGGCGCCGCGTCCTTCGGCGCGCACCCGCGAACCAGGGAACTACGCACCATGTCAGATCGAGTCGTCCTCGTCACCGGCGCCGCGCGCGGGCTCGGCGCCGTCATCGCCGAGCGCTTTCATGCAGCCGGCTACCGCGTCGCGCTCGCCGATATCGCCGCCGACGCCATTCACGCGCATGCGCGCGACCTCGACCCGAGCGGCGAACGCGCGATCGCGCTGCCGCTCGACGTCACGTCGAAACGCGATTTCGAAGCCGCGCGCGATGCGCTCGTCGCGCGCTGGGGCACGATCGACGTGCTCGTCAACAACGCGGGCGCCTCGAAGGTCGTGCCGGCGATGGAGATCACGGCCGAACAGTTCGACCAGGTGATCGACGTGAACCTGCGCAGCGTGCTGTTCGGCTGCCAGGTGTTCGGCCGGTATTTCGCGGAGCGTGGCGCGGGCCGCATCGTCAACATCGCATCGCTCGCCGGGCAGAACGGCGGCTCGGCGACCGGTGCGCACTACGCGGCCGCGAAAGGCGGCACGCTGACGCTGACCAAGGTATTCGCACGCGATCTCGCCGCGCAGGGCGTGACCGTCAACGCGATCTCGCCGGGCCCGCTCGACCTGCCGATCGTGTATGAAAGCGTCGCGCCGGAAAAGCTGCGCCAGGTGCTGGCGAGCCTGCCGGGCGGCAAGCTCGGATCGGCCGCATTCGTTGCGGATGCAGCCGTATTGCTCGCGTCGGGCGACGCGCATTTCGCGAACGGCGCATGCTGGGACATCAACGGCGGGTTGTACATGCGCTGAGCGCGGCAGTCCTTATCGCGACGATTCCCCGTCGTCGCCCCACACGACCATCACGTCGCGCACAAGCGCGGCGATCGACGTCGCGCCGAGCTTCTCCTTGATACTCGCGCGATGCACGTCGACGGTCTTCACGCTGATCGACAGATCCGACGCGATCTGCTTGCTGCCCTTGCCGTCCACCACGCCGCGCAGCACTTCCTTCTCGCGCGCGGTCAGCGCATCGAGCCGCTGGCGCAGCTCGCGGTGACGCTGGCTCACCGCATGCCGCTGCTGCGCGAGCCGCAGCGCGCGCTGCACGCGTTCGAGCATCTGCTGCGAGTTGTACGGTTTCTCGACGAAATCGATCGCGCCGTTCTGCAGCGCACGCACCGACATCGGAATGTCGCCGTGCCCGCTGACGAAGATCACCGGCAGCGTCGCGCCGCGCGCATTCAGTTCGGCCTGCACGTCGAAACCGCTTTTCTCCGGCATCCGCACGTCGAGCACCAGGCACGCGGGCAGGTTCACGTCGAAGCGCGCGAGAAAGTCGGCGGCGTTCGCGAACCCTTCGGACGCGATGCCGACCGATTCGAGCAACCACGCGAGCGACGTCCGCATGCCGCTGTCGTCGTCGACGATGTATACGATCGGTACGGGTGACGTCGTCATCGCGGGTGTCTCGCTGAATATCGGTATGGGTATCGCACGCGCTGCGCGAGAGGCCGGTGGCCGGCGTGCCGCGCGCGTCGTTCGCTGGGGGTGTGCGGCACATCATAACGAGCCGAAAACCCGCTGAAAACCCCTTCACGTGCCGCACGAACGCGTAATCGCGGTTTTTTTCGGGCGATGCGTCGCGCATCTAGGTAGAACCTTTAGACACGTTGGCGAGAACGCCATCTTCATCGTCAATCGTGCGAATGGTCGGCCGCATTTTCGCGACGTACGCTTGGGTCACCGTCGGCGATCCGGCGCTGCACCGGCAGCGCTGTGCGACCGCCGCTTTCGTCCAACCAGGAGCGCCCATGTCTTCCACGACCGATATCCAGCGACCGGCGCGCGTCGAACCGACCGACGCGCAGAAGGCCTTCCGCCAGGCGATGGCCCACCTCGGCGCGGCCGTCAACGTCATCACCACGGCCGGGCCGCACGGCCGCTGCGGGATCACCGCGAGCGCCGTGTGCTCCGTCACCGATACGCCGCCGACGCTGCTCGTGTGCATGAACCGGTCGAGCGCGATGCACGCGACCTTCGAGCGCAACCGTCACGTCTGCATCAACGTGCTGCCCGCCGAGCACGAGTTGCTCGCACGGCATTTCGCGGGGCTCACCGACTTGCCGATGGAGCGGCGTTTCGACCTGCCCGTGTGGGAGCGGGGCGAACAGGACGTACCCGTGCTGCGCGACGCGCTCGCGAGCCTGCAGGGCACGATCGCCGAGATGAAGGAAGTCGGCTCGCATTCGGTGATGTTCATCGAGGCGACGTCGATTCGCGTGCGCGACGACGGCGACAGCCTCATCTACTTCAGCCGCGCGTTTCATCGCGTGTCGCGCACCGCGTGCGTGCGGTGACGTTCGCGTGACTACGCGGGCGTTCGCAACGCGCGCTGCCCGGCCGCAAGCGCCGCGCCGGCAAACAGCGTCAGCGCCGAATACACGAGCCCGCGCGCGAGCCCCGCGCTGTCCGACACCCAGCCGATCGCGACCGGCCCCGCGATCTGGCCGAACGCAAAGACCGTCGTGAACGCGCTGATCCCCTTCGCCCAGCCGTCGGGCGGCAGGTTGTGCCGCACGAAGGCCGTCGTCGACGCGACGGCCGACAGGAACGTCGCGCCGAACAGCACGCCCGACACGAACGCAGCGGCCGGATGCACGAACATCGCAGGCATCAGCGTCGCGATGCCGAGCAGCGCGTTGAGCACCGCGAGCGCCTGGCCGCCGCGCATCCGGTCGAGCAGCCCCGACCACAACCGCGCCGACACGACGGTTGCGACGCCGAGCATCACGTAGAACGCGGAGACCACCGTGCCGCTCATGCCCGCGCCGCGCAGCAGCGCGACGATGAACGTCATGTAGCCGATATAGCCGACACCGAACAGGCCGTAGCCGGCCAGCGCGAATGCGAAGCGCGCCGGGCTCGCGGTCGCGGCCGGCGGCGTGCCGTCGCGCTGCCTGGCCGGTGCCGCATGCACATGCTCGATGCGGCGCGCGGCCGACACGGCCACCGCCGAGAACAGCACGCATGCGACCGCGAGCGCGAACCATGCCGGCTGCCAGCCGTGCACGCCATGCGTAAGCGTGGCCGGCACGAGCAGCGACGACGCGACGATGCCCCAGCCCGTGCCGCCGTAGTAGAGCCCCAGCAGCAACCCCGCGTCGCGCGGCGACGCCGACGCGAGCCGCGCGGCCAGCACACCGCCGCTGATGAAGATCAGCGCGCTGCCGACACCCGTTGCCAGCCGCTGCACGAGCAGCGCGTGCATGCCGGACGTGAGCCCGCATGTCGCCATGAGCACCGCGGTCAGTGCGCAGCCGGCCGCCAGCAGCGTGCCCGCGCGCCAGCGTCGCGACAGCAACGGAAACGCGAGCGCGCCGATCAGGTAGCCGGCCGCGTTCGCGGTGTTCAGCGCGCCGGCCTGCGCGAACGTCCAGCCGAGATCGGCCTTCATCGGCGGCAGCAGCAGCGCATACGAAAAGCGCGCGAGGCCGAGCGCGATCGCGCTGCCGAGCGACAGGCAGATCGCGAGCCGCCACGCGGCCATGCGATCGGGATCGGTTGCGCCGGCGTCCGGCCGCGAGGGGCCGGCACGCTCCGGTTGCGGCGCTGCGCGCATCGGGTCGTCTCCATCGTTGTTCGGTTTCGAGGCTTCCGCCATCGTCGGACGATCATACTTGAGCTGCCGCACCACCGGCGTGCTTCGGCGGCAGAAACCCGACGGCAGCCGCGCCCGGATCCGGTTCCACCACGCAACGGCCGGAAGGCCCGGTGAAACGACAACCGCTCGCAGCGCTACCGCCCCAGTCCGGCGGCAAACGCCTCGAGCAGCGCCCGCCCCTCGCGCCATTCCGCCAGCCCGGAAGCTACGTTCAGGTGGCCGCGCGCGCCAATCGGAAGCGGCGTCGCGCCGCGTTCCGTTGCCCACTCGAGCGCGCGCCCCGACGGATCGTACGGGTCGTCCGAACTCGCGACCGCAAGCACCGGCAAGCCGTTGAAGCGACCGTTCGGCAGTCGCGCGAACGCGTGGGCGGCCACCGGGAAACGCGGTCCCTGCGGATCAGGCACGGCCACGAGAAACGCGCCGCACACCGCACGCGCCGACACGGCATGCCAATGCGCGAACAACAGGCAACCCAGCGAATGACAAATGACCAGCGGCGGAGTCCGGGCGTTTGCAACGGCCGCATCCAGCGCCGCCATCCAGTCGGTCAGGTCGGGCGCATCCCATGAAGCCGGCGCGATGCGCACGGCGTCGGGCAGCGCTGCTTCCCAGTCACTCTGCCAATGCTCCGGTTCCGAGTTGCCGATACCCGGCACGATCACGATTGATCGATCCATCATCACCTCCGTGAAAGGAAGCCCGAAGTGTGGCCCCGCGCTCGTCCGCCCGGAATGGCAAGTCATCGGTTATTGAGACAAAATGCCGATGAATCAACGGTACTGGAGGACGGCCATGCCGGACGAAGCACTGGATCGCCTGGATCTTGCGATCCTGGAAGCCCTGCAGGAAAACGCGCGGACGCCGCTGTCGGAAGTGGGCCGGCGTATCGGGCTGTCGCAGCCGGCGACCTCGGAACGCGTCAAGCGGCTGGAAGAGCGCGGCATCATCGCCGGCTACGGCGCGCGGATCGATCCGGCTGCGTTGGGCCTGGGAATGATGGCCATCATCCGGCTGAAAACGACGCACGAACACATCAAGCCCGCGCTGCGCGCGTTTGCGGAGATGCCGCATGTCATCGAAGTCCACCGCATGACCGGAGACGATTGTTTTCTGCTGAAGGTGCTGGTGCCGACACCGGGCCAGCTGGAGACCCTCGTCGACGCGATTGCCCGTTTCGGGGCGGTCACGACTTCACTGGTGTTGCGATCCGAACCGGCCAAGACGATCGGAAAGGCGCTGCTCGGATGACGTACGCATGCGGACCGGCCGCGTGGCGCCAATCCGGGTATTGCATCGATCACAATAATCCGGGCAATTGAATTGGCGATTAAAAATTGCTGAATGCATTGCATCGATACAGATTCAATCCGTCGGAAATGGCGTCGAATCCGTGATGTGTTTTATTCGTTCTTTTTCGACGCAAGAATCACAAACGTCCGGTGTTTAGCACGCCCTGGCTAAAATCCTTGCAACGCATTGCATTCATAAAATCGTCAGACTAATATCGACGCCACTTGTCCGGCATTCACAAAATACCGAACGAGGAGCGGGAATATTTTTTACCGCGCTTTCATGTTGAATCACTCATGTTCACCACAGGAGAATTGACATGCAGGACACCCAGCAGATCGAATTGCTTGACTGGATGCAGGAAGACACGCACCCCGAGGCCGTCGACATGATGGTCGAGGACGCCGTAGTGCCGTTCGGCACCGCGCTCTGGCCAGTCTGAGCGGGCCACCCGTTCTCGCGGAAGGGCCGAGGCCCTTCCGCCGCTTCCGGAGATACGCATGCTGAACCTGCACCGCGCGCTCGGGTTTCACCCCGCGCTACGCGACAAGCTGGCGCGCGGCGAGTCGGGAAAACTGCTGGTCGGCCATGACACCCGCAACCGCGACATCGCGTTGCGCGCGTTTTCCGCCCTGCCCGCATCGCTCGACGCCACGACCCTCTGCCTCGAAAGCACCGCCCCCGCCGACATCGCCGCCGCGCTCCACGAAGCCGACCTGTTCGTGCTGCTGTACGACTCGTCGTGCCTGCCGACACCGTCGCCGAGCGGTCCGCCGTTCCTCGCCGCGATCCGCCCGGCGATCGTCGCGCACTGGAGCAAGTCGGTTTTGTTCAAGGATTACGGCCCGCACCTCGACGAGGCGTTCGCCGAATCGCTCGACGACATCGCCGCGCGCAACGGCCGGCTGATCGACGCGGCCGCACACGCATCTCAGATCCGCTTCATCGATGAAGCCGGCAACACGCTGACGGGCTCGCTCGCGCCGGACCAGAAATGGACGAGAGTGGACGGCATGGGCAATCTCGACGTCGTGCCGGGCGAGATCGCGACGCACGTGACCGACCTGAACGGCTCGGTCGTGTTCAGCGGCACGTTTCTCGGCACCGTGCCGTTCGCGATCAAATACAAGGTGGCCGAGCGACTCGCGACGCTGCAGGTCGAGAACAGCACGATCGTCGATTTCGATACCGACGATGCGGGCTTCCGGCGCGATTTCTCGACCTATCTCGACCGCCACGCGAATCACCGGCGCATCGAGGAATTCGGCATCGGCACGAACCTCGGCATACGCGGGCTCTACGGCCGCAACGCGGGGTTCGAGGAACGCCATCCGGGCCTGCATCTCGGGCTCGGCGGCGGCGAAAACGGCAGCCACCATCTCGACCTGATCTTCGCGCGCGGCACGCTCGCGCTCGACGAGCGGATCGTGTTCGACGGCGCGTTCGCCGTCTGACGAGGCAGGTGCTTGCGTGCTCAGGCTTCGGCGGCAGGCGTGTCGCCGAGCCACTTGAACATCACGAGGCAGTCGACGAAGCCGAGCCGCGCATGACGGTATGCGCGCGGCAGCCGGCCGACGATCTCGAATCCCAGCTTCTGCCACAGCGCGACCGCGACCTCGTTCGTCGCGACCACCGAGTTGAACTGCATCGCGAGGAAACCGCGCTCGCGTGCGACCTGCTGCGAGTGCTCGCACATCAGTCGCGCGACGCCGCGACCGCGCGCGGCCTCGCTCACCATGTAGCCGCAATTGCTCACGTGCTTGCCGGGCCCCGCCGCGTTCGCCTTCAGGTAGTACGAGCCGAGCACCACGCCGTCCTCTTCGGCGATCCACGTGCAGAGCGGTGCGGTGAGCCACAGTGCGCGCGCCGCTTCCGGTGTCGGCGCCGGATCGAAAGCGTAGGTTTCCTGAGCAGCGACGATGGCGCGATAGGTCGGCCAGAAGCGCGGGAAATCGTCCTCGGTCATCGGGCGAATCGTGATCATGCGGGTTCTCTCGTGATGGGGATGTCAACAGGCAAGCGATCGATCGTACCGCGATTCATTGACGGTCGCTTTCCCGTTGCGCCGCGCTGCGATACGCGCCCGGCGGCACGCCGTACCAGCGCTTGAATGCCTGCGAAAAACTCGACAGGTCGCTGAAGCCGAGCCGCTCGGCCACTTCCGCGAGCGACAGCCGCGCATCGCCGAGCAGCGTCTCGGCCATCGCGCCGCGTGCCTGCGCGAGCAACGCGCGAAACGTCGTGCCCTCCTCCTGCAGCCGGCGCTTGAGCGTGCGCGGGCTCGTGTTCATCAGCCGCGCCATGTCCTCGAGCGAGAACGGCGCGCTCCCTGGCGTCGAGCCCAGGTACTGGCGCACCATCTCCGACGTGCCCACGCGCGCGCGCCGCGCTTCGACGAGCTGGCCGCACATCTGCTCGCACATCGACACCGTCAGCGGATTCGCGTGCGGCAGCGGCCGGTCGAGAAACGCGCGGTCGAACGCGAGACTGTTCGCGCGCGCCGAGAACGCCGGCTCGATACCGGCGATGCGCGGCGCGGCAAGCGACGGCGAGCGCGCGGCCTGCAGCGTGAAACTCGACAACGTGAAATCGCCGCTGGCGATTTCCTGCAGCAGCACGGCCGCGGCCGTCATGTCGCGTTCGACGAGGAACCGGCTCAGGTCGCCGTCGAGCTCCGGCGCACCGAAGTTGAGTACGCCCGTATCGGGCGCCTCGCGGTACGTGATGACGGTATACGCATACGTGAGCGGCAGGAAGCGCATCGCCAGCGCGAGCGCGTCGCGCCCGGTCGCGCTCGCGATCAGCCCGTAGCCCCACACGCCGTACGCGGAGAAGTGATAGCGCAGGCCGACCTCGAACCCGAGGCCCTGCGCACGGCCGAGCGCGCGCAACAGGTTGCCGGTCAGCCGCAGTTCCTGCGCGGCCGTCACCTCGACTTTCGGATCGTCGAGTTGCGCGTCCGCGAGCCCCGTGCCGGCCAGCAGCGCCTTGTGCGACACGCCGCGTTCGTCGCCGAAATCGACCAGCAGCCGGGCGCTGGCCGGACTCCGGGTGAAGTCCCAGAAGCTCATGCGGAGAAACCCTCGAAGCGCCGATTTGGCCCAAATACTAAAACAATTGTCCCCAAGCAGCATTGGTGTTTTCCCATGCGGCCCGCACCATCGGCGTCATCCAGTCGTCGTCCGAACGACGCCATCGCCCCAGGAGGAGACACCATGCGACCGAGTCGCCCGACCGATCCCGCCGCCTGCGCCCGCATGGCGGCGCGCGTCGCCTGATCCATCGACTACCGAAGAAAGGAGACGATTCCATGAGCAAGACTTTCGACTACATCGTCGTCGGCGGCGGGTCGGGCGGCTGCGTCGTCGCGGGGCGCCTGACCGAGGACCCGGCCGTGACCGTCTGCGTGCTCGAGGCCGGCGGCCGCGGCGACAGCGCGGTCGTCAACGTGCCGACCGGCGCGGTCGCGATGATGCCCACGCGCCTGAACAACTGGGCGTTCGACACGGTGCCGCAGCCGGGGCTCGGCGGGCGCATCGGCTACCAGCCGCGCGGCAAGGCGCTCGGTGGATCGTCGGCGATCAACGCGATGGTCTATATCCGCGGCCATCGCGTCGACTACGACGGCTGGGCCGCGCTCGGCAACGAAGGCTGGGCGTACGACGACGTGCTGCCGTACTTCCGCCTGAGCGAGCACAACGAGCGCTTCGACGATGCATGGCACGGCCGCGACGGCCCACTGTGGGTCAGCGACCTGCGCACCGGCAACCCGTTCCATGCGCGTTACCTGGAAGCCGCGCAACAGGCCGGCCTGCCGCTCACCGACGATTTCAACGGTGCGCGACAGGAAGGTATCGGGATCTACCAGGTCACGCAGAAGCACGGCGAACGCTGGAGCGCGGCGCGCGCGTACCTGCTGCCGCATCTCGGCCGCCGCGACAACCTGACGGTCGAGACGCACGCGCAGGTACTGCGCATCCTGTTCGACGGCACGCGCGCGATCGGTGTCGAGGTGCGGCAGCACGGCGAAGTCCGCACGCTGCGCGCGCGGCGCGAAGTCGTGCTCGCGGCCGGCGCGCTGCAGACGCCGCAGTTGCTGATGCTGTCGGGCGTCGGCCCGGGCCGCGAACTCCAGCAGCTCGGCATCGCGGTGCAGGCCGACCTGCCCGGCGTCGGCCGCAACCTGCAGGATCATCCGGATTTCATCTTCGGCTATCGCACACGCAGCGTCGACACGATGGGCGTGTCCGCGCGCGGCGGCCTGCGGATGCTGCGCGAGTTCGCGCGCTTTCGCCGCGAACGGCGCGGGATGCTGACGTCGAATTTCGCGGAAGGCGGCGGCTTCCTGAAAACGCGTGCCGATCTCGCCGCGCCGGACATCCAGCTGCATTTCGTCGTCGCGCTCGTCGACGATCATGCGCGCAAGCTGCACGCCGGCCACGGGCTGTCGTGCCACGTGTGCCTGCTGCGGCCGCGCAGCCGCGGCTCGGTCACGCTGAACAGCGCCGATCTGCTCGCGGCGCCGCGCATCGATCCCGCGTTCTTCGACGATCCGCGCGATGTCGACGACATGGTCGCCGGCTTCCGGATCACGCGCCGGCTGATGGAAGCACCGGCGCTCGCGAGCTGGATCACGCGCGACCTGTTCACCGCGAACGTGACGACCGACGACGAGATCCGCGACGTGCTGCGGCGACGCACCGACACCGTTTATCACCCGGTCGGCACCTGCCGGATGGGTCACGATGAAATGGCCGTCGTCGATCCGCAACTGCGCGTGCGCGGCGTGCAGGGGCTGCGCATCGTCGATGCGTCGGTGATGCCGACGCTGATCGGCGGCAACACCAACGCGCCGACGATCATGATCGCCGAGAAGGCCGTCGACCTGATGCGCGGCGTGCGCCGCGTGCCCGCGCGGCCGCATGCCGAAACCGACGATCCGTCGACGGCGCGCGACGCCGTTCTTGCCCCCTGCGCCACGCACGATGTCGTCCAGCCCGAGGAAACCCGCCATGCTGTCGCCTGATCCCTCCCGTTCCGCCGGCTCCGCCGCGCCGCTTGCCGCGATCATCATCGGCGCCGGCTTCGCCGGCATCGGCATGGCCGTCGCGCTGCAACGCGCCGGCATCCACGATTTCGTGATCGTCGAACGCTCGCACGACGTCGGCGGCGTATGGCGCGACAACAGCTACCCGGGCGCCGCGTGCGACGTGCCTTCGCACCTGTACTCGTTCTCGTTCGAACCGAATCCGGCCTGGTCGCGCGTGTTCGCACCGCAACCGGAAATCCATGCGTACCTGCAGCATTGCGCGCGCAAGTACGGCCTCGCGCGCCACCTGCGCTTCGGCGCCGAAGTCGAGCACGCGCGCTACGACGAAGCCCACGCGCTGTGGCACGTCACGCTCGCCGACGGCACGACGCTCGGCGCCGCCGTGCTCGTCAGCGGCACCGGCCAGTTGAGCCGTCCGGCGATGCCCGACCTGCCCGGCATCGACACCTTCCGCGGCCGGGCATTCCACTCCGCGCACTGGGATCACGACTATTCGCTCGCCGGCAAGCGCGTGGCCGTGGTCGGCACCGGCGCGTCGGCGATCCAGTTCGTGCCTGCGATCGCCGGCAGCGTTCGGCACCTGGCCGTGTTCCAGCGTTCGCCGGCCTACGTGATACCGCGCCCCGACCGCGCGTATCGCCCATGGGAGCAGGCGCTGTTTCGCCGGATGCCGTGGGCGATGAAACTGCATCGCGCATCGATCTACCTGCGCTACGAATCGCGTGCGATCGCGTTCACGCGCCTGCACGGGCTGATGAAAGTCGCGGTCGGCCGGCCGTTCCGCAAGCTGCTTGCGCGCGACGTGCCGGACCCGGCGCTGCGCGCACGGCTCACGCCCGACTACCCGATCGGCTGCAAGCGGCTCCTGCTGTCGAGCGACTACCTCGCGACGATGAGCCGCGAGCACGTCGAACTCGTCACGCAACGGATCCGGCGCGTGACCGAGGACGGGATCGAAACCGCCGACGGCGTCCATCATCCGGTCGATGCGATCGTCTACGGCACGGGGTTCGCGGCGACCGAGTTCCTGTCGCCGATGCGCATCACGGGCCGCGACGGGCTCGACCTGAACGACGCGTGGCGACGCGGTGCGCAGGCCTATCTCGGGCTCACCGTGCCCGGCTTCCCGAATTTCTTCATGCTGTACGGCCCGAACACCAACCTCGGTCACAACTCGATCGTCTACATGCTCGAAAGCCAGATCGCGCACGTGATGCGCTGCGTGCGGGCGATGCGGCGCGACGGCGCGCGCGAGATCGACGTCGACGCGCGCCGCTACCGGCGCTTCAACGCGCACGTGCAGCAGCGGCTCGCCGGTTCGGTGTGGAGCGGCTGCAAGAGCTGGTACGTCGATGCATCGGGGCACAACAGCACGAACTGGCCGGGCTTCACGCTGACCTACCGGTGGATCACGCGGTTCACCGGCATGGCTGCGTACCGCTTCACGCGTCCGTTGCCCGAGCCGGCCGCGCCGACGCGCGGCGCGGTGGTCGCACCACCTGCCGGCGGGCTGGAGGCGCTCGCCGCCGCGTCGCTGCGCGGCTTCCTGCGCGTCGCGTTCCGGCCGCTGATCGGGCCGCCGTTCGGGGCGCGCATGCAGCGCCGTGTCGTCGCGCTGCTGTCGCCGCTGATGCCCGGCGTGGGCGGCACGCTGCGCTACCGCCTGTCCGCGCACGGCGTGCCGGTCGAAGTCGTCGCGCCGAAGCGCGGCGATACGGGTGGTGCGATCCTGTATCTGCACGGCGGTGCGTTCTGCCTTGGCGGGCCGCATACGCATCGCGGCGTGACGACGCGGCTCGCGAACGATGCGGGCCTGCCGGTGTGGGTGCCCGATTACCGGCTCGCGCCCGAACACCCTAGCCCGGCCGCGCTCGACGATGCGCTGGCCGTGTACGACGCGATGCGCGCGCAGGGTCATGCGCCGCACCGGATCGTGATCGCCGGCGACTCGGCCGGCGGTGCGCTGGCACTCGCGCTCGCGATCGCGCTACGCGAGCGCGGCGACCCGGCCGCCGCCGCGCTGCTGCTGATCTCGCCCGTGACCGACCCCGCGCTCGGCGGTGCGACACTCGCCTCGCGCCGCCACGACGATCCGATGATCCGGCGCGGCTGGCTCGAACAGGGGCTGCGCTGGTACCACGGCGCCGGCTCGGCCGTCGCGCGCGGCCCGCTCGACACCGACCTGCGCGGCCTGCCCCCGATGCTGGTCCAGGCCGGCGACCAGGAGGTGCTGCTGTCGGACGCACAGCGGCTGGCCGATCACGCGAGCGCGTGCGGCGTGCCATGCCGGCTGGAGATTCATGCGGCGCGCTGGCACGTGTTTCATCTGCAGGCGTTTTACTTGCGCTCGGCGCGCGATGCGTTGCGGACGCTGGCGGCGTTTGCGTCGGCACGGGTGGCTGCAACGGCATGATGATCTGGCGGCGATACGCGGCGATCGGCGCATCCGCGTATCGCCGCGCATCGCTTGCAACGAAGCGACACCGTCTTGCGAAAACCGGCCGTTTATTTTTTTCCGTCGCGCGCGGCCGTCATGATCTCCGCAAGCCCCGGCGCGCCGCCGGGGCGACAACCACCCCACTCAGGCGGACACATCATGAAAAGAAGGCACACCCTCAACGCACTCGCACTGCTCTGTTGCGTCGGCATCCAGTGCGCGACGTCGGCGTTCGCCGACGAGCCGAAGAAAGTCGCGTTCGTCGACACGGGCAACACCGGGCGCAGCGTGATGGCCGAAGCGATCGCGGGCCAGTTGATCGCGCAGCGCCATGCGCACATCGCCGTGATCTCGCGCGCGGTCGACGAGGATCCGTACGACGAAAAACCGGAAGAGAACGGCGTGATCCTGATGAAGCGGCGCGGCATCGACACGTCCGCGCATCGCTCGGTGCAGTTGAACGCAAACGACATCAAGCATTCCGACGTGATCCTGACGATGACCGACAAGCACAAGGAGAAGGTGCTCGCGCTCTATCCGTCGGCCGCCGGCAAGGTGTTCACGCTCGCCGAGTATGCGTCCGGGAAGCACCTCGACGTGCCCGATGCCTGGGGCAAGCCGATGGATTTCTACGAGGCGGTGACCGCGCAGCTCGACACGTACATCCCGGCCGCGCTCGACAAGGTCGCGACGGCCGCGCCGGCGAAGCAGTAACGCACGAAGGCCTGTCGGCTCGCCGGAAGCACGGCGTGCCGGCAGGTCTGCTGTTCGCGAACGTCCTCCTCGCTCTGGTTCGCCCATCCTTTTATGTAGCTTATAAGCTATAATTGCGTTCAAGATCGAACTGGAACCGGAGGCAATCATGACCAAACTCAAAGGCGCGGTATCGCACCACGACGCGGAAGTTGCCGAACTCGGCGCCGACCGCGAACTCGCAGTGGCCTATCTGCGCGTCGCGATGGAATCGCTCGACGATCCCGACAATCGTGCGGCCGGCCTGCTCGCGCTGCGCACGGTCGCGGAAGCCTACGGCGGGCTCGGCGCGGTCGCGGCCGAAGCCGGCATCAGCCGCGAATCGCTGTATCGCACGCTGTCCCCGAACGGCAACCCGACGCTGAAGACCCTGCTCGCGGTGCTCAAGACCGTCGGCCTGCGCCTGTCCGTCGTCCCCGCGCAGCCCGCGCACGCATGAGCGCCCCCTTCCCGCTCACGGCCTGACCATCCACACGAGCAGCATCTCGGCCGGCGCGGCCGTCATCCCCGCCGGCGGACGCTCGATCGTCGGCTCGACCGCCAGCGCCTGCGCGATCGCTGCCGCGTCGTCGATCGTCGTCGTGCGCACGATCGTCATCAGGCGCGCCGGCCGGTGCAGCGCCTCGCGATACAGCGCGCCGTACCACAGCGGCCGCATGCCGAGCGCGTCCTGCAGCACGTACGGATAGCGCCACAGCCGCAGTACGAGGCGACTGTCCGGGTGGGCCGGATCGACGCGCACGAACACCCGGCGGGTGCTTTCGCCGTGCGTGTAGCGCGGCAGCACGGGCAGCGTATCGGCCGGCGCCTGCGGCAACAGCCAGCGCAGCGCGGTGGCCGGCGACCACGGCGTCGCGCGCTGCCAGCCGGCCTGCGCGAGATGCCGGTCGAGCGTGTCCGATGTCGCACTCCATTGCAGCGGCAGATATTCCTCGCGGTCGCCGCCGATCTCGGTGCGCCGCGTCGGCACGCGCTGCCACCCGCCGCGCAACCACTGGTCGACGGTCATCGCGACCACGTCGCCGACATGCGGGCGCGCCGCGCGATCGAGCTGCCATTGCGCAGGGATCGTCCATACGCCGGCCGTCGCGAGCACCACGAGCACCGCGACGAGCGCACCCCGCGGCTGCACATGCTCGCGCACGCGCCAGTACGCATACGCGCCGGCGAGCAGCGCGAACCAGGCCAGCCCGAGGCTCCATCCGCCGAGCAGCCCCGACAGCCAGGTATCGCCGACGTACAGCCGCGCGAAACCGCCGAGCACGATCCACAACACGACCGCCGTCACGACCGGAATGCGCCACAGCGCGGGCCGGTCGCGCGTGATCACCCAGCCGAGGCCGCTGCTCGCGAGGATCGCAAACGCGGCATCCGCATCGGGCAGCGGTACGTGCGGCGCGCCGGGCGGCAGGCTCGCGGGTGTCGCGCCCGGCACGAGCGCGCCGAACGCCGGTACGAGCACGACGGCGACACCGACCGTCGCGAGCCACCACGCGGCAGTCAGCCAGCAGCGATGGATCATCAGCCAGACCAGAAACGCGGCCGCGACGATCAGCCCCGTATCGTGCCCGTGCAGCACGGCAAGCGCACTCATCGCGGCGTCGACGGGCGGGGTGCGCAGGTTCTGCAGGAACGCATACAGCGCGATGTCCGCGTGCATCAGCGGATCGTTCGCGACGACGTCCTGCACGATCCCCGCGAACAGCCACACGCAGCCGACGAACAGCAGCGCGAGCACGGGCACCGCGCCCGGCAGGCCGCGCACATAAGCGATCGCGTCGTGCAGCCGCGCGCCGAAGCGCGGCCAGCGGCGCGCGCATGCGTGCACGGCTTCGACGAGCGCGCGGCGCAGCAACGGCCAGCCGCGCCGCAGCGCGACGCGTACGCCGATCCACACGAGCGCGACCAGGGCGGCCACGACCAGCAGGATCGCGGCAACCCGCACGCTGATCGCCGCGGCCAGCGCGGCCGACGCGCCGAACAGGATGCCCGGCGCGACATGTACGGGCGCCCACACGAGCGCCGACACGACGTTGACCGGATAGAACGACCGGCGCGGCAGCGTCGCGCAGCCGACGACGACCGGCACGACCGCACGCACCGGTGCGAGGAAGCGGGCGAGCACGATGCTCTTCATCCCGTGACGCAGCACGAACTCCTCGCCGCGCGCGTACGCGTTCGCATAGCCAAAGCGCGCCCACACGTTGCGGATCATCCCGCGATAGTGCCGCCCGAGCTCGTAGCTGATCCCGTCGCCGACCACCGCGCCGACGGCCGCGACGCCGATCGTCGTCCACCCGTCGAGCGCGCCGGCGCCGATCAGCGCACCGGCCGCGAACATCACCGCGCCGGCCGGCACCACCGTGCCGATCAGCGCGATCGCCTCGGCGCACGCCGTCACGAACACGATCGCCAGCACGAGCAGCGGATGCGCGCCGATCGCGCCGATCCACGCGTGGATCGTGTCGCTCATCGCACGCCCCGTGGCGAAACGATCCGGCAGGCGAACACCGGATCGGCGATGGCAGGGGGAATGGTCATGGCGGAGTGCGCGCGGTCGCGCCGGCGTAAGCGGTCAATCTAACTCGTGCTGCCGCGCATCGACCTCGAGCGGCGCATCGTGGTAGCCGACCGTCGCGATCTCCTGCAGATAGCGCGCCAGAAATGCGCCGATCGACCCGGCGGCCTCGTACTGATGCACGTGACGGAATTCGTGGGTCAGCAGGCGGCGCGTGTCCTGCCCGCGCAGCACGTACACCGCATGGCCGAGCGTCAGGCCGATCGTCCCCGGCGACAGCAGCCCCGTGTCGCGGGCGATCGCAGCCAGCGACGGCGTCTCGGGGAACGGCATGCGATCGACGATCACGACTCGGATCCGTTCCGGCCGGGCAACGCCCACCGTGCGTGCATCGTCGGCCTGTGCCGCCGTCAGCGGCGTGCCCTGCGCGATCCCGCGCGCCGCCTCCGCTTCAGCCCACGCGACGGCGGCAGGCAACGCGGACGGCAGGATATCGGCAAGGTCAATCATCGCAGTGCTCCCCGGTGGGTGTAGTGGCATCGGGCACCAGTTTAGTCCCGATTCGTAGCGGTTCGAGGCGCGGTTCGCGTCGCGCCGCGCCGGTCCATCCCAGGCATGGCGATGATCAGGGAATACCCTTATCTTCGCGTACTACCCGCCGTGCCCTTTCCCGTCGATTATTTCGTTTCAGTACACATTCCGCGACCAGCTATCTCGAAAATTTCCCGGATGAGTACCGTTTTCGGATTCGACGGAATATATTGGTCAGAAGAACAGCCGCGGCGATAACCGGACAAGCAGTTCGCGGCGTGATCCCGAAGAGGACCGCTAGATGATCAGGGTAATTCTGGCTGACGATCACGCAGTCATGCGGGACGGACTGCGTTACATCCTGGAGATGGCCGGCGGTTTCGAGATCGTCGGCGAGGCGAGCGACGGCTCGGCCACGCTCGCGCTCGCCGAACGCGCCGCCGCCGACGTGCTGCTGCTCGACCTGTCGATGCCCGCGCCGACCGGCATCGAGCTGATCCGGCTGATCAAGAGCCATGCGCCGTCGCTGCGCACGCTCGTGCTGACGATGCACGCCGAGGCGCAGTACGCCGCGCGCGCGTTCAAGGCCGGCGCCACCGGCTACCTGACGAAGGACAGCGCGACCGCCGAGCTCGTCGAAGCGGTCGGCAAGGTCGCGGCGGGCGGCATCTACGTGAGCCCGTCGGCAGCCGAAAGCCTCGCGCGCACGCTGCGCGCGCCGGCACTGACATTGCCGCACGAGCGGCTGTCCAACCGCGAACTCGACGTGATGCGCCGCATCGTCGCCGGCCAGACCGTCACGCAGATCGCTTCCGAACTCGCGCTGAGCGCGAAAACGGTCAGCACATACAAGACACGGATCCTCGAGAAGATGGAATTGCCCCACGAAGCCGCACTGGTCCGCTACGCGGTGCGCCACGACCTCGACCCCGGCGCCAACGACGCATGACGGCCGCCTTCCGCTTCCCGCCCGCGCCGCCGGACGACGACGATCCGGACGCGTCGCGCCTGTTCATGTCGTCGCTGCCGCCGGGCCGGCGCGAACGGCGGTTCGCGCTCGCGACCGTGCTCGTGTCGGCCATGATCTTCGCCGCGCTCGCGCCGTTCGCGGGCATGCCGCTCGCGCCGGGCTGGGCGTTCATTCCCGTGTACCAGTCGGCGATCGTCGTCAACGACATGGTGACGGCCGGCCTGCTGCTCGGCCAATACGCGATCCTGCGCCAGAAGCCGCTGCTCGTGCTCGCGGGCGGCTACCTGTTCACGGGCTTCATGGCCGGCACGCACATGCTGACCTTTCCCGGGCTGTTCGCGCCGCACGGCCTGCTCGGCGCCGGCGACCAGACCACCGCGTGGCTGTACCTGTTCTGGCACGGCGGCTTTCCGCTGGCGGTTTCCGCGTATGCGCTGCTGCGTGCGACCTTGCGCGCCCGCCCGATCCCGACCCCGCAGCGCCGTGCGGCGATTCCGGTGGTGTTCTGCATCGCGTCGGCGGTCGCCGCGACGGTCGCGCTCGCGCTGCTCGCGACGGCCGGCCACGACCTGTTGCCACGCATCATGAACGGCAACCGGATGGCCGCAACGATGACGAACGCGATCACGGTCGTCTGGGGGCTGAACCTGGTCGCGCTGATGCTGATGTGGTGGCAGCGGCGCCGCCATTCCGTGCTCGACTTGTGGGTGATGACGGTGCTCGTCGCGTGGCTGTTCGACATCGCGCTGTCGTCGATGCTGAATCACGGGCGCTACGATCTCGGCTTCTATGCGGGGCGCGCGTACGGCCTCGTCGCGTCCGGCGTCGTGTTGTTCGCGATGCTGTTCGAGAACGGCCGGCTGCATGCGCAAACCGTGCGAGCACTGGCCGGTGCGCGCTATCAGCACCTGCTCGTCGTGCAGAAAAGCGCGCAGCTGAACGACGCGAACGAACGCCTCGAACAGCGCGTCGCCGCGCGCACCGCGCAACTGAGCGCGTCGAACCGCGACCTGCGGCGCGAAGTCGAGGAGCGCGTGCGCGCGGAGCGGGCGCTGCAGGCGTCACGCGAAGAATTGCGCGAGATTGCTGCGATCAGCGCCAGCGCGCGCGAAGCCGAGCAGCGCCGCATCGCGCGCGAACTGCACGACGAACTCGCGCAGTCGCTCGCGGCGCTGAAGAACGATCTCGAATGGCTGATCGACCGCGTGCCGCAGGACGACGCGCAACTCGCGCGCAAGATCGCGGCGATGCATACGCTCGCGCGCGGTGCGGTGGCCGCGACGCGGCGCATCGCGTCCGACCTACGTCCGCTGATGCTGGATGACCTCGGGTTCGCCGCGGCGATGCAATGGCTCGTCGAGGATTTCCGGCACCGGCATGGGATTGCGTGCTCGCTGCACGTCGAGCCGCCCGAGCTGCAGCTCGACGAGCCATATGCGACGGCCGTGTTCCGCATCGCGCAGGAAGCGCTCGCGAACGTCGCACGGCATGCGGCCGCGTCGCATGCGGACGTCGAACTCGTGCACGGCGGCGATGCGATAGCGCTGACGATTCGCGACGACGGCGCGGGATTCGATCCCGGCGTGCCGCGCAAGTCAGGGTCGTTCGGGCTGGTGGGATTGCGCGAGCGCGCGTATCTGGTGGGCGGCACACTGCGGATCGCGACGACGCTCGGCGAAGGCACGACGGTCGAGGTCGAAATTCCGCTGACGCATGCGCCGGTTGCGGTCGCGCACGGCGGGGATGGGGGTTCGCGGATCGATCGCTGATCGAGGCGGCAATATCGGCGAATGCCGGCTGCCGCGTCGATCACGCATCAGTGGTAGTCATCTTCCCGTTGATGACGTACGGCAAGAATCGTGACTTGCTCGGCCGCTTCAATCTCGAACAGCAGGACATAGCCCGATGTGCCGAAGGACACGATCAGCTCGCGCAAAAACGGATTTCCAGCGTCGATCTTGCGGCATGTGAAGGGAAACATTCGCAGCATGGCGACACCTTGTTCGATCGCATCGGCAGCCCGCGCCGCTGCGTCGATATCGCGTTCGAGCAGGTATCGATACATCCGTATCAGATCCTCACGGGCCGCGCGTGTATATCGGACCCGATAGATCAATCAGCCGCCTTCCCTGCTCGCGCAGCCTTCAGCATGCCCTCGAGTTCGGCCTGCACGTCGACAGCATCGACGTATTCACCGGTTCGGCGCGCCTCGTCGCGCGATGCAAGGCCACGGGTGACAAACTCACGCTGCAGTCGGCGACGCGCGATACCATCGCGCAGCGCCGACTCCATGAACGCAGACAGCGTCTCGTTTTCCTCAAGGACCGACTCCGCCGCCTCCCGCAATTGCGGATCGACACGTAGCGCCGGCATGGTCGCGGTTTTCATCGAACACTCCATGCATTACATATGTAATGCATGGTAGCACGCCCTCTTTTACGCGTGCAGTCGGCCATTCGGCCTAACCAACGTATCCGGGACCACAATCCGGCCGCACCGCCTCACACCCGCGCCGCCACCATCCCCCGCTCCGAGCGCGTCCACGCGACCAGCGCGCCGATCCCGAGCAGTGCGAGGCACACGATCGGCACGATCATCGGCCCAAACGCGGTGCCCGTCACCTTGCCCGCGAACGGCATCAGGTTCTGGCTGAAGAAGCCGCCGAGGTTGCCGATCGAGTTGATCGCCGCGACACTCGCCGCCGCCCGCGCGCCGGTGAAATAACGCGGCGGCATCGACCAGAAGCACGGATACAGCAGCGGAATGCACGCGCCGCCCAGCACGAGCGCGATAAAGCGCAACGGCGTCGACGGCAGCACGAGGCTCATCAGGAAACCGAGCGCGCCGAGCGCCGCGACGATCGCGATCGTGCGCAGGATGCTCTTCGCGCGGCGCAGTTTCCCCGGCAGCCACACCAGCAGCAGCACGGCAAGCGCCCACGGCAGCATGCTCAGGAAGCCGTTGGTCGTGCTCGACACGCCGAACGATTTCACGAGCGTCGGCAGCCAGTACGTAACACCGTACAGCGACGTCGACATCAGCATGTAGGTTGCCGCGAACAGCATCACACGCGGATCGAGCAGCGCCTTCCACGGCTGGCCGTGTTCGGCCTGCGCGGGCTTCTCACGCTCCAGCGCGGCCTCGACGATCTGTTTCTCGCGGTCGTCCAGGAAACGGGCGTCGCGCACCGATGCGGGCAGCACGCGGAACACGACGATCGCGACGATCACGGCCGGGATGCCCGTTGCAATGAACACCCACTGCCAGCCCGCCAGCCCCCACACGCCGTTCAGGCTCAGCAGCACGCCGCCGACCAGCGAGCCGAGCATGTTCGCGAGCGCGCTGCCGAGCGTGAAGATGCCGAGCACCTTCGCGCGGTAGCTCTGCGGGAACCAGAGCGTCAGGTAGTAGATCACGCCCGGATAGAAGCCGGCCTCGGCGATGCCGAGCACGAAGCGCAGCGCGCAGAACGCGGGCATCGACGTCGTGAAGCCCATCAGCACCGTGATGAGACCCCACGTCAGCATGATCCGCGCGAGCCACACGCGCGCGCCGTAGCGATGCAGCGCGAGCGTGCTCGGCACCTCGAACAGCAGGTAGCCGATGAAGAACAGCGAGGACGCAAGCCCGAACGCGGCCTCCGTCATCCCGAGGCTGTGCACCATCTGCAGTTTCGCGAAACCGACGTTCTGCCGGTCGATGAACGCGATCAGGAACATCACGACGAGGATGGGCAGCAGGCGCCGCGCCATCTTCGACATGATGCGCTGCTCTTCGGCGGACGCGGGGTCCAGGGTGTCGGTAGCGTTCACTTCAGGCTCCTTGCGTGAATCGGTTGCATGTCGGTTGCGTATCGGTTGAATCTGCGCGGCGCACGGCACGCGCGCGGCGCAGGATGTCTCGTTGGATGGAGGCGGCGACGTTCAGCCCGACCGGTAGGCGTCGAGCATCGGCGCGAACATCTCGTGCCACGCGCGCGGCTTTGCCTTGATCGTGCCGGCGAGGTAAAGGAATTCGACGTAGTCCATCAGTTGGTTCGGAAGCACCGAGAAGCGCGTGTCGGGCGCGGCGAGCATTTGCATCACATCGTCGTGCGACACACCGACACCCGACGACGCCGCATACAGCGCGGCCGCCGCGCGCGGATCCTGCACGATCAGGCGGTTCGCTTCGTCAAGCGCGGCGATGAAGGCCACCGCCAGCGCGGGCTCCGTATCGACGAGCCGCTTCGGCGCGAACACGACGTCGAGCGTCAGCGGGCCGAGCACGTCGACCGAATTCACGACGCGATGAATGCCCGGCTGCCGCAACTCGAGCGTCGAGAACGGTGGCGACGTGAAGTGCGCGGTGACGCCGCTCTCTCGGCGGATCAGCGCCTGCATCGCCTGCGGATGCGGCAGGTTCACGGTGATCGAATCGAGCTGCGCGAAATGCTTCGGGCCGAGCTGCCGGCTCGCAACCATCTGCAGCACGACGGCCGACAGCGACGTGCGAATGCCCGGCACCGCGATCCGGTCGGACGGCGTGAAGTCGCGCAGCGACGTCAGGCCCGGACGGTTCGCGTTCAGCGACAGCGACGTGGTCGACAGCCCGCTGATGCCGATCACCTCGACGTTCGGAATGCCGCGCGCCCGCGCCCACAGCTCGATGAAGCCCGGCGCGCCGGCGCCCGCGAAATCGAGCGTGCCAGCCATCATCGCGTCGTTGACGGAATTGCCGCCGTCGAGCAGCACCCAGTCGACCGCGACGTCGCACACGCCGTGGCGCGCTGCGTGCTGCTCGAACAGCCGCTGCTTCTCCATCACGAGCAGCGGCAGGTACAGCACGCCATAGCCTTTGGAAATCCGCACCGTGCGCGGCTTCGCCCGCACGAGCGCCGGTGCGGCGAGCACGCCGAGACCGGAGGCGATCAGTGCGCGGCGGCGCGGCGACGTCGTCATGCGCACGCCGCCATGCGTCGGACGGCAAACGGCCACGCGAAGGCCGCCGGCGCGCCGCGTCGCGCGTTCGTCGCTCCCGTGACATGCTGCATGTTGCCGTCTCCTTGAATAATTCTGGTATTAATGCCGTCCTTGCCTGCTGCTTCCGGCTCGACACAGGTTATCGACCGAGTCTGAGAAAATGCTGACATCCCGCCCTCGGGAAAACCCCTAATCCACCTACCTGCAAAACGGCACCATGCGCATTCTCGTCGTGGAGGACGATGCCGAAATCGGCGCGGCGATCCGCAGCCGCCTGGCGCGGCTCGGCCACGCGGTCGATCTCGAAACCGACGGCGCGACCGCGCACGGGCTGCTGCGCGTCGAGCGCTTCGACCTCGTCGTGCTCGACGCGAACCTGCCCGGCATGGACGGCTTCACGGTATTGCGCCACCTGCGCGCGTCGGGCAGCACGACGCCCGTGCTGCTCGTCACAGCGCGCTCGGCGATCGACGATCGCGTGAGCGGCCTCGGTCTCGGCGCCGACGACTATCTCGTGAAGCCGTTCGACTATCGCGAACTCGACGCGCGCGTGCAGGCGCTCCTGCGCCGCAACAGCGGCCACGCGAACGACGTGCTGACGCTCGGCGGCCTCGCGATCGACCGTAGCAGCCGCCTGGCGGAACTCGACGGCCAGCCGCTGTCGCTATCGCGCCAGGAGTTCGCACTGCTCGAAATTCTTGCGAGCCGGCCACAGCGCATCTTCTCGAAGGATGAACTGCTGAACCAGCTCTTCAGCTTCGGCAACGAGCCGACCACGAACGCGGTCGAGCAGTACGTGACGCGCGTGCGCAAGAAGCTGCAGGGCAGCTCGGTCGAGATCCGCACCGCGCGCGGGATGGGGTATCAGATTGTCGCGCATTGACTGGTTCCCGAAGACGCTGTTCGGGCGCACGCTGCTCTTCATCGCGCTCGTCGTCGCGACCGGCGCGCTCGCGCTCGCGGCGATCGCGCGATATTACGCGGGCGTCGCGGCCGAACGCGCGTACGACCAGTTGCTTGCGGGCGCATCGATCCAGGTCGCGGAGAATCTCTACGTCCAAGGCGGCGTGCTCGCGCTGAATCCGCCGGTGGCCGCGCTGTCGACGCTGTCGCGCTACGACCTCGTCTATTACAAGGTCGTCGATTCGCGCGGCGTCGTCGTGGCCGGCTACAACGATCTCGCAAGCCCCGCGACGCTCGCCGCCGCGAAACAGGGCCCCGCGTTCGCGAATGCGGTCTACCAGGGGCACCGGATCCGCACCGCGACGATCGCGCGCTACATGCCCGAGGAAAGCACGCCGGGCTGGGCGCTCGTGACAGTCGCGCAAACCACCAACGCACGCCAGCAGCTCACGAACGACATGAGCATCAAGGTGTGGACGCTGATCCTGTTGATGAGCGTGCTCGCGATCGGCGCAAGCGGCCTCGCGATCCGGCGCGGCCTGCGCCCGCTCGCGCAGATCGGCACGATTATCGCCGCGCGCGATCCGGCCGACCTGCGGCCGGTGGCCGTCGATACGCCGAGCGAGATCGATGCCATCATCGGGTCGATCAACGGGCTGATGCACCGCCTGGCCGAACGCATCAACGCAATGCAGCGCTTCATCGCCGATGCCGCGCATCAGATGCGCACGCCGCTTGCGCGGCTCGACGCGCAGATCGAGCTGCTCGACGGCGAATCCGATCCCGCGCGTCACGCGGCGCGGCTCGATGCGCTGCGCGCGACCTCCTCGGACGTCGGCCGGCTCACCGGCCAGTTACTCAATCACGCGATGGTGATTCATCGCACCGAGGCCGTGCCGCTGCAACCCGTCGAACTCGTCGCGCTCGCGAAAGAGGTGCTCGGGCGCACGATTCCGCTCGCGGGCGAACGCGATGTCGCCGTTGCGTTCGCGAGCGATGCGCCGCTGGCATGGATCGACGGCGACGCGATCAGCCTGCAGGAAGCGCTGTCGAACGTGCTGCACAACGCGCTGCTGCACGGCCATGCCGATGACATCGTCGTATCCGTCGCGACCACGGGCAATGCCGACGGCGCGGTCACGCTGACCGTCACCGACAACGGCAGCGGGATTCCGCGCGAGCACTGGGATGCGGCACTGCAGCCGTTCGTGCGGATCGCGCCGGACGGCAGCGAGCGGCGCACGGGGTCGGGCCTCGGGCTCGCGATCGTGCAGGAGGTGATGAAGGCGCACGGCGGGCGCATCGGGTTCGCGTTTCCCGATGGGGGCGGGTTTGCGGTGGTGCTGACGTTTCCGCGCGCGGCGGGAAGCGGCGCGGAAAAGGCATAGGCCGGCTCCGAGCCGGCCCGTGTGCGGCAGACGCTTAATCGTCGTTGTCGTCGTCGAGCCGGTTGCGCTCCGCATGCCGCGCCACCAGCCGATCCAGCTCGTCATACTGACGATCGCAGAACAACCGGCACAACGTGTCGACCTCCGCGCGCGTGTCGACGTCGATCGTGTCGACGTGCTGTTCCGGCTTTTCCTTGCCGAGACCGAACAGTCCCTTCTTCATCCGCGTGGAAACCGCATTCAACTGGAAGCCGTCTGCATGCGCGTCGCTCAGCGCGGTCACCCATAACTCCCGCTGATCGTCAGCATGCTGCAGTACAAGGGCCGGCAACGGGCCTTCCTGCGTATCGTCCCATTCGGCATGCTGCGCCGCCCACGGGAACGAGTCGAATGCACGCGTGAACGACGCGTAGTCGGTCGCACCCTGAGAGTCGAGTTGATTGTAGTCGTAGCCGGTTTTCTGAATGGAATACGTCAACATGGCGCGGTAGCCCCCGTGGCATTCAAGATCAGGAGAGCATCAATCTACCCTGAATTTCGGTGTCCATCATTATTTTCCCCACGGCTCACGAACGTGCCTTCGCCGCGCTCGATCGCTGGTATCTCGACTATGCCGAAACCGCCACGCCCGGGATGCTGTCCGAATCGATTCCCTTTGCGTTCACCGACGGCGACAACGGATACATGACGCGCAAAGAGATGCTGATCCATGTCGTTACGCACGGTGGCTATCATCGCGACGAAGCCGGAAGACTGATGATCCAGGCAGCCGCGCGTTCGGGGCAGGACATCAAGCTGCCGTGGGACACCTACGCCGTTCATCTGCACCGGACGGAGCCCGCGTGCAGGCTTCAGGGCAAGACCGAAGCGGCGAACGCGGCAATCGCCGGGCGATAGGTGGGCGCCCCGCCCGCTACGCCGCCACCGCTTCCCCGCCCAGATACGCATCGCGCACGCGCTCGTCGTCGAGCAACGCCTTCTCGGGCCCTCCGAGCACCACACGCCCGATCTGCAGCACGTACCCGTATGCGCGATCTCCACCGCGAGGCTCGCGTTCTGCTCGACCATGAACACCGTCACGCTCTGCCGGTTGATCGCGCCGATCTGTTCCAGCACCTTGTCGACGTAGAGCGGCGACAGCCCCATCGTCGGCTCGTCCATGCGGAACGATGACCCGCTCTATTTCGCTACGGGAACAGGTATTCGCATTTTCTCAATCGGGCAAATGTTACAAAAGCGTGACAGTATTTGTGCGATTTCCACGATTGTGCTCGAATCGCGCTGCACTTTGCTCACGACATGAGGAAACGCAACCAAATGGAAATCGAAGGTCAGAAGTTGCCGTATCACAAACCGAACAAGCTGCTTTGGAGATGGGCACGCTGCGAAGGTGACGAGGGATGCAGAATAGCCCGTGGATTGCGTCTCTCGATAGGCCGACTGCCGCCCATTCCCGATTCAAAGCCACCGGCGAAAAAACCGATGAGGTCACAGAAGACAGCCCGCCCGGACCCTGCCATGAAGATGCTCGACGACATCGAGCGCATGGCAAACGCCTACTCCAGATTAAAAAAATGGCTCGACACCCCCTCCCCACCGAAGCCGTCGACTCCTGAGCCGAAAAGAAATGATGCAACGGTCGAGCCGTTTGACATTCAGGAAATACCCGGTGCAATGCGAAAACTAATGATGCCGGTATCAGCGACACTCATGGACAAGTGGTTTTCCGGCCGCTTGAATTATTCCCCGACCGTTGAAGACGAGCGAAACGGTATCAATCAAGATGGTGTTCCATATCCCCCGGACATGATCGACACGACGACGGTCAAGCTGGAGTGGGTGTTGAAATACGCCAGAGCGAAAGAACGGTTCGACCACCTCACTTCGTCGGCGATCCATAGCAATGCCGCGACACGCGTGATGCGCGATCGTTTGCTACCGTACAAAAACCGCTATCCGATCCTTTCCGTCTCCGACGTATGCGGCGACGACATCCAGTCGATCCATCGCCACTTTCATGTTCAATACGCCCGGGTAGAAGGAACGTTCGAACAGAAAGCATTGCAGTACCTGAAGCGCCTCATCGAATCCAATGGCATTCCCGACGATCTGACGGGCGCACTTGGATCATTCAATTTATACGCGGCCATCGAGCGTGCAGAGATTAGCCTTGACGGGACCATGGCTGCGGTCACGCACATATCCGTCTACGTCAAGGACAACTACACCTTTGGAAGCGAACCAGGCGAACCGTCTCAGTATTTGGGCCACTGGAACGCACGAAGCGTAAATCTCGTCCCCGCGACGCTTGCGACAAGTGCGGCCGGTCAACCGTGGATAGATTATCCGGTTGGTGTCGGCGACCTACGCAAGAAGGACAATTTTCTCTACCCGGTTCGAAATCAAGATTTCAGAGCCTGGCAAGCAAGGCATCGCCGCGGAGGCGATTTCTTCATCTATTCCGATCGACGGATCATTCGCCTTCAATACCCAATCTATCTGTACCTGTCATGACACTTGCTTCGAAACACTTCATGCGCGTCGCAATTGCCGTGGCACTGGTCATCATGCTCATTCCCTATATGTGGCGAGCGGATGTCCGAAAAAGAACGACCGAGCTGAACAAGTGCCATACGGAGCGATCTCGTGCGGACAATGGACGCTACACGGCAACGTATTGTTATGGGCCGGGTGAAGATGTCGTGCTGCGCCTGTACCGCTCAAGCAGCATGAACTTGCTGGCCGAGCGCCTGTTCAGCTATCCGCGGGACGAACCGGTCAGACTAACTTGGAACCGGGACGCAGTCGTGTACGACACCGCCGCCTCAGACGGTGACGGCATCATCACGCTTCCCCCCTCGTTGATCGACCGCTTGCGGGCAAAGCTCCCTTAGCGGTCTCATGCGATCGTTGCTCGGCATGGAACATACATGTTGTCCATAGCCTTGCATGTCGCCAATTACGCCGCCACGGCCTCCCCGCCCAGATACGCATCGCGCACGCGCTCGTCGTCGAGCAACGCTTTCGCGGGCCCTTCGAGTACGACGCGCCCCATCTGCAGCACGTACCCGTAATGCGCGATCTCCAGCGCGAGGCTTGCATTCTGCTCGACCATGAACACCGTCACGCCCTGCTTGTTGATCGCATCGATCAGTTCGAGCACCTTGTCGACGTAAAGCGGCGACAGCCCCATCGTCGGCTCGTCCATGCAGATCAGCTTCGGCCGCGCCATCAGCGCACGCGCCATCGCGAGCATCTGCTGCTCGCCGCCCGACAGCGTGCCGGCACGCTGCGTCAATCGCTCGCGCACACGCGGAAACAGGTCGAGCACACGCTCGTAGTCATCGGCCACGGCCGCGCGATCGCCACGCGTGTACGCACCCATCAGCAGGTTCTCGCGCACGCTCATGTCGCCGAACAGCCGCCGCGCCTCGGGCACGGCCGCAATGCCGCGCCGCACGCGCTGCGGCGTCGCGAGCGCCGTCACGTCGTCGCCGTCGAAGCGCACTACGCCGTGCTTCGGCCGCATCAAACCGAGAATCAGCTTCATCGTCGTCGACTTTCCGCTCGCGTTGCCGCCGAGCAGGCTGACGATCTGCCCGCGGCCGACTTCGAAGTTCACGTCGAAATGCACCTGCACGGGCCCGTAGAACGTGTCGAGATGTTCCAGTTTCAGCAGTGCGTCGGTCATATTCGTTCGCAATCCGGAAGAAGCGGCGCTCATGCGGCCGCCTGGGTCGTGCGATCGGCCGGCGCGCCGCCCGCATGGCGGCGGCCAAGGTACGCCTCGATCACGCGCGGATCGTGCCGCACGTCGCGCGGCGCGCCTTCGGCGATCTTCACGCCGTTGTCGAGCACCATCACGCGGTCGGACACGCGCATCACGAGTTCGAGCTTGTGCTCGATCAGCAGGATCGTCAGGCCGCGCGCCTTCAGCGACTGGATCAGTTGCAGCATCTCGGCCGTCTCCGTCTCGTTCATCCCGGCCGTCGGTTCGTCGAGCAGCAGCAGGCGCGGATGCAGCGCCAGCGCGCGGCCGATCTCCACGCGCCGCCGGTTCGCATACGACAGGCTGTGCGCCGGATGATCGATGCGCGGCGTGAGCCGTTCGCCGAACCCGGCGACGATCGCGCGCGCCTCGTCGCGCAAAGCGGCTTCCTCGCGCCGCACCGACGCCGGCCGCACGAGCGCACGCAGCACTTCGGCGGCCGCGCCAAGCGCGGGCCAGCCGGGCCGCGCCGCGCGCAGCCGCGCATGCGCACCGATCAGCACGTTGTCGAGCACGCTCAGGTTGCCGAACACGCGACCGTGCTGGAACGTGCGCGCAATCCCGAGCGCCGCGAGGCGTTCGGGCGCCGTGCCCGTGATGTCGCGGCCGTCGAAGGTCACGCGGCCGGCATCGGGCCGGTCGGCGCCCGCGATCAGGTTGAACAGCGTCGACTTGCCGGCCCCGTTCGGGCCGATCACGCTCAGCAGTTCGCCGTCGGCGAGCGTGAGGCTCGCGCCGTCGAGCGCGGTCACGCCGTCGAAGCGGCGCGTCAAACCCTGCACTTCAAGCAAAGGTCCAGTGGTGGTCATCGCATTCCTCTCCTCACACCGTACCGAGCAGGCCCTGCGGCCGGAACCGGACGAGCAGCAACAGCACGAGGCCGTAGATCAGCATCCGGTAGTCGGCCGCCCAGCGGAACAGTTCGGGCAGCCCGATCAGTGCGATCGCGCCCGCGATGCCGCCGAGCACGTTGCCGAGCCCGCCGAGGATCACCATCGTCAGCGCGAGGATCGACACCTGCGAATCGAAGGTCTGGTGATTGATGTAGCTGTACAGGTGCGCGGCAATGCCGCCGCTCACCCCGGCCGCGACACCGCCGACCGCGAATGCGATCGCCTTGTAGCGGTTCGGCGCGATGCCGTGCGCACGCGCGGCGACGTCGTCCTCGCGCACCGCGCGCAGCGTGCGGCCGAGATGCGAACGCAGCAGCCGCACCTGCACGAGCGCGAACGCGACGAGCACCGCGAACGTGAACCAGTACGCGGCGCGCGCGGTGCTCGCCCACGGCAGCGGCGCGATGCCGGTGATGCCGAGCGGGCCGCGCGTGAGGCCATCCCAGTTCAGGATCACGAGGCTCACCACTTCGCCGATGCCGAGCGTCGCGATCGACACGTAGTGCCCGCGCAGCCGGAACGCCGGGTAGACGAGCAGCGTGCCGAGCACGGCCGTGATGATGCCCGCGCACGGGATCGTCACGGCCGGCGACCAGCCGAGATCCGACGACAGCAGCGCGGACGCATACGCGCCGATCACGAGCAGCGCCGCGTGGCCAAGGGAAATCTGCCCGACCGTGCCCGCGACGAGCGTGAGGCTCAGCGCGAGCAGCCCGTACAGCCATGCGTTGGTGAGCGTCTGCAGCACGTAAGGCGACGCGCCGAGCCACGGCAGCACGGCCGCCAGTGCGATCAGCGCGACGAGCACCGGACGCGGTACGCGCACGGCCTTCGCGGCCGCGAGGAAGGTGCCCGTCATCGGCTCGGGAGGCAGCGCGCGTTTCGCGCTGAACAAACCGTTCGGCCGCCACACGAGGAACACGATCAGCAGCCCGAACGCGAACAGGTCGCGATAGCTCGTGCCGAACAGCGCGACGCCATAGCTTTCGACGAGACCGAGCAGCAGGCTGCCGGCGATCGCACCCGGCACGTTGCCGAGTCCGCCGATCAGCAGCGCGACGACGCCCTTCAGCGTGGCCTGGAAGCCCATCGCCGGATCGATGCTGTTGTAGTACATGCCGACCAGCAATCCGCTCACGCCGCCGAGCGCGCACGCGATCGCGAACACGGTCTGGTTCACGCGGTCGACGTCGACGCCCATCTGCAGCGCCGCGTCGCGATCCTGCGCGGTCGCGCGCACGGCCCAGCCGAGCCGCGTGAAGCGCAGGAAGCCGTACAGCAGCGCGGCCGCCGCGATGCCGATGCCCGCGATCAGCAGGTCGAGCGAGCCGAGCGTCGCACCGGCGATCCGCACGTGCCAGTCGGGCAGCGGCGTCGGCACCGCGCGCGGGTCCGCACCGAAGGCGAGCTGCGCGAGCTGGTCGAGGATGAAGCTGATGCCGATCGTCGCGAGCAGCGGCGCGATGCGCGCCGCGTGGCGCAGCGGCCGCAGCCCGATCCGCTCGATCGCGACGCCGAGCGCGCCGCAGCCGACGACGACGGCCGCCAGCGCGACTGGCAGCGGAAGCCCGAAGCGCGTCAGGCACAGCCAGCCGATGAATGCGCCGACCATGTAAACCGAGCCATGCGCGAAGTTGATCAGGTGCGACACGCCGAAGATCAGCGCGAGCCCGACCGCGAGCAGCGCGTAGATGTTGCCGACGATGAGGCCGTTGAGCGTGTAGTCGAGCCAGGAAGCCATCACGATGCGTCCGTCACTTGCATGCGGTTCATGCGGAATCAGCGTGCGGCGAGCTGCGGTTTCGCGCCGTCCCACAGCGCCCACTGCCCCTGCTTCACGACGAGATACACGGTGCGCGCACCGGCGACACGACGCGTCTGCGGATCGAAGCGCACCTTGCCGAAGATCACGCTCGGTACATCGCTGACCTTCGCGAAGCCGTCGTGCGCGGCCTGGCGCGTCGTGCCGTAGCGGCGCAGCACCTCGGCCGACAGGATCAACGCGTCATAGGCGCGCGCGACGAACGAATCGGGATCGGTATGGAATTTCGCGCGATAGCGCTGCACGAACGCCTGTACTTCGGGGCGCGGCTCTGCCGGGAAGAAGTTCGATTCCGTAAAGACGCCTTCGACGGCCGTGCCGCCCAGTTCGAGGAATTTCGGCGAATACACGGAGCCGACCGCCGCGATCGGCAGCGCGACGCCCGACGTGCGTGCCTGCCGCACGATCTGCGCGCCGTCCGCGTAGTACGAGATCAGCACGATCGAATCGGGCTTCGACGCGCCGATCCGCACGAGCGTCGAGCGGAAATCCTTCTCCGCCGGCTGGTAGCCTTCGGCCGCGACGACCTGCGCGCCGAGCCCGGCCACCGCCTTCGCGAAGATGTCCTTGCTGGTGCGGCCCCAGTCGGTGTTCAGGTACAGCACCGCGATCCGCTTGAAACCGAGTTCCTTCACCGCGTAGCGCGCCAGCAGCGGCTGCTCTTCGGCCTGGCTCAGCGCGGTGCTCCACAGATAGTCACCGCCCTTCGTGAAATCCGGATGCGAATTCGTGAAGCCGAATTGCACCAGTTGCCCGCGCTGGTAGATCGGCGACGCGGCCATCGACGTCGCGCTCGAGAAGTCGCCAAGCTCGATCGCGATGCGCGGATCGGCGACGAACTTCTGCGCGATCGCGACTGCCTGGCGCGGATCGCTGCGGCTGTCCTGGAAGTCGATCGCGAGCGGCCGGCCGTGTATGCCGCCGCTGCCGTTGATCTCGTCGAGCGCGAGATCGAAGCCGCGCTTCCATTGCTCGCCGTATTGCGCGTCCTGGCCCGTGAGCGGTCCGCTCACGCCGACCACCACCGGCTCGCCCGACACGCCCGCCGCGAGCGCGCCGCCCGTCGACAAGCCCCATGCGGCAGCGAGCGCCGCCACCGTGCCCAGCACGCGCCGCCATGCGCCGCGTACGTCGTTCCCCGAAACGTTCATGCCGCCCCCACCTTCAGTCAGTCGAAAAGAGTGAGGGCATGTAACCATCCGGTTCAGGGCGATCCAACGAAGTTTTGCGCATATCGATATCGCGTGCCGCGCGAAGCGGATCGCGCTCGCGAACGGTCATCCGTTCGACCCGCTTGGCACGCGCCATCGACACACATCGCATCGCGTTGATTCGATTGGTGTTTCCTTCGCGTCGCCACGCGCAACCGATGCGCGGGCTTGTGCAACCGCACGCTGCAGCAATCGCACGCTTCGCAGTTTTCGCGCTGTCGATAGCAAAAATCATTATATGAATCACGCATGCTCGCACTTCTACAATGCGTAAATCGCATCATCGGAACGCGTCATGGAGCTGCATCAACTCGAAGCCTTTTCCGCGGTCATGTCGGCCGGCAGCGTGACCGGCGCAGGCGAGCTGCTCGGCCGCTCGCAGCCTGCCGTCACGCGGCAGATCCAGGAGCTCGAAGCCGATCTCGGTTACGCGCTGTTCGACCGGCACGGCCCGCGCGTCACGCCGACGCGGCGCGCGTTCCTGCTGTACGAGGAAGTCGAACGCTCGCTGGTCGGCCTGCGCGCGATCGAGGCACGCGCACGCGCGCTCGGCGATGAAACGGCTGAACCCGTGCGCATCGCGGCCACGCCCTCGCTCGCGGCCACACTCGTGCCCGCCGCGCTTGCCGCGCTGCCCGACGACGCACACGCGCCGCACTATCAATTGCGCAGCGAATCGGCCGAGCATGTCGTACACGAAGTGCTGGCCGGCACGGCCGACGTCGGCGTCGTCACGCTGCCGATGGCGCATGCCGGGCTCGACGTGCACTGGATCGCGCAAACGCCGTGCGTCGCCGTGCTGCCCGCCGGCGATCCGCTTGCGGCGAAGCCGCGCATCGCGCTGCGCGATCTCGCGCGCCGCCGCATCGTGACGGTCGCGAACCGGCACCGGCTGCGCCAGCGGATCGACGCGGCGTTCGCGGCCGCGCGCGTCGATGCACGCGTGTTCATCGAAACCAATGCGTCGCTGAATGCGGTGATGGCCGCGCGTGCGGGTATCGGGATCGGCATCGTCGATCCGGCGACGGGCGTCGCGCTGCCGGTGGACGGCGTCGTCGCGCGGCCGCTCGACGTCGACATCCCGTTCGCGTTCGGCGTCGCGACGCCGGCCGGCAAGCCGCGCACGGCAGCCGTCGATGCGCTGCTCGACGCGCTGCATCGCACGACACGCACGCTGCTCGACGACGTGATCTTTCACGACGCAGCCGCGCACGACGCGCTGCTGCGCGGCGACCGGCTACGCAGCGAGCGGGCGACACGCCCACCTCGCACGACACGTGCGCGCCGCACGCGCCCGGAGGCCGCATGACGACACAGCTCGACGCACTCGAAGCCCGGCTCGCGCAGGATCTGCGCTGGCTCGACCTGCCCGCGCCGTCGTGGGTGCCGCCGCGCGAAGCGGACGGCACGCGCGTGCTCGACGTCGCGATTGTCGGCGGCGGCATGGCGGGGCTCGCGGCGTCCGCCGAACTACGCCTGCTCGGCATCGACAACCAGTGCGTGATCGATCGCGCGCCGGCCGGCTACGAAGGGCCGTGGGTCACGTTCGCGCGAATGGACACGCTGCGCTCGCCGAAGCAGCTCGCGGGCCCCGCGCTCGGCCTGCCCGCGCTGACGTTCCGCGCCTGGTTCGAAGCGCAGTACGGCCGCGATGCATGGGAGGCACTCTACAAGATTCCGCGTACGCAATGGATGGACTACCTGCGCTGGTATCGGCGCGTGCTCGACCTGCAGGTGCGCAACGACACCACGCTCGTCGCGCTGCGCGCGCGCGACGACGGGCTGCTCGCGCTCGACGTGCGCGGCAACGGCGAAGCGCAGACGCTGCTCGCGCGACACGTCGTGCTCGCGACCGGCCGTGACGGGCTCGGCGGCCCGTATGTGCCCCCCGTCGCGCACCGTGTGCCACGCACGCGCTGGGCCCATTCGTCGGAGCCGATCGACTTCGCGGCGCTCGCGGGCAGGCGTGTGGGCGTAGTCGGCGCGGGCGCGTCCGCGTTCGACAACGCGGGCACCGCGCTCGAAGCCGGCGCCGCGCGCGTCGACCTGTTCTTCCGCCGCGCGGACATTCCGCGCATCAACAAGCTGACCGGCATCGGCAGCCCGGGGCTCGTGCACGGCTATGCCGATCTCGACGACGCGACGAAGTGGCGCTTCATGCACTACGCGTTGACGTCGCAGACGCCGCCGCCCCGCGACAGCGTGCTGCGTGTGTCACGCCACGAACATGCGCACTTTCATGCGGGCAGCCCGATCGAGACGCTTGCCGACCACGCGGACGGCCTCGACGTCAAGACGCCGCGCGGGCGCTACACCGTCGACTTCCTGATCTTCGCGACGGGCTTTCATTCGGACTGGACGACGCGCGAGGAATTTACGTCGTTCGGTTCGCAGGTGCGACGCTGGAAGGATCGCTATCGCCCGGAACCTGGCTTGTGGCTCGACGAACTCGCGGAGTCGCCCGATCTCGGCCCCGCGTTCTCGTTCCAGGAGCGCGAGCGCGGTGCGTGCCCGGCCGTCACGCGAATCCATTGCTTCAACCATGCGGCGAGCCTGAGCCACGGCAAGCTGTCCGGCGATATCCCCGCCATCAGCGCGGGCGCGAAGCGGCTGGCGCGCGGTATCGCAAGCCGGCTGTTCGATGCCGACCGCGATCGCCACTACGACGCGCTCGTCGCGTATGCGAATGCCGAGCTGCAAGGCGACGAATGGCACGACGCCGATGCATGAGCCCGCGTCCATCGATCACTCAGATGAAGAAAGGAAACCGAAACGATGACTGATTCCGTCACGCCGGCCGTTGAGCCGGATACGATCGACGCGGTGGCCGGCCTGCGCGACGGCGATGCCGTCGCCGCGCTGCGCCGCGCGCGCCACAAGGTGCTGCTGCACACGCAGCTGAGCGAAGCCGCGCTGTTCGACCCTGCATTGCGCGATCTTTCGCTGGTCGAGCGGCTGCATGCGGCACGCTATGTCGCGCGGAAATCGAATGCGCACGCACTGGCCGACACCTATCGCGCCCGCCTGCTCGACGCAGGCGGCACGATCGACGACATGGGACAGGCCGATGCCGACGCGTTCGACGCGCTGCCTCACCGTCTCGGCGCAATCCTCGCGCATTCGAAGCGCCTGACGCTCGCCCCTGTCGACGCACGCGCCTCCGATCTCGACGCACTGAAGTCGGCCGGCCTCACGACACCCGCGATCGTCGCGCTGTCGCAGCTCGTGGCGTTCGTCGCGTATCAGTTGCGCATTGCCCTTGCCGCGCAGGCGCTTCAGGCGCGTGCCGCCAAGGAGGCTGCATGACGACGACCGCTCATGGCTTCACGTCCGACACGCTCGGCTGGCACGCGTGGCTCGACACGGTATCGCTCGATGCCGCGACGCCCGATCAGCTGGCGGTGCTCGAAGCAAGCCACCCGCAAGCGAAGACGTCCGACTATTACCTGCTGCTCGTCCACCTTCCCGAGATCCTGCGGCAACGCTCGGGCGTGTTCAACGCAATCATGTACGGCCCCGGCGGGCTGTCGCGCGCGGAGCGCGAACTGGCCAGCACGGCCGTGTCGCGCGTAAACGGCTGCGTGTATTGCGCGTCGGTGCACGCGCAGCGCTTCGCGCAGCTCGCGAAACGCACCGATGCGATCGAGCAGGTATTCGACGATCCGGCGACGGCCGGTACGACGGCACGCGAACGCGCGATCATCCGCTATGCGATCGCGCTAACGGAACGGCCCGACGCGATCGACGAAAGCGCCATTACCGCACTCGAAGCCGAAGGGCTGACGCATGAAGAAATTCTCGACCTGTCGCACGCGGTCGCGATCTTCGCGTGGGCGAATCGGCTGATGCTGACGCTGGGCGAACCGGTGTTTCCGGAACCGGCGACCCGCGCCTGACGGCACGAAACGGAGCGTGACGCAGGCGCCGCCCGCGTCACGCCTTGTGCGTCGACAGCAGGATACTCGTCTCGGTATTCGCGATCCCGTCGATCAGCCGGATCGCACCGAGCACGCGATCGAAGTGCTCGAGCGAATCGGCATGCAGCTCGGCGACGAGATCCCAGCGGCCGTTGGTGCTGTGGATCGACGCGACGTTCGGATGCCCGCGCAGCACCTTCACCACTTCCGCGCCGCGATTGCCCTGCACGGCGATCGACATCAGCGCGCGGATCCGGTGGCGTTCCGCCGCCGGCTTGAGCCGCACCGTATAGCCAACGATCACGCCGTTTTTCTCGAGCCGCGTCAGCCGGTTCTGCACGGTCGCGCGCGCGACGCGCAATTCCTTCGCCAGCGCGACGACGGGCAGTCGCGCGTTGTCGCGCAGCAGTGCGATGAGTTGCCGGTCGACGTCGTCGAGCGTGATCATGAACGGGCCTTCCTGTTGAGCGTGAGCCGGCCGCCAGCGTGCCGGAGACTGCGCATTCCGACCAGCACAAACTGAACAAACTGCCGGAATCGGCTGGCGATTTGCCAAGTCTATCGATAAATCTGCCACTTTTGCCGTCTTTTTGTTGGCTCGACTCACGGAAATAATGACTCCATCGATCGGCAGAACACGCCGCGCCGCGCTTTTCAGGAAGCCCGAGGCCCGCGCCGAAGCACCGCCCGGTCGACCAGAACGCCAGGACACCCGTACCGGCACTGAATATGGAGACAGACCGATGACCCGCTTCCTCGACGTTCCCGCCACCGCCCGCCTGATCGCCAAAACCGGCGTCACGACGTTCCTGCGCGAACTCGTCGACACGCTGCGCGCCGATTACCTGCACTGGGCCGACTTCGACAAGTCGCCGCGCGTCGCGTGCCATTCGCGCGACGGCGTGATCGAGCTGATGCCCGTCGCGAACGCGTCGCTGTTCGCGTTCAAGTACGTGAACGGCCACCCCGTCAACGCGGCGCGCGGCATGCACACGGTGATGGCGTTCGGCGCGCTCGCCGAAGTCGATACCGGCTACCCGCTGCTGCTCGCCGAACTCACGCTCACCACCGCACTGCGCACGGCCGCCACGTCGGTGCTCGCCGCGCAGCTGCTCGCACGGCCCGATTCGCGCAAGATGGCGCTGATCGGCAACGGCGCGCAGAGCGAATTCCAGGCGATCGCGTTCCACACGCTGCTCGGCATCGACGAAATCCGCGTGTTCGACGTCGATCCGCTCGCGACCGACAAGCTCGTGCAGAACCTCGCCGCCTATCCCGGGTTGCGCGTCGTGCGCGCCGCATCGACCGCCGACGCCGTGCGCGGCGCCGACATCGTGACGACCGTCACCGCCGACAAGGCGTACGCGACGATCGTCACGGCCGACATGATCGAGCCCGGCATGCACCTGAACGCCGTTGGCGGCGATTGCCCCGGCAAGACCGAACTCGAAGCGGGCGTGCTGCATGCAGGCCGCGTGTTCGTCGAATTCGAGCCGCAGTCGCGCATCGAAGGCGAGATCCAGCAGATGCCGGCCGACTTCCCCGTCACCGAGCTGTGGCGCGTGCTGCAAGGCGAGACGACTGGCCGCGAACGCGCGGACGAAGTCACCGTGTTCGATTCGGTCGGCTTCGCGCTCGAGGATTACTCGGCGCTGCGCTACCTGTATGCGCTCGCGCAGCAGCACAACGCGGGCGTCGAGATCGCGCTGATTCCGCCGGCCGTCGATCCGAAGAACCTGTTCGCGCTGATCGACGACCCGGCTGCGATCGCGCAGGGTCACGCGGCGTTCGTGACCGAAGCCGTCGCCGCGTTCGCACGCTGACCGTCATCCGCGGGCGGCCCGTGCGCCGCCCGTTTTCCTGCCTTTCGCTCCAGCCTTCCATGAATCTCGTATCGATCCAGGCGCCGGCCGCCGTCGTGATGATCCGGCCGCACCGCTTCCTGCCGAACCCGCAGACCGCGGCCGACAATGCGTTCCAGCGCACGGCCAGTGGCGGCTCGGGCGACACGCCCTCGGTATCCGAGGCCGCGCGCGACGAAGTCACGGCCGCCGCGCAGACGCTCGCCGATGCGGGTGTGCGCGTGCATGTATTCGACGATCACGGCGAGCGCGACACGCCCGACTCCGTGTTCCCGAACAACTGGTTCTCGACGCACCCGGGCGGCCACGTCGCGCTGTTTCCGATGTATAGCGCGAACCGCCGCCGCGAGCGACGCGCGGACGTGATCGAGATGCTGAAGGCCGAATATCGCGTCCAGGACGTGATCGACTACTCGGGCCTCGAATACGACGACGTGTTCCTCGAAGGCACCGGCGCGATGGTGCTCGACCACGTCGCGCGCATCGCTTACACCGCGCGTTCGCGCCGCGCCGATCCGGTCGCACTCGAACGCTTCTGCACGAACTTCAATTTCGAGCCGATCTGCTTCGATACCGCCGATGCGAGCGGGCGGCCGATCTATCACACGAACGTGATGATGAGCGTCGCGACCGAGTTCGCGATGGTCGGCCTCGACCTGATCGCCGACAGCCGGCGCCGCGGCGAGATCGCGCAACGCCTGACCGAAACGGGGCGCGCGGTGATCGCGCTCGATCAATCGCAAATCGAAAATTTCGCAGGGAATACGCTGGAATTGTCGGGCAAGGACGGGCGTGTGCTTGCGCTGTCGCGACGTGCGTTCGATTGCCTCACACGGGACCAGCGCGCGGTGATCGAGCGCTCCGCACGGCTGCTGCCACTTGACGTGCCGACGATCGAACTGGCCGGCGGGTCGGTGCGCTGCATGCTCGCGGGGATTCATCTCGCGCGGCGAACCAAAGCGCCGGACTCGGCCGCCGTGGAATCGGCCGCACCGTTGCATGAAGCGGTGCCGCAGGTCTGACCGACGCTCGATCGTGCAAACGAAAACGGCTGCCGATGCAACGGCAGCCGTTTTTTTTGAGGTCGTCGAACCCGCGAGCGTCGACAGCATCGCGGCATGCTCAGGTATCCGGACGATACCGTCACACCCCGCACCGTTCACCCAGCCAGCAGCTTCAACCCGGCCGGCAGCGTCTCGCCGAACACGCGCACCGTGTCGGCTTCGTCGAACGCGATCGCCTCGCGCACCATGTCGATCCAGGCCGAGGACGCATTCGCCGCCGACAGGCGCTTGATTACGGCCTCGCGCGTATCGTCTGGCAAATCGCGTGAACGGTCGCCCGTCATCCGCGCAATCTGCGCAGCCGCGAACGCAGCCGGTTCGACCTGCTTCCAGTCGAGCGCGAACAACGCATCGAGCCAGCCATTGACGACTTCCGCCGGCACGACACTGTGCGCGCTGCCATAGAACGGCCGGCGCGCGCCGATACGCCCGAGTGCCCATGCGCACAGCGCGCGCTCGGCGGGCTTCTGCAATTGCGCGATCAGGCGTTCGGCCAGTTCGACCTTGCGCTCGACGGGCAGCCGTTCGAGCGACGCGGACAGCCGCGTCATGTCGGCCGGGCCGACCTTGCCCGGATCGAACGGCAGCTTGCGCCGCTTGTCGTCGGACGGTTCGAGGAACGCGATCGCGTCGCGCACCTGCGTCTGCGCATCGTCGTCGAGGCCGCCGGCCACGCGCCGCCACAGCGTCCACCACTCGGACCACACCTGTCCGTCGGTCACGTATTGAATGCCATCGTCGAACAACGGCCACAGCTGCTCGATGCGCCATGCATCGAGCGGATGACCGAAACCCGGACGCAGGCAATAACCCGCGAGGTTCAGCCACGCGCGCTCGTGATCGGCCGAACGGCGACGACGACGTGCACGTGCGAGCAACGCGTCGAACAGTTCGCGCGCGAGCGCGACGTCCCAATCCTCACGCGCGCCGAGCACCTGTTCAAGTTGCGCGCGCAACCGGCGCGTGTCTTTCGGCGTGACATCGGCGGCCTTGCTGCCGAACGAGCGCTCGATCAACTCGATCGCCTGGTCGAGCCGCGGATGCCGCGCGGGCCCCGCATCGTCGCCGTGAACAGGTGCATCGCCGCGCAACTGAAATTCGAGCCGCCAGCGGCGCGCCGCGTCGTCGGTCGCGATGCAGTGCATTTCGAGCGTGCCGACTTCGGTCAACGACGCGGTGAGCTTCACCGGCGTTTCGCGCGTGTCGCTGCCCGCCTTCGCATCGACGACCGTCGCGATCGGCGGCAGCCGCACGAAATCGCCGCCGTCGAGATCGACGAGATCGCCGGGTTGATACTGGGTCTCGGCCACCGTCGACACGAGGTGGAAACGCACGGGCTGACCGAGCTGCAGCGCGAACGTGCGTTCGTCGAGCCGGATCTCGCGGCCCTCTTCCGCACCACGCGGCAGCAGGCAGACGCCGCGCGCGGCGGCATCGGCCGCGCCGTCGTCGAGCACGAGGAAGTAGCTGCGCGCGGAGCCGCCGCCGATGCGCGGCGCATGCCCGGCGCGCGCCAGCCCGTACGCGACCGCGCCACGTGCGACGGCCACGTCCGGATGCGCGTTGTGCAGCACGTCGAGCCGCGCGCCGCGCCACGCGCCGAGCGTCTGCGCGAGGCGGCCGGCGAGCGCGCCCGCACGAAACACGCCGCCGTTGAGCAGCAGCGTGTCGGGCAGCGGGCCTTCCGCATGACGATTCAGGAACGCGGCAACGTGGCGCGTGACGGCCGCGTCGCTCGCATACGGCAAGCCGAATTCGACGATCGCCGCACGCGCACGGCGCGGCAGCTCGCCCGCTTCGACCTGCGGAAAGAAACCGTCGACGACGATCTGTTCAACTTCCTCGCGCGTCAGCTCGGCCGAGCGCGCGCCGCCCACGAGCTTGCTGCCCGTGCCGAGCAGCGTGACGGTGACGGACGCCGGCGCATCGTCGCCGAGCAGCCGCTCCTTCGCCGCGCGGCAACGCTCGACGAGCTGCGACAGGCTCGCGGCCGACAGCCGCGTGCCGGGCTCGGTCAGCCGCGTCTCGACCAGGCGCGCGAGCGCGAGGTCCATGTTGTCGCCGCCGAGCATCAGGTGATTGCCGACGCCTACACGTGTGAAGGTCGGCTCGCCGTCGTCGCCCGGCGCGACATCGACGAGCGTGAGGTCGGTCGTGCCGCCGCCGACGTCGCAGATCAGCACGCGCCGCGCCGTGGCAAACGTGTCGCGCAGCGTGTCGCGCTGGCCATACAGCCAGTCGTAGAACGCGGCCTGCGGCTCTTCCAGCAGCCGCAGCGCGGGGAGCTTCGCGCGCCGTGCGGCCTCGACCGTCAATGCGCGCGCGCCGTCGTCGAACGACGCGGGCACCGTCAGGATCACGTCCTGCTTCGCGAGCGGCGCATCGGGAAAGCGCGCGTCCCACGCGTCGCGCACATGCGCGAGATAGCTCGCGCTCGCGTCGACCGGCGACACCTTGTCGACGCCGTCGGCCGCGCCCCACGGCAGGATCGCCGCGAGCCGGTCGACCGCTGCGTGCGACAGCCAGCTCTTGGCGCTCGACACGAGCCGGCCCGGCACCTGCGCGCCGAGCGTGCGCGCGTAGCGGCCGATCACGGCCGGCGGCGCGTCACCCGTGCCGCTGTCACGAACGATTGACCGGCCGTCACGGCCGCCGCCCGAACGGGCGGCCGCGTCGCGCGCGCCGGCCGCTTGCCACGGCAGCCGCAGCGCGTCCGGCGGCAGTTCGCCGGCCGCCGGGTGATAGCGCACCGACGGCAGCAACGGCTGCGCGGCCACCGCACCGGGGCCGACCAGCTGCTCGACGTCGAACACGCGGATCGCGTCGGAACCGGCCTCGACGTACGCGACGACCGTATTGCTCGTGCCGAGGTCGATGCCGACCGTATAACGCTTCATCGCGCTCAGGCGGCGCCGCGCACGTCGAACTCGACCTTCCAGCGCTCGTTCGTGCCGCTCGGGATCGCCTCGAGTTCGAGCGTGCCGGCTTCGGTCACGCGCGCATGCAGCTTCACCGGCACGACTTCGCCGACGGTGCGCCCTTCGGCGGGCAGCGTCGCCTGGATTTCTTCAAGCTCCTGCAGCTCTTCCGCCGACCAGTAGTCGAGCAGCGTGCCGACCTGGTCCTGGCGGCGCACCGACGACCCGAAGAAGCGGAACTGCACCGGTTCGCCGACGACGAGGCCGAATTCCTGCGGCGGAAGCGCCGCGTCCGAACCTTCCTCCATCCCGAACGGCGCGACGCACAGCGCCTGCACCGGCGGTTCGAGCCCCGGCACCGCGGGCATCGCCGATTCGATCGCGACGTAGTACGCACGTGCCGTGCCGCCGCGAATGCGTACGCCACGGCCGCGCTTCACGTAGCCGTAGTACGCGGCGCCGCGCGCGACCGCGAGGTCGAGATCGGCGCCTTCGAGCAGGCGGGCGGGCGGCGCGCCTTCGGACGCGAGCCAGCTGTTGAGCGTGTCGAGCACGCGCTGCGTGAGCAGCGTCGACTTGAACACGCCGCCGTTGAACAGCACGGCAGTCGGATGCAGGAACGTCGCGCCCTGCGGCAGCGTGCGCTGCACGCCTTCGAGCGCGTCGAGCGCCGCGACCTGGCGGCCGAGGAACGCCGCGAGATGGCGCGTGATGCCCGCGTCCTGCGCATACGGCAGGCCGAGCTGCGTCAGGCCGACCCGTGCGCGGCTCACCGGGCGCGCAGCCGCATCGACCTGCGGGAAGAAGCCTTCGAGGATCGTCTGCGTGAGTTCGGCGCGCGTGAGTTCCGTGCGGATCGAGCCGCCGATCAGCTTCGAGCCGCGGCTCGGCACGACGAGCGGCACCGCGTCGGTCGTCGGGTCGGACAGCAGCGTTTCCTTCGCGGAGCGGCACGCGTAGGTCAGCGCGCGCAGTTGCCACGGATCGGCCTGCGTGCCCTGCTGCGCGAGCTTGCGCGCGACCACGTGCGCGAGCGCGAGGTCCATGTTGTCGCCGCCGAGCAGGATGTGCTCGCCGACCGCCACGCGATGCAGTTCAAGATTGCCTTCGCGCTCCACCACCGCGATCAGCGACAGGTCGGTCGTGCCGCCACCGACGTCGACGCACAGGATCAGGTCGCCGACCTGCACCTGCTTGCGCCAGCCGCCCTGGCTCTTCTGGATCCAGCTGTACAGCGCGGCCTGCGGCTCCTCGAGCAGCGTCATCCGCGAGTAGCCGGCAGCGCGGGCGGCCTCGGCCGTCAGTTCGCGCGCGGCCGGGTCGAACGACGCGGGAATCGTGACCGTCACGTCCTGATCGGCGAACGGCGCGTCGGGATGCGCATGGTCCCACGCTTCGCGCAGGTGCGTCAGGTAGCGGATCGAGCTTTCCAGCGGCGACACGCGCGACACTTCCGGCGGCGCATCGCTCGGCAGGATCGCCGCGCGGCGGTCGACGCCCGGGTGGCACAGCCAGCTCTTCGCGCTCGATACGAGGCGGATCGGCGTGCCGGCGCCGCGCGTGCGCGCCATTTCGCCGACCGCGAAGGCGCGCGAGGCCGTCCAAGGCAGCGTCAGGTCACCCTGCGTCAGTTCGCTTTCATGCGGCAGGTAGAGAAACGACGGCAGCAGGTCGCGCGATTCCAGCGCGCCGGGCGCGGTCAGCTGCGCGATCGGCAGCACCTGCTGCGCGATCTTTTCGCCGTCGCTCGCGCTGCTGTCGACATACGACAGCGCACAGTGGGTCGTACCGAGGTCGATACCGATCGAATAGCGCGGATCGCTCACAGTTCCACCTCCGCCGGTGCGACCACCGAGGCGTCGTGGCTGCCCGTCAGCTTCGGCAGGCGCACGTCGGCCACGCGCCAGCCGCGATGGCTGACCGTGCCCGTGAACGGCGCGGAGCCGACCACGTTGCCCGTCACGCGCACGGCCGTCGCGTCGAAGCCGGCCGGCAGCGTCACACGGCTGCCTTCGGCCTCGTCGCGCACCGGCACGATCGTGAAATGTTCGCGCAGCGTGGCGCGGCAGCCGTCGTGCACGAGGCGTGCGGCGGCGCCGATCTCGGCGTCCGCGTAGCCGGCGATGTCTTCCTCGACGAAATCGATGAAGCGCGCATCGCGCTGCAGCAGGCCGAGCAGTTGCAGCGCGGCCTGCGGGCTCGCTTCGCGCAGCTCGGGCGCCGGCGCCTTCACGGGTGCGGGTGCGGGCGCCGGTGCAACGGGCGCGGCGGCCGGGGCCGCGGTCGGCACGACCGGTGCCGGGGCGCCATCGCGCACGCGCAGCACGCCGGCCGCGAACTCGCGGTTGCCGAGCACGGAGAAAAACGTGCCGACGGCCAGCGACAGCCGGCCGAAGAAGGACAGGTTGGATTCGGGCATGGGGTCTGGACTCCTGTGGGCTCGCGACATGGCGAGCGTTCTTGCCTGGGCGCCCGGCGGCAGCGTGCGGATTGCGCACTGGCGCCGCCCGGCGCGTGATTCGGTCGCGCCCTCGCGGGTGCGGAAAACCCGTATTTTGCCCTGTGGCGGGCGAACCGGGCAGAAGTTGGGGGACAGAACATCGCGACGCGGCGGTTTTGGCCGCGCCGGATCGTGACGGATTGCACGTCAGGCACGATCGATCGCGATGCTGCGCCGCGTCAGCGCGTGTAGCCGCGCAGCACTGCCTTCGCTTCGAAATCGCGCGACAGCATACCGAGCGTGACTTCGCCGAAGCGCGCCAGCAGCGACGCTTCGGCATCCTTCAGGGTCGCCGACAGATGCGCGTTGACCGCCTGTTCGACCAGGCATTCGGGCTCGTCCTCGGGCACCAGGTCGGAGAACAGCGGCGGCTCGCCCACTGCGCGATAGACGTCGAGCAGCGTGATGTCGTCGAGCGCGACGCTCAGCACCCAGCCGCCGCCGTGACCTTTCTCCGACTGCACGTAGCCGCAGTCGCGCAAGCCGCCGAGCAGGCGCCGCACGACGACCGGATTCGTGGCCAGCATCGTCGCGATCGTCTCCGACGTCAGCGGGCCGTCGGCCTGGTCCATGTGGATCAGCGCATGCAGCATGCGCGACAAACGGCTGTCGGTTCTCACGGCCAGTGCTCTCCTTTCTCGGAACTCCTGAAGTTGCATGAATGATACCACCGCCCTATCATGTAACTTTTCGTGTTTCATGAGTTGGCCGCCAGCGGAGCACGTGTGTCATTCACGCAGGTTCGGAAAGGAGTTGATGGATGGATACCCATCATGAAGTGATCGTGGTCGGCGGCAGCTTTGCAGGACTGTCGGCCGCGATGCAGCTCGCACGCGCACGCCGACGCGTGCTCGTGATCGACGCGGGCCGGCCGCGCAACCGGTTTGCCGAGCACGCTCACGGCTTTTTCGGGCAGGACGGCAAGCCGCCCGCGCAGATCGTCGCGGAAGCTTCCGCGCAGCTCGCCGCGTATCCGACGGTGCGGCGGATCGAAGGCGAGGTGCGCACGGCCGGGCGCGATGCCGACGGGCGCTTTCACGTGACGCTCGCCGACGGCAGCCGCGCGAGCGCCGACCGGCTGATTCTCGCGACCGGCATCCGCGACGAACTGCCCGCGCTGCCGGGGCTCGCCGAACGCTGGGGCATCAGCGTGCTGCATTGTCCGTATTGCCATGGATACGAGGTGAGCGGCCAGCGGCTCGGCGTGCTCGCCACGCATCCGCTTTCCGTGCATCAGGCGATCCTGATTCCCGACTGGGGCCCGACGACGTGGTTCACGCAGGGGGTGGTCGACGCGAACGAGGAAGAAGCCGCGTTGCTCGCCGCGCGCGGCGTGCGCATCGAGCACTCGCCCGTCGTCGAGATCCTCGGCGATGCGCCGCGGATCGACGCGCTGCGGCTCGCCGACGGGCAGGTCGTGCCGATCGATGCCTTGTTCGTCGGCGCGCGCACCGGCATGGCGAGCGACCTCGCACAGCAGCTCGGCTGCGCGTTCGACGAAGGGCCGCTCGGCAATGCGATTCGCGTCGATACGTGGAAGCAGACGAGCGTCGCCGGCGTGTATGCGGCCGGCGACGCGTCGAGCCTGATGACCAACGCGACGTTCGCGTCGGCGTCGGGCGTTGCGGCCGGCGTCGGTGTGCACCGGTCGCTGATCTTCGGGCTGCACGCGTAAGCGCAAGGCGGCGTGCAGCCGGATGTCACGCGATGCGCGGCGCGGCGTCCACCGCCGGTTGCTCGCCGACTTCCGTGCTGCACTCTTCCAGCGACATCCGCCGCGTCTCGCGTCCGTTCAGCCACCACAGGCCGGCCGCGAGCGGCCCCGGCAACGCGAGCACCAGCAGCACGACCAGCGCGGCCGACGGCGAGCCCGACATCGCATAGACGTTGGTCAGCATCAGCGGCGCGATCACCGCGCCGAGCCGGCCGATCGCGACCGATACGCCGAGCCCCGTCGCGCGAATCCGCGTCGGCAGGATCTCCGACGACACGACATAGCCCGAGATGTACGCCCACGTGACGCCGAACTGGATCAGGCAGTAGCCGAGCACCATGCCGGGCAGCGCGTGCATCGCGTAGATGAACACGATCGCCGCGACGGTGAACGTGTAGCTGACGAACAGCGACGCGCGCCGCCCCCACGCCTCGACGAGCACCGCCGCAACGATGCCGCCCGCGAGCGCCGCGGCGTTGCCGATCATGTAGTAGAGCGGCATATCGGTCGACGGCACCTTCATGTAAGGCAGGATCACGAGCGCCATCAGCGACAGCACGCCGTACACGACGGCCGCCTGCGAGAAGTTCAGCGCTCCGGCCAGTGCGCAGCGCGCGCGATACGCGCCGAACAGCTCGCCGACGTTGCGCCAGAACGCGGGCGCCTGATGCGCGAAACGGGTCGGCACATAGCGTTTCGTCAATTGTGCACGATCGGCCGGTGCGTGCGAATCGCGCGCCGCGCTCGCGACGATCTGCTCGACGATCGCATCGGCCTCCGCCACGCGCCCCTGCTGGATCAGCCAGCGCGGCGACTCCGGAATCACGCGGCGAATCCAGAAGAACACCAGCGCCATCGTCGTGCCGAGGCCGAAGCCCACACGCCACGCCCACTCGGCCGGCAACTGGTTCAGCACCAGATACGACACCGCCGCCGACAGCAGCGCGCCGACCGGAAAGCCCGACAGGATCAGCGCGTCGGTGCGGCCGCGATGGCGCTTCGGGATGAACTCGCCCATCGTCGCGGTCACCGCCGAATATTCGCCGCCGACGGCCAGCGCCGTCATCGCGCGGAAGAACAGGAACGACGCGTAGTTCCACGACAGCACGGTCGCGACGCTGAAGAACGCGTACCAGAGCAGCGTCGCGAGGAACAGGCGCTTGCGGCCGTAGCGATCGGCCAGATAGCCGAACGCGATCGCGCCGACCAGCATCCCGAACACCCAGATGCTGACCGCGAGCGAGCCCTGCGCGGCGCTCAGGTGCCAGTGCGACTTGAGCACGCCGAACACGCTGCCGATGATGTTGGTTTCGAACGAATCGAGCGCCCAGCCGACGCCGAGCGCGACCAGCATCAGCGTGTGGAAGCGTGTCCACGGCAGGTTGTCCAGACGCGCGAGCGCGTCCGTTTCGATCGGGTGAGACGGTTTCATGATGGAAGGTTCCTCGTCAGTGAAGCGCCAGCCCGGGTTGTGCCGGGCTGAAGTCGAGATGCGGAAAACGCGCGCGCGTGCCGATGAAGTTGCGGCCGCGCGCGCCGTCGAATGCGTGGTCCACGATCCGCGCCCATTCGTGCGCGCCGATCCCGTAGGCGGCCGGGTGGCTCGCGACGCCGAGCGCGCCGAGCAGCGCGTCGAGCTGTGCCGGCGCCGACGCCGTGTCGCCGAAGATCTCGCGCAGCGCGGCGTCGCATGCGTCGTCGACGCCGAGCGCTGCCTGCATCACGGCCGGCAGGCAGAACGAGCACGCGATCCCGTGCGCGACGCCGCGCGTCAGCGTGATCGCGTACGAGATGTTGTGCGCGAGCGCCGTATGCGTGTTCGAAAACGCCAGCCCCGCACGCAGCGCGCCGAGCGCCATGTCGCTGCGCGCGCCGAGATCGTCGGGACGTGCGCTCACGCGGCCGAGGCCGTCGATCAGTTCGCGCGCCGCCTGCACGGCCAGGCCGCGCGTCACGGGGTTCGCATGGACGTTCCAGATGCTTTCGAGCGCGTGCGACAACGCGTCGAGGCCGCTCGCGAGCGTCGGCTGCATGGGCAGGCCGACCATCAGGCGCGGATCGACGATCACCGTTTCCGGGTAGAGATCGAGCCGCGACAGCGACAGCTTGCGTGCGTTGTGCGGATCCCAGACGGTCGCCCAGTGCGTCACTTCGCTGCCGGTGCCGGCGGTGGTCGGAATCGCGACGATCGGCAGTGCGCGCCGCGCCGCCTGGCCGTCGCCTGCGTCGCCGGACAGGATGCGCAGCACGCGGTCGAAATCGCCGTGCTCGGCGGCGAGCACTTTCGCCGAATCGATCACCGAGCCGCCGCCGAGCGCGACCAGCACGCCGGGCTTGTCGCGCAGCGCGGCGAGCTGCCCGCACGCGCGCCGCAGCATCGGCAGCGACGGGTTCGCCTCGACGCAGTCGATCCGCGCGAGCGCCGGCCCGAGCTGCGCTTCGACACGATCGGCGAGCCGCGCGAACACTGCGTCGGGATATGTGACGATCGCGTAGCTGCGGCCGGCGAGTGCGTCGTTCAGATCGGCCAGCGCGTCGACGCCGAAGCGGATCCGGACGGGATTGTGGAAGCGCCAGTCGCTCATGCCGCCGCTCCCGCGCGACACGGCGCGCCATGCACGCGCACGGCCGGATAATCTGCATGACGAATCAAGTTGAAAGGCCAATCTGCTGCGGAATTCATGCTCGTCCCTGAGTGGAATGGGGATGAGCAGCAGGTTAGGCATCCGCGATGACGCGTTCATGATCGAAAATCCCGGTCGTCGACTATGAATCGATCGAATTTTTCGATCGATCGCCGCCGTGGGCCGGCACGGGAGGGGCCGCCGTCACGCGTCGAGCGGCCGGCACCGCGCGACCGCATCGAAGAACGATGCGACCAGCCGGCTGTCGCGCCGCTCGCTCAGGCAGCACACGTGGATATGGGTTTCGACCGGGTCGCCGTCGATGCGCAGCGGCCGCAGCCGCTCGTCGGGCACGTATTCGGCCTGCGACACGGTGCCGACGCCGAGCCCGCGCGCGACGGCTTCGCGCAGTGCCTCGCGGCTGCCGATGTCCATCGCGATGCGCGGCGTCAGGCCGGCCGCCTCCATCGCGTCTTCGAGCGCACGGCGCGTCGTCGAGCCCGGTTCGCGCATCAGCAGCGGCTCACCGGCCAGTTCGCGCAGCGTGATCGCATCGCGCTTCGCGAACGGATGCGTCGCGCGCACGAACGCGATCACCGGAAAGCTCGCATAGCGCTGCGTGAAGTAGCGCGCATCCTCGAACGCGCGCGCCACCACGCCGACGTCGCACACGTACTGGTCGAGATCGCGCAGCACGGTCTCCGAATTGCCGAGCGCGACCGACAGGTGCATGTGCGGATGAATCGCGTGATACGCCTCGATCATCTCGGTCACGTGGAACGGCCCGACTGCGCCGATCTTCAGCGAGCCGCGCTGCAATGCGCCGCTGTCGCGCAGCAGCGCAGCCGCATCGCTCTCGTCGCTGCAGATGCGGCGCGCGATCGGCAGGAATTCGAGCCCGACCGCCGACAGCTCGACGCGCCGGCCGCGCCGGTGGAACAGCTCGACGCCGTGTTCGTGTTCGAGCGTCTGGATCTGTGACGTGATCGTCGTCTGGCTGGTGGACAGCGCGCGGGCGGCCGCGGTGAAGCCGCCGTGCTGGACGACGGCGATAAAGCTGCGAAGCTGGGTGAGGGTCATGACGGACGGTCGATCGATCGGGAAATTCGTGCCGAATGCCGGACGGCATCGGGAAATTCAATGTATCGGCCGAATGTGACAAGCGCGTTCCTGCCACGTCGATGGCTTCACCGCATGAAGTGCGGTTTAATGCCTGACATCACCTGCATTAAGAGAATTGAAATGCTCGATCTCGACGACCTGCGACTCGTCCGCGCGATCGGCGCGTCGCGCTCGCTGGCCGCTGCCGCACGCCTGCTCGATCTCACGCCGCCCGCGGTCACGATTCGCCTGCAGCGGATGGAAGCGCGCCTGCACGCCCGGCTCGCGGTGCGGCAGCCGAAAGGAATTGCGCTGACGGACGAAGGACAGCGGCTGTACCAGGAAGCCGTCGAGATTCTGGAGCGCGTGGAGGCGCTGCCGGTCAGCATCGCGGGCGACCACGGCGACGTGCAGGGCACGCTGCGCGTCGTCGCCCCGCTCGGCTTCGGGCGCAAGTACGTCGCGCGGATCGTGCGCGACGTGCAGCGTGCGCATCCGAAGCTCGAAATCTCGCTGCATCTGTCGGACAGCCCGTTGACCAGCGCACCGGGGGCCGACGTGGTCGTCCACGTCGGCAGCCTCAAGTCGTCGTCGTGGGTCGGCTTTCCGCTCGCGCCCAACGAGCGCTTCCTGTGTGCGAGCCCGGCTTACGCACGCCGCATCAAGGACCTGAACCATCCGTCCGATCTCGCGCGATACGACTGCCTGTGCCTGCGCGAGAACGACGAGGACATCCCGCGCTGGCGGTTCTCGCCCGATGGCGACGTCCAAGGCGAGTCGCGGCGGCCTGCCGTTATTCGCGTCACCGGCGCGCTGTCGTCGAACGACGGCACCGTCATCACCGAATGGGCATTGGCCGGGCTCGGCATCGTCGAACGCTCCGAGTGGGACGTCGCCCCGCTGCTGGCGAGCGGCAAGCTCGTCCGGTTGTTGCCGGGCTGGCGCCTGCCGCCCGCGCCGGTGACGGCACTGTTGCCGTCTCGAACCGGCCGTTCCGCGCGGCAACGGGTCTTTCTCGACGCCGCACGGCAGTTTCTCGATCCGCCGCCGTGGCGCGCCAACGCATGAGTCGCGCCGTGGCCCGATCGATTCAACAGATTAAATGACGCTTAATGGCAAATTAGTCCCGCGTTAAACCCGGCGCTTGCCAACCGCCCTACTGTGTCCACGTCGACAATCTCCCCATCGAACGCATCGTGGACATTCAAACCCTCAACACCCCGGCCGCCTTGATCGATGTCGGCCGCATGCGCGCCAACATCGACCGCATGCAGACGCATCTCAATGCACTCGGCGTCACGTTCCGCCCGCACGTCAAGACCACCAAATGCCGGCATGTCGTCGACGCACAGATCGCGGCCGGCGCGCAGGGCATCACGGTGTCGACGCTCAAGGAGGCCGAACAATTCTTCGCGGGCGGCGTCCGCGACATCGTCTATGCGGTCGGCATGGTGCCCGCCAAGCTTGGCCACGCGCTTGCGTTGCGCCGGCAAGGCTGCGACCTGAAGATCGTCGCCGACAGCTTGCCGGCCGCCCATGCCATCGCCCGGTTCGGGCGCGAACACGGCGAGTGTTTCGACGTGTGGATCGAGGTCGACGTCGACGGCCACCGCTCCGGTATCCCGCCCGACGCCGGCCTGCTGATCGACGTCGGCCGCGCACTGGTCGACGGCGGGATGACGCTTGGCGGCGTGCTGGCCCATGCGGGCTCCAGCTACGAGTACGACACGCACGAAGCACTGGTCGCGATCGCCGAACAGGAGCGCAGCCGCACCGTGCGGGCCGCGGAGCGCCTGAGAGCCGCCGGGCTGCCCTGCCCGGTCGTGAGCATCGGCTCGACGCCCAGCGCGCTGTCGGCGCAACGCCTCGACGGCGTGACCGAGGTGCGCGCCGGCGTTTACGTGATGTTCGACCTCGTGATGCACAACATCGGCGTATGCGAACTGTCCGATATCGCGCTGTCGGTGCTGACGACCGTGATCGGACACCAGGAAGAGAAAGGCTGGGCGATCGTCGATGCGGGCTGGATGGCGATGAGCCGCGACCGCGGCACGCAGCGCCAGGCGCGCGATTTCGGCTACGGGCAGGTCTGTACCGAAGGCGGCGATGTGCTCGGCGACTACGTGATGAGCGCGGCCAATCAGGAGCACGGGATCGTGTCGCGCACGGGCACGCCGGACACGGGCATCGCGCAGCGGTTTCCGATCGGCACGCGCCTGCGCATCCTGCCGAATCACGCGTGCGCCACCGGCGCGCAGCACCCGGAATATCAAGCCCTCAGCGCAGACGGCGTCGCGCAGGCCTGGCCGCGCTTCTACGGATGGTAGGCAACACGCGTCATCGACATCGTCTTGCGCATACGTTGACTATTTGTCTAAATCTGGACACACTTTAAACCTTGCCGTTTCACCGTGCGCCGGAAAGGCGTATCCGACATGCCGACAGACGCCCGACTCCTCCTTCTCGACCGCGATGCCGTCGAACCCGCCCTTCAGGCCGAGCAGGTGATGGCGGCGGTCCGCGAAGCCTTCGTGCTGCACAGTCAGCGGGCCGGACGCGTGTTCCCGGTGGTGCGCGAGAAACTGCACACCGGCGGCGTGTTCGGCATCAAGTCGGGTGACGTCGCGGGCCAGGACCTGCTTGGTTTCAAGGCTGCCGGGTTCTGGCCCGGCAACCGGCGCCTCGGCGGCGAGCCGCATCAGGCCACCGTGGCGCTGTTCGATCCGGCCACGGGCCGCCCGCTGTGCATCATGGACGGCAACGCAATCACCACGGCCCGGACCGGCGCCGCCGGCGGCCTCGGGCTGCAACAGCTGGCCCGCCGCGACAGCGCGCGAATCTGCGTGTTCGGCACGGGCGTGCAGGCGCGCGTCCAGCTCGACTACGCGCTCAGGCTGCTGCCGCAACGGTGCACGGTGCAATACGTGAACGTCAGCGGCGAGCCCGACCCGGTGTTCGAATCGGCCTTCCTGTCGCGATGCACGATCGGCGTGGCACGCGACCGGAACGACGCGGTAGCTCACAGCGACTTGGTGATCACGGCAACGCCCGGTGGCGGCGCGCTGTTCGACGCGGATGCCGTGCAGCCGGGCACGCATCTCACTTGCGTGGGCGCCGATACGGCAGGCAAGCGCGAACTCCCGGCCGGCCTGCTCGAACGCGCGCGCATTTTCGTCGACGATCACGATCAGGCGCGCAGCATCGGCGAGTGCCAGTGGGCGCCGGATTTGCCGCGCACCGAAATCGGTGACATCCTCGCCGGTGCGGCATCGGTCGACCGTGCCGCGCACGAGATCACCGTCTTCGACATGACAGGGCTCGCGCTTCAGGACCTGACCGTCGCGCGCTTCCTGTATCGGCACGCCCTCGACAACGGCACCGGAACCGCCGTTCCGTGGCCGTGGTAAGCAACCCTCCTCGTTCAACCGCCATGCGTCTGACCAAAGTTTCCGCCCTCTCCTTCGATCTCGACGACACCCTGTGGCCGTTCGGGCCGTCGGTCATACGAGCCGAGGCGATGCTGCGCGCATGGTTGATCGAGCACGCTCCCAATACCGAGAGCGTGCTGCCCACGCAACAGGCGTTGAGCGAACTACGTGAGGAATACGAACGGTTGCGCCCGGACCTCGCCGGCGATTTTCGTGCGATGAGAATCGGATCGATCCGCATCGCACTGGAGCGCGCGAACGAAGATGTCTCTCTGACCGACCGGGCATACGACGTGTTCTACGCGGCACGGAACCGTGTCGAATTCTACGAAGACGCGTTGCCTGCGCTGGCGTGGTTGAGCGCCCGCTTTCCGTTGGTTGCCGTGACCAACGGCAACGCGGATCTCCGGCTGACCGGCGGCGGCGAATTCTTCCGCACGACGCTCAGCGCGCGCGCATTCGGCTTCGCGAAGCCGGAACCCGAGATCTTCCATGCGGCGGCGGAAACGCTCGATGTGCCGCCGGCGGAACTGCTGCACGTCGGCGACGACTATCACCTCGATATCGTCGGCGCGTTGAACGCGGGGCTTCAGGCGGCGTGGGTGGTTCGCGATACGCATCCGGAAACGGAGCGAGCGCAGCAGCAGGCCGCCACGCCGCACCTTACGCTCAGCGACCTGTCGATGCTGTGTCGCGCGCTCGGCGGGCCCGACGACGTAGCGTGAGCGCAAGGGCCCGCGTGCGCCGCGTTCGCGACGCATGCTCCACCGCCATGAAATGCGGCCTGCCGCCGTTCACCGACTGCACAAACGGAGGGGCCGCGGCGCATGCACGCGCCGTGCCGTCACGCCGCCTTGCGTGCGTCCGCGATCCGCTGCGGCGCCTTCGGCCGTGCATACAACCGTTCGAGATACGCGCGCAGCTGCGGGAACGGTTCGATCAGGTGGCATTCGCTCGCCCAGTCGATCAGGTAGGCCGTCACGCAATCGGCCACCGTCAGCGAATCGCCGACGATGAATTCGCGCCCTTCGAGATGCTTGTCGAGGATCGCGGCCATCGTCGCGAAATCCTCGCGCGCCAGTTCGATGTCGGCCGGCGAGCGCTTCTCCGGCGGATAGATGAACGAATGCCGCGTGATCCGCCACAGCGGCTGCTCGAGCTCCGTCACCGCGAACATGACCCAACGGTAGGCCTGCGCGCGCAACGCCGGATCGACGGGCAGCAGCGCCTTCTCCGGATACTTGTCCGCGAGATACAGCACGATCGCGGCCGACTCGGGAATCACGAGGTCGCCGTCCACCAGCACGGGCACCTTGCCGGCCGGATTGAGGCGCAGGAATTCGGGTCGCTTGTGCTCGCCCTGGAGCAGGTTGACCGACACGAATTCGAAATCCGCATCCAGTTCCTTCAGCCCCCACAGCGCGCGCTGCGAACGCGTGCCGGCAAATCCGTAAAGCTTCATCGCCAATCTCCATCCAGAATGTCGTGAAAAGTCCGCACGCGGGCCACGGCGCATCGACGCGACGCGCGGCGCCCGGCACCACGGGTCGCTCACGCGCCGGGAATCGCCAGCACCGGCATCACGTCGATCGCCACGCCCGGGAACAGCGTGAAATGCGGATGGCCTTCGAACAGCGCGGCCGCTGCATCGTGCGACGCCGCGCGCACGACGGTAAAGCCGCTCAGCGCGTTGGCCGTGTCCTTGATGCCGCCTGCGTCGATGGTCTTGGTCTTGCCGAGCGGCCCGCCCATCTCGACGATCGCGTCGCGATGCCGGTCGACCCATGCATGCCACGCCGCAATGCCGTCGCGCTCGCGCGTGCGCCGCTCTTCCTCCGGAAGCGCCACCCACGCCTTCATGGCCGGGCTATCCTGGGTCCCGAGAAATACGGCGAGATACAACTGCTGTTGCGCACTCATGCCTTCTCCTCCGATGACGGGCGTGGCGGGCTGCCGCGCCTCGACCTTGACAAGATAGGTTGATATCAACACAATTGCAACATGGCACGAAAAGAAAAGCTTCCTTTCGAAACGACGCTGATGGTACGCGATTGCTGCCTGTGCCTGCACATGCAGCGCGCGGCGCGCAATCTTGCGCGCATCTTCGACGATGCGCTGCGTCCGCTCGACCTCACCAACGGCCAGTTTTCGCTGCTGATGTCGCTGAACCGGCCGCAACCGGCCCCGATGAAATCGGTTGCGTCACTGCTCGCGATGGACCGCACCACGCTCACCGCCGCGCTCAAGCCCCTCGAGCGGCGCGGCCTCGTGACGATCGTGCAGGACCCGGATGACCGGCGCAGCCGCCTGCTCGAACTGACGCCGGCCGGCCACGACCTGCTCGCCGAGGCGTTCCCGCTGTGGCAACAGACGCATGCTGACATCGAGCGCCCGTTCGCGCCGGGCGAAGTCGATCAGTTGCGCGGCCAGCTGCGTGCGCTGTCGGTCGATCCGGCTGCGCGCGACTGAGCCGGCGCGCGGCCGGTCGCTGGCCTCCTGCCATTCCTTGTCAGTTGTCATTGCGCGAATGCTTCGCGGCGCCCGATTCGGTGGCAATATCGCTCGGCACGACAATCGATCCGGTATTCACAAGGAGGGACGAGCATGGGCAGCAACGAGAAAGGCGCGTATTTCCGGTCGCTTCACCGCGCGGGCCAGCCGCTGGCGCTGTTCAACGTGTGGGACGCCGGCAGTGCACGCACGGTGGCCGACGCGGGCGCCGTCGCGCTGGCGACCGGCAGCTGGTCGGTCGCGGTGGCGAACGGCTTCGTCGACGGCGAACAGATGCCGCGCGCGTTGATGATGGAGGTGCTCGAGCGGATCACGCGCGCGACGGACCTGCCCGTCACCGTCGATCTGGAAAGCGGGTACGGCGAGCGGCCGGACGATGTCGGCGACACGATCACGCTGAGCATCCAGGCCGGCGCGATCGGCTGCAATCTCGAAGACAGCGTTCCGGCGACGGGCGAATTGCGCGACGCGGACGAAGCGGCGGCCCGTATCGCGGCGGCCCGGCAGGCGGCCGATCGCGCGGGCGCCGACTACTTCATCAACGCGCGTACCGACGTGTTCTTCAAGGCAGCCGCCGATACGCACGACGAACGCTTGCTCGATGCGACGCTCGCTCGCGCTCGCGCCTATGCGGCGGCCGGCGCCGACGGTCTGTTCGTGCCGGGCCTTCGCTCGCCGGCGCTCATTCGCGCGCTGACGGCCGCATCGCCGCTGCCCGTGAACGTGATGCGCGTGTCGGAAACGCCGACGCTCGCGGATTTTGCCGACTACGGCGTGGCACGCATCAGCCACGGGCCGTATCCGTACCTGCAGGCGATGAAGACGCTGGCTTCGATGGTCAAGCAAGGCGGCTAGCGAATTCGCGGGACGGCGGGCGCCCTGTCGCGCGTCAAACGATTACATCCCATGTAATTGGCGCGCGACAGGCACGCTCCTACGCTTCGGGTGTCGCGCCGCCATTCCGGCGGCGCTCATCGCCCCGGAGACATCATGTCCGCCTATCCGCTTCATACGATCGATTCCGCACCGGCCGAATCGAAGCCCGCCCTCCAGCAACTCCAGCAAACCTTCGGCGTCGTCCCGAACATCGCGGCGGCCATGGCCGCGTCGCCGGTGCTGATCAACGGCTTCATCGGCCTGTTCGAGCGCGTGCACGCCAGCAGCCTCACCGAGCCGCAGATCCAGACGCTGCTGCTCACCAACGCGGTCACGAACGCAAGCGAATGGCCGGTTGCGTTCCACACCGCGCTCGCGCTGAAACAGGGCGTGCTTCCCGGCGATGTCGATGCGATCCGGCACGGCAACCTGCCCGCCGACGCGAATCTGGCCGCGCTGTCGGCCATCGCGCGCAAGCTGATCGACACGCGAGGACGGATCGCCGACGCCGACCGGCAGGCGTTCCTCGACGCCGGATTCAGCGCCGAGCAGTTGCTGGAAGTAATCGCCGTCGTCGCCGCGTCGACGATCACGAACTACGTCGGCAGCGTCACACGGCCCGCGCTCGAAGCACCGTTCGATGCATTCGCGTGGCATGCGCGTGCCGCGTGAGTCCGATATAGTCGTTCGCGTCGATCACGGAACGACCAGGGACATCCGATGAACGCCAGCCGCCGCGATCCGGACACGCCGCCGCACGAACTGGGCCAGTTGCTGCGCTACTGGCGCGACGTGCGCGGCGTGAGCCAGCTCGACCTGTCGCTCGACGCGGGGATCTCGCAGCGCCAGATCAGCTTCATCGAAAGCGGGCGCAGCGTGCCGGGCCGCGACACGCTGCTGACGCTTGCGCAGACGCTGGACGTGCCGCTGCGCGAGCGCAACGCGCTGCTGCTCGCGGCCGGCTATGCGCCGGTGTATTCGGAAGCGCCGTGGGATGCGCAGGAGATGCACGGCGTGATCCGCGCGCTCGAACGTGTCGTGCGCCAGCACGAGCCGTTTCCGGCGATCGTGATGGACCGGCACTGGAACGTGTTGATGACCAACGATGCGGCGCCGCGCTTTTTCAGCTGCTTCATCGACATGGCTGCACGCGAAGGCCCGCGCAACCTGCTGCGCCTGATGTTCGATCCGCTCGGCATGCAGCCGTTCGTCGCCGACTGGGACACCGTGTCGCGCAGCCTGCTGCAGCGCGTGCATCGCGAATCGGTCGGCCGCGTGATCGACGACGAAACCCGGCAGTTGCTCGACGACCTGCTCGCCGCCCCCGAGGCGCCGCGTGACTGGAAAACGCCACCTGCGCCGGCCGCGTCGCCGTCACTGCCGGTCATTCCGATCGGCTTCATTCACGACGGCGTCGTGCTGCGCTACTTCTCGCTGGTCACGACGGTCGGCACGCCGCAAAGCGCGGCCGCGCAGGAACTGCGCATGGAGTGCATGTTTCCGGCGGACGATGCGACCGACGCGCGCCACCGGCAGTTGCTCGGCGCGCACGCGCCGGTGCGCTGAGCGTCGGGCCGCCCGGCCCGCCGGTACCGGTCATTCCGCGAGTGCGGACACCACGCCGACGCGCTTCGGCACGCCGGTCACGATCGTTGCAACGGCAACGGCCAGCACGACGGCCGCACCGACGAACACGCCGGCCGCGCCGTTCGCGTCGAACACGACGCCGCCGGCCGCCGCACCCGTCGCGATCGCCAGCTGGATCGCCGCGACGATCAGCCCGCCCGCGCTCTCGGCCTCGTCGGGCACGGTACGCGTGACCCACGTCGACCACGCGACGGGCACGCCGCCGAACGCCATCCCCCACAACGCGACGAGCACCGCGTCGATCATCGGCGCGCGGCCGAGCACGACGAGCGCGATGCCGAGCACGACCATCAACGCGGGCATGCCGATCAGCATCGGCCGCAACCGGTGTTCGAGCACGCGGCCGGCGAGCGACGTGCCGACGAAATTCGCGATGCCGTAGCCGAGCAGGATCGCCGACAGCCCGTTCACGCCGACCCCGGCCACCTGCTCGAGGAACGGCCGCAGATACGTGAAGAACGCGAAATGCCCGGTGAACACGAGAATCGTCGCGAACATCCCGAGGCCGACGGTCGGCCGGCGCAGCACGTCGATCAGCGTGCGCAGCCGCGTTGTGCCGCTCGGCGGCATCGACGGCAGCGTGAGGATCTGCGACACGAACGAAAGCCCGCCGAGCGCGGCCGCGATCAGGAACACGTTGCGCCAGCCGATCAGGTGGCCGAAGTAACTGCCCATCGGCGCGGACGCGATCGTCGCGACCGCCACGCCGCTGAAGATGATCGACAGCGCGCGCGGCACCATCGACGTCGGTACGAGCCGCATCGCGGTGGCCGTCGCCATCGTCCAGAAGCCGCCGAGCGCGATACCGAGCACGACGCGGCCGATCAGCAGCGTCGTCAGGTTCGGCGCGAACGCGACCGCCAGGTTCGACGCCACGAGCAGCACCGAGAACACGAGCAGCACGCGCCGCCGGTCGATCGTGCGCGTCAGCGCCGAGATCAGCAGGCTCGTGACGAGCGCGACCGTCGCGGTGGCCGTGACGGCCTGTCCGGCCACGCCTTCGGTCACGCCGAGGCTGTCGGCCATCGGCGTCAGCAGGCTCGCCGGCAGGAATTCGGCCGTAACGAGCGCGAACACGCCGAGCGTCATCGCGAATACCGCGCCCCAGGCCGGTTCGCGGGGGGCCGCCGTCGAGGCGGCCGAGGAGATTCCGGGATTCATGCGTGGTTCCGTGTCGGTTAGGGAAAATACTGATGAGGGCGTATCGTAAGGAACCACGTCAGGACGGTCTATGACATACAATCCGCACTTATTGATCGAACGTCCGAATCTCGATATGTCCGAACCGCTTCTGCCCCCGATTCCCGATGTGCACGACCTCGTCAGCGAGCTTCTGCTGGGGATGCGACTGAGCGGCGTGCAGTACCGCCGGATCCAGGTCGCGCGGCCGTTCGGGCTGAATTTCGGCCATGTGACGGGCCGCGCGCAGTTCCATTTCGTCGTGCGCGGGCCCGTGCTGCTGCGCGATGCGTCGGGCGACACGATGCGGCTCGAGGCCGGCGACGCGATCCTGCTGCCGCACGGCCGCGTGCACGCGCTGGTGTCCGACGCGGATGCGCCGTGCCGCGAGCTCAACGGCTTCGAGGTCGCGAAGATCTGCGATACGGTCGCGTCGGTGGCGTCGGCCGGCGCGTCGCCGGCCGGTTGCGCGACGACCGAACCGGGCGCCGGCGATGCGTTGATCTTCAGCGCGTGCATGGAGCTCGATCTCGGCGGCATGCAGCCGCTGGTCGGCACGATGCCCGAGTTCATGCACGTCGGCACGCTGCTCGCGCGCTACCCGGAAATCCGCCCGATGCTCGACGCGATGGAACGCGAAGCGTGCACGGCGCGCGCGGGCTTCGCGGGCATCCTCGCGCGGCTCGCGGATGTGGTCGCGGCGTTCATCGTGCGCGGCTGGGTCGAGTGCGGATGCGGTGACGCGACAGGCTGGGTGCAGGCGCTGCGCGAGCCGAAGCTCGGCCGCGCGATCGTCGCGCTGCATCGCGACCCGGGGCGCAACTGGAGCGTCGCGGATCTCGCGACCGAAGCGGGCGTGTCGCGCTCGGTGTTCGCCGAACGGTTTCTCGCGGCCACCGGGATGACGCCCGTGCGCTACCTGACCGATCTGCGGATGCGGCTCGCCGCGCAGTGGATTGCACGCGACCACGAGACGATCGAAGCCGTCGCGTACCGGCTCGGCTACGGTTCGCTGGCCGCGTTCAGCCGTGCGTTCAAGCGCGTGGTCGGCAAGCCACCGGGCGCGGTGCGCGCGGATGGCGAGGTGCGTGTCGAAGCGTAGCGGCCGTCGTCACGTCAGCGCTCAACCGCCGCCGGTCGCTTCGAGCTTGTCGACCAGCGCCGTCGCGCACTGCACGGCAAGCGCCGCACACTGCTCCGCATCCACGGCTGCGCCGTTCGCAACGACGCCCTGCACGATCCTGCCCAGCAAGTCCTTCGAGAGATCGGCGATCTCGTGATCCCGTTCCGTCATGATGGCCCTCCCGCGCGTCGATCGATGGCGGCGACGCGCTCGATGCTGCTACCCGTTCAACGCCCTGTCGCCCTCACGACGATCTGTGCCTGCGTGTCGCGCTCGATACGCTCGAGCGACGCACGCAGCGCGGTAAATTCGTCGGGCGTACACACCTGGCGGCCGAAATCCGCCTTCATCCGCCGCGTGACCTGCACGACGCGCGCCGCCGCATCGAACACGTAATGCGACGTGAAGTCGATAAAGCCGTCGTGCACGGCCGCGTCGACCGGCAGGTCGGTCACGACGACACCGGCCGGCAACGCAATCTGGCCCGTCTCGTCGAACGTGCCGCCCAGGCAGCCCCAAGGCTGCGTGCGCACGGGCTCGGCCAGCCAGCTCTCGACCTGCGTCGCGATACCGCCCGTGAGGCTCGACAGCGCGGGCAAGGCGGTCGTGCCATCGGGCCATACGAAATGATCGAGCGTGCCCGCGACCGTCACGTCGAACGGCCCGTCGGTCACGCGCCGGTCGCTGGTCGACAATTGCGCGCGGCCGCGCAGGCCGCTTTGCCGCAAGCGTTCGGTCGCGAGCTGATCGATGCGGTCGTGCGGCGCGCGACGAAAGAGATTGCGTTCGAGTTCCGCGGTCCAGCCGCTGTCCTCGACGTACGCATGAAAACGCGCGGCGCCGGGTTGCGCGGCGTCGATCTCGACGCGCGCCACACGGCCACGCGGCTGCGTGGCCGGCGTCCGCGACAGCACGCCCGTTTCGACCAGCAGCGCCGGGCGATCCATCACGATCGGCGGCAGGTAGCCGAACGCGATGCCGGCCGTCGTCGTATCCGCGTAAAGCGCGAGATCGGGCAGCCACGTGATCGCGTGATTGATCGCGCCGCCACCGTAACCGGGCACCGACGGCAGCGTGTACACCGAACCAAGATTGATCAGCACCGGCTCGCTGTGAATGCCGACCGCCGCGAGCAGCGCGCCGAACAGCGCGACATGATCCTTGCAATCGCCGTAGCGGTTGCGCAGGATGTCCGTCGCGCGATGCGGGGCGGCGGCCGTTTCGCCGAGGAACAGCCCGACGTAGCGCACGTTCGCCTGCACCCAGTCGTACAGGATGCGCGCCTTGTCGCGCGGATCGGCGGCATCCGCGGTGAGCGCACGCGCCAGCTGCACGACGGCCGGATCACCCGCGCTCGGGTCGACAGCCGCGTTGCGGTAGCGCGCGGCGAATGCCGCGTAGTCGGGCAGCGTCGAGACGACGAGGCGGTCGCCGTAGGTCGGGTAGCCGACCGCGCCGCTCTCGATGCGGTCGTACGGGCCGTGCCGATAATCGAATTCGTAGCGCGTGCGGCCGTTCACCGTGACCGGCGGCAGCGCGACGTAGCCGCGCGAATCCGCGTACAACGGCATGTCGGCCGGCACGTCGAAGATCAGCCGCTGGCTGTCGACGGGCTCGCGCGACGGCTCGACGTAGTAGCCGAAGTAGCCGCGATTGACGGGCTTCGTGCGCGTCTTGCGGAACGCCACGCGCGTGCTGGACCCGGCTTCGACGCCGGGAAACACGACGGTACGCAACAGCCCGTCCTGAAACGTCGGCGCGCCGGCCGAGCGCGGCTCCTGCACGTCGCGAATGCCGTCCGCGCCGACCGGATGCGCGACGCCTTCGCGGTCGATCGTCTCGGCCGCGAGCAGGTCGACCTGCTCGAGATTCTTGTCGAACCACACGTAGCGCTGCGCGACCGCGTCGATACCGTTCGCGTTGTTCGCGCGCAGCGTCGAATCGTCGTGCTCGTCGAGCGAGCCGTCGTGCTGGATCACGAATTCGTGGACGTCGCTGACGAGCGTGACGGGCGCTTCGTCGGCAACATCGTTTGCGCCGTCCGCCGCCGGGCCCGCGCCCGTCGTCGCATCGACGGCGTTCGACGCACCGAACGCAGCAGCGCATGCCAGCATCCAGCCGGCCAGACCGACAGAAAAGCGCACCACATCGCACCTCGTCGCGGTTCACGGAAAGCGCGGTTGCGCAGCGATCAGGGTCAACCGCGCGACACTCGTGCGGCCAGTGTGGGCGACGCATACGCACGCGTCAAGCCGGTGGCCGCCGGCCTAGAATGAGACATGAAAGCGTCGTCGCGTGCGGCCGCCGGCATACACCCGATCGCCGAACGCTGACGAAGGATCGCACGCCTGCGACCGGGAGGCACCATGGAAAACGGGATCGTGGAAGTCGTCGTACTGCTGGCGTTTGTCGCGCTCGCCGTGCTGTTCTTCGTCAAGCGTCCGGGGCGCGACCGGCTGCGGGCCAAATTCCGTCATCCGCCGCTGCGGCGGCCTCACCGCCCGCATCGGCATCATCAGCCCTGACGGCTGCGACCGGCAGTCGCCCACGCGCTTGCCGCACCACGTCAAGCGAGCGTGTGCGTGCCGCGATGCTACCCGACATTCATCGGCAGCAACACCATCTGCTTGCCCTCGACATGCAGCCGCGCCTGCAATTCGACCGGCGTCTGATTGTGCAGCCACGCGGTCAGGAAATTCACGCGCCGGAAGATCAGCTTGCTCGCGAAGCACACCGCGTTCGGATAGTCATCGAGCGTCGACGACGCGAGGTTCATGAATTCGACGACGGGGTTCGTGCCGAATGCGATCCGGTAGTCGGCCGCGATGCCGTTGCGGCGGCAGTGCGCGACATAGTAGTCGAGCGATTCGGTGATCGCGCGGCGTAGCCGTTCGAGATGTTCGTGCCCGTCGTACGCCTTCGCATCGACTTCGCCGACCGCGAGGAAAATCACGTTGCGGAAGTGGCCGGGAAACAGTCGGTTGACCCACAGCAGCGCGTGCATGCTCGCGCCGCGATGCTTGCCGACCAGCAGCACGGCGGTCGGCTGCGACGGGTCGGGCTTGCCCGGCGCGGTGGCCTCGTCCACTTCGGGCGGCTTCCCGGAAAACAGCGCGTCCTCCTTCGCAAGCTGCGTGCGCGTATCCGCATAGTGGCGGTTGATCATGAAGCACAGCGCGATCACCGCACTCGTCACGAGCACCGTGAGCCAGCCGCCCGCCGTGAACTTCTCGATCAGCGTGATGACGAGCACCGTCGCCGTCACGCTCAGCCCGAGCGCGGAAAGAAAGAAATGCTTGAACCAGCCACGCTCGCTGCGGCGGCGCCACCAGTACGTGCACAGCCCGAGCAGCGACATGCTGAACGTGAGGAACACGTTGATGCTGTACAGCACGACGAGCACATCGACGTTGCCGTGCGTCCAAAGCAGGATCAGCAGGCTCGACAGGCCGACGACGATGATGCCGTTCTGCCGCACGAGGCGTGTCGACAGGTCGCGGAAATGGCGCGGCACCCACGAATCCGACGCCATGTTCGACAGCACGGCGGGGCCGTCGAGGAAGCCCGTCTGCGCGCCGACCAGCAACAGCCCGGCCTCGAACGCGAGCACGGCCGCGAGCAGCGCATGGCGCGCGAACGCCGAGCCGAGCCCGAGATGATCGATCACGCTGCCGAACACGACCGCGTTGAGCGTCTCGCCTTCGACGGGCCGCGCGTGCCACAGCATGTACAGCAGGATGATGCCGCCGGCCGTGAACGCGAGCGACGTCGACATGTACCACATCGTCACCTTGCCGTTCGGCACGCGCGGATCGGCGAGCATGTTCACGTTGTTCGATACGGCCTCGAGGCCGGTATAGGTGCCGCCGCCCAGCGAGAACGCGCGCATCAGCAACGCGAGCATCACGAACACGCCGACGGACTGCGACATGCCGTGCGCCTCGCGCACGGCGTCGGGCACGATCATCGCGAGGTTGCTGCCGTGCGCGGCGACGCCATACACGATCAGCCCGAAATGCAGCACGACGAAGCCGATGAAGATCGGCAGCATCACCATGATCGATTCGCGCATCCCGCGGAAGTTGAGCCCGGTCATCAGCAGGATCAGCACGATCTCGGTCGTGAGCTTGAACGCCTGCGCACTGACCGGCAGCAGGCTGAAGAACGCGTCGACGCCGCTCGCGAGCGACGTCGCGACGGTCAGCACGTAGTCGACCAGCAGCGCGGCGCCCGATACCAGCCCCGGCTTCGACCCGAGCAGCGACGTCGCGACGCGATAGCCGCCGCCGCCCGTCGGGAACAGCTCGATCACCTGGTTGTAGCCGAGCGCGATGATGAAGACGGTCGCCGCGGTTGCAAGCGCGAGGAACAGCGCGAGCGGCGTGTGGTGCGCGAGCGCGAGGAACGCCTCTTCCGGGCCGTAGCACGACGATGACAGCCCGTCGGCGCCGAGCCCGACCCAGGCCAGCAGCGGCGTCACGGCGATCGCATGCCGCGTGCGCGGATCGAGCGGGTCCAGCGGTTTTCCGACCAGCAGCTGCCACACCTTCTGGAATGCGGTCATGGTCCCCTCCCGGAACGCCGGGTGCCACGCGCGGCGTGATCCTTTAAAGCTAATCGACGCACGCGCGCGGCGCCAGTCCGCACATTCCATAGGCCCCGACTGGCGGCCTGACGCCGCTTTCAGCGTGTAAGCGCACGGCGCCGGCGGTCGTGCACTGGAACGGCCGTTTGAACACGTGTGCGCGAGCCGGCGAACCCGCCGCCGGCCGCGCTTCCCGCCCGTACCAGCCGCGTTGGGCCCGCCGGCCGCGGCCTCCCGATCCCCGTCCGTCCGCCCGCCGCCTCCCGTCCCGCCCGCCTGAACGCAATCGCTGCCCGCGTCCCGGTCGTGCGTTGTTCCCCGCAGTTCGTCTTTTGTGCGCGCGCAACAATGGCGATGCCTCGCGCCCGGCGCCCTGCGGGCAACCCATTTCCCGCATGGCACCGGGCGCGGCGGTCTTCAAAAACCACATCTCACGAGGACATACCATGCAACTCCAATCCCATCCGGCGTGCCGCCCGTTTTACGAAGCCGGCGAACTGTCGCAACTGACTGCCTTTTACGAAGAAGGCCGTAATGTCATGTGGATGATGCTGCGATCGGAGCCGCGGCCGTGCTTTAACCAACAACTCGTTACCGACATCATCCATCTCGCGCGCGTCGCGCGCGACTCGGGCCTCACGTTCGACTTCTGGGTGACGGGCTCGCTCGTCCCCGAGCTGTTCAACGTCGGCGGCGACCTGAGCTTCTTCGTCGACGCGATCCGCAGCGGCCGGCGCGACCAGCTGATGGCCTACGCGCGCTCGTGCATCGACGGCGTGTACGAGATCTACACGGGCTTCGGCACCGGGGCGATCTCGATCGCGATGGTCGAGGGAAGCGCGCTCGGCGGCGGCTTCGAGGCCGCGCTCGCGCATCACTACGTGCTTGCGCAGAAGGGCGTGAAGCTCGGGTTTCCGGAGATCGCGTTCAACCTGTTCCCGGGCATGGGCGGCTATTCACTCGTCGCGCGCAAGGCCGATCGGGGCCTCGCGGAGCAACTGATCGCGACCGGTGAAGCGCATGCATCCGAGTGGTACGAGGATCGCGGCCTGATCGACCAGACGTTCGATGCGGGCGACGCGTATCTCGCGACGCGCACCTTCATCGACGTGACGAAGCCGAAGCTGAACGGCGTGCGCGCGATGCTGCGCGCCCGCGAGCGGGTGTTCCAGCTATCGCGCTCCGAGCTGATGGACATCACCGAAGCATGGGTGCATGCGGCGTTCACGATCGAGCCGAAGGACCTCGCGTACATGGAACGCCTGGTGATGCTGCAGAACCGGCGCGTGTCGAAGCTGCGCACGGTGTAATGCGACGGGCGCCGCCGCTTGCGGGCGGCGCCTTTTCATGAACGAGGCTCAGGCGATCAGCCTGAGCTTCCTCGTCTCCGCGAGCCACGCCTCGAACGCCTGCGCCGGCATCGGCCGCGCGTAGTAGTAGCCCTGCGCGTGATCGACGTCGAGCTGCTTGAGGAAATCGGCTTCCGCATGGGTTTCGACGCCTTCGGCGACCACCGCGAAATTCAGCGCCTTCGCGAGCGACACGACCGAGCGCACCAGCGCCTGCGAGCGCGGGTTGCGGTCGATGCCCGTGATGAAGGTGCGGTCGAGCTTGATTGCGTCGAGCGGCAGGCGCGACAACTGCGACAGCGATGAATAGCCGGTGCCGAAATCGTCGAGATGGATCTCCGCGCCGAGCTGGCGGAACTGCCGCATCAACCCGATCGCCGCCTCCTCGTCCTCGATGAAGCAGCTCTCGGTCAGCTCGATGTCGAGCAGGCCGGGCTTCAGCCCCGCGCCGTCGAGAATCGACGCGAACTGGTGCACGATGTTCATGTCCTGCAACTGCCGCGCGGACAGGTTCACCGCGATCCGGATGCCGAGCCCCTTCGCCTTCCACGCGGCGGCCTGCGCGGCCGCGGTGCGCATCACCCAGCGCCCGAGCGGCGCGATCAGCCCCGATTCCTCCGCGAAGCGGATGAACTCGACTGGCGCGACGAGCCCGCGATCGGGCGACTGCCAGCGGATCAGCGCCTCGACGCCGTTCACGTCGCCCGTCGCGATATCGACGACCGGCTGGTAGTGCAGCACGAACTGCTCTTCCTCGAGCGCCTTGCGCAGGTTCGTGTCGAGCCACATGTACTTCGCGACCTTCTGGTTCATCTCCAGCGAGAACACGCGGTACGTATGCTTGCCTTCTTCCTTCGCGACGTACATCGCGGTGTCGGCGCTGCGGATCAACGTCTCGAGCGAATCGCCGTGCTGCGGATGCATCGCGATGCCGATCGAGCAGCTCGTGTAGACCTCCATCAGCCCGAGGTGGATCGGCGTGCGCAGCCGCTCGAGGATGATCTGCGCGGTCGCTTCGAGCAGCGGCCGCGTGCCATGCTCGAACAGCACGAGGAACTCGTCGCCGCCGAGCCGCGCGAGCGTCGCGCCGGACGGCAGGCAGCCGCTGATGATCGACGACACATCCTGCAGCAGGCGGTCGCCGGTGATGTGCCCGTAGTGATCGTTGACGCGCTTGAAGTTGTCGAGGTCGAGGAACAGGATGCCGACCTGGCCGCGCGTGTCGGGGCTCTCCGCGTCGATCGCCGCGCGGATCCGCTCGCTGATCGCATGGCGGTTCGGCAGCCCGGTGAGCACGTCGGTGTTCGCGAGTTCGGTGAGCCGATGCTGCGCGTTGCGCTCCTCGGTGATGTCGATGCCCGAGCAGATCAGGAACTGCTCTTCGATGCCGCTGCCGCTCTGCACGAACTTGTTGCGGAACTGGAACAGGCGCGGCCCGTTGACCGTGTTGATGTAGCGCTCGACCGCGTACGACTGGTTGCTCGCGAAAAAGCCCGTGATGTTGGTGCGCGACTGCGCGCCCTGCTCGGGGCTCATGAACAGCTCGAACGCGCTGCGGCCGATCACGTCGACCTCGCGCTTGCCCGTCACTTCCTCGCACAGGCGGTTGAAGCGCTGCACCATCCCGTTGCGGTCGAGGATCACGACGAGTGAATTCACTTCGGACACGACCTGCTCGGCAAACGCGAGCCCGTGCGCGAGATCGCCCGCGACGGACACCGTATCGGAATAGGCCGAGGCCGTGCCGGCCCAGTCGGTCGTGTTGAGCTTCTTGCCGACGAGATGGAGGCTGATCGGATTGCCGAACAGCGCGATGTCGAGCACGAGGTGCGACGTGACGCCCGTCAGCGCCCGGATGCGCGCGGCCTGCTCGCCCGTCAATGCAACGGCGACGTTGGTCAGGCCGCGCACGGCGGCCAGCTCGAGCGCATTGCTGTCGCTGCCGAGACGCCAGCAGGGGCTGCGCGTACCGACATGCGCCTCGAGCACCGCGCTATCGTTTTCGTCATCCATGGAGCGCCCCGATCCAGAAAAAACGCACAGTGTAGACGGAGGCGAGTGGGCCGACCGCCTTCCCGGGACGCGCAGTGCGCGTGCCCGGCAAGCCAGCCGTGATTGCGGTAACAGCAGTCCTCGTCCCGTACTTGTTTCCAGCTAATGCGACCCGGCGTTCGCGCCTAATGCGCGCAGGTTCTGCCTAACGAATGATGAGAGCCATCTTATCAAATGACGATGAGTATTGGCACTCACATTTAGAGCAGAGTGTCAAGGAATCGGGACTCGATTGGCAAGCCGGATTTTTCATGATTGGCGGCATCCAAAAGACCGGATGCGGCACTGCGGAACGAATCGGGTGGAATCGGCTGAATGCCTTTCCAGTCATGGGTTTGCGGCCGTCTCCGCCAGATCGGGATATGGCGGCGGAGACACCGTTCAGACAGGGTCGGATCGCGGCCGGGCGATCCGGTTTTCCGCCATTTTTGATTCCGTTTGTGCGTGAATTCGTTGTTTTATTCCACAGTCCGTTGCAATGTTTTCTGTGCAACCGGCGCGGGCGACCGGCGCGGGCATCCGGCGCGGGCATCCGCGCCGGATGCACCGGTCAGCCCGCCGCGCCGTAGCCGCCGCCGCCCGGCGTTTCGACGACGAACACGTCGCCCGGCGCCATCTGCGCACGGCCGATGTGGTCGAGCGCCTCGACCGTGCCGTCCGCCCGCTCGATCGTGTTGCGGCCGAGCGCGCCGGCGTCGCCGCCCGCCGCGCCGAACGGCGCGTGGATCCGGTTGTTCGACAGGATCGACGCGGTCATCGGCTCCAGGAAGCGGATCCGCCGCACCGCGCCGTCGCCGCCGCGCCAGCGCCCGCCACCGCCCGAGCCGGCGCGGATCCGGTGCGAGTCGAGCCGCACCGGGTAGCGCCATTCGAGCACCTCCGGATCGGTCAGCCGCGAGTTCGTCATGTGCGTCTGCACCGCGCCGACGCCCGCGAAGCCGTCGCCGGCGCCGCTGCCGCCCGCGATCGTCTCGTAATACTGGTATTGAGCGTTGCCGAACGTGAAGTTATTCATCGTTCCCTGGCTCGACGCGACGCAGCCGAGCGCGCCGTACAGCGCGTTGGTGATGGCCGACGACGTTTCGACGTTGCCCGACACGACGGCCGCCGGATACTCGGGGTTCAGCATCGAGCGGGCCGGCACGATCACCGTCAGCGGCTTCAGGCAGCCGGCGTTCAGCGGGATATCGTCGCCGACCAGCGTGCGGAACACGTACAGCACGGCGGCCATGCAGACGGCCTTCGGCGCATTGAAGTTGTTGTCGAGCTGCGCGGACGTGCCGGTGAAATCGATTTCGGCACACCGCGCCGCGCGGTTGACGCGGATCGCGACGCGAATCTGGGCGCCGTTGTCGAGCGGATACCGGTACGCGCCGTCCTGCAGCGCGCCGATCACCCGCCGCACTGCCTCCTCCGCGTTGTCCTGCACGTGCCCCATGAACGCGAGCACGACGTCGCGGCCGAACAGCGCGACCATCCGGCGCAGTTCGTCGACGCCCTTCTGGTTCGCGGCGACCTGCGCGCGCAGGTCGGCCATGTTCTGCTCGACGTTGCGCGCCGGGTAGCGGCCCGATGCGAGCAGCGCGCGGGTTTCGGCATCGCGCAGCACGCCGGCCGACACGAGCTGCCAGTTGTCGATCAGCACGCCCTCCTCGTCGATATGCGTCGAATCGGGTGGCATCGAGCCGGGCGTCGTACCGCCGATGTCCGCGTGGTGGCCGCGCGAGCCGACGTAAAACAGCGGCGCATCCGAGCCGTCGGCAAATACCGGCGTGATGACCGTCACGTCCGGCAGGTGCGTGCCGCCGTGATACGGGTCGTTCAGCATGAAGACGTCGCCGTCGCGCATCCGGCCGCGATTGCGCTCGATCACCGTGCGGATGCTCTCGCCCATCGAGCCGAGATGCACGGGCATGTGCGGCGCATTCGCGATCAGGTTGCCGTCGCCGTCGAAGATCGCGCACGAGAAGTCGAGCCGCTCCTTGATGTTCACCGAGTACGCGGTGTTCTGCAGCCGCAGCCCCATCTGCTCGGCGATCGACATGAACAGGTTGTTGAAGATCTCGAGCCGCACCGGGTCGGCGTCGGTGCCGAGCGAGCGGCGCGTCGGCAGCGGCGTCGTGCGCGTCAGCACGAGGTTGCCCTGCGCGGTCATCTCCGCCCGCCAGCCAGGCTCGACAACAGTCGTGCCGTTCTTCTCCGCGACGATCGCCGGGCCGTCGATCGCGTCGCCGGCCAGCAGCGTGTCGCGCACGTACAGCGCCGCGTCGTGCCACCGGCCGCCGGAATGGAAGCGCACCGCGGAGTCGGCGCGGGGTGTCGCGCCATCGCCCGCGCCACGCGGCGCCAGCGACGCGATGTCGACCGGCGCGTCCGAACGGCCGATCGCCTCGACCGACGCAAGCTCGGCGACGAGCGGTGTGCCGGGCATCAGGAATGCGTAGCGCTGCCGGTACGCGGCCTCGAACGCCTGCTGCATCGCATCGACACTGCCGGCCGGCACGTCGAGCGCCGAATCGGTGCCCTGATAGCGCAGGTGCACGCGCCGCTCGGTCGCGATCCGCTCCGGCGGCACCCCTTGTTCGAGCAGCGCGCCGACGGCCTCGTCGGCCAGCCGGTCGAGCGCCGCGTTCAGCGCCGGCAACGATGCGTCGGACAGCGCGGCCTCGACCGCGCGCTCGCGCATCGCCGTCTGGTCGGCAAGGCCCATCCCGTAGGCGGACAGCACGCCCGCGAGCGGATGCGCGAACACTTGCGTCATCCCGAGCGCGTCGGCCACACCGCATGCGTGCTGGCCGCCCGCGCCGCCGAACGTCGTCAGCACGTAGCGCGACACGTCGTGGCCGCGCTGCACGGAAATCTTCTTGATCGCGTTGGCCATGCTGCCGATCGCGATCTCCAGGAAGCCTTCGGCCAGCGCCTCGGGCGTCTCGCGCCGCCCCGTCGCCGCGTGGATCTCGTCGGCGAGCGCCGCGAACTTCGCGACCACGCCGTCGCGGTCGAGCGGTTCGTCCGCATGCGGGCCGAACACGCGCGGAAAATAATCGGGCTGGATCTTGCCGAGCATCAGGTTGCAGTCGGTGACCGTCAACGGCCCGCCGCGCCGGTATGCGGCCGGCCCCGGGTTCGCGCCGGCCGATTCGGGCCCGACGCGCAGCCGCGCGCCGTCGAAACCCAGCACCGAGCCGCCGCCGGCCGCGACCGTGTGGATGCTCATCATCGGCGCGCGCATCCGCACGCCGGCCACCTGCGTCTCGAACTCGCGCTCGAACTCGCCGTTGTAGTGCGACACGTCGGTCGACGTACCGCCCATGTCGAAGCCGATCACCTGGCCGAAGCCGGCCGCGCGCGCCGCACGCACCATCCCGACGATGCCGCCGGCCGGACCCGACAAGATCGCGTCCTTGCCCTGGAACGCATCGGCGCGCGTCAGCCCGCCGCTGCTCTGCATGAACTGCAGGTTCACGCCCGGCATCTCGTGCGCGACCTGCTCGACGTAGCGGCGCAGGATCGGCGACAGGTACGCATCGACGACGGTCGTGTCGCCCCGCGACACCATCTTCATCAGCGGCGACACCTCGTGCGACACCGACACCTGCGTGAAGCCGATGCGGCGCGCGAGCTCCGCCAGCGCGCGTTCGTGCGCGGTGTAACGGTAGCCGTGGATCAGCACGATCGCGAGCGCACGCACGCCGCTGTCGAACACGCCGCGCAGCGACGCTTCGGCACCCTGAACATCGAGCGGCACGACGACGTCGCCATGCGCGCCGACGCGCTCGTCGATCTCGACGACGGTTTCGTACAGCGCATCGGGCAGCACGATATCGAGGTCGAACAGGCGCGGCCGGTTCTGGTAAGCGATGCGCAGCACGTCGCGAAAGCCGCGCGTCGTCGCGAGCGCGGTGCGTTCGCCCTTGCGTTCGAGCAACGCGTTGGTCGCGACCGTCGTGCCCATCTTCACCATGTCGACGTGCGCGGGCGTGATCGGCTCGCCTGCCGCGAGCCCGAGCAGGTGGCGGATACCGGCCACGGCCGCGTCGCGATACTGCTCGGGGTTCTCCGACAGCAGCTTGTGCGTGACGAGCGTGCCGTCGGGCCGGCGCGCGACGATGTCGGTGAAGGTGCCGCCGCGGTCGATCCAGAATTGCCAGCGTGCGGCGTCGGAAGGAACGGAAGAAAGGTGTCGGTCAGTCATGATGTCGGGTCGATGCGTCGTGGAATCAAGGGACGAGTGCCGCCGCACGGCGCGCGTCGCGCGCCGTGTCACGGTCTCGATGAAAAGGGAAGAAAAACGAAGGGCCGGCCGCCCTGCCGCTTACGCGGCGTCGAGTTCGCGGCCGCGGGTCTCGGGCAGCGTCAGCGCGGCGACGATCACGACGCCGTATGCGGCGACCGCGAAGATGCCGATGCTCGTGCCGAGCCCGTACTGCTTCGACAGCGCACCGATCAGGAACGGGAACAGCGCACCGATCGCGCGGCCCACGTTGTAGCAGAAGCCCTGGCCGGAACCGCGCACGCGGGTCGGGAACAGTTCGGTGAGGAACGCGCCCATCCCCGAGAAGATGCCCGACGCGAAGAAGCCGAGCGGGAAGCCGAGCCACAGCATCGACGCGTTGGTCAGGTTCAGCGACGTGTACGCGAACGCGATCACCATCGAGCCGACCGCGAACAGGATGAAGTTCGGCTTGCGGCCGAGGCGATCGGTCAGGTACGCACTCGTCAGGTAGCCGACCCACGAACCGAAGATGATCATCGCGAGATAGCCGCCGGTGCCCATCACCGTGAGGTGACGCTCGGTCTTCAGGAAGGTCGGCAACCACGTCGTGATCGCGTAGTAGCCGCCCTGCGCGCCGGTGGTCAGCAGCGCAGCGCGCAGCGTCGTCGTGATCAGCTTCGGCGCGAAGATCTCGGTCAGGCGCGGCGCATCGGCCACTTTTGCCTGCGCGGCCTTCTCCTTCTCGTAGACGTCCGGTTCCTTCACGTAGCGGCGGATCGCGACGACCAGCAGCGCGGGCGCGAGCCCGACCAGGAACAGCGCGCGCCAGGCCTGCTCGGCCGGCAGCACCGAGAACAGCAGCGCATACAGCAATGCGCACAGCCCCCAGCCGATCGCCCAGCCCGACTGCACGAGGCCGACCGCCTTGCCGCGATCGCGGGCACGGATCACTTCACCGATCAGCACCGCGCCGGCCGTCCATTCGCCGCCGAAGCCGAAGCCCATCAGCGCACGTGCCGCGAGCAGCTGGTGGTAGCTCTGCGCGAGCCCGCACAACGCGGTGAACACGGCGAACCACAGCACCGTGAGCTGCAGCGTGCGCACGCGGCCGATCCGGTCGGACAGGATGCCGGCGATCCAGCCGCCGAGCGCCGACGCGAGCAGCGTGATCGTGCCGATGAAGCCGGCGTCCGCGAGCGAGATGCCCCACGTCGCGACGAGCGTCGGGATCACGAACGACAGCATCTGCGTGTCCATCCCGTCGAGCATGTAGCCGACCTTGCAGCTCCAGAACGCGCGGCGCTCGCGCGGCTGCGCATCGGCGTACCACGAGAACAGGCCGCTGCGCTCGGGGCTCGCGGGCTCCGCGGCGGGTGCCGCGAGGGTCTTGCTTTCCATGGTGGTGCTCCTGTCGTTATGCGCGTTCGAATGGCGATCGTGCGTGCGGTATGTCGTGCGTGGCCGTCTGCCGGCCCGGAATTCAGAATACGGCGAGCGACGCGTTCGTGATGTCGGTCATCAGCATGTGGCCGGGCGTATGCGCGATCGCGATCGGCAGCTTCGCCTCCATCAGCGCGGTTTGCGGCGTCACGCCGCACGCCCAGAACACCGGCAGCTCGCCGTCGCGGATCGTGACTGCATCGCCGAACTCGGGTGCGTTCAGATCGGCAATGCCGAGTTCCCCCGGATGGCCGATATGGATCGGCGCGCCGTGCACGCCCGGGAACCGGCTCGTGATCTGCACCGCGCGGATCGCGTCGGCGCCGCGCATCGGCCGCATCGACACAACCAGCTGGCCGCCGAAGATGCCCGCGCGGCGGTTCGGAATCGACGTGCGGTACATCGGCACGTTGCGACCCTCCTCGACGTGGCGCAGCCCGATCCCCTCGCGGGCGAGCATGTCCTCGAACGAGAACGAGCAGCCGATCGCAAACACGACGAAATCGTCGCGCCACAGCGCTTCCAGCGACTCGACGCGCTCGGTCAGGCGGCCGTCGCGGTACACGTTGTAGCTCGGCACGTCGGTGCGGATGTCGAGATCCTCGCCGAGCGCGTCGATCCGGAACGCGCCCGGTTCGCCGACGCCCAGCAGCGGGCACGCTTTCGGGTTTGCCTGGCAGAAGCGCAGGAAATCATGCGCATACGCGTCGGGCAGGATCGCGAGGTTCGCTTGCGCAAACGGGCCGCAATGGCCGGCGGTCGGGCCGCGGAACGCGCCGTGGCGCACGGACTGGCGGAATTCGGAAGGCGTCATGATGTTGGATCGCTGATCGGGATGGCGTCGGGATGACGGTGGCGTGTCATCGGATACGGCGAAGAATAGAAAAGAAAAAATTTTGTCGCCAACGAGTTTTTTTGCGTCTCTTGTATAGAATTTCTTAACACATCTCGGGGTTTTCCCCTGCTCCGTTCACTTTTCCTCACCGGCAAGCTGCGCCTTCATCGTCCTCCCGATCCGCCATGAACACGCGTTTTCTCGAAACCTTCGTCACGCTCGCGAAGCTGCGCAACTTCCGCACGACGGCTGCGGCGCTGCACGCGACGCCGGCCGCGATCTCGCAGCGCCTGAAGGCGCTGGAGGACGAACTGCAGACAGTACTCGTCGATCGCGACAGTCGTGAATTCCGGCTCACGCCGAACGGCGAGTACCTGCTCGGCTATGCAAAGGCCGTGGTCGAGGCCACGCAGGAGCTGCAGGCCGCCGCGTCCGGAGAAAGCGCGCTGCGCGGCAAGCTGCGGCTCGGCGTGATCGAGACCGTCGTGCACAGCTGGCTTCCGCACTATATGCGGCGGCTGGCGGCCGACTATCCGCAGCTGGAAATCGACCTGACCGTCGACGTGAGCGTCGTGTTGCAGCGCCGACTGATGGCCGGCGAGCTCGACCTGATCATCCGCGTCGAGGGCAGCGACGAGGCGTCGGTCGTGTGCGACGCGCTCGCGAACTACCCGGTGCGCTGGATCGCGCGCGCGGGGCTGCTGCCGAACACGCGCACGGGCCTCGCGCGGCAGGTGCTGCGCCAGCCGATCCTGACCTACGGACGCGGCACCGCGCCGCATCGTGCGCTGGAAGACATCGTCCGCGCGCTCGCGCACGCGCATGGCGTGCCGCTGTCGGAGACGCGCATCACCGGGTCGCCGTCGATCTCGGTAATCGTACAGCTGGTGCGCGACGGTTTCGGCGTCGCCGCGATTCCGGTGCTGTTCGTCGATGCGCTGATCGAAAGCGGCGAGGTTGTCGAGCTGCCGCTGCAGCCGTCGCCGCCGTCGATCGTCGTGTCGATGTCGCGACGGGCGGATGCGCCGAGGTTCGTGCACGGTGCGTCAATTGCCGCGCGGGCGGCGTGTCATGAGTATTGCGAGAAGAGTACGCGGAGGTTGGTTGAAGCGCTTTGACTTTGCAGCGGTGGATGACCTGCTTTCGACATCGCGGCGGGAATCGCCCACAATCGCCCTCGGCGCGTTTGCACTTCGCGCTACGCATCGTGAATGACGGCACGGCCGTCCGGCATTCACCGATTCGCATGCCCCGCACGACAAGAAGGCACCATGCCGATCCGCTCCGCTTCCACCCGCCTGAACCTCGCGCGCGCCGTGATCGTCGCGCTGTATGTCGCGTCGCTGCTGCTGCCCGTCGCGGCCGAACCGCCGAATGCGGCCGGCGCGGTGAGCTGGTGGCACGGGTACACGGTGCTCGCGCTCGGCGGCCTCGCGATCCTCGACCTGCAGTTCGCGTGGCTCGGCAACCCGCTGCTCGTCGTGGCACTGATCAGGCCGAACCGTACCGTGTCCGCGCTGCTCGCCGTGGTCGTGGTGTTCGCGATCGGCTGGCACACGATCCCGACCGACGCGAACTACGAAAAAATCGGCACGTTCGGCCTCGGGTACTACCTGTGGATTGCTGCGATGATTGGCGCCGCCGTGTTGCCGTGGATCGATGGTCTCGGAGGGAACGACAGCGTTGCGGCCGAAGCGGTTGCCGCTACCGCATCGGCAAGCACCAGCCGCCCGGCGCAACCGCATGCCGCACCGTCATCGGCCCGCCCGCCGGGCCGGCAAAGCGGCTGGACCGTCACCGCGACCGACACGCGCATCGAGTCGACCGACCCGACCGGCGCAACACGCGGAATCGCGCTGTCCGACCTCGGTGCGGTCCTGATCGAAACCAACGACCAGGGGCCATTCGTGTCGGATGTCTGGTGGATCCTGTTCGACACGAACAAGCAGTTCGCGTGCGGGTTCCCGCAGGACACCGAAGGCGCGAAAGCAGCCGTCGACCGGCTGCTCGACCTGCCCGGCATCGATCATCGCAAGGTCATCGACGCGCAGACGTCGATCCAGAACGCGACGTTCCCGATCTGGGAACGAGCGGTTCAAGCGGAGCCGAAGGACGACGAGACGCAACGCACCGGCTGAAAACGCGCGTCGATCATTGCTGAAGGCACGGCCGCCGAAACAGGCGGCCGTGCCTGCCGAGCCCGGCATCAGCCGGGCATCACCCCCCTCAGTGCGACCGGCCCGTTTCCGTACCCGGCGCGAACGAGATGCCGCGCAGCACTTCCGCAAACTTCGCCGTACGCAGCACCGCGAACCGCTCGGTGGCAGCCGTCGTCGCGCTCGTGTTGCGCAGCGCGTCGCGCACCGCGACGAGCCGGTTCGGATCGGCGCCGACGTCGCCGTTGCCGCTGACCGTCGACGTGACCGCCCAGATCGTCACCGTGCCATCGCGTTCGACGCGGCCCGTCAGGTTGCGCAGGCCAGCCGTCGCCGGCGCCCACGGCAACCCCGTCGCCGCATTGTTGCCGAGCGGATAACCCGCCACGGAATACGGCTTGCCGAGGTCCAGCCCGTTCTGCAGCGTGTACGCGAGCTTCCACTGCTTCGTGCCCGCGTCGTACACCCACTTCTGCAGGCCGGCGCCCGTCTGCGCGGCCGCATGCGTGTACAGGTCCGCGCCACCCGTGTAGCCGTCGCCTTCATCCGCGACGTACAGCGTGTTCGCGTCGGCGAACCACATCCCGAACGGGTAGGAGAGCGTCGTCGCGGTCTTGTTCGGCGTGGTCGGGAAGCCCGCCAGCACGCACATGTTGTTCGGCAAACCCGTCGTCTGCAGCGTCGCCGCGTTGTACGCGAGCGGCGCCGTCGGCAGCACGGCCTTCGGCGACGGCACGCCGACGCCCGACGGGCACGCGGTGCCGGTCGTATCGACGAAGTACACGGTGTTCACGCCGTTGCCGCCGCTGCCCTTCGAGTAGTACACGACGTTGTCGTGCACCGCGATGCCGCGGAAGTTGTCGTCCTTGCCGATCTTGTCGGCCTTCGCGCCGAGTTCCGTGACCGAAAAGCTCGCGAGGGGCGTCGGCACGCCCGGATCCTGCTGCGCTTCGTGGTGCTTCGCGCCGTCGATCAGTTGCGCGCCCGCGCCGAGGATCACGTTGTCCGGTTGCGGATTCGAACCGTTGCCGGCATTGCCCGACGTGTAGTAGATCTCGCGGCCGTCGCGGTTGTTCAGGATCGCCGCGCGGCCGTTGTTGCCGCTGTACGCGTTCGTCTCGGTGAAGCGGAAATGGCCGTGACGATCGACGCGCGCGATCGCGCGATAGAAGTTCTGCCCGTCCGGGTTCGTCGTATCGACCGCGAGCGGCGTGTTCGAGTTCGACACGTCGATCGTGTTGACCGGTGCGACGTAACCCATGAACGTCAGGTAGTTGCCGTCGGCCGACAGGTGCAGGCCGAGTTCCGACTTCGAGCTGAAGCTCGTCACCATCTGGTCGTGCGCGAAGCCTTTCTGCAGGCTGTTCGGCACTTCGAGGGTGCTGACGGTGCCGCCCGCCGGCGTGATCTGGTCGAGGAAGATGCGCGACGTGATGCCGAAACTGCCGTCGTAGCGGTCGTTGTTCCACAAGTACGGATAGGTGCCGTCGTTCGGCGCGCCCGAAGCCGCGCCGCAACCGCCGGTGGTCTTCGCGCAGTTCGGCGGCAGGATCGCGCCGGGTTGCACGTTGGCTGACACGTTGTCGTACACGCTGCGGCTGAGCACCAGGAAGCCCGGCACGAAACCCGGTGCAAAGCGGCTTTCACCGCCGTCATTCGGGGCGGCCTGCGCGCCGATGCTCGCTGCGATCAGCGTGAGTGCGACGACGGGAACGGTTCGATCGCGCAGCGCGCGGCGGCGCTTCGCGGACAAGGCGAAATTCGGCATGGACAAGGCTCCGTACGACATCGATTGGGGATGTTGTTGTGGACAGACTGACGACGTGAAGCCACGCCACCTTAGCCATGCTTGATGAAGAATTGATTGCACGCGATGTCGCCGGAACCCGCAGACAAATACGAGTGTGACTCGCGCCTCTTTTTGTTATTTATCCGTAATGCGAAAGAAATGAATCAGACAGCCGGCGACGCGGATTGCCCGGCATGCGGCTGCGTCAACTTGCCGTCGCCGTACTCACGGAGCACCTTCGAGATCACGACGCGATAGCCGTCGAGCCAGCGCGCCTGCTTCGCTTTCGCTTCGAGATGCGCCGGATGCTGCATCAACTGCTGCAGCGCCGCTTCTGATTCCCAGTAGTAGACGTTCTGGATCAGCCCCGCTTCGGCGTTCTCCCAGGTTTCCTCGCCGAGATAGCCGGGCGTCGCGCGCGCCATGTCGGCGATCTGTCGGTCGAGCCGGTGGAATTCGTCGTCATATTGCCCGGCACGGAAAATGAAGGTCGACGCGTACATGCACGCTCCATCGAAGACGGTTGAAAGAGCGCCAAGTGTAAGGCACGCACGGCGTGCCACGATCGTTACGCAGTGGGCGGATCAGTGTCGAGCCATGCGTCGATGTATGACGCGTCTTCAAGGGCCCCGGCCGCAGGTGCCGGCGTCGCCGCAAGCGCATGCCGCGCACGTTCGAGCGCCTGCGCGAAGCCGCGCAACTCGTGCGTCGCGGGCCGATCGTCGGCGCGTCGGCGTGCGAGCGCCGCTTCGATGTTTGCACCGATCAATGCCCGCTGCGCGTCGATGAAGTCGATGCACAGCGCGCGGCAATGTGCGGAAGCCGATGCGACGGCCAGCAACACGGGCACGATCGACACGGTCAGGTAGCCGCCCGGTGCGAGCCGCGACAGCGCATGACGCACGTCCTGCCCGCCATCGGTCAACGACGCGAACACCGCATCGCGCCACACCGCGCGCTCGAACGTGAGCGCGTCGCGATGCGCGTCGAGCGCCGCGCGATCCGCGACCTGCCCGGCCGTTACCAACGGAATCGGAAAGGAAGATTCGATGGAAGGCTGCGCGGCTCCCGCCTCGACGATGCAGTTCGCGCCCAGCCATGCCGTTTCGTCGCGCCGTGCGGCAAGCACGCGCGACTGCAACCGGTCAGGCAACATCGGATCGAGCGGCACCGCGCCGCAGATCGACGGTTTCTCCGCGTGCACACTGCAGCAGCCGTCGTCGGCCAGCGCCGCACAACGGCCGAGCGACGGATAGTCGTAGCCCTGCAGCGTCAGCGCGATCCATTCGCCATTCGCGCCGCCGATACGATGGAACAGCCGGTCGGCCAGCGCTTCGGATGCCGCAACATCATCCGCATCGAGCGCATGCTCATGCCCGCCCGCACGCCAGCGTTCGCCGATCCGCCGCTTCGGCACGCGACGGATCGTCAGCGCGCCGACGAAGCGATGCCGATGCCGGAACAGTTCGCGCAACGACAGCGTCGGCGCGCTGTTGCAGCAGCGTCCGCATGCATTGCACGCGAGCCCATACGTCTCTACCACGGCCGCCGCACCGAATCCTGGTAGCGCGTGAGGATGAAGCGCGCGACGTCGTCCGAGTGATACGCGGCGACGAGCTGCGCGACCCACGGTTTCGTGCGATCGGCGTCGCGCACCGTCAGCACATTCGCATACGGCGAGCGGGCATCTTCGAGGCTGATGCTGTCGCGCGCGGGTTGCAGCCCCGCGCGGGCGGCATCGTCGCTGTCGATCGCGACGAACGCGGCCGTATCGAGCTCCGCGTAAAGCCGGTCGCGGCGCAGCGCGACGAGTTTCAGTCCAAGCCGGTTTCCGGTCACGTCGCGCAGCGTCGCGTGCAGGCCGGCCTTCTCGCGCAGCGTCACCAGCGTGTCGTTCTGCAGCAGCACGAGCGCGCGTGCCATGCCGCGCGGATCGGCGGGAAGCGCGACCGTCGCGCCCGGTTGCAATGCGTTCAGGCTTTTCAGCTTGCGCGAATAAAACGCCATCGGCAGCGTGACGGTCGGCGCGACGTCGGTCAGTGCGTAGCGCTTCTGCGTGCGCGTCGCGGCAAGCTGTTGCGCATCCTCGAAGCTGGCCGCGTCGATCCGGCCGTCGGCAAGCGCCGTGTCGATACGTGACGCGTCGTCGAATTCGACGACGTCGATACCCAATCCTCGCGTGGCGGCAACCCGCCTCACTTCGTCCAGGATCTGCGCATGCACGCCGCGCGTGACGCCGACGCGCACCGCCGGTGCAACGGCGTCGGCCGCCACCGCCGATCCCTGCTGCACGACGCCGCACGCGGCCAGCAACCACACCAAAACGAATCGCACGAAGCCCTTCGTCATGACGCATCCCTCAGAATCGTGCGAAAGCCGATGTGCGACGCACCGAGATCGGCTTCCTGCTGTTCGCGCGACGACGCGCGATAGCGTACGCAGTAATCGCGCGAGCACAGGAACGAGCCGCCCTTGATGACCATCGGCGTATCGTGCCGGCGTGTCGGCGGTGCGACGGCCGCCGTGTCGCCGTTCGTGTGCGACTGATGCGGGCCCGTGTACGCGTCCTTCGTCCATTCCCATGCGTTGCCGATCATGTCGTAGAGCCGGAAGCCGTTCGCCGCGTAGCAGCCGACGGGCGCGAGCCCCGCATGACCGTCCTCGGCCGTGTCGAGCACCGGGAACGCGCCCTGCCAATAGTTCGCCGCCGGCTTGCCCTGCGCATCGCGCGGCGCCGCATCGAGCGACGCATCGTCGCGGCCGGCCTTGCCCGCGTATTCCCATTCGGCTTCGGTCGGCAGATCGCGGCCGAGCCAGTGCGCATACGCGAACGCGTCGCGCTGCGTGACGAGCGTGACGGGCAGGTTGCCGAGCCCTTCGACGTCGCTGCCCGGCCCGCGCGGATGACGCCACGACGCACCCTTCACCCACGACCACCACGCGAGGTCGCGCGCATTCATCTCGTCGCGCGTCGGCACGTGGAACACCGCCGCGCCGCCCTGCTGCTCGGCCTCGGTCACGTAATCGGTCGCCTGCACGAACGCGGCGAACTGCGCGATCGTCACGTCGGTCTGGTCGATCCAGAAGCCGCCGACGCGCGTGCGGCCGTCGCCGACCGGACGCTCGTCCGCATAGCCTTGTGTGCTGCCGAACACGAACGCGCCGCGGCGCAGGTGCACCATCCCGGCCTGCGGGTCGTCGCGCCACTTCGCCGGCAGCCCCGAGTAGCGTTCGCACTGGCGTTCCGAACCGAGCGGCGCAAGCGCGCGGCCGCGATTCAGGTCATCGAATGCACCGCCCGCCGGCGCCGCCGAATTCGCATAGCCCACCGCGAACGCGGCAGCGAACAGCGTGGCGGCGAGCGCCGCGCCGGTCGTCCAGAAGCGGAACCGCATCGTGTCGTCCCCGCTATCAGTAGTAGCCGCGCGGACGCAGCGGCTCGACACCGCCGACGTTGCTCATGTAGGTCTTCCACTGGTCGACGAGCGTGCCGATCACCGACGGGTTTTGCGCCGACACGTCGGTCGTCTCGCCGCGATCCGACGCGAGGTCGTACAGTTGCCAGTGACCGTCGAGCGGCCCGAGCGGCGGCTCGGTCCACAACGCCTTCCAGCGGCCGTCGGCGCTGCGCAGGTAGGCGCGGCCGTACGCTTCGTCGCCGAACGGCGTCGTGTGCACTTCGCCCGTCGCCGAGCCCGTGAGCACCGGCAGCAGCGACTGGCCCGTGACCGGATACACGTAGCGGTTGTTGTAGACCACCTTGCCCTTGTTCTGGTCGACGCCCGTCAGCGTGTTGACGAGCGGCGGCGCGGGCTGCGACGGCGGCGTGACGCCCGCGACCGCGAGGAAGGTCGCCGTGTTGTCGGTCACGTGCGTGAATGCGCGCAGCGTCGGCAACTGCTGCGACTGGCCAGGCAGCCGCACGATCGTCGGCGTCGACACGCCGCCTTCAGCCGAATAGCCCTTCGTGAGCCGGAACGGCGACGCGCTCACTTCGGCCCAGCGCAGCCCGTACTGCAGGCGCTGCGCGTTCTGCTTGCCGTTGTCGGTGCCGAGCGTCGAATAGATCGGATCCTGCCCGTTCGCGGTGTCGGTTGCCGTCGGGTCCGCGCCGCCGTCGATCGGCCAGCCTTCCGCGCCGTTGTCCGACTGGAACATGATGAACGTGTTGTCGTATTCGCCGATGTCCTTCAAGTGCTGGATCAGCAGGCCGATGTTGTAGTCGAGGTTCTCGACCATCCCCGCGTAGATCTCCATGTAGCGTGCCTGGGCCTTTCGCTCGGCCGGCGACAGGCTCGACCACAGCTTGTCGACCTTGCCGGCACCGTAATCGCTGTATCCGTCCGCAGCCGAATGCACGGCGCTGATGTATTTCGCGTTCGCGGCACCGTTGTTCGCGGTCGCGGGCGACGCGGCCGTCGTTTCGGGCAGGCCGTCGAACGGCTTGAAGTCGGCGGGAATCAGGCCGAGCGCCTTCTGCCGCGCGATCCGCGCATTGCGGATCGCGTCGTAACCGGCGTCGTATACGCCCGCGTACTTGTGCAGCCAGGGGTCGGGCACCTGCAGCGGCCAGTGCGGCGACGTGTAGGCCGCGTAGGCGAAGAACGGCTTGCCGTCGCGCTGGTTCGAATCGATGTAGGAGATCAGCTTCTGCGTATAGAAGTCGGTCGAATAGAACACGGCCGGGCTGCCGCCCGTACCACCCGGCTGCCCGGGCTGGCCAGGCTGCACGTAGCGGCCGTCTTCCGTGTAGTTCGACGAGCCGGCCGGCTCGTGCGCGAAGTGATTCGTCGCCGCGCCGCCGAGCAGCACGTAGCTGCGCTCGAAGCCCCACTGGTCAGGCGTCTGCCCGCTGCCCGTCGCACTGCCGACGATCCCCGAGCCGATGTGCCACTTGCCCGCGATATACGTGTGGTAGCCGGCGTCCTTCAGCAGTTGCGCGAACGACAGCGCGCGATCGTTCAGGTAGCCCTCGTAGCCGGGCAGCCCGCGCCGCTCGTCGGTCGGCACGCCCATCGTGCCTTCGCCGACGAGATGGTGATCGGTGCCGGACACCAGCATCGCGCGCGTGATCGCGCAGACAGTGCCCGTGTGGTGGTTCGACAGGATGCGGCCCGATGCGACGAGCGCGTCGAGGTTCGGCGTGTTGATCTCGCCGCCGAACGCATGGATGTCGGAATAGCCGAGATCGTCGGCCATGATGTACAGGATGTTCGGGCGTTTCGCGGCTTGCGGCGGCGTGGTATTGGCCTGCGGGGGCGGCGAATCGCTGTCGACGCCGCCGCACGAGGCGAGCGACACCGCGCCGGCAATCGCGGCGCAGACGACACGGAAACGGAAAGCATGCAACGGCGAAGCGGACTTTTTCATTATTGTTGACGCTCGATCTACGGGATCGGCGATCTTAGCGTCGCCCGCGCGGCGCCCAAAGTCGGATTCGTCACATGCTAACGGGGTGCGGGAATATGCGATGCGCACCGCTCGGCACGCGTCGCGCCGCGGTGCGTCAACCGCGCCCGCCGAGGCTGCCGCCGCCGTCCACCGACAGCACCTGCCCCGTGACGAAGCCCGCTTCGTCGGACAGGAACTCACGCACACGCAAGCCGATCAGCCCGCCCGCCCCGCCGCCACCGGCATCGCGCGCCGCGATGCGATCCGCCATGCAAGCACCCCGCCCGCCAACAATGCGACAGCGACGAGCAGCAGCGCGAGATCGTACGAATGCGTGACGTCCTTGATCCGACCCATCACCGGCGGCAGCGCGAGCCCCGCGATGTTCGCGACCGCGTTGATCAGCGCGATCGATGCGGCGGCCGTGAGGCCCGACACGTATTCGGTCGTGACCGCCCAGAACACCGGTGTCGCGGCCCAGTTGAAACCGACTGCGAGCACGAGCAGCGCATACGCGACCGGCAGCACCGGCGTATAGATCGCCGCGACCAGCAGCGCGCCGGCCAGCAGCATCGGTACACAGAGATGCAGCGCGCGTTCGCCGCCGAGATCCGAATGACGGCCGTTCAGATACATCGCGACGCACGCGAACAGGAACGGCAGCGCGGACAGGCTGCCGACCGCGAAGCTCGACTGTCCCGACAAGCTCTTCACGAGCAGCGGCAGGAACAGCGTGAGGCCGATCGTGCCGAATGCCTGCAGCAGCCAGAACGCGGCGAGCGCCCACACCTTCCCGTCGCCGAACGCACGCCGCAGTGCAACGCCATGCGACAGGTGCTCGCGCGGCGCGCTGTCGCGCAGCGTCGCTTCGAGCCACGCGCGCTCGTCGGCCGGCAGCCAGCGCGCATGCGCGGGCGTGTCCGGCAGGCGGCGCAGCACGACGAACCCGAGCAGCAGCGCGGGCACGCCTTCGAGCAGGAACAGCCAGCGCCAGCCTTCGATGCCGAGCACGCCGTTCAGGTTCAGCAGCGCGCCGGACAGCGGCAGCCCGATCACCGATGCGAGCGTCGCGCCGATATAGAAGAACGACATCGCGCGCGCCCGATCGCTCTGCGGATACCACGCGGACAGGTAGTAGATGATGCCCGGCGTGAAACCCGCTTCGGCCGCACCGAGCAGCAGGCGCATCGCATAGAGCTGCCCCGGCGTATGAACGGCGCTCATCGCGGCCGCGACGATGCCCCACGTGATCATGATCCGCGCGATCCAGCGGCGCGCGCCGACGCGCGCGAGAAACAGGTTGCTCGGCACCTCGAAGAGGATGTACGTCACGTAGAACAGCCCCGCGCCGAGCCCGTACATTTCGGCGCTGAGGCCGAGGTCGGCGTTCATCTGCAGCGCCGCGACCGAGATGTTCGAGCGGTCGATGTACGCGACGAGGTACAGCAGCATCAGGAACGGAATCAATCGCAGGTTCAGTCGCCGCATCGTCGCGGCGTGCAACTGCGGGTTGGCGGCATTCATCGGCATGTCTCCTGGATCGTCTCGCGTGAGGCGCGGCGTCATGCAAGCGAGTCTAGGAGGCCCATGAAATTCGCGTCAATTACCGGGACGCCTTCTCGATATGTGAGACGCCGCCGGACCGGTGCGTTCAGTAACGCATCACGAGAAACAGCCCGGCCGCCGCAAGCGCCATGCCCGGCCACGCGAGCGTGCCGATCGTCTCGCCGAGCGCCACCAGCGCGATCAGCGCGGTCGCGGGCGGAATCAGGAAGAACAGCGCCGACACGCGCGACGCCTCGCCGTAGCGCACCATCGCGAGCAGCAGCGAAATCGCGATCAGCGAGTTGCAGATGACGAGGTACGCCAGCGACCCGGCGAGGCCGGCCGTCCATTCGACGTGCATCGGTTCGAGCGCGAACGCGAGCGGCGCGGTGACGGCCAGGCCGACCGCGTACTGCACGAGGTTCGCGGTGACCGGGTGAATGTCGGTGCCGAAACGCTTTTCCCACAGCGTGCCGCCGGTGATGCACGCAAGCGCAAGCAACGCAAAGGCCAGCGCCCACGGCGAAGCCACCGCGACCGACGAGCGCGCGAGGATCACGAGCACCGCGCCCGCGGCGCCGAGAGCGAGCCCGAGCCAGCGCAGCGCGCCGACGCGTTCGCCCGCGATCATCGGCGCGAGCAGCCCGACGAGGATCGGCTGCTGCGACGTGACGAGCGCGACCGCGCCGGCCGACATGCCGAGCTTCAGGCTCAGGTACGTGAACGCGAAATAGCCGGCCTGCAGCAGCAGCCCGACGACGACGAGATCGCGCCATGCGCGCCGCGTACGCGGCAACGGCGGGCGCAACCACAGGAACGGACCGGCGAGCAACGCGACGACGCACGCATAGCGGAGTGCAAGGAACGTGAGCGGATCGGCATAGCGCAGGCCGAGCTTCAGGAACACGAAGCCGCTGGCCCACAGCAGCAGGAACAGCGCGGGCGCGAAGCGCAGCCAGCCGGGTTGTCGTGCGGCCACCGGGGGATCGATCGCCGTCATGCGCGTGCGCCTTGCGGTGCCTGGCGAGCGTCTGCCCCGTTCACGCCGGGGTCGCGCGCGGGTCGGCGCATCATCGACGAATCAGGTGATACACGACGTTCAGCACGGTCACGACGATGCCGATGACGATCAACACCTGCAGCTTCCTGTTCATGACAGCGTGCCCTCGGCGGTTCGTTGTGCGGGTGATCATACGCCGCGCCAACCGAGCGTGCCGTGTCGCTACGAAGCGCGAGCGCTGCGCTGCGGTACGCGCTCGCCATCGGCGTCGTCGGACGCCAGCATGGACGGGATCTCGTCGACCAGCGCGTCGATGACGACGCGCACCTTCGACGGCACATGGCGCGATGCCGGCCGCACCGCGTAGACCTCGGCACCCGACACGCTGTCGCTGTCCATCACGAGTGCGAGACGGCCGTCGCGCACGTACGGCGCCATCAGCCAGCACGGCAGCCACGCGAGGCCCGCGCCGGCGGCAGCCGCATCGGCGATCGCCTGCAGGTCGTCGAACCGCAGCCGGCCGGCCGTGCGATGGTCGTGCACCGCGCCGTCCGAACCGATGATCCGCCACGGCGTCGGCTGCCCGCCGCGCGAATACGCAATGCCAACGTGCGACGCGAGTTCATCGAGCCCCGACGGCCGCCCGTGGCGGTCCAGATACGTGGGCGACGCGCCAATGCCCATGCGCTGCACGCCCAGCTTCCGGCCGACGAGCGCGCTCGTATCGGCCAGCGCGCCGATGCGTACGGCAATGTCGAAGCCGTCGTTCACGAGGTCGGCCACGCGGTCGCTGAACGACATGTCGATTTCGAGCCGTGGAAACCGCTCGACGAGGCGCCGCACGACAGGCGCCACGCATTGCCGGCCGAACAGCACCGGCACGCTGATCCGCACGCGCCCGGCCGGCTCGCGGCGGCCCGCGTCGAGCGCGGCCTCCGTCTCGCCGAGTTCGGCCAGCAGCCGCCGGCATTGCTCGTAATAGACGAGCCCTTCGTCGGTCAGCCCGAGTTGGCGCGTCGTGCGCTGCAGGAGGCGCACGCCGAGACGGTGTTCGAGCCGCGCGACGATCTTCGCGACGGCCGAACGCGTCATGCCGAAGCGCAGCGCCGCCGCCGCGAAGCTGCCCGACTCCACGACGTCGACGAATTCGGCAACGCCTCTCAACCGTTCGTCCATGCAATTCCGCTCCGATGGGATGACTGGCTTGTGTCCGTACTGGCGACAATCGTTGGCCGAATTCTCGCCAATGCGTCCTCGCACGCAACACTATGATAGTCCGGACTATCTCGAAAAGGAGTGGACATGCACGCATGGCAAGTGAAACCGGGCGACGGCATCGCCGGGCTTCGGCGCATCGACGCGACACCGCGCGCGCTCGGGCCGAACGACGTCGTCGTAAAGATCCACTCGGCCGCGCTGAACTATCGCGACCTGATGTTCGCGCGCGGCGACTATCTCGGCATCGGCACGGAGGCGCTGATCCCTGTCGCCGACGGCGCCGGCGAAGTCGTCGAAATCGGCCGCGACGTCACGCGATTCAAGCCGGGCGATCGCGTGATCAACACATATTTCCCGCACTGGATTGACGGACCGGCCACACCGCGGAAAGTCTCGGGGTCGGCCGGTTCGCATTTCGATGGCGTACTTGCCGAACGCTTCGTGTCCGACGAAGCCGCGCTGGTCGCGATTCCCGCGCATCTCGACTACGACGAAGCGGCGACGCTGTCATGCGCGGGCATCACCGCCTGGAACGCGCTGTTCGTCGACGGCGGATTGGGGCCAGGCGCGACCGTCGTGCTGCTCGGCACGGGCGGCGTGTCGATCATCGCGCTGCAACTCGCGCATGCGGCCGGGCTGCGCACGATCGTGACCTCGTCGAGCGATGCGAAGCTCGAACGCGCCCGCACACTCGGTGCGGACGCAACGATCAACTATCTCGCCACGCCCGAATGGCAGCATGAGGTGCTGCGGCTCACCGGTGGCGTCGGCGCGGATCTGGTCGTCGAAGTCGGTGGCCGCGATACGCTGCCGCGCTCGGTCGCCGCGACGAAGATGGGCGGCATCGTGTCGGTGATCGGCGGCCTCAGCAGCTTCGGCGGGCCGGAACTCGGGCTGCTGTCGCTGATCGGCGGCGTCCGGCAACTGCACGGGTTCATGGTCGGCAGCCGCGCGATGCTCGACGACGTCGTGCGGCTCGTCGATGCGAAGCGGATCAAGCCGGTGGTCGATCGCGTGTTCGGCTTCGACGAAGCGCCGCAGGCGTATGCGCACCTGCAGTCCGGCCAGCATTTCGGGAAGGTCGTGATTCGCGTCGCGCCGTAATCGAACAAGGCGGCGGGCTGCCGTCCGCCGCCTTCCGGCCCGGGTCCGTCAGAACTTGTGCCGGATCCCCGCATGGACCATCAACTGCTTCCCGTTCGATGACAAGTCGGCCGCGCCGGGGACGTACGCCTGATCAAGCGACGAACCGGTTGCGTCGCCGGCGATCCGCTGGTACGCCCCCATCAGGTAGACGTCCGTGCGCTTCGACAGGTTGTAGTCGGCCATCAAGCCGATCGAATGGATCTTCGGCTTCGCCGCGCCCGTCGTCGCGTCGTAGCGCACCGTCGTGTACACGTACTGCGCGCCGACGAACAGGGCCGGCGTGAACTGGTACTTCCCGTTCACTTCGAAGTTCTGGTACTTGATCGACGTCACCGTGCCGCCGGCGAGCGGCCCGGTCGACGGTTCGATCGTCTCGTCGCCGAACAGGTACCCGACGTTCGCCGTGGGCCGCGTGACGTTGCTGTTCGTGTATGCGAACCCGACTGTCGCGGGCCCGGCCGTGTAGTTGACGCCCGCACCGAAGATCCGCAGCCGCGCCGACACGAAGTTCGCATCGGCGCCGACCGATCCGGAACCCGCGATCCCGCCGCCCGATGTCGCGCCCGGATTGTCCGCGTTCAGGAAGGCCGCGCCGACGAGCAAGCCGCCCTGCTCGTACTGCGCGCCGACGCTCCACTGGCGATTGTTCGCGAAGCCCGTGTCATTGCTGAAGCTGTACGTGCCGCCGAACGAGAAGCCGGAGAAATCCGGGCTCGCGTACTTGACCGTATTGTTGACGCGAAACGTGTTGCCCGTGTTGTCGTTGTCGAGCGGGTGCGAGAACGGATAGACGCCCCAGCTGCCGTTGGCGGTCGTCGGTGCGAGATAGTCGACCACCGAATCGTATTGTCGACCGAGCGTCAGCGTGCCGTAGCGCGTGCTGCCCAGCCCCACGTACGCTTGCCGCCCGAACATGCGTCCGCCCTGTGCGAGCGTGCCGTTGTTCACGTTGAAGCCGTTTTCGATCTGGAACACGGCGTTGTATCCGCCGCCCAGATCTTCGGTACCCTTCAGCCCCCAGCGACTTCCTTGCGCGAAGCCGCTCGCCATCTGCCATGCGGCGTGGCCGCCGACGTTGTTCGTATAGTCGATGCCCGCATCGACGAGGCCGTAAAGCGTGACACTGCCCTGCGCGAACGCCGGTGCTGCGCACAGCGCCGGAATCGCGACGAAAAACGATCTCCAGTTCATTTGGTATCCTTATTTATATTTTCATTCCTTCGCACACACCTGGTTCGATACGGTTACTTCGCGCCGTAGATGTCGAAGTCGAAGTACTTCTGGTTGATCTTCCGGTACGTGCCGTTCGCGAGGATCGTCGCCAGCGCGTGGTTGAACGCGTCGCGCAGGTCGTTATCCTGCTTGCGCAGGCCGAGCCCGTCGCCCTGTCCGAAATACTTCACGTCGCCGATCGGTGCGCCGACGAACATGTAGTCTTTGCCCTGCGGCTTCTTCAGAAAGCCGTCACTGGCCGCGATCGACGCCTGAAACGCCGCGTCGAGTCGCCCCGACACGAGATCGGCATAGACCTGATCCTGATTCTGGTAAGACACGATCTGTACGCCCGCCGGCTGCCAGTTCGCGATTGCGTAATCGGCCTGCGCGGAACCCTGCTCGACGCCCACGCGCTTGCCTTTCAGCGCATCGGCCGTCGGCAGCAGCGGCGAGCCCTTGTGCGCGATCAGCCGCGCAGGCGCATTCGAGATGCGGTTCGTGAAGGCGATCTGCTGCATCCGCTTCGGCGTGATCGTCATCGACGACGCAATCACATCGAACTTGCGCGCGAGCAGGCCGGGAATCATCCCGTCGAAGCTCGACTCGACCCACACGCAATGTGCATGCAGTTCCGCGCACATCGCATTCGTGATGTCGATCCCGAAGCCCGTCAACGTGCCGTCGGGCAGCTTGTATTCGAGCGGCGGGTAGGTCGGATCGACCCCGAGCCGGATCTCCTTGCCGGTCCAGTCGCCGGCGTGCGCCGTCCCTGCCGCCAGCGCCACCGCGAGTACCGCCATCCACTGTTTCATTGCCTGTCTCCTTGTGTGAAGCATGAATCGAAATCGTTCGGCGCGTCAGGCGCCGGTTCATCGTGTATGCGGCATCACGCGAGATACCGCTCCGCCAGCGCGATCCAGTAGCTCGCGCCCGTCGCGAGGCACGCGTCGTTGAAGTCGTAGCCGGAATGGTGCAGCCCGCAACCGGTCGCACCATCGCCATTGCCAACGCCATTGCCGATCGACAGGTAGCTGCCGGGGCAGACGTCGAGCATGAACGCGAAATCCTCGCTCGCCGCGATCGGCCGCATGTGCGGAATCAGCGCTGCGTCGCCGCCCCATTCGCGGGCCACGTCGCGCGCAAATGCCGTTTCCGCCGCATGGTTGACGAGCACCGGATAGCCGTACCGATAGTCGATTTCGACCGTGGCGCCGTAGCTCGCGGCCTGCCCGTGAACGATCGCGCGAATGCATCGTTCGAGCAGTGCACGCACGTCCGGGGACAGCGCACGCACGCTGAGTGCCAGTTCCGCGTACGACGGGATCACGTTCGACGCGGTGCCCGCATGAATCGAGCCGGCCGACACGATCGCGAGATCCTGCGGATTCACGTTGCGCGACACGACTGTCTGCAGCGCCATCACGATCGACGCGCACACGACCACCGGATCGACCGCCGTGTGCGGCGCAGCGCCATGCCCGCCGCGTCCGATCACGCGCACGAGCACCTCGTCGGCCGATGCCATCGCCGGGCCGTCGCAGAACCCGAGAACACCGGCCGGCAAGCCCGGTACGTTGTGCATCGCGAATACCGCATCGCACGGAAACCGTACGAACAATCCGTCGTCGATCATCCGCTTCGCGCCGCCGAGCCCTTCCTCGGCCGGCTGAAAAATCAGGTTCAACGTGCCGGTGAAGCGCGCACGCCCGGCAAGACAGCGGGCCGCCGCAAGCAGCATTGCCGTATGACCGTCGTGTCCGCATGCGTGCATCACGCCGTCGTGTCGGCTGGCATGCGGCAGCGCGGTCGTCTCCTGGATCGGCAGCGCGTCCATGTCAGCACGCAACCCGAGCCGTTTCCCGGCGCCGCGCGTCAACGTGCCGATCACGCCCGTGCCGCCGACTCCTCGTGTGACCTGATAACCCCATGTTGTCAGCAAACCAGCGACGAGATCGCTCGTCACATGCTCTTCGAAGCCGAGTTCCGGATGCGCATGAAGCCGGTGACGCAGCGCGATCATCTCCGTTTCGATGGCTGCCATTTCCGGCTGGATAGGATTTTGTTCCAACCCTGATTCTCCTTTGCACGTTCCGGTTGCCGATTGCTCCGATGACCAATCGTGGCCGAATCGTATGCAGCGGAAATCCCGTCGAACAGCCGCGCTTTCGTTATGATGACAACCTTTCGTTGTCGGGTATCACGCCATGAGCAGCATGAAACTGCATCAGTTGCAGGCCCTCGTCGCGAGCGCGGAGGCCGGCAGTATTCGCGGCGCGGCACGCGCGCTCGGGCTGTCGCAGGCGGCCGTCACGCGCGCGCTGCGCGAACTGGAAGCGAACGAACGCCTGCCGCTGCTCGTGCGCGCGCCGGAAGGCATCGGCTTCACCGACTACGGAAAAACGCTGCTTACGCATGCGAAGCTCGTGCTGAAGCAGCTGGAACTCGCGCAGAGCGATCTCGAGCGGATGCGCGGTCGTGTCGAAGGCCGGCTGAGCATCGGCATCACGCCGTGGCTCGCGACGACGTTTCTTGCGGAGACGGTTCTGCTGTTTCGCGAGCGGATGCCCGACGTGCGCCTCGAACTCCACGAAGCGCTGATGGCCGTCGCGCAGCCGCTGCTGCGCGACGGCAGCATGGACTTCGCGCTCGGGCATGTACCACCGGCCGGCACGCAGGAATTTGCCTGCGAACCGATGCTGCGCTACGAGACGTCGGTCATGGTGCGTGCCGGCCATCCGCTCGAACGCGCGCGGTCGATCCACGACCTGCTCGACAACGACTGGGTGCTGAATTTCGCGGCCGACGGGCAGGCCGCACTCGTCGACTATCTGTTCACGCGCCACGGCGCGCGGATCGACGAACGGCGCATCGTTCGTGCACAGTCGGTCGTCATGTTGCAGACGATGCTCGAACAGGCCGACATGTGCACGTGGTGCCCGACGATTCTCGCGGCCGTGCCGCCGTTCGGCGAACGGATGCGGCCCTTGCCGCTGAAGGAGACGTTCGAGCCGCGCGACCTCGGGATCGTCACGCGCCGCAGCAGCACGCTGAGCGACGCGGCGCGCTGCTTCATCGAGTGTCTGCTGCAAGTGATCCGCCGGCATGCAAGATCCGCACGCAAGGAGGATCTCGCGCTGTTCAGGACGGTGTCGCTGCTGATCTGACGGCTTGCGCCGTCACGGCCCAAATCGCGACCTGCCGCGGCACCGGCTCACCACGCACCGGTGCCGCGGCAAGCGTCACATCTCAGATCTTCGCGGTCAGCGTGATCCCGACCGTGCGCGGATCGCCGTAGAGCACCGGATACGCGCCATATGACGGCAGCAGCTCGAGTTTCTTGTAGACCTTGTTCGTCAGGTTCGTCACGTAGCCCGTCACGATGTACTTCTGGTTCGGCGTCGTGTACGACACGTGCGCGTTCAGCACCGTATAGCCTCCTTGCCACAACTGCGGCATCGTCTGCCGCGTCGCGCTGAAGTACTCGCGGCTGCGGTAGTTCACGTCGCCGCCGGCCGTCAGCGTGCCGAACGACACCGGCACGCGATAGTCGAAGCCCGCGTTCAGCGTCGTGTGCGGCGAACGCGCAAACGAGTTCCCGACGGCCGTCGGCACGTAGCGGAACTCCGTGTAGCGCGTGTTCAGCATCCCGAGGTTCGCGAACAGGTACAGGCTGTTGACCGGCTGTGCCTTCAGCTCCAGCTCGAAACCGTCCGCGCGCCCCTGCCCCGCATTCGACAGCGTCGACACCGGCGGCCCGCCGAACGGGTTCGGCGCGAGCGCGAACACCTGGATGTCACGATAGTCGTAGTGGAACACGCTGGCGTTGACGATCAGGCGCTTGTCGAACCACTCGCTCTTGATGCCGACCTCGTAGTCGGTCAGGTACTCCGGCGACACGGTCGACACCGTGCTCTGCGTATAGGCGTTGCCGTTGTAGCCACCCGAACGGAAACCGCGCGCATAGCGGAAGTACGCGCGTACGTTGTTGCTGAGCGCATATTCGGGCGTGAGATCCCAGGTCGGCGCGCGCCACGTGTTCGTCTGGTTCTGCCGCGCGCTGACCGCGAGCGGCGACGACACCGACGATGGCGACCACCAGCTGTTCGGATCGCTGAACGTCACGTTGCCCGTATCCTGCAGCCCGGTCAGGTTGATGGTCTTGCGCTCGATCGTGTAGCGCAGCCCGCCCGTCACGTTGAAGCGGTCGGTGAACCGGTACTTCACGCTGCCGAAGATCGCCGCGCTCTGCGTGTGCTGCGTGAGGTCGGTCAGGTGATAGTACGCGGGCGACGGCGAACCCGGCAGTCCGCCGCCGGCGCCCTGCTCGGCCAGTTGCTCCGTAAACAGGTGCGTGCCGACAAGCCAGCTCAGCCGGTCGCTCTGCGGCGATTCGAGCCGGAATTCCTGCGAGAACTGGCGGCTCGACAGGCGGTCATGTGAACGCGCCGCGTCGAACGGCGAGTAGTCCTCGTCGTCCTGGTACCAGCGGTGCAGCCCTTCGAACGCGGTGATCGACGTCAGCGACACCGCCGGGTTGATGCGCCAGTGCGCGGTCAGCGACGTGCCCCACGACGAGATGTGATCGCTCGACGGCGCATTGAGCGACACCGTGTACGGATCGCTCGACCCGACGAAGCCGAACTGGTTCGCACCGCCGCGTCCCGCGCCTTCCGCGTGCCACGCGTTGCCGCCGCCCGTGTAGTTGCGGCCGTGGATATTGAACAGGAAGTCGGTGTCCGACGTCGGCACGGCGAGCACCTGGAAGCGCACCGCGTTGTCGTGGAAGCCGCCGAAACGCCCCTGCTGCACGGTGTTCGTGTAGAAGCTGTCTGCATTCTCGTGATACACCGACACGCGTGCGGCCAGCACGTCGTTCTTGCCGATCGGCCCGCCGATCGCGGCTTCCGCGAGCCGGCTGTTGTACTGGCCGAGCCCGAGCTTGCCGTAGCCGCTCACGTCGAAGGTCGGCTTCTGCGACGTGATGCTGAGCGCACCGCCCACGGTATTCTTGCCCCACAGCGTGCCCTGTGGCCCGCGCAGCACTTCGATGCGATCGAGGTCGAACAGCGGAAAACCCTGCCCGAACACACTGTTGATGTACACGTCGTCGAAGTACACGCCGATCGGGCTCAGCGACAGGTCCGACGGATCGTTGCTGCCGACCCCACGCAGGAACCAGCGCGGCCGTTCGCGGCCCTCGGTCGACTGCCCGGTGAAGTTCGGCACGTACTTCGTCACGTCGTTGATCACGCGCAGTTCGTTGTTCTTGATCGCATCGCCGCTCAGCGCGCTCACCGCGACCGGCACGTCCTGGATGCTCTCCTTGCGCCGGCGCGCCGTCACGGTCACCGTGCCGAGGTTCGTTTCGCGTGCGGCCGTGGCGCGGTTCGCGCGCGCCGGCTTCGGCGCAGCCACGACCGCGTCGTCCTGTGCCTGTTTGGCCGGCTTCGCGCCCGGCGAGCCCGCCGTCGACGCGCCGTCCTCTGCCCACGCCGGCAACGATACGGCGCCGCCCGTCAGCAGTCCCCCCAGCGCGGTGACGATTAGTTTTTTCCTGAACATCGATGAGTCATCCTGTTTGATCGGTTGAACGCACGTGCGAGCTACGCACGGGTTCTCTCTTGCAATTCGGATGCCAGCATCGACAAGCCCGTCGCACGGGGCTTCCGGCCTGCATGCGGTGCCGGTGTTGCTGCATGCGCATCTGTGGAGGGAAGCAAACTGCTTGTCACGCAACACCGGCGTCGACAATCGTCAGGACAGCTTCGCAGGCAGCGGCTGCGCCGCACCGCGACGGCCTTGGGCGAACCGCAGCGCGAATGCAACCAGCACGACGACGGGCAACCAGCACAGAAAGACTACCGGCAACCCGACGATCGGCACGAGCGCACTGCCGGCCAGCGGGCCGCAGAACGCGCCGGTCATCGACGCGAGGTTGTAGAGGCTCGACACCTGGCTCTTGTCGGCCGGGTGACGACCGAGATACTGCATGTTGACGAGATGCAGCAGCGACGACCCGGTGCACAGCGCGGCGAGCCCCGCGCCGACGATCCGCGCGTCATGCGCGAGGCCGAGCGCGAGCAGCCCGGCGACGACGCCCGCGAGGCTGAGGCCATGGCAGCGTCGCTCCGTCATCCGCTGCGCGGCATGCCCGAGCCCGAACAGCGCGATCACCGCGACGACGCCCTGCAGGGTCAGCAGCGCGACGGCGCCCGACTGCGACAACCCGAGATACTGAATGGCGAGCACGACCGTAAAAGTGCCGGCGAGCGAGCGCGTCGCGCTGTTCACGGCCTCGATCACGAGCTGCTCGCGCACGTCGCGGCTCCAGGCGAGCGCGAGCAATGCACGCAGGCCGCCGGTTGCCGGTTGCGCGCCGAGTGGCGGCTGCTCCGCATCGCCGAGCAGCATCCAGCTGAACAACGCCATGCCCGCGAAGCTCGCCGACACCGCGCAGAACGTCGCGACCGCACCATGCGCGCCGATCAGCCAGCTCGCGAGCCACGGCCCGGCCATGCCCGTTCCGACCGACATGGCCGCGCGATACCAGCCTGCGCGCGCGAGGCCGATCTGTGCGAGACGCGCGAGGAACACGCCGTTGATCGACACGATCCGGAACGGGATGCACAACCCGATCAGCGCCTGCATGAGCGCGATCAGCGGCCATGCGCCGGTGAACGGCATGACGAGATTGAGCAGCATCGGCCCCATGCTCGCGGCGAAGTACACGCGCCGCGCGCCATAGCGCGCAACCAGCAGCCCGGCCGGCAACGTCATCAGCGCGATGCCGAGCGGCTCCATTGCGGCGATGATGCCGAGCCGCGCGCTGTCGACGCCGAGCGCGAGCGCATACAGCGTCGTCGCGAGCTGCGCCATGCTGATCGTCGTGCCGCTGGCGAGCGCCATCAGCATGAAGCCACCACTGAAGCGCTCGCGCCGCCATGCGTCGGTAATGCGCGCCGGCGTACTCACCGCGACAGCGTCGCGATGCCGTCGAGCGCGCGCCGGTCGATCCACGCTCGCACATCGAAGTCGGCGGGCAGGAACCGCCAGTCGACGAGGAAGCGCTTGAAATCGTCGAGCGCGGCGATCGACGCTTCGTCGAGATCCGTGCGCAGCCGCCGGTGCACGTCGGCGCCGTATGCAAGCCGCAGCCAATCATGGCCCGAGCCCGTCTCGCGGCCGAGATAGCCGAGCACTTCCTGCTCGTGCTCGCGCGCCCAGCCTTCGACATCGGTCACGCGTGCGAGGAAGCGGCTGACGATGCCGGGATGACGCTCGAGCGTCGACGCATTGACGGTCAGCGGCCGCGGCGAACCGTTGTTGATGCGGATCTGCGGATCGGGATGAAACCCGATGTCGACGACCGGCTGCGCGCCGATCAGGTGCGCGGTTTCCAGCCCGAGCGAGCCCTTCACGTAGATCGCGTCGACGTCGCCGCGCACGAGCGCGGCCGCCTCGGCCGCATAGAGCCGCCGGCTCGACAGGCTCGCGGGATGGCTGAACGCCACGTCGCGAGTGACCGGCGTCGACGTCGGGGCGCGCAGGTTCGACGCCGGGACGTCGATCCATTCGACATCGTCGGGGCCGAGCCCGTCGAGCGACAGCGCGCTGACGAAGCCGCGCAACGCCGCAGCGCGGAAGATGTCGATGCGCTCGCCGTCGCGGCGCGGCAGGCCGATGCGGCGCCCGCGCAGGTCCTTCGGGCGCGTCAGGCCGGCTTCCGGCAGCGCGACGATCGCCTGTGCCTCGTCGACCCAGGTCAGCGCGACCACACGCGTGTCGGCGCCGGCCGCGCGCGCCCACAGTGCGGGAATGCTGCCGCCCTGCCGGAACGCGTTGTCGAGCGAGTGATCGACGTGTGCGTGATGCAGCGCCACGTGCTGGCTTTCCTGCAGCGCGCGCACGGTGATGCCGTCGCCGGCGAATTCGCTGTCGAGCCAGCCGAGATGCGCGGCGATGCCGAGCGGCGTCGGCACCGGACAGCGCGTGTACCAGATCGACTGAACGTTGTGTGAAGCCGTGGTGCTCATGGATGCGTTCGCAAATGAAGTCGTGAAAGGCGCGTCAGGCACGCGGCGCGGTCAGCACCGACAGTCGCGTGATGCCGGCGTGCTCGATTGCGGCCATCAACTTCGCGACGGTGCCGTACGGCACATGCTCGTCGGCCTGCAGATCCAGCGCGACGTCGGGCCGGCCCGCTTTCAGCGCGGCCAGCTCGGCCGGCACCGTGGCGAGCGCGACCGCACGCTTGTCGAGATACACGACACCCTTCGCGTCGACGCTCACGGTGACGTTCGGCTTGCGGTCGGCCGGCGCGGTGGCGACTGTGTTCGGGAGCGTCACGTGTACCGCGTTGTTGAGCAGCGGCGCGGTGACGATGAAGGCGACGAGCAGCACGAGCATCACGTCGACGAGCGGCGTGATGTTGATTTCGCTGAGCACGTCGTCGTTGTCGGAAGAGGACGAGAAAGCCATTACGCGAACGCCTCCTGACGGGTGTCGCCGGCACGGCCTGCCGGTGCCGCAGCGGGCACGGCGGCCGGCACGCGGAAGCCGGCCTTCTGCGCGAGCGTGACGAAGTCGGTCGCGAACGCGTCGAGGTCGGCCGATGCAGCCTTCACGCGGCGTACGAAGAAGTTGTACGCGAGCACGGCCGGCACCGCGACCGCGATGCCGATCCCGGTCGCGACGAGCGCCTCGCCGATCGGCCCCGCGACGACGTCGATGCTCGCCGATGCGCTGTGCGTGATCGCGGTCAGCGCATGGATGATGCCGAACACGGTGCCGAACAGGCCCACGAACGGCGCGGTGCTGCCGATCGATGCGAGCACGGCAAGCCCCGCTTCCTCGCGCCGGCGCGCATTGTGGATCTGCTGCCGCAGGTGACGTTCGAGCAGGTCGTGGCGGCTCCAGCTGTGTTCGAGATCGTGCGCGCTGCTTTCGTCGGCGCGCCGGAGCGCGTCGAAGCCCGTCGCGGCGAGTTCGCCCACGGGGCTGTTCGCGCCGTCGAGTGCGGCCGCATCGTGGAAGCTGTTTGCAGCCCAGAACGCGCTGACGTAACGCCGATTGCGGGCGCTCGACCGCAGGCTCTGGATCGCCTTCACGACGATCAGCGTCCACGTGACGACGGAGAAGACGACGAGCAGCCAGAGCGCGCCCTGGACGATGAAGGTGGTCGGAATACCGTTCATGATGTGAGTTCCTTGAAAAATGTGGCGGGCGGCCCGACGGGTCAGCCCAGCTTGAAATCGATCGGCACGTTGACCCAGCCGTCGACGGCTTCGTCACCGCGCTTCGCGGGCACGAACGTCCAGCGCTTCACGGCAGCCACCGCCGCGTTGTCGAGCAGGCGGCGGCCGCTGCTCGTGCGAACGTCGACGGAATCGGGCGTGCCGTTCGCGAGCACGTGCACGCGCAGCACGACGTGCCCTTCCCAGCCCTGGTCCTGCGCGAATGCCGGGTAGTCGGGCGCCGGGTTGCGCAAGTACGCCGCGTCGCCGATCGGTGCGGTTTCGCGCACGGGTGCGGCCGGCGCCGGCGCCGCGGCGGCCGGGGCCGCGATGGCTGGCGCCGTCGGCGCGGGCGCGGCTTCGCGCGACGCCTGCGGCACGGCGGCCGGTGCGGGCGCCGGATGCGGAACGGCCGCGCGCGGCGTCTGCGGCTTCGGCGGGGTCGGCGCCTGCTTCAGCGGCTTCGGCGGCACGACCGGCGGCGGCGGATGCGCGGCCTGCGGCAGCGGCTCGGGCGGCCGTGTCAGTTCCACCGTCATCGGCAGTGGCCGTGGCGGCTGCACGGGCGGTGCGGCGGGCGCGCGCGCAGCCAGTAGCGCCACACCCGCATGGAGCACCGCGACGGCCAGCCCAATCGCGCCCACGCCGCGCCATCCGTTCGCAGGTACCGGCCGTGCGTCAGCCTGCGCGGACGGCACCACCGAAGGCGGCCGCGCAACCGCTGCAACCGCCGCCGCGCGGGGCGCTGCACGCGCCGCATGCCGGCGCGCCGGCGGCGCGCCGTATTCCATCGTCAGCCCTGTCATGTTCGACTCCTTGCAATGACGCGCCGCGGCGCGCTACGCGACCCACGCATGGCGGTGCCGGTCGATCTGCGTGAACGGCGCCGGATCGATCCAGGCGCGCGCGTCGAAATCGCGTTCGAGAAAGCCCCACTCGACGAGGAAATCCTTGAACGCGACCAGACCGTCGATCGACGTCGGCGCGAGCCCCGTCTCCAGATGGCGGTGCACATCCGCGCCGTACGCGTAGCGCACCCACTCGTCGGACGCGCGCGTTTCGCGGCCGATATAGGCGACCGTCTCCGCCGGGTGGCGCGCGGCCCAGTCGCCCGCACCGACCACGACCGACAGGAAGCGGCTCACGAGATCGGGGCGCGCGTCGATCAGCGCGCGGTCGACGGTCAGCGTGCGCGGCGTGCCGTTGCCGATCCGCACCAGCGGATCGGGATGCGCGCCGAGATCGATGACGACCTGCGCGTCGATCAGGTGCACGGTTTCCAGCCCTGCCACGCCCTTCACGAACACCGCGTCGACGTCGCCGCGCACGAGCGCCGCGATCTCGATTCCGTACTCGTGCGGGCCGCGCGTGAACGAAGCAGGCCCGGTGTGGCGCTCGCGCGTATCGGGCAGGTCGACCCATTCGGCGTCGCCGTGGCCGAGCCCTTCCAGCTCGAGCGCGCTCAGGAAGCCCTTCAGCGCAGCGGCCCGCCAGAAGTCGATGCTGATCGGATGACGCGGCAACCCGAGCCGCCGGCCGCGCAGATCGCGCGCGGTGCGGATGCCGCGCTCGGGCAGCGTGACGATCGCCTGGAATTCGTTGGTCCACGACAGGCCGATCACACGCGTATCGGCGCCGCGTGCCCGCGCCCATAGCGCGGGAATGTTGCCGCCCTGCCGGAACGAGTGCGGCAGGCTGTGATCGAAGTGGGATTCGCGCTTGTCGGCATCGGCCGTCTCCTGCAGCGAATTCAGCACGATGCCTTCCGGCCCGAACTCTTCGTCGAACCAGCCGCGATGCACGGCGATGCCGAGCGCGGTCGGCACCGGGCAGCGCGTATACCAGAGTGCGTCGCAGGCGGTGGCCTGCGCAGCTAGTGTCGTCATGGTGAGTGTCCTTGTCGATTTCGTTGAGACGCGCGGCGAGAAAGCCGCGCTCAGGCGCCGGCCATGCGCAGCGCTGCCTGCGTGCCGCGTGCGTTCAGCGCGCCGTCGACGAGCGGCAGCACTTCCTCGCCCACGCGGTACGCCTCTTCGAGATGCGGATTGCTCGCCAGGATGAAGGTCGACACGCCAATGTCGACGTATTCCGCGAGCCGCTCGGCCACCTGCTCGTGGCTGCCGACGATCACGCAGCCGGGGCCGCCGCGGATCTGCGACATCCCGGCCCACAGGTTCGGGCCGACGATCAAGTCGTCGAAGTGCTGCGTGTTGCCCTGATGCAGCGCGAACTGGCGTTTCGCGCCGACCGATTCCGACGATTCGCCGCGCCCGCCAAAACCGCTGCGCGTCGTGTCGCCCACCGTCGCGAACATCTGCCGCAATTCGGCCCAAGCCTGCTCCTCGGTCTCGCGCGCCAGGATGTCGATGCGCATGCCGAAGCGCAGGTCGCGCTCGGCGTTCTGCCGGTCGAGCGCGCGGCGCGCCGCATCGATCACTTCCTTCTGCTTCGCCAGCGGCTCCCCCCAGCTCAGATGCACATCGCCGTGCTTCGCGGCGACCGCGAGCGCGGCGTCGCTGGCGCCGGCCAGGTAGAGCCGCGGCGGCTTCTGCCCACTCAGTGGGGGCAGCAGGCCGCCGGCTTCGACGCGATAGAAGCGGCCATCGAACGTGAACGGCTCGCCGGCCGCGACACCCTTCACGACGTCGAGGAATTCGTCGGTGCGCGCATAGCGACTGTCGTGATCGATGAAGTCGCCATATGCGCGCTGGTCGGGGCCGCCACCGCCCGTGACGACGTTCCACTCGACGCGGCCGCGGCTGATCCGCTGCAGGCTCGCGGCCATCTGGGCCGCATAGACGGGATGCACGAAATGCGGCTGCAGCGCGATCAGCAGCCGCAGCCGGCGCGTCTCGCGCGCCAGCGCGGCCGCGACGACCCACGGCTCCTCGGTGAAGCGGAAGATCGGAATCAGCGCGCCATGGAAGCCGGCAATGTCGGCCGCGCGGGCGACCTGCGACAGATAGTCGATGTAGCCGAAATCGTCGTCGTCGACTTTCGGCGCGACGCGCGATGCGCGCTGGCGGTTCCATTCGCCGCGCGTATGCAGATCGTGCGCGCGCCTGCCGTCGCCGTGCATCGGCAGGCGCCACAGAAATTCAACAGCCATCGGGGTTCTCCTTGTCGGCCCGTTCGGATTGCGTGCGGCACCGGCGTGCCGCGCGTATGCAGCGCTGTAAAGCACGCGGTGTGCCAACGCGCTCGCCGCCCCGCATGCGCGGCCGCCGGCCAGCACGCGCGACGCCTTGCGGGCCGGGCGTCGACGGCAATCAAGGGACACCCACCGCACATTGCCGACATCACGCGAACGAACCGTCGTCGTGCTGCTGCACCGGCCGCACCGGTGCTGCACGCGCAACAGCACCGGACGCGACTGTTGCTCACGCAACAGGCGATGCGCCGGCCGACACGCCATGCATCGCGCGCGATGCCCGCGCCGCGTGCCGCACGGCCGTCTCCGCTCACTGGCCCGGAACTTGCAACGTGGTACGGCCCGCGCGTGCGACACCGCGCATCGACCACGCTTACCCAGACAGGGGAATCTCACACATGACAGACAGGCCCGATTCGTCATCGGACAAGCAGCAGACGTTCTGGTACGCCCGATCGCCCGTGCCGACGCCGCTCGGCATTGCCGTGCACCTCGGCTGGCTCAATGGCGAGACGTCGGCCGACGGCGTCGCGATCCGCTCGCCGCGCGGCGCCACGCGGCACGACGTGTCGTCGATCAGCGATCACACGCTCGCGCAGTCGTTCCGCCAGGGTGGCAGCATCCCCGCGATGTGGGCACGCTCGAACGACGCAAACACGCGCGTGATCGGACTGTCGTGGGTCGACGAATCGCAATTGATCCTCACGCGGCCCGAGTCGGGCATCCGCTCGGTGAAAGCCTTGCGCGGGCGCCGGATCGCGATCCCGAGCCGCCCCGACGACCGCATCGACATCTTTCGCGCGTCGGCGCTGCGCGGCTTCGTCAACGCGCTGAGCCTCGACGGATTGACCACGCGCGACGTCGAGCTCGTCGACGTGCGAGCCCGCACGCTACAGGCCGTCGGGCCCGCGCGCGCGGCAGACCTGTTCGCGTCGCCCCATGGCTTTTCGAGCCGCGCGCTGTACGCGGCCGAAGCCGGCGCGCTGCTGCGCGGCGAAGTCGACGCGATCTACGTCAAGGGCTCGACCGGCCTCGAGATCGCGCAGCTGATCGGCGCGCACGTCGTGATCGACATCGGCTTCCATCCGGAGCGCTCGATCCGCAACAACAACGGCACGCCGCGCCCGCTGACGGTCAACGCGGACGTGCTCGCGAACCATCCGGACATCGTTGCCGGCTTCCTGAAGCTCGTGGTCGCTGCCGGTGAATGGGCGAGCACGCATCCCGACGAAACCGCCCACTACGTCGCCGGCGAAACCGCGTCGTCGATCGACTGGGTGCGCGCCGCATACGGCAATCAGCTGCACCGCCATCTCGGCGTCAATCTCGACGACGAATCGATCGCCGCGCTCGACGAATTCAAGACGTTCCTGCACATCCACGGCTTTCTGGAGGCCGACTTCGACGTCTCCGACTGGATCGACCCGCGCCCGCTCGCCGACGTGCTGCGGCCGTCGCTGCAGAAGCGCGCGTGAGCCCCTTTACCGTTCACTGTTCGGGACCATCATGAAACACACGCTTTCCCTCGCCGTGCTGCACCGCCAGCTCCGCACACTGCTCGCCGCGCTGCCGCTGGCCGCCGCATCGCTCGCGGCACCAGCCGCGCATGCGCAAGACGCCCCCAAGGTCGTACGCATCGCCGTCGTCGCGTATTCGAGCGGCGGCAAGACGCAATATGCAGGCGCCTCCGCATTGATCGACGCCGACAAGTCGCTCGAGAAAGCGCTCGCCGCCCGGCACGTGAAGCTGCAATGGGTGCCCGTGTCGACCGCGGCGGTCGGCACGCTCGTCAACGAGGCATTCACGAACGGCAGCATCGATTTCGCGGGCTACGGCGACCTGCCGTCGGTCGTCGTCAACGCATCGGGCACGCACACGCGCCTGATCGTGCCGGGCGGCGTCGGCAGCAACACGTATCTCGTCGTGCCGGCCGGCTCGGCCGCGAAATCGATCGTCGACCTGAAGGGCAAGCGCATCGCGCTCAATCGCGGCCGGCCATGGGAAGTCACGTTCAGCAAGCTGCTCGCCGAGAACGGGCTGAAGCTGTCCGACTTCAAGATCTACAACCTCGATCCGCAGGCCGGCGCGGCGGCCGTCGCGGCCGGCCGCGTCGACGGCTTCTTCACGCTGTCCGACGCGTATTCGCTCGTCGACAAAAATGTCGGCAAGATCATCTGGTCGACCAAGACCGCGCCCGACGACTGGAAGATGCGCTCGGAACTGTGGGCGTCCGACGATTTCGTACGACGCTACCCGGACATCACGCAGCTCGTCGCGACGGCCTACGTGCGCGCCGCGCACTGGATCTCGCAGCCGCAGAACCGCGACGCCTACGTGAAGATCCTGAGCGCATCGGGCCAGCCCGAAAACGTGGTGCGCCGCGAATACGCGGACGAATCGACGCCGTGGAAAGAGCAATGGACGCCGCTCTTCACGCCGGCGCTGACCGGCCACTACCGCGACGTCGTCGCGTACAGCCGCCAGGCCGGCCTGACGTCCGCGCCGGTCGACGTGAACGCGTTGCTCGCACCGACCTTCGTCGCGACCGCGCTCAAGCAGCTCGGCCTCGACGGCTACTGGCGCGCCGACGCCACGCGCGTCGCGAACCGCTGATGCCGGCGCGCGCCCTCTCGCGGAACGGCTCGCGCGCGGTCCGCCTGCCCGGCATCGCGCGGCTCGGCGAGCACGCGCTGTGGTGGGTCACGCCCGCCGCATTCGCCGCGCTGTGGTGGCTTGCAAGCGCGCAGCGCTGGTTTCCGCCGCAGCTCGTCGTGCCGCCCGACCGGCTCGCGGCGACGTTGCTTGCGCTGCTCGACACCGGCGAGCTACACGACAACCTTCTGATCACGCTGCACCGCCTCGCGCTCGGTTTCTCGCTCGGCGCAACCGGCGGCGCAGCGTTCGGCATCCTGCTCGCACGCAGCCGGCTGTTCTCCGACTATCTGCGGCCGACGTTCGACCTGCTGCGGCAAGTGCCGACGCTCACGCTGATCCCGCTGCTGATCCTGCTGATCGGTGTCGACGAACCATTGAAGCTCGTCGTCGTCGGCAAGGCCGTGTTCTTCCCGGTCGCGCTGGCCGCGTACACGGGCGTGCACGACGCGCCGCGCGATCTCGTCGAGATGGCACGCCACTACGGGCTCGGCCGCTTCGCGCTGCTGCGCGACGTGCTGCTGCCGGCCGCGTTGCCGCCGCTGCTGACGGGCGTGCGGATCGCGCTCGCGCGCGCGTGGCTCGCGCTCGTCGCGGTCGAGCTGCTCAGTGCCGATAGCGGAATCGGCCAGATGATGGAACTCGCGCGGCAGATGCTGCGGCTCGACGTGGTGCTCGTCGACGTCGCGGTGATCGGCTTGATCGGCTTCGCGCTCGACCGATCGATCGCGCTCGTGCAGCGCTACGCATTGCGCTGGCAGTCACCCACGCGCTGACTTTGACTGGAACCGCTTCGGCATGACCTTCGCTACCCGTGCTTTCTCGTTCGCCCCGCTGCGCCGCCGCGCGCGCGGCCTCGTCGTACCGGCCTTGCTGGTTGCCGCATGGCAAATCGCATCGTCCGGCGACGCGGCCCATCAATACGCATTCGTGCCGCTGCAGCAGGTCGCTGCAGCGTTCGTCGAACTCGTCCGCAGCGGCGAGCTCGCGACCGATCTCGGCGCAAGCCTGCGCCGCACGACGCTCGGGCTGGCATCCGGCGTCGCGGTCGGGCTGCTGTTCGGCGCGGCGATGGCGCGTTCGACGCTCGCACGCAAGCTCGCCGAACCGGCGTTCCAGGCGCTGCGTTACGTGCCGCTGCTCGGGCTGATTCCGCTGCTGAGCCTGTGGGCCGGCACCGGCGAGTTCGCGAAGGTGTTCATCATCGCGCTCGCCGCGTTCTACCCGATGACCACCGCCAGCTTCGACGGGCTGCGCCGCGTCGATCCGCGTTATGTCGAGCTTGCGCAGTCGTATCGGCTGACGCGCATCGGCCTGTGGCGCGACGTGCTGATTCCGGGTGCGTTGCCCGACCTGTTCGCGGGCGTCCTGCAGGCCGTGCCGTTCGCGTGGATCACCGCGACCAGCAGCGAGCTGCTGTTCAACACGGGAGCCGGGGTCGGCAGCCTGATGCAGAACGCGCAGGCCGGCGCACGCGCCGACGTGCTGCTCGTATGCGTCCTGGGTGTGACGACGCTGGCCGTCGGGATGAGCGCGTTATGCGAGCGGATCGCGCGGCGCGCGCTGCGCTGGCGCGATCACGCCTGACGTCGCAGCCGCGCGTCGGCGTCGCTCGCGTCGCGCGGTTTCAGGATGCCGAGCTGCGCGAGCCGTGCGCGCACGATGTTGCGCGACTGGTCGAGCAGGCGTGACATGCGCAGCTGGTTGTGCTCGCTGTAGTCGAACACGCTGCGGTAGACGGTGTCCTCGATGTGCTGCCACAGCGCCGGCGTGCCGAGATCCAGCAGCTCGATCACCGCGTGACGCAGCGCATCGGTCGCTTCGGCCACGTCGCGCGCACGGCGCGGAGGCGCCGCGGCCACGCCCGGCGCATTGGTCGTGTCGGGCGCAAGCGACAGCGCCGAGAACTGCAGGTCGCCGACGTCGATCGCTCCGCCCGCGCAGATCAGCATCGCGTGGTGGATCACGTTTTCGAGTTCGCGGATATTGCCCGGCCACGCGTGCGCGTGCAGCCGTGCGCGCGCGGCGTCGGTCAGCGTCGGCGCGGTCACGCGCAGCCGCTTCGCATAGGTGTCGATGAAGTGCTCGATCAGCGGTGCAATGTCGCCGGGCCGCTCGCGCAGCGGCAGCAGGCTCAGTTTCACGACGTTGAGCCGGTAGTACAGATCCTCACGGAAATTGCCCGCGCGCACCGCGGCTTCGAGATTCACGTTGGTCGCCGCGACGAGCCGCACGTCGATCTTCACGGTCTTGCGCGAGCCGACCGGCGTCACCTCGCGCTCCTGCAGCACGCGCAGCAGCTTGACCTGCGCGGACAGCGGCAGGTCGCCCACTTCATCGAGAAAAAGCGTGCCGCGATTCGCGGATTCGAACCAGCCGGGCTGGCTGTTGATCGCACCGGTGAACGCGCCGCGCTCGTGGCCGAACAGTTCGCTTTCGATCAGCGTTTCCGAAAACGCACCGCAGTTGACCGCGACGAACGGGCCGTCATGGCGCTCGCTCAGCGAATGCACGAGGCGCGCGATCAGCTCCTTGCCGGTGCCGCTTTCGCCGGTGACGAGCACCGTCGCATCGCTCGGCGCGACGAGCTGGATGCGTTCGAGCAGCACCCGCGATTTGGGATCGTCGAACGTCAGTGCCTTCGCGCGGATCGTGATCGCGTGCGAAGTCGGGTCCGGCAAGCTGAAGATGGCCATGGCACGACCGGCGTGTTGAACGGGGAAGGTTCGACGATAGCAAGACGCGCGCCGGCCACGAACCAATTCATCGAGCTATCGGTATGACGGCGGCCGGATTGCGCCGGCCGCCGCTCGGCGTCATGCAAGGCCGGTCATCTTCCATTGCTGTTCGAGCGCGCCCGGCCCGAAGTCGAGCGAGCCGCCGAGCGGTTCCGCAAGTGCCTGGAAATACGCCGCTTCCTCGAGAATCAGGATGTACTTCGACACGTCGATGATCGACTTGCCCCAGAACGTCGCCCCGCCGTTCGCCTCGATGATCGCCGGCACCTCGGGATCGCGCCGGATCGTGTCGACGATGAAGCGCGGCTCGCCGGGACGGCGATCGACATACACCGGAATCTCGCGGGCGCGCGTGTAGCGCGCGGCCGGCGCATAGCGGATCGGCAGCGGACGATGCGCGCTCGCCCATGCACCGAGGTACGGGCCGTGTACGTGAATCACGACGTCGACATCCGGAGCCTCGCGGAACACGCCCGCGTAGCGCGGGCCATTGCCGCCCGCGCGCGCATCGCCGTGCAGTACGTCGCCATCGAGCGTCACGACGACGGGCTGGATCTCCTGGGACGCAGCCCACGGGCTCGGCGCCGACAGCGCGACGACGAGTTCCGTGCCCGGCACGCGCTGAAACGCCTGGAACGTGTTGGTCGCGGACAGCGTGTGGGTTTCCTTCAGCACGCGCGCGGCCTGCGTGAATTCGCGCGTGGCGCGCTCGACGAATGCCACGAGTTCGCCGCTGTCGATGGCTTGGGTGACGGACATGAGGACGGTTTCCTTGATCGGGTGGACGGAAGCGCTTGCATCGCAACACCGCGACGCACGGCCACCGGATCAGCAGCAATCGTGCCAGCCGCGCAAGGCGCACGGCGCAGGCCGGCTGGTGCGGCACGGGCGCGCGATGCGTGACTCGCGCGGTGCCGTCCTTGTGTATGCGTCTGTTGCGGGAGCAACAACCAGCCGACCGTGATTGCTGCACGACGCGCAGCCGGTACGCATGCGCGATCCGTGCGATGCGGATCGATTGCCCGTCACACCGCGCGCGGCTTGCGCAACGCGCCCGCTGGTTCAAAACTTGCGTCGTGGTCGACCCGCACCTGCCTTGCACGGCGCATCCGATCTTATCGACCTTCATCCGACCATGACGCTTCTTCCCCTGCGCGGCCTCGCCGCACGCACGCTACTCGTCTCGGCACTCGCCGCTTCCACCGTCATTTCGCACGCGGCTTCACCCGGCCGCGTTCCCGCACCTGATCCGTTGCAGGGCGACGGCCGCGTGTCGGCGTTCTACACGTGGGACCACGACATTCCGGCCACGCCCGGCGCGCTGCTGCGCACCGAACCGCTGCCCGCGACCCTCGGGCTCGCGAGCGCCGGGCAGCAACTGCGCATCCTGTATGCCTCGACCGACGGTGTCGGCGGCCACACGCCGATCGCCGTGTCGGGCGCGCTGTTCGTGCCACGCGGCCAACCGCCGGCGGGCGGCTGGCCGATCGTCGCATGGGCACACGGCACGTTCGGGATGGTCGACATCTGTGCGCCCTCCTGGTTCGGCCGTTCGTATCGCGACGTGCGCTACCTGAATGCATGGCTTCAGCAAGGATTCGCGGTGGTCGCGACCGATTACCAGGGTCTTGGCACGCCCGGCCCGAATCCGCAGCTCAACAATCGTTCGAACAGCTACACGCTGCTCGACAGCGTGCGCGCGGTGCTCGGCGGCGTGCCGGGCCTCGCGAACGAAATCGTGCTCGTCGGCCAGTCGCAAGGCGGCTCGGCCGTGTTCGCGGCGGCCGGCTACGCGCCCACCTATGCGCCCGAACTCGCGATCCGCGCGACCGTCGCGACCGGGACGATCTACAACGCGTCGCGCGCCACGCTCGCTTCGCTGCCGAAGTTCGAGACGGCCTACCGGCGCGATGCCGAGCGCGTCGATCCGACACTCGCGTACCAGTTCTACTCGGTGCTGTCCGCGCAGCAGATCGACCCTTCGTTGCGCGCCGACGAAGTGCTGACCGACCGCGCGCTGCCGATCCTCGAACAGGCGCGCATCGGTTGCCTCGCGTCGCTCGAAGACGACGCGGCGCTCGCACACCTTACGCATGCGAACACGGTGAAGCCCGGCGGCGATGCGCGGCTGCAGGCGTGGTGGGACGACTACCTGAAATACCCGACGCTGAAGATCGCCACGCCCGTCTTCATCGGCGCGGGCGCCGACGACGGGCTGGCGCCGCTCGAACTCGCGCTCGCGAAGGATGCGTGCGCGGCCGGCACGACCGTCGAGGCGCACCTGTATGCGGGCCGCGAGCACAACGGCACCGTGAACGCGTCGCTAGCCGATTCGATTCCGTTCGTGAAGCGCGTGCTGGCCGGCGAGACGATCCGCCCGCTCTGCTCGCCGGTCGCGCAGCAGGCCGTGTCGCAATAGCCGGCTTCCGGCGCTTTGCACGACGGCGCGAATGCTTGTGCAAATCCGTTATTGGATCGCGCCGCCGCGCATTTTTATACTCGTCAGCACTCTCTGTTAAAGAGTGCCAGCCAATCCGGACAGAACAGCACAGGACGAAAAAATGAGCCTACGCCCCTTGCACGACCGCGTGATCGTGAAGCGACTCGACCAGGAAACCACCACCGCGTCGGGCATCGTGATCCCCGACAGCGCCGCCGAAAAGCCCGATCAGGGCGAAGTGATCGCCGTCGGCCCCGGCCGCAAGGATGCGGACGGCCAGCGCATCGTGCTCGACCTGCAGGTCGGCGAGCGCGTGCTGTTCGGCAAATACGCGGGCCAGGCCGTCAAAGTGGACGGCAACGAGTTTCTCGTGCTGCGCGAGGAAGACATCGTCGCGGTCGTCAATCAATAACGGAGCGCAATCATGGCAGCCAAGGAAATCATTTTCAGTGACATCGCACGCTCGAAGCTGACCGAAGGCGTGAACATTCTCGCGAACGCGGTGAAGGTCACGCTCGGGCCGAAGGGCCGCAACGTCGTGCTCGAACGCAGCTTCGGCGCCCCCGTCGTCACGAAGGACGGCGTGTCGGTCGCGAAGGAAATCGAACTCGCGGACAAGCTGCAGAACATCGGCGCGCAGCTCGTGAAGGAAGTCGCGTCGCGCACCAGCGACGCTGCCGGCGACGGCACGACGACGGCCACCGTGCTCGCGCAGGCGATCGTTCGCGAAGGCCAGAAATACGTGGCGGCCGGGCTCAACCCGCTCGACCTGAAGCGCGGCATCGACAAGGCCGTCGCAGCGGCCGTCGAGGAGCTGAAGAAGATCAGCAAGCCGACCACCACGAGCAAGGAAATCGCGCAGGTCGCGACGATCTCCGCGAACGGCGAGGAATCGATCGGCCAGCGCATCGCCGAAGCGATCGACCGCGTCGGCAAGGAAGGCGTGATCACCGTCGAAGACGGCAAGTCGCTCGCCGACGAGCTCGACGTCGTCGAAGGGCTGCAGTTCGATCGCGGCTACCTGTCGCCGTACTTCATCAACAATCCGGAGAAGCAGGTCGCCGAGATCGAAAGTCCGTACATCCTGCTGCACGACAAGAAGATCTCGAACATCCGCGACCTGCTGCCGGTGCTCGAACAGGTTGCGAAGTCGGGCCGCCCGCTGCTGATCATCGCGGAAGACGTCGAAGGCGAAGCGCTCGCGACGCTCGTCGTGAACAACATCCGCGGGATCCTGAAGACGGTCGCGGTCAAGGCGCCGGGCTTCGGCGATCGCCGCAAGGCGCTGCTCGAGGACATCGCGATCCTCACCGGCGGGCAGGTGATCGCCGAGGAAACGGGCCTGACGCTCGAAAAGGCGACGCTCGCCGAGCTTGGCCAGGCGAAGCGCATCGAGGTCGGCAAGGAAAATACGACCGTGATCGACGGCGCGGGCGACGCGAAGAACATCGAGGCACGCGTGAAGCAGATCCGCGTGCAGATCGACGAAGCGACGTCGGATTACGATCGCGAGAAGCTGCAGGAACGCGTCGCGAAGCTCGCGGGCGGCGTCGCGGTGATCAAGGTCGGCGGTGCCACCGAAATCGAAGTGAAGGAGAAGAAGGACCGCGTCGACGACGCGCTGCACGCGACGCGCGCGGCCGTCGAGGAAGGCATCGTGCCGGGCGGCGGCGTCGCGCTGATCCGCGTGCGGCAGGCGATCCGAGAACTGAAAGGCGTGAACGCCGACCAGGATGCCGGCATCAAGATCGTGCTGCGCGCGCTCGAGGAACCGCTGCGCCAGATCGTCACGAATGCGGGCGAGGAAGCGAGCGTCGTCGTCGCGAAGGTCGCGGAAGGCACGGGCAACTTCGGCTACAACGCGCAGACGGGCGAGTACGGCGATCTCGTCGAGTCGGGCGTGCTCGATCCGACCAAGGTCACGCGCACGGCGCTGCAGAACGCGGCGTCGGTGGCCGGGCTGCTGCTGACGACCGATGCGACCGTGTTCGAAGCGCCGAAGGATGCCGCGCCGGTCGCCGGCCCGGGCGGCCCGGGCGCGGGCGGGCCGGGGTTCGATTTCTGATGATGGACGGTGCGCGCTGGTTCGCCGGCGTGCGCGCGGTCTTGCCGGAACATGAAACGCGTGGCGACGGAAGTCGTCACGCGTTTTTCTTTGGAATCGGCCGTATGCGTGGCCGTTACCGCGCTCGGGTAAGATGAAAGCCCGTCTGCCGCTACCGCCCTCCACGCCATGTCGACCACCGTCAACACCCTGCTCCCGCTCGCCGGCGTCCTGCTGCTGAGCGTCGCCAGCCCCGGCCCGAACTTCGTGATCGTCACGTCGACCGCGGTCGTGTCGCGCCGCGCGGGTGTGATGACGGGGCTCGGCCTCGCCGCCGCGTCCGGCACCTGGGCCGCGATCGCGATTGCCGGGCTGAGCCTGCTCGTGACGCACGTTGCATGGGTCCACACCGCGCTGCGGCTCGCGGGCGCCGCGTATCTGATCTGGCTCGGCCTGAAAATGGTCGTGACGGCGCGCAAGCCGCTGCCCGTTTCCACGCCGGCTGCTGCGTCCGACTGGAACGCGGCGAAAAAGGGCTATGTCGTCAGCATGACCAACCCGAAATCCGTCGCGTTCTACGGCAGTATCTTCGCGCTGATGGTGCCGACCCAGGCGCCCGCTTGGCTCGATCTCGCAGTCGTCGCGCTGTCGGTCGCGATCTCCGCCGCGTGGTATTGCGCGATGGCGCTGCTTGCGTCGCATCCTTCCGTACGCCGGCTGCTGGTCCGGCGCAAGGCCGTGCTCGATACTACGGCCGGGCTGCTGCTGATGGGCGTTGGCGGAAGGATGCTGGCTGGACGCTGATTCGCGGCGCACGTTCCGCTCATGGTCATGCCGACCGTTCAGGCGCATGGCTGTGGGCCAGCGGCGGCGCGAACTACACGTTCCAGGGCACACCTTGCCGCACCAGCGCGCATCTCTGGCCGTGCACGTAGCGGGTGCATTACGTACCTTTACGACCTTTTTACTTGCGCCCGCGAATACGTTCACTAGAATGAGTTCGCCATCCATCACCGAGCACGCATCATGCGCATCCGAAGTCCTCGCCCTCCGAGTTGCTTTTCTGCCTGACAGGCAGGACGCCTGCGTCTCGCTTCCCCGAGCCACCGTCCTGCCGCCTGGCGGACGGTGCGCGCCGTAGTCATTCCCGTGCACGCCTGAACACGACGTCGATGCGATAACCGCGCATCGCGAAGCGTGCGCTCGATCCTGTGTGCGCGGCATATCGCGTGCAACGACGCATCATCGATCCGCCGATCCGGTCCATTTACTTTGCATTCCTGATTTCATTCCGGGAAATTCCCGTTTTCGGAGCCAGTTCATGTTCGAGATCGACAAGCAGTACACACGCGAATTCATCCACACCGCCTGCGGCGGCAGCAAGCAGGGATTCCTGCCGACGAAGAACGGCAAGGTCGTGGCCGCCTGCCTGCGCACGGACCTCAACCCGCACGCGCCCGACGTCATCCTCTGCGACGGCAGCGCGTCCGCGCGCTCGGCCGGCAGGACGCTCGCCGCGCAACGCGATGCGATTCCGGTGTTCATCAAGACGGCAACCGACGCCTACCGCTTCGTCGGACAGTACGTCGTCTGCGAATCGCTCACGGCGCCGCTCGACTGTGCGCCTTACGTGCGCAACAGCGGCTTCACCGCCGCGCAGATCTCGCGCGTGCTCAAGCTCAAGCGCAGCTGACACGCTTGCGCGGCGCATCGCGCGCCGCGTCCCCGTCGTCTTTCATACAGGAGCAATCATGCTTGGCCTGACGTTCTGGAAACACGTGATCGGCGCGCGGACCGATGCAGTCCGCGACAACAGGACAATCGCGCACGACCGGCACCGCCGGGTGTCGAGAACGCTCGTGCTGACCAGCGCCGCGGTGGCGTTCGCGGCGATCGCGTTCGGTGCGCCGGTCGTCGGCATTTCGGTCTTTCTGCTGACGACGTTGCCGTTTGTGCTGTCGGGTACCTGAGGCGCCCGTATCGGGCTCGGTTCCAACAGCGATCGATACGAAATTTTAATACCGCGCCCCTACGTCTCTGACACCGTCTTTACGCGGTTTTGTCTAGGATTTCCCTGTCATCCCGACACGGAGAGATCCGCATGCAAACGCAGCAGGCCGCCGCCGGCGGCCAACCCGACCTTCCCCACCGACGCAGCGGCACACCACTCGCGACGCGGCTGGCCGACGCGTGTCCGCCGGAGCACATCCTGCTCGACGTCCCGGTGGAAAGCGCGATCCAGCTGTTCGACCTTGTCGCGCGCCATATCGAGCGCACGAGCGGCGTGTCCGCCGAACGGATCCGGACCGAACTCGTCAGGCGCGAGCAGCTCGGCTCGACCGGTCTCGGCCAGGGCGTCGCGATTCCGCATGCGCGCGTCGACGGGCTCGGCTCGGCCGTCGCACTGTTCGTTCGCGCGCTGTACCCGTTCACGTTCAACGCACCGGACCGCAAACCCGTGCGCGAATTCATCGTGCTGGTCCTGCCGCAAGCGGACGACCGCGCGCACCTCGAACTGCTCGCCGACGCGGCGCGATGTTTCAGCGAGCGCGCGTTCCGGCAGGCGTCGCGCGACGCGCAGACGCCCGGCGACATTCACCGGTTGATGCAACACACCCACTGATGCCGCACGACGCGGCGACAGGCACTCCCTTCATCCTTTCGGATTCCCATGTTCCCAGACCCTGAAAGTCCCACTATTGCGTCGCGGCGCGTAGCCGGCCTGGCCCGCTCGCTGCCGTTCATGCAGGCCCTGCACGGGCAGACCGTCGTCATCGTCGACGATGGCGCCGCGAACGATGCGCGCACCCGCGCGGCCTTCGCGCAGGATGTCGCGCTGCTCGCACTCACCGGCGTTCGCCCGATCGTCGTCCAGGGCCGACCGGCCGCGTTCGAGACGCAATCGGTCCACACCGCGCACGCCGCGATGGCCGGCGTGAATCATGAACTGGTGCGCCTGATCGGCAGCCACGGCGCCAGGGCGATCGGCATCGACGGTCACGACGGCGGCCTGCTGGTCGCCAGCGCGGAACCCGACCGCGCCAACACGAGCGCGGTCACGCGGTTCGACGGCGCCGCGTTGAATGCCTTTCTGGAAAACGGACTGGTGCCCGTCGTGATGCCGGTCGCACCGGACGACACGGGTCACGATCGCCTGCTGCGCCCGGAACGCCTCGGCAGCCTGTTCGCGCAACGCACGGGTGCCGTCACGCTCGTGATGATGGTCGGCAGCGCGTTGCTGCACGAGCTTGGCGAACTTGCCGGGCTGTACGGCATCACGGAACTCGAACAATGGCTCGCCGAGCATCCGGCCGCCGACGCGGCGCCTTGCGTGCGGGAAGCGCTCGATGCACTCGCGCATGGCGTGCAGAACGTCCACCTCGCCGATATCGGGCAACCCGAATCGCTGATCGACGAACTGTTGACGGAGGAAGGATCGGGCGTGGTGTTCTGTCGGCGCGGCAACACCGACCTGCTGTCGGAAACCCGCCGCTACTTCGCCGATTCCGCGTGCGTGCTGCGCGACGGATTCAGCGTCGAGAAGAAACCGGTCGTACGGTTCTGACCGGGTAGCAAGAAAGCGCTTGCGGCGACCCGAAAAGGCCGCCGCAAGCGTGCAACCTCAACGACGCGTCGCCAGTCGCCGCACGACACGCACGAGTGCATCGACCTCGTCGCACGTGTTGTAGAACGCAAGCGACGGGCGCACTGTCGCCTCAAGCCCGAAACGCCGCAGGATCGGCTGTGCGCAGTGATGCCCCGAGCGCACCGCGATGCCCTCTTCGTTCAGCGCCTGTCCGACCTCCTCGGTTTCATAGCCCTTCAACACGAACGACAGCACGCTCGCCTTGTCGCGCGCAGTGCCGACGAGCCGCACGCCCGGCACCGGCGCGAGCACGCTCGTCGCATACGCGAGCAGGTCGTGCTCGTAACGCGCGATGTTCTCGATGCCGACGCGGTTCACGTAGTCGAGCGCCGCGCCGAGCCCCACCGCATCGGCGATGTTGCCGGTGCCGGCCTCGAAACGATTGGGCGGCGGCTGAAACACCGTGCGCTCGAACGTCACGTCCGCGATCATGTTGCCGCCGCCTTGCCACGGCGGCATGTCTTCGAGGATCGCGCGCTTGCCGTATACAACGCCGATACCGGTCGGCCCGTAGATCTTGTGCCCGGAGAACACGAAGAAATCCGCATCGAGCGCCTGCACGTCGACGCGTATGTGCGAGATCGACTGCGCGCCGTCGACGAGCGCCTTCGCGCCCGCGCGATGCGCAAGCTCGACGATCTCCTTCACCGGCACGACCGTGCCGAGCGCGTTCGACACCTGCGTTACGGACACGATCTTCGTGCGGTCGTTGAGCAGCTTCCGGTATTCGTCGAGCAGCACCTGCCCCGAATCGTCGACCGGAATCACGCGCAGCTTCGCGCCTTTCTGCGCGGCAAGCTGCTGCCACGGCACGATGTTCGCGTGATGCTCGAGGTTCGATACGATGATCTCGTCGCCTTCGCCGACGTTCTGCACGCCCCACGACTTCGCGATCAGGTTGATCGCCTCGGTCGTGCCGCGCACGAACACGATCTCGTCGGGCGACGATGCGCCGATGAAGCGCTGCACCGTTTCCCGCGCATGCTCGTAGGCATCCGTCGCGCGGCCGGCCAGGGCATGTGCCGCACGGTGAATGTTCGAGTTCTCGTGTGCGTAGAAGTAGGCGAGCCGGTCGATCACGGCCTGCGGCTTGTGCGTCGTCGCCGCGTTGTCGAACCAGACGAGCTGCTTGCCGTTCACGCGCTCCTGCAGGATCGGGAAATCGCGGCGAATCGCGTTCACGTCGAACGGCGGATGCGCACCGCGATACAACTGACCTTGAGGCTCAGCTGCATGCGTATCGTCGATGAAGTAACGCGGCACGTCGGCGCCCGATGCACGCGACACCGGCACGTCGCGATGCACGGCGAGCAGCTCGCGCAACGCATCGTCGCCCGGCAGCCCGAACGCTTCCGGCGACGCTAGGCCGTTCGACGGCACGACGATGTCCTGCGGCGTCGCCTGCCAGCCCTGCAGCGAACCGTCGGTGAAGTAGTACGGCGACGCCTTAGCCGCACCTTCCGGTGCCGGCGCATTCACCTGCGGCACGCCGAGCGCCGCGCCGCCGACACGCGGTTCGAGCGCGGGCGCGATCGACACGACGTTGTCGGGCAGCCCGTTCTGCGCGGCCGCATGCGGCGCAAGCGCCGGTGCGCGGTTGCCGAGCGACAGCACATGCGTCGGCGCGGACGGCGCGAGGTTCGCGCCGGGCACTTTTCCTTGCGGCAGCGCGAGCCCCGGCACGCCGGTGCCCGCTCCGCCCGGGCCCGCGAGCGGCGAGCCGCCCGGCACCGGGTTGCTGACCGACGCGAGGATCGGCGCGGCCGCCGGCAACGCGGACGGCACGCCGCCGGCCGCACCGCTGCCGGCCGACAGCCCGGGCGCGGTGGCCTGCCCGGGCGGCGTCGCGAAGAACTCCGACGCGAGCCGCGCGAGCGTTGCCGGGTCGGGCAACCCTGCCGGCAGCGGCGCGTGCGGCAGCGCGTGCGCGTCGCCGCCGGCCAGGCCGGGATTAACGGTAGGTGTCGGGATAGTCATGGAACTTGGCGATTTCGACGTCATCGAGGACAGCCAGCGCATCCGGCGAATGGACCGCGAGCGAGCAATACAGCGAGATCAGGTACGACGCGATCGCCTGGTTGTTGATCCCCATGAAGCGCACCGACAGGCCCGGGCCCTGCTCGCCCGCGACGCCCGGCTGATACAGGCCGACGACGCCCTGGCGCTTGTCGCCGACGCGCAGCAGCAGGATCTTGGTCTTGCCGTCCGCAACGGGCACCTTGTCCGACGGGATCAGCGGAATGCCACGCCACGTGAGGAACTGCGAACCGAACAGGCTGACCGTCGGCGGCGGCACGCCGCGCCGTGTGCATTCGCGGCCGAACGCAGCGATCGCGAGCGGGTGCGTGAGGAAGAACGCCGGCTCCTTCCACACCTTCGTCAGCAGCTCGTCGAGATCGTCCGGCGTCGGCGCGCCCGTCAGCGGGAAGATCCGCTGGTCGTCCGTCACATTCGCGAGCAGCCCGTAGTCGGGGTTGTTGATCAACTGGCTTTCCTGCAGCTCCTTGATCGTCTCGATCGTCAGGCGCAGCTGTTCCTTGATCTGGTCATGAGGACTGCTGTAAAGATCGGAGATCCGCGTATGCACGTCGAGCACCGTGCTGACCGCATTCAGGAAGTATTCGCGCGGCTGTTCCTCGTACGGCACGAAGGTCTGCGGCAGCACGCTTTCGTCCTCGAGCTGCGTGCACGCAGCGCGCACGGCTTCCGGGTTCTTCACCTGGTTCAGGCGATAGATGCCAGCCTCGACCGGCACCCATTGCAGCAGATGGGTCAGCCAGCGCGGCGTGATCGTGGAAAGCTGGGGGACGGTCTTGGTAGCGTTCGCTAGTTGGCGGGCGGCGTGATCGCTCAGCGCGGCCGTGCCGCTTGCAACGGTCGACATGTGTGGCTCCGGGTTCTTAAGATGAAAAACGGGATTGCTTATGACGCTGGGTGATTATCGGAAGCACGCCCCTGCCGGCTCAACATGCTATAGCCGTCAGGCGGTGCAACCGAACGGGAAACGGTGCGACGCGGCCTCAGGTGACGTACACGCCCGGCAGCAGCATCGAGATCGAAACGTCGAACGCGCGCGCGATCTTGTCGGCCGTGACGATCGACGCGATCGCCTCGCCACGCTCGATCTCGCCGACATACGAACGGTTCAACCCCGCGTGCTCGGCCAGCTGCTCCTGCGACCACGTGCGGGCTTCGCGCAGCTTGCGCACGTTGGCGCCGAAGTGATGGATGAGGTCGCTCATCGCGCCTCCTAGGCAACCCGCGCCGCCGCGCGCGGCACGGCGTTCGCTTCGCTGCGCAGCACGGCCTGCGTGACGTTTTCGCCGGCCGGCACGTCCTGCGTGAGCCACACGTTGCCGCCGATCACCGCGCCGCGCCCGATCGTCACGCGGCCGAGAATGGTCGCGCCCGCATAGATCACGACGTCGTCCTCGACGATCGGATGGCGTGCGAGCCCTTTCTCCAGATGGCCGGCCGCATCGCGCGGGAAGCGCTTCGCGCCGAGCGTGACAGCCTGGTACACGCGCACGCGCTCGCCGATGATCGCCGTTTCGCCGATCACCACACCCGTGCCGTGATCGATGAAGAAGCCCGCGCCGATACGCGCGCCCGGATGAATGTCGATGCCCGTTTCCGCATGCGCCTGTTCGGCGATGATCCGCGCAAGCAGCGGCAGGCCGAGGCCGTACAGCTCGTGCGCGAGCCGGTGATGGATCATCGCGAGGATGCCCGGGTAGCACAGCAGCACCTCGTCGACGCTGCCGGCCGCCGGATCGCCGTGGAACGCGGCCAGCACGTCGCTGTCGAGCAGCCGGCGGATCTCGGGCAATCGCGCGGCAAAGGCCTGCACGGCTTTCGACGCGACGTCATCGACGCGATCGGGCGGCGGCCCGTCGGCATTGCGCTGGCGCGCGGCGTAACGCAATTCGAGCGTCACCTGCGCGAGCAGCGCATTCAACGCCGCGTCGAGCGCATGGGCCACGTGGAAGTTCTCGCTTTCCTGCCGAAGATCCGGCGGCCCGAGCCGCATCGGAAACAGCACGCCCTTCAGCGCGCCGATGATCTGCGCAAGCGCTTCGCGCGCAGGCAGGTCGCGCCCACCCGGTTCGAGCGAGCGCCGCTGCTTCTCGCGCCACGCGCGGCGCACCGTCTGCAGCGATTGAACGATGTCGTCGATGTCAAATGCGGCCATGCTGCTTTCTCCCTGTCCCGGCCGTGAATCAGTCCTGCGCCCACGGCAGGCCACGCAAGCGCCAACCGTTCTGGCTACCGCGATGCTGCCGCTCGTCGAGGTCACCCTCGAAGCCTTCGAGCACATTGAATACCTGCGTGAAACCGCCCTTTGTCGCGGCCTCGGCCGCCTGCGCCGAGCGGTTTCCGCTGCGGCACAACAACAGCACGACGGCCTCCTTGCCGGTCTTCGCTTCCAGCTCGCGCACGAAGCGCGGGTTGCGCGTCAGGCTCGTGCCGGTCGCCCACGGCACATGCAGCGACTCCGGCACGTGGCCGACGAATTTCCGTTCCTCCGCCGTGCGTACATCCACCAGCAATGCATCGCCGGCCGAGAACAACGCCCACGCGGCTTCCGGCGCAACGCCACCCGCATAGGGCGTGCCGGCCGCCACCGCCGCCGCGCGCGCGTCTTCGAGCGCCTGCTGTGCAGCGGTTCGTTCTTCCAGTCCAACCGTCATGACACTTCCTTGTTTTCGTAGATTCGTATGAACAAAAACACCGGGAATTCGGCCGTTGCAGCTTGCGTGCTGTCTATAGCCGTCAGCGCCACTATGCGAGTGCGCTCGGGTAAGCAGAACCAATAAAAATTCATTTCCTAATCAGCGCCGCGGGGAATGCAATAGCAGACGCGCGCTATCGGCGCGGGCTCACTGGCGGGCTGGAAATGCAGGGCGAGGACCGTTCGATGTCATGCACCGAAGGGTTTTGAAAGGAAAAGAGAGACGATCAACGCGGCGCACGCCGCGTTGTCATGGAATCCGAAATGGAACGAACGGGCAGTCGAGAATGGCACGCGCATCGCCGACGCACGCGCCCATCAAACCATCACGACACCGGATCGACCGGCGCGATCGACACGCCACGCGCTTCGATATCGCGCCCTGCGAGCAGACACAGATCCTCGCGATGATGCGTAGCCACCACCTGCACGCCCACCGGCACGCCGTTCACGAGCGACGTCGTGACGGCCAGCCCCGGCAGCCCCATCGCGGGCAGCGCGCGCAACGTGAGTTGCGCTTCCCACACGCGCTCGAAGCCGTCCGGCTCCTGGCGGTCGAGATCGTCGGCGAACGGCAGTTCCGATGAGACGGGCAGCAGCAACACCGGATACGCGTCGAGAAACAGCCGCCATTGTCGCGTCAGCGTCGTACGCCGGACCAGCGCCCGGCTGATCACGTCGGCCGGCAGGTCACGCACCTTGCCGCGCACCGCGGCAATCACCGCCGCCGCGCCCGGATCGCCGTCCTTCTCGACCGAATTCGCCAACGCATCGAAACCGTCGCCGAGCCATAGCTGTTCCTGCAGCAACGCAGCTTCGCGCATCGGCGGCGTATCGTCGATCTCGTCGACGGTCCAGCCCGCGTCGACCAGCCGGCGCGCGGCATCACGCAACGCGGCCTCCACGTCGGGCACGACCTGCAAGCCGCCCGGGCGCACGCACAGCGCCGCGCGCTTCGGCACCTCGTGCCCGTCGAACGGCACAGCCACATTCCATGGATCGCGCGGGTCCGGCGCAGCGAATGCACGCAGCGCGAGCGACAAGTCGTCGATCGTGCGCGCGATCGGCCCCGCCGTCGACATCAGCTGCGCGCCGACCGCACGCTCGGGCGACGACGCATTGAACGCCGGCACGCGGCCGAGCGACGGCCGGATCCCGTGCACGCCACACGCATACGCCGGGTAGCGCACCGAGCCGCCGATGTCGGTACCGACCGCAAGCGGGCCGATCCCGGCCGCCACCGCGGCCGCCGCACCGCCGCTCGATCCGCCCGGCGTCAGCGACACGTTGCGCGGATTGCGCGTGTGGCCATGTACGAGATTCGACGTGAACCAACGCAATGCGAACGTCGGTGAATTGGTGCGGCCCAGCAGGATTCCGCCAGCCTTCCGGATATTGGCGACCACCGGGCTGTCGGCCTGTGCGATCAGGTTTTCCTGCAGGCGTGTGCCGTTGGTCGTCGCAAATCCCGCCTGATCGATGTTGATCTTCACGGTGACGGGCACGCCCGCGAGCGGCCCCGGATCGTCGCCACGCGCGAGCGCGCGATCGACTTCGTCGGCCTGCCGCCGCACGTCGTCGGGGCGGTGTTCGACCACCGCATTGATCGCCGGATTCACTGCATCGAGACGATCGAGCACGGCGTCCGCCACTTCGCGCGCGGACACTTCACGCTGACGCACGCGTTTCGCGAGTTCGGTTGCGGACAGTTGCCAGAGTTCGGTCATGACTTCTCCTGGTGGAAAGACATCACAAACGTTCCCGGTGCCGCGCTTCCTCACGAAAGCACGGCACCGTGTTCACTCACTGCGTATCCTGCTTCGCGCGTTCGGCGGCCGCGATGATCGCGTCGGCCACGGCCTTCGGCTGGCTCAGCATCGCGACATGGCTGCCGTTCACACGCGCAACCGTCGCGCCGATCCGCTTCGCCATCGTTTCCTGCAGCGCAGGATCGATCATCTTGTCCTGCGTCGCGACGACGAACGTCGATGGCTTCGCATGCCACGCGGCCTGTGAGACCTTCTCCGAAATGCAACCGCTATACCACGGCCCCTGGGTCGCGGCAACGATGCGCTGTTGCGCAGGCGGCAAGTCCGGCGCGAAATCCTGCGCGATCGCCTTGTCCGACAGCCGGGCGAAACCGCCTGCATCCTTGTGCAGCTCGCCGGCCCATGCCGGCGCCGGCAATCCTTGCGTGACATCGGCGATCGACTGGCCGTTGTCGGGCGCGAACGCCGCGACGTACACGAGCGACTTCACCTTGTCGTTGTTGCCGGCATCGCTGATCACGACGCCGGCCCATGAATGGCCAACCAGCACGACCGGCCCCCTCTGCTCGTCGATCGTGCGCTTCGTCGCGGCCGCATCGTCGGCGAGCGAGCTCAGCGGATTCTGCACCGACACCACGTGCAGCCCGCGTGCCTCGAGCAGCGGAATCACGCGGTTCCAGCTCGACCCGTCAGCGAACGCGCCGTGTACGAGCACGACGTTCGTGCCCTTAAGGTCCTTCGTCGGCGCAGCCTGCGCCGCGACCGCACCGAACAATCCGCCGATCACCGCGGCGGACACCAGAACGCGTTTCATCAAACCGGCCATCGTCATGCTCCTTTCTCTGTCGTGTTGTTCAAATGAAGTGCTGCACCGAAGGCCGCGCCTGCATGCAACAGGCGCGGCACCCGATCACGAATGCGCGTACAGGTCGTCGGCCGCATTCCGTGCGGCGCGCGATTGCGCCGAGTCGCGATGGCCGGCAGGCGTCGACGCATCGGCCACGTTGTCGCCTTGCGACTTCGACGGGCCGTTCTGGTCGGAACGCGCCACCTGCAGCGCGGCGATAACGTCTTCCGGGTAGTGCGGCTCGCTACGTGCCGGGTTGTAGCCGGCCTGTTCGAGGCGGACGAGTTCGGCACGCACGTCGGCACGCGTGAGGCTGTGGCCGGTATCGGCGAACGACAAAACGGGAGCGACGGCGAGGACGGCAACGGCGAGGATTCGAGCGGCTTTCATGAGAGTTCTCCTTGACGGAAGTTGAGGTGTCGATCACTTGGCATCCGGTGCGAACGTCTGGCACCGAACGTTTGCTGCATGTCGACAGTAGAACCCGCCCACGTATCCGCCATGTTTCCGGAACCGGTGCTTTCTGCATGCCAGTTTTTCAGGAGCGCCCGCAGATACAGTGCGATACAAACCCGCTTGCCGATGCGCGCGTTCACGCCCACGCACCATAAAAAAAGCGTGCCTCGCACGGCACGCTTTTTCCATCGATCTCACATCGTCGTTTCACGTCACGGTGCAAGCCGCGTGAACACGTAGTCATGGTTCTTCACCAATGCCTGGTGACACGCAAAGCACGTCTGATGCTGGCCGATATCGGCCGGCACGCCGTTGATGAAGCGCCCGAAGCCCCAACCGCCCGTCGACGCATAGCGGCGCGAATCCTTCACCATCACCTGCACGGTCGTCGCCTTGCCGGGTACTGTCGCCGACGCGAACTCGTCGGACTGCTTGCGCTTGTACGCAAGCTTCACGAGGATCGTGCCGTCCGGAAACGGCAGCGTCGCCTGTTCGAGCGCGCGGATCGCAACGGGGTTGCCGAGCACCACGCGCAGTTCGTCGAGCGGCGCGGCCTCCTCGGCCGGTGCGACCATTTCCCACTTCCGGTACCCAGGCGGGATCGTCACGCCGTAGATCGGCGATGCAGCCGCGGCCGGCTTCGGTTGCTCCGCGAACGCGGCCGGCCCGCTCGCCGACAGCGCGCCGCCCAGCAGCACGCCCGCGACGAGCACGCGGCGCGCGCCGCGCTGCACTACGCCCATGCCAGCCCGCATCAGAGATGCTCCACTTGCAGGATCGCATCGGCAAACGCCTGCGGCGCTTCCTGCGGCAGGTTATGGCCGATGCCGCCGGTGATCGTCCGGTGCTGGTACTTGCCGGTGAATTTCTTCGCGTACGCGGCCGGTTCCGGATGCGGCGCGCCGTTCGCATCGCCTTCCATCGTGATCGTCGGCACCGTGATCGCCGGTCCGGCCGCCAGACGCCGCTCGATGTCGTCGTATTGCGCTTCGCCCTTCGCGAGCCCGAGGCGCCAGCGATAGTTGTGAATCACGACGGCCACGTGATCGGGGTTCTGGAACGACGCGGCCGAACGCGCATAGGTTTCGTCGGAGAACTGCCACTTCGGCGACGCGAGTTGCCAGATCAGCTTGTTGAACGCATCGCGGTTCGCCGTGTAGCCGAGTTCGCCGCGCTCGGTCGTGAAGTAGAACTGGTACCACCACTGGAATTCGGCCTGCGGCGGCAGCGGCTTGCGGTTCGCCTCCTGGCTGCCGATCAGGTAGCCGCTTACCGACACCAGCGCCTTCACGCGCTGCGGCCACAGCGCCGCGATGATGTCGGCCGTGCGCGCACCCCAGTCGTAGCCGCCGAACACGGCACTGTCGATTTTCAGCGCATCCATCAGCGCGACGATGTCGACGGCCGTCACGGCCTGCTGGCCGTTGCGCACCGTGTCGGCCGAGCGAAACGTCGTCGAACCGTAGCCGCGCAGGTACGGCACGATCACGCGATAACCCGCCTTGACGAGCAGCGGCGCGACTTCCGCGTAGCTGTAGATGTCGTACGGCCAGCCGTGCAGCAGGAACACCACGGGGCCCTTCTTCGGCCCGAGATCCGCATACCCGACGTTGAGCACGCCTGCGTCGATCTGGTGGATCGTGCCCAACGACGACACGCCGGCTGCACGCTTCCCGGTCGATGCATCAGGGGCGGACTGCGCACGCGCCAGCGCGCTGAACCCGAGGTCGGCGAGGCTCAGGCTCGCCAGCGTCGTGCCCAGGATCAGGCGGCGGCGGGTGTTCACGGTATCAGGCATGACTCGTTCTCCATTGTCGATCGCTAAGGAAGAGGCCCGCGGCACGTGCGGGCAATCAGGTGTCGCCGTTCGCAGCGGCGGCGCATGGCACCGCGCCGCCGTGTGAATCGCTTCACCGGTTTTATATCCGAACCATCCGGAGGCTTTGTATCCCAACGTATCCGTGTGCGAACACGACACACAGCGATTCAAAAATCACGCGAGAAACGACGCTGTCGGGCGGCCGCGCGGCACACGCGGCGCCCGTGCGCCGGTACGTCAGAACAGCTTGGCGATCGCGGGCACACTGAGCACCGCGACGTAGTAGCCCATGAACTGCACGCCCGTGTTGAACGCGAACAGGCGCGACAGCATCCCGCCGAACAGGCCGATCGTCACGATCACGGCGAGCCCCAGCAACTGCCCTTCCCAGACGCCGATCACGACGATCAGCCCCGCGAAGGTCGCGATGATCGCCTCGTGGCTCAGCTTGCGCGCAACGAACGACGCCGCGCGGTGCGCATGGTGCATCGCGAGCGGATATGCGATCAGCGCGGCCAGCAGGATCGACAGCAGCCCGTAGCCGAGGAACTCGGGCCAGCTCATCAACGTATGCAGGTTGTGGATCTGCCCGCTCGCCGCATCGACCGTGAAGCGCGGCGGCGCATTGAACAGCGGCGCGGCCGGCCCGGCCGCCACCGGGGCTCAGCGGCAACCCGAACGCAATCAGCGGAATCAGCGCCTCGGCGATGTAGGTCGCCTCCGTCACACCGTTACGCGCGGCGATCACCGTCGTCAGGCGCTGATAAGCGTGACGCACACGCGCGCCGACGATCTCGCCCATCAGCACCGTCATCGCGACCGGGCTGAACACGAAGGTCGCGCTCGACACGGCGGCCGTGCCGACCGTCCATGCGACCTGCTCGCGGTCGAGCACCTTCAGCGGATTCGGGAAATAGCCGCGCCAGCTTTTCACGTCGGGTGCGAGCACGAACGTCGACGGCCCGTCGCGGCGCATGCGCCGCCGCTCGGCCGGCGACAGGATCGAGAACAGGTCGGCCACCAGCGGCCCGATCGCGATCCCGAGGAAGTAGCTGACGCTCAGCTTCACGCCGTAGTGGCCCGTCAGCGCCTGCAGCCCGACCACCAGCATCACGAACGGCACGAGCAGCAGCACCGATGCCCAGCGCCCCGCGGAGAAGTACGCGATGCCGATGGCCGCCGCGAGGAACACCCACGGCGCGGCCTTCGCGATCGCGGCGCCAAACGGCGCGAGCAGCGACGCGAACAGCACCGCGAGCGGCAGCGCGACGAACGCGGCGACGATCGCGCCCGAGATCATCTTGCGCAGCGCGATGTGCGGCACGCCGAGCGCACGCAACAGCGTCGCCTGCTGCAGCAGCGGTGCGGCCATCGTGTCGCCGGGAATGCCGAGCAGCGCGGTCGGGATCGAATGCGTGATGTGCTTGGCCACCGCACCGGCGAGGAAGAACGTGAAGACGCCGGCCGGCGGCACGCCGAGCAGCGCGACGAGCAATGTAAGCGGCGCGATCGTCGTCGTTTCGTCGGTGCCGGAGATCAACCCGATGCCCGAGAACACGATCGCGCCGAGCAGCCCCATCGCGAACGCGGCCGGCAGCGCATGCAGCAGTGCGTCCATCAGCGGCCTCCCGCGCGTGCGCGCCCGGACGATGCGTCGTACGACGCGAACAAGTCGAGCAACCCGAGTTCCTCCATCTCGGCACGCGCGCTGGCCGACAGGTCGCTCGTCGAGCCCAGCCCGCCCGATGCTTCCGCGAGCTGCCGGAGCGCCTCGTCGCGCTCCGCGCCGCCGGCCGCATGTTCGATCACCGTGCGCTTCGGCTTGAACAGCACCGCGCAGATCGTGCCGGCCAGCAGGCAGCCGCCGAGGCCGATCAGCATCGCGTAAGCACGCGCAATCGCCACGTCGTGGACGAACGATGCGAGCACGACGCGGCCGATCTCGAACGCGCCGAGGCTGATCGCGATGCCGAGCAGCACCGACCACGCAAGATGTTTCGTCGCCACCGTGTCGCCCCACACCTCGACGAGCGTCGAGGCCGCCGCATCGGCGCCGGCCAACTGCCGCGCGCGATGCGGCGCGGTTGCGACCGCGCTTGAACCGGTCTGTTCCATGTGTCTCCTCCTGGATTGATATGTCGCCGGTCTGGCCGGCGTGGCGCGCTGCACGCCGCACGTATCGCGCGGCGCGCAGTCCGCGCGTCAGCCGCCGCTGCGGCCCGCGAGCAACTCGACCGCGAAGTCGGTGCGCACGTCTTTCGCCGCGACCATCTGCTGCGCGATCCGGTCGATGTCCGCGCCGGTCGCACCCGCCGCGACGGCGATGTTGCGCGCATGCAGCGCCATGTGGCCACGCTGGATGCCTTCGGTCGCGAGCGCACGCAGCGCACCGAGATTCTGCGCAAGCCCGACCGCGACCGCAATTTCACCGAGTTCCTGTGCGGACGTCACGTTCATGATCTTCAGCGCGAGACGCGCGAGCGGATGCGTCTTCGTCGCGCCGCCGACGAGCCCGACCGGCATCGGCATCTCGATCGTGCCGACGAGATCGCCGTTGGCGGCCTTCTCCCACGTGGTCAGCGACGTATAGCGACCGCTGCGGCTCGCGTACGCATGCGCGCCGGCCTCGACCGCGCGCCAGTCGTTGCCGGTCGCGACCACGACCGGATCGATGCCGTTCATGATGCCCTTGTTGTGTGTCGCCGCGCGGTACGGGTCGGTCGCCGCGAACACGTACGCGTCGATCACGCGGTCGATCACGTCTTCGCCGGAATAGGCGTCGGTCGCAAGCGTGGCGGCCGAGTACCGTACCTCTGCACGCGCCAACCGGAGATCCGCCAGGTTGGACAGTATCCGCAACCGTACCTGGCCCCCGGTAATCGCTTCGATCCGCGTTGCGACGGTTTCGGCCATCGTGTTCACCGTGTTCGCGCCCATCGCGTCGCGCACGTCGACGATCAGGTGCGCGACGACCATCGCGCCGCGCGGCGTGTCGGGGAATACATGAACCTCGATGTCGCGGCAGCCGCCGCCGAGACCGACGAGCACCTTGTCGCGGCTGTTCGCGAGTGCGATCAGCTCGGCCGCGTGCCGCAGGATCGCGAGCCGCGCGCCGTACGGATCGCCGACGCCGATCACCTGCACCTGCGCGCGCATCAGCGGGCCGCTGCTCGACGTGCGGAAGCCGCCGGCCACGCGGGACAGTTTCGCCATGTACGAGGCGGCCGCAACGATCGACGGCTCCTCGACGGCCATCGGCACGATCACGTCACGGTCATTGATCCGGAAGTAACCGGCCACGGCCATCGGCAGCTCGAACGTGCCGATCACGTTCTCGATCATCCCGTTCGCGGTATCGAGCGGCAGCGCGCCGGGTTTCGCGAGCAGCGCGTACTCGGCATCGTCGAGCCCGACGGCGCGGGACAGGTGGGACAGACGTTGCTCGGGCGTGAGCGAGCGGAAGTTCGGCAAGGCGGAATCGGTCGGCATGATGGGTCTGCTGTTTCAGGGTGGCGGTGTCGCCCGTCGGCGCTTGCGGCGGGCAGCGGATAGCCGAATAATAGTCACGCTGTACCCATTGAAAAGGTACAGAACGCGCAGACAGTCACCCAACCGTACCCATGACAGTAGGCAGGTCCGACGGAACAATCCGATGAAACAGCGTGCAAAAGCCAGCCTGTCTGGCGCGATGGCGGACAATCTCGCCAGACAGATCGAGGAAGGCGTGTTGCCGGCCGGCGCGAAGCTGCCTTCCATCAGGGAATACGCTGAGGCGTCCGGTTGCTCGAAGAACACCGTGATCAGCGCGTTCGAGATGCTCGCGGCCGACGGCCTGATCGAGCCGCGCCGCGGCTCCGGCTTCTTCGTCACGCGCCGCGCCGTGGCCGCCCCCGAGATCGACGAGCCGAGCTCGCTCGACCGCGCGATGGACATCGTGTGGCTGATGCGTGAGCAACTACATGTGAAGCCCGACGTGCTCAATCTCGGCGAAGGTTTCCCGCCGATCGAGTGGCTCGAGGAAACGCGGCTGAACCAGTACCAGCAGCGCATCATGCGCACGAGCGCCGCGTCGCTGTTCCGCTATGGCAGCCGCTTCGGCTACCTGCCGCTGCGCCAGTCGCTGCAGCAGAAGCTCGCCGGCTACGAGATCGAGGCGCCGCCCGCGCAGATCGTGCTCACGCATGGCGCGAACCAGGCGATGGACCTCGTGCTGCGCTACTTCGTGCGCCCCGGCGACACCGTGCTCGTCGACGATCCCGGCTACTACCCGCTGTTCGGCAAGCTGAAGCTGAGCGGCGCGAATATCGTCGGCGTGCCGCGCGAAATCGACGGCCCCGACGTCGCGAAACTGGCCGAACTGATTGCCGAATACCGGCCGAAGCTGTTCTTCACGCAATCGGTCGGGCACAACCCGACCGCGACCGATACGAGCGCGGCCAAGGCGCACCGCATTTTGCAGCTCGCCGACGCGCACGACCTGATCATCGTCGAGGACGATGCACTCGCCGACCTGCGGCCGCGCTCGCTCACGCGCATCGCGACGCTCGACCAGCTGCGCCGGACCATCTATATCGGCAGTTTCTCGAAATCGGTGTCGGCTGCGCTGCGGGTCGGCTTCCTGGCGTGCAACGCCGCGCTTGCCAGCGATCTCGCCGACGTGAAGATGCTGACGCATGTCAGCAGCTCGGAATACTGCGAGCGCACGCTCGACGCGATCGTCAGCGACGGCCACTTCCTCAGGCATACGAATCATCTGCAGGAGAAGCTGCGGCGCGCGACCGGCACTGCGCTCGATGCGCTCGGTCGTCTCGGTGCGGAGGTCTATCGGCCCTGTGACCAGAACCTGTATCTGTGGGCCGCGCTGCCCGGCTGGCCCGATTCGATGCAGCTTGCGCAGGCGATGCTCGAGCGTGGCGTGATCCTCGCGCCCGGTGCGGTGTTTTCGCCGCAGGCCGATCGGCCGTCGAAATATTGCCGGTTCAATGTCGCGTATCTCGCGGACAAGCGGTTTGCGCAGGCGTTGAGTGCGGTTGCGTAGAAATGAACGCGGGCCGCACAACCACCGGCCCGCATTCACCGCGCCTACTCCGCTTACGCGCGCCGCAACGGCCTGAACCCTGCCCGCACCTCACGCGCAAACAATTCCGGCTCTTCCCACGCCGCGAAATGCCCGCCCTTGTCGACTTCGTTGAAGTAGATCAGGTTGTGATAACTGCGCTCGGCCCAACTACGCGGCGCTTGATAGATCTCGCCCGGAAACACCGTGATCGCGGCCGGCAACGCGATATCCACCGCGTTGAAGTTGTTCGAGTGATCCTCCCAGTAGATCTGCGCGGCCGATGTCGCCGTATTCGTCAGCCAGTACAGCGAGATGTCGTCGAGAATCTCGTCGCGCGGAATCGAGCGCTCCGGCACGCCGCCACTGTACGTCCACTGCGAAATCTTGTCGTACATCCACGCGGCCTGCCCGGACGGCGAATCGGCGAGCGCATAACCGACCGTCTGCGGGCGCGTGACCATCATCGCCGAGTAGCCGCAGTTGTCGCGATAGAACGTCGCGAGCTTCTCGTACGCGGCCTTCTCCTTCGGCGACAGCGAAGCCGGCGCGGGCGAATCGGTTGCGAGCAGTGTCGCGATGTCCGGCGGCACCGTCGCCGGCATGTTCACGTGAATCCCGGCCAGGCCCTGCACGCGCTGCATCGCCATCCGGTGCGAGATCACCGAGCCGCAGTCGCCACCCTGCGACACGAAGCGCGTATAGCCGAGCCGCGCCATCAGCTCGCCCCACGCACGCGCGATGTGGTCCGAGCCCCAGCCGGTTTTCGTCGGCCGGCCCGAAAAACCAAAGCCCGGCAACGACGGCACGACGACGTGGAACGCATCGTCCGCGCTCGCGCCATGCGCGGTCGGATCGGTCAGCGGGCCGATCGCCTTCAGCAGCTCGAAGATCGAACCGGGCCAGCCGTGCGTCATGATCATCGGCATCGCGTTCTCGTGCCGCGACCGCACGTGGATGAAGTGAATGTCGAGCCCGTCGATTTCCGTGATGAACATCGGGAAACCGTTCAGGCGCGCCTCGCCCTTGCGCCAGTCGTAGTCGGTGCCCCAGTAGCGCAGCAGCGCCTGCATGCGCGCGAGCCGCACGCCTTGCGATTCGTCGGCGACGGTCTCGCGGCCCGGCCAGCGCGTCGCGGCAATGCGGCGACGCAGGTCGGCGACGGCGTCATCGGGAATGTGCGCGGTGAACGGGCGTATGCCGCTCGCGCCGGTTGCAGCATGCAGCGCGGTGGGCAGCATCGCCGAGACCCCGGCGGCCACGGAAGTGGCCAGCAGGTGGCGACGCATCGGGGAAAACGGTGTGGAAGACATCGTTCGGCATCTCCTTTCGTGAAGTGGAAAGTGAACATGCCGCGCGCGGGATCGCGCCCAGGCTTTCAATCCGGCACGCCCTCGTCACACGGCGTCGCCCATTTGAAAGATCTGATGTATCCCGGATTTGTCTGATTTGTATGCGTTTGTAGTTGCCGCGCGGCGAGCGGCCCGACTCGCCGCCCGCTCGCCGTCGCGACGCTCAGAGCGCCTTGACGATCGCGCCGTCGACGCGAATGTTCTGCCCGGTGATGTAGCCCGCGCCGTCCGACAGCAGGAACGCGACCGTCTTCGCGATCTCGCCGGTCTTGCCGAAGCGGCCGGCCGGAATGCGTGCGACGATCTCCGGAGTTTCCGGCCAGCTGTCGATGAAGCCCGGCAGCACCGCGTTCATCCGGATGTTCTCGGCCGCATAGCGTTCCGCGTACAGGCGCGTCCATGCGCTCAGCGCCGCGCGCAGCGCCGACGAAACGGGCATCGGCTGCTCGGGCGCGTCCGCCGCGAAACTCGAGATGTTGACCACCGCGCCGCCGCCCTGCTTCTGGAAGATCGGCGTCACGCGGCGCATCACGCGCACCACGTTCAGCAGGATCAGGTCGAGGCCGGCGTGCCAGTTGTCGTCGGTGATCGCCAGCAGATCGCCCTTCGGCGGATGGCCGGTGTTGTTCACGACCGCGTCGATCCGGCCGTAGCGCGCGACCGTTTCCTGCACGAGCCGGTCGATATCGGCCTCTTCCGTCACCGAGCCTTTGATGCCGAAGCCGCCCAGTTCCTCGCCCAGCGCCACCGCGCTGCCCGATGGCGACATCAGCGCGACGCGATAGCCCGTCGCCGCCAGTTCGCGCGCGATCGCCGCGCCCATGCCCTTGCCCGCCGCCGTGATCAACGCCACTTTTTCTACAGTCACGATTTGCTCCTCGTTTCGATTCTGCCGCCGCGCAGCCGCCATTCGGCGCGCCATGGTGGTAATGTAGGCGCATCAAATCCGGCTGTCGAATCAGTATTTCTGCCGCCAGCCGATAGTTTTTCTACAGCCTTCCGATGCCGCCACGCCCTTCCCGCCTGCCGCCGCTGAATGCGCTTCGTGCGTTCGAAGTGTCCGCGCGGCACCTCAATTTCCGCGCCGCGGCCGACGAGATCGGCGTCACGCAGGGCGCCGTCGCGCAGCAGGTGCGCCACCTCGAGGACGTGCTCGGCCTGAAGCTGTTCGAGCGCCTGCCGCGCGGCCTTGCGCTCACGCACGACGGCGCCGCGTATTTCTCCGACGTGCAGCGCGCGCTGCACGCGATCGCCGACGCGACCGACAAGCTCGTGAAGCGGCGCGCGGCGCTGACGATCAGCACGACACCGTCATTCGCATCGAAGTGGCTGATCCCGCGGCTCGCGCACTTCACCGAAGCCCATCCCGACTACGACGTGCGCGTGATCGCCGATCCGCAGATCGCGACGTTCCGCCACGATGGCGTCGATCTCGCGATCCGCTACGGCAAGCCGCCGTTCGGCAAGCATCTCGTCGCGCATGCGCTGTTTCCGCTCGACGTGTGCGCGGTGTGCAGCCCTGCCGTGCTGGCCGCGCCGGCTTCACCGCGTGCGCTGGCCGGTCAGGTGCTGCTGCACGACGCGCACGACCTGTGGCCGGAGTTCCTTGCAGCGATGCCGGAGCCCGTCGATATCGATCCGCACAAGGGGCTGCGCTTCAACCAGACCTCGCTCGCGATCGATGCGGCCGTCGCCGGCCAGGGCATCGCGCTCGCAACCGATCCGCTCGTCGAGCGCGACATCGCCGCCGGCCGGCTGTGCAAGCCGTTCGATTTCGCGTTTCCGCTGTCGATGGGGTTCTATCTCGTGTATCCGGCCGAGCGCCGCGACGACGATGCGATCGTGGTGATGCGCAAGTGGATGACCGGACAGGCAGTGGCGGACGGGCGGCCTTGAGCGCCTTGAACGTCCTGCGTCAGCGTCAGGGGGCGATCCAGCGCGCTGCGCAGCCGCTCGCGCCGTTCAGATCGAACACCGCCCGGCGATGCCCTGCTCGCGCGAGTTCGAGCCAGTCGATGCGCGTGACCGCCATGTGGATCAGGCAGAAGTTTTCGTAGCCGTCGCCGGTTGGCGCGGTGCTGTCGAGATGCGCTTCTTCCGGTGAGTTGATCACCGTGCCGGGCGGCAACGGCGCACGATACAGCAGCAGCGTATGCGGACGGCTCGATTCCCAAATCGCACGCCGCTGTGCTTCGTCTTCGCAGATCGAGGCAATGCCTTCTGCGCGAATCTGCACGAGCGCGTCGAGATCGTTGGCGACGATCGAGAAGCGCGGATCGCGGCGCAACTCCGCGACTTTCTCCGAACGCGCATCGGTATGAAACGACAGCACGCGATCGGCACGGCTCACCTGACGCAATACGATCGTCCGAACCTTCGGCGCGCCGTCGAGGCCGAGCGTGGCCGCCTGCAGCATCGTGAACGGCGAGCGCTTCATGCTCACGCCTGATTCGAGGCAAGACCAGACGCGGTCGTATGTTTGCGCGAGCGATTCGGAGGTCGAGTCGGACATGAGGCGGCGGCGATCGTCAGTGTGTCGATCGCGGAAGCTTAACCGTTTGTTCGGGCGACGGCTCGCGTACGACGCGGGCCGCCGCGCTCGAACCGATCAGTTATAGCCGAGCACGACCGGCGCGGCATCGCCGGCATCGGTCGCCGGCTCCGCGCCGAAGCGGCCGAGCACGTCGGCTACATATTGCGGCCCGGCGCTGATCTGCGACGAGCGATGCTTTGCCGGCCGATTATCGCCCGCGCCTGACGCCGCGCCCATCGATGCCGTTTCGTTGACGGTGATATTCACGTTGATGTCTCCTCACGCGGCCAGCGCCGCACCATACGCGCGCACGAGGCGCGCAACGCCTTCCCGGATCGCATCGACGTCCGGCGCGGCGAACGACAGCCGCAGCGACGCTGCGTCGACGTTGTCCGCGAAGAACGCCTTGCCGGGTACGAACACGATCTTGTTGGCGATCGCCTGTTGCAGCAGCACGTCCGACGACACCGCGCCGATCCGCGCCCACACGAACATCCCGCCTTCGGGACGATGGAATTCGATCGCATCGCCGAACCCGTCGCGCAGTGCGTCGCACATCGCGTCGCATTTGCGCTGGTATGCGGCCGTGATGCGCGGCAAATGGCGTTCGAGCGCGCCGTCGGCCAGGTATTCGGCGGCGGCGGCCTGCGTCCACGGCGTGCTGCACAAGTCGACCGTCTGCTTCGCGATCACGCAGCGCCGCGCGATCTCGGCCGGCGCGATCGTCCAGCCCACGCGCAGCCCCGGCGCGACGATCTTCGACAGGCTCGCGAAATGCACGATCCAGTCGCGCGCGCCGTCCACTTCGCCGGCCAGCGCGAGCATCGACGGCACGGCTTCGCCCGCGAAACGCAGATCGCCGTACGGATCGTCCTCGATGATCAGGAAACGGTATTGCACCGCGAGACGCAGCAGCTTCAGCCGGCGTTCGCGCGTGAGCGTCGCGCCCGTCGGGTTCGCGAAGGTCGGAACGGTGTAAAGCAGCTTCGGTTGCGCGATCGCGCCGGATGCGAGTTGCCCGGCAAGACGGTCGACGTCGAGCCCTTCACCGTCGACGGGGATCGTCACGATGCGCGCCTGCTGCAGACGCATCGCCTGCAGCGTGGCCGGATAGGCCGGCTGTTCGGTCAGCACGACGTCGCCGGGCGAGACCATCACGCGCAGCAGCAGGTCGAGGCCCTGCTGCGAGCCGGTCGTGACGAGCAGTTCGGCCGCCGTGCACGCGACGCCGCGACGCGCCATCAGCGCGATCAGTTGCTGTTTCAGTTCGGCGAGGCCGTCGGTCGGGCCGTATTGCAGGCAGCGCACGGGCTGCGCGTACGCGCGCTCGGCGGCCGCGTTCAGGCCGTCGACGTCGAACAGGTCGCTGGCCGGATAGCCGCCCGCGAAGGAAATCATGCCCGGTTCGGACAGGTACTTGAACAACTCGCGGATCGGCGAGCCGGCGGGATTCTGGAATGAGGGAGTGAACGCGTACATGTCGTCGTGAGCTGGAGGGCGCGGACGGCCGGGATAGCCGTCAAGGGCCTGCCGCCGGGGCGCTTCTGGCGCCACGGCGGTGAATTCGAGCCACGATTGTCGATAGTCATTAAGGGCTCGGCAAACGATATCTATGCACTAGGTCTTGCGGTTTGGTCATTAAATCCCGGGTTTGGGCGTGGTGGGGCTGGGGTGTTGATGCGGGTTTCGGGGACGGGTTGGCGAGCGGGTGTTTGATTCGGGCGATTGTTTCGCCGGGCGTGGTGCGGCCTTACAGGCCTTGGGGTCGTGGCAGTTGTTTAAGGTCGTGGTCGGTGTGGATCGCGGCGTTCGTGGCGATGCCAGGGCGATATGGACCTATCCGTCATTTTGTGGGCGGGGCATATCATGAGGTGTGGCAGCCATGGATATGCCGATGAAGAAGAGACAAACCGTAGCGCGTCAGGCAGCGGCCCGAGGGCCGCTGCCTGAACTGCCCAAGGAACTGCTGGACCAGTTGGTCAAGGGTCCAATGTCGCCAGCCGAGGTTCAGGACTTGATGCTGGCGTTCAACAAGGCGGTCATCGAACGAGCGATGGGCGCCGAGATGAATCTGCATCTGGGCTACCCACCTGGCCAGCCCAAGCCGGCCGGCCAAGCCAACGAGCGCAACGGCGCCAGCGGCAAGACAGTCATCACCGATCGCGGCCCGGTTCGGGTCGAAGTCCCCCGCGATCGCGACGGCAGTTTCGAGCCGATCCTGATTCCCAAGCACGAACGCCGCTTTACCGGTTTCGACGAACGCATTATCGCGATGTACGCACGTGGCATGAGTGTGCGCGAGATTCAGGCCTTTCTGGCCGAGAGCTACGGCACCGAGGTCTCGCCCGACTTCATCAGCTCAGTCACCGACGAGGTCATGGCCGACGCGTTGACCTGGCAGAGCCGCCCGCTTGAGGTGATGTACCCGGTGGTGTTCTTCGATGCACTACGGGTCAAGATCCGTGACGACGGCGTGGTCAGCAACAAGGCCGTGTATCTTGCCTTGGGCATTCAGGCCGATGGCCAGCGCGACGTGCTGGGCCTCTGGATCGAGCAGACCGAGGGCGCCAAGTTCTGGCTCAAGGTATTCAACGAGCTCAAGACTCGCGGCTGTCAGGATATCCTGATCGCCGTCGTCGATGGCCTAAAAGGGTTGGCCGAGGCCATCGGCACCGCCTATCCCCGGACCACCGTTCAGACTTGCATCGTGCATCTGATCCGCAACAGTCTCGAGTACGCCAGCTACAAGGACCGCAAGGCGCTCGCCGCAGCACTGCGTCCGATCTACGCAGCCGCCAGCGAAGAGGCGGCAAGGCAGGCGCTGCAAGACTTCGCCGACGGTCCCTGGGGTGCGAAGTACCCGACTGTCGTGCAATCGTGGCAACGCGCTTGGGAACACGTCATACCGTTCTATGTGTTCCCGCCGGAGATTCGACGGGTCGTGTACACCACGAACGCCATAGAAAGTTTGAACATGCAGTTGCGCAAGATCATCAAGACCCGCGGTCACTTCCCGAATGACGAGGCGGCCATCAAGCTGCTCTGGCTGGCGCTGCGCAATGTCCTGGCCAAGACCGTGCGGTCCGCCTTCGACTGGAAATCAGCGATGAACCAGTTTGCTATCCTGTTCGGCGAGCGGTTTATGCAGGCGCGCGGATAACCTGTTGTTCAACCGCCTCGCCCACGAAAATGCGGACAGGTTCGGCGATATCGCCCTGGCGATCAGTCTCGCTCGGGAAACACCTGCATTCCACTCGCTAGAGCCGCGTCAAGCAGCCTTCGCGCGTGTTATAGCGGCGATCCTAATGGAAGCGCCTTGCGAACTAATCCCACTACCACTCAATCACCCACCCACACCCCGATTCGCCTCAATCACCGTCAACGCAGCCATATTCACAATCCGCCGCACGGTCGCGCTCGAAGTAAGGATGTTCACGGGAGCATTAACGCCCAACAGGAAAGGCCCCACCGCCACATTGCTCCCCGCCTCGGTCTTGAGCAGGTTATAAGCAATATTCCCCGCATCCACATTCGGACACACCAGCAAATTCGCCGCTCCCTTCAACGGCGACATCGGCAGCAGCTTCGCCCGCAGTCCTTCATCCAGCGCGCAGTCGCCATGCATCTCGCCATCCGCCTCGATATCCGGCGCCTGCTCCCGCACGATCTCCAGCGCCCGGCGCATCTTCACGCCCGAAGCCGCACTCCCTGAGCCGAAATTCGACCGCGACAGCAGCGCAACCTTCGGCGTCAGATTCAGCCATTCCATCTGCCGCGCCGCCGCAATCGTGAATTCAGCAATCTGCTCCGCATCGGGGTTGTCGTTGACATGCGTATCCACCAGCGCGACCGTGCGCTGATCGAGCAGCAGGATGTTCATCGCCGCGTAGGTCGACGCCCCCGGCTTCTTCCCGATCACCTCATCCACGAACCGCAGGTGATTGTGATACTCGCCCACCGTGCCGCAGATCATCCCGTCCGCATCGCCGAGCTGCACCATCATCGCGCCGATCAGCGTCAGGCGGCGGCGCATTTCCACGCGCGCCATTTCCTTCGAAATGCCGTCGCGGCACCGCAGCTCCCAATACTTCGTCCAGTACTGCGGAAAGCGCTCGTCATACTCAGGATTGGTCACTTCGACATCCTGACCAAGTCGCAGGCGCAGGCCGAACCGCTCGATGCGCGCCAGCAACACCTCCGGACGCCCGACCAGAATCGGACGCGCGAGCTTCTCGTCGACGATCACCTGCACCGCCCGCAGCACCCGCTCGTCTTCGCCTTCGGTGAACACGATCCGCGCCTTGCCGCCGTCACGCACCAGCCGACGCGCGGTCGCGAACAGCGGCTTCATGAACGCACCGGAGTGATAGACGAACTGCTGCAGCTGCTCGACATAGGCGTCGAGATTCGCGAGCGGACGCGTCGCCACACCGCCTTCCATCGCCGCCTTGGCCACGGCCGGCGCGATACGCACGATCAGGCGCGGATCGAACGGCTTCGGAATCAGGTATTGCGCGCCGAACGACACGTCATACGCACCGTATGCCGCCGCGACGACTTCGTTCTGCTCTTCCTCGGCCAGCCCCGCGATCGCGTGAACCGCGGCGATCTCCATTTCGCGCGTGATCGTCGTCGCGCCCACATCCAGCGCGCCCCGGAAAATGTACGGGAAGCACAGCACGTTGTTGACCTGGTTCGGGTAGTCCGAGCGGCCCGTCGCGATAACGACGTCGTCGCGCGTCTCGTGCGCCAGTTCCGGGAAGATTTCCGGCGTCGGATTGGCGAGCGCGAGAATCAGCGGACGCGCCGCCATCGCCTTCAGCATCTCCGCCGTGAGGATGCCGCCGACCGACAGCCCCAGGAACACATCCGCGCCGCCGATCACTTCGGCGAGCTTGCGCGCATCGGTTTCCTGCGCGAAGCGCGACTTGGCCGGGTCCATCAGCGTGGTACGGCCGCGATAGACGACGCCTTCGATGTCCGTCACCCAGACGTTTTCCACCGGCAGCCCGAGGTCGACCAGCAGGTCCAGGCACGCCAGTGCGGCCGCACCGGCGCCCGACGTCACGACCTTCACCTCCTTGATCGATTTCCCGACGACCTTCAGCCCGTTGATGAACGCGGCGGAAACGGTAATGGCCGTGCCGTGCTGATCGTCGTGGAAGACGGGAATCTTCATGCGTTCGCGCAGCTTCTGCTCGACCGTGAAGCATTCCGGCGCCTTGATGTCCTCGAGGTTGATCCCGCCGAACGTGGGTTCGAGGCCGGCGATGATGTCGACCAGCTTGTCCGGGTCGGTCTCGTTGATCTCGATGTCGAACACGTCGATCCCGGCGAACTTCTTGAACAGCACGGCCTTGCCTTCCATGACCGGCTTCGATGCGAGCGGGCCGATGTTGCCCAGGCCGAGCACCGCGGTGCCGTTCGTGATCACGCCGACCAGGTTGCCGCGGCTCGTGAAGCGGTGCGCCTGCAGCGGATCGGCGGCGATCGACTCGCACACGCTCGCCACGCCGGGCGTATAGGCCAGCGCCAGATCGCGCTGGGTCACCAGCGGCTTGCTCGCCACGACCGAGATTTTCCCGGGGGTCGGAAACTCGTGATAGTCGAACGCGGCCTGCTGCTGTGTCTCTGTCTGTTTCATGTTTTGGGTCCCGGCGTGGGCGCCAGGCCAGTCCCGGCGCGATCCATGAAGCTGATTCTAGGGATCTGCCATAACGTGATGATTCTGTTTTAATATCGGTCCATCACTTTTTCATGATGAATGCATGACTAGTCAATGACTTTTGACGCAAATGACGTGGTCAGACGGCTGGGCGCTCGTCTGAAGATTCGGCATCTGGTGCTGTTGTTGCAGATCCAGCAGCACGGGTCGCTGACGCGCGTCGCCGAGCACATGGCCAGCAGCCAGCCGGCCGTGACGAATGCGCTGTCGGAGCTGGAGAGCATGTTCGGCACGCCGCTGTTCGAGCGATCGTCGCGCGGCATGCGGCCCACCGCGCTCGGCGCGGTCGTGCTCGAGCGGGCGAAGGCGATGATCAAGGATCTCGACCACCTCGCCCGCGAGATGGAGGCCGTCGCCGCCGGGCACGCGGCCCATCTGCACATCGGCGTGATTCCGTTCATCTCCGGCCAGATGCTGTCGGCCGCGCTGAAGCGGTTGCAAGCGCGGATGGAGCGACGGCTGACCGTGACGATTCACGAAGGCACCAGCGATCAACTGCTGCTGCAGCTCAGGGATCACAGCGTCGACATCGTGATCGGGCGCGCGTCGTCGGCGATCGATCTGGGGCAGGTTTCGTTTGAAGTGCTGTACCAGCAGCAGCCGCGCATGATCGCGAGCCGGCGTCTTGCGGCCAAGCTCGCGCGCACGCCACTGGACTGGCACAAGCTGCACGCGCTCGACTGGATTCTCGGCGCGCCGCATACGCCGATGCGCGAACAGGTGACCGACCTGTTCCTGTCGGCCGGCATCGCACCGCCCGTGCCGATCGTCGAAAGCTACTCGTCGAAACTGATCGGCGAAATGATCGCGTCGAGCGACGAGGCCGTGTCGATCGTGCCGGCCGATATCGCGGAAGAACTGGTGCGGATCGCCGGTGTGGCGATCGTGCCTTACTCGCTCGTGTGGACGCTTCCGCCGATTGCGCTGTTTACGCGCTCCGCCGATTCACGTTCGCCCGCGCGCGATCTGCTAGTCGAGGCGCTGCGCGGCGTGTGCAAGGAGACGTACGGGGACATGCAGCGATAAGCGGCTATTTGCTCGCGGCAAGGCGGCGCAGGATTTCCGCGCGCTCGGCGGTCAGCACGTGGTCGGAGCCCTCGCCGCGGTCATAGCGCTTCGCCGTGCGATAGGAAAAGCGCTTCGAGTACTGATTGGCGGCGGGATCGAACACCCACGCGTCGACTTCGAAGAAGTGCTTGCCGAAATGATCCTCGTCCTTCTCCCAGATATAGTCCGCCCGGACAAACAGCGGATACGACGACACATCCGGCAACTTCCACATCGCGCGGTCGGCCATCTCCGTCTGGGTGACTTTCGGCATCAGGTTCTCGATCTTGCCGTTCGCGCCGACACGCAGGACGGCCACGCGCTCCAGCATCCCGCTGCCGCCACCCGAGAACATCCCCGAGAAGAACACCCACGAGCCGCCCGACGCGATCGGCAACCGCTCGGACTTCGGATCCAGGCCGAACTGGTAAAGCTCTCTGGAAGCATGGGGAAGCGGCGCCGGCGGCATCTCGAAGCATGGTGCATGGTCGGGAAGCACGCAGAGCTTCACGCCGGACAGCGGGAACCCGTCGCTGTCGAGCTTGCCTTCCACCTGCGTATAGCGCGGGAATGCAGATTCGTCAGGGGCTGCCTGAACGTCGGCGATCCCGACGACCGCAAAGCTCACGATCACCGCGAGCGTCTTGCCGGTCCTGCGCATACACCACCCTCTCTGATTTTTTGAAGGACGCGGATTGTCGATGATTCGGCAGGCTTGTGCCGACAATCGTTGCCGGGTTCACTTCGTTTGACGAGACGCCTGCGAGCAACCCGTCGATGATCCAGTCGACAGTCGATCGGCCGGCCTCTCGTACAACGACCAGTCACGGCCGTCCGACTTCAATCCGACGCGGACAAAGCCAAGCGATTCGTAGTAAGCGCAAAGCTTCGCGTTTTCAGCGTCGCAGTCGAGTCTGACGAAACGCCGGTTCGAGCCGCTCACCTCGCGGGCACACCAGTCAAGCACGAAGCTGCCAATTCCCAGCCCGTTGAAACCTTGCCGCACACATAGCCCATGCACGTACCCGGCGATCGGTGCTTGAGGCCCCCAGTGGTTGTCGTCGTCGAAACCGAGCGCGAACGTTCCGATCAACGTGCCATCCTGTTCGACGACATACACCGCTTTCTCGGCGACATTGTTTCGTACCCACCGCTCGGAGAAGCCGTCGCCCGCGTTGCCCCACACATAATCGCCATGCGCGACTTTCTTGGCGTGTGCATCGTTCCGGATCTGCGTGAGCGCCGGCACGTCGTCTGCCGTGGCCTTGCGGATGATTTTCGAATTCATCGCTCGTCTTTCCGTTGAGTCTTCGCGGCGTGGCACGACAGCCTTCATCTCGCCAAGCCGCATTCGCAATAGCAATCGTGACGCTCTTACGAAGTCGTACCCTGGAACCAACGCGAACACGGGCCAGAATAAATGAGCACAGTCGCAATCGCATTGGCGAAAAAGGACACTTCGATCAGGTTCATCCTGAACGGGAGCGCCACCACAATGAAGGCCAGCGTCGTGACAATCGTGAGGACCAGTTCCAGCGTGCGTGCCAGCTTTTGTCGTTGGCAAAGGCCGATGATCAGGCTGGCGTTCAGGAACAGCCAGAATCCCTGAACCACGGCGATCATGGCAAGGCCCTGACGCATGAGCGTTACCTTTGCCGCGGGCACTTCACCAATTTGACTGATACCCATCTTCTGAAGCCAGACTGCAAATCCGGCTTCGATGAGCCAGACAATCGTGAAGAGCGCGATGGCATGACGGATCTGCGGCGGCGCGTCCGTGTGAAACGCCGGCATGGCCTTCAGTTTGCTGATTGGCATTGTCTTTTCGGGAGGCAGATGGCCCCCGCCCCGGAATGTATTGGTATCGTCTCCGCCGCTAGCCGGCGCCGCGTAGCACCGCACGCCGACCGAGTGTAGCGCACCCGCTCTCAAGGCAATTAAAACCCGACAAAGCGACCATAGATCCCGAAGCAGGCTTCGGCGGCGAACAATAGTGAAACGACGATACAGACAACACGCCAGCCACCGCGCAAACGGGTCGCCGCGAAATACAATCCGGCCGCGCCGACAAAAAGCGTCACGGGCCAGTAGTCGGCGCCGATCAAGATCACGACGATATAAAAAGGCAAATCGATGGCGATGTCACTCATCCCGGTCGGCCCCCGTGCGCGCCTGACGCATGCGTTTGATCATGCTTTCGAGCACATCCGTCCGCGGCCGACGGATCACCCCTCCGCCTGATGACAAACCACCTCGATATTGTGCCCATCCGGCCCGATGACGAACGCCGCGTAGTAGTTCGCGTGATAATGCGGCCGCAGCCCGGGCGCGCCATTGTCCTTCCCGCCCGCCTCCAGCGCCGCGCGATGGAACGCATCGACTTGCTGCCGATTGTCGGCCACGAATGCAATGTGGAGATGCGCCGGTTTCTCGGCCGTCTGGAACAGACACAACGAAGGCTTGCCGGGCGGACTGATCTCGATCCCGTATGAAGGCTCGCCCTCACCCACCGTCACTGCACCGATCGGTGCGAGTGCCTTGAGGAAAAACGCCTTGCTGGCGGCAAAGTCGCTGACTCCGAATTTGACGTGGTCAAACATGAGATCCCCTCGGATAGACGGGCTGGCCTGCACCCGGGTGTGATGTCGAGACCACCGCGATGGTGCCACACACAGCCGGCGACCGTACACCTTCCGCTCACCAACAAAAAAAGCCCGACAGAGTCGGGCCAACGAGCGAGATACAAGGGGAATCCCGCTCACCCCTCACCGGGCGGTCACGCCGCGCCGCGTGACGTTGTCGAGATTCGGGCAATACCTGACGATCGCATGTCGATCGCCCTGCTTGCCTGAAAGGATTCGGAGAAACCGCGCTACTGCGAAACGGGCGCAGCGGATGATCCGTCCGCCGGCATTTGAGGAAGAGGTACGGCCGCCCCGCTGTTCGATCCGCCACTCGTTGCGCCCGCAGCATTCGTGCTGCCCGTTTGCCCGCGACGGCCCCGGTGCGCGCCACGCACGACCGCAGGCTCACTCGCCGCGACCGGCCGCATCGGCGGATGGGTGATGTACTGGAAATTCTCGTTGATCGCGCTATTGCCCGTGTCGTACGGCGGGTGCACAAACACACTGCTGGTAACGGGCGCACTGGCTTGGGCGAACGCTGCCGGAACGATGAACATCGCGGCGGCAGCCGCCGCTACTCGCAACGCGACGAAGCGCGCGAGCGAACCGGCATCCCGGGCAGTCGGGTGTACTGTCACGCTAGGTTTCCTCCAGTGCGCGTCCGGCTTGCGATCGTTCGACCGCCGACGATACCCGCTCGAAAAAGTTGGCCCACGCTGAAAAGCGCGGGCCGAGCGGAGGTCACACAACACCTTGGAGGGGACAAGGCGAGACCAGTCTAGCCGGAGTCATCGGAAAGAAGATTTCATGCGGGATTACAGCTATTACTTCATATGACGAAGCATGGGCTGGCGTCGTCGGCACCAGGCTGCGACACGTCGTTCGGGAGCCCGCGTTACCGTGCGACCGGCTTCCGCATCGCCGAAGGTGTGCAGCGCATCGCCGGGTTTGCTATCGTCCAATGGCGTGATGCCCCAACCCTCCACACCCACATCGAAGAAGGCGGCTCAATGATCGACCACGTCTACCTCTCCGTCACCGACATCGACAAGTCGCTGGCCTTCTACGCCGAAGCCTTGAAACCGCTGGGCTGGCACATCTTCGGCAACTACGATTCCGCGTCAGGCCCCGAAGGCGTCCCCGATCTTTACGGCCTGGGCGACGACGTGTACGGCAAGGGCAACGCGGTCGGATCAAGCATCTGGCTCCGCCAGCGCAAGCCCGGTGAAACGGGGCTGTATCTCGGGATCGTCTGCGACACCAACGAACTGGTCGACGCAGCCTATGCATCCGCCATCAAGGCCGGCGGCATCGACGAGGGGAAACCGGCGGATCGCACCTATTTCGCCCCTGGCTACTACGCGGCCAACGTCGCCGACTTCGACGGCAATCGCCTCGAGTTCGTCCACAAGGCGTGGAACCCGAAGCGGCACGCATAGCGCCAACGAGCGCGGGCTCAGGTCAGCGCGCGCCGCCGAGATGCTGCGTGAACCATTCCGCCGCCGCCCGACTGGTTGCGTCGAAGTGCTCGATATACGGCGTGAAATGGCCACCCTTGATCTGGAGCAACCGCTTCGGTTGCAGCGCGTTTTCCCATGCCTTGAGGCAAAGGTCGGTCGGCGTCAGCACGTCCTGGTCGGCGACGATCATCAGCAGCGGAGTCGGCGAGATCCGGTCGACGTACTGCCCAGGTTCGTTCTCGCGCGATAGCTCTGCACTGCGTAACGTCACTTCATTTCGCCAGTTCGGCGCAAACTGCGCGGCCGATTCGGTGAAGAACCGGTACGCATCCGCGCCGGCCATCGCACAGGCAGCCGAGGGGTCGGCACTGACGGTCGGCAACATGGCCGGCGGGCCACCCGCGAAGCGCTGCCGACGATCGTCGTCGAAGCGCGCCAGCATCGCGGGTACGAGATCGGACCGCGTGCGGCGCAAGCCCGACTGATACCCGCTGATCGTCGGCACCTGCGACACCACGCATTTCACGCGCTGGTCGATGGCGGCCACTTCGAGCACGTGGCCGCCGCTGTAACTGGTGCCCCAGATGCCGATGCGTTCGGCGTCGACATCGGTGCGCGTCAGCAGATAGCTGATCGCATCACGATAGCCACGCTTCTGTTGCACGGGGTCGATTTCCTGACGTGGAACTCCGTCGCTTGCGCCGAAGTTCTTGTGATCGTAGAGCAGCACCGCAAAGCCGCTGGCGGCGAACACCTCCGCGTAGCGGTCCAGATACTGCTCCTTCACGGCCGAAAAGCCGTGCGCCATCACGATGGCGGGCCATGCTTCCCGGTCGGCGATGCGCTGCGCCGGCGCGTAGAACCAGCCTCGCAGCGTCGTGGATTCGGACGGGAATTCGATGTCGTGTCGCGTCATGTCGGTTTGCCTCATTCGGTCGGCGGGGTCGATGACCAACACGATAAGTGCAACACGCCCAGTCCCGCGTGTTCTGGAAAGACGTTTGCTACGCGGAATCGGACAGTTTCGCGTAAGCGCTCGGCGTGATGCCGGTGAAACGGCGAAACACGGTCGAGAATGCGCTCGTCGTTTCGTATCCCAGATCGGCCGCGACGGCGATCACCGTGCAACCCGATGCCAGCAACGGGCGCGCGGCTGAAATCCGGGCCTGCTGTCGCCACTGGCTGAACGACAAGCCGGTTTCCGCGGTGAACAGCCGGGCCAACGTTCGACTCGACGCACCGACTTCACCGGCCCACTCCGTCAGCGTGCGCTGATCGGCCGGATTCGACAGGATCGCATCGCAGACGCGTGCAAGCCGCCGATCCTGGCCGGACGGAAGCCGCAACGGCTGCTCCGGAGACCATTCGATTTCAGCGAGCATGAGCTGGATGACGAGATCGTCGCGCCCAGCGGGATGCGCGTCGATCGGAAGGGACGACGCGCGCACGATCAGTTCACGCAGCAGCGGTGAAACGTTGACCAGTCGCGGTTGATTCGGGTAGGCCGGCGGGTACGCGCGCGGGTCGACGTATGCGGTTCGCATTTCGAGCTGCCCATGTGCGCGCATCGCATGCGGAAGGTCAGGCGGAATCCAGAGCGCGCGATGAGGTGGGATCATCCACATCGACTGGCATGCGAAGACTTCGGCAATGCCTGTGGTCGTGTAGACGAGTTGTGCGCGCGGATGCTGGTGCTCCGCGACGACGAAGCCGTCGGGAAACGCTTTCGGCATGACCACCGCGATGCCCGGCGCGCTCTGGTAGTCGCGCGGGTCGGTGCTCTTCTGAACGGAGGCGATACCGGCGCGCTTCGAGTTGGCTGTCGCGTTGCGCTCGATCGCGCTACCGTGGCCGCTCCGTTCGCCCTTCATCGCTCGTCCTTTCACTTGTGCGGGATGGCCGGGTCATGCGATCCCGGCGAATCGGACGAATGATACGGGAATGCCTGCTGCGTGGAAAAGCGGTCGGTCGCCGCGAGGATTGCAGCACACGACTGAATCACACAGGAACCCGCAGGATCGGAACAAATCGACCCGGGATGACTGTCGATTCTTTCTCGGCAATCTTCTCTGCGCCGAGCGCCATATAAAACGGCACCGCGTTGGGATCAGCCTCGATCACGAAGCTTCTGATTCCCTTCTCAGCGGCTTCTTTCCTGAGCTCGGACCACAGCGCACGCGCGACGCCCTGCCCCATATGATCCGGATGAACGAATAACCATCCGCGTGTAAGTTCATCGGAATCGGTCGGAGTCCTGACCCAGAACCCGATGATCCGTTCTTCAGTTTCAGCGACGTACGCCATCGAGCTTTCGATCATCTCGGGCGTCACCGTGAGATCGGCTTGCCAAAGATTCAGCCAGTCCTTGGGCTAGCCCCAGTGCGCTTTCGACAGAAATGCCAGCTTCGTGAGTTCGTCTGCATCGGCAGGACGGCCGGCTCGGATGACAAATTGGCGAAGCATCGGGTCTCCTTTCACGGTCGGCAAAGATCGACGACAATTCGCAACATCCCCCGAGTTGGGGCATCAGGCCGCAGTCGACAACATTTGAGTACAAGGTACGTCGATGAAAGTACATCAAAGCCCGATCTGGCTGCTTCTCGTCGGATGCTGTCTGCTCTCGGCATACGGCAATGTGTCAGCCGCCGATGCCGAATATATCGGCTATACGCCCACGAATCGGCCCGCCGCCACGGATGCTCGAACGTTTGTCTTTGTCGAAATCAACGAATCGATCATGCCGATCGAGCGTGGGCACAAGTACGAAGATCCGCTCGACGACGCGTTAAAGAAGGGAAATCTCGGCGAAGTTACCGGCGGCGGCAGCATGCTCTCGAAAGATCACGCGGTCGAGTGGGTCGGCATTGACGTCGAATTGACGGACCTCGACAAAGGGCTGCCCTTCCTGAAGCAAAAGCTCATCGAGCTGGGCGTGCAAGACGGCATGCTGGAATATCGCGTGCAGAATCGACGCTTCGCCGTGCCCATTCGAGACCGCTAGACTCCAGCACCGCTCAAAAACGCTTTGGCTATCGAGTACAAAGGCCACCGCCCATTGAAATGAGGGTGGCCGCAAGAACGACGCATCACATCGCGCACCGTCCCGGCAACGGTCCGGTTCGCACCAACGCTGGAACAACGCGTCAAAGAATTCGGTTCAACGCATCCGAGAACCGTTTAACCGCGCCATCGACATCATGCAGCTTGTCGAGACCAAACAACCCGAGCCGGAACGTCTTGAAGTCTTCCGGCTCGTCGCATTGCAGCGGAACCCCCGCCGCGATCTGCAACCCGACATCCGCAAACTTCTTCCCGGTTCGAATCCCGTCATCGTCCGTGTAACTGACCACGACACCCGGCGCCTCGAACCCTGCCGCCGCCACGCTCCTGAACCCTTTCTCTGTCAGCAACGCACGAATGCGTTCGCCAAGCTCGAGCTGCTCGGCCTTCACCTTGTCGAAGCCGTACGCCTCGGTTTCCTGCATCACGTCGCGCAGCGTCGTGAGGCTGTCGGTAGGCATCGTCGCGTGATACGCAAACCCGCCGCCCTCGTACGCCTCCATGATCTGCAGCCACTTGCGCAGGTCGCATGCGAAGCTGGTGCTGGTCGTCGAATCGATGCGTTCGCGCGCAAGCGGGCTCAACATGACCATCGCGCAACACGGCGACGCACTCCAGCCCTTCTGCGGCGCGCTGATCAGGATATCGACGCCACTCGCCTGCATGTCGACCCAGACCGTACCCGACGCAATGCAATCCAGCACGAACATCCCGCCCACCGCATGGACGGCGTCGGCCACCGCGCGCAGGTATCCGTCAGGCAGCATCATCCCGGAAGCCGTTTCGACGTGCGGCGCAAACACCAGATCGGGCTTGTTCTCGAGGATCGCGGCGACCACTTCGTCGATCGGCGCCGGCGCGTACGCGGCCTGGCGGCCCGCTTCGACCGGACGCGCCTTCAGCACCGTCGTTTCGGACGGAATGCTGCCCATGTCGAAAATCTGCGACCAGCGGAAGCTGAACCAGCCGTTGCGGATCACGAGGCACTTCTTGTTCGTCGCGAACTGCCGTGCAACGGCTTCCATGCCGAACGTCCCGCTGCCCGGGACGATCACGGCCGATTTCGCGTTGTAGACCTTTTTCAGCGTGGCGGAAATGTCGCGCATGACACCTTGAAAACGCTGCGACATGTGGTTGACCGAGCGATCGGTGTACACCACCGAATATTCGAGGAGACCCTCGCGGTCAACATCGGGAAGTAAACCTGGCATGCTCGCCTCCGGTGAAAGATGAACGATGGAATCAGGGCGCGCAGCGCCTGCGACTCGATACTGCTCTGCACCAATGCAATTGCGTCATTTCCTCGACGAATGCAGATTCTAACGAACGCCGCCGGCCGATTGGGGCATATTTTGTCCGCCATCCGGTTCGATGCGCGTCAATGCCGGCGCGTGCCGCGCACGTAGCCCTGTTCCGTGTAAGGGTTAACGACGCATGCGGCGGGCAGCCCATAACATGTCGACCAGACTCTTCACGACGGAATCCTCGATGACCTCCTCTTCAGCTTCGTCACTGCAGTCGTCAACCGATCCCGCGCTCGCCGAGCGCATCGATGCGGTGCTGTCCCGCCAGCTCGACACGCAGCGCCTCGTCGGCGCGGTGGTCCTGGTCTCACGCGACGGCGAACTCGTCTACCGCCGCGCAGCCGGGTTCGCGGACCGCGAATCGCGCACGCCGATGCGCGAGGACACGCTGTTCCGCCTCGCGTCGGTGACGAAGCCGATCGTCTCGGCGGCCGCGATGGCGCTCGTCGCGCAACGCAAGCTGTCGCTCGACGACGATGTGACGCGCTGGCTGCCGGAGTTCCGTCCCGCGCTGCCCGACGGCCGCGTGCCGGCGATCACGGTGCGTCAGTTGCTCGTGCATACCGCCGGCCTCGACTATCGCTACCACGAAACCGACGAGAACGGCCCCTATGCGCGCGCGGGCGTGTCCGACGGGCTGGACGGCGCATCGATCACGCTCGCCGAAAACCTGCGCCGGATCGCAAGCGTGCCGCTGCTGTTCGCGCCCGGCACCAACTTCAACTATTCGCTGTCGATCGACGTCATCGGCGCGGTGATCGAAGCCGTCTGCGGCGTGCCGCTCGCCGACGCGATCGATGCACTCGTGCTCCACCCGCTCGGTGTGCGCGACACGGCTTTCGTCGCACGCGATCCCGCGCGGCTCGCCACGCCCTACGTCAACGACACGCCACGGCCGCACCGGCTCGCCGAGAACGAAGCCGTGCCCATCGCCGAAGGGACCGTCGGCGTCACATACTCGCCGGCGCGCGCACTCAACGCGCAGGCGTTCCCATCGGGTGGCGCCGGAATGGTCGGTACGGCCGGCGACGCGCTGACCGTGCTGGACACGCTGCGCGCGGGCGGCGGCGCCATCCTGCCGGCCGACCTGGTCGACGAGATGGGCCGCGTACAGACCGGCGACTTCGAATTGGCGGATCTGCCCGGCGCGGGTTTCGGGATCGGGTTTTCGGTATTGCACGACCCGCAGGCGGCCGCATCGCCGGAATCCGTCGGCACATGGCGCTGGGGTGGCGTCTACGGTCATTCGTGGTTCGTCGATCGCGCACGCGGGCTGACCGTCGTGTCGCTGTCGAACACGCTCTACGAAGGAATGAACGGCCAGTACACGCTCGATCTGCGCGATGCCGTCTACGGCGCGGGGTAACACGTCGAACAACATGCGGGCCCGCGCCGAAAGGCACGGGGCCGGCGGAGACAACGCGACACCTTGGGAAACGAGCGGCCGTTGGCGCGATTATTTCGCGCCGGCCGCGTTCGGCAAGACGAACTCGACACGCCGGTTCAGTTTGCGTCCATCCGGATTGTCCGCACCGTTTTTCAGCGTGTTGGACGCGACCGGGCGGCTGCCGCCGAAACCCTTGACCGACAGCCGCGATTTTTTCGCGCCGTGTGTCGTGAGCCAGTCGGCCACGGCATTTGCCCGTCGAACGGAGAGATCCCGGTTATAGGAGGCGGAGCCTTTGGAGTCGGTATGCCCCTCGATAACGACCGTGCCGGCGGGAATCGACGTGATGAGCCGCAGAATGTCCTGAAGCGTCGGCTCGGCGGACGGCTGGATACTGGCCTTGTCGAAATCGAACAGGACATCGCCCAACATCGACACCCTGACGGCCGTTTTGTCCTGCCGCACGGACAAACCACTGTGCTGTGCGGCGAGCCCGGCAACCTGGGCGTTCAGATCCAGGCTGGCGCTGTTCGCATCGGACGACAACCCCTTCAGGTCCAGTATCGTCGGCTTGAGATCACGGATGTCCCGAGTGGAGGAAGGCTCCTGCGCGAGAACCCCGCTCGCGGTCGCCATCGACATCACTACCGCGAGAGCTGCTTTGATCGCTCGAGTCATCGCTATCGATCGGTGATCTTGATGCCGTCGAGGGTCTCGACATTGGGGATCGTCAGCGACACCTTGGTGATGTTTTTCGGCGGGGCCGGAAATTTGCCATACCAGGTGCCGGCAATGGCGGAATCCTTCGATGCACTGAGGATGACGCGAGGATTGGTCAGCGGCTGATTATGGCTATCCGTCAGCAACAGGTGTTTCTTGTTGCCGGCAAGAACATAGAAACTGTTTTCGTAATCGCTTTTGCTGATCGAGCCATAAAGCGGTTCCGTCTTGTGATCGACGATCGGCTTGAACCGCACCTTGATGGTCAGAATATCGCCTTCTCGAACCGCCTCGATCACCTGAGCCTCGGCCGCGCCGCCCGACGTGACACCGGTAGCCAGTGGCGTAGCGGCCGCCGTCTGGGCCTGAACCGACGTGATGCCAGCCAGCCCGGTGGCCGCCAGCAGTGCACCCACCATCGTGCAAACGCGCGCTGCGTTTCTGATCGGAGTCACGATCGCCATCCTCTTTTGATCAAGGTGATTGGTCACGCGCATTAATTACCGAATAAATTCCACGAAGCGCTTATTCGGGAATATTTGCCCGCATTCCGAAATACAGCATTTGGTAAGGAAAATATCAGACTATTGCAAGGGAAGGCAACCCGTGAAATTCATACCCGCTTCGGATGTCGCGCACGGCAATGACGGCCATGCGCACGCCGTCATCGTCCATCGCGTCAGTGCGACAACGCGACAACGCGACAGTTAATTTGCATTGCGAATCAGTTCGGAAGCGGCAAGGAAGAAAACCGGGCGGGAGAAAACCGAAGGGCGGGCGCGGGCTCGGCAAGCGACACCCCGCAAGCAATGAAAAAAGGCCCGACACAGTCGGGCCAATGGGTTTGAGACACAAGGAGAATCCCGCCCACCCCACTTCCGGGCGGTTACGCCGCGCTACACGACGTTCTTTTCGACGATCGGCCGGTTTTCCAGCACGCGCGCCCAGCCGAGCGACGACAGGTCGAGCGTGTCGTAACGCCCGCCCAGAATGAGTTCACTGACGCCCCGCCCCGTCGCCGGCCCCTGCTGCAGCCCGTGGCCGCTGTAGCCGTTCGCGAACACGACGTTGTCGAGTTCGGGGTGGTAACCGATGATCGCGTTGTGATCGAACACGTTGTACTCGTAGTACCCGGACCAGCAATTCTCGACACGCAGCGCCTCGAATTCCGGCACGCGATTCGCGAGCGTCGGCCAGATCACCTCGTCGAACAGGTCGTGGTCGACTTCATCGAGCGGCAGGTCGTCCGGATCGCGATCGGGGCTCGGTGACGTGCCGCAGATATACGTGCGCCCTTCCGGCCGGAAATACACGCCGCTCGGATCGATCAGCAACGGACAATCGGTGAGCTTCGCCGGCGACGACACGTTGAAGATGCTGCGGCGCCGCGCAAACACCGGAATATCGATACCCATCATCGACGACAGCGTGCGCGTCCACGCACCGGCTGCGTTGACGAGCGTGTCGCACGCGTAACGTTCGCCGTCGCCCGTCACGACATGCGTGATCCGGCGGCCGTCGCGCACGACGTCCTTCACATCGGCCGGCACGTAGCGGGCACCGAGCGCCTGCGCCTTCTTGCGCAGCGCCTGCACGAGCCCGTAGCCGTCGAACCAGCCTTCGCCGCTCACGCCGTACGCACCCGACACCAGATCGTCGACGTTCAGCCACGGAAACTTCGCGCGCAGCGCATCGCCGTCCATCAGCCGGATATCGGCACCGAGGCTCGTCTGCAGCGCATGATTCTCGCGCAGCGTCGCATCGCCGGCCGGCGTCGCGAGGAACAGGTAACCGCCTTCGTGCAGGTCGATCGACGGCCGGTTGCCGTCCACTTCGAGCCGCTCGCCGATCGTGCGCAGGAAGTCGATGCCGAACAGCGACATCTCGATCGACAGCGGCGTCGAGAACTGCTGGCGAATCGACGCGGCCGACAGCGCCGACGACGATCTTGCATAGGTGGGGTCGCGTTCGATGACGGTCACGGCGACCGTGGGATCGGTGGCGCGCAGGAAATAAGCGATCGAACTGCCGATCACACCACCGCCGACGATGACGACTTGAGAACTCACGACTGACTCCGGTTGCACGTAAAAGGCACGGCCTGCCGACCGCGCCCGTGGGTTGTTCGTACCGCGTCGTGCGCGGCGTCGCGTGGGCAGAGTGCCCCGGCGATCGCTTCGGCTATTTCAGCACGTCCCGCATCGCCGCGAAAGTCTGCTCGCGCGGATTGCGTTCAGTCCGCCGATTTCGTCGTGACGGGCTGCCACGCGGCGTTCTTCACTTCATACAGCGTCGAGCTCGGGTTCTTCAGGTCGCCCGTGTTCGTGAACGCGATCGTGCCCGTGATGCCGTCGTAGCGCGTGCCCTTCAGCGCGCCGTTGAAATCGGCCGGCTTCGTCGAGTTCGCTTTCTGCATCGCGTTGATCGCGATCCACGTCGCGTCGTAGGCGAACGGCGCATACGCGAGCATGTCGACGCCGTACTTCTGCTTGAATTTCGTTTCGAACTGCTTGCCCTTCGCAAGACGCGACAGCGGCTGCCCGTATTCCCACACCGACGCGCCTTCGGCCGCATTGCCGGCGAGCTTGATGAAGTTCGCGTTCATCACGCCGCCGCCCGCGAGAAACTGCGCGCGGATGCCGAGCTGGCGCATGCGCTTCACGAGCATCGCGGCCTGCGCGTCGAGGCCGCCGAAGAACACGAGATCGGCGTTGGTGCTCTTGATCTTGGTGAGCTGCGCGCTGAAGTCGACGGCCTTGTCGTTCGTGAATTCGCGCGCGACGATCGTGCCGCCGTTCGCCTTCACGGCCTTCTCGAATTCGTCGGCTTCGCCCTGGCCGAACGCGGTGCGATCGTCGATGATCGCGATGCGCTTCGCCTTCGTCACGCTCGCGGCGTACGTACCGGCGTTGCCCGCGTTCTGCGTATCAGTCGCGATCACGCGGTACACGGTGCCGAGCCCGGCGCGCGTGATGTCGGGATTGGTCGCCGACGGCGTAATCATCGGAATGCCGGCCTTCGCGTAGATCTTCGACGCGGGCAGCGTCGTGCCCGAATTGAAGTGGCCGATCACGACGGCCACCTGCGCGTCGGCGAGTTGCTGCGCGGCCTGCACGCCGGTGCGCGGATCGCTCTGGTCGTCCTGCGACGCGATCACGAACTTCACCGGCTTGCCACCGACCGTCGTGTGCGCGGCATTCGCTTCGTCGACCGCCATGCGCACGCCGTTCTCAATGTCCTTGCCGTAGGCGGCGCCGCCACCCGTCAGCGGGCCGGCCACGCCGACCTTCACGACCGTTTCCTGCGCGTGGGCGGCGCCCGTCTGGAACGCGAGGAGCGCGGCGGTCAATGCAACGCCGGAAAGCGAACGAATGCGGAACGTCATGGCAATCCTTCTTCTGTGGGTCGGGGTGCAACGCGCGCTTGCCGCGCGTCGGCGACCTCTTGCGCGCCGGTGATGTCTTGCGCTGCCGGGGTGCAATTTGATGCGCCCGACCGGCCGGCCGATCACCGCGATTCCGTCTCCGAAGAACCTTTCATCGCGAAAGAGGTGAATGGATTGTGGATAGCCAATACCCGTGCAGCAAACGAAATATCGGAACTATGTTGTGAGGATTTGTCATCAAGTTCCGCGCGCGCGGCCGACCCGCGGCCGCGCAGTGGCGGGCCGTGGGTGGAAAACCTCAATGGGGAATGGCGGTAGCGCCCTTTGGTAAAGGCCGGCCGTGGTCATGCCGATCGCGCATCACCGTACCGACGGCGGCCCGGCCGGCCATCGTGACGCCCGTGGCGGGCGCCGCGTCATCGGTCAGTGCCGATCGGCGCCCGTGCGCCTGCGCACCGCATCGGCCGCCTCGCCGGCCTTTTCCTGGATCTTGCCGGCCTGCTGCTCGGCGATGCCTTCCGCTTCCGTCCTGCGGTCGCCCGTCACCTTGCCGAGCGCTTCCTTGACAGAACCCTTGACCTGCTTGAGCTTGCCTTCGATGCGATTCCTGTCCATGGTCGTCTCCTGCGATGGGTTGGAGAGAGCCGGCGATGTGGCGGCCTGCGCCGCGCCGCCGAGTGGACAGGATCGCAAGCGAACGCAGCGCGCGGCAGATGCGGATGCACCAGTGTGCGTGGTGCATTCGTACCGTCGGCGTCAGTCCTTGCCCTTCGTCCCGCCCTTGTCGCCGCGCGCGCCGTTCGCTTCGGCCGCGCCGACGATCCCGCGCTCGCGCGCCCACACGATCGCCTCGCCGCGGCTGTGGACGTCGAGCTTCGCGTAGATCGTCGCGACGTGATTGCGCACGGTGTTCGGCGCGAGCCCGAGGCGACCGGCGATCTCCTTGTCGGCGAGACCGTGGCACAGCAGGTCGAACACGTCACGTTCGCGCGCAGTCAGGTCCGACAACTGCGCGCCTGCGTCGGGCGCATTCGCGCGCCGCACGTTCGCGAGCTTCTCGATCAGCGTGCGGCTGAACCACGATGCATCCTGCATCGCGGTCTCGATCGCATAAACGAGTTCCATCTCGGTGCGCTTGCGATCGCTGATGTCGAGCAGCGCGACGAGCAGGCAGTCGCGGCCGTGAATCGCAACCGGATCGGCCGACACGACGCAATCGCGCACGTCGCCGTCACGCGTGCGAATCTGCACGTCGGCGTTGCGTACGTTGCCGTCGCGCGCAAGCCGGCCTTCAATGCGCTGCCACGCGCCGCGCTCGGCCCACAGCCCGATCTCGTCCGCGGACTTGCCGAGCAGGTCGTCCTGCGCATGGCCCGTCATCGCGGCGAATGCGCCGTTCACGTCGAGCAATTCGAAGCGGTCGGCCGTGACGATCGCGGTCGCGACCGGCGCCATCCGGAATGCCGTCGCGAAGCGTTCCTCGCTCTGCTTGAGCGCGCGCTCGGCCTGCTTGCGCGGCTCGAGATCCATGAACGTGAACAGCATGCATGCCTCGTCGTTCATGTCGATCGGCTGCCCGGCGACGACCACCGCCTTCGTGCCGCCGTCCGCGAGTTTCAGCACGGCTTCCATCTGCGGGATCGTCGCGCCTTCGCCGAGCCGCTCGATCGCGAGCTCGCGCCGCTCGGCCTGTTCGAGCACGTCGACTTCGTACACCGAGCGGCCCAGCACGTCGTCGCGCGCGTGGCCCGTCATGTCGAGAAAGCCCTGGTTGACCTTCACGTAGCGCAAGTCGTCGAGCCGGCAGATCACGGCCGGCGCCGGGTTCGCGTTGAAGGTGCGCTCGAAGCGCTCCTCGGCGCTCGCCCATTCGGTCGCGTCGTGCAGCACGAGCGCGAGGCAGTCGGGTTCGCCGGCCGCGTTCGTCAGCACGAGGCTGCGGATGCGGTGAACCCAGCTCACGGTTTCATCGGCGGCCGATTCGACTTCGACCGTCACGTCGCTGAACTCTTCGCCGGCGATCACGCGATCCATCGGATAGTGGCCGTCGCGCACCGGATGGTTGTTCCGGTAGCGCAGCCGGAAGCGCTCGCGGTATTCGGTAACGGTCGCACCGAGCGCCTTCAGTTCGGTCACGCCGTGCATCGCGAGCGCGGCCTCGTTCGCCCACACGATCCGCTGGTCGGGCTCGACCAGGATCACGCCCTCGGTGAGTCCCGCGATGATCTGGTGCAGCTGGCGACGGTCGGTATGCGACTTGAGCGCCTGTTCGTTTACCTGTTCGTTCATCGAATGGTTCCGCTGGGTCGACACGCGCCGGCCGGCGCGTGGGGCGATGATCGCTTGCCGCGCATCGGCACGACAGGCGCGAATGCACTAGCCGTCATAGTACATTCGCACGGCGCGCCGCCATCGTGCGGCATCCCGCCGACTCCGGAAGCATCCGCTGCGCCCGCTTGCCCCGCTTTGCGGTCGGCGGCCACACCACCCTCCTTCTTCGTCCCCCCGTGCAAACGCACTAGCCGATCAGGTGAATTTGCGCGATGCCCGCTCGCGTTCGCGTCGGTACGCTGGTCCTGCATCGGCGCGCATGCGCTGCCTTTCCACCGCAGAGGAGAAGCACGATGAAGCAGCATCAGACACCCGATCCGACGCGGCCCGAACCGCCTCCGGGCAGTCCGCCCGAACCGCCGCCCGGCACCGATCCACCGGTGCCGCTGCCACCCGACATACCGCGCCCGGATATCCCGCCGCGCGAGCCCGGCTACGACACGCCGATCGTCCGGTAACGGACGACGCCGTTCGCGCGCCCCCATCCAACACGCCAATCGACGGAGAACCCATCCATGAAGAAGACCCCGCATCTTTCGACGCTGCTCGCCGTCAGCGCCGCTTTCCTGCTCGGCGCCGCGCCGCTCACGAACGCGGTTGCACAGGACGCATCTACCGACAACGGCATGAAAACCGAATCGAGCCAGCCGGTGACCGACACGTGGATCACGACCAAGGTGAAAAGCCAGCTGGCCGCCACCGATGGCATGAAGAGTGTCGACATCAGCGTGAAGACGGTCGACGGCGTCGTCACGCTCACGGGCGTGCTGCCGACGAAGATCGCCGTGAAGAAGGCGATCGCCGTGTCGCGCGCCGTGAAGGGCGTGAAGCACGTCGACGCATCCGGCCTGAAGGCGAAGGCCTGACTTCCCGCGCGGCGGTTGCCGCGCGTTATCTCCGCAGTTTTCCCGTCACGACACAGGAGCACACGATGAACGAGGACAAGATCAAGGGCCAATGGAAGCAGCTCACCGGCAAGCTGAAGGCCAAGTGGGGCAAGCTGACCGACGACGATCTCGCGGTCGCCGAAGGCAATCGCGACTATCTGGCCGGGAAGATCCAGGAACGTTACGGAATCGCCCGCGACGCGGCCGAGAAGCAGTTGAAGGAATTCGATCGCGAGCTGTAACGCAACCGGCCATCTCTCCCCGCCGCGACGCTGCCGGCGTCGCGGCCATCAGGATCACGACATGGGCAAATACCTGATCGCCTGGCTGCTCGGCGTGCCGTTCGGGCTGCTGGTGCTGTTCTATCTGATCACGCACGTCTTCTGAGCGCGCGGCGCACGGCACGCGCCGGCGGCCTTCGCTGCACCCTCGCCTTCCCGACTACGCAATCGACCGCGACACGGCGTTCCGCTGCATCGCGGCCGCCCAACGCAAATCGGGCAGGACGCTTGCACGCCCTGCCCGATCCGCTCATTCATGCTTCAGGGACGCGCGTCGCGCGCAGCCCCCGGTTCGTTACTTCGCCGCGTTCGCCGTCATCTTGAAGATGCCTTGCGCGTTGCCCGCATCGAAACGCAGGTCGGTCACCCAGCGGCGCGCGCCCTGGTCGAACGTGCGCTTGCGCGTGATGAACTCGTAGAACGAGCCCGGCACGTTGCGCTTCACCGTGCCGCCGTCGCGCGTGCGGAACTCGCGCTCGACGGTGTCGGCGCGATACGCGGTCTGGAACACGCGGCCCGAGCGCGAGCGCTCGACTTCCGGCTTCATCGGCCGGCCCTTCGCCTTCTCGTCGTCGGACAGCTTGAATACGTCGGCAACGCGATCGGTCGCATGGTTGAACGCGTTGCCTTCGGTCGAGATCCACGCCATTTCCGCCGATTCCATCAGCAGCGTTTCGTAGTCGAGTTCGTTCGGCAAGTCGTGCTGGCGCGCGAACGCACCGACGATTTCCGGCAGCAGCGCCTGCGCGGCTTCCAGCGACAGCCAGCCTTCGCGCTCGACTTCCCACAGCAGCGCGACGGCCGCCGGCGACAGCGGATCGCGCGACGAGCTGACGACGTTCGTCACGGCCTGCTGGAATTCCTTCGAGAAACGTTCCGGATGCAGTTCGCTGACGAAGAACTGCGCGATTTCGTCCGGTGCGTCTTCATGCGCATATGCGCGGCCCGTCATGCCGAGCTTGTCGAGCGGGTAGCGGCCGTTCAGGCGGAAGCCGAGCGGACGCAGGATGCGCGTGAACGCGGCTTCGCCCGGCGGCAGCGCACCCGTGTCCGGCCAGCGCACCGTGCGCAGCGCGCCGTGGTCGAAATAAACCGAGCCGCCGCTTTCGATCGCTTCGGCCGTGTACGCCCGCCCGTTCGCCGAACGCTCGAGCAGCCCTTCGAACAGCGCCATGTTCATCGCCTGCGCGATTTCCGCGCGCGTCACGACGCCGTCTTCCCATTCTTCGAGGATGGCCGGCATGTTCAGGGTCGAGAACAGGGCGTCGGTCTTCGCCTGTCCCAGCAGCTTCGTCAGCAAGCTCTCGATATTCGGATTGCGCATCAGGATTCTCGTCTCGGGGGACCGCCGGCAAACGTGCCGGCAACTCGTTGGCCGGCCGCCCAGCGGGCGCCTAGCCTTGCATGGGAAGCATTATTCAAAGGGTTGCAGCCGGGCGTAAAGCGAGATTAAATTGACATGTGATGAGTTTTTGGAATTATTAGCCATTCCTCGCCCGCCTTCCGCCCCCGCGCGGCGCGGCCCTGTTCGTCAGACGAATCGAGCATCATGCGTAAATTCAAGATCCCCAACATGGGCGCGCTCGTGGCCTTCGAAGCCGCCGCGCGCCACGAGAGCTTCACGCACGCGGCCAAGGAGCTGTTCCTGACCGAAAGCGCGGTGTCGCGCCAGATCGCGACGCTGGAGGCCAGCCTTGGCGTGCGGCTGTTCGCCCGGGTGAAGCAGCGCGTCGTGCTGACGCGCGCCGGCAAGCTGTACGGCACGCAGGTGCGACGGGCGCTGGAAACGCTCGACCGCGACACGCTGTCGATCATCGCGCACGGCAGCGGCGGCGGCTACCTGGAACTCGCGGTGCTGCCCACCTTCGCGTCGCACTGGCTGATCCCGCGCATCAAGAGCTTCTACGACCGCACGCCCGACGTGCGCGTGAACATGGGCAGCCGCACCGACCTGTTCTCGTTCGAGGACACGCACTTCGAGGCCGCGATCCACTACGGCAAGCCAACCTGGCCTGGTACGTCGTCCGACTACCTGTTCGGCGAGGAAGTCGTGCCGATCTGCTCGCCCGCGCTGCTCGACGGGCCCGTCGAGCGCGTCGAGGATCTGCTCACGTATCCGCTGCTGCACTCGACGACGCGCCCCGGTGCGTGGGCGCAGTGGTTCGAGACGCACGGCGTCGAGGACATCCGCACGATGCAGGGCGTGCGCTACGAACTCCACACGATGCTGATCAGCGCGGCCGCGGCCGGGCTCGGGATCGCGCTCGTGCCGAAGTTCTTCGTCGAGGAACAGTTGCAGCAGCTCGGCCTGATCGTGCCGTGCGACGCGGCGACGGTCGGCGATTCGGCGTACTACCTCGTGTATCCGACCGAATTCAGCCACAGCAAGCCGCTGGAGCTGTTCCGCGGCTGGCTGCTCGAACAGGCGAGCGCGTATGCGGCGCCGGAGCGCGCGGAGGAGGATGGCGATATGGTGGATGACGAGGACGTCGAGTAACGGCGCGGTGGCGTCAGCGTCAGGGCGTGGTGGCGTGGCAGGCGTGCCGCGCCGGCACGCTGGCCTTGACGACCTTCACCAGCCGCGCGCTATCGGGCGTTTCCAGCCCCGGGCACGCGGTGTACACATCGCGAATCACGAGCGTCGCGCGCCCGTCGAGCAGGCAAACGCCGTGCGGCTGCGCGGCGGGCAGCCGCAGCCCGCGTCGCGCAACGTCCTGGTTCGTGAAAACGATCATGGCCGCGCGTTGCGAGCGGTCGGGCAAGCGCTTCGCCGACGCATCGTCCTCTTCGAACCACACGTCCGGCCCGATCGCTTCATCGTCGTAATCGACCGCGTAACGCCCCGACAGCGTGATCGCGCGGTCGACATGCACGGCATGGCATTCAGGCTCGGCATCGGCCAGGATCGGCCGCTCGCCCGCCGCGGCCGGACCGCACGCCAGCAACAACAAGGCGCACAGCATGCAGGCGCGGCCGGTCAGGTTCGATACATCGATCGCTTGGCGGATCATGGGCGGTGAGAAACGGGCCATCGTGACGATGACCCGCATTGTCGCGCAACGCACGCGCGATGCGCGTGACGCGCGTTACATGTGCCACTTCACCGTGGCGGTCAGCGTGCGCGGATCGCCGGGCATGTTGTACAGGTCGGCGTTGCCGTGCGCGGCGATGAAGTAGTGGCGATTGAACAGGTTGTCGAGCGTGAGCGTCACGTCGACCTTCTTGCTGCGATACCCGGCGCCGAGGTTGAACACCGTGAACGAAGGCAGCGTGACGAGATCGCTCGCCGACGTATAGCGCGCCGACTGGAACTGCATGCCGGCCGCCGCATAGAAACCGTACGGCAACTCGCGCTTGAGCCACAGATTTGCGCTGTGGCGCGGCATCAGCCCCGGCGTGTTGCTCGACACCGCGAGGCCGGCCGCCGTCGATTGCGCGGAACCGTCGACAGTGCCGTTCAGGTACGCGTAACCCGCATACACCGACCACTTCGGCGCGATTTCGCCGGTGAAGCCGAGCTCCATCCCCCGTACGTGCTGGGTGCCGATCGGCAGCGCATAACCGGGGTTCGCGGGATCGCCGATCTGCTGGTTGGTCTGACGCATGTCGAACAGCGCGACGCTGGCCGTCGCCTTGCCGCCGAGGTCGAAGCGCGAGCCGACTTCATACGCGGTGGTCTTCTGCGGCGCGAGCGCGGCGCCGTTCGCGAACGCGCCGGAACTGATCAGCGTATCGGCGAGCGGCGAGAACGACTGGCTGAACGACCCGTACAGCGTCAGCCAGTCGAGCGGTTCGTAGATCAGGCCGACGCGCGGGCTCCACGCGTGATCGGTGCGGTCGAGGTTGATGTTCGACGACGTGTAGTCATGGCGGATCTGGTTCAGGTAGTCGAAGCGCAAGCCGGCCAGCACCTTCCAGTGCTCGGTCAGCGAGATCAGGTCCTGCGCGTAGACGCCCGCGAGCCCGACAACGGTCGACGCATTCGTCTTCGCCCGCGCGCCCGTCGGCACGCCGGGCAGGATCACCTGCTGCGGATTGAACAGATCGTAGGTCGCGACCTTCGTCACGCTGTAGATCGTGTCGAACTTCTGCTGCTGCGACAGTTCGACCCCGTACAGCAGCTCGTGGCGCATGCCGAACAGCGAGGTCTTCTGCGTGAGTTCGAACACGCCGTCGATGCCGTGATCGGTGCGCTGGCGCGTCGACTGGTCGAGCGTGACGACCGGGTGCGCCGCCGTCTTGATCGGCTCGTACGTCACGTAGTTCTTGCGTTCGAGCGAGAAGTCGTACGCGCGGATCGCGCCGTGGAACGACAGCGAATCGTTGAAGCGGTGATCGAGCGACACCGTCGCGCTCTTCGCGGAAATGTCGTTGTACGAACTGTTCGCCGCGTCGGCCGAACCGTAGTATGTGTTGATCGGCACGTCGACCGGCCGGCCGCCATACGCGGGCAGGCCCTGGTCGGACGTGCGGCGGTCGTGCAGGTAGTCGAATTCGACGTTCAGCACCGTGTCGCTGTCGAGCTTGAACTGCGCGGACGGCGCGATCGCCTGGCGGTTGAGCTGGAACTGGTCGCGGAAGCTGTTCGAGTTCTCGGCCGCGCCGGTCACGCGGAAACGCGCCGCGTCGTTCGCGTTCCAACCGAGGTCGAATTCGCCGCGCCGCTCGCCGCGCGTGCCAAGCGTCACGCCCACATCGTTCACCGGGGTCGCCAGCGGCCGCTTCAGCACGCGATTCACGATGCCGCCCGCCGAGCCACGCCCGTACAGCACGGCCGCCGGCCCCTTCAGCACCTCGACGCGATCGACGTTCGACAGGTCGCGGTAGTACAGCGCATCGTCGCGAATACCGTCGACGTACTGGTCCGTGATGCTGTTGAAACCGCGGATCGTGATCTGGTCGCGCTGACCATCGCCGACCGAGAAGCCGACGCCCGGCACGTTGCGCAGTGCATCCTGCATCGACGTCGCGTTCTGGTCCTCGATCACTGCGTGCGGGACGACGTTCACCGTCTGCGGGACGTCCATCAGCGACATGTCGGTCTTGGTCGCCGCGCGCGAGTGGCCGCCGTCGTACGACGCATGCTCGGCGGCCGCGTTGACGGAAATCGCGGGCAAGGTTGCCGCGGCATCGCTCGCCTGAGCGAACGCGGTACGCGCGCCAGCCAGCGACGTGGCGATCAGAAGCGCATGGCAGGCGCTCTTGTTGAGTTTCATCGTGAACGTAGGGGTGGTGAAGAAAAACGGCGAACGGAAACGTGTCCGGCCCATGCGCGAGTCGTGCGGCGAATCGGCTGACGACGCCCTTTCCGTGAAGCAGGCGGTGGCGCGCGGAGGATCGCCCCGTCGCGCATGCCGGCCGGCACGACCGGCACGAAAGAGCCGTGACGCGATGTCATGGCTCGTAACGGAGCGAAATATTAAACGAGAATGATTCGTGTTTTTAGTTAATTTTTAACGTGTCGCCTGCCCGCAACGTGCATACGCATTGCGCTCTGCATTCCTGACGAATGCCTTTCTGTTTTGCGGGTTTGGTCCGCCAGAAACGTAATAAAAACGAAAGAATCAGACCGGCCGCGTCATGCGGAGACGATCAAACAAAAGGCGGGATTCGGGAAACGACGGGGGAGAAACTGGAGAGGATCACGAAGGATCCGGTGAAGCACGCGGGACGCATGCAAATGTCCGGTGCGCGCCGGACCGGGCAACCCCGACCCGGCGCTCCGGGCAGCCGACCTCGCATCGGCATCGCGGCGGACCTACTTCTATTCTTCACTACGTCTGCTCTCAGGCTCACTTCATTTTTTTCTTCGCCGCGCCGCGCCATTATCCGCTCAATCCGGTCAGAGTGAAACGTTTGCGAACGCATCAGGCACGTTATACCGGCTATTCGGAAACAGTCTTTCCAAACGCTTACGGTTCACGCCAAGCGATTCGGCAATTCTTGCATTCGTGACGGCGTTCCTTTTTAATGGAACTGGTTCCATTCATTGAATCGGCCAGGTTCCCGCGTGACGCGTCGTCGTGTGCGCGTCATCATGCCGATTCAGGATCGAGGATCAATCAGCTCAGGATTCGCATCGCCCGTCCTTCCCGGACACCCCGTCAAACGAGACCGTCATGCCCGATTCCGCCTCCCTGCAGCAGCTGTTTCCCGCCTATCAGGACATCCCCGCCGAGTTCCGGCTCACTGCACCGATCCACCAGCGCGTGTCGCTCGTCGACGGCGAACTGCGACCGTGGGACGGTGCGACCAAGACCGTGCTGTCGCCCGTGTGCGTGCGGCAGGCGGACGGCAGCGTCGAGCAGGTCGAAATCGGCAGCTACCCGGTGATGGGCGAAACGGAAAGCGACGCGGCGCTCGATGCCGCGGTGCGCGCATACGATGCCGGCCGCGGCGAGTGGCCGACCATGAAGGTCGAGCAGCGCATCGCGTGCATGCAGGACTTCATCAAGCGGATGGTCGCGCAGCGCGAACTCGTCGTGAACCTGATCATGTGGGAGATCGGCAAGAGCCTCGCCGATTCGCAGAAGGAATTCGACCGCACCGTCACGTACATGACGCAGACGATCGATGCGCTGAAGGAGCTCGACAACGCGAACTCGCGCTTCGTGATCGCGGAAGGCACGATCGGCCAGATCCGCCGCACGCCGCTCGGCGTCGTGCTGTGCATGGGCCCGTACAACTATCCGCTGAACGAGACGTTCGCGACGCTGATCCCCGCGCTGCTGATGGGCAATACCGTGGTGTTCAAGCCGCCCCAGTACGGCACGCTGCTGTTCGAGCCGCTGCTCGAAGCGTTCCGCGACGCGTTTCCGAAGGGCGTGATCAACACGATCTACGCGCCCGGCGCGGTGGTCGTGCCGCACATGCTCGCATCGGGCAAGATCAACGTGCTCGCGCTGATCGGGTCGAGCAAGGTCGCCGACCACCTGAAGAAGCAGCACCCGAAGTCGCACCGGCTGCGCGCGATCCTCGGCCTCGACGCGAAGAACGCGGCGATCGTGCTGCCCGACGCCGATCTCGACCTGACCGTGAAGGAGTGCCTGCTCGGCGCGCTGTCGTTCAACGGCCAGCGCTGCACCGCGCTGAAGATGCTGCTCGTGCACCGCTCGATCGTCGACGAATTCCTGAAGCGCTTCACCGCCGCGCTCGAACAGCTGAAGATCGGCATGCCGTGGGAGAAAGGCGTCAGCATCACGCCGCTGCCCGGCATGCATCGCACGGCCTACATGACGGACGCGATCGACGACGCGAAGGCCAGGGGCGCGCAGGTCGTCAATCATTCGGGCGGCGAGTTCAGCAAGACGCTGTTCTATCCGGCCGTCGTGTATCCGGTGTCGGAAGGGATGAAGCTGTACCGTGAGGAACAGTTCGGCCCGATCATTCCGGTCGCGCCGTTCGACGACGTCGAGACCGCCCTCGACTACGTGACGACGTCGGATCACGGCCAGCAGGTCAGCATCTTCGGTTCCGATCCGGCGCAGATCGGCGCGCTCGTCGATCCGCTCGTGAACCAGGTGTGCCGCGTGAACATCAACTGCCAGTGCCAGCGCGGGCCTGACGTGTTCCCGTTCGCGGGCCGCAAGGATTCGGCCGAAGGTACGCTGTCGGTGAGCGACGCGCTGCGCGCGTTCTCGATCCGCTCGATGGTCGCCGCGAAGCAGACCGACAGCAGCAAGCAGCTGCTCGATTCGATCGTGTCGGATCACCACTCGAAGTTCATCAACACGGGCTTCATTTTCTGAAGCCGCGTCGATGCTTGAGCCCTCCGCCGTGCGTCAGCGCCGCGGAGGGTTTCGGCAACGACCGCGCGGCTAGACGTTCGTCACCAGCAGCCGAATCCCCGCCACGCCGAACACGACGGCCAGACACGCCTCCATCGCACGGCGGCCACGCACGTACAGCCGGCGTGCACCGTCCATCGAGAACACGAGCGCATACCCGCCGAACACGAGGCTGCCGATCACGAGGCAGCCCGGCACGACGGCGCCGTGCGACGCACCCGCGCCGTTCGACGACAGCGCGACGATCGATACCCACACGAGAATCGCCTTCGGATTGGTCAGGTGCAGCATCGCGCCGTGCACGTAGAAGCGCGACAACCGCTGCTCGCGCGCCGCGTTCACCGATGCCGCCACCGGGCCCGACAGCGCCGTGCGCCCCGACTTGAACGCGAGCCACAGCAGGTACAGCCCGCCGAAGACCTTGATCGCGACCAGGAGCTTCGACCACGCGAGCAGCGCGGCCGATACGCCGAGCGCCGCCACCGTCGCCCAGAACATCGACCCGGAAATGACGCCGAGCGCGAACGCCAGCGCCGCCTTGCGGCCCTGGTTCGCGGCGACCGACATGATCGCCAGGTTGCTCGGCCCCGGGCTGGCCGTGCCGATGAAGTAAGCCGTATAGGCGAGCAGCAGGTTGGCCGAGAAGAAGGCGTGGACGCTCATGTCGAACCTCGCAGGGATGATCTGGAGATTGTTGGCAAACGCACGCCGTCTGCCCATGGACAGTTGGCCGGCAATTCGCTGGGCCAGTTTCGTGGCCATGGGCCCGGATCGTCGCTCGCGTATACGTCTCGGTTTTGAAACAACTGAGGCATTCGCAGCAGGTTTGCGTCGCGCTACGCGAGGCGTCCCGTTCCGGCATGTCGCACCGGCGAACGTACGTCAGACGTGGCCGGGACGCGCGAAACGCATCGTCCCGGCCGCTCGCTGACGGAATCATGCGACAGGTTTTATGCGGGCGTTACGTTACATCCCTGAAGCATTTCGACTCGTCGATCCGTTTTGCGTGCGCGGCACACATCGCGCCGCGCGTATGGATGCCTTCCTCGAGCGCCGCCTCGATCCAGTACCGGCGGGACTCGCCGACGTCGCGTTATCACGGCTCAACATTACTCAACAATCGTCCCGCGACGCTGGTACGGAACCTGCATTCCGTTCGGGTGAACACCGCGCCGATCAAAGCGCGGACACACATCCACCCACGGGCGCGTCCACGGATTCGCCCGAACGATCCGCACACGCACGAGGCTCTTCATGGATGCGCTGCCCAACTCGTCCGATACGTCATTCCAGCTCTTTCTCGCGAAGGTGCTCGAACAGCCGCTGCCCGACTGGACCGAAAAACAGCAGATGGAACTCGAGATGGCGCGCACGCTGTCGACGCAAATGGTCAACCTCGCCGAAGACATGCGCGGCCGTACACCCGACCTCGCACGTTGCCTCGTGCTGCTTCGCTACGCCAAAGTGCTCGACTTCATGCTGACGTCGCTTGCATCGCACCGCGACATTCATCCGCAGACGCTGCGCACGCTGTTCCGGCTCGCGAACCTGAAGGTCGACGACGCCTATCCGGCTTGAACCGGCACACCGCATCGGCTGCCACGGACGGCCATCGCGGCAGGCACGGCCGCGCCGGGTTCCGTCCATCGACATGCCCCTCGTGAACGCGGCCGACTTCGACCGGATCTGGCCGGCCATCTGCGATACGCCGGCCTGGTCCGTGACGAAAGGTCAGGGCAGCTTCCTCACGTTCGAGTTCGGACAACCCGCGCTGCATGTCCGCGAGCCGCGCGTCGGCGCGTCCGGCCTGTCCGCCTCGGCGCGCGACAGGCTGGCGTCGCGGCACGTGAGCGTCGCCGGCGACGGACACCTGTGGATCTGCTACTGCCACTGGTCGATCGCGTTCGACGGCCGTGAACTCGCGCATAGCGAATCGCGCGCCGGCGACATCGCGGCCGCCGCGCTGCAGCTCGACGGACAGTTCCTGAGATCGGTCGCGCCGCGCACCCAGCCGGGTGCGTGGGCCTTCGACTTCGACCTCGGCGGCAGGCTGACGACCTGGCCGTACGGCGACGACCCGGCCGACGAGCAGTGGCATCTGTACGACGGGCGCACGGGCAACGTGCTGACCGCGCTGGCCGACGGCACCTGGTCGTACGGCCCCGCGAACGTCGCGCCGGCCCCGGGATCAGTCGGCCCGCAATAGCCCCGCGTTCCACTTCCGGCTACGCGGCGTCTGATCCCGCCCATCAGCGCCGCACGCCAGTCCGTGCGCGCAAACGGATGTACAATCGCGCGCCATGAACGCACTTCGCCACTTCCTGCTTCGGCCAGGCGTCGCGCGACAGCTGTTGTGGGGTTTCCTCCTCGTGACGCTGCTGTCCCGCGCGCTGATGTCGGGCGCCGTGATGCTCGATCCGGACGGTCCGGATGCGGGCTCGGTGGTGCTGTGTTCGGGCCGCGGCCCGCTGATCGTCGCGGGCGCCGCACTGGCCGCCCGCTTCGATGCGAGCACGCCGATCACGCCGGCCAACGATGCGCTGGCGCTCGTCGATGCGCTCAAGCATGACGCGCATGCCGGCAAGACGGCGTCCTCCGGCAACGGCGACAGTCTGTGCGCATTCGGTGCCGCGCTGTTCACCGCGCTCGCGTCGTTCGTGCTGCTGGTGCTGCTGTTTCCCGCCGCGGCGCCGCGACGGTTCCGCGTTCACTTCGACAGTCTTCCTTTCGTGCGATCGATATTCGACGATCGCCCGCCTTCTCGCGCGCCTCCTCTGTTCTGCTGAACGTTCCGCCCTGTGGCGCATGCACGTCGATGTGCATGCGCGTTCACGCCGTTCGTTTCACACGACCTGATTCAAGCGTTCATCCGCATGCCCGCATCGCGCGGGCGACGCCGCGTCGCGCACCGTTTGCGCACGACGCCGTGCCGCCCGTTGCGTCGATGCGCGCACGCGGGTGCGACGCGCGTTGACGGCGGCCGGCCCGCGCCGGTCCTGCCGCTCGACGAACACGAGGAGCTGACACCATGTCGACCACCGTCGATCGGGCAATCTCGCCCACCCATTCCGCAAGCGCCGGTTACCGGACGCTCTGGCGCTGGCACTTCTATGCCGGCCTGTTCGTGATGCCGTTTCTCGTGATCCTCGCGATCACGGGCACGCTTTACTGCTTCCAGCCGCAGATCGAGCCGCTGCTGTACCCACACCGGCTGGTCGTCGAGCCGCAGGCCACGCCGCGGCTCGACGCCGACACGCTGCTCGCGCGCGCACGCACCGCGATGCCGGCCGGCGCAACGCCGGTGTCCGCGCAGGTGTCCACCGCGCCCGACCGCAGCGCCGAATACGTATTCCGGCTGCGCGACGGTAGCCGCGAGAGCGTGTACGTGAACCCGTACGACGGCAGCGTGCTCGGCACGCTGAGCGTGGAGAACCGCTTCATGCAGGTCGCCCGGATGCTGCATCGCAAGCTGCTGCTCGGCAAGACGGGCGAGCTGCTGATGGAGCTCGCCGCCTGCTGGACCTTCGTGATGATCGGCACCGGCATCGCGCTGTGGTGGCCACGCGGCACCACGCGCGTCGGGCGCGCACTGCGGCCCGACCTGTCGCTGCGCGGCCGGCCGCTGAAAAGCGTCCACGCGACGGCCGGCATCTGGCTCGCGGCTGGCACCGTCGCATTCATCCTGTCGGGGCTGCCGTGGTCGGGCTCGTGGGGCAAGAACTTCAAGGCGCTCGCGGCGACCGTGAACCTCGGCGCGCCGGAAGGCGCATGGGGCGGCTCATCGGTGCGCTCGACGCGCCCGGGCGCGGTAACAACGCCCGAGCATGCGCCCGCGCAAACCGCCGCACCATCGGGCCATCATCACGATTCGGACGACTCGATGCCGGAGATGGTGATGGACGACCTGCCGTTGCCGCAAACGCCGTGGGCGGTCGGCAACGTACCCGTTCCGCATTCGCCGTCAGCGCCGACGCCCGCGCCGCTGCCGCTGGCCCGCGCGATCGCGATCGTCGCCGGCCTCGGCGTGACGAGCGGCTACACGCTCGCGCTGCCATCCGGCGCGGACGGCGTGTTCACCGCGTCGTACTTCCCCGCCGACCCGAAGGCGGAACGCACGATCTACATCGACCAGTACAGCGGCGCCGTGCTCAAGGACATCCGCTATGACGACTACGGCGCCGTATCGCGGGCCGTGTCGTACGGCACGTCGCTGCACATGGGCCGCTACTTCGGGCTCGCGAACCAGATCATTTGCGCGGTGTTGTCGCTCGGGCTGGCCGCAATGGCCGTCACGGGCACCGTGATGTGGTGGAAGCGCCGCCCGGCCGGAAAGCTGGGCGCACCCTCGCGCGAACGCGGCACGCCGCCGATGCGCGGCTGGGTCACCGGACTCGTGCTGCTCGGTATCGTCTTCCCGTTGATGGGAATCACGATCGTCGCGGTCTGGCTCGTCGACCGGCTGCTGTTCGGCCGCGCGACGCGTACCGCTGCGTGATCGACGCAAGCGCTTCCCCCATTCAAAGGAAACCGAAACAATGAAGTTCAGATTGATGCTGCCCGCCGCCGTTCTCGCGGCCTTCTCTCCCGCCGGGCAGGCACAGGAAAGCGGTATCGACAGCACGGGCACCACGCTCGCCCCGATCCGCGTCGACGCGCAGAAAGCGCCCGCGCTCACGCAACCGCTCGATACCGGCAGCCATCTCGGCCTGTCGTCGCTCGAAACGCCCGCGAGCGTCGAGCAGATCGATCGCAAGACGCTCGACACGCGCGGCGACAATTCGATCATCGACGCAGTGAGCCGCGCCGCCGGCATCAGCGCGTCGCCGCACCCCGGCAACGGCAACTCGGAGCTCGCCGCGCGCGGCTTCGTCGGTGCGTCGTCGGTCACGCAGCTCTATGACGGCGTGCGCCCGTACGGCGCGATCGGTGTCACGTTCCCGTTCGACACGTGGTCGGTCGACCATATCGACGTGCTGCGCGGCCCGGCTTCGGTGATCTACGGCGAAGGTGCGATCGGCGGCATCGTCAACATCGTGCCGAAGAAGCCGACACGCACGCCGATCCGCAACGAGCTGCAGGTCGGCGGCGGCACCGAGGGCACGGCGCGCGCCGCGTTCGGCAGCGGCGGTGCGATCAACGACAAGCTGTCGTACCGCTTCGACATCAGCGGCAACCGCTCGTCGAACTGGGTCGACCGCGGCGATTCGCGCAACCTGTCAGTCTCCGGCGCGCTGCGCTACGATGTAACGCCCGACCTGTACGTGACGGCGTCGTATGCGCAGGGCTTCATGCACCCGATGCAGTATTTCGGTGTGCCGCTCGTGAACGGCGCGCGCGATCGCGCGCTCGACAAGAAGAACTACAACGTCGGTGACAGCGACATCGCGTTCCGCGACAGCTGGGCCACCGTGTCGGCGAACTGGCAGCCGAGCGACAGCCTGAACGTGACGACCACGCTGTACCGGATGAAGAGCAACCGTCACTGGAAGGACGCCGAGTACTACACGTACCTGCCGTCGAGCGCGCAGGTCCGGCGCAGCAGCTACACGGAAATCTTCCACGACCAGGAACAGTACGGCAACGTGACGACGGCCACCGTGAGCAGCGCGCTGCTCGGCATGCGCAACACGTTCTCGACCGGCTTCGAGTTCAACCACACGACGTTCCAGCACGACAACAACTCGCCGTATTCGGGCACGTCGACGGTCGATCCGTTCAACTTCGACCTGGGCAGTTTCATCAACACGGCCGGCACGTATCCGAAGTACCGCAGCCAGTCGAACCAGTACGCGCTGTTCGCGGAGAACCGGCTCGAGATCACGTCGCGCTGGTCGGTGATCGGCGGGCTGCGCTACGACCACGCAAGCGTGAACCGCGACGATCTCGTCAACGGCGGCGCGTTCACGAAGGTGTTCGCGAATACCGGCTGGCGCATCGGCACCGTGTACGACGTGCGGCCCGGTCTCGCCGTGTATGGCCAGTACTCGGTGTCGGCCGATCCGGTCAGCTCGCTGCTGTCGCTGAATGCGTCGAAGGCGAACTTCACGCTCGCGACCGGCAAGCAGATCGAGATCGGCGTGAAGCAGTCGTTCCTCGACGGCAAGGCGGAATGGACGCTCGCCGCGTACCGGATCGTGAAGAGCAACCTGTTGACGGCCGATCCGGTGAACCCGAACCAGTCGATCCAGGTCGGCCAGCAGTCGTCGCGCGGGCTCGAGGCGACGGTCGGCGCGGAGATCGCGAAGGACTGGCGGGTCGACGCGAACGTGTCGATCCTGCGCGCGAAGTACGACGATTTCCAGCAGTCGTCCGGCGGCACGACGGTGTCGCGCGCGGGCAATGTGCCGGTGTCGGTGCCGCAGCGGCTCGCGAACCTGTGGGTGAGCTGGCGCTTCGCGCCTGACTGGACGGGCATCGCGGGCGTCAAGTACGTCGGCAAGCGCTTCGCCGATACCGCGAACCAGCTCGTAATGCCGTCGTACACGACCGTCGACCTCGGTCTCGCGTGGAAGCCGCGCAAGGACACGACGATCACCGCGCGTGCGTACAACGTGTTCAACCGCCGCTACGTGCAGTCCGCGTACTACAACGAGACGCAGTACCTGCTCGGCAACGACCGGCGGTTCGAGGTGCTGGCGAACTACCGGTTCTGACGGTACTTGCACGGCGGCGCGGCCGGTCAGTCTCCGGCCGCGCCGCCGCAGGCACGCACGCGCACATTACGCGCGCGTGCCCGCCGCCCGCCCCGCCATCCACTTCCGGTAGCGCCGCGTCTGGCACTGCGCGGCCAGTTGCTGCCGCACCAGTGCGCGCAGCGGCGACACCTGCGGGTGCGTGCGCCGCCCTTCGCTGAGCCGCGTGAGCTGGAACTTGACGACGGCCATGTTGGCCAGCGCGCCCAGCGCCTTGTTCTTCCACCGGATCGGCTGCAGCACCGGCGCGCTGTCCTTGCCCGCGCGCCAGTCGCGCGGCAGGTTCGGATCGATCGACAGCGCGGTCGCGATGCCGACCATCGCCACGCCGCTGTTCACCACCTGCTCGGCAACCGCACGGCGCCGGATCCCGCCCGTGACCATCAGCGGCATCTTCGCGACGGCCGTGATGTCGCGCGCGAACTCGAGGAAATACGCTTCACGGGCCAACGTGCGCCCGTCTCGCGCCTCGCCCTGCATCGCCGGCACTTCATAGCTGCCGCCCGACAGCTCGACGAGATCGACGTCAAGCGGATTCAGCAGTTCGACCACGCGCTTCGCGTCGTCCGCGCTGAAGCCGCCGCGCTGGAAATCGGCCGAGTTCAGCTTCACTGCAACGACGAACTCCGGCGACACCGTCGCGCGCACGGCCTTCACGATATCGAGCAGCAGGCGCGCGCGATTCTCGATGCTGCCGCCCCACTGGTCCTGCCGGCGGTTCGTCAGCGGCGACAGGAACTGGCTCAGCAGATAGCCGTGCGCCGCGTGAACCTGCACGCCGGTGAAGCCGCTTCGCTCCGCGAGCTGCGCGGCGCGCACGAAGCGCTGCTGCACGTCGCGGATATCGGCTTCCGTCATTTCCTTCGGCACCGGGAACTGCTTCGACAGCGCGCCGAGCGCGAGCGGCACGGCCGACGGCGCGAGCGTCGTCTGGCCGAGCGCGGCCTGCATCTGGCGCCCCGGATGATTGATCTGCATCCACACGTGCGCGCCGCCCGAGCGCGCGATCTGCGCCCAGCGGCGGAAGCGGTCGAGATGCGTGTCGCTCTCGAGCACGACGCCGTTCGGCCCCGTCATCGCGCGGCCGTCCACCATCACGTTGCCGGTCAGGATCAGGCCGGCCTGGCCGTCGGCCCACGCTTGGTACAGGCGCAGCAATGCGTCGGACGGTGCGTGGTCCGCATCGGCCATGTTCTCTTCCATCGCGGCCTTGGCCAGACGGTTCGGAATCACCGCCCCGTTGGGCAGTGTCAGCGGCGCAAACAGATTCATGGTGGACATCCTCGGTTGACGATGCCCAACGATAACTTTAAAGTCAACTTTAAGGTCAAGCCCTTTTGGAGCACACCATGAAAATCGGCGAACTGGCGAAGGCGAGCGGCCTCGCGGCGTCGCGCATCCGTTTTTACGAAGCGAGCGGGCTGCTCGAACCGGCCCGCCGCCAGGCCAACGGCTATCGGGAATACGGGTCGGAAGCGTTGACGCGGCTCGCGATCATCGACCGCGCGCAGCGCGCGGGCTTCGCGCTCGACGAAATCCGCGCGGTGCTGCCGCCCGATCTCGGCGCGTGGCCGCGCGACGAACTGCTGGTCGCGCTGCGGCACAAGGTCGACGAGATCGCACTGCTCGAACAGCGGCTCGTGCAGAACCGGCAGCAGTTGGAGACACTGATCGACGAGATCGAGAACAAGCCCGAAGGCGAGGATTGCGCGGGCGCCGCGCAACGGATGCTCGACCGCCTCTGCGAGCAGGCCAGCCAGCCGCTCGAATCGGCGCCCGTCGTGCGGCCGGCACGCAAGCGCGCGTGACGGATTGCACCGCGTCACCCATCGATCAACCCGAGCTGCGGCGAGACGAGCCGATGCAAGCGCATCGGCTTCCGCTGCGCACCCTCATGACCCTATCCGCATGACGATCCCCCGTATCAGAGGATTTCTCGTCGCCGCGCTGCTGACGTTCGGCATCGGCAATGCCTTCGCCTCGACCTGCGACGACACGCATTCGTCGATCCGTTGCCCGGACACGTCCGCCCTGCCGGACGACATCGTCGCGCAGTTGCCCGCCGGCTACGAAGCGCTGGATGCCGCGTCGGGGCGCCTGACCGACGGTATACGCAACGGTTATGTCGTCGTCGCGCATCAGCCCGGCGATTCGATGAGCACACCGTCGCTGCGCCCGCTGCTGATCTTCCTGCAGAGCGCGAACGGACGCTACCAACTGGCCGCTCGCAACGACACCGTGATCATGAAAGCCGACGAAGGCGGCATGGGCGATCCGTATCTCGACGGCGTCGCCGAGAACGCGCTCACGGTCGAGCCTCGCACGTTCACCGTCGAGCAGGGCGTATTCGCGGGCCACAACCACTGGCGCGACCGCGTGACGTTTCGCTATGACGTCGCGCACCGCACGTGGGTGTTCCATCGCGAAGTGTTCCGGAACTGGCAATTCAACTACGAGCAGGAGGGCGATGCGCTGAAGGCCGACCCGGTACGCGTCACGCGCGCCAATGCGGCCAAGGCCGTTTCGTTCGAAGCGTGGCGGCCGAGCTACTGGTGCGAATCGAGCGAGCGGCACGACAGCGATCCGGCGTGCCGCAACAAGCATTGACGGCGGCGGCCCGGCAGCAATGCGGCGCGGCTGTCGGGATTTGCTTACGTCGCAGGTAATCGACGCGCGCCGCCCGCGCCGCGATCATGGCTCCATCGACTCACGAACCGCAACGCCACGGAGCCCGCCATGACCGCCTATGCCATCGCCCACCTGCACGACGTCGACCTGTGCGACGACATCGTCGAATACCTCGAACGCATCGACGGCACGCTCGCGCCGTATGACGGCCATTTCGTGATTCACGGCGCGCGGCCGGAGGTGCGCGAAGGCATGTGGCGCGGCGACCTGATCGCGATCGCGTTTCCCGATCTCGACACGGCGCGCGCCTGGTACGAATCGGATGCGTACGGGCAGATCCAGCCGCTGCGTGCACGACACGCGAGCGGCCCGCTGATCCTGATCGACGGCGTCGACGAACGGCACAAGGCGACCGACATCCTGCGCTGAATCGCTCCGCCGGCGATGCGTGCGATGCTTACGACGCCTTCCGCTCCATCGGCTCACCGACGACGAAGCCGCCGCCCTGGAACCGCTGCGCGGGATCGTCGTACTCGGCGGTCGGCGCCGTCACCGGGAACAGCTCGGCGAACTGCTCGGAGCTGTCGCGCGGACGGAAGCCGAGGAAGCCGGCCTTCGTGTTGTCCCACCACTTCACCGGGTTGTCCGACGCGCCGTAGACGATCGCGTGCCCGACGCGATTCGTCAGCAGCGAGCAACGCACGAGCTCGATGAAATCGCGATAGCTGAGGAACGTGACCAGCATGCGCGGATTCTTCGGCACTTCGAACGACGAGCCGATCCGCAGGCACACCGTCTCGATCCCGAAGCGGTCGAAGTAATAGCGCGACAGCGATTCGCCAAAGCACTTCGTCACGCCGTACAGGCTGTCGGGGCGCAACGGCGAATCGGCGTCGAGCACTTCCGTGACCGGATGGAAACCGATCGCATGGTTCGAGCTCGCGAACACGACGCGCTTCACGCCATGCTTGCGCGCGGCTTCGTACAGGTTGTACGTGCCGGTGATGTTCGCGCCGACCAGATCGTCGAACGGCGCGTCGACCGAAATGCCGCCGAGGTGGACGATCGCGTCCACGCCTTCGACGAGCGCCATCACGGCCGGGCGATCGGCCAGGTCGACCACGCGGATTTCTTCATGCGCGGCCGCGTCGTCCAGCGCCGCGATGTCGCTGACGCGCACGACGTCGGCCCAGTCGGCGAGCGCGCCGCGCAACTGGCGGCCGAGGTTGCCGGCCGCGCCCGTCAGCAGCAGGCGCCCGAACGGTTTGCGCGCCGCGGTGGATGAGGCGTTCATCGAATCTCCTTGAATCTGACCAAAATCGGAAAACGTTTTCCAACTATACGCGGTGGCGCGGCCGAACGTCAATGGTCGAACCTGTTCGCAGCCATCCGCACTTTCCCGATATCGGCCAGTGGCCGCGGGCCGGCTTTTTCTGCCACAATCCGGCGTTATCGAACGAAAACGTTACCCTTCCGATGAAAAAAGTTTCCCCGACGATCCGCGACGTGGCCGCGGAAGCCGGCGTGTCGGTCGCGACGGTATCGAAGTACGTGAACGGCACGCAGCGCTTCTCGCCGACCGTCGAGGCGCGGCTCAAGGAGGCCATCGACCGGCTCGGCTACCGTTCGAACCCGCTCGCGCGCTCGATGATCACCGGCCGCACGCGCACGATCGGTCTCGTGATCCTCGACATCAGCAACCCGCACTTCACGAACGTGGTGAAAGGCGCGAACCGCGTCGCGCTGCAGCACGACTACACGCTGCTGCTCGTCGATACGGAAGAGAGTCAGGCGCGCGAACGCTCGCTGATCGAGGCGCTCGCGCAGCGCGTCGACGGGCTGATCGTCAGCACGCGGATGCCCGACGACGAAGCCGGCTGGATGCTCGACCTCAACAAGCCGCTCGTGCTGCTGCGTCGCAGCCCCGGTCTGCCGATTCCGAGCGTCGGCATCGACAACCGGCTGTCGACCTACATGCTCGCGCGTCACCTGCTCAATCTCGGCCATACGCGCATCGCCTATCTCGGCTTCGGCACCGCGCGCGTGAACGACGAGCGGATCCAGGGCGCGCGCGACTGCCTCGCCGAAGCGGGGCTCACGCTCGACGTGCACGACGCGCATGCGCCGACCGCCGAAGCCGGCGAACGCGCGTGCTCGCGCGTGATGCTCGGGCCGCAGCGCCCGCAGGCCGTGATCTGCTACAACGACCTGATCGCGCTCGGCTTCATGAAGGAAGCCGCGTCGCTCGGCTTCCGGCTGCCGCAGGACGTGTCGGTCGCGGGCATCGACAACGTGCCGTACGGCGCATACGCGGCGCCCGCGCTGACGACCGTCGACATCCAGAGCGAGAACATGGGCGAGCTCGCGATGCAAAAGCTGATCGACGCGCTCGCGGGACGCACCGATGCGAGTTATTCGACGTTCGAGCCGCGCTTGATCATGCGCGCGTCGACGGCATCGGCCGGCTGACCACACGCCCTTCCCGAACGCCAAAAGAAAACACGCCGCCCTCGGGCGGCGCGTTCGTTTGCCGGGACGCAATCAGGCGTCGAGTTTCGCGGGCTTCATCTTCGGCGTGAGCACGTGCATCACGGCCAGCGCGATCAGGTAGGCCGACGCGCCGATCGCGAACAGCACCCAGTAGTGGCCCGTGCGCTGCAGCACCTGGCCGATCACTTCCGAGAACAGCACGCCGCCGATCGAGCCGGCCATCCCGCCGATACCGACCACCGACGCGACCGCACGGCGCGGGAACAGGTCGGACGCCGTCGTGAACAGGTTCGCCGACCAGCCCTGGTGCGCGGCGGCGGCGAGGCCGACGATCAGCACCGCGGGCCACAGGCTCTGCACCTGCGACACGAACGCGATCGGCAGCACGCAGCATGCGCAGATCAGCATCGCCGTCTTGCGCGCGCCGTTCACGCTCCAGCCCGCGCGCAGCAACACCGACGACAGCCAGCCGCCACCGATGCTGCCGACCGTCGTCAGCGCGTAGATGCAGACGAGCGGCAGGCCGATGTGCTGCATGTCCATCCCGCGCGACTCGTTGAGCCACTTCGGCAGCCAGAACAGATAGAACCACCACACCGGATCGGTCAGGAACTTGCCGATCAGGAACGCCCACGTTTCGCGCTTGCGGATCAGTTCGCCCCAGCGCGGCGCACCGGCGTTCGCATTCGCGGCATCGAGCGCTTCGGCTTCGTCGCGCGGCTCGTCGTACTCCGCGGCGAGCGCACGCGTGTCGGCCTGGCGATAGAGCACGAGCCACACCACGAGCCACACGAGGCCGATCGCGCCGATGATCACGAACGCCGCGCGCCAGCCGTAGGCCACCGCGATCGCCGGGATGATCGCCGGGGCGAACACCGCGCCGATGTTCGCGCCCGAGTTGAAGATGCCGGTAGCCAGCGCGCGCTCGCGGCGCGGAAACCATTCGGCCGTCGTCTTGATCGCGGCCGGGAAGTTGCCGCCCTCGCCGATCCCGAGCAGCGCGCGCACGAACGCGAAGCCCGTCACCGAGCCGACCGCCGCGTGCAGCATCGCGGCGATGCTCCACACCAGCATCGCCACCGCGTACGACACGCGCGTGCCGAGCCAGTCGACGATCCGCCCGAAGCCGAGCAGGCCGAGCGCATAGAACGCGGAAAACGCCATCACGATGCGGCCGTACTGCACCTGGCTCCAGCCGATGTCGTGCTGGAGCATCGGCGCGAGCAGGCCGAGGATCTGCCGGTCCATGTAGTTGATCACGGTCGCGAAAAACAGCAGCGCACACACGGTCCAGCGGTAGCGGCTGGCGGCTGCGCGCACGGCGCCGACGACGGCAGATTGCATGAATGTCTCCGATGCGCGGCCGCGCCCGTCGCGCCGCACTGTGTTCGTTGACCGGCGACCGGCGCCGGGGCGAACGGCCCGCGCGCTGTCGCACAGGCCCTTTCACCAACCAATCCGGAAAACGTTTTTCAAAGGATAGGGCGTCTGCCGGCGCCCTGTCATTCGGGGATTTCGATGAGTCATCTCAAATTGGCCGCGGCAAAAGAGACGACTGTTTCGCGGATTGGCATTAACCGTTTTTCCCGGATTTTCCCGACACGCGCACGGGAGGGTGGCCGCCGAACCACATGTCCGATTCCAGCCAGAATCGATCGCGGGGATGGTTTACAGTCGCGGCATGCGCCTCGATCCCGACACCTGCTGCGACGCCCTGCTTTCGCGGAACCGCCGCTCGACGGCGGGTTACGACGGGCGTGTATTGCCGCCCCGTCTGCCCGGCGAAGCCGCCGAACGCGCGGAACTTCAGCTTCTACCCGACCGCCGTGGCGCGCGTATGCCGCATTGCATGTGTGGCGCCTTCATGGAGATGTAGCGCGATGACTCCCGCTCACCTGATTCCGAGCCCGCTGGGCGACATCGCCGTGCGCATCGAGGACGATGCGCTGACGGGCCCGTACTTCGTCGGCCAGAAATACTTTCCGGCGGTGGCGATCGTGACCGAAGCGGACGCGCACGCGATGTCGCCAATCGCACGCACGGTCGCGGAAGAAATCGCCGAGTACTTCACCGGCACGCGCGACACGTTCTCGGTGCCGATCCACCTGCGCGGCACGGCGTTTCAGCAACGCGTGTGGAAGGAACTGCTCGCGATTCCGTTCGGCGAACTCGTGTCGTACGGCGACATCACGGAACGCGTCGGGCTGCCGATGAGCGGCGCACGCGCCGTCGGCGGCGCGGTCGGCCGCAATCCGGTATCGATCATCGTGCCGTGCCATCGCGTGGTCGGCGCGTCGGGCAGCCTGACCGGCTATGCGGGCGGCATCGACCGCAAGCGCGCGCTGCTGTCGCTCGAAGGCGCCGAGTTCTCGCGCGGCATCCACCACCCGGTGCAGCAGGCGCTCGCGTTCTGATCAACGGCGCGCGTCACGCGCTCAACACGGGCCGGCGCGCTTCACGCTTCGCATACGCGCCGGGCGTCACGCGGAACTTCGCCTGGAACAGCGCGATGAACGACGACGTCGAGTCGTAGCCCAGTTGCGCGGCCACCGTGCCGATCGGCTCGCCCGCATCGAGCAGTGGCAACGACGCGAGCAGCCGCACGGCCTGCCGCCATTCGGTGAACGACAGCCCCGTGTCCTGCCGGAACAGCCGCGACAGCGTGCGCCGCGTCGCGCCGACCTGATGGCCCCATTCGTCGAGACTGCGCGTATCGCCCGGCGCGGCATGCAACGCACGCGCGATTTTCAGCAGCCGCGGATCGCGCGGTAGCGGCACCGTCAGCGGCGCCGGCTCCATGCGTGCGATCCGGTCGGCGATCAGGCACACGAGCGCGCCGTCCGGCCCCGTCTCGTCGTAATTCACCGGCAACTCGCCCGTCGCGATCACCAGCTCGCGCAGCAGCGGCGTCATGCAGAGGATCGTGCAGTCGTCGTTCACGTCGTCGCGCGCGATCGCCGCGTCGAGATACAGGCTGTGGAACGCGACGCAATCGCGCGTCGACACCGCATGCGGCACGTGCGGCGGAATCCACATCGCATAGTGCGGTGGCAGCAATTGCCGGCCCGACGGCGTCGACACCTCGAGCACGCCGCTCGTCGCATACATCAGCTGGGCCCACGGATGACTGTGCGCATCGACGCTCACGTTGCCGGGGATCCCGAACGCCCGCACGTACAGCGGCCTCGGCAGGCGCGCCATCGGCGGCACCGCGTAAGGGTCACCCGATTGTCCCGCCAGCAACATAAGACGTCCTCCGAAGGTCATTGCACGAACGAGCGCGATGCTACCGTGGCGGCTCTTCTTTCACACGGCTTCCGTTCATGAGCGCTCACACCCGCACCACCCGCAAGACCGTCACCGCGATCCGTTCGACCAAAGGCATCGGCAGCCTCGTGTCGCTGACCGCGTATTCCGCGCCGATGGCGAAGCTCGTCGACGAAGTGGCCGACGTGATCATCGTCGGCGACTCCGTCGGCATGGTGCTGTACGGGATGCCCGATACGTTGCGCGTCACGCTCGACATGATGATTGCACACGGTGCGGCCGTCGTGCGCGGCGCCGCGCAGGCGTGCGTCGTCGTCGACCTGCCGTTCTCGACCTACCAGGAATCGCCTGCGCAGGCCTATCGCTCCGCCGCGCGGCTGCTCGCCGAAACCGGCGCGCAGGCCGTGAAACTCGAAGGCGGCAGCGAGATGGCCGACACGATCCGCTTCCTGACCGAGCGCGGCATTCCGGTGATGTCGCATGTCGGCCTCATGCCGCAGCAGGCCAACGCGACGGGCGGCTTTCGCGCGCAGGGCATGGACTCGCGTTCGGCCGCGCAGGTGTTCGACGCCGCGTGCGCGGCCGAGCGGGCCGGCGCGTTCAGCGTGGTGATCGAAGGCACGGCGGAAGCCCTCGCGCGCCATCTGACCGAAACGCTGACGATCCCGACGATCGGCATCGGCGCGTCGCCGGCATGCGACGGGCAAGTGCTCGTGACCGAGGACATGATCGGCGCGTTCGATGCGTACACGCCGCGCTTCGTGAAGCGCTATGCCGATGCGAATGCAGTGATGCGCGACGCGATCCGCCAGTACGCGCACGACGTGAGGCAGCGCGTGTTTCCGGAGCCCGCGCATTGCTTCGGGTACGGCAAGCCGCTGCAACTCGCGGATGCAGCCGCGGCTGCGTGATGTTTGATGCGTGATGCGTGATGCGTGATGCGTGGCGAACGAAGCGGTCACGTCACGCGCGCTTGCGCATCGCATGCGCGACCCGCGCATTCGCTTCGAATTTCGCGCGATGCGTCGAGAAGAACGTCCGCACGTTGCGGACGTTTGATGCACCCGTGAACAGCCGCCGTGCGAATTCATCGTATTCGGCGACGTCGGCCAGATCGGCCACCACGACGAAATCGGGCCCCGGCGACACGCGGTAGCACTGCGTGACGGCCGGCTCCGCACAGACGTAGGTTTCGAACGCATCGTAGTCTTCCGCCGTCTGGCGATCGAGGCTGATCTCGATCAGCGCGGTGACGGCCGTACCGATCGCGACAGGGTCGAGCACCGCGACCTGCCGACGAATCACGCCGGCTTCCGTCAGCCGCCGCACGCGGCGCATGCAGGTAGGCGGCGACGACAGCGCGCGCTCGGCCAGTTCCAGGTTCGACACCGACGCGTCGTCCTGCAGGATCGCGAGGATGCGCAGGTCGAGATCGTCGAGGGTGATGCCGGCCATCGGCGGCTCCTTCCGGTCATGGAGTGAAATTTAATTTCAACATGATAGACGATCTACCGTTCATTTCACTTTTTCTTGCTTTTTGAAATTTAATTCCATTTCACTGGTTCTACTATCGCTCTCACTGGCCCAGACGGGACATTTACGGAGCGCGATATGTGTGGAATTGTCGGGGCGGTCGCCCAGCGGGACATCCTGCCGAACCTGGTCGACGGCCTGAAGCGGCTCGAATACCGCGGCTACGATTCGTGCGGCGTCGTGGTCTACCGCGACCGTGCGCTGGCGCGCGCCCGCAGCGTCGATCGGGTAGCCAACCTGCAGCGCGAGATCGCCGAACATGCGTTGTCGGGTTACACGGGCATCGCGCATACGCGCTGGGCCACGCACGGTGCACCCGTTACGCTCAACGCACATCCGCACTTCTCGCCGAGTGACGCCAATGCACGCATCGCGCTGTCACATAACGGGATCATCGAGAACTGCGATCAGCTGCGTGCGGAGCTGCAGGCACATGGCTATGTGTTCGCCAGCCAGACCGACAGCGAAGCGATCGCGCATCTGATCGACCACCTGTACGACGGCGATCTGTTCGACGCGGTCCGGCGCGCGGTTGCACGACTGCGCGGCAGCTATGCGATCGCGGTGATGTGCCGCGACGAGCCGCACCGTATCGTCGGTGCGCGCGACGGGATGCCGCTCGTCGTCGGTGTCGGCGAAGGCGAGAATTTCCTGGCGTCCGATGCGATCGCGCTGTCGGGCATCACCGATCGCATCGCGTATCTGGAGAACGGCGATGTCGCCGACATTCAACTGCATCGCTACTGGATCGTCGATGCTGCCGGCCAGCGCGTCGAGCGCGCGGTGCAACGCGTCGCCGCGCATAGCGGCGCGGCCGATCTCGGGTCGTACCGCTACTACATGCAGAAGGAGATCTTCGAGCAGCCGCAGGCCGTGGCCGATACGCTGCTCGATGTTTCGTCGATCATGCCCGAGCTGTTCGGCGACGGCGCGTGGCGCGTGTTCAACGACGTCGATTCGGTGCTGCTGCTCGCGTGCGGCGGCAGTTATCACGCGGCCTTGACCGCGAAGTACTGGATCGAGAGCATCGCGAAGCTGCCCGCGAGCGTGGAAATTGCCAGCGAGTTCCGTTATCGCGACAGCGTGCCGAATCCGCGCACGCTGGTTGTCGCGGTGTCGCAGAGCGGTGAAACAGCCGATGTGCTCGGCGCGGTGCATGTCGCGAAGAAGAGCGGGATGACGCATACGCTCGCGATCTGCAACGTCGCGACGAGTGCGCTGATGCGTGAATGTGCGCTGCAGTTCGTCACGCGTGCGGGGATCGAGATCGGGGTGGCTTCGACGAAAGCGTTCACGACGCAGCTTGTGGCGTTGTTCCTGCTGACGTTGTCACTCGCGCAAGTGCGCGGGCGCTTGAGCGACGACGAGGAAAAGGCGCATCTGCGCGCGCTGCGGCACCTGCCCGATGCGATGTCGAAAGTGCTCGCACTGGAACCGCAAATCATGGCGTGGTCGGAATTGCTCGCGCGACGCGACAACATGCTGTTTCTCGGGCGTGGAATGCATTATCCGATCGCGCTCGAAGGCGCGCTGAAGATGAAGGAGATTTCCTATATTCACGCGGAGGCTTATCCGGCCGGTGAACTGAAGCATGGGCCGCTGGCGCTCGTCAGCAACGAGATGCCGGTGATCGCGGTTGCGCCGAATGACATGCTGCTCGAAAAGCTGCGGTCGAACATGCATGAGGTCAGCGCGCGGAATGGTCGGCTGTTCGTGTTCGCGGATGTGGACTGTGGGCTCGTGCCGAGCGAGGGGATCGAGGTGATTCGGCTCAACGAGTACTACGGGCCGCTGTCGCCCATTTTGCATACGGTGCCGATGCAGTTGCTGGCGTATCACGCGGCGTTGGCGCGGGGGACGGATATCGATAAGCCGCGGAATCTGGCGAAGTCGGTGACGGTGGAGTGAGGGGGGGGCGTTTTCAGCCGGTATGTGTTCGCGAGAAATGAAAGTGTCCCTCAGCCTCGGTTAAAAGCATCCCTATAGGGGAGGCTATTTTCGCGGAGATGACCACCCGACCGAGCAGGGGCCACTATTACATGTCAGTAGGATTTTTCGAAAAATTTGGATCTGTTGCCCCCTCCTCGGCGCTCAAGAATTGTGTCAATTTCTCCCGGGGGGACACTTCTGCACTCCGGCAAGCGATATTTGCTGTGCAAAATCGAACACAAGAAAGAGCGCACATCCGGCTATCTAGACAAGCAATTCCTGTCGGATAATTAGTAACTACTTGAAGCTTCTATGGTCGCACCCTATTATCAGGGCAGCCTCAAAAACACGCGACAAGGTAACTGGTCGCCGAAACGCAAGCGTGAGGTGGCCAAACATACGCCATCTGTCCACACGCCAGATGACCGCGCGATGAAGGTCCTCAGGGTTTCGGTCTGCCCGACCGAGAGGCGCTTTCCGCGCGTGGCTCGGCTCCCATATCGAGCAATAGCTTGTGCGAGGCCTCTTTTTCCATGGCCACCAACCGTTTCTTGACCCCAATTTTCGAATCTAGACCAATGGCGGCACGGTAAGCCTCTATTGCCTCGGTTGGCTTGTTCATCTTTTCTAGCAGCTCGCCCTTAAGGCGATAGCCACCCGCGAGCCACCTGTCGTCCGTCCCGCGCCGAAAGGCGGAAATCGTTGCATCAACAACACCGAACGCCCGCCCAAGTGCCTTGTCGGAGTCGTCCGTCTGGACCAGCTCCCCTGCGGCCCGGATGCGCGTCCACGGGTCGCCTTTGGTTAGGCGGGCAGACATGAATTTCTTTGCGTCGAGAAATTCTCCGGCCGGAGAATATGCGAACCACCCAAGGTCGTGGATTTTCGCAAAGACGCGCTTGAGCTCCCCGTCCTCAGTTTCAAACCTGTATTCCGAACTCCAGCCCGCGACCGGCGTGCATGAGGCCAGCACCCGCTGCTGCGCAACGTCGTGTATCTCGAGGATGAAGCTGTCTTCGTTGGCCGAATTGCAGGTTTGACTCGCGACGTACTGCCCACACGGCGAAATGCTGAAGCCGGCCAGATTCGCGTTGTACACACGCTGGTACACCAGCTTTCCGGATGGGTCGAAAATCATGAGCTTGGCGGAAAGCGCTGAAGTCTGACCCGCGTCGTTCACCCCAAAAACGCCCGTGTCCGAGACGTCAACCGAAAAAGGGCGTTCCAGGGTACCAACCCTGGCCACAATGTCGCCGGTTGAATTATCTCGAAGACTCACAGTTCTTTGTCGCTTCTGCGATGCATCGGGGCCCGGGTCCCAATATCCGACAGACCAATGCTTGTTGGGCGAGTGATGCGCGAGACCGAAATCCATCATGTCGTCAATTTTTGATGGAAGCCGGATACGCTTACGAGCCGACTCAGCAACCACCGTGTCTGCAGCGTTGGCGGTCGCTGACGCGGTAGCCGTCGGCCGGGGTGCTGCCGTAGGTGCGTTCCGAGGTTTTCGCCCCAAGAAACCGAAGACTCTTTTTAAGAGCGTCATGCCACGCCCTCCCGTACGAGACGGTCCCGATTGTCACGCGCATTACGAGGCTCCCTCGGCTCCCGCCTTCCAGAGACCCTGAGTTATGGCTCCGTATCCTTTGTCCACCGAACCGCAAATTGGTCTTGCGTAAACCGAGTTGGCGACATGAAGTCAAGCAATGAATGACCGCTTCGGTTATCGAACACATCGAGCATCACATGCCGTACGGGGTCAGCATGCTTGCTTCGGCAAGCTATTTCGCAAAGCCACCAAAACGTCGTCGTGCAGGTCGCTGCCGTCAATCCGAACAGCAGCATTGTTTGCGATGAGCACCGCGGTGCGCAAATCCCCTCGCGCCACACGGAACTGGAGTTTTTCAAGTACGTGTTTCCTGCCTGCAATGAGCTCTTTGCAGGCAGACCGCACATCTTCCTCTCCTTTCAGCATCACCTTCGCGCGGACACTTTTGTCGATGTGGAGCGCCCCCAATTGGATGGAATCAATGACAACGCGGCTGCCGAAATGCTCCTGAAAAACATTCGCCCAAGTCATCACGTCTACCATCAACGGAGCGATGGAGAGAGCAAAATCCGCAGTCTCCAAGAGCTGGCTTACAAGGCTCTGAGTTGACCGAGGAGCATCCACGAGCTCTAATCCGGGCCACTCCGGTGCGGCCCGAAAAGAGGTCTGGTGAAACTCCAGACGATTAAACGTCAGCGCTTTACCAAACGGGTCCGAGATGGTCTCTTCGTACTCGTAACGCTCAACGTACCGCGCCTCTAGGAAATCGTCGCGCACCCTATCCAAGATGAAACCGCTCGACTCATCATCCGAAAATGAGCGTTGTCGAATCTGCTTGGCAAGCGTTCGGACCGGCATCGGCCAATCGGCTTGCAACCATCGATAGCGGCTCATTCCTCCGTTACCTCAGTGGCGGCGACTGGCGTCCGTTTTGCCCCCATGTCGAGCAATATCGTGCGGGCCGCGGATTCGACGAGCTGATAGAGGCTTTCCCGTTCACCATCGTCAACAGGGCGAGCCGTTTTTGTGTACTCACCTTCTTGGAAGCGGTACACCCCCTTAACGGAATACTTAAAGTTCTTGCCATTCTCGCCATCCTCAAACTCGGCATGTAGATGAGGGATGTCATAGGGAATGGTCGTTTGCCGAGTTTTCCACGTAATCGACGTGATGTAGAACCCTCGCTCCTTTAGCGACAGGTATTCCTTTGAAGCTATCAGATTCTCACCGCTCAGAGCCATGCTCCGTACAATAACTAGCAGTTTCTCACTTGCTTCCGCTCGGATGTCTTCGTCGAGGTCGTCTTCATCGAGGTCCTCGTCGGGGCGCAAACTTGGGGCAATTTTTAAGTTGGTCACTCCGTAGAGTCTATGGCCTGGTAGTTCGGAAATCAGGCGTATAAAGAACGTGGTGCGCTCATCCGCCGTGAAGTCGGCGTCAAGCTCAATCGCCTCTCGCGTTATGGGAGTGCGGCGACGACTTTCGATGCGACCGGTGATGTCCTCAACAATGCGCTTCGACTTTTCCGACGCAGGTAGGCGAACGATGGTCTTTCCGCCTTGCTGGAAGAACTCAATAGTTGCGTCTTGGCGCTGACGCTGGATTAGGCGCGTCCGCGAATAATCCATGTCGTCGTACTCGACGTTCATTACCAAGCCGTCCGTGCCCTTCGAGTGGGAGACAACCCTCTCGCTGGCCCCAACTTCGTCCTTGTACTCACGGACGACGGCCTTTAGCTCGTCAATCGGAATATTCGCGTCGAGCGTAACCGAAGTAGTCTTTTCAGCCCGCCGGGAAGTCTCCCGCCGCCCCATAATCTCCCGAAGTTCGTTCAGCGTGAACGGCAACTCTGAAATGGCTTCCACCAAATCTTCGCGGGTATCGTGCGGCGAAAAAAAGATGCCACGCTCGCGAGCAATTTCTCGGAGAACCCCTTCCGTTAAGCTACGCTTTGCGCATGCAAGCAGGTCGAATATATCCTTGTCTGTCGCATAGAACTGCGTATCATCAGGCATAGTCCATCCCCAATTCAATGTCCGAGAAGCGCGTCAATACTTGGGACATCCGCTTGTATTGAATCTGCTTGATTCTCACCGCCAATGGCGAGCCAGTCGATACATCCGAAAGGCCATCGATGTACATTTGCTGCGCTTTTTGAAACATCGGCTGCGCAACAGGAGATGCATCGAGAAGCTTTATCTCGATATCGATGCCTTCTTTGAGCAATTGGAGGCTACGCAGATAGTCGAACAGGTACGAAAACTCCTCCGCTGACTCGCCTTTACCGCGATAGAAGAGCACGAGTCCTCGGTGCTCGGGATGGTCGGGGCGGTCATACTCGAGCACGATGAGCCGCGACGTAAGCATCTCAAGCGTCGCCGCCTTGGCATGCTCCAACTCCAAATTTTTCCGTCGGACGAGTTGGGGATAGAAGTATCGACAATGCGCGGGGTCGGGCAGCGGAACTCCGCCGGTACGTCGACCACGCATCTGGACGATTTCATAGCGGACATTATCGAGCCAGAAGATGTCCTCCGGCCCGAGAACGACGAGCCGCGAGCCCCTCGGCAAGTCGAGTTGTGCATTCTTCAAACCCTTCAGATGCTGCCTGAAGTCTTTATCATACTCACCATCATGGTTGTATACAAACAGTAGACCACAAATCGAGGGAGTTACGTTTGGGTGGATGTACAGTTCCCGCCACTCGTCACTCACCTCTGCGCACGAGACCTGTTTAGACAAGCTCTCGAGTGCACCTTTAATTGCCGAAGCCGTGATTGAAGACTTAGCGTAGCTTTTAAGGTCGCAGTTTACATAGACGCGGTCCCGCGAGTACGGGTCGTCATAGTAGAAGACCACGTCTGACGGGTGGGTAGCCAGGTCGTGCAACTCCTTCTTTTCACAGCTCCAATTTTTGTTCATTGGGCCAGTGATATTCCAGAAGAACTCTGCGAAAAGTTCATTCGAAAGTCGTTCTGCCATAGCGGCAATGTTGGCCGTCTCAGCCATTCAATCCGGTCTCCTTTTTTTGGCCCGGCATACCGTCTACTGAGCCAAATACGCTAACTGCAAGTCACGCCAATTATCCAAGCCTACGTCCGGAGGAAGACATTGACGTTGCTATCCAGCCTCATGCAGGTTCCCCGTGAATCTTACAAGCGCAAGCACCACCGAGCAGAAACCTTAAAGAGACCGAGTTCTAAGAATATCCCATTAGCCGCAAAAGCGAAATGAACTGCATATAAACAGCCCGTGAGTTTGGCCGGTAGTCAATCAACGCTCAACCGCGGTAGTTCGCCTACACCAGACTCAGACCGCTGCAGATGGAAGACACAGCCGTCGGCATATTCAGCGAGCTACAAGCGGTTTCCTCGCATAGACTACCGCTCGCCGGATAGTGGGGGCCGCACAAAGGCTCTCAGCAGTTCAGTCCGCATTTCCTTCATTGACGACCTCTAGAAAGCCGGGGATTCGATTGCCTCTGTGCGTTGCGTCCTCACGCGGAGGCGGGCCGCCTCTGAGAACAGCGCGCGACAGCAATTGGTTCTGTGCAAGACATGATGTCTCGGGAATCATAATGCAGTCCGGGCAGGCCCCGCCGGCCGTGTCACAGAGGCGGCCCGAATTGCAGCGATGCGTGGACGGCTCGAGCAAGCGAGACAGAAACCGGTTGTTCTCGTTACGCCACAGCGACGAAAGGTTGCCGAGGTCCATGGTCGTACCGTTTCGGTAGACGACGAACGCCAGGTCCAAAGGAAAGAGATACTCTCCCATCGAGCCCAGGTCCAGACCAGAGAGCTCAGCCACGCTCTTCATCATGGAGTGAGCGTAGGTATGGAGCAAGGTGTAGACGTAGCGATAGGTAGCTGCATCATCCTCCTTGAGCAACGAGAAGTACCGCCCAAAAGGCTGCGCGACCTCCACAATCTTTCCCCCCAGCTTGACCGTGCCGCTCTCGTCCCAGTCTGGCAGGTCAACGACGCCGACGGCCTGCAGCCACCTGTAAACCGAGCGAGAGTCGAGGCGCACATACAACGCTTCGTTGGCTTGCGTTACGACGTAGATGGGTCGTTTGCCGTTACGCAGCGGGTCGAACAGGCGCAAGCGCACGGGCATCAATTGGTTCCGCTTCTCCAAGGTCGGCGTCGCGCTAACTCGCGTATAGCCGTGCGTGAAGCGACACAGGTCAAACTCTCGAATCAGGCCCAGGTCGGCGATGCCGAGCTTTGTCATCAAATGCTGGGTCTGCGCTTCCTGCTCTGCCTTAACGCTGGCGTCTTTGGGTGCGAGGTCGTTGTCGAGATGGTTAAAGCGCACGAACTTAGCCCGACCGCCGTCAGGCACAGCGGAGAGCTTGCCCCGGTTGAGTGCCTCATGCTCTACTGTCAGAACGAAGGGGTCGAAGCGGCTTGTGTACTCACTGCGAGCGGCCAGCTGTGCGTTGATTCCTGGCGGCAGGACGACACGCGGTGGTACGAGCGGAGGGTCGCTTGTAGTCCACCGGTCGATGAGCTTCTTGAGTTCCTTTTCAGCCATCTCCTGTGGGCCCTTGTCGCCCATTCCCCGGGCTAGGTCACAGATGCGCGAAAGGTTTTCGTATGTCTCCCACTCGCCGGTTTTCCCGCCCGCCAGCAGCGCTGCTTTCATCTCGTCAGTGGTTAGTTCACCGCCCTCAAACCGAAACTGCTTGCCGATAAATGCGGCGAGCTCCGACTGTCGTTGCGGTTCGAGCATCTCCAGCAAATGGTGCTCGGACTCCGAAAACAGGACGAACTGCTCGGATTGAGCGTAGTAGGCGGAAGAGGCTCGGTACGAGATGGGCTCCATACGACGCTCGCTCACGCGCTTGTTGGCCGTGTCCCTGAACACCTCCGTCGTAAACTCGTCGTTCTGCCGCCACTCATCAGAACCTTTATGCCCACAGGTCGGATTGGCGCAGTAGAAGTGCCACTGACCGATGCGCGGCGAATCGGTATTCAGCTTGAAGTCACTTTTGCCACATACGCTGCACTCTTCGCCGAAAAGCCGCAGGTCCTTCTTGCGGTCATCCCACTCCCATCGACCAGGAGTCGCTGGCATCCACTCGCCCGACCAGTGCACGAAGATGACGTCCAGTTGACGCCACTGGCACAGGCCCTTCCCGTCAGCCGCGGTGCACTGCGTTTTGCGTAGACGGGTGATGTTCTGCGCCAAGTCGTGCGCTGATTCGAAGCGCCTGAAGAGTCGGCACTTGTTGCACACGAAAGTCAGCGGCGCCGGGGCATATCCCATGCGTAGCGGGCTCAGGAACGATAGCCGGTCTGCGCCCAGAGGCACAACGGTAGCGCCGCCGAGAAGCGCCTCATCCAAGCACTGGCGGGGGTCGATTTGCCGGTTTCCGACGCCCACCGCGTAAGACCGCGTAAACCAACTCTGCCAGACCTCCTGAAGTCGCAGAATGATTTGTGCCTTCGTGGTCGCGTGAATCGGAGCATCGTCGACCATTGCCGAGAAGTCCGGCAAGGAAATGCACGCGCCGAGACCGCCCTCAAAGGTGAAGAAGGCACCGGGCGCGTAAGCAGAACCGAGCTGCCCACGGGACCGCGCCATCGTCGGAGCGCTGAGCGTCTTTTCTTCGCCCTCGGTGTCCAAGAAACCCTTGCGAGTTGCCATCTCAGTCCCCCGTCTGTGCGTTATCCGCACCGTCGTTGCTAGCCACGCCGTGACGGACAAGGTCCATCACCAGCAGAACCTCGCCGGGCGTCTGGGTCTTGCCTTCCGCGTCACGGGTAGACGCCTGAATGGCACCTCCCTGGTCGACATCGCGCAGCGATGTCATCGGTTTGAGCATCAGGTCTGTCTGAGCCTTAAAGTAGCCTTCCATATTACCGCTGCCCCAAACCGGGCTGCTCCACGCATTGACAACGAGGTCGCGGGTCTTTTGGTCGATGCGGGCACGGTAATGCTCCTTGCCCTCTGGCGCGAAGGCGTCACGCAGTCCGATGGCCAACTCAACGAACCTGTCGATTTCCTCGATGAAGGCGTCGCCGCGGGAGTTCAACTCCTTACGCACGTTGGGGATGAAGCTAAAGTCCGGCGTCCTACCCTTCTCGTCCTCCGGTAGGCCAATCAATTCGCGGCTTGGAACGACCCCGAGCAGGTAGGCCTGCAGCAGGCTCGGGAAGACCCGCTCCACGGCACGCTCTGCCCAGCGGTCGATAGCCGCTGGCTGCACCATGCGCTCCAGGAAGCGATGAAATATGTCGAAGACGTGCACGATGTGACGGTCGCGGCGGCGCTGTGGCGTGGGCACCAGGACCACGAAGCCGATGTGCGTACGCCCTACACGTGACGAGGCCTGGATGTACTCCGCGATGTCGGAGGGCATACCGGCAAAGAACATCGAGTTGAACTCGTCGACGTCCACGCCGTGCGAGATAGCTGAGGTGGCGATGACGGAGCGAAGTTGCTCTCGAATCGGCGGCAGCGGCTGGCCAGGGGCGACGCGGCGCTGTGCGGTATCGACGACGGCCTGGATTTCGCCTTGTTCGACCGAGCCGGTGATGAGGCGAGTATCAAGGCCTTCCAGCGCGATGCGCTCGTTGAGGTGGCGCTTTCGAGTCTCCTCAGCTTCGGCGGCCATGATTTGGTCGCCGCCCTTCTTGTTCGTGACGTAGGTGAGCGCAATGCGGTGCAGGTCGATAAGCGTGGCCAGCTGCGACGCGTCCGCTGCGGCCAGTACCTGCTTATGCAGCTGCTCAAGCGGCCCCGCACATACATGGTCGACCAACATTTGCTGCGCCGCCTGGAAGTGCGCGGGCACACCGCTGGTGAGGTTGTCGAAGAGCCTCGTGACGGTCAAGTGAAACCCCGACAGTACCGCCACGCTGGTGGATGTGTGCGGCTTGCCGTTGGTCATAAAAGCGGTATACACCCGTGCCTGCTGGCTAGCCACTTCCACGTCCGGGTGAGCCTCGCGCAGCACTTCCTTAGCTTGCGCGGGCTTGGCGTAGAAAGACTCATAGAGAGTCGGTCCGGGTTCCGGGAACTGGGTAGCCGGAATCGAGCGCTGATACAGGTGCTCAAGTTGTCTCTCGGGGTCTGCCACGGTGGCTGACGCCGCGATGACCTTGGCTCGTCGCCGGCGGCCCTGGCCGTCGACCGCTATCAGGCTCGCGAGCGGCTTCGCGAGACACTCGAACACGGCATCCAGCGTGGACTCGAACAGGCCGGCGAACGTGCCGAGGGACTCGTCGAGCAGGTGCGCCTCGTCTTGGATTATGAGGCTCGGGAACGGGTCGTGGAAGACGCGCTTGCCAGTCTGATAGGCAGGGTACACCCCCTCCATGCCTTTTGCTGCTGGACCAGCCGTGAGTTCACGGTTGTCGATGGGAACGTACAACCGCCCGTTAGACGGGTTGACCCAAGGTGCGGCGCCGAACATGCCATAGATGCGGCGGATGGTGTGATTCGAGTGGCCGATGAGCGCCAGCTTATCGACCGTGCCGAGCAGGACCGACGGCGCTAGGTCGTAGATGTCCTCATCGACGATGTAGAAGGGGAGCGGCTTCCACTGACCCTCGTTGGAGTCACACTGGACGTTGGTGCAGACATGGCCCAGCGTCTGGTTTTTCGAGTCGACGAACAACCGCAGTGCGGTTTCGCTGCCGCAAAACGGGCACTTAGGCAGCTTTCGCCACGCGCGCATGGCCAACGTGTATTTGCTGTCGTTCTCCCGAAGGGACTGCTCGTCAGCGAGGACGGGAGGCGCCTCAGACACGGTCGGAATGCTCTTGACACCCTTGGCGCTGTGGCGGTTAGGCGAGCCACCGTTTCCCACCCAGAAGCCGATAGACAGCGAGTCTCCGCCGTAGCCATGACGGCGACGCACACGCTCGCCATGCGCCAGCACGCGCGCGCCCCGTTGCGCCTGCTGAATCGTCAGCAAGCGCAACGGGTAGCGAATCAGGGCCGTCACCCCACGGTGCTTGCCGCGCAGACGGTCTAGCATGAGGTTGAAGACCAGCAGTCCGAAGAACGCCTCGGACTTGCCACCACCGGTGGCGAAGTACAGCAGCGTCACCGAATCGTCGCGGCGCTCGTCGTAGCAGTGCGACAACCCCGGAATGCGCGAGGCGAGTGCCGGAATGTTGGCGATGATGAAAGCCAGCTGGAACAAGCGCCATTCGCTGTCGTCGCTCCCGAAGCGCGCCTGCATGAAGTCGGCCATCGTCTCGTTCGTGGCCAGCCACGCTTCGTAGACGACGGCTTTCATGTCCGTCTGGAGGCCCCGGCTGCGCCAGGCGTCGCGTGACTCGCGCAGACAGTTCAGGCCTGCCTCGACCGCCTTCATCTCAGTCTCCCATTTGCACAAGTCCTGACGGAATGCCTCTTCTTCGCGAGCGATGCCCGCCACGTCGGAGGAGTCGAGACCTTCGGCCGGGTTGACCTGCGTGGGTAGGTTCTTCAGCCACTCCCGCATTGAAGGCAAGAGTGGCGACAAGCCATCCAGTCCATCGGGCTGCGCGAGTGAGCGCACTCGCCGCTGGACCCCGTTAGCGCTCGTCGGGACAATGCGCGGTTGCGTGTAACGAGGTGTCCACGTCGTCTCAAGCACGCAAACCGCGGGGTCAGACTGTACCTGCACGACACCACAGTTGTGGCCCATTGCCGGATAGGTGAGGTACTTGTTATAGCGATAGGATGGCTCGACGCGCTCAAGCTTCAGCGGGTGATGGAGCGCGGTCGGCAACTCAACCCGAAGCGACACGAGGAAGACCGCCTCTTCCGTCTCGTCGACGTGCTGCTTGGGCATCTTGCTGACGTTCTCAAGCGCAAGAAAGAAGCTGCGCTTTGAGGGGTCCAGCCAGTCAGGGTACAGCTCAAGGTCCCAACTCAGCTGAATCTGGGGCAACGTGATGCGCAGGTTCGACTTGCGGACCAGGTCAAGGAAGTCGGCCCATTTGGTGTAGCGGCTTGCTGGGATGCTCAGGTCGTGCCGGTAACCCCACGCCTTGCCGCCGATGTCCGGGTCGTCGCTTTGCGCCCACTCTGCCACGCGTTTGGCCACGGCCGCGTTCATGCGCGCGGCGTGGTCGTCAAGGTCGCGCTGCAGTTCTTCGCTGCTCTTGAAGATATCAAGCTCGAGCGGCGGGAGCTGCACCTCAAGTCGCATCCATTTGTGCGGGACGGTCAACGGCTCGAAATGCTCGTCCTTGATGGGCAAAGACTCGTCAGCTTTAACTGGCACCCCCTCCTTCGTGCTCTCGCCTGCGCTGTCTGCGTCGCCTAGCGCCTCATCAGCCTCGACGTCGGCTTCGTCTTGCGGGACGTCAGCGGTCAGGAGATGCCGAGGGACGCCTTTGGCTTTGTAGACCTCATCGACGACACGGGCCCGAATCACCGGCCAGCCCGGGTGCTTCCACTTGGACGTGTAAGACCCCTTGACCTTTTCCCACTCCTCCTCCAGCCGGCGGTCACGCTCGGCTTTAATTTCATCGACCAGCGCTTGTCGCAACATGAAAACCGGCCGGCAGTTCGGTCGCCTTAGGTCTTCCTCGCGGGGCAGCACACGTACATAAACGCTAAACCGAGGTGAGACCGTCATCACTGCCGTTGTCATGGCGTTGAGCTGCATCTGTAGTCCGTGCGACGAGACCCAGATGGGAGAGGTCACTTCGTCGTCGCCCGAGACACTGCGCTGGGGCAGCAGGAAGCCGGAGTTGAGGAGTGCTCGCGGACGGGCGCCGAAGATGTATTGTCCGGTTTGTCCTTGACCACTGAGTTGCGCATAAGTCAAGTTGAGTAGACTGTCGACCACCGCCTCCTTTAGCGTGGGGGAGATTTTCGCAGGGTCAGCGCGCAAAACAGACTGGCTCATTCTTTTGACTCCTTCAGGGGGCCAACAATTTCGACGGTAGCGACGTTCTCACGTGCCTTGTCGAACAACTGGTGAAGCGTCTTCCGTCTGATGCTGGAATGAGCCATAACGGACTCGGGCTGCAAGAGCATGTACGCGTAGATGTCGGAAACATGGCGTCCGTCTAGCCGGCGAGAGGTGCGGACGGCCATGATGACACGCTGCCAATGATAGGCGGCCTCAAGTGAGGAAAAACCGAGCACCTCCGCGAAGGCTTTGAACACGTCTTCACGATTTGGCGCTTGTGGCCTCAACTGTTCGAATGGAGTGTCGGGAGAGCGCCCTAGGTCAATCCAGTGGCGCATCGCCTGCAAAGTTGGCAACCTGCGTTCCAGGCTAGCATCAAGTTCCAACATCGACTGGCGAACGGCGCGTACCTTGTCTGCCACTGTAGCTTGCGGAAACCGATGCGCAAGGCGCTTTTGCACGAGCTCGTGGTAACTACGAAGCGCTGACTCGAACGTCTTGTCGGACTGGATTGATACCCCTGCTTCACACAATACCTGCTCGACCATCTCGCGCAGCTCCGCTGACATCACGAAGACCCTGTCCCCGACTTCCAAAGAACGAACCTGGCACGTCCTGAATCCCGCGTCAGTAGCATTTTGCGAAGCCGGCTCGTAGACGTACACGTCCGATGTGCCACGGCGATATTGCGTGAGGCCGTTGTCGAACCGGATGCCCCATGAATCAGGGTCGACCTCCTGCTCGTGCGGCGAAATATCGGACGACAGTTCAACCCGGAAGGTCGGCAACACGTAGTCCCCGGTAGAAAGAACAGACGCGTCTTCAGGCAATTCCTTGAGTTGCCGCAGAATGGACTCCATCCGCGGCTTGTAGGATTTGAACTCCGGCATGCGTTCCACGATGGGCTTGAGGGTTGCACGCAGGAACTGACCTGCCCGCTGGGTCAGCAAGAGTACCGAGTGCGCGGGGACTCGGTCGTCGGTCAACAGCACGCGCAGACAATCCTCGTTGAGTCCGGCGAACACAAGCGTGGCGCCGTGCAGCCCGTCAATGTGCTCATCCAGTTGCGCAGCAGGCAGTAGGTGCACGCGGTCACCGAAGGCATCGTAAGTCACACCTGACGGGTACTGGTCATACTCGGCGAGAAAGCGCTCGGCAAGGCGCCGGTAAAGCGCATTGGGGAACACGATGGCCACGCTGCGCTTCTTTCTCGTAGCAGCATTCGCGACGAGGGCGGCCAGCTTGTGGGCAAAGGGGGTCGCAGCTTGGTAGTTGCCGAAGAGCTTCGAGCCGCGCTCCAGGCAATCAAGTAGGGCCGGCCGGTCGTCTCCGACACCAACGCTGCGGTTGAACTCGAGGGCGGCACCAAAATGAGTGGGCCAGTCGAACTCCCTACGTGTGCGGTCGGTCACGTCCGGGCCGGCTAAGTATTCCGACATGTGGCGCACGCCGCAAGGAAGGGCCGCCAAGCGCGAAAGAAAGGTGGCAGCGTCGGCAAGCGGCTTCGCTGCCGCTTGTCCGCCCGGCGCAGCACTGGCGATGCGAACGAGCCTGTTCGCCACCTTGGCCGCGTCGGCATCCACGATGTGGACATCGAATTCGCGCGGAGACGGATGAGCAGCCTCGCAAGTTCCTGCCGCCAGGAGCCCTTCATTGCCCACAGTGCTTGGAATGCCGGCAATCCGGAACTCGTGCCGCATGTCCCAGCGGTGCTGAGGGTCACGCTTATGGTTTCGCTCCCAGAGCTCGTCCTTGAGCCGGTAGGCGGCATGCGGCTCATCCGTGACGACGACCACTCCCGGCATGGCACTCTGAAAAACGTCTTCGAGCATGAGGCAGAAGCGGGCCAAGTGCCTTTTCCAGCCCGGAGCCTCGAAACGCACCGCGCGTGTTGCTTGCACCAGTACCACTTCCGGCGGGCCGAGTTTTGCCAGCGCCTTGCAGGCCTTACGGAGTTCCTCTTCCGTCATGCGCCCATCAAGCGCGAAAAGCGCGTCCGGCGCGGTACGAGGGTCGCCGATAACTGCGCAATTCATCTGCAATGCCTTCGCATGCGCTCGTCTGGCGAGCTTGGCTCGAACGAGTGCAAGCAGTCGAGCGTTGCAAGCACTCCAACTGTTGGAGTCGGGCGTGGCTAGGAATAGCGGCAGCAACTCGCCAATGGTCGGGTTGAAGGCCTCCCCCGGGACCTGAGGAAGCCCCCCGTCGGCAAGCGAGAATAGGAAAGCATCCTTATCTCGCATCGGCCGGGTGACTTTCGGATTTCCGTTGACCTCGGCCAAGTCGCTGGCGATGTGCAACAGAGACCTCCGGTCGAAGTGCAGGTGGTTTAGCCGATAGAAAACGTTGGTCTTGGCTGGGTAGAGCGTGCCCCGGACACCCTGCTTGTCGCCTTCGTGCCAACGCGCCAGCGTAGCCAGGGCGTGTACGACGGTCAAAGTCTTGAGCGTGGCTGGCCATACCATCGCGATGTGGCGCGAACGGTACTGCGCGGCGTGCAGATACAAGTCAGCAAGCGAAACGAGCGCCGACGAGGGCTCGCTCGGCTGGATGCTGTCGTCTTGGTACAGCGAGATGAGCGCCTCGCGAGTGCGCGGCAACACGGGTGGCGGTTCAGGCGCCCGCGGAGGGGAGACAGGCTCCGACTGTTGCAACGGCTTCGGGGGCTTCGTCACGGCCCTTGGCCGCGCGGCAGGTTTGCGGGCAGCTAGTCTCGCGAGCTCTTCGCGCCTCTTCTTCTGCGCCTCAAGCAAGCCGTTGAGCTGTTTTCTCGATGCCATGAGTCTTATGTTTCTCGCTGTTCGCGGCGCGTAGGCAAGAGGGGCTAATTCTCTTGAAGCGCTTTGCGCGCCGCACTCGGCATGTCATATCCCCGCGCGAGGAGACTTCTGAGCCGTCCTGGGTCGGGCAATCGAAGCTGGCTGAGCTCGAAGATGGATACGTTTGTCGCCCCGGAGATGCAGCGGAAGTAGCGGTCCACCGTGGGTGTGGCGAGCAATTGTGCAAGCTGCTCTGGCGTGAGCGCGGGCTCAACGCTCACCTGCTCGAGGATGACAGTGTGGTTCTCGCCGACGAAACCGCCGTAGGTTTCGATTAGTGGTCGCGGTACTGCTGCGGCAACCAGACGTCGCGGTTGGTCATTAGACGTGACGCGTTGCAGCAAGACACTGGGCCTACGGACGACCGAGCGGTGGTCCTTCGCCCCAAGGTTTACGAAGCAATGTTCCCGGTTTGCTTTCGCTGCTCCAGAGAAACGTAGCTGGCCATCTGGCGAAATATCGCTCGACCACAGCAGTGGGACAGCGGTTCCTCCGCGTGCATGCGCTGCACTTTTCGCAGACGGATAGGTTGTGCGCGTGTCTCGGTTCCACACGAAGGCGCCAATACGCGGGGTATAACCGTAGTCAGTTAGAGTTGCGCGCGATTTAGCGGCGCTCTTGAGCAAGATGACGTCGCTTTCTGTACGTGGAATTGGCCAAGCAGTGCCCGAGTTAGGAAGGACACAGCGACCGACGCTGACGTAGTGACCGTCGCGTGCAACAACCGACACGTCTGGCTTTGCGGCGGACACATGCCCTACCTGTGCGCGGCGCGCCAAAGTCAGTGCAGTTTCCTGCTCGACGTCGATGAATACACCGAGTCGGTCACTGACCATGCCGATGCTAAGCACGTTCGCTTGGGTCAGCAGGAACGTGCGCAGCTTCGAGAAGTACTGGCCGGACAGGAAGCTCGTGGGCGTAACTAGTGCGCAGGTGCCGCCCGGTGCCAACAGTTTGACGCACAAGGCAACGAAAAGCGCATACAGGTTCGGCTGCGCTTCGATGATGTCGGCAAAGTCCCCAAGGTAATGCACAACTTCGGTCGACGGCATCTTCCGGAACGGCGGGTTGCAGACCACGACGTCCAGGGTTCCAAGCAGGTACTGAGCCTGCAGAAGCGAGTCTCCATGGTAAACCTGGAACTTCGGTCGCCCGCCGGTCGCGACAACCTCTTCATGTAGCACCATCAGCAGGAAGTGCTTCGACATCTCACAAAGCGCTACCTCCTTGTCGAACCCGAGGATGTGATGCTGCACATGGTCGATGATTTGTGCGGCAGAGGCTCCTCGCTCGCGCAGCGTATCGCGCATGCGAATCGCAATCGGCGCCAGGAACGCTGCCCCCCCACAGGCAGGGTCGCAAAACTTTCGAACGGCATAGTCCACACCGCTTGCCAACAAGTCGTCCAGCAAACGCTTGGTTAGCGATGGCGGCGTGAAAAACATCGCCAGTTGCTTGCGGCGCTCATCGCCAGCGAGCTGGGCATAGGCTGATGAGAGCCAGTAGGTCGCCTCGACCAATTCTTGGTCTTTAACGAAATCCACGAATGCGCCCACGGCCGGGTCATGCTGCAGTTGCGCGTTCACCGGCAGGCCTGAGCGCGGCAGCCCTGGGAACGACTCCTTGCACCATCGTGCTAATGTGCTGCCAATGACCACGTCTGGCCCGATTTGCGCGCCTTGTGTGGCAGCACGAAGGGTACGGACAAGACGCAGGAAGTGCGACTTGGAGGTTGTTGTCATTGGCGAGCGGCGGTCGTGTCGATTTGCTGCATTGGTCTGGTTCTTTAGCGGCGCTCCGAGCGGACTCGAGGCGCCTTGGCCCTGGGCTTTCGAAACTCGTCCATGTCTCAGGCCTTGCGGTCGAACTCCCAAAGCGCAGACTGCGGACGATATGCCCCGCTCTTGTCCGGTGCGAAGACCTCGGGCATGCGCTCGCCTTGTTGCACCATCACGCCGGGCACGTTGTGTCCCTGCGCTTTCCAAATACCAGTCTCCGGGCAGGCCTGGCCTGTACGCACAGTCGTTGCGGCGCCACCTTGAAGCGCTGGCGCGGTTTCCTTTGATGCGTCGAAGTTGCGGGCGTAGTCAGCGAGGTCCTTCGGATACAATAGGTGGTCGCGGAAGGCGCTGTCGTCTAACTGCAGCAGAAATGCGACAGCTGCTGCTTCAACGGCCCAGTAGCCGACGTAGGTACCCTTGCCATTCTTCTTGGCTTCAAGATGGCCGTCGTGCCACGGAGCTGCGGCCATGCCCCGATACCAAGCATCGAGGTATTCCGTCAAGTCGACGACTGACTCCAATTTCGTTTCGCGATATAGACTGAAAACGAGGGGCCGGTATGGCACGTCGTGATACCAGCTATCTACGTTGATTCGACCTTCGAGGTCGTACGCCAGCAGATCCTCATACAAGGTGTCCTTCCCACGATAGGAGGGGTCGAACATCTCTACAATCCGCGGAAGCAAGTCACGTCGATGCAGCAGATAGCAAAAGCCAATTAGCTGCATTACTGTCTCATACTCGCCAATTTCCTCGAAAACCAGTGGTGGCTCGCTGGCGTCTTGCCGGTTCATGCGTTGAGCTTTCGTGTACCGTTCATATGCTTCGAGCACTGGTTCGAGCTCACTACGCATCAGCCCGATGTCCGCGCCACCCGTGTACATAAGCAGGAAGCGTCGATAGACATCGGAAACGAGGTAGCGTTGCGCCAGCGCTTTCCGCTCGTTCTCATCGCTACCGTTTGGGGCAACATTTTCGGACCAGTATGCGATGTTGTCATCCAAGAGCTCCATACGCCACTTGAAGTAGCTCTCGCCAAGAAAACGTTGCCGCCGTTTCGAATCGAAGTCTTCGCTCATATCAATAATCTCGTGGCACTAGGCTATTTTAGCCTGCTCGCTTTGAGCTTGACCGCTTCTTCAACCTCGCCGTCCTTATAGTGATGGGTGAAGGGAAGGTCGTGGTCCGCATGTTCGTGCTCAGCGCCCGTAGCGAGCGCTTCGACGTGCTGCGCAGCAGACGGAAGATAAAACGGAACATACAACAGATGTCGCGAATAATGCGACCTCAGTATGGTGTTTACCAGACCTTGGTCCGCAACTGCTCCCGGAAGTCTCGCTTCAATCCATTCGTGACTCATTTGAACCCTGGCGATTTTTGCGCTGCTAGGTCCGGCTGGAGCATTCTTGTCCGTCGGAGTTGTTTCCGTTGTCGGTGTAGCAGAATCCGATTGCTGCTTTCTCGGAGGACTACTCTCATTTGAGGCCCCACCTGCCGTTGGTTTTCCGCCGCCCGGCGTGGGCTTACCGCCACCAGTCGCCGGCTTGCCTCCACCTCCTGGCTTACCGCTTCCCTTGGTCGGCAACGCCGGCCCGGTATCTTCAGGTGGCTCGAGAAGGTCCTGGGCAGGGGGGCGCACTTTCTCCTTAATCGTTCCGAGTTTGCTCGCAATGCTGGGTTTAGCGTTTGGGTCTTTCAGCTTTCGTGTCGTTGTCGATGCCTTGATTTCGACGATAGCGAAGTCCTTCATCTGGTTGCTGAACGGTGCAGCACGCCAGACGCCGTCGATACCGTGCCCACGCGCTTTGAAGTCGAAAAGCTTGTTCAGCTTGCCCTTGTCGTTGAGCTTCCCCATGACCCGAAGGCCCGGTTGCTCACTCCATTTGCCACTCAGCCCCTTGTCGTGGTTCTTCCATCCGTTGCCCCACTTGAGATTCTCATAGCAGTAATAGTCGCCGATGTGTTCGCCCAGAATGCCGGTGATGCTAGTCGTGATGTCGGTTACAGCGAGCTTGGCGTTCACCACCCCCCTAGAGGGTGTCGGCACTGGTCGGTCATGACCCGCCTTCGCCTCTTCCCCCTTCGCGCCGGGCTTTTCGGTGGTCCGATGTTCATCCAGAGTGCTGACCGCGGAGGAATTCGGCTGCTTCTTGCGCCAGTGGAGCAGCTTGCGCTGGACGAACTGCGCAAGCCAATACGGCAGATTCGTTTCGACGAAGGTCAGTGCCTGCATGAACGTAACCTGCATTCCCGACGGCATCTCACGATACAGCCAGGATTTCTGGATGTGTTCGCGCGCCTCGGTCAGATACTTCTTAACGCCGGTGGCATCGAACAGCCTGTCAATCAACGCATCCGGGCTGGTCTGAATGTGCGCTTGCTGGAGCACTAGGCGGAGAATGTCGAACAGCAGAGGGCCGTAGATTTCTGACTTGTGGTTGACGAGGCGAAACGTGCGCTTGACGCCGGCGCCGACGACGGGCACCCAGCCCACGACGGCGAATACGAGGTCGATGCCTGCCTCGATTTTCGTCATCTCGTCCGCACTTTCACGTGCATTCCACACTGTCCATACGCTCTCGGTGGTGTCGTAGACGTTCTGCGCGACATAGAACACAGGCACGGCGTTGGCCGCCATCGACCACCCAATCTCTTTGACGGCTTCTTCGATTGCTTGTTGGTCGTTCTCGTTCATTTGACGTCCGGCCGGCCAGAAAATTTGTTGAACAGGCTGTAGAGGTTTTCGTCCGTAATGCCCTCATGTCCGGCCGCATGCAGTTCTTTGAGAACATCAGTCTGAGCGAGCTCCTTCGGCGCGGGCACGGGTTGCGGATTGAACGGCCGCGCGTCTTCGCCGAAAAAGACCTTCGCAGTGCCGTCAGGCACATCGCGCAGGACCGCGTGACCGTTTCCGTCGAGCTTGCCAGCCAAGGTTGTTCCGTTCTCGAACACGACTTTGTAGGGAGCCTGAGGCACAGCCTTCAGGTTGTCGTCCGTAAGGTTCAGCTCGAGCTTGTTGTGCAGGTCGCCCTTCGGCAGCGCGGGCAGGTCGTAGGGGGCACTCGTCGGACCGGCGAACGCATGCTGCGCGCCCTTGATGTCTATCTTGCCCGGAGCGTGAATCTCGATATTGCCGCCCTGAATGCGGATGTACGCGCCGCCGGCCGTCAAAAGAACACCCTGACTGGCCGCCACCTCCACCTTCTCGGTCGCCGACAGCACCTTCACCGTCTTCTGTGCCGTCACTTCGATGTTGTCCGACTGCGCCTGGATTTCCACCTTGCCCTTTGCCGCAAAGAGCTTCATCCCCGCGTTCTGCACGAACAGGCTGATGCGCTCGGCCACACTCGCGAGCAACGACTTGCCGGCTGCGATGTGCGTGCTCTGGCCGCTGACTAGGGTGACCTGTTCGTCTGCCCCAAGGTGCACCGACTGCTGCGTCGACAGCGCGATACCCGCCGGGCTGGCTGCCAGGAGGATGGGTTTCTTGAACGCATTGGCCGAGCCGGTGCCGCCACCCGCCGTGCGCCCGCCGTTTGCCTGTCCTTGCCCCTGGACGTTGTCGGTCGTGACGTCCGTAAAGTCCTTGAGCGCATCTTGGCCTGCCTTCAGGCTTTCGGCCTGGTGCTGGGTACTGACGTCGGAAAGCGACTCGACAAGGTTGTGCGCGCCGGTGAGTTGCTGCTGAGCCTGCCGGACCTCGAGCTGCTGGGTCGCCGCACCCGAGCCTGGATGCGTCGTAAGGAATAGCCCGCGGTTGGCGCGAATCGCGCCATACGCGTCGGTGCGTAGGTCAAAGCCGTTGCCGAGATAGCTGCCGCGGACATTGCCGTCCTGGGCTATCAGGTATCCCAGATGAAGCATCGAGCTGCCTTGCGACGAGAACAATTGCAGGCGGTTCTGGCCCGTCGCATCGTCCATTACCAGATGGTTGTAGCCGCCACCGCCATACTCCCTGGAGCGGTAGCCGGACAACAGGCCGTTCGTGTGCCAGCGCGGCTGGTTGGCGCCGTTGTAGACGCGCCCCGTCGCAAGCGGCCGGTCGCAGTCACCACCGACCCAGTCGATGGTCACCTCTTCACCCACGCGCGGCACATGCACGCTGCCATAGCCGCTCCCGGTGTCGGAAAATGCAGCGCGGACCCAGCACGTTGCTCCAAGACCCTCGCGTCGGTCCCAGTGCATGCGCACCAGGATGCGATTCAGTGAATCGGTGTAGACCTCCTCATTCCCAGGACCAACGACGGTCGCCGTCTGCAGATGCATGACAGGCTTCTGGTGCTCGAACGGGCTGCGAAACGGCGCCTTCTGACGCTGGGCTTCGACCTTGACGAGGAAGAAGCCTTCGCTGCCCATGGCGTCCGTGACCGTGAATGCCGACGCTGACTCCTCGTGAGCATCGCGAACCTCGGCAAAACGCGCGTCCAGGCTATGCGGATAGGGGCGACTTTCGCCCACCGGCAGATTGTTGCGGATGTACCAAGTTGTTTCGACCACGACGAACTTGCGGTCCTCTGCACTATCCCGGTCGTGCTCTGGATGGTCCAACAAGCTGAACCAGTGTCCCACGTCAATGCTCGGTGCACTGCCTACGCCGTAGAATCGCTTCGCGCGCGACTCCCATTCCTCCAGCTTGAGCTTGGTCAGCTGGTCGCCGCGGCCATCCCCCAGGTACGTGTACGGTCCGGTGTACTCGTAGACCTCGGCCTGCTGCGGCAGGTCGCCCTGGTTCGCGACGGTAGGGAATGACTTTTCCTTGCGCGCTTCGGGATTCTTATAGTCGAACGTACTCGTCGAATGCAGCGTGCTCTGCAAGGTCCGAGTGCCCGACCAGTGCACGAGCGCGTCGGGCTGACGCGTGATGCCGGCACGATAGAATCGGACATGCTCCTGCTCAAGAGGCTTGAGCGAATACAGGTCGTCCGTGACGACGAGGGTATGCGACTTACCATCGTCGGCGTGCTCGAAATAGTAGAACCAGCCTTCCGACTCCATCAGCCGATGCACGAAGTTCCAATCGTCCTCGTACTGAACGCAGAACGAGCGAACTGGCGAGGGTTTCTGCACGTCGATTCGGTAAGCACCGATTGCCTGCGGATGCCCTCGAAAGACTGTTTCGAGAATGGCCTCGACCGTCTGGTCCTGAAATATGCGAGCGTCCTTACGGAACCTCAGGAAATGAAGCCAGGACGAGAAAGTCAGTTGCAGACTTATCAGTCGTCCGTCAGCGCCCAGGCGTCGCGCAGTATGTACGTAGCCGTGTTGCGGCCGGTAGGTCTTGTCAGTCTGCTGAAGCCAGAGTGTAACTGGTTGCGCAATGAGTGATTTCAGCTCGAGCGAATCCAGCAGCGAAACCACGTCGAGCGTGTACTCGTAATTGCGCCCCAAGCGAGCAGTACCCACCACGATATGCGGTATCAGCACATTCGGCCCGGCAGGGGTATCCAGTTTCACAATCCGGTCCGACTGGAGTAACCCCGAATTCATTAACGCGATAAGGTCCTGTGCTCCCATTTGATTTTCCTTGTATCGGCTTCTCTCAGAGCCGAGCAAAATCATACGGGGAAGACCCTATGTACACAATATAAGTGATGCGACCCAACCTCCCAACAAGCAGTGGCGGAAGCAATTTGCTGTAATTGCGCACATTTTTTAAATAATTGAGGTGAGTGCGAGCCATTGATGGCTGCGGGCGTGGTAATTCAATGGCTCATAAATCCTTGCCCGTTTCTGCACCCCGCTTCAATTCCGCAGACGGCTCAACCCGCCCGCACGAAATGATGCTCCACCCGCGTGCGGAGCACGCCATCGAGCGCGGCAAGCCGTTCGCGCAACCGCACCGCCTGCCCTTCCGTCATTTCGCCGAGCACGATCTTTTGCTCGAGAACGTCGCCACAGCGGGTGATAGCCCACCGATCGACCGTGGCCGTTTCGCCTTCGAGCACAGCAGCCGCGGTCGAGACGATGCCCGGATTCCGTCTCGATACGAGATGAACCGTGTGCGTCAACGTGAAACCGGGAAGGAACTGCGACCAGTCTTCACAGACGGTCGGGCGGGAAGCGGAGGAAACTTGGCTCATGGTTGCTCCGGATGATTGGTGATCGAACCGGTGCCAGCCATGCTGTTCCCGTTTCGTTGCCGTGAATCGGCCGCATCGCCTCAAAGGCGTCCACCTTGCCCGGGAGGGCAGGTTGGCGTCGGAAAATCCGACTCTGGATGCTTGATTTCTTACGTTCGACATTCCGAACGTGGGTTCATTATACTGAAAAACGAGCGTCGGGCAAGAAGCCGCGGGAAAGCGGCGCTTCGGGAGGAAATGGCTTCACCGATCCGGCCCTTATCGGCGACTCGACGGCAAGCGCCGTAGCGGTCGCACCGAACCTGTCCGCGTTTTCATGGGCTAGGTGGTTGAACAACAGGCTAACCACGCGCCTGCATCAACCGCGCCCCGAAACCCGCTACTTCGACAAACCCAGCTTCTTCGACACCACGACGCCGCTCGACGGACTCACCAGCCGGATGTCATGGAGGTCCATGTGCAACGTGGAGATCTTCGTCGTAATGTCCGTCGGCTCGTCGATACTCGGATCGGCATGTTCGGTTTGTTCGGTCAGGTAAGGCCGAACCAAGCGCCCGGAAAAAACGAGCGCGAAGTTGCCCTGCGTTTTGGCGTACTCGGCGGGTGAAAGCCGCATGCGGCTACGAACCGTGGTCTTTTTACCTTGCCCGGAATCGAGTTCGATGATGTCGACGTGCTGGATGTACCCTTTCGCCTTCGCTTCGGGTGCAATCACGAGCCCGCGCCCTCGCGGCCCCGTCGTGACCTTGCTGAGCAGGATGCCCGTGCGATCTTCGCGCTCCCCATCGAACAGGTCGACATCCAGTGTCAGAAGGTGCCGCCGTGACCGGTACCTCACGCCGTACCGCACCGGCACCACGAACGTCACGTCACGATCCAGATCGACGGCCGCCAGGTCGGGGTTCGGGACATGCCGGTCGGCCGCGTCGGAGACCAGGCCGCGAACCCGGTCGCGCAACGAAGGCGCGAGCGTGCTGACGTGCAGCTTCTTCAACGCATCCCGGATCGCAACCGGATCGTCGCCGGCAATCTGTCTCGCCGGCGATGTGTCTCGATTGACAGCCGACGCGATGCGCGTCGTGCCGTCGGCAACCTCCGCCTCTGCATGCGCCGCGACTGTCGTCAGCATCGTCGTCAGGGCGACGATGCACGCGAAGCTCGAGCGACCCAATTTGGATTTCCGGTGAAACACGACGAACTCCTGATGTGCTTGCAGATCGATTGACGACGAGCACTATAGAGTGGAATGCTCGGCAGCGCACCCGCCGCTCGAAATTCACCGATGGTCGCGCGCCCCATCCTAGGATCATCGCCGGCCAGGCAGCAGGTCAATGGGTACACTCCCGTGTTGCCCGGACGACGACAACCGGCGGGAAGCCAGCGGCGGCGCCCATCAGGAATCCGCAATCGCATCCCCGCCCGTCCTCCTGACGATACGCGGCCGGCGCTCGCGAGCCTCGTCTCGAATACGCTCGACGCCCCCCCCGAAGATCCCCGTCTGCCGCCGATCGACCACCTCATTCACGCACGGATACGGCAGTGTGCGCCGCACATGAGGCGGCCGCAGCGTCCAGGAAGTCCGTTGGCGGGCTGACCTTGACATCAGATCCGCCCGCCGCCCGCCTCAAAACACAGTATGCAACCCGACCCGCGCCACGGCCTGACTCGCTGAACTCGATGCGCCATTCGGATCCAGCACGCCGTTCACCTGCGCGTTCGCGCCGCTGTTTGCCCGCTGATAATCGGCCGACACGTACACCATCGTCCGCTTCGACAACAGGTACTGAAGCGCCACGCTGACCTGATGCGCGTGGTTGTCGTTCACCGCTTCATTCCCCTTCATGTACATGTACTTCGCGCCGAAGACGACATCCGGCCTGATCCGCCACAGGCCGCCGGCTTCGGCCATCCACACGGCGGCATCGTTGAACGAATTCCGCACCGTGGTCATCAATGCAGTCGCCTTCACGACACCGAAGTCGTAGTGCATGCCGACGCCCCAGTTACGCACGCTGGTCGACGGCACGCCCGGCGCCGGGCCGTACTTCTCGTTCGTGTAGGCCGCGCCCACGCCGAAAGCCCCCATTTCATAGTTCACCCCGGCACTGACGGCATTGTCCGCGCCGACCGAGCCGGCCACGCCGCCGAACGCATACATCACGCCGCCGGAAAAACCTGAGACCGTCGGCGACGTGTACTTGACCGAATTCGCGATCGGCTTGCTGCCTGCGGTGCGGTCCCAGTCGAACGCACCGGTCGGGTTGTCGGGGAGCGCGAGCCGCTGGAACGGGCCGTTCCGGAAACCGTACAGCCCCGAGATGTCCCTTCCGATCGCATTCCCCTTGTTGAAGAGCGCATCGACCATGAAGTCGTATTGATTGCCCAGCGTGATGCTGCCGAACCGGTCGCTGTCGATGCCCACGTAGGCGTTGCGGCCGAAAATCCCGGTTCCGATGATGCTGCCGTTCGCCATCGAAAACTGGTTCACGAGCGCGAATGTCGCGTGGTACCCGCCGCCGAGATCTTCCGTGCCGCGAAAGCCGAAGAGGTTGGGCGCGTAGATACCGTCGTCGAACTTGACGTTCTTTCCGCCGCCCTCGTTGCTGACATACGAGATGCCGGAGTCGATCAGACCGAACATCGTCACACTGCTCTGCGCCCATGCACCTTGCGCAACGGCAAGAACCGCCACTGCTCCAAACCTGAGTTTCATGTTGTCTCCGTCTTTTTTATGGAAATACGAGTCCGTCACCGCGCCGGATGGCGGGTGATCGCTCATTGCTTCTTGGGGAATCGCCTTGATTCAGGCAGTTACATCAACACCAGCGATATGATTAGCTTTACTGATTTATAAAAACGAACTTCCTGACGCGAACCCGAGAATCAATTGCCTCTGAAAATAATCCACGCAGCGGAATCCACTTCGACCGCCACGGCTTCCAGTCCAGCCCCCGTGCACGGTCCGTCGATGCAAACCCCATCGTCGAAGCGAAACAGCGCGCTGTGATGCGCGCACATCAGCACCTGCGACCGATAGCAGGAAACATTGCCCGGCACGAAATCGAGCGGCACGGAGAAATGCGGGCAACGATTCACATACGCCCATACCTGCTCACCCCGCCGCACCACGATGACGGGACGCCCGATGCACGCTTCATCGACGACCCGCGCGCCGCCGTCGGGCACCTCGGACACGCGGCAGAGTTGTCTCGCTTCCATCGCTCACACCCTCTGCTCGGGGTTGCCGAGGCTCCAGTCCCACGGACGCACTTCCACGCGCGAGAAGAGCCCTTCCTTCACATACGGGTCGTTCCCGACGAACTGCATCACCGCCTGAATGTCGTCGGCCTCGACGACGAGCAACGTGCCGTTCATCGCATCGCCTTGCGGGTCGAGCGTCGGCCCACCGAGCCGCACCACCACGCCGTGCTCGGCAGCCGAACGCAGATAGGTCCGGTGAATCGGCCGCATGCGGTCGCGCACGTGGCGCATACCGGGCTGGTCCGTCGCAAATACCGCGAAAAATCGAGCCATGACGATCAGCTCCGGTCGATGGGGTCATTCATCACGTCTTTCTCCGTTGACGCATCGGGCCGCTCAATGCGGCGCGCGCCCTTCCCATGCATCCTGAAGCAGCGCACGAATCGCTGCGCGCTCGATCGGCCGCGGATTCGCATACGGGTTCCTGCACGCGAGATCGGCTGCTTCGTCGAGGCCAGCCTCCGGCATCCCGATGTCTGCGAGCGCCGGTGCGATACCGAGCTGCTCGTTCAGCCTGAACAGCAGCGGGCCGGCGTCCGCAGCGTCGTTCCCGCCCAGCGCCCGCGCAACCCGGCGCAGCGCATCGGGCGCCGCAGCGTGGTTGTAGTGCGCGGTATGCGGCAACATCGCCGCGTGCGTCTGCGCGTGCGGCAGATTGAACGTGCCGCCGAGCGTGTGACAAAGCTTGTGGTGCAACGCCATGCCGACCGCACCGAGGCAGGTGCCGGCAAGCCACGCGCCGTACAACGCGCGACTACGCATCGTGCGATCTTCCGGATCGCGCACCACCACGGGCAACGCTTCGCCCAGCGCGCGAATCGATTCTTCGGCCATCAAGCTGATCACCGGGTTCGCGTCTTCCGCGTAGAGCGCCTCGACCGCGTGCGCCATCGCATTGACGCCCGACGCCGCCGAAATGCCCGGCGGCAGCGACAACGTCAGCGACGGGTCGTACAGCACGGTACGCGGCAGCACGCGCACATCGCGCCCGGTGCGCTTCAGCCGGCCTTCCGTGAGCCCGTAGATCGGCGTCATCTCCGAGCCCGCGTAAGTCGTCGGCACGGCCAGGATCGGCAGCGACGATTCGAGCGCAATGGCCTTGCCAAGCCCGATCGTCGACCCGCCGCCGATCGCGATGCAACAGTCCGCGCCCAGCTCCGCGGCCATCTCGCGCGCCGCGTGTGCGACTTCGAGCGGCACGTGCATGACGGCCTGCGCACACACGCCGGCCGCGCGCTCGCCGAGTACCGCCTTCACTCGGTCGGCGAGATGCCGCTGCTCGGGCGTCGACAGAATGAGCGCGCGGCTGGCGCCGAGCGTCGACAGCTCGTCCGGCAGCCTGTCGAGCGCACCCCATTCGAACACCACGCGGGAAGGCGTGCCTTGATAGACGAAGCGCTCCATGAAAGCCTCAGCGCTTGAAGTGCGGCGGCACGTTGCCGTCGACGTTGACCCACACCGAGCGCGCCTCCGTGTAGTCGTGCATGGCCTCGAAACCCATCTCGCGGCCGTAGCCCGACTTGCCGACGCCGCCGAACGGGCTGCCCGGATTGACGCGCTTGTAGCAGTTGATCCAGCACATGCCTGCATTGATCTGCGATGCCATCTTGTGTGCACGCGACAGATTCTGGGTCCAGAGGCCGCTGCCGAGCCCGTATTCCGTTGCGTTGGCGATGGCAAGCGCTTCTTCGTCGCTGCCGAAACGCAGCACCGTGACGAACGGGCCGAACACTTCCTCCTGCGCGACGCGGTCGCTCGCGCTCTTCGCCTCGATGATCGTCGGGCGCACGTAGTAACCATTGGCGAGCGCCGGATCCTGCGGTGCGCTGCCGCCCGTCAGCACGCGGCCACCCTGCTCGCGCGCGACGTCGACATATGACAGCACGCGATCGAGGTGCTGCTTCGACGTCAGCGGGCCCATTTCCGTGTTCGGATCGAGCGGATTGCCGATCCGGATCGACGACGCGAGCGCGACGAATCGCTCGAGGAACGCGTCCGCGATCCGTTCGTGCAGCACGAGGCGCGAACCCGCGATGCATGCCTGCCCCTGGTTGTGAAAGATCGCCCAGGCAGCGCCGTTGATCGCCGCGTCGAGGTTGGCATCGTCGAACACGATATTCGCGCCCTTGCCGCCCAGTTCCAGCTGAATGCGCTTCAGGTTGCCCTGCGACGCTTCGACGATCCGCCGGCCGGTGGCCGTCGACCCCGTGAACGCGATCTTGCCGACGCCCGGATGTTCGGCGAGCCGCTGGCCGGCCGTATGGCCGTAACCGGGGACGATATTGACGACGCCCGCGGGAAACCCGACTTCGGCCATCAGCTCGACGATGCGCAACGTCGACAGCGGCGTGATTTCCGACGGCTTGAGCACCACCGTGTTGCCGGCGGCCAGCGCCGGGCCCATCTTCCAGCTCGTGAACATCAGCGGAAAATTCCACGGCACGATCTGGCCGACGACGCCGATCGGCGCGCGCTGCACGTAGTTCAGGAAGCCGGTCTCGACCGGAATCACCGAGCCTTGCAGCTTGTCGGCCATGCCGCCGAAATAGCGGAAGCAGGCCGCCGTGCGCGGCACGTCGAGCGAACGCGAATCGCGAATCGGGTGGCCGGTGTCCAGCGATTCGAGCTGCGCCAGCTCCTCCGTGTTGGCTTCGATCGCATCGGCCAGGCGCAGCAGCAGACGGCCACGCTCGGCCGCCGGCAGCGCCGACCATTTGGGAAACGCGCGCGTCGCGGCGTCGACGGCCAGATCGACGTCCGCCGCGGTGGCTGCGGCGATCTTCGCGATGACGGAGCCGTCGTGCGGGTTCAGCACGTCGATCGTGCCGCGGTCGACGGCGTCAACGAAGCGCCCGTCGATGAAGAGTTGGGTTTGCATGAATCGTCCTCGGTGTTTGGCAGAAGCTGAAGCAGTCGCCGGCGCGCGGCTCAGAATGCGATCGGATACGGTGCGAGCTCGCCGCTCTCGTAGCGTTGCGGCAGGTTCGGCGTCGCGTTTTCCCAGACCAGCAGCATCGAACGCTTGGTCGAGTAGCCCTGGTGACGGATGTCGGCCGGCATCGCGCAGATGTCGCCTGCGCGCATCGTGACGCGTGCGCGCGGCGCGCCGGTGTTCTTGTCGCCGATGTCCCACACGATTTCGTCGGACAGTTGCAGGAACCATTCGACGCGGTCGTTGCCATGGAACACCGGCAGGATGAATTCCTCGGTGGTCGGGCAAAACAGGCTGCGCCCGCACACCGACGTGACCGACGGATTCCACGTGACGTCCGAGCGCGACAGGTACTTGAACAGGTTGAACGCGTGCAGCTCGCCTTCGAAGCCCGGCTCGACATGCACTTCCGGCTCGTCCTGCGCGACGTCGAGGAACGCGCGGTTGACCGGCAGCTCGTTGCGCAGCGGCGAATCGCCTTCGAGGCCCGGCATGCGGCGCGTCGCGATGCGCGTGCGCTCGATCGCCGCGCCGTTTTCACCGTGCTTGCGCCCGAATGCGGTGCCGGTTTCCTCCGGCGCCGCGAACGGGTCGAAGCCTTCGTTCGTCCAGTCGTGCAGCATCGCCTTGAAGGTCGCCATGATCGTCGGCGTTTCGAAGGTCTCGGTGTAATCGACACCGGCGTCCTTCAGGATGCCGTTGAACGTGCCCGCATACATGTCGACCTTGCCGTAGTGATTGCGCGTGCCGAACACGTGGTCGAAGTTCACCCAGCCGTAGAAGAAGCCCCATGCGACGTCGCGCATCATCGCGCGCAGGAACGCGTCCGCCGGCATCGCATGCGTGCGGGTCTGGCCTTTCGCGGGCCAGCTGATCTTCACGAAGTATTCGTCGCGCTGGAATTCGAATGCGCCGAGCTGGAAGCGGCGGTAGCCGGTCACGGCATCGGCTTCGGTCGATCGCACCAGATCGGCGGCAAAGCCCGTGGACGGGTCGAGGGTTTCGAGGGTGGCCATAACGTGTCTCCTGGGATAGTCGAATGAGGTCGGAAGGTCAGTGCAGGCAGATCTCGGCCCACTTCTCGACGGACAACTCGCCGAGGATGGTCTGCACGAGAGCGACGCCCGGCCGGCTCGCGGTGAAGCGATAGGCACAGCCGGCCGGCAGCAGTGCCTGATGGCCCTTGCGCAATACGACGTACCCCATGTTCCGGCCGGCCGGTTGCTCGCCGGCGCTCACGGTGCCGCGACCCGATGCCGGCGGGTTGTCGAGCTTGATGAATTCGATCCGGACTTCGCCGTCCATCTGGATCGTGAACTCGTCATGCGCACACGCGAACCACGGCGACTGGCCGTCGGTCCTCAACACTTCGATCACGTATTCGAGATTCTTGCCGGCGACGACCTTTTCATAAGGGGCCGACTTCGATGCCACCTCGAAGACATTCGAGAAGGCGTAGTGCTGCGCGCTGCCGCTGGTGATTTCGATCTCGCCCTTCCGGTAACCATCGAGCGAGCCGAAGACGGTGTGGAATGCCGTGCTGGTCATTTCTGTCTCCTGAGTTGAACCGCTTGTTGGATTCCACTCTAGGGGCAAGGGACAGCAGCAACAAGGCAACGGATGGCGATTACGGCATTTGCGTTTCGCGAATAATCCGCCTGGTTCAACGCACCCAGCCGCGCTCCAGCAGCGGGAGATCCCACGAGGGCTCGTCGCCGATGTATTCGGCGAGGAATTCGACCAGGGCCTTCACCTTCAACGCCTGTCGCTGCGTTGCGGGATAAACGGCGGCAAAGCTCAAAGGCGCGAGTTGATAGTCGGTGAGGATCGGCACCAGGCGGCCCGCGACGAGCGCATCGCTCGCCACGAGCGTGGGCAAGCAGACCACGCCGCCGCCCGTCAGCGCGTATTCGCGCAACAGGTGAACGGAGTTCGAGCGAATCATGCCCGGCAGCTCCATTTCGACGACCTCGTCGCCGCGCGCCATCGTCCAGCGGTTGCGCGACGGATAGCCCGAATACAGCGCCGTCGTGTGCTGCAGCAGATCGCGTGGATGTTGTGGTGCACCATGTGCGTCGACGTACGCGGGCGCCGCACAAAAGAGACGCCGGACCGTGAACAGCCGTCGCTCGATCAGCGATTCGGAAATCGGCGGGAAGATCTGGAACGCGATGTCGAACCCTTCTTCGACAGGGTCCACGACACGGTCATTGACGATGATGTCGAGCTGGATGCCCGGGTAGCGCTGATTGAATGCGGCCAGCGGCACGCCGAAGTGATCGAGCGCGAAACCGGGCAGCATCTGGATGCGCAGCCGCCCGGTCGGCGTCGCGCGAAGCTCGCGCATCTGGTCCGTCAACTCGTTGACGCGCCCGACCACCTCCGCACACTCGCGATAGAACGCCTCGCCCACTTCGGACAGGCGCACGTGGCGCGTGCTGCGATGGAACAGCGGCGCGTTGACGAACTTCTCGAGCTGCTGGATACGGTTCGTCACGACCGAACTCGTCACACCCAGTTGCCGCGCGGCCTCGGCGAAGCTGCTCGCCTCGGCCACTCTCACGAATGCTTCGATGCTCAGGAACCGGTCCATGCCCCGCCCTTTTTCGACAGCGAAAACGGCAGTCTACCTGTGCGGGTATCGGGTTGTGTCATGCGAAAGGCGTCACAGTGTCGCCAAATCGATGTCAATCGACGAACGCACCGGCATTACCGCGATTGCTCTCCGGTTGCCAGTTCCGGCTGCACGACCGCGCGGCGCTGCAACACGGCCGGTGCGGTTTCCTTCAGCAACAGGCTGACCACGATGCCCAGCACGACCGCGCACATCGGCAGCCACAGAATATTCTGGATGCCAAAGTGTGCGGCGACATAGCCGCCCATCGCCGGCGCGATGCCGCCGCCGAAGATCTCGCCGACGCCGACCACCATGCCGATGGACGTCGACACGAGGCCGATGGGTGCGGCCTCGGTCGCCACCGGGCCGGACAGCAGCGACACCAGCCCGAGCGTGAAGAACGACGCGACGAACAGCACGCCGAACAGCGCCAGCGGCTGCGGGCCGAGGCCGCGGAAGATGTAGAGCATCACGGCCGTTCCGGCGAAGCCGACGATGCTCGCGATGCGACGGCCGACCAGGTCGGACAGCCCCGGCAACCCGAACTGCCCGAGAAACCCGCCGAAGCCGATCGCCGACACGACGAGGCCCATCTTCTGCGTGCCGAGCGACAGGTAATCGGTCAGGTACAGCGGCAGCAGCGCACCGAGCACGAAGACGCCGGTCATCGCGCAGCACAGCGCGGCCATCGCCACGAGGATGTTGCGGCTCTTGAGCACATGGCCGAGCGATGCCGGCGCATGTTCCGATGCGACTTCCTTCACGACTTTCGGCTCGCGGATCACGAAGAACATGATCGCGCCGAGGATCAGGCCGGGCACGGCCACCAGCGCAAAGACCCAGCGCCACGACACGAAGCCGAGCAGTTGCGTGGCGATGATCGGCGACAGCGCGAGGCCGAACAGCGCGAAGCCGCTTTGCTGCAGGCCGAGGTTCAGGCCGCGACGCCGCGGATGCGACGCATCGGCCGTCGCCGCGAAACTCGTCGGGCAGAACGAGCCCTCCGCGACGCCCATCAACCCGCGAATCGCCATCAGGCCAAGCAGACCGCCCGCGAGCCCCGAGAAACCCGACAGCAGCGAGAACGCGATGATCGCCGGAATCAGCACCTTCCGGCGGCCGATCTTGTCGGAGATGCCGCCCATCAGCGCCGCGAAGATACCCCACGACAAACCGAGCACACCGATGCAATTGCCGACGTCCTGCGCGGTCAGGTTCAGGTCCTTCATGATCGAAGGGAACAGCGGCGCGATGAGCCAGCGGTCGAGGCCGACCAGCCCGAAACCGAGCGCCAGCAGCGTGACCGCTTTCCACTCGTATGAGGTATCCCACTCGTTTGCTTTCATGTCCGTCTCCGTGGACGCCGGTTCGCCTGCGCGCGCCGGAGCGCCTGCGCATGGATCAGGTCCGATGGTTTTTGTGTGCGATGTGAATCGCGAGGAAGTGTCGGCGGACGTTCGGGTTCGATGCGTCGAATACGCTCAGCCGACGCCACCACGATAGGTGCACGGCCGCCAATCGGGTATGGAACAACCGGCGAACGCGCCATTCGCGAAACGCAAATAATCGGGCGAGAAGGGCCGGGCGTGCCTGCAGAGAAGCGCCGAGCGAATCCGCGCGGCGTTGAAATGCCGCTCACTCGCGCGATATCGGGGAATCCCTCATGGACTTGAAGGTTCCCGGGTACGGCACCGCCCGGGAACGCACGATGGCGCGTGGTTCATCGGGGCAGAAAGGGTGCTGCATCGACATAGAAACAAATTCTCCCATTCAATTTAACGAGAAAACGTTATTCCATATCAAGCTGAATCGCCAGCCAACTTTGGATCCTTTTTCCCTCCTGTCCCCCGTATCATTTCTCTCACTACGCAATGAGCAAGAGACGGACATGAGCGACACCAACACGCTGCACTACCTCGACTACGCCGCCACGACGCCCGCCGATCCGCGCGTGATCGAAGCGATGACGGCCTGCCTCGGCTTCGACGGCATCTTCGGCAACCCCGCATCGAGCTCGCACGCCGCCGGCCGGCTGGCGAAAGACAAGGTCGAACACGCGCGCGCGCAGGTCGCCGCGCTGATCGGCGCGGACGCCGACGAGATCGTCTGGACCTCGGGCGCCACCGAATCGAACAACCTCGCGCTGAAGGGCTATGCGGAAAACGCGACCGACAAGCGCCACCTGATCACGAGCCGCATCGAGCACAAGGCCATTCTCGACACGATGGCGAACCTGTCGAAGCACGGCTCGTCGGTCACGTTCCTGACGCCCACGCGTGACGGCGAGATCACCGCCGACGCCGTGGCGGCCGCGATCGGCCCCGAGACGGGCCTTGTGTCGCTGATGCTCGTGAACAACGAGATCGGCACGCTGACCGACATCGCCGCCATTTCCCGCATCGTGCATGCCGCCGGCGCACTGCTCCACGTCGATGCCGCGCAGGCGCTCGGCAAGACGCCGATCGACGTGCGCGCGCTCGGCATCGACATGATGTCGATGTCGGCGCACAAGGTTTACGGGCCCAAGGGTATCGGCGCGCTGTTCGTCCGCCGCGATATAGCCGATCGCATCGCACCGCAGATTCACGGCGGCGGTCACGAGCGCGGGTTGCGCTCGGGCACGCTCGCGACGCATCAGATCGTCGGGATGGGCGTCGCGTGCGAACTCGCTGCTGAAAAGCTCGACGGCGAAGCCGCGCGGATCGCCGCGCTCGGCGCACGCCTCACCGACGCACTGTTCGCGCTCGGCGACGTCACGCAGAACGCGGCCGCCGCGCGCCGCATCCCGCACACGCTGAGCTTGACGGTGAACGCACCGGGCTTCTTCCCGTTCATGCTCGGCGAAGCGCTCGCCGTGTCGTCGACTTCCGCGTGCAACTCGACCAGCGGCGCACCGTCGCACGTGCTGACCGCGATCGGCCTCGATGCGGAAACGGCCGGCCGCACCGTGCGCGTCAGCTTCGGCCGCTTCACGACGGAGCAGGACGTCGACTTTGCGATCGCGTGTTTCCGCCAAGCAATCGAGCAATGCCGCGCGACCGCCGCGAACGGGTTCTCCGCGTCGCGTCAGATCACGCCGGCCGACCTGAAGGCGATCCGCAATGCCGGCTACCGCTCGGTCATCTGCAACCGGCCCGACGGCGAAGGCGACGACCATCCGGCCTTCGACGAGATCGCCGCCGCCGCCCGCGAACTGGGCCTCGAAGCACGCTACCTGCCGGTCGAGCGCGACCACATCGGCGACGCGGAAGTCGACGCGTTCGGGGCGCTGGTCGATACGCTGCAGAAGCCGGTGCTCGCGTATTGCCGCAGCGGCAACCGCTCCGGCCTGTTGTGGAATCGCCTGTCCGCACGACGCACGGCCTGAGCCGGCACACCTCCCCCGTTACACCGCACCACCCGCGTTCACGCACGAAGCCGATGCTTCGCTGCGTGAACGGCGGTGACTTCATTCACGCCCCGTACGCATCCAGCGCCTTCAACGGCACATGCAGGCTTTCGTTCGCCGCAAACGCGTCGAGCAGATAGTCGACCGTGGCCTGCACACGCGACGCCTTCAATGCGCGATGCGGGTACTGGATCGCCATCTCGTAGTTGCCCGGCAAAAAATGGCGACGCAGGAGCACCTTCAACGTGCCGGCACGCAAATGCGCCCACGCGAGATGCACGCCGACCCGTGCGATGCCCAACCCGTCGACGGCGGCCTGCACCCCCGCTTCCGGCGCCGAAAACGTCAGCAGTGCCGATTCGCCCGGATCGAACTCGACGACGCTCCCGTCGCGCATCCTGAAGCCCCACGTCGCGATCCCGCCGTCGAGAAAGCGGCGGGCGATCAGCCGGTGCGCGCCGAGTTCGTCCGGCGCTCTCGGAATCCCGTGGCGGGCCAGATAGGCCGGTGACGCAACCAGCACGGCATGCATGCGAAAGATCGGCCGCGACACCAGCGCCGAATCGCGAATGTCGCCGCCGCGTATCACGATGTCGTAGCCATCGCGCACGACGTCGACGATCCGGTCGTCGAAATCGACTTCCACCGACAAGCCGGGGTAACGCGCGAGCAACCCGGGCAACACCGGTTGCAAGTGATCGCGCCCGAACGCGGCGCTGGTCGAAATGCGTACACGCCCCTGCGGGCCGAGCCGCTGCGCGACGATGCTGTCGACCGCCGAATCGAGCGCTTCCAGCGCGACGCGCGCCTGGCGCAGAAACACGGCGCCTTCGTCGGTGAGCTTCAGCGTGCGCGTGGTGCGGTTCATCAGCCGCACACCGAGCGCCTGCTCGAGGCCGGCGACGTTCTTGCTGACGGCGGCGGACGTGATGCCGAGCATGCGGCCGGCCGCCGCAAAGCTGCCGCCGTCGGCCGCGTGCACGAACGACAAGATCGCCCGCGTTCGTTGCGACAAATCCAAAGCAGCCTCCTTCGATCGACACGTCGCACGGTACACCTTCGCCTGCCGCCGATTATCAACCTGAAGTTGAGAGCGACTCAACCCGGACCCAACTTCTGGTTGTGGCCCGCGCCGCCCACAATGCGGCCATCGTTCAACGTACTGCAAAGGAGCTTGCATGCTTGCCACCATCGTTTTCGACAGCGGCCACGGACATACCGAGCGACAGGCGCAAGCCGTCGCGGAAGGCGTGCAGCGCGTACCGGGTGCGGAAGTCCGGCTCGTCGCGGTCTCCGACGGCGCGATTCCGTGGGATACGCTCGCCGCCAGCGACGCGATCATCTTCGGTTCGCCGACGTACAACGGCTCGATCAGTTCGCGGCTCAAGAAGTTCATGGAAGACTCGACGCGCCCCGCGTGGATTCCGCAAACCTGGCGCAACAAGGTCGCGGCCGGCTTCACGAACTCCGGCGCGCAGCACGGCGACAAGCTGAATTCGCTGATGACGATGACGCTGTTCGCGGCGCAGCACGGGATGATCTGGGTCGGGCTCGACCTGTTCGCCGGCACCGCGGCGAACGAACGCAACCGGATCGGCGGCTGGCTCGGCGCGATGGCGCAGTCCGACGACGTGTCACCGGAGTTGTCGCCGATCGCCAGCGACCTCGAAACCGCCGCGCATCTCGGGCAGCGTGTGGCCGAACTGGCGTCGCGGTTCGCGGCCGGCGCGTAAGCGGCGCACCGTTCGAAAGGAAATCGACATGAAACTGCTGTGTCTCGACGTACCGCTGCCCGGCGCCAGCCCGGAAGCGTATCAGCCGCACCTGCTCGACGAAGTGCGCTACGGCTGGCAATTGCTCAAGCGCGGGATCGTCCGCGACATCTATTTCCGCGAGGATCGCCCCGGCGTCGCGATCATTGCGGAGTGCGATTCGATCGATAGCGCGCGCGACGCACTGCGCGAGTTTCCGCTGGCCAAGGCCGGTCTGATCGACTGGGAGATCATTCCGCTCGGCGCGTTTCTCGGCTGGGAAGCGCTGTTTGCAGCCGGCAACGCGTGATCATGCGCGCCTGACGGCCTGACGCTCGCCTTTCAACCACCCGGCGCGAGCGCGTGCACCCTGCCCTCATCCGGTGCACGCCTCCGGATTTTCACTACATTGCCGAAATCTGATAGAGCCGGGAGATTTGATTACATACCGTTCACGCATCGGACTGGAAAGCGATTGCCGATTTCCCCACGGCATCGCGTGCCGCCGACGAATCCCAGGAGCGGGCCGTATCGCACGGCCCGGGCGGCGATGACGGTCCTGCCACGCAGGACATTCGTGACGGAGCGACTATGGATGCAAAATTCCAGCCTGATTCAGGCACCGACAGTGACGTAAGCCTGCTGCACAAGATGGGCTATGCGCAGGAACTGTCGAGACGTATGAGCGGTTTCTCGAACTTCGCCGTGTCGTTTTCGGTGATCTGCATCCTGTCCGGCGGCATCACCGCGTTCCAGCTCGCGTTTTCCGCGGCCGGCGGCGCATCGATCGGCCTCGGCTGGCCACTCGGCTCGCTGTTCGCGCTCATCGTCGCCGTTTCGATGTCCCAAATCGCCTCCGCGTTTCCGACGGCCGGCGGCCTCTATCACTGGGGCGCGATCCTCGGCGGGAAGAAATGGGGGTGGATGACGGCGTGGCTCAACCTGATCGGCCTGATCTTCGTGATCGCCGCGATCAATTTCGGCACCTACGATCCGTTTTTCAAGACGCTGATCGCGCCGATGTTCGGCGTCAGCCCGGACAGCCTGACGTGGTGGCATCAAACGGCGTTCATCGCGGTCATCACGATCTCGCAGGCGATCCTGAACGCGCGCGGCATCAAGATCGCGAGCAAGATCACCGACCTGTCGGGCTACCTGATCTTCGTGGTGACGATCGCGCTGGTGGTGTCGCTGCTCTACTACTCGCCCGTCGCGTTCGATGCGCACCGGCTGGTCACCTTCACCAACTTCACCGGCGTCGACGGCGGCGCATGGCCGAAACAGACCACGCCGCTCGCGTTCCTGTCCGGCCTGCTGCTCGTGACCTACACGATCACCGGCTTCGATGCTTCCGCCCATACCTCCGAAGAGACGCATGACGCGGCCAGGAACGTGCCGCGCGGCATCATCGGCTCGGTGTTCTGGTCCGCGGTGTTCGGCTACGTGATGGTGTGCGCGTTCGTGCTGGTGATGCCCGACCTGACCGCCAGCATGAAGCAGGGCACGGGCTTCTTCGAAGCGATCCTCGCGCCGATTCCGAAGACGCTGCGCGTGACGCTCGAAATCGCGATGTTCTTCATCAACTACGTGTGCGGGCTCGCGGCGATCATGTCGACGTCGCGGATGGTGTACGCATTCGCACGCGACGGCGGCCTGCCGGCATCGAAGCTGCTGCGCAGCGTCAGCCCGACCCACCGGACGCCCGGGCCCGCGATCTGGACGTGTGCGGTGCTCGCGATCGTCGTCACGCTGTACGGCGACGCGTTCTCGGTACTGAGCGCCGGCAGCGCGGTGTTCCTGTTCATCTCGTACGCGATGCCGATCGGCTCCGGGATGCTGGCCGAAGGCCGCTCGTGGACCGACAAGGGCCCGTTTCAACTGGGGATCTGGTCGAAGCCGTGCGCGCTGCTCGCACTCGTCGGCGCCTGCGTGCTCGCGTATGTCGGTATCCAGCCGCCGAACGAAAAGGTGCTGTACGTGCTGGTCGGCTTCGTCGTGGTGCTGATGGTGATCTGGTACGGCTTCGGCGTGCGCAACACGTTCGCGGGGCCGCCGGTGCTGAAGGACACGCGCAATCTCGACCGCATTCGCGAACTCGAGGCGAACGTCGATCCGTCCGTCTGAAGCAGCTTCGAACCAGATTGAAAAAACCGACTCGCGGGCTCGATGCCGCGAGTCGGTTTTTTGTTGCAACGTGACACGACACGGTTCGACCGCCTCGCGGCAGCCGAACCTCGCGACCATCAGCCGTAAACGGGGAAACGCTTCGTCAATTCGGCGACCTGTGCTCGCACGCGCTCGATCGTCGCTGCATCTTCCGGGTTGTCCAGCACGTCCGCGATCAGGTTACCCACCTGTTCCGCCTCTGCCGGACCGAACCCACGCGTCGTCATCGCCGGCGACCCCAGGCGCACGCCGCTCGTCACGAACGGCTTTTCCGGATCGTTCGGGATCGCGTTCTTGTTCACCGTGATGTGCGCCGCGCCGAGTGCCGCTTCCGCTGCCTTGCCCGTGATGTGCTTCGCGCGCAGGTCCACCAGCATCACGTGGCTTTCGGCGCGGCCCGACACGATCCGCAGCCCGCGCTTAACCAGCGTTTCGGCCAGCACGCGTGCGTTCTCGACAACCTTCTCCTGGTACGACTTGAACTCCGGCGACAGCGCTTCCTTGAACGCCACTGCCTTGCCCGCGATCACGTGCATCAGCGGGCCGCCCTGGATCCCCGGGAAGATCGCCGAGTTGATCGGCTTCTCGTACTCGGCCTTCATCAGGATCACGCCGCCGCGCGGGCCGCGCAGGCTCTTGTGCGTCGTCGTCGTCACGAAGTCCGCGTGCGGCACCGGGTTCGGGTACACGCCGGCCGCGATCAGGCCCGCGTAGTGAGCCATGTCACGCGACGGGCAGACAAAAAAATCGAAGGCCCGCATCGCTGCGGAACCTTCGACGAGTCTTGCCGATCATGCTGCAGGCAGGACGCCTGCCCGCCGGCTTCTTGCGAACATCCGTAATCAGACAGCCGAAAAACAGTTGTCGACGAACAGGTGGGTGCCGTTGACGAAACTCGACTCGTCGGACGCGAGGAACAGCGCGGCCGCCGCGACTTCCGACGGCTCGCACAACCGGCCCTGCTGAACCGCGATCGCCGCTTCGGTCGCATCGACGCCCATCGCCTGCAGGTCCTTCAGTTCGCGCATCCCGTGCGGCGTGCGGATGAACCCGGGCGCCAGCGCATTGCAACGAATCCCGCGATCGCGATACTCGACGGCAATGGCCCGCGCGAACATGTGGCACGCGCCCTTGGTCGCGTCGTACAGCACTTCGCCCGGCGTCGCGCAGACGGCCGAAATCGACGACGTGCAGACGATGCTGCCGCGCCCTTTCTCCAGCATCTGCGGCAGCACGGCTTGCGTCATCAGGAACATGCTCTTGACGTTCACGCCCATCAGCCAGTCCCACTCCGACTCCTCGATGTCGAGGAACGGTTTGACGATCAGCGTGCCCGCGTGGTTGAAGAGGATGTCCGCATTGCCGTACTGCTTGCGCGCCGCATCGACCGCGTTCCGGACCTCCGCCTGCTTCGACACGTCCGCGCCGAGGCCGATCGCCTGCAGGCCGGCGTCGCGCAGCCGCGCGGCGAGCGTTTCGGCCGCGTCGCCGTCGCGGTCGATGATCGCCACCTTCGCGCCCTGCGCGGCGAACAGTTCGGACGCCGCGCCGCCGCATCCGCCGGCGCCGCCGCTGACGATGGCGACCTTGCCGGCCAGGCGGCCGTCAATCTTGACATTCATGTGTGGTTCTCCAGTCTGGTTCGTTCGGTCTGCTTAGCTGAACAGGGTCCGCAGGTGATCGTTGAGGAAGTAGCCTTCGGGATCCACGCTGCGGCGCAGCGCGCGGAATGCTTCGGCCTTGGGGAACCAGCGATCGACGTCGTCGCGGTTCGTGAAATGCAATTTGCCCCAGTGCGGACGCGACGCGTAGTCGCGAAGGATGTCGTCGACGTCCTTCAGGAACGGCCAGTAGTCGACGCCGTTCGGGCCGCCCGAGCATGAAATCGTGACGCTGTCCTGTTGATGGAACGGGCTGATCCACGCCGGATCGCCCTTGGTAAAGCGGTATTCGACCGGGAAGATGCAGTCGCGGTGTTTCGTGAGAATGAGCTCACGCACGCGGCGCAGCGCTTCCTTGCCGTGTTGCGCGGGCACCGCGTATTCGAGCTCGTGGAAGTTCGGCACGTAGTGGATCGCATACACCTCGGAGCTGTAGGCGATCTTCTCGTGCTCGCCTTCGTGGAACGTGCGTTCGTCGGTAACGTCCATCACCTTGATCTCGCACACGTCGTAGTCCTTCTTCGAGTTCGACACCTTCGTGGTGTCGGGCAGGCAGTACAGGTCACGGCTCGCGGAGGTCGGGCACCAGAAGAAGCCGAAATGCCGGTGCTTCGCCGCCAGCTCGTCGTACTGCTCCATCAACGCGTCGAAGTCCTCGCGCCACACGCGGTCGTGCAGCCAGAACGCATCGGTCACCTGCAGCGTCAGCTCCGACACCACGCCGAACATGCCGATATTCACCTGCGTCGCATGCAGCAGGTCGGGATCCTTTCGGTCGCTCACGTCCAGGATCGAGCCGTCCGGACGCACGATGCGCATCCCGACGACCTGCGACGACAGGTTGCTCAGCGTCGTCCCCGTGCCGTGCGTGCCGGTGGCGAGCGCACCGGCGATCGCCTGCGAATCGATGTCGCCCTGGTTGACGAGCGACAGGCCAACCTCCTTCAGGTGGCGCGTCACCGCGTTCAGCTTGGTGCCGGCCTTCACCGTCACACGCTTGCGGCCCTGATCGACATCGACGATGCCCTGGTAATCCTGCAGCGACAGCAACAGCCCGCTGGTCGCGACGACGGGCGTGAACGAGTGCCCCGATCCCGAGCAGCGGACATGCTTGCCCTGGCGCGTCGCGGTGCGCACCAGTTCCGCGATCTCGGCCTCGCTGGTCGGCGCGGCCAGGTGCGCGGCCACGCACGACTGGTTGCCGACCCAGTTTCTCCAAAATCCGCCACGGGGAAGTTCCATCGACGTCGCTCCTGTATTGGTGTCGTGCCAAAGGTAGGGCGTCGGCAGGCTTTTCACTATCGGATTTCGGCAAGTTAGGGTTTTGACGAGCCTGTGCCGGTTACGGCCTTTTTGACCGGCCGGGCGAGCGGCTACAATGAATCGGTCCGGACCGCCCCTTCCCGTTCCTTCCCGCCCCCGATGACGCCGCCTGCCCATCCGAGCGATTTCTCCCGCGACCCGCTGTTCGCGCGCACGGTCGCGTTCTGCGCGTTCACCGACGTGGAAGAACAGGCGCGATCGTTTGACGGCTGGAACATGAACTACACGCAGATCTCGGGCGGGTTGTTTCACGGCTCGTCGTCGATCGTGTCGCTGGGCGGCATCAAGCTGCTGGTCGAGGACCTCGACAAGATCATCCTGCAACAAGGCGCGGTGCCGTCCGAGCGGATCGCCGTGGCCGTGCCGCTGGAACTGGAAGGCCATGCGCGCCTGTGCGGCGAGAAGAGCGGGCGCGACAGCCTGCACGTGTTCTCGAGCCAGCCGCAATTCGAGTTCTATTCGCCCGACCGGCACCTGCTCGTGAATGTCGAGATCGAGCCCGAGAAGCTGTCGACGGAGGCGATGCGGACGGTGGCCGCGTCGCTGCGCGCGCAACCCCATTCACCGGTGATTCCGATGGCCACCTATGTGGCCGACCATCTGCGCGACCTGCTGCGCCAGACGCTCGCCGCCGCGGCCAGAGGCCCGCGCATCGACGACGTGGCGACCCAGGATCGGATCGAATTGCTGGAGCGCACCGTGCTGTACGCGATTTCGGAAGTGATGACGGCCGCCGTGCCCGAGGCCGGTGTGCCGGCCGCACGCCCGACGAAATACTGGTCGCTGGTCAACGCGGTGCAGGAACGGCTCCAGGACGCCTCGACCTGCCCGCTGTCGATCGCCGAACTGTGCGTCCAGCTCGGCATCAGCCGTCGTACCGCACAGTACGCGTTCCACGACACGTTGAACCTGAACCCGATTGCGTATCTGCGGGCCGTGCGCCTGAATCACGTGCGCCGCGAGCTGCGGCTCGGCGATTCCGTCACGTCCGCCGCCACCAAGTGGGGCTTCTGGCACCTGAGCAGCTTCGCGCAGGACTATCGCGCGATGTTCGGCGAGTTGCCGTCGGCCACGGCGAAACGCTACGCCGCGCACCGGGCTATCTAGGCATCCTTCACGATCCGGCGGCCGGTGCGACGGATGTCGCACTGGCCGCCGTGCTGCCTGCTACATCACTCGTCCTGCTGTTCCTGCTGCGCCTGCACCTGCCGCTGCTGGATGAACTGCCGCACATCGCTCATCGTCACGCGACCGGTGTGCTTCGCATCGATCTCGTCGAAGTGCTTCGACACGAAACCGAGCCCGCTGCTCTGCGCCTGCGCCTTCGTCACGGCCGCGCCGTTGCTCAGCACGGTATTGCCGCCGAGCCGCGCGTCGACACGCTGCTGCGCCTGCTGCTGCAGCGCCGAGCCGGTCGACGGCAACACCGGCGCCGCGCGCGTGGCAGGAAAGAACGGACCGTCGACACCGCGCCCGCCGTGCGGCAGCTTCACCGGCGCCACCGCTTGCGGCGGCAACGCATAGGCACTGCTCATCACGGCACCGAGGACGATCAACGGAGACATACGCCGCATCAATTTGATTAGGGACATGATCACTCGCATTCAATGGATGAATAGAGGGTTCCTTTGACAAGGAGTCCCGCTCAAGGGGCCGCCGCCAGCGTCGTTGCGGCCGTCGCGCCCGGGACGCTGCCGGTCGGCACGCTGGGCGGGTTTTCATCCGGCCACGGCGGCGGCAGCGTGTGCAGCGTCAGCGCCGTCGGAATCCGCGCACCCTTGTAGAACGTCGTCAGGTCCCGCTTCATCTGCGGGCGGGCGACGTCGTCCAGGTAGATCATGTGACCGCCCTGGAAGAAGTTCACCTGCAGCTTCGGATTCAGGCCCTTCACCGTTTGCAGCCGCGCGAGTTGCTTCTCGGTGTTGAAGAACGGCGTCGCGAGATCGTGATAGCCGTTCTCCGCGAGTACGCGAAGCTTCGGGTTGAGCTGTAGCGCACCGAGCAGATCGGGGATCGTGTCGGGCATCGGCTGGCCATCGTGCGTGAAGTCCCAGACGCCGATGATGTTGTCGTTCAGCGGCAGGTACGTCGCGTTCGGTGCCGAGTAGCCGAGGTAATCCGGCATCTGCGTCGCGAGCGCGTTCGTGAACGGCTGCGAGATCAGGATGTCGGACGGATCGCCGTCGTTCTGCAGCCGCGGATCGGAGTTCGGCAACGACACGCGTCCGTCATACCGGCCGATCGTCGTCCCGGGCAACAGGCTCGTGCCGAACGGATTCGCGTTGAAGTAGCCCTGCAGCGCCTGCAGCGTCAGGCCCGACGGTATCCCCCACAGCTTGAGCGTTGCATCGCTCGGGAACACCGGCGTGCCGAGCGCATCCGGAATGCCGAGCTGGCTCAACACCCACGACTGCGAATACTTCTGCAGCTGGTTGTAGATCAGCGTCGTGAACAGTTCCGTCTGCAGTGCGTACAGCCCCTGGTTCACCGGCGCCGGCGACACCTGGTTGAAGTACGCCGCGACCGCCGCATAGCCGGGCAGATAGCCGGCCACCGTATCGGTTTCGAGCAGCAGCCCTTCCGTCGACTGCGTGATCGCCACCGCTTCCACCGCATCCGCGAAGTAGTTCAGGATTGCCGACTGCAGCACGATGCCCGTCAGGTGCACGCCGGCCGATTCGAGCGCGAGCGCCAGCATGTCGGTACGCGGCGTGCCGTACGATTCGCCGTACAGGTAGATCGGCGACGTGCCGCGGCTGTTGACGTTCAGGTAGCGCTGGATGAAGTCGCGCATGATGTTCACGTCCGCATCGGAACCCCAGTACTTCTGGTTGGTGTTCGGCAACACGGCTTCCGACAGCCCCGTTCCGGGCGGGTCGATGAACACGAGGTCGGTGGTGTCGATCAGGCTCTCCGCGTTGTCGACGATCGGATAGTTCGGCCAGTTGCTGCCGAACCCCGGATCGGGCGTGGCCACCCGCGTCGGCGCGAACGAGCCGAGCCGCAGCCAGATCGACGACGAGCCGGGGCCGCCGTTATAGACGAACGTGACGGGGCGCGGCTTGCCGTTCTTGCTCGGCGCGGTGTACGCGACATACGACATCGACGCTTCCGCGTTGCCGTTTGCGTCCTGTGCGGTCAGGTGGCCGGTCGTCGTCGTGTAGTTGACCGTCGTGCCGCCGCCCTTCCACTGGTAATGCATGACGGCCGCTTTCTCGGACACCTGCGACGCGGCGAGGCCGTCGGTCGCATTCATCGAGTACGCGACCTGGTCGACGTAAGGCTGGTTGGCCGCCGGCGTCTGGCTGCCGGCCGCTTGCGCACTGGCCTGCTGGCTGGCCGTGGCCTGCGCGAGGCTCGACGCGCCGACGGACGACGAATCGTCGCCGCCGCATGCCGCGAGCGCCAGCGTCATGGCGGTCAATGCGCCTAGCCCGGCCATCCTGCCGCGACGGGCGCGGTGGCTGCCGGTACAGCTTCTGTCTGGTTTCATCTCTATCCTTGTGCCTGGTTCGAATACCACTTCACAAAGGCCGCCTTCACTGGCGAGACGCGCAGCAACACCCGCCACTCGCGCAAAGGCGGTTGGGATCGGACTGCTTCAAGAGACTGAACGTGATACAGACGCAGCAAACTGCTGGCGAGAATCGTGCTTGAACCGCCCCCTGCAGTTTGGACTTCTTTTCTGATTACCGAAATTTACGACATCGACAAAATAGGCGGTGCTGCGCCGCGTTGTCAAAGATCATTCCGATATTAAAAATCCCGTAATGATGCGAAGGGCCGCCAGTGTCTGGCATTTGAAAGAAAACGGGATTATTCGCAGATGGTGCGCTTTATCGGCAATGCTGCGCGAAATATTTTACTTTTTTCTCATAACACTGAAGCCTTGCCTGCGTTGATGCTGCGATGACAAAACCTTCAAATCGACAGAATTTTTCTTTCATTTTTATTATCCGCGATCGATTAATACTGCACGACGACACTCACCCATCACGCCATGATTCGATTAGCTTCAATCTTTCTTTAATCGCCACGCCGCCGCGCACCGCATCATCCACAAAATACCGATTCGTTAATTCGAATCGGGTTTTTGCGGAATTATTTACCCGATATCCGGCCGCCATTTCCGGGCGAATGACGACGTGCGGCATCGCCACACGTCGTCCGTGACAGCACTTCAGTCAGCGATTACTTCCCGCCGCCCGGCAGCGCGATATCGATCAGCACCGGATCGTGATCCGACGAGCGATACGCATCCGGCGCGTAGAACGTCTTCTGCTGCTCGGCCGACTTGTACGCGAGCGTGTACTGCAGCGCGAGCGGCTCGTCCGCGTTGATGTGCCATTCGTGCACGGCCTTCACGTGTGAGGCGAGCGGCAGCGTCGCGAGCGCGTGATCGAGATAGCCGGCTTCGCCGTTGTACACATAGCTGTACGCATTCGCGCCGATCCAGCGTGCGACGAGGTTGCGGTAGCCGCGCGATTCGAGCGTGCGGATCGGGTCTTCATACGTGTAGCTGTTGAAGTCGCCGATCAGCAGCACGCCCTGGCCCGCGACACCCGTCGGGTTGCCGGCCAGCCAGTCGGCCACCTTCGCCGCCGCGCGCGTGCGCGTCGGGTTCCAGCAGCCCTGGCCGTCGCCCTGGTCGAGATCGTCGTTCGCGGCGTCCGGGCAGTTCTTCGACTTCAGGTGGTTCACGGCCACCGTCAGCGCCTGCTTGTTGCCGTTGATCAGCCGGAACGATTGCGCGAGCGGCTGGCGGTTCTTGTCGTCGATCGCGAGCGTCGCCGCGCGGCCGACCGGTTCGACCTTGCGGCTGTCGTAGATCATCGCGACCGTGATCGCATCGCCGCCGAGGCGCGACACGCCCGGATCGACGACGCGCCAGTTGTTGCCGAGCTTCGCCGCGAGCTGGCGCACCGCACTCAGTTCGCCGTAGCCGTTGTTCTGGATTTCCATCAGGCCGATCACGTCGGCATCGATCGCCTTCAGCGCGCTGACGATCTTCGCTTCCTGACGCTGGAATTCCTGGAAGGTCTTCGCGCCGCGGTTGTTCGGATCGTCGAAGCCGCCGCCGAGCCCGTTGCCGTTGAAGTAGTTCAGCACGTTGAACGATGCGACACGCAGGTTCGACTTCGGATCGCGTGCGGGTGCGTTGGTGCGCGGGTTCGTGCGCGCTTCGAACGCCGGCACGGCCGCGCCGGGCAGCGGCTGCACGCGCCATGCGCCGTAACGCACCTCGAGCACGCCTTCGACGTCGCGCACGGTGTAGCCCGCACGCAGCGTGTTCGCGGCCGACAGGCCCGGCGCCGGGTACGGCACGGTCGCGGGGTTCTGCTTGTTCGAGCCGTCGTCGAGGACGAGGCGGTTGCGCGCGTTCGCATCGATCTGCGTCTGCGCCTGCGCGGGCGGCACGACGCTCGTCGGCGTGCGCAGGCGGCCGTTGCTGAGCATCACGCTGCCGTAGCGGCCAAGCTCGTAGTTGTCGGTGACGTTCAGCGTCTGCGGCAGGCGCACCAGCATCCCTTCATACGCGGCGAACGCGTTCGGGCTGTCGACCGGCAGCGTGAGCGTCGTGGGCGTGACCGTCTGGCCGTTCGCGCACACCGCGATCGCACCCGACTGCGTGAGCTGCGTCTGCCCGTACTTCTCCTCGACCTTGCCTGTCACGTGCACGAGATCGCCGGCCTTCGCACGCACTTTTGGCGCGTAGACGAACAGGCCTTCCGACACGCCCGGCTGGTTGCGGCGCTGCGCGTCGGCCTGCTGGACGAAGAAGCCGCCGAAGCCGTCCGTGCCGCCGAAATCGGCGGTGACGACGGCTTCGATCGACACGTTCTGGCCGGCGAGCGGCGACGGCGCGCCCGGCCCCTGGATATCGGCGATCGGCGTCGTGCTGCCGCCGCAGTTCGGGCTGACGGGCGCGGCAGTGGCGGCGAAAACCGGCGCGGCGAGCGTCGGGAGCAGCAGTAGCGGGGTAAACAGGCGGATTGTCGAGCGCATGACGGGAAATCCCGGTTGTGAGGGTGGCGAAAGCTTAGCGGCGCTCAATGACAGTTTTTGGTAATCGAAAGACAGGTCGATGTAATTGTCGTTATCGCGCGTCGATCGCCATCAAGCGCGCGTTCATGCCTGAAAAAGCGGGGCAATCGTCTGACAAGAAGCCGCCGTGCCCGTGACGATTGCCCCGCGTGCCTTCACCGCCGCGGCGTCACGCTATACCGTCCCCGGCAACGCGCTCGACACGAGCACGGCCGCGACCATCAGCACACCGCCGAGCACGACCGCCTCGATCCGCAACACTGTGCCGAACCGTTTCAGTGAAACAGCCGGCATCGCGGCAGCCGGATCCTTCAGCGCGGCCAACAGCTTCGGCATCCAGAAGAAGCGGTTATGCCCACCGAGCGCCGCCGCGATCAACACCAGCGCGAGCTTCAGCAGCAGGATCTGTCCGTATGTCGACGCAAGCAGGTTGACGGGCGTATCGACGCCGCGCCAGCCGTTGTACGCGCCGGTCGCGAACAGCACGACCAGCGCATACGTCGATGCATCGGACAGCGACTGCACGAACGACGCGCCCGTCGTGCGTTCGCTCGCGGGCATGCCGGTGAGCCGCGGCATCACACCGAACGCCGTCACGAGCACGAGCCCGACCCACGCGCTGATCGCCAGCAGATGCAGCCAGTCGACCCACACGGGCAAGCTGAACAGCCCTGCGTCCACCGGATGCCCGCCGTTGCTGCGCGCGAGCGCGACACAGGCGAGCGCGGCCCAGATCGCGAACGGAAAGCGCGTATCGTGCGCGCGCCTGACGAACGACAGCAGCACGACGACGAGCATGAATACGGCGCCGGCCAGCCATGCATGACCGAACCCCGTGCCCGCGAGCATCGCGCAGACGGCCGGCCCCGCATCGAGCAACGACACGTCGCTCATCAGCGCGCAGTGCGCCCAGAACGCGGTGATGCTCGCGAGCAGCGACACGACGGACGCGATACGCAACGTCGCGACGAGCCGCTGCGAGACGCCGTGCCGCCATGCCGACGCGCCGCGCGCGAGCCAGTGGCTGCCGAGCAGCGCACCGACGACGACGGCGAACCCGGCGTTCTGGATCGCCACCGCCACGAGCCGCAGCAGGCCGACGATGCCGTCGTTCATCCCTTCACCCGAAACGTATAGGTGCCCTTCGTGCGATGGGCGTCGGCCGTCATCGCCGCCCATTGCACCGTGTATGCGCCGGGCGCGAGCTTCGGCATCGCGACCGTCATCACGCGCGGGTTCGACGCATCGACCTTCGCCTTGTCCTGCGTGACGGCGTTGCCGTTCGCATCCGACACCTTCACCGAGCTGAATGCCGGTTCGAGGTCTTCGTTGAACGTGAGCCGCACCGTGTCGGGCGCCACGTCGAGCGTGCTGCCCGTCGCCGGTGCGGCGCTTTCCAGCTTGCCGTGCGCCGAGGCCGCGACCGGCGCTGCCGCGAGAATCGCGCCGGCCGCGGCGAAGCCGGCCAGCCGCTTGAGCGTCGTGATCGTCATGTTCACGCTCCGTGTCACGGCTTCGTCAGTTCGACGACGGTCAGCGCGCCGTTCACTTCTTGCGCGACGAAGTCGATCTTGTCGCCGGTCCTGACCTGCGACAGCATCGCCGGGTCCTTCACCTTGAACACCATCGTCATCGCCTCCATCCCGAGGTTCTCCAGCGGGCCATGCTTGATCGTCAGCTTGCCGGCAGCCGTATCGACCTTGCGGATTTCACCGTGCGACATGCGCTGCGCCGCGTCGGCGCCCTGCTTCGCGCCGCCGCCCATGTCCATGCCTGCCATGTCGCCGGCCGCGTACGTCGCGGCGGAAAACGCCAGCGCGCAACCCGTTGCCATCAAAACCAGTCCCTTCTTCATCGTGTCGACTCCCGTGTGAGTGAAATGAAACCGGCGGCCGCATCGGCGCGGCCGCCGCGTACTGCTGCTCGGCCTCAGCCGTCCGGTAATTCGCCGGTGTATTCGTACGCGACGGTGCCCTTCGGATGCCGGAACCAGCCCGGATCGCGATAGTCGTTGCGGCCGAGCCCCTGCCGCACCTTGCAGACCGTGAACATGCCGCCCATCTCCAGCGGCCCGAACGGGCCCGTGCCCGTCATCATCGGCAGCGTGTTGTCGGGCAGCGGCATTTCCATGCCGCCCATCGCGCCGCCCGTGCTGCCCATCGCCATGTAGTCGGGCACGAGCTTGCCGATCCGTTTCGCGAGATCCTTCTGCGGCACGCCGATCAGGTTCGGCACCTGATGGCCCATCGCATTCATCGTGTGGTGCGACTTGTGGCAATGAAACGCCCAGTCGCCCGGGCGATCGGCGGTGAACTCGATCGCGCGCATCTGCCCCACCGCGACATCGGCCGTCACTTCCGGCCAGCGCGCCGCCGGCGGAATCCAGCCGCCGTCGGTGCCCGCGACTTCGAAGCTGAAGCCGTGCAGGTGGATCGGATGGTTCGTCATCGTCAGGTTGCCGAAACGAATCCGCACGCGGTCGCCGGCACGCACCGGCAGCGGATCGATGCCCGGGAACACGCGGGAATTGAACGTCCACATGTTGAAGTCGGTCATCTCGTTCACGCGCGGCGTGTAGCTGCCCGGGTCGATGTCGTACGCGGCGAGCAGGAACACGAAATCGCGGTCGACCGGCATCGTGCCGCGATCCTTCGGGTGCACGATGAACATGCCCATCATGCCCATCGCCATCTGCACCATCTCGTCGGCGTGCGGGTGATACATGAACGTGCCGTGCGATTCGAGCTGGAACTCGTAGACGAAGGTCTTGCCGGGCGGGATGTGCGGCTGCGTGAGGCCGCCGACGCCGTCCATCCCGTTCGGCAGCCGCAGCCCGTGCCAGTGGATCGTCGTGTGTTCGGGCAGCCGGTTGGTCACGAAGATGCGGACCTTGTCGCCTTCGACGGCCTCGATCGTCGGGCCCGGCGACTGGCCGTTGTAGCCCCACAGGTTCGCGTTCATGCCGGGCGCCATCTCGCGCACGACGGGCTCGGCCGTCAGGTGGAATTCCTTCCAGCCGTTCTTCATCCGCCACGGCAGCGACCAGCCGTTCAGCGTCGCGACAGGCGTGTACGGGCGACCGTTCGGCGGCATGAGCGGTGGCTGCGTGCCGGTTTTCGCCATCGTGGGCGCTTCGGGCAGCGAGGCGGCGCCGGCCTTGCTGACCATCGCCGCACCGAGCAGCGCGGCGCCCGAGCCGCTGAGAAATTGTCGACGGGACACCATGTCAATGACCTTCCGGATGCGTTTGCGTCGCGGGCGCCGGTTGCGCCGCGGGGGTGGAAGCCGGCTGCGGGGCAGCATCGGCGTTGGGAGTGGATTCGGGTGCCGGTTCGGCGGAATGCGTCGCGCGCGGCGCAGCACCCGACGACGGCAACCGGCCTCCGACGGCCATCTGCAGATCGGTCTCGGCGAGCCAGTAGTCCTTCAGCGCGTCGATGTAGCCGTTCACTGCACCGACCTGTTCGCGCGCATCGCTCAGCAGTTCGAACACGCTCGCGAGCATCCCGTTGTAGCGCAGCAGCAACTCGTCCGAGATCGTCTTGCGCAGCGGCACGACTTCATCGCGGTAGTGCGTCGCGACGTCGTAACTCGTCACGTATGCCGCGTACGATTCGCGCACTTCGGAGCGTGCGTCGATCGCCGTCTTCGCGAGCCGGTTCGCCGACTGCATGTAGATGGCCTCGGCGCGCGCGACCTTCGCGCCGCCCCAGTCGAACAGCGGAATCTCGATGCTGATCTCGTAGCCGTGCTCGTGGCCCTTGCCGGTTTCGTAGTTGTTCACGTAGCCGAGATCGACCGCGTTGACGAAGCGTGTCGCCTTGCTGAGGCCGAGCGACGACGCGACGCCCTGCGTCTGCAGCTTCGCGGCCTGGATGTCGAAGCGGTTGCTCATCGCGAAGCGTTCGAGATCGGGCAGGTTCGGCCGCGCTTTCGGCAAGTCGGGCAAGCGCTCGGGCAGCGCGTATTGCGTGCGCTCGCCCCACAGCCCCATCGCGCGCGTGAGTTTCTCGCGTGCTGCCACGGCCTGCTGGCGCGCCTTCGCGTGCTGCGCGACCGCGTCGGCATGAAACGCCTGTTCGCGCGCGTAGTCGAGGCGGCTGAAGTTGCCGGCCTGCCGCATGCGCTGCGCAAGTTCGGCCGCCGCGCTCGCGGCGTCGCGCACCTGTTGCGCATAGTTCGCGGCCTGCTCGGCGGCGACGGCTTCCACGTAGGCGCGGCGTGCGTCGGCCGCCACCTTCAGCATCGCGTCGGCCGTTTCGAGCTTGGTCTGCTCGAAGCGACGGCGTTCGATGTTCGTCGCGAGCGGCATCGTCAGCAACGCGAACACGTTCGCCGAGAACGTGCGGCCGAGTGTCAGCTCGCCGTCGCCGGCACGGGTGCGGCTGAATGCGAAGCGCGGGTTCGGCAGCCGGCCGGCCTGGACGAGATCGGCCTCCGACAGCCCGAGTTCGGCGTACGACGCCTGCAGGCCGCGGTTGTTCAGCAGCGCGACCTGCACCGCGTCGTCCATCGACAGCGGTTTCGCAAGCAGTTCCTTCGTGCGCGTGTCGACGGCTTCGCGGTCGGCATCGGTCTTGACGATCACCGCGTCTTTGCCAATCCGTTCCGATGCGGCGGACGACACGGCGTCGAACCCGCCGTCCTTCGAAAACGTCGTACAGCCCGCGAGGAACGCCAGCGCGACCGCCGCCGCGCCGATCCTCGGCGATATCGCCAGGTTCGTCATTGCGCGGGCCCTCCGTGCGTCGAATGCGCACCGCCATTGGGCGCCGCATGGCCGGGCTTCGCGGGCCGCTCCATCACGTCGCGGTTCAGTTGTTTCCAGCCCGGGCCGGCGTCGTCGCGATACGGCCGGTAGCCGTCGAATGCGGACGTCACGGTGACGTCCGGCACCGACGCGGCGGCGTCCGCCGGATCGGGTAATGGGGTTTGCGCAGGCGCGAGCGACGGCACGAGGGCCGCCGCGCTCAACAGCGCCGCAGTGATCAGTCGCATGAAAATGTCTCGTCGTGAATCGTCCGGCGGACCGCGTGCGGCCGCCAGCGTGGATTGCAGGTCGCGGCCTGTCGGCCACGGGCAGGGACTAGACGAAGATCCGGCGGGGCGGCCGGTCGATGCCGCCGGTCAGGAACGACACGACGACGGCCGAAAGCGGCGGCGCGGCGATCGCGGCGCTGACGCTCGCGACGGCCGGCACGGCTCCGGCACCCGACATGCCCGTGCCGAAGCAGCACGACACACACGCCGAACACGACGACGCATGCCGTGCGTGGTCGTCGTGATCGTGATGGCCCGCCTGCGCGGCCGGCATCGCGTGCGACGGCGCTTCCATCGGCGCGACGGCAACGCGTTCGCACTGCATCGAAACAGTCGCGAACGACTGGATCGGCAGGCTCAGCGCCAGCAGCACGACGAGGAGGAATTTGCGCCAGTACGACATGGATGCGGAATCAGGCAGGCAACGATCGGTTGGGCCGGCGCGGCGCCATGAAGGTGCGTGCCGGGGGACAAGACGGCTGCAGCTTATCGCCGCCGCGGTGACGACGACATGGCCGAAAGATGACCGGATTTTCATGAAAGGCGGAGATGCGGCACACGGACGCTTCATGACAATCCCGTCATCCGGCAGTCATCCTTCGCGCACGCGCGGCGCCTTAAGCTCAGGCGTTACACTGACCGGCTGGAATCACGGACAGCCTGCCTCACCATGCGGATACTGATAGTCGAAGATGAACCCAAGATGGCGTCGTACCTCCGAAAGGGGCTGATGGAGGCGAGCTACACGGTCGACATCGCGGAAACCGGCAAGGACGGGCTGTTCCTCGCGCTGCACGAGGATTTCGATCTCGTCGTGCTCGACGTGATGCTGCCGGAGCTGGACGGCTTCGAGGTGCTCAGGCGGCTGCGCGCGCAGAAGCAGACACCCGTGCTGCTGCTCACGGCCCGCGAGGCGATCGAGGACAAGGTGACCGGCCTCGAACTCGGCGCCGACGATTACCTGCTCAAGCCGTTCGCGTATGCCGAATTCCTCGCGCGCATCCGCTCGCTGCTGCGGCGCGCGCCGCGCAACGTGCGCGACATCCTGCACGTCGCCGATCTCGAGATCGACCTGCTCAAGCGCCGCGTGCGGCGCGCCGACACCCGCATCGACCTGACCGCGCAGGAATTCGCGCTGCTGCAACTGCTCGCCGAACGCGAAGGCGAAGTGCTGACGCGCACCTTCATCACGTCGCAGATCTGGGACATGAATTTCGACAGCGACACGAACGTCGTCGATGCGGCGATCAAGCGCCTGCGCGCGAAGATCGACAACGCCTATGAGAAGAAGCTGATCCACACGATCCGCGGGATGGGCTACGTGCTCGAGGATCGTTCGTGACCGCGAGCCCGGCTTCGTATTCGCTGCTGCGGCGCCTGACCGTCGCGTTCGCGGTGGTCGCCGCGCTCGTGTTCGCGCTGACCGGCGCGTACCTGTACCGCTCGCTGTCCGCCGAACTCACGCGGCGCGACGACATCGAGATCTCCGGCAAGCTCAACCAGTTCCTGCAGCTGGCGCACGCCAGCGGATCGACGGCCGCGCTGCGCGCCGATCCGGCCGTGTTTCATGAAGTGCTGCTGTCGCATCCGGGTGTCTATCTCGGCATCTACGACGCGCAGAACCGGCCACTGGTCGAACATTCCGACGAGGCCGGCAACACGCTCGTATCGGTCATCACCGCACCGCATCCGGCAGGCAACGCAGGCCGAAGCAGCAGCCCGTTCACCTGCTCTCCGCCGGGCATCGGCACGTCGCGCTGCGTGTATGCACGCACAACGCTGCCATCCGGCGAAGCGATCCAGGTCGCGCTCGCGCGCACGGCGACCGATCGCCAGTCGCTGCTCGAAAGCTATCGCGTCGACATCTGGCTCGCGGCGGCCGTCGGCGCGCTGCTGGTCGGCGCGCTCGGCTACGCGGTCGCATCGCGAGGCCTGCGCCCGGTCGAGAGCCTCGGCCGGCAGACGTCGCGCATCGAGGCGCACAACCTGAACGCGCGTCTCGATGCGCGCGGCGGCCCCGTCGAGCTGCGCGAGCTCGCGACGTCGGTCAACCGGATGCTCGACCGCCTCGAACGCGCGTTCGTGCGGCTGTCGCAGTTCTCGTCCGATCTCGCGCACGACATGCGCACGCCGCTCGCGAACGTGATCAGCTCGTCGCAGGTCACGCTGTCGCGTGCGCGCACGACCGAGGAATACGAGGCGCTGATCGATTCGAACATCGAGGAATGCGAACGGCTGCAGCGGATGATCGAGAACATGCTGTTTCTCGCGCGCACCGACAATGCGCGTCAGCACCTGAAAACCGCCGAACTCGACGCGGGCAGCGAGCTGCGCCGGCTCGCGTCGTATTTCCAGGCGCTCGCCGACGAAGCCGGCGTGCGCATCGACGTGCGCGGCGAAGCGCCGGTCGTGGCCGACGCGACGCTGTTCCGGCGCGCGGTGAGCAACCTCGCGTCGAATGCGCTCGAACACGCGGAAGCCGCGTCGACGATCGAGCTGGCCGTTTCGGCACAAGGGAATTACGCGGTCGTCGAGGTCACGAATCGCGGCGCCGCGATTCCGCGCGAGCAAGTCGAACGGATCTTCGAGCGCTTCTACCGCATCGATTCGTCGCGGCACGGTGCGGCGCGCAATGCGGGCCTCGGGCTCGCGATCGTGAAGTCGATCATGGAGCTGCATCGCGGCAAGGTCGAGGTCGCGAGCCGCGACGGGCGCACGACGTTCGCGCTTTATTTTCCGCGCGGCGCAGAAGGGTAAGCTGCTTGCCGCGCGGGTCGCATCGACATGACGGCCGGTGCGACGCCAAACACCGCACGACGGCCCCTGCGGCCGAACACCTTCACTCCCCCGGCTCGCGCCGGATTTTCGCCTGGCGACGATTGCGGTCGTTCAGTATCTGGTGCCGGCGATGGTCGGTCATCTTCCTCCAGTCACGCGCCTCGTCGCGCGTGCGCAGGCAGCCGACACAAAAGCCCGTCCGGCCGTCAAACGCGCACAGTTCGATACAGGGTGATTTCACGGCCACGGTCAGGCCGCCTTCGCAGGCGTCATCACTTCGACGGTCACGTGCGACACGCCGTCGAAACCCTCGATCAGCGCATGGTAGAAACGCGCGTCGCGCACCGTATCGACGGTCTCGACCGACACGATCGCGCTCATGTGGCCCGGGCCGACACGCCACACGTGAAGATCGTTGACCTTGTCGCCAAGCGCCTCGATCGCATGACGTACGCGCGCCGCCAGCTTGCGATCGACGTTGACGTCGAGCAGGATGCCGCCCGTATCGCGCATCAGCCCGTACGACCAGTTCGCGATCACGAGTGCGCCGATAATGCCCGCGACGGGATCCATCCAGACCCAGCCGAAAGCGCGGGCGAGCAGCAGGCCGACGATGGCCAGCACCGACACGGCCGCGTCGGCGATCACGTGAACGTAGGCCGACCGGATGTTGTGGTCGCGATGGGCTGCCGTTTGCGAACCGTGATCGTGATGCGCGTGATGGTCATCATCGTCGTGATCATGATCGTGGTCGTGACCGTGGTCGTGCCCATGATGATGACCGTGCCCATGGCCATGCCCATGGTGATGGCCGCCGCTCAGCAGCCACACGCTGGCGAGGTTCACCGCGAGCCCCAGCACGGCAATCGGAATCGCTTCGCCGAAATGAATGGGAACGGGCGCCAGCAGACGCGCAATCGCCTCGTAGCCGATCAGGATCGCGATCATCGCCAGCACGATCGCGCTCGTGAAGCCGGCCAGGTCGCCCAGCTTGCCGGTGCCGAACACGAAGCGCGGATCGTCCGCATGCTTGCGCGCATAGGTATAGGCCAGCGCGGCGATCAGCATCGCGCCTGCGTGCGTCGACATGTGCAACCCGTCGGCTACGAGCGCGAGTGATCCGAACAGCGTGCCGCCGACGATCTCGGCCACCATCATCGCCGAGCACAGGCCGATGACCATCCACGTCTTCCGTTCGTTCTGCTCGTGCGCATCGCCGAGGAAGATATGGTCATGCCCCGCGCCGAACGCGTCATCCCGGAAAGAATTCATGCTCTGCCCTGATTACTTGAAATAGCTATGCACCACGTCGATCAGCTGCTCGGTCGCGCTGCCTTCGTGTGCGTCAGGTTCGTGCGCATCGACCAGATGCTCGCGAATGTGGTCTTCCAGCACGACGGCCAGCAACCCGTTCATCGCGCCGCGGCAACTCGTGATCAATTGCAGGACCTCGTTGCAGCCGCGCTCGTCCCCGAGCGCGCGCTCGATGGCCTCGACCTGGCCCTTGATTCGACGCACGCGGTTCAGCAACTTCTGTTTTTCACGAACGGTATGGCTCATCGATGACGGGCTCCTGAATAGGGAAGGGGAGTATATATCCGGAAGGCTTCCCCTATAGGGGAGAGGGGTATATTTTTTTGAGATGAAGGCTTGTCGAAAGAAATCCGCTCGGCTAGACTGCCCTTCGTCTTTGGGGAGTAGCCTGCTTTCCGTCCCCGGAAAGCGAACGCGTCAACACACTCGGCCTGTGGCCGTGGCGCGTTCAGCCTGATCGGCCTGGCGAGACCATGGGCGCATCGCGTCGTTCCTGGTCGGACGTCGGCGGATGCGCCATGGTTCGTCAGCGTCCGACCACGGAGTCCCCATGTTCCCCGCCGTCTTGTCCCCGCACTCCCCCGCCCGCCCTCCACGTGCCAGCGGAGGTGCCGCATGACCTTCATGCTCCTCGAACTGGCGTTCATGCTGATCGTCATCCTCATCGCGGCCGAGGTCTTCACCAATGCGCTCGAACATCTCGGCGAACGCCTGAAGATTTCCGAAGGCGTGACCGGTTCGCTGTTCGCGGCCGTCGGCACGGCGCTGCCCGAAACGATGGTGCCGCTGCTCGCCCTGGCCGGCGGCACGGCGAACCAGGCCGTGAACGAGGAAATCGGCGTCGGCGCGATTCTCGGCGCACCGCTGATGCTCGCGACGCTCACCACGTTCCTGATGACACTCGCCGTGATCCGCTCGCGCGGGCTGCGCGGCACGATCGCACCGGAACGCACGGGCTTCGTGCGCGACATGAACTACTTCCTCGCCGCGTTCTCGCTGGCGACCGCGGCGATGTTCGTCCCGCATCACAACTGGGCCGTGCGCGCACTGCTCGCCGCGATGCTGGTCGGCATCTACGTGATGTACGTCGTGATGACGTTCCGCGCGTCGACCCGGCTGGTCGATGCCGGGCACGGCACCGAGGCGCCGCACACGATGTTCCTGTCGCGCGTGGGCCTGCCGACCAATCTTGCGACGATCGCGCTGCAGTTGCTGATCGGCCTTGCGCTGCTGATCGGTGGAGCGAAAGGCTTCATTCACGGCGTGGAAGGCGTGTCGCAGGTACTCGGCATCTCGGCGCTGCTGCTGTCGCTGATCATCGTGCCGATCGCGACCGAACTACCGGAGAAGGTCAACAGCGTGCTGTGGATCCGCCGCAAGAAGGACACGCTCGCGTTCGGCAACATCACCGGCGCGATGGTGTTCCAGGGTACGCTGCTGCCGGCGATCGGCATCATGCTGACGCCGTGGGAGCCACGCCCCGAAGTGCTGACCGGCGTGATCATCACGCTCGCGGCGGCCGCCTGGCTGCGCTTCAACGCGCGTACGCGCGGGCTCGCGATCTGGGCGTTGCTCGCGAACGGCGCGGGTTATGCCGGGTATCTGGTCCTGACGCTGGCGCGCTGACGTACTGACGCCATGACCGGGCGCGCCGGCCGACGGACACGTCGGCACGGCGCGCTTCACTGTGCAGGATGCGGGCGACGGTTGCGCCCGCCCCGGACGATCAGGAACCCTTGACGAGCTTGACGATCGTCAGCGTGCCGTCGACCTTCTCGATCCGCACCTTCACCTTGTCGCCCGCATGCGCGTGCGCGAGCATCGCGGCGTCCTTCGCCTTGAACGCCATCGTCATCGCCGGCATCCCGACGTTGTCGAGGGCGCCGTGCTTCAGCGTGATCTTGCCGCTCGCGGCGTCGACCTTCTTCACTTCGGCATCGGTCAGCGCGGCATTCGAATCGGCCGCACCGTCCGACGACATCTTCATGCCGGACATGTCCATGCCCGACATCTCGCCGGCGGCAAACGCCGGTACGGCGGCAACGCCGAGCGCGACGACGGCGGTTGCGGTGGCGATCAATTGATTCATCTTCATCGTGATTCTCCGGTTGGGATGGTTGGCACGTTCGTGCCGGAAAGAACTGCATCGGAATGCCGCGCCCGGCCCGCGCTTCGCGCACGACGGCGCTGAAGCAGGAGCCACGCGGCGGGAATGACGAACATCGACAGCAGCGGCGCCGTGACCATGCCGCCGACCATCGGCGCAGCGATACGCTGCATGACTTCGGAACCGGCGCCGTGACCGACCATGATCGGCACGAGCCCGGCGAGCACGACGGCGACCGTCATCGCCTTCGGCCGCACGCGCAGCACCGCGCCTTCGCGGATCGCGTCGAGCAGCACCGCATCGGTCAGCGGTTCGCCGGCATCGAGCCGGCGCTGCAGCGCGCCCTTCAGGTACAGCAGCATCACGACGCCGAACTCGGCGGCCACGCCCGCGAGCGCGATGAAGCCGACCGACGTCGCGACCGACACCGCGTGACCGAGCGCCCACACGAGCCAGAAGCCGCCGACCAGCGCGAACGGCACCGTCGACATCAGCAGCAGCGCATCGGCCGCCGAGTCGAACGTGAGGAACAGCAGTACGAAGATCACGACGAGCGTGACGGGCACGACGGTGCGCAACGTCGCCGCCGCGCGTTCGAGATACTCGAACTGCCCCGACCACGCGATCGAATAGCCGGGCGGCAACGCGACCTGTTGCGCGACGGCCTGCTGCATTGCACGGACCGCCGTGCTCAGGTCGACGCCGCGAAGATCGACGTACACATAGCCGGACAGCCGCGCGTTCTCGCTGCGAATCATCGGCGGCCCGTCGGCGATGTCGATGCGCGCGACGTCGCCGAGGCGGATCTGCGCGCCGCGCGCGGTGACGACCGGCAGTTGCCGCAGGTTCTCGAGCGAATCGCGGATCTCGCGCGGATAGCGGATGTTGATCGGAAAGCGCTCGCGCCCCGCGATCACTTCACCGACATCGTCGCCGCCGACCGCCGACGACACGACCGACTGGATATCGGCCACCGACAGCCCGTAGCGCGCGGCGGCGAGCCGGTCGATGTCGACGTCGATGTAGCGGCCGCCGTTCAGCCGCTCAGCGAGCGCGGAGGTGACACCCGGCACGGGCTTCACCGCGGCCTCGACCTGCTTCGCGATCGCGTCGATGCCGGCCAGGTCAGGCCCGGAAATCTTCACGCCGACCGGCGTCTTGATCCCGGTGGACAGCATGTCGAGCCGGTTGCGGATCGGCGGCACCCACACGTTCGACAGGCCCGGCACCTTCACCGTCCGGTCGAGTTCGTCGACGAGCTTCTCCGGCGTCATGCCGGGCCGCCACGCGCTGCGCGGCTTGAAGCGAATCGTCGTCTCGAACATCTCGAGCGGTGCGGGATCGGTCGCGGTATCGGCGCGACCCGATTTGCCGAACACCGTGTCGACCTCGGGCACGGTCTTGATCAGCCGGTCGGTCTGCTGCAGCAGCTCGCTCGCCTTGTCCGCCGAAATGCCCGGCAGCGCGGTCGGCATGTACAGCAGGTCGCCTTCGTCGAGCGGCGGCATGAATTCGCCGCCGAGCCGCGACAACGGCACGGCCGTCAGCACGAGCGCGACGACCGCGACGCCGATCGCGAACCACGGGCGCCGCAGCGTCGCCTCGAGCAGCGGTCGGTACAGGCGGATCAGCACGCGGTTGATCGGGTTCGCGTGCTCGTGCGGAATGCGGCCGCGCACGAGATAGCCCATCAGCACCGGCACCAGCGTGACCGACAACCCGGCGGCCGCGGCGATCGTGTAGGTTTTCGTGAACGCCAGCGGCGCGAACAGCTTGCCCTCCTGCCCTTCCAGCGAAAACACCGGAATGAACGACAGCGTGATGATCAGCAGCGAGAAGAACAGCGCGGGCCCGACTTCCGCCGCCGACGCCGCAACGAGCTCCCAGCGGCGCGCGACCGTGAGCGGTTCGCCCGGATGCGCGTGGTCGTACGCTTCCAGATGCTTGTGCGCGTTCTCGATCATCACGATCGCCGCGTCGATCATCGCGCCGATCGCGATCGCGATCCCCCCGAGCGACATCAGGTTCGCGTTCACGCCCTGGTAGCGCATCACGATGAACGCGGCCAGCACGCCGAGCGGCAGCGACAGGATCGCGACGAACGCGCTGCGCAGATGGAACAGGAACACCGCGCAGACGATCCCGACGATGACGAATTCCTCGATCAGCTTGTCCTTCAGGTTGCCGACCGCGCGCTCGATCAGTTGCGAACGATCGTAGGTCGTGACGATCTCGACGCCGGGCGGCAGCGAACGCTTCAGGCCGGCGAGCTTCGCCTTCACCGCATCGATCGTCGTCAGTGCGTTCTTGCCCGAGCGCATCACGACGACGCCGCCCGCCACCTCGCCCTGCCCGTTCAATTCGGCGATCCCGCGTCGCATCGCCGGGCCGACCTGGATGCGCGCGACGTCGCCGAGCAGCACGGGCGTACCCGCGTCGTCGGTGCGCAGCACGACATGGCGGAAGTCATCGAGCGTGCGCAGGTAGCCGGACGAACGCACCATGTACTCCGACTCGGCCAGCTCGACGACCGAGCCGCCGGATTCCTGGTTGGCCTGACGCAGCGCATCCGCAACCGCGGCCTGCGTGATGCCGTAGGCGCGCAGCTTGTCGGGATCGAGCACGACCTGGTACTGGCGCACCATGCCGCCGATGCTCGCGACTTCCGAGACGTCCGGCACCGCCTTCAGCTCGAACTTCAGGAACCAGTCGTTGAGCGCGCGCAGTTGCCCGAGATCGTGATGGCCGGTGCGATCGACGAGCGCGTACTCGTACACCCAGCCGACGCCGGTCGCATCGGGCCCGAGCGACACGGTCGCGCCGGCCGGCAGCCGGCTCTGCACCTGGCTCAGGTACTCGAGCACGCGCGAGCGCGCCCAGTATGGATCGGTGTGGTCGTCGAACAGCACGTAGACGAACGCGTCGCCGAACGACGAGTACGCGCGCACGGTTTTCGCGCCCGGTACGCCGAGCAGCGTCGTCGTCAACGGATAGGTGACCTGATCCTCAACGACCTGAGGCGCCTTGCCCGGATAAGACGCCTTCACGATCACCTGCGTGTCCGACAGGTCGGGCAATGCGTCGAGCGGCGTCTGGCGCAGCGAATGAACGCCCCATGCCGCGATCAGCACGGTGGCCAGCAGCACGAGGAAGCGGTTCCGGACCGACCAGAGAATGATGCGCGCGATCATCGTTCGCCCCCCTGCGGCTCGACCTTCGTCAGCCGGTAGCCGTCGTCGGTCTGCATGAACGCGAAACGCACGGTCTGGCCCGGCTTCACGTCCGGGAATGCCCGGGCCGTGGGCTTGCCGAACGCCATCGTCATCGCACCCCAGCCGAGCGCCGGCACCGGTTGATGCGAGAACGTGATGTCGTCGGCCGTAACCTTCTCGACCTTGCCGGTGGTTTCATAGACCGGCGCGGCGGCCGCCGTGGCGGATGCTGCCGCGCTTGCTCCCGCCGCGCGTTCCAGCCGCGGCAGCACGCTTTTCAGGCTGGCTTCCGAATCGATCAGGAACTGCCCCGACGCGACGACCGTGTCGCCTTCGTGCAACCCGTCGAGCACTTCCGTATCGCCGCCGACGTCGTTGCCGACCGTGACCGATACCGGTTGAAGCCGGCCGTCGCCGTCCTTCACGATGACGATCGTGCGCTTGCCGGTCGCGATCACGGCCTCGGACGGCACGAGCAGGCGCGACACCGCGTCCTTCGCGGCGACGCGCACGCGCATCAGCATGCCGGGCGTGAGCTTCAGCGCTGCGTTGTCGATCTCCACGCGCGCCTGCAGCGTACGGCTGCCGGTGCTGATGCCGGGCAGCACCTCGCGAATCCGTCCGCTGAAATGCCGCGCCGGATCGCCCGCGAACGTCGCGTCGACCGACATCCCCGGCTGTACGTTCAGCGCAAGCGCTTCCGGCACCTCGACGATCAGCCACAGCGTCGACAGCCCGGCGATCTTCGCGAGCGTCTGACCGGGTGCGACCATCGCGCCGTCGCGCACGTTCAGCTCGCTCACGACGCCCGTTTCCGGCGCGGCGAGCACGACATGCGTCTGCGCGCGGCCCGTGCGATCGAGCGCCGCGATCATGCCGTCCGGAATCGACAGCGCCCGCATCCGTGCGCGTGCCGCATCGAGCAGGCTGCCGTCCATTCCACCGCGCCTCAGCGCGAGATACTCTTCCTGCGGCGCGAGCCAGTCGGGCACGAACAGCGACGCGACCGGTGCGCCCTTCGCGATGTGCTGCATCGGCGCCCGCGCGTACAGACGGTCGATATAGCCCGTGACGCGCGACTGCACGACGTCCGCGCGCGATTCGTCGAACTGCGTGGTGCCCACCGCGTCGAAGCCTGCCGCCGTCTGCTGCCGGCGGACGGCCGCATAACGAATGCCGAGGTTCTGCTGCAGGCCCGGATCGATCCGGATGCCCGAGGCATTGCCGCCTTCGTCCGCATAGACGGGCTGCAACTGCATGTCCATGAACGGCGATTTGCCCGGTTTATCGAAGTGCTGGTTCGGTACCATCGGGTCGTGCCAGTACAGCACCTTGCGTGCTGCTTGCGGATCGTGCGCGCTCGTCGCCGCGCCGCCCGCCGCATGGCGGACGCCCGCGACATAGCCGGCGCCGGCGAGCGCCGCGCCGGCGAACGCCATCAGCGCCGCGCGCGCCAGTGATTGCTTGGTCATGGTGATCTCCTTCACTGCGCGGCGGCCATCGCCGACGGTACAACCTGATATTCGAGCTGCGCCCAGGTCTGCGACACGTCGCGCCTGAGATCCAGCACCCGCAACTGCGCATCGAGTTGCGCGCGCCGCGCGGCGAACGTGTCGGCGAGCGCCCCGGTGCCGGCCCGGTACGCGGCCGTCGCGAGTTGCACGCGCTGATCGGCGGCAGGCAGCAGCGCGGTGCTCAGGTTCGCGATGCGTTCGCGGCCGCTTGCCAGCGTTTCGGATTGCGTACGGATATCGGCCTGCACCTGACGTAGCGTGTCCTCGTACATCAGGCGCGCCTTCGTCTCGAGCGCGGCCTTCTCGGCGACGTCGCGATTCTGGCGGTTCTTGCGATTGAGCGGCAGCGGGATCGAGACGCCGACCGACACCATGTTCGAATACGCGCCGCCGCGCTGCTGGTACGCGATCTCCCACGTCCAGTTCGGGCTGCGCTCGCTGTTCGCGACCGCCGTGTCGGCCTCGGCCACTGCGATGTCGTCCGCCGCGGCGACCAGCGCGGGCTGCGACAGGCGCAGTTCGTCCGGCGGCAGCGACGACACGAAGGATTCCGGCGCGGGCGGCGCTCCCGTCACGTCGGCCACCGGAACGGCCGTCCAGCGGGCCAGCGCGATGAGCGCGGTGCGATACGCCTGCTGCGCCTTGAGCACCTGATCCTGCGTTTGCGCGAGCATCGCGCGCGCCTGCACGACGTCGCCCGCGCTCGCCTTCGCGCCGCGATACGACGCCTGCGTCGCCTCGAGTTCGTGGTTCATGTGACCGAGCAACGCCTGCTGGAGCGCGAGCGCCTGCTTCGCGTAGACGGCATCGAGCCACGCCGTCGCGGTCTGCTGGCGCACGGCGGCGAGTTGCGCGAGATAGCCCGCGTGCTCGCGGCCGACCTGCTCGTTGGCGAGCGCCGTACGTAGCCGCCGCTTGTCGCCGGACACCCACTCCTGCTCGATGCCGATACGGCGCATCGTCATGAAGTCCTGGCCGACGGTGAAGCGCTGACCGCCGTTGACCGGCAGGTTGTCGATGCCGGCCTTGAGCATCGGGTCCGGCAATTGGCCGGCCCGGACGGCCGCTTCGGAACGCGCGAGCACGGAAGCCTGCGCGGCCTGCATCGAAGCGGAATGATCGGTGGCGGACTGCAGCGCGGCGTCCAGCGTAAAGGGTGGCTGCTGCGCGTGAACCGCGCCCGCCACCAGCAGCGCCGCCCAAAGCATAGGCGCGCGCCGGCGCGCACGCCGCGTACGCGGCGTGCTGAAATCGAATGACATGGTGTAACCCCAAGTCGGAACCCAAAGGGATTCCACGTCCTGCGCACAGGACGAACCTCACCGCGTGGGCGGTGAACCGGTCAGATCGGGATCAGCTGATGCGTGGAGGGCGCCACAACCCGCTCGGGTCGCGGACCGGGACGGACTGCGTGTAGTGGAAGACGATCGTGCTGGCGAATGCAGCGGGACGGCTGACGTCGGTGCGCGCGGCCGGGTGATAGAGACTGCCGAACTGGCATTGGGCCGTCACCTTGCAGGCCATGCCCTTGGCCTTGGCTTTGGCCTTCGCGTGATCGGCGGATGACGGCTGCATCGAATCGCAGTCGCTCATGTCGGCGGACATGGCCATGTTCATGCCGGTGTCCGAATCCATCGACATCGTGTGCTGCATCGGACATTCACCGGTCAGGCCGCTGGCTGCCAGCCCACTGATGGGCAGCACCGCGCAGAGCAGCAGCAGGATGAAGGTCCGAAGCCATTTCATGGCCGCGATTATAGCGCGGCCGATTGCTGCGTGGCGGCGCGTCGATACGGCGGAATGACGCGCCGCCGCCGCGCATTACTTCAGCAGGTTGTCCGCCGCCAGCACGGCCTGCACGGCCGGCCGCGCGCGCACGCGCTCGTACCACGCGCGCAGATGCGCGTGCCGGCTCAGGTCGATATCCGCGTGGTACACCGAGCGCATCCAGTCGGCCTTGCCCCAGCCGGTGAGCGCGAACAGATAGGCATCGGCGACCGTGAACGTATCGCCCGTCAGGAACGTCCGGCCTTCGAGCTGGCGGTCGATCCATGCGAAGCGGCTGTCGAGCTTCTGCCGGACGGGCTCCACGTACTTCCCGGCCTGCACCGCATACAGCAGCGGAATGAACCCCTTGTGGATCTCGGTGCCGAGGAAGTTGAGCCATTCCATCAGCCGGTAGCGCGCGAGCGTGCCGTAAGCCGGTGCGAGCGCGGCTTCCGGGCGCTGGTCCGCGAGATACTGCGAGATCACCGGGCCTTCGCGCAGTATCGTGCCATCGGCGAGTTCGAGCAGCGGCACGTAGCCGAGGTCGGTCACGTCGTAGTAGTTGCGGCCGTCTTCGACGACATGCTTGCGTGCGTCGACCTTGACGATCTCCGCGTCGATATTGCCTTCGCGCAGCACGATGCAGATCGCCTGCGAACAGCTGCCGGGAGCGTGATAGAGCTTCATGCGTTTCCTTCGTGGGTTGTCCATGTATCGATTCGCCGCGACGCGGGCGCTAATATCTCGCATCGGCGCAGCGCTGAGAAGACGGCAGTCGTTTGTGCCGTAGTCACAAAAAATTTACCGACCAGGGTTCAGCACGATGAAAACGAGTGCGACAGGATGTTCCGTTGAAGAAGCGATGCGCCTGCTCGGCGGCCGCTGGCGGCTGTTGCTGGTGTCGTATCTGCTCGACGGGCCGAGGCGTTTCAGCGACCTGCGCCGCGACATGCCGGGCATCTCGCAACGCATGCTGACGCTCGACCTGCGCGCACTGGAGGATGCAGGGCTCGTGCGACGGACCGTCTATCCGGAAGTGCCGGTGCGTGTCGAGTACGATCTGACCGCGGACGGTGACCGGCTGCGGCCCGTGGTCGACGTGATGCGCGAATTCGGGCTGTGGCTGAAAGCGCGCGATGTCGATGCGACGTGCGATACCGGCGCGACGCTCGAAGTGGCGATCGAAATGCAACCCGATTGCCCCGGTAACCCCAGATAACCCATACGCAGGAACCTACGTTCATGGAACTTCACGCTACCGTCGGCGCGGCGACGTCCGACCTCGACGACGACGAAAGCTTCGCCAACATCTACTGTCACGATGCGGAGCAGGATTATTGCTTCGCGCTGTCGCGCTTTCCGGACGACGCGCTGATCGAAGTGATGGTGCGCGACCAGATCAACTGGCGCGTCAAGGATCTGTCGGTGCGACTGACGGACGATACGATCGACGTCGAGATCGAACCGGGCATCGCCGCGCGTCTCGACGGCCAAACGCGTTACGTCATCCATCTCGCACCCGGCCAGTACGATCCGGTCACGCTGCGCGCCGCGCTGAAGGAGATCTTCGTCGGCAAGGACGGCTTTCAGGACGACAGCTCGCGCGGCTGACCGATTGGCCGCGCACTCCCTCCGTTCACGCCGATAACCGCTCATGACGCGCACCTTGCCACTCCAACCGTTTCCACGCGTTGCCGCACTGCTGCTCGCCGCGTGCGCAACGCTGGCCTCCGCCGCGCATGCGGCCAAACCGCTGCTCACGTTCACAGCGTCGCGGCTTATGATCTTCTTCCACTGCATCGCATTTGATTGCTCCGGCCCTCGCTCACCGCCCCCTTTACGCGATCTCCGATTCATCCAGCGAATCACGCACCTCCACCTCATTAACATCGCCGCCGGGCCAGACCCAAAGCTGCCAGTTGTCGATAAGCCATTGATTCGATATACAATCCGAATTAGGTTGCTCCGGGAATACTACATAACAATTTATTCCAGCCTTATAACCACTAACCGTGATAAGGCCAAGTCTTCCAGTTTCACCTGGCGCTTCACAGACCATCATCACCACGCGACTTTCAAATGGTTTTCCTGCGGCAAAACGAAGTAACGCACCTCGCTTTAAAAAGAAGTCCGAGCTCTCAGTTAACCTTATCCAATTCATCATTTCAATTCCAGATCAAGTCGCCCCGACATATCCGCCGGCTTTGTAGGTTTAAGCTCAAGCCTGCTGATTTCACCCATATGCCCCGTTCTCCCATTCACCATCTCAAAGCGACCGTATTGAGAGTCAACAGCATGTAAAGCTCCATCATCCGATCGATATACATCTCATCCATTAATACGACTAAGCTAAGAATTATTTTTCCAACCATTATCCGCCGCGACTGCTTGAGCAGTCTGCTTCACTTGTGCAACTCGCTCACCCGGGGGAAGGGTAACAAGTGACTTCTCAAACGAATCACGAGCAGACTTATCACCAGAATCCCCTTCAACCGAATTTACAACGGCCTGTACAATCTGCCTGAGCGAATCCGGTGTGGCCGATGTGATTAGCTCCCCAAATTGCTGCGGCCCCGGATTCGGAGTCACCAGCCCTCCTGCCTTCGCACCCGAATCAAGCTCTGTCGCCGGATCGGCAATCACGCCGTCGCCCTTGCCTGCCGTCTCGCCCTTGTACCCCGGTAGTTTGAATCGAGCGAGCCAGCCGCGAACCGGGACATCGGCGCGACCTGATTGTTCTCAACCTCGATATTGCCAGCACTGGTCGCGGTTGCTACATTCTGCCCCGACATTGTCTCGATGCCCGCAATCAGGCTGGCCACCAGATTGGCGCGCGCTTCGCGCTCCGACGCAGACAGGTTCGTTGAAGGCGCAAGCAGACTGCCTAACGCGAAGCTCGCCGTCGCCCCCATTGCGCCCGCGCCACAACTCTGGCTGCTGGCAGCCGCGCCTGCAACCACCGTCGGCTGCGAGGCTGTCGTCCCGCGCGCCTAACGCGCCGATGCCTTGCCGATATGCGAGCGTCCCGTCGAACTGTGCAATACCAAAGTAGTGGCGATCGGTCAGGCCAAATTCGACGAACATGTTGTTGCGGCACTGCTGGGGAATTTCGGTATCCTCGATGAAGCTTTGCCCGAATCGACGCGACAATCGAAATTGCGCACCAAACACGTCATTCTGGCTGCGCGACAACACGCGGTTTAGCTTGAAATCGACGGTTTTCGAATTGCCGCTCGCGATGAACGTTTGGTTCACACCAGCGATCTGCTGGTAGTACGTGTTTGCGTACGCGGACTGCGTCGCGGTCCAGTAGCCCCACAGGATCGAATAGAAGCCGTTCCAGCTGTGCGAGCCGAGCAGCTTGTCTCCAAATTCGAGATCCTGGCTCACGCCGATGTTGAAGATATCGTTTAGGCCTAGGGGATTGTCGATACCGAAAGACAAATTGCCCTGAAGGCGGCCCGTCGCGCGCGTACCCGAGTTGTCGATCGATGCGACGACCGATTTGTTTTCGCCTTCGCCGTCGTTCGTCTTATAGCTATCGCGCGCCTTCCTGTAGCTGTTGTCGAATGGCTTGATCTTCAACATCGCAGCACGGCTTGTGAACCCGCCGACCAGCGCCGTCCCGAAGCCGGCCAACAACACGATCCTCCGAGAATCGACGGCGGAATGAACTTCACCGCGACATACATTGCCGCGATGTCAATCGCGATCAAACTGAATCTGATCCATCGAGGGAAATTGCCATCTTCGATCAGCTTAATTTTTCGCACCGCTTCCTCCTGCCTTCCCTGCGGCATCCTTCACAACTCCCTGCCAATAAGAATTGAGAATTCCTTGGATCCTATTTGATATATCACTGTTATTCACACTATTGGATACTCCGTTGATAACAGGGCCCAAGAGAGGATATTTTTCTGATGCCGCATTCGATACCGTGTTTAGTAAACTACCAACTCCGTATTGACCGACGTTCGGGCTCACAATTTGTCCGACAGCATCGGCACCAACGCCGACAACGGTTGCACCGAACGCAATCTGTGCGAACAATGGCGCAAATGGAGTCGGTGCGGATGCGAGGGCGCCGCTCAGCTCGCTCAGCTTGCCCGATGCGATCGCTGCAACGGCTGCGCCCCCTACCGCATTGCCGCCCGCCAACCCCGTTACCAAAGCCGCACCCGCACCTTGCATCAGCGCTCGGTTCGCTCCGCCTTCCTTCCACGCGTCGACGCCGGCTTGGTCACCGTTCGCGGCAGCGTCCTTCATCATCTTGTCCGCGTAGTCCCCAATCCGGCGCGACACTGCCTCACCGACTGCACCGGCCGCAGCCATCATGTCCGCTTGGTTGCTCAACAGGTTCTGCATGTCGGGGAGTTTAGCGACCGTCCCGTTCGTGTTCGTCGTATCGCGGTTCAAGCTCGCCACATCCTGCTTCTGGCTTGCCGAATCCGTAATCGTGACTGTCCCCGCGCTTACGCCGCTCTTCGTCGTCGCGCTATCGCTGCCGCTGTCGTTCTGTTCAAGCATGGGCGCGACGCCACCCGCTTTCTTGCCCGACGTGCTGCCGTGCGTGCTGTAGTTCATCTCACCATTTATGCAATAACTTCACTTTTTTAAGGAATCGTAAAAACCCACTGTGATCGCAAGAGATTCGCCAGTGCCGAAAATGCCAGGCTTACTCCCGCTGAAACAGCAAGACTAATATTCGGCTCTGTGTACGACACCCACAAAACCAATGCCATCCATAGCAATATGGTCGATTTAAACCAATACAAAAATCTACCTCTTCTTGATTTTTCTTTTTCTGTACCAAACATAAGCCATGTCACGAACAACGAACCCAGAGTAATACAAACAACCCCTATTCCGAAGTTCATTATTTCTTAACTCCAAAATTTTTCAAAGTATTATTGAATCCCCACCAAGAATTCGTTGCCGGATCAACCAGCGGATCGACTGACCCACCTAATCCAGTAGTATTTCCAAGCGGAATCCCAGTCTGCTTTCCAGCGTACGTAGGAGCAATTTTGGTTACCCCCAGCACAGCTTTTTCAACCCATCCGCTTGTTTCTCCGACCCATGCGCTCAAGTTAGCACCATAGACTCCACCGATCCCTCCCCCGAGGAAGCCACCGATAGCCTCCGCCGCGGTAACGCGGCTTACCGGTCGCGTAATTCATCAAACCAGTAATTCCAAGCCCAGTCACTGCTGCTTCGCATGCAGCACCTCAAGAAACTAGACAAGCAGTCGCCGTAGTTGCGATCTTTCCAGTGCGCTCATACACGAGATTCTGATTGCGCATTTCCGCATCGTCAGCCCTGTTCCAAGCTGCTGCTGTCCCGCGCTGTACCCATCCTGATTTCTCTTGATGTACTGGCTGTTGTAATCATGGTTTGTATACTGTGAATCATTCTTATAGCCATCGCAATTCAGGTTTTGGCAACCAATAATGCTGCGAACTTCCCAATCGTGCTTTCCGCCGGAAGCTTCCATCGTCTGTTGATCGGAATTTCGCAGGATTTCGGCAACTATCCGCCCCTCGGCTTCGTGTACGCTTATCCCAAGCTTCTCCGCTACGATCTTCGCGTCCTTCTTTGCTCTCGCGTACTCGTCCGGGTGAAGTTGCCGATTAAACCGATCAACGTAATATCCCGAGAACGCCCCCGATTCCCCACCCACAGCCGCACCAGCCCCCGTCGCAAGCGCGTTCGCCACAATATTGCCCAGCGCTTGATTCATATTGGCGTTGCCAGTCGGATCGCTGCCTGCGATTGCACTGCTCAACTCGTTCAGCTTGCCCGAAGCAATCGACGCAATCGCCGCCCCGGCTGCGCCCCCTACCGCATTGCCGCCCGCCAACCCCGTTACCAAAGCCGCACCCGCACCTTGCATCAGCGCGCGGTTCGCTCCGCCTTCCTTCCACGCGTCGACGCCGGCCTGGTCACCGTTTGCCTTATCCTGGATAGCCTTCTTTTCATCCGGATGCAGCAGTCGGTTGAACCGGTCTGTATCGAGAATAAGGGGCGAGATTGTAGGGGGGGGGGGGGGGGGGGGGGGGGGGGGGGGGGGGGGGGGGGGGGGGGGGGTGGAAAATTCCAGCCACTAGTCGACCACACTCCAGCCGACGGCGCGAAGTCTGCATAAACACGGAGCACGGTATAGGCCGGGACTATCGTTTTAGCTTTTCCTCTCAGACTTGAACCATGGACCGAATTTCGATGGATCATCACTCAACATTCCGGCCTTACGCAACGGCTTCGGCAAAAATCGAATGTGTAAAACCAGAAGAACAATAAATAATGGAATGCCTATAGCAAATACAGAGACACCATTACTCAGCCCCATCAACTTCCGACAAATACCAATCACAACGACCGCATAGCATCCTGCACTAAAAATAGAAACCAAGCAAACCATGAACCATATTTGAGCTGCCGCATAGAGTCGTCGCCAGTTCATTTCTGCACTCCTGCGCGGTGAACATCATTGATGACCGCTGCCCCCTTCGAACCAACACCAAACAGCAAAATGCCCTGCGTCGCCCCGTATGGTGCCGCTTGGTTAATGAATGGAATCAAGGTATTGTTATTCGTACGTGGCACGGTCACATCAAACATCGATCCCGGACGATTCAGACCATCAGCATTACCCATCTTTAGCGGGACCGGCGCTTTCAACGCCGCAATCGCAGCTACCAAATTCAACCCGTCATACACAACATTCCCCCAACCAGCAGGCAATGCCTCATTAAACCCATACCGCACAGGATTCACACCAGGAGAACTAGTACCGTTATAACGGTTGTAAAGACCATCCGCACCTTCTGCCATATCACCCAATCCAAAAACGATCATTCCTCCACCGCCGAGAGCACAACCCAGACCGCTTGCACAAAGTCCCGCTCCCGTCTTTACCGTCACACCACCAACAACGACCTTGGCAGTATCCTTCGCAACTCCAACCGGATCGTTCTTCAACGCATCGCCAACCTTCTGCATCGGTGTGTAATCGAACAAACCCGCTTCCTTCTGCCGATTTACCCAATCCAGTTCCGGACCCAGCGAGGCCACCTCAACTTCACTCACGAAGTTCTTGTTCCGCTCCGCGCTCCCTTCCGGGTATTCTGCCCAACACTTCACCGCATAGCACGCTGCGCGCGTCAGCTTCTCTTGCTCCGCCTTGTCCTTCCCAGCCTTCTCGGCAATTGCTTTCTTTTCATTGTCGTGCAACTGCCGATTGAACCGATCGACGTTGTACCCCGAGAACGCCCCCGATTCCCCACCCACAGCCGCACCAGCCCCCATCGCAAGCGCGTTCGCCACAATATTGCCCAGCGCTTGATTCATATTGGCGTTGCCAGTCGGATCGCTGCCTGCGATTGCACTGCTCAACTCGTTCAGCTTGCCCGACGCAATCGACGCAATCGCCGCCCCGGCTGCGCCACCTACCGCATTGCCGCCCGCCAGTCCCGTCATCAGTGCCGCACCCGCACCTTGCATCAGCGCGCGGTTCGCTCCGCCTTCCTTCCACGCGTCGACGCCGGCCTGGTCACCGTTCGCGGCGGCATCCTTCATCATCTTGTCCGCGTAGTCCCCAATCCGGCGCGACACCGCTTCACCAGCCACGCTGGCCGCAGCCATCATGTCCGCTTGGTTGCTCAACAGGTTCTGCATGTCGGGGAGTTTAGCGACCGTACCGTTCGTGTTCGTCGTATCGCGGTTCAAGCTCGCCAAATCCTGCTTCTGGCTTGCCGATTCCGTAATCGTGACTGTCCCTGCGCTTACGCCGCTCTTCGTCGTCGCGCTATCGCTGCCGCTGTCGTTCTGGCCAAGCATGGGCGCGGCGCCACCCGCATTCTTGCCCGACGCGCTGCCGTGCGTGCTGTAGTTCATCCCACCATCACCAGTCGTCGCCCCCGCACTGAAGCCGCTTGAGCTCGCATCGTAGTGCGACTGATTCTGGATGTCCGAGAAGGACAGCGAAGCTGTCGTCAGTGCATTCTTCGACGCATCCGAGTCGCTCGCGATCAGCCCGCCTTTCAGATCGGTATTGCCGGTGACGTTGATATTGAAGCCGTCGTCGCCCGCGTGAATCCCGGCCTGTTCATTGACGCCCGCATAGCTGCCGGCCGCGTTACCCTTGCTCTGGCTGAAGCTCGCACTTGCGCCGCCCTGACTGATGTTGAAGCCGCCGCCCGAACTCGACTGATGCACCGCGCTCGACAACGTGTCCTGCACGCTCGCGATGTTCAGATTCCCGCCCACATCGGCATTCACCTGATTGCCCTTCACGTTCGAGCCGATGATGTTCGTATCGCCAACCGAGATGATCGTCACGCCGTTTGTTGCGTTTACATGGCTGTTGTTCTGCGTGGCCAGATCGCTGTTGCCGTCGCCATTGGCCTTCGACATTGCCGCCGAAATACCAAAGCCCCCCGTGCCAACTGATACGCCCACACTTGCGCTCTTCGATTCATTCGTGCTGCGCGTCGAATCGGTGTCCGTCGTACTGACGATATTGACCTGATTCTTCGCTGTCAGAATCACATCATTTGCGTTCACGTTCAAGCCGGCGATCGTCACATTGCCGCTGCCCGACTGCCCGTCCCCCGTTGCAGCGAACGCTACGGTCCCGCCTGCATTCACGTTCGAGCCGCGATTCGTCACGCTGTTCTCGCTAAATGCGCTCTTGCTGTGGCTGCTGCCGACGCTGACCTCAACCTTGAACTGCGGTGTCTCACCCGCGCCCAGCGCTCTGACCAGATCGCCGGCGGCCATGTTTGCATCCCAAGCCGCGCTCGCCGCTGCCATTCCGTGCAGCGCTGCCGCACGACCATCCTGACTGCTGCTGGACGCACGCGATTGATCCACCGCGTTCGACACCGCATCGATTACCGGTGCCTTCAATGCCAGTGTCAGGCCGCTTTTCGACACCTCCTGCGTCTCGCCGCGGTGACGCGTGTCCCGTGCCGAGTCGATCGTCACGTTCGCGCCTGTACCGTTAAGATTCTTCGCTGCAATCAGGTCGCTTCCCGTCACGTGCAGGTCGTTTCCAGCAGTAACGTTGACGTTGCCCTTCAGCGAACCGATCGTACTGCCGTTGTTCGACACCTCGGTCGACTGACTGTTCGTCTTCAGCGAACTACTGCCAATCGACACCGACAGGCCGCCGCCCGACATCAAACCCGATTCCTTCTTGTCGTAGTAGCTCGACGACTGCAAGGTGTCCTGCAACGTCGTAACCGTCACGTTGCGCGCGGCGGTGAGTGTCACATCGTTCGTTCCGACGATGGTACTGCCCTGAACATTGACGTCCTTCCCGCTGACGATGTTCACACCATCCGCTGACACCAGACTGCCCTGATTCAACGTCATGGTCTGATCGATTCCACTCGCGATCTTCGCACCGCTAACCACGTTGCTATGGCTATGCGTTTCGTGCGAGTTCAGCTCGTGTGTCTCGGTTGCAGCACCGACATTCACATCACCAGCCGCGAGCATGTTCGCGTTGCCCTTGTCGAGGCTGATCGCACTGCCGGAGAGCGTAATGTCCTTGCCCGACACGATGCTGACTGTGTCGCCGCCCTTGAGCGTCGTGCCGGTCAGCACCTGATCGGACGTGTGCAGCGTTTCCGCGTAGCTGCCGTGACTATCACTGCCTGAACTATTGCTGTTCACCGTCGACGTCGCGCTCGCCGCGCCGAGCGTCACGTTGCCCTTGGCGGCAAGCGTCCCACCTTGCCCAAGGTCGATCTGCGCGCCCTGTGCCGTTAGATCACCACCCACGACGACATTCGATTGCCCACCGACCGTCACCGAGCTGCCAGTGACCTTGTTGATGTCGGTGTTCGATATACCGTTCGCCCGCTGCACGATCTTGTGCTCGCCCGTCTGGACCGCACTGAGATCCCAGTTACCGCCGACATTCATCCCGAGGTTGCCGCCAACCGACAGGTTGCCCGCGTTCTGCTGGAAGTTCCCGCCAGTGGCTATCGATGCGTCGCCCGCAACATCCAGCTTCGAGGTCGGCCCAAGCGTGGTCACCACGCTCGTCGCGCCATCGCGGCTCACCCGCGTGTTCGTCTTTGTCGCCGTGTCGAGAATCAGGTCTTTCCCGGCGTCCAGCTGCAGACTGCCAGCCTTCACATTCGCCGACGTCAGGTCGATGTTGTTCTCGGTCTTCAGCGACATCAGCCCGCCGCTTTGCAGCGCGCCGAATGCGTTGTCGATCTGCTGGCCCTGGATTGCGAGTGTGTTGTCCGCCTTGATCGTGCCGCGATTCGTGAAGGACTGCGCGTTCTGGAAATCGATGTTCGTCGCGCTGATCAACGGCCCGTCGATGTTCTGCTGGCTCGCCTTCGCGAGATACACGACCGGCACAAGCACCGACTGACCGTCGACCACGCGTGTTTCCATCATGATCACGTTGCTGGTCAGCTTCGACACCTGATCGGCCGACAGGCTAGCGCCGATCGGCAAATCGAGCGACTTCGACAGATCCGCGCCGGCAGCCATCAGCGATTGATACATCGTCTGCAGGTCCGCATACGGTCCCAGCACAGCCTTGCCAGTCAGCGCGGTGACTTCGTTGCGCACGAGCTGCTGTTCGTAGAAGCCGTCACCGAGGCGCTTCGGAATATGCGTGAGGTCGACGCCGAGCTGCCCGAAGAAGTAGTCACTCGAAATGAAATTCGTCTGGTTCGTGAACGCCGGGTTCGTCTCGATCACGTAGCTCGCGTTCGGCGCGGTGGTCGGCTTGAACAAGCCGCCTTGCGGAATGGTGAGGTTGTTCAGGACGTTCAACGCCGTCGCACTGGCGATGATCGTATCGACTGGCGCCGGTGTACCGCCCTGCACCGCCGAAGCTCCCGATTTCGCGCCGCTCGCGTTACCGCTCAGGTTGGTAGGCGTGAGACCCGGCACCGACTGGCCCGGCAGCAAGCCTAGAGACGGAATCGATGCGTTGCCCGCCGAGTTGTTGACACTCACTCCAGTGCCCGAAATCGTGTCGTTCGAATTCAACGTCGGATCGTAACGCGGTAGCTTGTAGTCCTTGATCGACGCCGGCGCCACCTGCGTGTAACCACCCGGACGCCCCGTCACAAATGGCGCATTGCCGAACGGCAATTGCCAGTCGTGTTCGGTGTTGTCGTAGTTGTTGTAGTGATATTGCCCCGAGTAGGAAACCGACACGCCTGGCAGATTCTGACCGGACGCCGCCCAGCCGTCGGCATCGTAGCGCGCTGGCATCTTGATGTCGCCGACCGCCGCGATGTTGCTCCAATAGTTTTGCAGCGTGCCGGCCGAAGAGGCGTCGATCTTGCCGCCCGACACGATCTGGGCGGCCGGGCTGATGTCCGTCACGGTCGTCGCCGTCGCGCTGTCCGCATAGTACGTCGTCTTCTGGTAGCCGCTGTTCCACTGCCCGCCATGTGGCGGATCGGTCGGAACCCCGCCCACGAAATCCAGAAAGAGCTCACGCTCCTCGGGCTTGCTCAGGTCGACCCAGCGCACGTCCCGACCGGAGCAGGCGTCCATGTAGACCGCCACGCATCCGGACATGCTGATGCCAAACTGCGCAAGCGATGCCGGATCGATCTGGCTGGTGGACGTCTTCATCACGCGGCGCGTGCTCGTCACCTTGTCCGCGTGCAATTCCATGTCGCCGCCGGACTGGATCAGCGCAGACACGTTATTCACCAACGCTGCGTTCGTGTAGTTACCGCTCGCGTCCTTGCCGCCTGCCAGCACGACCTTGCCCATGCCGAAGATGGCCGTCGTCGCCATCGAGTCGGTGGCCGTCGTGTCGTCGCGGTTCTCGATGTCATGCGCGAGAATCTCGAGCGTACCGTTGCTGTCTGAACCGCCGATCAAAGCGGTTGGTCCAAGGTTCGAAATCGTATTCGTCGCGTTGAGCGAGACGCTGGCGCCGACCAGCGCACCCGTGTTGGTCAAATCGGTCGACTGTGTGCGCAGCAAGCCGCCGGCCGTCAGGGCGCCCGCGTTGACGATGTTGCCCGCGTTGACGCTCAGGTTGTTGACCGACTGCAGGTTCGCGTGGTTCGTAAAGGTGCCGGGCAGCTTGAAGGCGAGATCGTGACCGACGTTGAACTGCGTATCGGATGCCGCCGTGTAATCGCCCTGCAGGTCCACGTTGGCGTCGTGCGTCGCGCTGAATGTACCGCCACCTTGCAGCGTAGCGGCTGCGACCGACAGGTCGTGCGTCGAGCTGATCCGGCCGTTCGTGTTCGTGATCGCACCGGTCGTCGTGACGTTCACGTCGCCGTTCGAATTCGTGACGTTACCGATGGTGCCACCGCTGTTGTCGAGCGAGTTCCCCTGGACATGCAGCGATGCGCCACTGAGCTGACCGCCCTGCGTGTTGCTGATCGACGCTGCGCTTACCGTCACGTCCCCGTTACCGGTGATGGCCCCCATACCCGACACACCGCCGGCATGACTGTTCGCGATCTGGCTGCCGCCTTGCACCGTCATCTTGCCCGCACCGAGGTCGACTATGGCGCCGTCCGCGTTGTCGATCGACGCCGATTGAATGTCGAGCGTGCTGGTGTCGCCCGCAGCCAATTGCCCGGCCTGGACGTGGCCGCCTCGGTTCGACAGCGCGCCGCCGTTCGTCAACAACAGCAACGCGTCCGATCGAATCAGGCCCTGCGCGTTGTTCACGTCGCCCGCAATCGTGGCGTTGATACCGCGCTGTGCCGCGAGAATACCGCTCGCGTTGTTCCAGCTGCTCGCATCGACGACCGCTTGCCCCTTCGTCACGATGGTGCCTGATGCGTTGTTCAACGCGCTGGCGCCATTACCCGGTGCGATCGTCAGCGTGCCCGTGCCGGCATGCGTGATGGTGCCGCCTGCGTTGTTCAGCTCGGCGGGCTTGAGCGTCAGATCCGTGCTGTTGGTCTGGATCGCGCCCGTGGCCGAGTTGTCGAGCGTGCCGCTGACATTCATGCCCATCGCTGACGCCCCATACTGCGTGATCGTGCCGCCATGGTTGACAAGGTTTGCGGTCGTCAGCGCAAGCTGATTGGCCTCGAGCTTGCCGCCGCTGTTGTCGAGCGTCGAATCGGCAGTGACCGACAGGTTCGGCGCGACGATCGAACCGCCTTGGTTCGTCATCGAGCCCATGTGGATTGTCGCGTTCGTGCCCGCACCGATCTGGCCGCCATCGTTCGCCAGCGTACCGCTGGCGACACTCAGATCCGTGTTCGACAGCAGCTTGCCGCTCGCGTTGTTCAGCGTGCCGCCGACGGTCGCAGTCAGCCCGCTCTGCGCGTTGATCGAGCCCGACGTGTTGTTCAGCGCGCCGGCTTGCGCGACGATGTGTCCGTTGCTCGCGATCGACCCGCCCACGTTCGACACCGAGCCCGAACCGCTTCCGAGCGTCAGTGTGCCGTTGCCGGCATGGGTGATCGTGCCACCATCGTTGACGATCGCCGCCGGCGCGATCGTCAGATCGGAACTGTTGGTCTGCAGCGTGCCGCCATTGGAATTGTCGAGCGTGCGCGACACATTAACGGCCATCTGGCCAGTGCCGGTCTGCGTGATCGTACCGCCGTGATTCACGAGGTCGGTAGCATCCAACGACACCTGGCCGGCCTGCACGGTGCCGGCGCTGTTGTCGATCGTCGTTGCGCTGACCGTTGCCGTCTGACCGACAATCGAGCCACCGTTGTTCGTCAAATGTGCGTCGGCATCGACTGCGACGTTCTGTGCCGCCTGCAGCGTGCCGCCGCCGTTGTCGACCGACTGGCCCGCAACGTGGAGATTCGTGTTGGACGTGATCGCGCCGCGGTTGACAACGTTTGTGCCCTGGACCGAAACATCACCGTTGCCGCCGATGACACCGCCTTGCGCACCGTTCGCGGTCGTGCCTGCAGCGTTGGTCAATTGGCCGCTCGTCGTCACCGACAAGCCATCACCGTTGAGCGACGTGATCCGTCCTGCCGTGTTATCCAGCGACGCGCCGGCCATCGTCATGCCGGCCGCGCTTTGGATGGTGCCCTGGTTGTTCGCGATGGCGCCGCCGTGTATGTCCACCGTGCTTTCGGAGATCAGTTCGCCCGACTGGTTAGCGATCTGGCCAGCCACGTTGACCGACAGCGGACCCTGCGACGAGACCTTGCCGCTCTGGTTCGCGAGGGCGCCACCGGTCAGCGTCGTGCCTCCGCCACTCGACAGGCTGCCGTGATCGTTGATTACCGTGCCCGAAGCGTTCGCCTGAATGGCGCCTTGTGCGCTCGTCGTCGCGTTCGCGAGATTCACGTCGCCAGCCGTCGCGTTCAGCGACAGATTGCCGTTTGCCGCCGTCTGGCTGCCGGCGAGATTCACGCCGGAGCCTGTCAACGATGCATTGCCACCCGCGACATTCTGGCCGGTCGCGCTCAACTGACCCGAGGCTGTCAGGTTCAGGTCGCCACCATGCGCAACGGAGCCGTCGTCGTTCACGCCCGCGCCGAGCGTGCCGGTCGAATTGACGCTGCCGGCATTCACTGTCGTATTCTGCTTCGCCGCGAGCGTCCCGCTGTTCGCGAGATCGGCGCTTGTGACGGCCGACAGCGATTGCTGCGTGTACGTCGTACCGCTGTTCTGGATGCCGCCTGCCGCCGACAGCGCGAGGTTGCCGCTCGCGGTCGTCTTGCCCGTGAGCACGAGCCGGCCGTTCGACTGCAGCGTCAAATCGCCTGCCTGCGCCGCGATCGTACCGGCGTTGGCCACCCCCACGCCGTTCTCGTTCGAGGCGAGGAAGATCCGATTGCTGTACATGCCGCCCAACTGACTCACGTCGATTGCAACCGACGGTGCGGGGCCTTCGCCAGCGATCGGCATCGCGGCGAGCGTGTCGTGGTTGACCTGGCTCGCACCGGCGACCACATTCAGATTCTTCGCGTAGACCGCCGCGTTCACCTGCACCGCGCGTGCAATCAGATCGACTTGATCGAAATTGGCTGCATTCAGGCCCGCGCCAGCGACGGTCACGAGGCCGCGATTGACGTTGTAGCCGGCAAGCGACCCGTCGGCACCGTAGAACGGTACGCCGGTTGTCAGGGTCGCTCGACTGGTGTTGAGAAAGCCGCCGCCATCGACAAAAATCCCGGACGGGTTAGCCAGGACGAGTTCCGCACGGGCGCCTGCGATCTCGACTGTGCCGCGGATTTGGGACGGATTCGGACTGTTGACCTGATTGACGATGATCCGCGCAGCCTGCCCGGCTCCGTAATTCTGGTTGCCGTTGATCCAGCCCGCCTGCTGCGTCTGAACCATCGTGGCCGAGTTGTTCAGGATCGCGCCAGCCTTCTGTACATCGAACTGGTTGTAGGTATTGACCGAGACGCCTGCGCTCGACGGACGCGCCACGTTGACTTGAGGCAAACCGTTCGGCGTCTGGATTACGTGCGTACTGGTACCAGGCGTCGGGACGATCTGCGCACCGGACAGGACAGGTAGCATGCCGAGCACGGCAACGCCCGCCGCAACGGCGCGCGCGCCGGACGCCGATGAACGCCGCCGCGCGCGCGCCTCGCCCGTTGCCGATTTCCCCTCAGCCGTCGCCGTCTCCGCGACGGCGACCACCATTCCCGGCGCCTGGAATACACCAAGCGATGCGTATTCTTGTTCATTCTCGTCGACGCGGCCCGCGTCCATTCGTTGGCTTAGTGGACGCGATCTTACCGAGACAATTGAAAGGCAATCGTCATAAATTTCTAACCTGTTGAATACAAACCACAAATTTCAATTTTCAGACTCGTCCAATTGACGTGCGCTCGGGCATCTCTAGTCGAGCTCCTAAAATATTCCGGCGGCAAATATGTGCGTCCCGTCTCGGACCGGCGCACGATGCGGCGCTATCGCAACGCCTTCTCACATATTGAGCACCCAACATCCCATTAATAGGGATACCTGCCCAAATGTTGACGCACTTCGCTCCACGGCTCTAACGTTCGCCCCAACGCCATTCGATTCGGCCGCCCCGTTCGCGGGCGCCGGCCGGGCACAGAACACAGGAGACAACCGTGGCCCAATCCGCGTCGCGCACCCACGCGAACCCGACGGATCAGTTGCACGCACACGCCGGCATTGCATCCGATCCCGCCGCCCGTGCGGCCGCGGCACAAGCCGCGCCACCCAGCCGCAAGCGCCTGCTGATCCTCGCGCTGCTGTTCATCACGGTCGTGATCAACTATCTCGACCGCAGCAACCTGTCGATCGCCGCGCCCGCCTTGTTCAAGGAACTGAACATCGATCCCGTCCGCGCGGGCCTCGTGTTTTCCGCATTCGGCTGGACCTACGCGCTGATGCAGATTCCGGGCGGCTGGCTCGTCGACAAGGTGTCGCCGCGCGTGCTGTATGCAGGCGCGCTCGCGTTGTGGTCGGCCGCAACGCTGCTGCTCGGTTTCGCAGGCTCGTTCGTCGGGCTGATCGTGCTGCGTCTCGCGGTCGGCGCACTGGAAGCGCCGGCCTACCCGATCAACAACCGCGTGGTCACGACGTGGTTCCCGACCCGCGAACGCGCAAGCGCGATCGGCGGCTACACATCGGGCCAGTTCGTCGGCCTCGCGTTCCTGACGCCGGTGCTCGCGTGGCTGCAGGTGCATCTCGGCTGGCACATGGTGTTCGTCGCAACGGGCCTCGCCGGCATCGCGTGGGCTGCGGTCTGGTATGCGGTGTATCGCGAGCCGCGCGCGTTTCGCGGCGTCAACGCGGCCGAGATCGCACTGATTCGCGATGGCGGCGGTCTCGTCGATCTCGAGGATCGCATCGCGGCGCGCAGCGAACGCGCGCCGTCGACGTTGCGAGACCTCGGCGTCGTGCTCGGCCGGCGCAAGCTGTGGGGCATCTACCTCGGCCAGTTCGCGCTGAACTCGACGCTGTGGTTCTTCCTCACGTGGTTCCCGACTTATCTCGTCAAGTATCGCGGGATGAATTTCATCAAGTCGGGCTTCCTTGCGTCGCTGCCGTTCCTCGCCGCGTTCGTCGGCGTGCTGTGCTCGGGCGTGCTGTCGGACTGGCTGATGCGCCGCGGCGCGTCGCAGGGTTTCGCACGCAAGCTGCCGATCATCTCGGGCCTGCTGATCTCGACCTGCATCATCGGCGCGAACTACGTCACGTCGACGGGCTGGGTGATCGCGTTCATGACGATCGCGTTCTTCGGCAACGGCTTCGCATCGATCACGTGGTCGCTGGTGTCGGGGCTCGCGCCCGCTCGGCTGCTCGGCCTCACGGGCGGCATGTTCAACCTGATCGGCAACCTGTCTGCGATCGCGACGCCGATCGTGATCGGGCTGCTGGTCGACGGTGCTGATTTCTCGCGCGCGATCACCTACATCGCCGCGATGGCGCTCGCGGGCAGCCTGTCGTACGGGTTGCTCGTCGGCAAGGTCGAGCGCATCGACGCATGAGCGTCACGAGGGCGGCACACACGTGCCGCCCTGCCTTACCGCTGCCCGCGTGCCGCGTCAGAACCGCATGAACCCGTCGCGCGCGAGATCGTGCGGATTACCGGCCACGTAGTCGAGCGCGCACGCGTCGGTGTCGATGCCGACGGTCAGTAGCGTTTCCCAGCGCTCGGTGTCGGGCATCGACAGGTCCGGGTGGAAACACACGACGGCCGCGTCGCCAGCCGCACCGCACATCGCCGCCGCGCGCTCGCGCACATCGGCGCTCGTCATTCCGGTCACGACTTCGTTCAGGTGCGCGAAGCGCTCGCGCGTGGTCGAGCTGTCGGGCATGCATTCACCGCCACTCAACGCGAGATCGAGGAAGTGGTTCGTGTGCAGCAGCCAGCCGTCCGGGCGCGGCACGACCACACCAACACCCGACGGGCTCAGCTCGATGCTCGCCGCGCGCGGGTTCGCGTCGTGCCGCGTGAACACGGTCAGCACCGTCGATGCGCTCACGCGCGCGGTGCGCGCGAGTTCGATCGCCTCCTGCACCGTCGTCGCATCCTCGAGCAGGCGCCGCGCGATGGCATGCACGGGCACGCCCGCGCTGTCGTTGTCGCTCGCGTGATGCAGGATGTTGAAATGCAGCCCGAGCCCCGCGCTGTTCACGCCGAGCTTCGAGAGCATCCCGAATTCGGTGAACAGCTTGACGGTGCGGCCTTGCGACGTCGCGAACTGCATCAGCAGCCCCTGCGGCGCGAGGCTGTCGTGCCAGTCCCACGTCTGCAGCGTGCGTGGCGCCTGCGGGCCGGCCGGCGCGTAGACGGTCGTCGAGCATTCGCCCTCGGCTGACGCGGGCGCGGTCGCGAGAATCTCGGTGCGCGCGTTCAGGCATGCGAGCTGCCAACGCGGCAGCTCGACGCCGTCGGCGATCGCCTCGACTTCGGCGGCCAGGCGCGGGCACCATGCGTCGAGCGCGGCCAGGCTCGCTTCGCCGATCTCCCGCGCGCGCTGCGGATCGATACCGAGCTTCGGGAAGAACGCGAGATAAAGCGCGACCGTCTCGCGGATCGCCGGCGCGAAGCGCGCGCCGATCAGGCGGCCCCGTTCGCGCGGATCGGTGATGTCGGTCGCGAATGTGTGCAGCTTCAAGATCAAACCTCCTGTGTTGAATCAGGTCCGGGCCCGCAGCCCGGAACATGTTTCGTTATACGAAAAAAACGGCGCGCGCCAACGTCAGAACGAGTAGATGAACTGCATCCCGGCCAGGTCGTTGCTGCGCGCGTACGTGCCGTTGCTCTTCAGGAACACCGGATGGTTCGCCGCGTCGTGGCGGTATTCGACCTTCACGGTGATCTGCTGCGTCGGATAGAACAACAGGTCGGCCGTGATCGCATAGCGTTGCGCGCCCTTGCATTCGGTACCGTTCGTCGCCGAACCCTGGAAGCACGACGGATCGATGCCGAAGCCGCTCGTGCCGTTCACCGACGGGTTGCCGCCCGCGAGCCCGTACTGGACGTTCGTGCCGCCGCCGCCGTTCGACGTGTTGTTCAGGTAGTCGAAGCGCAGCGTCGCGCCCATGCGGCCGACCCACGCCTGTGTCCACTTCGTATGGCCCAGCAGCGACATCCCGTACCAGCGCGCGGTGCCACCGTTCCATGCGCCCTTCTGCAGCTCGCCGTAGTCGACCTGCGCGTTGACCTGCGTCTTGTCGTGCGTATAGGTCATGTCGGCTTCCACGTACTTGTAGAGACCGGTCGGCGACGAGCCGTTGCACTGGTAGCCGTAGCCGCCCGCCACCGCGCACGGCGAGAACAGCGACTGCCGGCCGAGCATCCCGGAGATGCCGAAGTCGAAGGCCGTCGACGTCGCGTTGTCGAAGCGCGCGGTGATCGTCGGCGTCCAGTTGGTCTTCGTCGTGTTGTTCGCCGCGTTCGCGATCGCGCCGGCGGTGCGCAGCACCTCGTTGCCGATCACGACCTGCCAGAAGCGCGTCATCGCCGCGTTGGAACCCTTCAGCCCGATGCCGATCAGGTTGCCCGGCTCGCTGAAGTCGTACAGCATCCCGTGCGTGAGCGTGAGCATCTGGTTCGACGGCTGCACCTCGTAGCCCGCGAGGCTCGGCATCATCCCGATCTCGAAGGTGCGCGTCGTGCTGAGCGGCACGGTGACCACCGCCTGCGTGACGATGTTGTTGCCGACGCCGCCGTGCGAATTGCTGAACACGTTGCCGAAGCCGCGGTTCGGCTGGATCACGACCTCCGCTGCCGGCGCCATCGGGCCGACGCCAAAGGTCTTCTTGATGTCGAGATAGACATCGCCGATCGTGCTGTTGTAGTAGTCGTACGCACCCGGGTCGTGATTCAGGAACTGGAAGCCGGACGTGCGCTGCGCGCGGTTGAACAAATACACGGGGTCAACGTAGCCGGTGATGCTCAGGCCCGCGAGCGGGCCGGTCGTCGCGGCTTCCTGCAGCGAGTCGACCTTCAGCGACGCGTTCGCGATCTGTTCGCGCATCTGCTGCAGGTCGTCGTTGGTGAACGCCGGTGCGGCATCGGCTGCCGGCGCGGCGGCCGCGGCCGTGTTGATCGTGCCGATCGTCGCGCCGCCCGATGCGGCCGTGGCCGTCGTGGCGGCGCCGGCCGGCTTCGCGGCCAGCATGCTCGCGCGCAGCTCGTTCACCTGCTGCTGCAGCGCGGTGACCTGCGCCTGCAGCGCCTTCATCTTGCCGGCGTCGGTCGCTTGCGGTGATGTGTGTGCGATCGCCGAGGCCGCTTCGAATGCGAGCAGGCACAGCGCCGTCATGTGTTTGATTTTCATGTTCTGGGTGGTCGTCGGGACGAGCGCGCCCCCGCCCGCCGCGGTGAGCGGCGGGGCGCGCGAAAGGTATGCGGGAGTGCGGGGAACGGCGGCCGGCTTACTCGGTCTTCAGCTTCGTCCAGAGACGGTTCTGCAAGCGCATCAGCTCGGGCGGAACCGGCTTGCTGAGGCTCAGCTTGCGGATCACGTCGGCGGGCGGGAACACGGCCGGATCGCTCGTCACTTCAGCGCGCACGAGATGCTTCGACGACGGCACGGCCGACGGGTACGACGTGTCGTTGGTCAGGTTCGCGCTCTCCTTCTCCGACAGCACGAAGTTGACGAACTTCAGCGCGGCGTCCGGGTGCGGCGCATCCTTCGGCACCGCCATCATGTCGAACCACATCGCGCTGCCCTCGGTCGGGATCACGTACTTGATGTGATACGGCTTCTTCGCGGAAGCGGCCGCGATCCGCGCGGAGTTCACGTCGCCCGACCAGCCGAGCGCGAGGCAGATGTCGCCGCCCGCGAGATCGTTGATGTAGCTGCTCGAATTGAACTGCGTGATGTACGGCCGCACCGACTTAAGCAGCTCATAGGCGGCCTGATAGTCGGCCGGGTTCGTCGTGTTCGGATCCTTCTTCAGGTAGACGAACGCCATCCCGAACGCATCGACCGGCGAATCGAGCACCGACACGCCGCAGTGCTTGAGCTTCTGCGCGTACTTCGGGTCGAACAGCAGCGCCCAGCTGTCGAGCGGCGCGTCGTTGCCGAGCGCCGCCTTCACCTTCTCGACGTTCATTCCGAGGCCATCCGTGCCCCATGTCCACGGAATGCCGAACTGGTTGCCCGGATCGTCCTTCGACAGCACCTTCATGATTTCCGGATCGAGCAGCCCGTAGTTCGGCACCTGGCTCTTGTCGATCTTGCGGTAGATGCCGGCCTGCAGTTGCCGCGCCCAGAAGATGTCGGACGGCACGACGACGTCATAGCCCGACGTGCCCGACAGCAGCTTCGCCTGCAGCGTCTCGTTCGAATCGAACTCCTGGTAGACGACCTTGATGCCGGTCGCCTTCTCGAAGTTCGCGATCGTCGCCTTGCCGATCGAGTTGCCCCAGTTGTACACGTTGACGACGTCCGCCGCGTGCGCGACGGGCGTGCCGGCCCACAGGACGCCGCCCAGCGCGAGCGCCGCGCATGCCGTTCTCAGATGCTTGCTCCAATCCCCTGCCATGGTTTCCTCCGTCGATATCATGATCCGTTCGCGATGAACGGGGTGTGCTTCGGTCCGGAAAAATGTAGCCAGAGGAAATTGGCCGGTCTGCCCTGCCAATAGGGGGACACGCCGCACAATCGGCGCATCCGGTTCCGGCCGGATGCGCCGACCCGCGAAAACGGAAGCCATCTGAAAGCCTCCGTCACCGCTTCGTCAGCCGATGCCCGCTCAGGACGCCTGCATACCCGTGCGCGCGCCGAAATCGTCGCCCACGTGCGTGACGCGGCCGCCCATCATCGTCAGCCCGACGTCGATGCGGCCGATGTCGTACTGGCCGACCTCGAACAGGTCGTTCTCGAGCACGACGAGATCCGCGCGCTTGCCGGGCGTGAGCGACCCGACCTCGTGCTCCATCCCGAGCTGGTACGCACCGTGGATCGTGTACGCGGCGATCAGCTGCGGAATGCTCAGGCGCTCGGCGATATCCGGGAACACCGCCGCATCGGGCTCGCCCGCGAGCTGGCGCGTATGGCCCGACTCGATGTGTTCGAGCGGCTTGTGCTGGCAGCGGCACTGGCATGCCAGGCCGTCCATGCCGATCGACACCGTCACGCCTTCGTCGAGGAACGTGCGGAACTTGTACATGTTGCTCCAGCGCTCGTGGCCGTAATGGTCGCGCAGCTGCTCGGTGTACGCGTCGACCACGCCCCACTGCAGCTGCGTGTTCGCCATCACGCCCGCGCGACGGAAGCGCGGGATGTCGTCCGGATGCGTGAGGAACGCGTGCGTGATCACGTGGCGGCGGTCGCGCGGCGGGTTCGAGCGGTTCACCGCGTCGAAGCCGTCGAGCGCCATCCGCACGGCCGCGTCGCCGACGCAGTGAACCATCACGTTCGCGTTCGCGCGATCGGCTTCGACCAGATAGCGGTTGAACGTGTCGGCCGGCATCGTCGGCGCGCCGCAGGTGTCGGGGCGGTCCGCGTACGGTTCGAGCAGGTAGGCGGTGTGGTTCGCCTCGGTGCCGTCGAGGAACAACTTCAGCGCGCGCGCCTTCACGAGCGGCGAATCGTACTGCTCGCGGTATTTGACGAGCGTGCCGACCGGATCGTCGATCTCGCCGATCACCGCGACACTGCCGACCACCCGCAGCTTCAGGTCGCCCGCGCGCTCCAGCGTCTGCAGCGTCTCGTACAACAGCGACTGGTCGCCGCTCGGATCGAAGAAGCCTGCATCGAACACGGTCGTCACGCCCGCCGCGCACAGCTTCTTCTGCCACGGCGGAATCGACTTCAGGTACAGGTCGATGCCGGTCGGCAGCAAGCCGGCCGCGCTGATCCGCTGCATCAGCAGCGAATACGCGGCGCCGTCGACGATCAGTCCGGTCGGCTCGCCCGTCACCGCGTCCTTTTCGAACCAGCTCGCGCCTTCCTGAACGGGCGGCGTCGACGCGTCGATGCCGGCGATCTCCAGCGCCTTCGAGTTCACCCACATCGAATGGAAATCGGTCGACAGCAGGCACACGGGACGATCCGCGCAAATCGCGTCGAGCGTCTCCTTGCGCAACATCGCCGGCGGAATCGTCGCCTGCACCCAGCCCATCCCGGTGATCGCCGGCTCGTCCGGATGCGATTCGACATAGGCGCGCAGCGCGCCGAGCACCTTCTGCGGATCCTCGTAGTTCACGAACGCCTGGAACGCGAACGCGGTGGTCTCGAAGTGCCAGTGCGATTCGACGAAGCCCGGCAGCACGAGCCGGCCTGCTGCGTCGACGACCTTCGTCTGCGCGCCGACATACGCCTGCGCGGCCGCCGTGTCACCGACGTGGACGATCCGGCCGTCGCGCACGGCGACGGCCTGTGCCCAGGGCTTGTGCGGATCGACGGTATAAACCTTCGCGTTGGTCAGAACGAAATCCGCCGGCGTCGTGGCGGCGGGCGTCGGTTGCATCTGCATGGCCTGTCCTTTCTGGTCATCAGGTTTTCGAAGTGCTTTCACTATAGGCAGACGATTCGCGCCGGTATGCCCCCCCGCCGCCGGGGCTTGGGCGAATTCCGGCCGCCGCACGCATGGTCTTGTCATCGTTTTGGGGACAACGCACAAAATCCGTGGGGCGGATCCGGTGAATTCCCGGCTGACGCGTGCACGGCGTTCGCGTAACGTCGCGCTGTCCCTTGACCGCCCTCGCCCGACCATGCGACTTCTCCAGCCCGACCCTGCCGCACGCGGCCACTACCTGATCGGCGTGCGCCCCGATTCGCTCGGCGCGACGTTACGCGCGGTCGGCACGCCGGATTTCGTCGGCGCGGTGACGGAGTTCGTCAACGACAGCATCGACGCCGACGCCGTGCACCTCGAACGCTGGCGCGCGGACACGGGCAGCACGTCGGGCTTCGTGGTCGAATGGCTCGGCAGCGGCAGCCTGCGCTTCGCGGCCGATACGCTGCGCGTGATGGACGTCTACTACCAGGACTATTGCCAGGCCGACCCGCTGGTCGCGCCGCTGCGCGGCAAGGCCGGCACGCTGCTCGTGCAGCGCCATGTCGACGGCATCGCGCAAGGCGAGTTCCGCCGACGGATCTTCGACGAGCCCGGCATCGGGCAGGAATGCCTGCTCGTGCACGGCAACGCGCACCTGCAGTACGCACTCGGGCTCGCGCGCACCGTCGGGCGCGCCGCGTTCACGACGGACGAGCTGTTCCACTTCCGCCAGATGGTCGACCTGCTGTTCCCGATGTTCGAGCTGCATGCGCGCACCTGCGCGGCGCGGCGCGTGGCGGCGGTGTCGGTGAATGTCGAATCGCAGGCGAGCTTCGACGCGCGCCTTGAGCGGCAGGACGTGCAGTTGTCGCGCCGCGAACACGAGATCTGCCGGCTGATGCTGTGCGGGCGCTCGGTGCCCGAGGCCGCGCAGCAACTCGACGTGAAACTGTCGACGGCCGAGTCGTACGTGAAGCGCGCGTTCGCGAAGCTCGGCGTGCGCACGCGCCGCGAGCTGTTCGACTGGGTGCTGGTCGACTGCTGAGCGCGCGGCGCGCATAGGGCCTGCTCCAGCTAATAACGGGCTTGTGCTGGCCCCACTGATGTTTTTTCAGATCAGGGGAACGTGCCCTATGCGGCCAGCGCGGCCGCCTTGATGTTGAAGGCGCGCAGCAAGTCCTCGCAGAATGCATCGACGATCGGCTTGTCGCTCGTGCTGCGCTTCATCGCGAGATGCAGCGGCACGTCGAAGCTGAACGTCGTGCGGCCGACGGCCTTCACGAGCCCGCGCTGCTCGAATGGCTCCGCGTAATGCGCGGGCAGGTAGCCGAGATGGCCGCCCGACAGGATCAGGATCGTCGCGGCCTCGATGCTGTCCGCGCTCGCGGTCACGCGCCGCTCGGGCAGCGGATACTGCTCCTCCGGCACCGGATAGGTGCGCCATACCCAGTCGTGAAGCTGCAGGTCGTCCGCCGTCACGGGCCGCGACGCATGGAACAGCGGATGCCCGCGCCCGCAGTAGATCACCTGCTGCTCGGTGAAGAGCGGCGTGTAGAGCAGGCCGGGCACGCGATGCCAGAAATAGCCGATCGCGAGATCGAGCTGGTTGTTGACGAGGCTTTCCTCGAGCTCCTGCGGCGACGCGACCTTCATCGAGAACGTGACGGCCTGGTCGCGCTTGCGGAACGCGCCGATCGCGTCGGCCACGCGCGCGTTCTCGACGAGCGGCGCCTGGCCGATCAGGCCGATCGACAGCGTGCCGACCAGCTTGCGGTCGATGTCGCGCACGCGCGCGACGAATTCGGAGGTCGCCGCGACAAGCGTGCGCGCGGTGGCCGCGAAGCGTTCGCCCTTCGACGTCAGGCGAAAGCCGCCGCGCCCGCGATCGCACAGCTTGAAGCCGACGCGCGCTTCGAGCGCCGACAGCTGCGTGCTGATGGTCGACTGCCGCACGCCGAGCGACGCCTCGGCGGCCGTGATGCCGCGTGCGTCGACGACGGCCAGAAAGACCCGGATGAGCCGGAGATCGAGATCGGAGGTATTCGAGAACATGCTTCAAGCCGCTGCGCGTGTGCGCGTTGCCCGGCCGGCCCGCACGACGCGCATCGCGCGCCACGCCGGCCGCCTTCGCCGATGAACCGAACCGGACGCGCGCCGCCATCGGCAGCGGCGCGCGTCGCAACCGTCATTCAGGTGCCACCGCGAGCACGCGTTCCATGCCGAACACGGCCGGCCGCAGACGCCTGTAGCAAAGGAACGCCACCGCGCATAGCACGATCGCCGCGATCAGCGCCGACTGCGTGCCCGCGCTCTCGATCAGCGAGCCGCCCGCGACCGAACCGACGCCGTAGCCGAGCGCAACGCAACCCGGCGACAGCGCGGCCGACTTGCCGATCAGGTCGTACTGCGGAATCGTTGCATAGATCAGCAACGCGCCACCGGTCCAGCAGCCGATGAACACGATCGCGCCGAGCGCGAACGTCGCGACCGACGCCGGCATCGCGAGCAGCACGGCCGCGACCGCGCAGCCGCCGAGGTTCACGAGCGTCCAGCGGCGCAGGCCCTTGCCGGCGCCGAGCTTCGGCATCGCCGCGCAGATCACGAGGCTCGCGACGTTCGCGATGCCGAGCACGAGCGATACCGACTTGCCGCTCAGGCCCGCATCGGTGCCGATCTTCTCGAGGAAGGTCCATACGACGCCGACACCGCCATACAACGCAAGCTGCGCGCACAGTACGAGCATCGCGCCCTTCCGGTCGATGCTGCCGGCGATGCCGGCCGGTGCCGGTACGGCCAGCGTCTCGCCGCGGCGAAACAGCGGCGCCGCTAGCACGAACACGCCGAGCACGCATGCGACGAAGCCGAACACGCCGTGCGCGCCCCATGTGTCGCTCAGCATCGGGAAAATGTACGCAAGCAGCACCATGCTCCACGTCACCTGCCCCATCAGCATGATCCCGAGATTGCGTTCCGGCGCACGCGAGTACGACAGATAACGCAGCGCGATGCCGTTCAGCCCGCCCGAGCCGACGCCCGCGATGAACTGCAATGCGGAATACGCGACGAGCCCGTGCGTCGCAAGCGTGCCGAGGTTCGCGCCGGCCGCGAGCGTCACGGCGCCCGCGAGCACCCAGCGCACCGGCTGGCGGCCGAGCACGAACGCGACGAGCAGCGTGCCCGTCGATTCGCCGAGCACCTCGACGAAGCTCGACAGCCCGAGCGCCGCTTCGCCGAAGCCCCAATGGCGTTCGACCTGCCCGACGATCGCGGGCAGGCCGAGAAAGACCGTCGGCCCGAGGATGCCGAGCAGCAGCATCACGACGACGAACAGCGCGCTTTCCTGTCGCGCTTCATCCTGCAGGTTGACTACATTCATCTGGTGTCTCTCTCCGTGTCCGCGGCGCGGACCGTCTCCTCAGGGGAGTTTGGTATGGCGGCGGCCCGGCCCGGGCCGCCGTGTCGCTTACATCGGGAAGCCCATCGCCTTGAGGCCGCTGATCCACGCGCGCTTCCAGCCGCCTTCGGCATCTGCGCCATCGAATGCGTGGAACGTGATTTTCGCGGCGACCCAGCGCATCGGCTCCGGCGGGATGTAGCTCGGGCTCTGGTTCGCGATGTCGAGCTTACGCTCGGGGCTGTCGCGGTCGAACAGGATGTTCAGCCCCATGAACGCGCCGAACCGGCTCGCCGCGACGCCGAAGCCCGTATAGCCGGCGACGAACACGGCCTTGTCGCCGAGATAGCGCTTCGCGAATACCGAACCGCGCGAGCAATAGTCGATCGGGCCGCCCCACGCATGCGAGAAGCGCACGTCGCACAGTTGCGGGAAGGTGCGGTAGAACGCTTCCGCGAGCCGGTAGTAGGTTTCGCGCTGGCCGTCCTGATGCGGCTCCGGATCGCCGTCGAAGTGATAGCTGACAAGGCCGCCGAAGATGATGTTGTTGTTCTTCGTCAGCCGGAAATAGTTGAGCTGCGTGCGCGTGTCGTACACGCCCTGGCGATTCTTCCAGCCGATCCGCGCGAGTTGCTCGTCGGTCAGCGGCTCGGTCGCGAGCACGTGGTCGCGCACCTGCATCACGCGGCGGTTGATATCGGGAATCCCGACTTTCGCGGTGCCACTGCCGAACACGACGCGCGGAGCACGCACGCTGCCCTTCGGCGTCGTCACGAGCACGGTGCTGCCTTCGTCGATCACGGTTGTGAGCGGCGTGTGTTCGTACAGCTTCACGCCGAGCGACAGCGCCGCGCGCTTCAGCCCCCACGCGAGCTTGGCCGGATGCACGATGCCGCTGCGGTTGCGCGACCACAGCGCGCCGGCGAACATCGGCGAATTCAGTTGTTCGAGCGTTTCCTCGCGGTTCAGCAGCACGACGTTGTGGCCGTATTCGCGATGCAGGTCGTAATCGCCCTTCAGGTGCGCGATGTGCTCGGGATCGACCGCGACCGTCATCTCGCCGTTCCACTCGATGTCGGCGTCGATGTCGTAGCGCTTCAGCGTTTCCTCGAAGCCGTCGAGGTTGTGATGGCCGAACGTCTCGAGCTGCGCGATGTCGTTCGGGAACACGCGCACCGCGTTCGGCAGCCCGTGCATCACCGACGTCGAGATGATCCCGCCCGCGCGGCCCGATGCGCCGTGCGCAACCTTGCCAGCCTCGATCAGCACCACGTTCAGGTGCGGCATCTGTTCCTTCGCCTGCACGGCGGACCACAGCCCCGTGAAGCCGCCGCCGACGATCAGCAGGTCGGCGCTCACGTCGCCGACGAGTTCCGGCTCGGTGGCCGGCGCGGCCGGGTTGTCGAGCCAGTACGGGAACAGCTTCGTATTCGCGAGCGCCGCCTCGACGCCCAGCGCGACCGGCGCGCCACGCAGCGCGTGCGCCTGCATCGGCGCGGTCTGTTTTGCTTCGTTGACTTCCATTTCCATGATCCCAGCCATCACACGCGAAAAACGAAACCGCCGCCGGGTTCGCGTCACACGGACGACGACACCACGGCGGCGGCTTCGGACATCACGACTTCTCGAGCAGCACGTAGAACTTCTTCGCGTCCTCGATCGTCTCCCAGCGGCCCGCGAAGCCGGCCGGCAGCAGGTAACCCTGGCCCGGCGTGAATTCCTTGCGGTTGCCTTCGACGTCCGTCAGTGCGATCCGGCCCTCGACAAGCCACACCGCTTCATCGGCGGCCGTTTCCGGAAACTCCACCGAGCCGACCTTGCCTTCCCACCAGCCGATGATGTAGTTGCCGCTCTTGCCTTCCGCCGCGCGCCAGTCGCTTTCGTCCATTCCGAAGTCGAGCTTCGTGAATTCGCCGATACCTGCGCCGAGTGGCAGGATGTCCTTGATCAGTTTGGTCATCAGAATCTTTCGTCTCTTGATTGAAAAAAGCAGAGACAAAGTTACTCATTTACACTGCCCCGGTATGCCCCCCTCCGGGGGGGACAAGCAGTGTTTTCCGGGGCCGGGCAAGTCGCAAGGACACCTGCCGGTATTTCCCCCTAATGACGTTTTTCGTTGCCGACGCTACAATCGCGCCGCTTTTCACCGGGGAACCGCATGCTGCTCAACGTGAACCCCTTCCACCGCGACAACGACCGCTTCAACGTGTCGTTCAAGGCGCTGGGCGAGCTGATCGAGACGGTCGGCACGCCGCACTTCGTGCCGCGCCTCACGCAACTGCTGAACGACGTCGTGCCGCTCGACGTCGCGCACGTCGAACGCTCGCGCGTCGACGGGTCGATGCCCACCGGCTACCGATGCGAATGGATCGGCAGCAGCGGCATCGGCACCGAATCCAACGAAATCTCCGACGTGATGACGCTCTACTACGAGCGCTTTCTCGACAGCGACCCGCTGTTCGCGGGGCTGCGCGGCAAGACGGGCACGATGCTCGTCGTGCGCGACATCGCGGCGATCCCGCCCGGCGAATTCCGCCAGCGGATATTCGACGACGTGCAGATCGGGCACGAATGCGTGCTCGCGCGCGGCACGCGCTATTCGCAGCACTCGATCGCGCTGGAGCGCGGCCGCGACCGGCCGCCGTTCACGCTCGCCGAGATGAACCGCTTCCGCAGCATCAGCGACGTGCTGTTCCCGCTGCTCGAACTGCATGCATCGACCACGGCTGTGCGGCGCGTCGCGCACCCGACACCGGAAGTCCATCCGCTCGCGCAGTTCGATGCGCGCATCGCGGCCGACGGCGTGAAGCTGTCGAAACGCGAATACGAAACCTGCAAGCACCTGATCTCCGGCAAGACCGTGCCCGAAACCGCCGAGATTCTCGGCGTGCGCGTCGCGTCGGCCGAGTCGTACGTGAAGCGCGCGTTCGCGAAGCTCGGCGTGCGGACCAAACGCGAACTCGCCGCGTGGGGTTCGGCAACCACCGCATTCCCTTCCGCCGGATCGCACGACGGCGCCACGCCGCCAGCCATCCCGGGTTGACCTGGCCCGGCCGCGCGGCCGGCTCCGGTTGCACGGCGTCGATGCGGCGGCGCCACTCGCATCGAGACCCGTCGATGTAAACGTTGCGACTTCAAAATCTTCGCGCGGGCGTTCTCCTCTACCATCGGCCGATCGCTTTACCTCAGAAAAAGGAGACGGCCCATGCCCCGCGAACTGAATCAACCGATGGGCGGCAACGAAATGCCGCGCTTTGGCGGCATCGCCACGATGATGCGGCTGCCGCAGGCCGCGACGACCGACGGCCTCGACGTGTGCTTCGTCGGCGTGCCGCTCGACCTCGGCACGTCGAACCGCTCGGGCTCACGCTTCGGCCCGCGCCAGATCCGCACCGAATCCGTGCTGCTGCGCCCGTACAACATGGCCACGCGCGCCGCGCCCTTCGATTCGCTGCAGGTGGCCGACATCGGCGACGTCGCGACCAACCCGTACGACCTGAAGGACTCGGTGCGCCGCATCGAAGAGGCTTATGACGAGATCGTCGCGAACGGCTGCCGGCCGATCACGCTCGGCGGCGATCACACGATCGCGTGGCCGATCCTGCGCGCGCTGCATAAAAAGTACGGCAAGGTCGCCGTCGTCCACATCGACGCGCATGCGGACGTGAACGACACGATGTTCGGCGAGAAGATCGCGCACGGCACGCCGTTCCGCCGCGCGGTGGAAGACGGGCTGCTGCAATGCGACAAGGTCACGCAGATCGGCCTGCGCGGCACCGGCTACCACGCGGACGATTTCGACTGGTGCCGCCAGCAGGGCTTCACCGTCGTGCAGGCGGAGGAATGCTGGAACAAGTCGCTCGTGCCGCTGATGGCGCAGGTGCGCGAACGCGTCGGCGACACGCCGGTCTACCTGAGCTTCGACATCGACGGCCTCGACCCGTCGTTCGCGCCCGGCACCGGTACGCCGGAAATCGGCGGCCTCACCGTGCAGCAGGGCCTGGAAATCATCCGCGGGATGAAGGGCCTGAACATCGTCGGTGCGGACCTCGTCGAAGTGTCGCCGCCGTACGATCCGGCCGGCACCACCGCGCTCACGGGCGCGAACCTCGCGTTCGAGATGCTCTGCGTGATGCCGGGCGTCGCCTACCGCTAACCCGACCGATCTCGACAGGATGAACCTCATGTCTACCGCCGCGCTTTCCCCTTCCGCCGCGACGTTCGTGCTGCCCGCCGCGCACATCGCCGGCCAGCCCGTGCATACGCATTCCGACACGGCTGGCGCACCGGTCTTCGACGCGTCGACCGGCAACGCGATCGGCTGGCAGGAATTCGCGACGGCCGCGCACGTCGACGCCGCGGTGCGTGCCGCGCGCGACGCATTCGCCGGCTGGCGCGACACGCCGCCGGCCGAACGCGGCCGCGTGCTCGCGAAGATCGCCGAGCGCGTCGAAGCATCGCGCGATCGCCTTGCGGCGCTGCAAATGCAAGTGAGCGGCAAGCCGCCGTTCGAGGCCGAGGCCGACGTCGGCGACGTCGCCGCCACGTTTGCCTACTACGCGAAGCTGTGCGAAGACCCGGCGCTGTTCGCGGCCGAACCGGTCGCGCTGCCGAGCGACGCCGTCACGGCCGAACGCTTTTACGACGCGGTCGGCGTCGCGGCGCTCGTCATGCCGTGGAACTTCCCGATGGTCACGACCGCGTGGAAGCTCGCGCCGGCGCTCGCGGCCGGCTGCGCGGTCGTGCTGAAGCCGTCCGAACTCACGTCGCCGACCGAGCACGCGCTGCTCGAGATCGTCGAGCAAGCCGGCGTGCCGGCCGGCGTCGTCAACGTCGTGAACGGCGGCGCCGAGGTCGGCGCGGCGCTGACCGCGCATCCGCTGATCGACAAGATTTCGTTTACCGGCAGCACGGCGGCCGGCCGCAAGGTCATGCAGGCCGCCGCCGTCGACATGAAGCGCGTGACGCTAGAACTCGGCGGCAAGTCGTCGCTGATCGTGCGCGACGACGCCGATCTCGACGTCGCGGTATCGCTCGCGGTCGCGGGCGCGTTCACGAACGCGGGCCAGATGTGCTCGGCCACCGCGCGCATCCTCGTGCACGACAGCGTGTATCGCAGCTTCATGGCCGCGTTCGAGACGGCCGTGCGTGCGCTCGTCGTGGCGCCGCCCGCTGCGGAACAGGTCGCGATGGGGCCGCTGATCTCGGCCGCGCAGCGTACGCGCGTCGAAGCGATGCTCCAGCAGGGCATCGATGCGGGCGCACGCGTCGCCTTCAGCGGCCGGGTGACGGATGCCTGCGGTGCCGGCTTTTTCATGGCACCTGTCGTGATCGCCGAGCCGGCGGCCGACAACCCGCTGTGGACCGACGAAGTGTTCGGCCCCGTCGCGTGCGTGAAGTCGTTCCGCACCGACGACGAAGCCATCGCGCTCGCGAACGACACACGCTACGGGCTCGTCGCGACCGTCGTGACGCGCGATGCGGGTATCGCGAAGCAATTCCAGCAGCACGTGCGCGCGGGGCTCGTGTGGATCAATGCACCGCAGCTCATCTATCCGCACGTGTGCTGGGGCGGGTTCGGGCTCAGCGGGATCGGCCGCGAACTCGGCGTCACGGGGCTGCGCAGCTATCAGGAACTGCGCCACGCAATGCGCGCGATCGACTGACCAGTGCGGCCGTTCAGGCCGTTGGCGGCACCGTGGCGGATGGCACGGTGCCGCCTTTTTTTGGGTGCTTCGCGGATTTCCATGGAGAGGGCCCGGCGGCCGGGCAATCCACGTTCGTCGGCCGTGAGTCCGCACGATGCGCGAGCACCCCTCAATGCGACAGCGCCGCGGCGTGATCGTGCTCGCGCAGCGGGCCGGGAATCTCGCACTGCGCGAGCCCGCCCGCATCGATCCACGCGCGTGTGCGTTCCGCGGCCTTGTTGATCAATTGCGCACACTGCGAGTAATCGTATGACGACACGTCGAGCGGACAGAGCGGCGGCACGACGTGGATTTGCGCGCGCGCCGCGTACAACTCCAGGTCGCGCACCAGTTGCCGCGCGATCACGAGCGTCAGCGCGTGCGTCGCATGCGCGATCGCGCTGCGCGGCGGTGCGCGCAACGCACAGGCGAACCCGGCCGGCAGCACGACGATCCGCTTGACGCCGAGCGCGATCGCCACGGAGATCGGCGTATTGTTCGCGACGCCGCCGTCGACGAGTTCCACGCCGCCGATGCTGACCGACGGAAACACGCCGGGAATGGCCGCGCTGGCCTGCACGGCATCCACGACCGGGCCGGCGGACAGCACGACTTCCCGGCCGCTCAGCACGTCGGTCGCGACGATATGGAGCGGTAGCACGGCCTGCTCGATCCGACGGTACGGCAGGTTCTGTTCCAGCAGCAGGCGCAGCGCATCGGCCTCGACCAGATGCGCACGGTTGCGCAGCAGCATCGCGACGATGCTGCGCATCGAGAACGGCATGACGTCCTGGCGGCGGATCCTGCACCACAGCGCGGCGAGCATCGCGACGCCGTCCGCGTCCGGCCGGCCGGCGAAATAGGCGGCATTGATCGCGCCCGCCGACGCGCCGACGACGCAATCGGGCCGTTCGCCGCTGGCGACCAGTTCGCGGAGCATGCCGACCTCGATCGCGCCAAGGCTGCCGCCGCCGGCGAACACGAAGGCGGTCGAGGGAGTGGGATCGGGAGTCACGGGAGCGCCCTCCTGCTGTTTGCCAAAACAGTACCTTCGCCATGATGGATCGTGCCGCGCCCCGGATGTCCTGATGAAAACCCTGCCGGCGCGCGGCCCCAACCGTTCGGCGACGATGCACGCCGCGCTCCCCTGAATCCCGCAATGAAGCGCTCATGGGGAGGGTGACGTCATTCGCCGCCCCGTTTCCGCGTCGCATCATTACGGAAATCCACGCGACGATCGCGCACTTTTTGACCTCGATCAAGAAAGTCGCGCGCATCGCCGCCCGCAAACGTGTGCCAGGGCGTGAATCACGCGCGATACGTGGAATCACGGGTTCAGTCGTCCCGACGATCGCCGTTATTGCATCAACACCCGCCGACGGGCATCGCGTTGCGACACATCGGGACGACCGCCCGGATCGCACCCGCTACGCACCGATCCGGCGCCGTCGCGGGTAGTGAGCGAGACCGCAGGACGTCCCGCTCGCTTTTCTAAAACAGATGCAGCAGCGCAAGATGCGGAAGAGGGAATCATGTTTGTAGCCATCGGGTGGATCGTCGTGATCGGATCGGTCATCGGCAGCTTTATCGGCGTGGGCGGCCATTTGCCGGCCTTGCTGCAACCGTTCGAGCTGCTGTGCATTTTCGGCGCCGCGCTGGGTGCGTTCGTCGTCAGCAATCCGGTCACGACGCTGAAGAAGACCATCAAGAGCCTGCCGACCTGCTTCAAGGGCGGCGGCTATACGAAGCAGCAATACGTCGAACTGATCGCGCTGCTGTACGAACTGCTGCAGAAGGCGCGCAAGGACGGCATGATGGCGCTCGAGGCCGACGTCGATGCACCCGAGCAAAGCCCGCTGTTCCAGAAGTATTCGCATGTGCTCGAAGACCATCACCTGCTCGACTTCATCGTCGATTACCTGCGGATGATGTCGAGCGGCAACGTGAACGTGCTGGAGATGCAGGACCTGATGGATGAGGAACTGCACACGCACCATGCGGAAGCGTCGGTCGCGGCCAATGCGATCCAGAAGATGGCCGACGGCCTGCCAGCGTTCGGCATCGTCGCCGCGGTGATGGGCGTCGTGCACACGATGGGCTCCGTCGGCGCGCCGCCCGCCGTGCTCGGCAAGATGATCGCCGGCGCGCTCGTCGGCACGTTCCTCGGCATCCTGCTCGCCTATGGCTTCGTCGGGCCGCTCGCGGATCTGCTCAACGCGAAGGGCCGCGCCGCGGCCAAACCGTTCCAGTGCGTGAAGGCCGTGCTGCTCGCGTCGATGAGCGGCTACGCGCCTTCGGTGGCGGTGGAGTTCGGCCGCAAGGTGCTGTTCACCGCCGATCGCCCGAGCTTCAAGGAACTCGACGACGCCGTCCGCGCGACGAAGTCGCCCAAGGCTGCGTAACGGATACGCGAGGAAACGGAACACGCCATGGCCGACCATCGCTCCAGTTCGTCGAAACCGTCCGCATCGGCACCGCTCGTCGTCGTGCGCCGCAAGAAAGGTGAGGACCACGACGCCCACCATGGCGGCGCATGGAAAATCGCCTACGCCGATTTCGTCACGGCGATGATGGCGTTCTTCCTGCTGATGTGGCTGCTCGGCTCGGTTTCCAAGTACGACAAGCAGGGGATCGAGGATTACTTCAACACGCCGCTGTCGACGCTCCTGTCCGGCGGGAAAGACGCACAGGCGCCGCGCCCGAGCGTCGTGCAAGGCGGCGGCCGCGACCTGTCGGACCCGGCGCCGGCAATCAACGCGCAAGCGCAACCGGTGCCGGCCAGCTCACCCGCGGCGCTCGTGAGCATCGTCGATACGCAAAAGCTCGAACGCCTGAAGGCAAAGCTGACCGCGGCGATCGCACAGAGTCCGTCGTTGCGCGCCTACCAGGACCAGATCCGGATCGCGATCACCCACGAGGGCCTGCGCATCGAGATCGTCGATTCGCTCAAGCGCCCGATGTTTGCATCAGGCAGTTCGCAACCGGAAAGCTATGCGACCGCGATTCTCACGCAGGTCGGCGCGGCGCTCGACGATGTCGAAAACCGCGTGTCGATCGCCGGGCATACCGATTCGACACCGTATCCCGACGGCCCGAACGGCTATTCGAACTGGGAGCTGTCCAGCGATCGCGCGAACGCCGCGCGGCGCGCGCTGGTCGCCGGCGGGTTGCGGGAAGCGAAGCTGCTGCAGGTGCGCGGGCTCGCGGATGTGCTGCCGCTCGACCGGAACGTGGCGGACGAGCCGACCAATCGCCGCATCAGCATCCTCGTCATGAACAATGCCGCCGAGCAGGCGTTCTTTCGCGACGGTGGGCGCACGACCGTCGACGAGACACCCGGCATCCGGCCGGCCGTCCCGCCGGTGACGCTCGAGCGGCAGCACCCGGCAACGATCAACTGACGAGCGCGGCCGTTCAGGCCGTTGACGACACCCTGCCGCGCGGCACGGTGTCGTCTTTTTTTTCGTACTCGATATATTCCGTAGAATATATCGACACCTGCCCACCCGGAGAAACTGCATGGCCCGCACGTCGACGGATCGCGCCCCGCTGCGTATCGCTCGGGAACAGCCGATTGCGCGCAAGATCCGCGCACTCAAGCCGCTGTCGAGCGACGCGCGGGCGCAACAGGTCACGGATGTCGTTGACGCGTTCCGGCGCCTGCGCGGCAGCATCGTGCGTTTCATCCGGATGCTCTCGTCCGCGCACGCCGACGCGATGCCGGACGAAGCGTTGTCGGCACTGGGCTTTCGTGAGCTGCTGGCGACGCTCGAACACGAAGCACGCGCCGCCCGCTTCACGCGCCTGCCCGACCTCGAACGCGCGATCGGTCAAGCGCGCGGTCTCGAACGCACACGCGACGACGTGTTTTCCGATTCGTTCAGCAACGACCCGGCCGCCATGCGCGACGCGGTCGCTGCGCTGGAGCGCGTCGACGTGCTGATCGTCGGGCTGTGCGTCGAATCCGTGATGGCGCGCCACGCGTCGCCATCGCTCCCCGTTTCGCCGGTGGCACCGGCCGCCCTGCCGCAAACCGACCGTTCGACGGCGCTCTGCTGACCGCGCCACCCGGCGCCATCCGGTGGTTTCCCCTGCATTTACCCCGTTATATTCCGTGGTATATTTCGCAAATCTTTCGCGCATCCGTCTCCGGTCCGATCGTGCCGGATAGAGGTCAACATGCACGCTCCGCCCTTTCGCCTTGCCCGCACGGCGGATCTCTCGTCGTCGGGCGGCCATCCGTCCGCGGCCACCGGCACGCGGATCGACGCGTGCTGCGCACCGTCCCGCGCGCAACAGGTCGAGCTGAAACGCCGCGCGCGCCTGTCCGAACTCGATGCGAACCTGCACTGCTCGATCATCGGCACCTGCCTGACCACGCACGAACTGCGCAAGCTCGTGCCGAAGTTCACCGACCTCGACCGGCAGCGTGCGACCGACCTCGAAATCCATCACGCGGCCGTCGAGCTCGCGATCGACGGCACGGCCGGCGCGAAGGCGTTGCACAAGGCGCTCGACGAACGCTATGCGGGCGCGATACGCGCGTTCGACCAGGCAAAGGACGCGGATGAACTGCTCGCGCGCTGGCAGGAAGCGCTCAAGAGCGGCGACATTCCGCCCGCGTACTGGGCGCTGATGACGCATCCGCGCACGACGATGGGCGTGCGCCAGGCCGCATTCGGCGACCTGCACATGCTGTCGCACCTGGTCGGCGCGGCCAATCGCGCCGATATCCGGCGGCTGGTCGCGCTGGAGGAAGAGAATGCGGAACTGCACGCGAAGGTCGAACGGCAGCAGGCGCGCCTGCACGAGATGAGCACGCAGCGCGACGCGGCGCTACAGGAACGGGATGCGCTGCATGCGCGCCACAACGCGCAGCCGCTGGCCGCCGAAAGCGTGTTGCGCGACGAAGTGCATGAACTGCGCGAGGCGCTGGCCGCGCGCGACGAACGGCTCGCGCTGCACACGAGCCGCCGCGAAGCCGCCGAGCAGCGGATCGCCGCGGAACAGGCGAGCGCCCGTGCGATGCGCGCACGGCTCGACGACCTGATGGCGATGGTGAAGACACTACGCGCCGAAGCGAGCGCAATCGAACAGGCCGTGCAGGCGTCGGCCGACGATCCGGTCGACCAGGCGGCGAATTCGCTGTCGATGCTGCAGGGCACGCGCGTTGTCTACGTCGGCGGGCGGCCCGGGTCGAACCGGGCGATCCGGCGGATCGTCGAGGCGTCAGGCGGCGAAGTGACGCTGCACGACGGTGGCATCGAGGATCGCAAGGGCCTGCTGGCCGCTGCGCTGCCGGGCGCGCAGATGGTTGTGTTCCCGGTCGACTGCATCGATCACGATTCGATGAACCTGCTCAAGCGCATCTGCGAACGCCACCACATCGCGTACTACCCGCTGCGGACCGCCAGTGTCGCGAGCTTCGTCGAACTGATCGGGCGGCTCGATGCGCAGGCGCGCGATGTCATCGTGCCGGATGGCGCCGCGAGCGACCCGTCACGCTTCTGCCTGCGGCACGGGTAGGCAAGCGCCGGCGCAACGCGCCTTTCAGCGACGCACCATTTTCGTGAGCGCGGCGATTTCGTCGGCGCAAGCTGCGTACGCGCGCTCCTCGATCCCGCGATAAAGACGGATGATCTCCTCGCCAACCGGCGTCAGCACGCTACCGCCGCCGCTCTGCCCGCCATGCTCGGACACCGTCGCAGGCGATTTCAGCGACCGGTTCAGTTCGTCCATCAGCAGCCACGCGCGCCGGTACGACATCTTCAGGCTGCGCGCCGCGGCCGAAATCGAACCGTGCTCGCGCACCGCTTCGAGCAGCGCGACCTTGCCCGGGCCGAGCGCGATCGTGTCGGCCTGCTGGATACGCATCCTGAACCGCACCTCAGGCTTGGGGTGTGCCGAAGTCTTCATGTTGTCCGCCGAGTGATCGATGCGGGCAAGCATACACGATGGCCGGTACGGCGAACGCCGCGCTCAAACCTCCAGCACGCGCGCGACGATGCCGGCCAGCCGCTTCACGTGGCGCGGCGCGGGCAGCAGGTCGGCGCCCGAAAACAGCAGCGGCGCGCCGTCGTCGATCGACAGCGGTGCATCGCCGCATTCGAACGCGACGATCACGTGCTCGCCGACGGGCGTGTTGAACAGTTCATGCCACGAAAACGTCACCGCATAGCCGTCGTGCGCATGCGCGATGAACACCATCCGCTTGAAGTCGCCGGGTTCGTCGTTGCGCAGGCCGGCTGCGTCGAGCAGATCCTTCAGCCGCGCGCCCCGATACGGCGCGACCGAGCGGATGAAGCGGTTCGTCGTGAAGCAGCGCAGGTCGAACGGCTCGGCCGTCGCGCTCGCGTGCCGGCGCAGTTCGTCGAGCGTCACCGTCATCGGCCGCACGAATGCACCGGTCAGCGCGATCGAGCCTGCCGCCGCCTGATGCGCCGAAGGCGCCGCCGTCCCTGCCATCTCCATCGCCCGCCTCCATGACGGCCCACCGGTGGGCGGGCCCGCGTTGTATCGGCGGATATATTACGCCGGGAACAGGCCGGCCGGCAGAATGCGCGCCGCATGGGCGGTATACGGCAGCCGATCGTGCCCCTTCCCGCAAGCACTATGAAAGCACGACGTTCCCGACGGCCTTCCTGATGCTCTTGTAGCTGTCGACCGATTCCGCCTTCTGGTCGGTCACCAGCGTGCCAATCCGCGCCGGCTCGCAGAAGCTGATCCGGCTGTTCGTGCCGAGCTTGCTGAAATCGGCCAGGATCGCGACCTCCGCCGCGTTGCTCACCATCGCGCGCGCCACCTCGGTTTCCATCCGGTCGTAGTTCGTCGCACCGCGGACGGCATCGACGCCCACCGGCGACAGCAGCGCGAGATCGGCGCGGTAGCGGAAAATCTCGGCGATCGTGCCGTCGCCGACCGTCGCGGCCGCGCGGCTGCCGATCATCCCGCCGAGCAGGATCGTTTCGTTCTTCCCTTGCGCCGGGTCGCTCGAGCGCATCTTCAGCGCGACGTCGATCGAATTCGTGACGATCGTGAGGCCCGACAGCTTCGCCAGTTCCTCGGCCAGCAGCGTGGTGGTCGTGCCGGCGTCGATGAACAGCGTCTGCGAGCCCGAGACGAGCCGCGCCGCCGCGCGCGCGATGGCCAGCTTCGCCTTCACATGCGTCTGCGCGCGCTCAGCAATCGGCGCTTCGTCGCCGACCTGCACCGCGCCGCCGTGCACGCGCTTCAGTTCACCGAGCGCTTCGAGGTCGACGAGATCGCGGCGTACGGTTTCCCGCGACACGTTCAGGTCGGCCATGATCCGGTCGGTGGAGACGCGCTGCATCTTCGATAACAGAAGCCGGATCCTCTGGTATCGCTCTTCTTGCCACATGGAATGTCCTCGGAGTGAACGTCAATGTTATTCGAACGACGAACTACGCAGCGCTCTCCTCCATTTTTTTGATGCCGACGAGGGTCTGCAGGGATTGACGGACCACCTGGAATTCACGGCTCGTCATCTTCGAAAACACCACGTGGATATGGTCGTCGTCGGGTGTCGCGTCGTCCTGCTCGATGATGAACTGGACGATGCGCGCCTGGTCGATGCCGGGCATCGACTGCAGCGACGTCAGCTTCACGGCGCCGCGGCTCGCGAGGATGCGCACGCCCCGGCGCTGCCGCTCGGCGAAAAAGCGTTTCTCGATCGGCTTCAGGCCGGCCAGGATCGCGAGCACGATCGCCGTCGCGGCGATCGCGGCCACGTACATGCCGCCGCCCACGGCCAGTCCGACCGCCGCGACGACCCACAGGCTCGCCGCGGTCGTCAGTCCGCGGATGATCTCGCCGCGCAGCATGATCGACCCCGCACCGAGAAAGCCGATACCCGACACGACCTGCGCGGCGACGCGCGACGGATCGAGCGACACGTTCTTCGCCTCCTGGATATCCGCGAAGCCGAACGCCGACACGATCATCACGAGCGCGGCGCCCACGGCCACCAGCATGTGCGTGCGCAGCCCCGCCGCCCATGACAGGCGCTCGCGCTCGATGCCGACGATGCTGCCGAGCAAGGCCGCCAGCAACAGGCGGGAAACAATTTCCAGCTGACTGATCATTCGAGGTCTCCTTCCTTACGGATTCACTTGATGACGCATGGACCGCGCGGACCGCATCCCGGCTTTTCCCGCCTTCGCGTGCGGCGGGTTGTATTTTTGTGCAATCTTGCGATTTTGTGCGTTCTAATATACGGTACGCAAAACGACAAAGCCAGACCCAAGTTCGTTTGTTTCATCCGATCCGCGCGATCAATCGTCAGACCAATCAGGCAACACGATCCGAAACACTTGCTTAGGAGACCATCATGATCAAGAAGGCATGGATGCTGGCAGCCACGTTGGTGGCGGCGCTGGCTACGGCCCCCGTTCACGCATCCGAAGGCGACGTCTGCAAGAAGGTGACGCTCGGCGATGTCGGCTGGAGCGACATCGCGGCCACCACCGGCGTCGCGATGATGCTGCTCGACGGGCTCGGCTACGAGGCGGCCAAGACGATCGCGTCGCCGCCGATCGTGCTGGCCGGCGTGAAGAAGGCGCAGATCGATGCGTTCCTCGGCTACTGGGATCCGAGCATGACGCCGACCGTGAAGCCGTTCGTCGATGCCGGCGCCGTGCACCTGCTGCCGCAACCGAACTTGGTCGGCGCGCGCTACACGCTGGCCGTGCCGCAGTACGCGTCGGACAAGGGCCTCAAGAGCTTCGCCGATATCGCCAGATTCCGCGACCAGCTCGACGGCAAGATCTACGGGATCGGCGCCGGCAACAACGGCAACGCGCTGATCCAGCGGATGATCGACAAGAACGAATTCGGACTCGGCGGCTTCAAGCTGGTTGAATCGAGCGAGGCCGGGATGCTCGTCCAGGTCACGCGCGCGGTGCAGGAGCACCGGATGATCGTCTTCCTGGCCTGGGAGCCGCATCCGATGAACCTCAACTACAAGATCGCGTATCTCGACGGCGGCGACACCGTGTTCGGCCCGAATTACGGCTCGGCGAAGGTCTACACGCTCGTCACGCCCGGCTATCTCGAGCGCTGCCCGAACGTCGGCCGGCTGCTGACCAACCTGAAATTCACGACCGACGAAGAAAACCAGCTGATGGTGCCGATCATGAATCACGCCGATCCGATCGCGGTCGCGAAGGAATGGGCGAAGAAGAATCCCGGCGTGCTGTCGAAGTGGCTCGACGGCGTCACGACCATCGACGGGAAAAACGCCAGGGACGCGATCGAGAAGCTCATCGGCGCGTAAGCACGCAATCCACGGAATGACCCATGCACAAGAATCTCGCGCTGTTCGACCTCGATCACACGCTGCTGCCGCTCGACAGCGACCAGGCCTGGAGCCGCTTCATCACGCGGGTCGGCTGGCAGGAGGATGACGCGCATACGGCGCTGATCGACGAGCACTACGGCCACTATGCGGCCGGAACGCTCGACATGGACGCGTATCTCGCCGTGACGCTCGCGCCGCTCACGCGCTACTCGCGCGAGCAGCTCGCACGCTGGCATGCGCAGTTCATGGACGAGGTGATCCGGCCGGCGATTACACCGGAGGCCCGCGCGCTGGTCGACCGGCATCGCGAGAACGGCGATCTCTGCTGCATCGTGACGGCGACCAACGTCTTCGTCACACGACCGATCGCGGCCGAGTTCGGGATCGAGCACCTGCTCGGCATCGAGCTCGATACCGACGACGGCACGCCGGCCGGGCAGTTCACCGGGCGCAGCATCGGCGTGCCGAGCTTCCGCGAAGGCAAGATCGTGCGCACGGCCGCATGGCTGAGATCGCTCGGCTACCTGCCGTCCGATTTCGAACGGACCTACTTCTACAGCGATTCCATCAACGACGTGCCGCTGCTCGACTACGTCACGCATCCGGTCGCGACCAATCCCGACTCGAAGCTTTCCCAGGTAGCCGGCAAACGCGGCTGGCCTGTCATGAAGTTGTTCTGATTCGGGCGATATTCTCTGCTGTCCATTTTCATGTCTGGAGGGGTAATGAAATACGGAGCACGCAGCAATCATCACGATCAATCAGGAATCCGATTTGAATCGGATCGAAAGCATGTTGTCAGGTCGCGCCGGTCGGAAAGCCGCTTTCCGCACTGGCGCGGCGTTTTCATGATCGCGCTGCTTTGCACGCTGTCCGCTTGCGGCGATGGCGACTCGGGCACCGCGGCCAACGTGGCGGCCGCACGCGCGGCCGCACCGGGTTCGGCGTCCACGCCCGTCCTGCACTGCGCGAGCGCGTGCCACTGACCGACGCAGGCCCCAAGGCCAGCCATCCACGACAGAGAGCGATCATGCAAAACAAACCCACAACACGACGCCAGTTCCTCGCCGATGCGTTGAAGCTCGCCGGTGCGACCGCGATCACGGGCATGCTGCCCGAAAGCATCGCGCGCGCCCAGGCCATTCCGGCGGCCACCGTGACCGGCACGATCCAGGACGTGAAGCACGTCGTGATCCTGATGCAGGAAAACCGCTCGTTCGACCACTATCTCGGCACGCTCGCCGGCGCGCGCGGCTTCGGCGATCCGCGGCCGGTCGTGATTTCGAGCGGGTATCCGGTGTGGCGCCAGCCCTGGCTGCTGTCCTACGTGTTCCCGTTCAACCCGTCCCCGCCCTCCGGCATGGCGAACGGCGACACGTACTACGGTGACCTGGACCACAGCTGGACCGGCACGCACAGTGCCTGGAACAACGGCCGCTACGACAACTGGGCCGACGCGAAGACCAGCGGCACGATGTACTACTTCACGCAGAAGGACATCCCCTTCTACTACGCGCTGGCAAGCGCGTTCACGGTGTGCGACGACTACCACTGTTCGATGCTCGGCCCGACCGACCCGAACCGGCTGTATCTGTGGACCGGGTGCTGCGGCAACGTGCCGGGTTATTCGCCGTACACGGACAACACGATGACCGGCACCGGCTGGACGACCTTGCCGGAACGGCTGAACGCGGCCGGCGTCACGTGGAAGTTCTACCAGGACAAGGGCAACGGCCTGGATGCCGGCCATGCGTACGGCAACTCCAACAGCGCCGGCAGCACGCTCTGGTGGAACGGGAACTACGGCGACAACATCGTTCTCAACTTCAAGCAGTACCAGAACCTCGGCGCCAACGATCCGCTGGCGCCCGCGATCAACGGCACGCAGATCGACCCGAGCGGCGGCGGCAAGGAATACGACACGAACCTGTTCAGCCAGCTGCAGGCCGACGTCGCGAACGACACCTTGCCGCAAGTGTCGTGGATTGCCGCGCCTTACGCGTATTGCGAGCATCCGTCGTGGGCCGCGAGCGGCGGCGAATGGTACGTGAGCAACGTGCTGAATGCGCTGACCTCGAATCCGAAGGTCTGGGCCAGCACGGTCCTGCTCGTGATGTACGACGAGAACGACGGCCTGTTCGATCACGTCCCGCCCGCCGTCCCTGCCAGCTCCGCGGCCGGCACCGGGCAGTCGACCGTGTCGACGGCCGCGGAATTCGTCGCCAGCGGCGGCAGCGCATCGGATGGCTCGGCGAGCGGCGACGTGCCGATCGGGCTCGGGCCGCGCGTGCCGATGTTCGTGATCTCGCCGTGGTCGAAGGGCGGCAAGGTGAATTCGCAAGTCTTCGATCACACGTCGGTGGTCCGCTTCCTGGAGGCGCGCTTCGGGTTTCAGGAATCCAATATCTCGCCGTGGCGACGCGCGGTCTGCGGCGACCTGACGTCGGCCTTCGATTTCTCGAACGCCGACCAGACCGTTCCCGCGATCCTGCCGCCGGCGAGCAACATGAACCCGAACGGCCCGGCCGTCCTGATCCCCTACCCGACCACCACCGCGGTGCCGGCGCAGACGGCAGGCCGCAGCACCGCCTGCCGCCTGCCCTACGAGTTCTTCGTGCAAGGCAAGGTCAACCGCGCCGGCAACGCGCTGTCGCTGACGATGACCAACACCGGCACCGCCGGCGTCCACCTGCAGGCGTGGGTCGACGGCACGAGCACGATCCCCCGGCATTACACGATCGCGGCCGGCGCCGGCCAGTGCGCGAACCTGTCGGATTCGCTCGCGCTGAATGCCGGCGGCAGCTACGACTATTCCGTCTACGGCCCGAACGGCTTCCTGCAGACGTTCCGCGGCAGCGTCGGTTCGTCCGGCAACACGGGATCGACCGCCGAAATCAGCCTGTGCTACGACGTGGCCAACGGCAACGTGCAGATCACGCTCGACAACTCCGCCGGCTCCGGCGCGACGACGTTCCAGCTCACCGACAACGCATACGGCATGAACACGCGGCAGTCGGTGACCGTCGCCGCCGGCGCGACGCAAGCCGTCACGTGGTACGGCGACGGCGGCTGGTACGACGCAAGCATCCGCGACGCGAACGATCCGAACTTCCTGCGCCGGGTGGCCGGCTGCGTGCAGACGCAATCCGGCCTCCTGCTCACGGATTCGGCAATCGGCAATTCCGGCAAGAAGTTCGTCGCGTCGCTCGCTTCGCAGGGCTCGACGTTCGGCACGCTGCGGTTCGACTACGTCGCGCCGCCGTGGAGCCACAGCCCGAAGAACTGGGTGGGCATCTTTGCGCATGGCGCGCAGCCGATCAAGGGCAGCTACAAGTCGTGGGCGTACGTGCCGAAGAGCACCGGCTCGCTGCTGCTCTCGTCCACGGCCAACAGCACGCTGGCGTCGGGGCAGTACGATGCGTGGTACCTGTTCGACGACGGCTACACGCCGCTCGCGGGCCCCGTCACGATCAACATCTGACGGCATGGCCAGACCGTGCCGGCCGCCTGGATGGGGCCGGCACGCATTCGGGCGCGACGTGCCACGTTGCGCCCGAATGTTTTTCCAGCCGCCCTGCACGCGCTACGGGCACGACAAGCGCTACACGAGCAAGTCTTCGTAGAATGCGCCGAACGGCCGCGTCGGGTGCGCGATCTGGATTTCGAGGATCCACAAGCCGGCGGCTGGCGCGGCATCGAAATCGCCGAGATTGCCGGCCTTGTAGATCGCGTGCGGGAAATCGCTGACGCGATGGCCCTTGATGTCGACGTTCAACCGGAAGCCGTGTGCGTCGGCGCGTTGCGCGGCGAATTCGTACAGCGCGATGCCCGCGCAGCCAGTGGTGCGCCAGTGATGCTCGACTTCGTCGTAGATCACGCGCGCCGCGTGCGCACACGCATGCATGTCGGGGTCGTCGCCGGACACGAACGTCGCGCCCGCGTCGCCCTCATGCTTCGCCCACACCGCGCCCAGGTCGATGAAGAAGATGTCGTCGTCGGCGAGCACCGGGTCCGCCACCGAGCGCGCCTTGAACGTGCGCAGCGTGTTTTCCCCGAAGCGGACGAGCACCGGATGCCAGATCCGGTCCATCCCGAGCGCTTTCAGCACGCTCAGCCCGAGTGCGTTGGCCTCCGATTCCCGCATGCCCGGCCGAATGCCGTCGGCAATGGCGTCGACGGCCTGCCAGGTCATGGTTCTTGCGTGCTGCATCGCGTCGAGAGAAAAGGCTTCGCCGACGGCTTCGCGTTGCGTCGAGTTCAAGATGGGGCTCCCGTATGGGTGAATGTGGGGCGACACGATCGACCGTCGCCTCGATATGCATGATCGAATATATCGCTTTCCGGGCCAGCGCGTTTCCGGGCCATCGTGTCGCCCACAGCAAAACGGGCGCTCCGATGGGAGCGCCCGTTGTTGTGCCGGCTCAGGTTCCGGACATCGCGACGGGTGCCGCCGACATCGGCAACGCCCGCCTTCCCGCGTCGATCAGAACTTGTGACGCAGGCCGATCCGCGTGACGAGCTGCGTGTTCGCACCCGCGTTGCCGATGAACGACCCCGACGAACCGATCTCGGCCTGCACCGGCACCACGCGGCCATTGATCGTGTTGCTGCCCGACGCCTTCTGGTAGGCCGCGCTCACGTACACGTCGGTGCGCTTCGACAGCGCATAGTCGAGCGCGGCGTTGACCTGGTGCCACTTGCCGTCGAAGCGGCCGTCGAGCTTCGAGAACGTATAGCCGAGGCCGCCGCTCAGGGCCGGCGTGAACGCATAACGGCCGCCGATTTCGTAGTTGTTCAGCTTCGATGATTCGCCCGACAACGGCGTGAACTTCGTATGCGTCCAGTTCGCCCATACGAGCGCCGCCGCGATTGCGTAGCGCGCGCCGACGCCGACCGTCTCGAGATCGCGCAGCCCCTGCGTGTTGATGTTCGCGATGCTCACGCCGAACGCGGGCGTCGCGCCGTTCGGGAAGCGGATGTTCGTGTACGCGGCGCCGATGCCGAACGGCCCTTGCGCGTAGTTCGCACCGAAGCTGTACGCACTCGACGAGCCTTGCGAACCGTTCGCGCCGGTCGTGGTCGGCGTGCCGGCAAACTGCGTCGAATTCGAGAAGCCGTACATCGCGCCGAACGTCAGACCCGCGAAGTTCGCGCTCTGGAACTTCACCGCGTTGTTGATGCGACTCGACGTCAGCTGGTCGAGATCGTTGATGTGATACGCGTAGTTGCCGGCCGGCGTCTGGCTGCCCATCGTGTAGTTCGCGCCGATGTAGTCGGTCGAGAACGAGTACTGGCGGCCGAACGTCAGCGAGCCGATCCCGTTCTTCGACAGGCCGACGAATGCCTGCCGGCCGAACAGCGCGCCACCCTGGCCGATCGTGCCGTCGCCGCTGCTGAAGCCGTTCTCCAGCACGAACAGCGCCTTCAGCCCGCCGCCGAGATCCTCGGTGCCGCGGATGCCCCAGCGGCTGCCCGACGCCACGCCGTCGCCGTACTTGACGAGCTTGTCGTGCCCGGCCGCTGTCGCGACCTTGTTCGAATACGTGATACCCGCATCGATCAGCCCGTAGAGCGTGACGCTGCTTTGCGCGTGCGCGGCGGTGCCGAACATCCCGAGTGCGGCCGCGGCCACGATGGTCTTATTCATGCTGCTTCCTCTTGTTGTTGACGCGCGCGCCTGCGTCGCAGCGAGACGCGCGGCGTATTGACGAAAAAATGGTTGACGGACGAGCGCAAGCTCCCGAACCGAAGGAACGCCGGACACGCCAATACCTCATGCGCGTGCACGATGTTCCGTTTCGATGCCAGTGTGGGCTTGCTGAAGCGGCATGCCGCAGGGGCGGCCGCTCGTGTTGCAGCGTCGGGAAGCGCGCGCACCGGTTGCGCATGCCATGACGACGCGTTGCTCCGGCGATGCAGGTCAGAATCTCTTCCGGCTTTCGTGGAGCAGGTGGACGACGTGACGCCTGACGGCGCCACGACCTTCGATATATTTTTCGGAATATATCGAGTTGTCACCAAACGGTAAACAATTATTCGGGTTCCTGTCGTCTTTCATCCACAGGCGAGCGCCGGCCGAACCGGATCGAAGACACGACGCACGGCAGCCCTCATCGCACGGCAGCAGCACCGTGGCGGCGCCGAAATCCAGCATAATCAGGCGGTTGAACGAACGCATCTGCCAGTGCGCGCAGGCCGCAAACGTGTGCGGCGCCGCCCGGCGCACGAGTGGCGCCTGGCCGGCAGCCGGACACGCGGCCGGTCTGTGCCGGTTTCGCGCGCGGCGAATTGTGCAGATTCAGAAAACGAAGAACGGAAACGGGCGCGATTCGACGCACATCGGTGCGCCGGCGATCGCGTCACCGACGAGACCACACCCTCCGCCGAAGACAGGACACCGACATATGGACCGAGCCGAGCACATCAGCATCGAACCGGCGATCTCGCTTGCCGCCGACGAACTGGACCAATGCGACTTCTCGTTCGACATCGCATGGGAGCTGAATGCGCCGTATCAGGATTTGCTCGACCTTCGCGCACTGCCCGCGCGCCGCAAGGACTACGGGTTCGATCCGGCCGGCTGGGCGGACGAAGCGTCGGGCAAGACTGCGCTCTTTCGCGCGACCGCCGGCGGGCAGTTCGCCGGGTTCGTGGCGGTCAGCCAGAGCTGGAACGGCATGGCCGAGATCGCCGAACTGGCCGTCGACCGGGAACATCGACGCCTCGGTATCGGGCAATTCCTGCTGGCGGCAGCGGAAGCCTGGGCGCGCAATCACGGGTTCGGCTTCATGCGGCTGGAAACGCAGGCGAACAATGTCGCGGCCTGTTCCACCTATGCGCGCGCGGGCTTCGCGCTCGGCGGCCACGACCGCTTCCTGTATGCGGATGGCGAGAACGCCGGCGAAGTCGCGCTGTTCTGGTACAAGGACTTGCGCGACGGGCAGACTGCGCGAATCCGCACGGTCGACCCGGAATCGATGCGGCCGGTGCGCTGACGCCCCGCCGCCCGGCGCGTCATTGCCACCTCACTTGCGCGTCGCGACGATGAACAGGCGCGGGAACGGCAGCAGCACGGTGCCGTCGTCGAGTACCGGGTAACCGTCCGGCCCGACGATCGCGTCGCGATAACGCGCGAGGAAGGCGCGCTGTTCGGCGTCGTCGAGCGCCGCAAGGAACGGCCGCAGCGCACTGCCCTTGAACCATTCGACGACCGCGTCCGCGCCGCCGCGCAGCGGATGGTAGTAGGTCGTTCGCCACACGTCCACGCGCGAACACAGCGGCGACAGCAACGCGTAGTAGTACCGCGCATCGAACCGCTCGGTGCGCGCCGCGTCTTTCAGCTTGCCGGCCCACGGCCCGCCCGCGGCGACGTCGCGCATCAGCCGGTGCGCGGGCTCGTCGAGATTGTCCGGCATCTGCACCGCGAGATGGCCGCCCGGCGCGAGCCTGCCGACGAGCATCGGGAACAGCGTGTCGTGCGCGGGCACCCATTGCAGCACCGCGTTCGACAGGATCAGGTCATAGCCGCCCGGATCGTCCCACGTGGCGACATCGGCGAGATCGAAACGCAACGCCGGCAGCCGCTTGCGCGTGGCCGCGACCATGTCCGCCGACGCGTCGATCCCGTGGATCGTCGCATCCGGCGCACGTGCAATCAGCGCCTCGGTCGAATTGCCGGGCCCGCAGCCGATGTCGATCGCGGTATGGATGGGCGTCTTCGGCACGGCGGCCAGGAGGTCGCGCACCGGCCGCGTGCGTTCGTCCTCGAACTGCACGTACTGGTTCGCGTATTGATCGAGTGGGGTCGTCACGAGGGTTCTCCTTGTCGGCACGGACGGCAAGCGCACCGGGATCCGCGCAGCCGTCGATGCTGCGCATTCTGCGACCGCACGCGACCTTCAGTAAAATGAATTTAATATCGTAATTGATTCAAAATTCTGATGAAGATCGATACGCTCGGTGTCCAGGCTTTCGTCGCAATCGCCGACGGCGGCAGCTTCCGGCAGGCGGCCGATACGCTGCACGTCACGCAGACGGCCATCACGCAGCGGCTGCGCAAGCTCGAATCCTATCTCGGCGTCGCGCTGGTTGAGCGCACGACACGCCGCACCACGCTGACCGAGATCGGCCGGCGCTTCCTGCCACAAGCACGCCGGCTGCTGAACGAATTGTCCGACGCGCTGACCGAAATCCGCGAGACGGGCCTGAGCCAGCGCGGCGACGTCACGATTGCGTGCGTGCCGACGGTCGGCGTGCAATACCTGCCCCGCATCCTGCGCGCATTCTCCGCGCACCGGCCGCACGATCGCGTGAAGATCCTCGATCACGCGTCGGCGTCGGTACTGCAGGCCGTGCTGCATCGCGAGGCCGAGTTCGGCATCGGCATCGCCGGCGACCAGCATCCCGAACTGGTCAACGTCCCGCTGACGAGCGATCCCTACGTGCTGGTGTGCCGCGACGATCATCCGCTCGCGAAACGGCGGCGCATTCGCTGGGCCGCGCTGCAGCCGCATCCGCTGATCTTCGCGGGCGAAGTGAGCGGCAATCGCGGGCTGCTCGACGGCGCGCTGAAGACGAGCGGCGTGTCGCTGCATTCGTTCTACGAGGTGCAGCGCAGCTCCACGGCGCTCGGGCTCGTTGCGGAAGGACTCGGCGCGGCCGTCGTGCCGAAGCTCGCGATCCAGAAGAACGCGTATCCGATGATCCGCACGATCGAGCTCGTCGAGCCGTCGGTGTCGCGCACGCTCGTCCTCGTCACGCGTAAAAGCGCACAACTGTCGCCGGCCGCGCGTGCGCTTTACGACATGATCGTCGAGCGGGCGGCGCCGGCGCGGTAACGGCAGGCCTTGGCCTTCACTCGGCGCCGCCGCCCGCGCCGAGATGCTGCCGCTCGAGGCGTGCGATCGTGCCATCCGCCTTCAACCGCGCCAGCGCCGCGTCGAGCAGCCGCAGCGTTTGCGCGTCGCCCTTGCGCACGCCGATCACGCTCGCGGCGCCGGCGATCGCGGGATCGTCGATGCGCGGCCCAGACAGCATGAAGCGCGCGCCTTGCGGCTTGTCGAGGAAGCCGAGCCGCGCGGCCGTACCGAGCACCAGCGTGCCGTCGAGACGGCCGTTCGCGAGATCCGCATAGATACTGTTCTGGTCCGAGTATTCGTGCATGACGACGCCGCGCGGCTCCCAGTTCGCCTTCACGAACGCGGCCTGCGTCGAACCCTGCAGCACGCCGATCCGCTTGCCGGCCAGCGATGCCGGCTCGGGCATCAGCCGGCGGTCGCGCGCGGCCACGAGCCGGATGTCGGCCGCGTAGAGCGGCTGCGTGAAATCCATCACGCGCCGCCGTGCGGCAGTCGGCGCCATCGACGCGTCGATCGCATCGAACTTGCGCGCGGCGAGCCCCGCGACGAGGCCGTCGAAACTGCTCTCGACCCACACGCAGCGCACCTGCGCCGCCGCACACACCGCGTTGCCGATGTCGATGTCGAGGCCCGCGAGCCGGCCGTCAGGCGTCTTGTATTCGTAGGGCGGATAGGTCGGGTCGGTGCCGAAACGCAGCGTCGCGCCGGCGGCGGCGGCCTCGCCCGAGGCCACCGATGCGGCGATGGCCAGCATCGCTGTCAGCGCGCGGACGACTCCGCGGTACCGTCGTGCTTCACAGGTCATTGCAATCGCCTCCCGAACTTTCCTGCCGACGCGCAAGCCGCGCACGCGCAAGCGTCACGAAATAGCGCACGCCGAGCGGCAGCACGTCGTCGTTGAAATCGAACTCGGGGTGGTGGCAGTACACGCCGCCCTGCCCGATCAATGCGTACGCGCCCGGCCGGCGCAGCAGGAATTCGGAGAAATCCTCCGAGCCGTTGAGCGGCACGAAATCGCGCAGCACGTTCTGCGTGCCGAACACGTCGGAGGCGGCCGCGGCGGCCGCCTCCGCCTGCTCGCGATGATTGACCGTCGCCGGCGAGCTGTTCGCGAAGTCGACCGAGATCGCGCACTCGCTCGCCAGCGCGACGCCCTCGCAGATGCCGCGAATCCGCGCCTTCGCCAGCGTACGCACGCGCTCGTCGAACGTGCGCAGCGTGCCGGTCAACGCCGCGTGACTGGGGATCACGTTCGGCGCGCTGCCCGCATGGATGCTGCCGATGCTCACCACGGCCGCGGCATTCGGCTCGACCGTGCGGCTCACGACGGTCTGCAACGCGCAGATCAGCTGCGCGGCGGCCATCACCGGGTCCTTGGTCTTCTCCGGCGCCGACCCGTGGCCGCCGACGCCCACGATCGAGATCACGATCTCGTCGCACGACGCCAGCATCGCACCGTCGCGCACGCCGAACGTGCCGGGCTCGAAATGGGGCGCGTTGTGCAGCGCGTAGATCTCGTCGTAGCCGAAGCGTTCCTCGAGGCCGTCCGCGAGCATCGCATTCGCGCCGCCGCCCGTCTCTTCGGCCGGCTGAAACACCAGCACGATCGTGCCGGCGAAATCGCGATGCTTGCCGAAGTGGCAAGCCGCGCCCAGCAGCATCGCCGTGTGCCCGTCATGCCCGCAGCCATGGAACACGCCGTTGCGCAGCGACCGGTGCAGCGGCCGACCCTCCTCTTCCATAGGCAGCGCGTCCATGTCGGCGCGCAGCGCGATCGTGCGGCCCGCGCCGCGCTGCCCGCGCACGACGCCGACAACGCCCGTTCCGCCGATCCCCGTATGTGTTTCGATGTCCCACGCGCGCAGCTTCGCGGCGACCAGTTCGCTGGTGCGATGCTCGTCGAACGCCGTTTCGGGGTTGGCGTGGATGTCGCGGCGCAATGCGACGAGCTCGTCGAGATCGACGTCGATACCGTTCGTTGTCAAACCTGCCTCCTTGTATACTCGTGCCGTCTTGCCGGCCGGTGCCCACAAGATAAGCGCGCCGGGCGGCCGGCCGATTTCCAATTTCTCATGCGTATAGCGAACGCTTATGGAACGCGGCACCCTGAAGACAGCACAGTTGCAGATGCTCGTCGCGATCGCCGAGCACGGCACGCTGATGGCCGCGGCCGACGCGCTGAGCGTGTCGCAGCCGGCCGTCACGAAAAGCATCAAGGAACTCGAAGCGCGCGTCGGCGTGCAGTTGCTCGAACGCAGCGGCGCCGGCGTGCGGCTCACGCGCTACGGCGAGGCGCTGCTGCGCCATGCGCGCACGGTGGTCGCCGAAATCGCACTCGCCGAACGCGAGCTGGAAGCGATGCGCTCCGGGGCCGGGCGCATGCTGTCGGTGGGGGTGTCGCTGCTGGCCGCGTCGATCGTCGTGCCCGACGCGTTGCGTGCGTTCCGCGCCGCGCGCCCCGACGTGTTGCTGAACGTCTACGAATGCGCGCCGACGCAGATCATCGACGGGCTGCGCGACGGTTCGTTCGACTTGTGCGTCGCATTCGTCGCCGACAGCGACCGAACGGCCGAATACCGCGTCGTGCCGCTCGGCACGTCCGCGCAATCGCTTGGCGTGGCGCACGGCGATCCGCTCGCCGGCGAAACGCGCCTCGACCGGCTCGCCGGCGCACATTGGCTCTACAATCACACTCGCGACAGCTGGCCCGCATTCTGGCGCGCGCTCTGCGGCGACGGCGTGCATGCGCCGACGCCGCGCGTGACGGTCTGCACGTCACAGCGGCTCTACGGCGAGCTGGCACGGGAGCCAGGCGTCGTCAGCGTATGGCCGGACTTCCTGCTCGACGACCCGGCGTGCGGCGGCCGGCTGGTGCGGCTGCAGACGGATGCGAACCTGTCGCCGCTGACGCTCGGGCTGATGCACCGCAAGGATCTTGTGCCGGGCGCAAGCATGACGGCGTTCATCGAATGCCTGAAACGCGCGGCGCATCAGGCGCCGTGAACCGGATCGCCGGGCCGGCTCCGGATCAAAGCACCTTCACCATGAACACGCGCGCGGTCCCTTCCGGCTCGCACGGCACTTCGCCGAACGGCTCGTAACCCTGCTTCCGGTAGAAATCCGGCGCCTGGAACGAGATCGTGTACAGCACCGCACGCGCACATCCGCGGCGCTTCGCTTCCGCTTCGGCCTCGCGCAGCAGCCGGCTGCCGAAGCCGCCGCCGCGCAGCGATTCGGGCAGGTAGAACAGATCGATGAAAAAGAGGCCGAGCGACGTCCGGCCGGTCAGTCCGCCCAGAATCTCTCCGGTGGCCGGGTCGGTCACGTAGACGTCGAGCGCGGCCGCATCCGAGCGCCCCGTCATCGCGTGATTGAATTCGCCGAGCTTGCGGCTGATGAAGTCTCGTGCGGCCGGCTGCTCGGTGTCGGTCAGTCGCAGGGTAACGTCGGGAAGGGCTGTCATCGGGAGAACACGTGCGTGAAAGGGCCGCCGGGTGTGCCGCACCGTCGGCGGGCATCGCACGACTATAGCGTGTCGCCCGCGGCGCGGCGAGCGCGCTACTCGCGTGCGATATTGCGTGCCATGTGGAATTCCCACTCGTTGCCCGGCCACATCGGGAACCCGAAGCCCGGCACCGAAGGCGCCGTCGCGAATCGGGCCGGCTGCGCCGCCTTGCAAGTGGCACCGTCGCCGTAGCCGACCAGCTCGGTCACGCGCACGCGCACAGCACACGACCGCCCCGTTACCTGCCCCGCAAGCAAGCGACCCATGCAAACGGCGGGCCCGTTATGCGCCCGCCGTCGCTGTCGTCATGCCATCACACCGACGCTCACGCCATCGCAAACGCCGCCTTCAGGTCGGCCATCCGGCGCCGCTCGCGCGCGATCATCATCCGGTTCACGACGATCACGCCGATCGTCACGGCCGTGATGAACAGCGTCGCCAGGGCGTTCATCTCAGGGTTCAGCCCCAGCCGCACGCGCGAGAACACCACCAGCGGCAGCGTCGTCGACCCCGGCCCCGACAGGAACGCCGACAGCACCAGGTCGTCGATCGACAGCGTGAACGACAGCAGCCACCCCGACAGCAGCGCCTGCGAGATCAACGGCAGCGTCACCACGAAGAACACCTTCAGCGGCGTCGCGCCCAGATCCAGCGCGGCCTCCTCCAGCGACTTGTTCATCTCCTTCACGCGCGACTGCACGATGATCGCCACGTACGACACGCACAACATCACGTGACCGATCCAGATCGTCACCATCCCGCGACCCTTCGGCCAGCCGAACATCTGCTCCAGCGCCACGAACAGCAGCAAGAGCGAGATGCCCTGGATCACTTCCGGAATCACCAGCGGCGCGTTGATCATCCCCGTGTACAGCGTGAAGCCCTTGAAGCGGCCGAAGCGCGCGAGCACGAAGCCCGCCCACGTGCCGATCACGACCGACGCGGTCGCCGTCAGCAGGCCGATCTTCAGCGACAGCCACGCGGCCGTCAGCAGCTCGTCGTCCTCCAGCAGCGCCGCGTACCACTTCAGCGAGAAGCCCGACCACACCGTCACCAGCTTCGACTCGTTGAACGAGTACACGATCAGGCTGATGATCGGGATGTACAGGAACAGGAAGCCGAAGGCGAGGACGCCCGTCGACAGCGGTTTGCTCGGCTTGATCATTTCGCTTCCTCCAGTTCCTTGACCTGGTAGTACTGGAACAGCGCCATCGGCACCAGCAACAGCAGCACCATCGCGACCGTCACCGCGGACGCCATCGGCCAGTCCATGTTGTTGAAGAATTCATCCCACATCACGCGGCCGATCATCAGCGTGTCGGCGCCGCCCAGCAGCTCCGGAATCACGTACTCGCCGACGGCCGGGATGAACACCAGCAGGCTGCCGGCGATGATCCCGTTCTTCGACAGCGGCAGCGTGATGCGCGTGAACGCGACCCACGGCTTCGCGCCGAGGTCGTACGCGGCTTCGAGCAGCGTCAGGTCCATCTTCACCAGGTGCGCGTACAGCGGCATCACCATGAACGGCAGGTACGAATAGACCATCCCGATGTAGACGCCCGCATCGCTGTGATAGAGGCGCAGCGGCGTGTGGATGATGCCCAGCGCGATCAGCGTGTGGTTCAGCAGACCATCATCCTTCAGGATGCCGATCCATGCGTACACGCGGATCAGGAACGAGGTCCAGAACGGCAGCATCACGGCCATCATCAGCACGTTGCGGCGGTTCGGTTCCGAGCGCGCGATGTAGTACGCCATCGGATAGCCGATCAGCAGGCACAGTACGGTCGACACGGCGGCCATCTTCAGCGAGCTGAGGTAGGTCGCGATGTACAGGTCGTCCTGCAGCAGGAACGCGTAGTGCGACAGCTGCAGCGCGAAGTGCACGACGCCGTCCTTGAACTCGACGAGCGACGTGTACGGCGGGATGCCCATCACCTGGTCGGCGAAGCTGATCTTCAGCACCAGCACGAACGGCAGCGCGAAGAACACCGCGAGCCACAGGAACGGCACGCCGATCGCGACGCTCGGCCCGACGGCAGGAAGCGCGACAGCGCGGCGAAGCGGCCCGGGCGCGCCGGCCGGCGCCGGTGCTCGCGGCGCCGGCAGACACCGGCGTGGAAGGCGTGGAAGCAGAGGTTCTCATCGCGTCGTCCTCATTGCGTCAGCACGACGCCGCTGGCCGGCGACCACGACACGAACACGTCGTCGTTCCACGCCGGCGCGTTGTCGCTCATCAGGTGCGAGCTCGACAGGTTCGACACCACCGTCTTGCCGCTCGGCAGGCGCACGTGGTACAGCGAGTAGCTGCCCATGTACGCGATGTCGGTCACGACGCCGCGCGCCCAGTTGTGCTTCGAGCCCGGCTTCTCGCGCGACACGTGGATGCGTTCCGGGCGCACCGAGATGCCGACCGGCATCCCGAGCGGCCCGGTGATGCCGTGGCTCACGTACATGCGCGCTTCGAGGTCGTCGCTCTCGACGAAGATGTGATCGGGTTCGTCCTCGACGACGCGGCCTTCGAACAGGTTGGTCGAGCCGATGAATTCGGCCGAGAAGCGGCTGTTCGGGAATTCGTAGACTTCACCCGGCGCGCCGATCTGCACGATCTTGCCTTCGCTCATCACCGCGAGGCGGCTGGCCATCGTCATCGCCTCTTCCTGGTCGTGCGTGACCATCACGCAGGTCACGTCGACCTTCTCGATGATGTTCACGAGTTCGAGCTGGGTTTTCTGGCGGATCTTCTTGTCGAGCGCGGACATCGGCTCGTCGAGCAGCAGGAGCTTCGGGCGCTTGACCAGCGAGCGGGCCAGCGCGACGCGCTGCTGCTGGCCGCCGGAGAGCTGATGCGGCTTGCGCTGCGCGTACTTGCTCATCTGCACGAGCGCGAGCGCATCGGCCACGCGCTCCTTGATCTCGTTCTTCGGCGTGCCTTCCTGCTTCAGGCCGAATGCGACGTTCGATTCGACCGTCATGTGCGGGAACAGCGCGTACGACTGGAACATCATGTTCACCGGGCGGCGGTACGGCGGCAGCGACGCGAGGTCCTCGCCGTCGACGAAGATCTTGCCGGAGGTCGCCGTTTCCAGCCCGGCGAGCATGCGCAGCAACGTGGACTTGCCGCAGCCGGAGCTGCCGAGCAGCGCGAACAGCTCGTTCTTCGCGATCGTCAGGTTCACGTTGTCGACGGCCGTGCTGTCGCCGAATTTCTTCACGACGTTTTCGATGCGCACGAATGCGTCGTTCGGCTTGATCATATCCGTCGTCGGTCGATGCATCGCATCAGGTGTACTGAATGAATCCCGTTTCATGATGGTCCGTTTTAAGCAGGTAAGCGAATCTCTGGCGTCAGGCGCGACCGGTCGGCAGTCGCGCGGTGCTGGCGGAGAGGGATCGAGCGATTCCTCGTCCGGAACGAATGGCGCAACGAAACAGGTGTGGGGGCACGCACGGCGATCGGTGGCAATCAGTCGCGAACGACCGGAGGCACCGCGCTGGCTGTCAGGAAGATTTCATCGGTTTTCATCGGGCTTTCCGCACGTTTCTGTCGTCTCCAGTGCGAATTTTTAAACCCGTCAAAAACCTTTTGGATCGCGGATTTCCGTTTCGGACATTGAACGGGATCGATGTTTGGGGAGGCGGCAAAACGGGGCATGACCCGGCCGCGCGCGGCAGCGCGGGCGCCCCGGCGGAACGGGCGCCGCCGGGTGACACGGAGGGTGAAACGGGGGGTCGGGAAAACGAGCAGCCGGGCGGCTGCCACGCGCGGCCGGCGCGCCGCGCGGGTCACGTCACTTCGCGTTCAGTTCCTTCCAGCGCCGGTAGACGGCGATCGCGTCGGCGTGCTTGTGCTGCACCATCGGCAGCCGGCGTTCCTCGATCGGTTTCGCATATTCGGCATAGAACGTGTCGAGCTCGAAATACTTGCGGTCGTCGCGGTAGAACGGCGCGTAGTCCTCGCGCGTCGTGATGTAGACGACGCGTTTCGGGCTGCAGTAGTACAGCGAGCCGAGGCACATCGGGCACGGGCTCGCGAGAATGTAGATCTCGCAATCGGTCAGGTGCTCGGTGCCGAGCTTGCGGCACGCGTCGCGCACCGCGAGGATCTCCGCATGCGCGGTCGGGTCGCTGGTCTGTGCGACGAGGTTCGGGCTTTCCGCGACGATCTCGCCGTCGCGGACGATCACAGTCGCGAACGGGCGGCCGCCCTCTTCCACGTTCTTCATCGCAAGATCGATCGTGCGTTTCACAAAATCCATGGCTGCATCCTCATTGAAACGGAATGGCGGGAACGTGCGGCGGATTCAACCGGCCGACGCACGTCGGGTGGAAACCTGCGCGGCACCGCGGCCGCGGCGCCGCGCCGGCCTCAGAACGGCTTGGTCGGCAGGTACTTGCCGTCGAGCGTGATCACCGCGCGCGAACCGCCTTCGGGATCGTCGACCTTCTTCACGTCGAGCCGGAAATTGATCGCGCTGATGATGCCGTCGCCGAACTTCTCGTGAACGAGCGCCTTCAGCGTCGTGCCGTACACCTGCAGCATCTCGTAGAAGCGGTAAATGGTCGGATCGGTCGGCACGCGATCGTCGATGCTGCCGCGCAGCGGGATCGTCTGCAGCAGCAGCACCGCGTCGTCGTCGAGGCCGAGCTTGCTGGCAACGCTGCGCGCCGCATCGGCCGGCAGCGCATGCTGGCCGAGCAACGCGGCCGTCACGAACGCTTCGCTCAAGCCCGTGCCTTCGGTGAGCTGCGCGAACGACAGGTTCTTGCGCGCCTTCGCGAGAACGATGGTCTCCGCAAGCGCGTGGCGGGCGGTCTGGCTGTGCTGGGACTGGATCATGGCAATTCCTCGTGGTGGGGTTGGAGCGATTCAGGCCGCGACGGGAAGCGTCGCGGGCGTGGCGCGGACTTCGGGATGGTCCGCCAGGGAGACGAACCGGCCGGTCGCGCCGTCATGGGCGTCGATGCAGCCCGATTCGATGTCGTAGACCCAGCCGTGCAGCGCGAGCCGCCCTTCTTCGAGCGCGAGCCGCACGGCAGGGTGCGTCTTCAGGTTCGCCAGTTGCGCGACGACGTTCTCGCGCACCATCGAGTCGATCCGCTCGCGTTCGCTGCGATGCGTGCGCGCCTCGTTCACGACACGTGCCGAATCGGCGTAGCGCAGCCAGTGGCCGACGGCCGGCATGTGATCCATGCACTGGCAGGTGGCAATCGCCGTCATCGCGCCGCAATCGGAATGGCCGCAGATCACGACGTCGGTCACGCGCAGCGCGGCCACCGCGTATTCGACCGACGCCGACACGCCGCCCGGCTCGGGGCCGTACGACGGCACGATGTTGCCGGCATTGCGGATCACGAACAGGTCGCCCGGTTCGCGCTGCGTGACGAGTTCGGGCACGAGCCGGCTGTCCGAGCACGAGATGAACAGCGCCCGCGGATTCTGGCTGCGCGCGAGATCGCGGAACAGCGCGGCGCGCGCCGGATAGGCATCGCGCTGGAACTTCAGGAAGCCTTCGATGATGTCCTTCATCGCGTGTTCTCCGGTGCGGGTGGAATCGATGAAGGGCAGGTTACGCCGGACTTCCAATAACGTAAAAGACTGATTTATGATCCCCCGGATAAGCAGAACTTATAGGAACGACCATGCTGCTGCGCCATATCCACTACTTCCTCGCCGTCGCCGAGCATCGCAGCTTCACGCGCGCGGCCGCCGCGCTGCACGTGTCGCAGCCCGCGCTGTCCCAGCAGATTCGCCAGCTCGAGGAGACGCTCGGCGCGCAACTGTTCGACCGCACCGGGCGCGTGACGCGGCTGACCGACGCCGGCGACGTGTATTACCGCTATGCGCGGCAGGCACTGCACGATCTCGCCGAAGGCCGCCGCGCCATTCACGACGTGCAGGATCTCAGCCGCGGCTCGCTGCGGATCGCGGTCACGCCGACCTTCACGAGCTATCTCGTCGGGCCGCTCGTCGAGGCGTTTCACGGCCGCTATCCGGATGTGTCGCTGTCGGTGCGCGAGATGTCGCAGGAACGCATCGAGGCGCTGCTCGTCGACGACGAGATCGATGTCGGCATCGCGTTCGACGAGGTGCAGACGGTGGATATCGAAGCGCAAACGCTGCTGGTCGAAACGCTCGCGCTCGTCGTGAGCCGCCGGCATGCGCTCGCCGGGAAACGCAAGGCTGGCCTGCGCGCGCTGCACGACGCGCCGCTCGTGCTGCTCACGGCAGAGTTCGCGACACGCGTGCAGATCGATCGCTATTTCCGCGAGCACGACGTGCAGCCGCGCGTGTTGATGGAAGCAAATTCGCTGGGGGCCGTGATCGAGATCGTGCGCCGCACGAACCTCGCGACGCTGCTGCCCGCGACGATCGCGAGCGGGCACGACGATCTCGTCGCCGTCGCGCTCGATCCGGCCGTCCTGCGGCGCACGGCCGTGCTGCTGCAGCGCAAGGGGGCGTACCGGAGCGCGGCCGCGCGCGCGTTCGTCGAACTGGCGCTGGCACGGGGAAAGGGCAAGGAGAAGGAAAAACCGATAGGCGATTCACGCCCGGCGAGCCGGAAGGCCGCCGGTCAATGAATGCCGCGGCGCCGGATCGAACCGGCGCGGCAAATCACGTCAGTTGTAGCCGAGAATCGCCACCGCCGCGACGTCCGGCCGATCGATCGTATTCCCGACGAGCGACGTCATCGGCTCCTGCAGTACGGCCTGATACGACGTCACGCGCGCGGCCTCGGGCACACCCGCATCATCCGGCGCCGGTTCGTCGAATGCGGCATCGAAACCGCTGTAAAAACCCGGTTGTTTCTGCGAAAAAGTCATCTCCACTCCTTTACCTGATCATGTTTTAGATGTTCTAACCGACCTGCTTCATCGCTGCCGCATGAACCACGGTGCCGTCATGCGCAGCCTCCGATCGCGCCAGCTGTGCGCGCGTGCGCCGCGTGATGTGAATCACCGCGAACACGACCGGCGCGATCAGCAGGCCTTCCGCCAGTTCGGGATCGACCGGCAGGTTCATCACGTGCAGCGCCTTGAACGCCGCCGTTGCGAGCGACAGCACGTAGTACGAAATGGCTGCCACCGACAACCCCTCGACCGCGTGCTGCAGATGCAGCTGGTTGCGTGCGGTGCGCTCCATCCCGGCCAGCAAACGCGTTACGTCCTTTTCCTGCGCGAGGTTCACGCGCGTGCGCAGCAAGTCGACCGCCCGCGCAATCCGCGCGGCGATCTGTTCGTGGCGCGCCCATACGCTGCGACATGTTTCCATCGCCGGTGCAAAACGACGCTCCATGAATTCGGCGATCGTCGGCATCCCTTCGATGCGCTCCTCGCGCAACTCGTGGATGCGCGCCAGCACGAGCTTTTCGTACGCCCGCGACGCGCTGAAGCGCGCGCCCGATCCCGACAGCGATTCGACCCGCACCGCGAGATGCGTGAGCTTGACGAGCAGCGCCGTATCGTCGCCGTCGGCGCCGCTCGCATCCATCCGCTGCATCAATGCGTGCAGCGCCGCGTGGATCTCGTCGAGCTCGCGGCTCATCCGGCGCGCGACGGGCAGCGCCAGCAACGCCATCATCCGGTACGTTTCGATCTCATGCAGGCGCTGCAGCAGGCGGCCGCCCTGCTCCTCGCGGAAATCCTCGTCGACGACGAGAAAGCGCATGAAGCCGTCGTCGCGCACGTGCCAGTCGCAGAACACCTTGCCGCCGCCGAGCACGTTGCTGCCGACGAGCGCGGGCCCGTCGATCCAGCGGCGCAGGTCGCCGCAGACGAGCCGCGCGGCGTCGCCCGTCAGCAGCTCCATGCGCACCGCGACGAAGCGGATACCGGCGAGCCGCGCGAACCATGCAGCCGGAATGCCTTCGATCGCGAGATCGTCGAAATAGCCGGTGTCGCGCCGCGTCGCGACGAACGTGAAGGTCGAGAATTCGGTGTGGCGCTCCCACTTCAGGTGCCAGCCGCTTGGCGACTGCACCGCGTAGTGCGTCGCGCCTTCGTGCGGCGCGGCGATGCCGGTATCGCGGCACAGCGCGTGCAGCAACGTTTCGTGGATGTCGGGTTGGCCGTCCGCGTAGATCGCGTAATGCGTGAGCGACACGGCTTCGGCGAGCCGCAGGAACGGCCGGGCGTGCAATTCCGCGGCCAGTGCGGCGCGCAACGGATGGTCGATCATCGATACACCACGCTTCCTTGTTCAATCCTGCACACCGGATCAACCGGCCTGAACGCCGCGCCGCCCTCGGGCGAAACGCCAGCGTGATCGCACTATGGCAGACACACAGCAACAATAAAAACGCATAATGCTGATCGTTACGTTCAGTTTTCCTGATACCCATGAAGATGCTCGATCACGACGTGCTGGCCACCGTCGTCGCCGTCGCGGAGACCGGCAACATGACCCGCGCCGCCGAGGCGGTGAACCGCTCACAGTCGGCCGTGAGCATGCAGATCAAGAGCCTGGAAGACGCGATCGGCCGGCCGCTGTTCGTGCGCAAGCCGCGCAGCATCGTGCTGACGCGCGAAGGCGAGGTACTGCTGGGATTCGCCAGACGAATGCTGGCGCTGCGCGACGAGGCGTGGGCGGCCGTGGTGCGGCCGGAAGTGACCGGTAAAGTCGTGATCGGCGTGCCGGACGACTATGCGTCGTCGCTGCTGCCGTCGGTCCTGAAGAAGTTCTCGGCGACCTACCCGAAGGTCGAGATCCAGGTGATGGGGCTGCCGAGCAGCGCGCTCGCGCCGCTGATCAAGGAGGGCACCGTCGACCTCGTCTGCGGCACACGCATCAAGGGGTTGTCGGGCGACTTCATCCGCCACGAGCCGATGGCATGGGCCGCGATGACGAACGGGCCGCGCGTGTGGGAAGAGCGGCCGCTGCCGATCGCAGTGTTCATGCCGGGTAGCGTCGCGCGCGAGAACGCGATCCGCAGCCTCGAACGCGCGAAGGTGCCGTACCGCACCTCCTATGAAAGCCCGAGCCTGCTCGGGCTGCTCAGCATGGTCGAGGCCGGCCTCGCGGTCGCGCCGCTCGCGCGCTGCGCGATCCCCGCGCAACTGTCGATGCTCGGCCGCGCGCACGGGCTGCCCGACCTGCCGCCGCTCGAACTGATACTCGCGCGCAGCACGAAATCGAAGCGCCCGCCGTGCGACTTTCTCGCGGAACAGTTGATGGAAGACCTGCAGCGGCCGACCGGGCAGACCAGCGACGCGTGATCAGCGCGTCGCGCCGAACCCGGCCACGCCCAGCGCCGCGTTGACGTTCGCGGCAACCCGATCGACGAGCGCTTCCAGCGTATCGCCGCGCACCTGCGTATGTTCCGGCGCGACGTGCTCCGTGCGTTGCCAACCCCACTGCGCGCCCGACGCGACCGACAGCGTCGCGCCGAAGCGATTGCCGTGGCGACGGCCGAAGGTACTCACGCGCCGCTCGGCCACGTAGTCCTGTTCGGGCAGACAGAGCCGGATCTCGACCGCGACCTGGTCGCGATCGTTGACGCGCGCGGCCGGGCTGACTGTCGCGGCGAACACCTTGCCGATCCGCCAGGTCACACACGTCTCCCAGGCCGCAAGCGGGCCGCCGATCGCGTCGACCCACTCGGTGTCGACCGACCATTGATGCCCGTCGGGCACGACGATCGCCTGATGCAGCAGGACTTCGGCCACGCGCACCGTCGTCACGAGCTGACGCGCGAGTTGCTGGCCCGACGGCAGCGACGCCGTCCGTACCCGGCGGCTTGCCGGCCGCGCGACATGCGCTGCTTCCATGAGGTCCATGACCCCTCCGTAGTCAGGATCGACGCCGCGCACGCGGTGCCGCGCGCCTGTTCGCCCCCTGCGGGCGGACGACACGGCAACCGGCGATCGGCGGCGGATCGGACAAACCGTCAAGGAGCGGGCAACACCCGCTCCCCGCTTCACCGTGCCTTCGGCCCGACGCGCAACCGGCGCGCGACCGGCCCGATCACCGCATCGGCCTGCTGTGCGATCAGCATGTGCAGCGTGAAATCCAGGTCTTCCGGCGCGATGTCGAAGTGCACGTGGACCACGTCTCGCACGGTGCGCGCACTGACGACATACACACCGAGCGGGGAATGCAGCAGCGCCGCGAGCCGCGCATGCGCGCGTTCGCCGGAATCGGCCGTCAACGTGACGGGCAACTGCAGGCGCGGGCGCGGCGGCGGGAACGGAATGACGTTGTTGCGTACGCCGGCGCGCAACCGGCGGCCGGCGACATCGAAGGCGGGAACGGGATGAATGAAGGTCATGGAGCGGACGGAGGCCGTCTCGGCTGTTCGACACATGCCCAGCTTAGAAGAGACGGCATAAACGTCGTGCAAAAAAAACGGGGCGGCGGTGCAAAAAACGGCGTGGAGGACACGTCACCGGCTGGTGGCTGGTGGCTGGTGGCTGGTGGGCGGTGGGCGGTGGGCGGTGGGCGGCGGGCGGCGGGCGGCGGGCGGCGGGCGGCGGGCGGCGGGCGGCGGGCGGCGGGCGGCGGGCGGCGAGCGGTTAGCGGTTAGCGGTGAGCGGTGAGCGGTGAGCGGTGAGCGGTGAGCGCTGGGCGCTGGGCGCTGGGCGCTGGGCGCTGGGCGCTGGGCGCTGGGCGGTAGGCGCTGGACGGCGGCTAAAGCCTGGCGACCGATTTCGCAGTCGCCATGCCCGCACCGCGGCCGCGCGCCACAGTCCGCGTCGCCCCCGCCTGCGCGCCGGTCATCCCGCTACGCGAACGCCTCGAGCGACGCGCGCCGCCGCTCGTCGACCATCGATTCGATCAGCGACACCAGATCGTCGGTCAGCGGATCGCAGATGCCCGGCGAGCGATGCAGTTCGAGATCGGCCGCCGGCAGCGGCGGCAGCCCGTCCGTCTCGTCGAGCACGCGCCAGTTCTCGGGCAACGTGCAGCGGTCGATCATCGTCACGGCCGCGCCGTGGTTCACCGCGATCTTGATGCCGGTCGGGCTCTGGCTCGTATAGACGACGTGATACGGCCGCTCGGCCGTCGCGAGCGCCTGCAGCCCGCGCTGCCGGTAGCAGCACGTCTCCGGAAACAGCGCGAGCGGCACCGACGCCTGCGGGCCGAGCGCGAAATCCCGGTGCGCGGCCCACACGACCTCGTGACGGCCGAGCAGCCGCCCGCCCGCGTTCGGCCCGTGGCGCACGACGAGCGCGACGTCGAGCTCGCCGGCCTGCAGCCGTTCGAGCAGTTCGAGCGACGTGCGGCAATGCACGTGAAAGCGCGCGCCCGGCCGCATCGCATAGAACGACTTCAACAGGTCGGGCAGCCACAGCTCCGCATAGTCCTCGGGCAGCCCGAAGCGCACGACGCCGCGGTCGCTGCTCGCCTGCTTCAGCGCGAGGATCGCGTCGTTCTGCACCTGGATGATGCGGCGCGCATGGATCAGGAAATTCTCGCCGTCGCGCGACAGTTCGAGCCGCCGGCTGTTGCGCATGAACAGGTGCGTGTCGAGCCGCTCCTCGAGCGTGCGGATGCGCAGGCTGATCGTCGATTGCGTGCGATGCAGTTGCCGGGCCGCCGCGGTGAAGCCGCCGCTCTCGACCACGGCGACGAATGCGCGGATCAGTTCGGGATCGAGCGAACTGAGCTTCGACCAATCGGGCCTTTGAATGGCAGCCATCGGAATTACTCGCTTTCGAAAAAAGAAGGGAAGACGAAAGATAGGGCTCGGAGTACGCCGATTGTTGTCCGGATGCGCCCGGCCCTCCAACCCCTGCCCGGGTATGACAAACCCGGAGCCGGTTCGCGAATGCCCACCCGCCGATCCCGCCCCGCCCACCGTCATGACAACGGCCGAGGCTTGCCCGGCGGGCGTTCGCGTACCGGGCCGAGGGCATTCCCGGAGACGACGAAAACTCATAGCCCGATCAGGAAACATCGATTCACCGGCCACGCCACGGCCCACCACAATCGCCTCACACCAACCTTATCGACGAGACACCGCAATGACCGCATCCCAACCCAGGCAGCTTTACATCGGCGAAGGCTTCGAAGGCCCCGGCGTCAACCTCGCGCACATCAACGTGCTGGTCGGCCCGCGCAACGGCCCGGCGGGCCAGGCGTTCGCCACCGCGCTCGCGACGCCGTCGGCCGGCCACGCGCCGTTCGTCGTGATCGCGCAGCCGGGCGTGCCGACCAAGCCGCTCACGCTGTACGTCAACAAGGCGCAGATCGCCAACGACTTCCACGGCAACGCCACGTGGGGCGCGTCGCAGGCCGGCATCGCGAAGGCCGTGGCCGAAGCGCTCGAGAACGGCACGCTGCCGCCCGAAGCGGAGAACGACTGGGTCGTGGTGTCAGCGAACTGGGTGAACCCGCAGACCGACGATCTCGATGCCGTGTTCGAGAACAACTATCGCGCGTGCCGCAACGCGATCGTCGCCGCGATGGAAGGGCTGCCGCATCGCGACGCGGTATTCGCCGCCGCGCGCGACGTGTCGAACCCGTTCTACACCCCGAAGAAAAACTGACGACGACAAGCGGCCGGCACAAGGCCGCACCTGGAGGAAACATGGAATACGTCCGCCTCGGCCAGTCAGGCCTGAAGGTGTCCCGCCTGTGCCTCGGCACGATGAACATGGGCACCCCCGAATGGAAGCCCTGGATCTTCGACGAAGCGCAGAGCGAGCCGATCGTGCGCCGCGCGCTCGACGCCGGCGTGAACTTCATCGATCTCGCGGATTTCTATTCGACGGGCGTCGGCGAGGAAGTGGTCGGCCGCATCCTGAAGCGCAATGCGCGCCGCGAGGAGCTCGTCGTGACGACCAAGGTCGGCTACGACATGGGCAGCTACCCGAACGCCGGCGGCCATTCGCGCAAGCACGTGCTGGACGGCATCGACGCTTCGCTGAAGCGGCTCGGGATGGATTACGTCGACATCTTCATGCTGCACTTCTTCGACGTGAACACGCCCGTCGAGGAGACGATGAGCGCGCTCCACGACATCGTGCGCGCGGGCAAGGCGCGCTATATCGGCGTATCGACGATGTACACGTGGCAGTTCGCGAAGATCATGCAGGCCTGCGAACGAAACGGCTGGGACAAGCCGATCAACATGCAGCTGCAGCTGAACCTCGCGTATCGCGAGGAAGAGCGCGAAATGGTGCCGTACTGCATCGACCAGGGCGTCGGCGTGTCGGTATTCAGCCCGCTCGCGCGCGGCCTGCTGACCTGCGAGCCGCAATCGACGCGCAACCAGACCGACTTCTTCACCGCGCAGATGTACGGCGATGCATCGTCGCTCGCAATTGCCGCATCGGTCGCGAAGGTCGCGAAGCGCCGCGGCGTGCCGCCCGCGCAGATCGCGCAGGCCTGGGTGCTGAGCCGCCCGGGCATCGCGAGCATGCTGGTCGGCGCGGATTCCGTCGCGCAATTCGACAGCGCGCTCGGCGCGCTCGAAACGCAGCTCACCGAAGAAGAGCTGCACGAGCTGGAACGCAACTACACGCCGTGCGACCTGATCAACGACTACACGGCCGGCAAGCGCATCGCGCGCGAGTCGCGTCCGGCGCAGGGCAGTTTCGCGACGGACTGAGGCACTGAAGCACTGAAGCTCCGAGGCACTGAAGGAACGACACACAATGAACGAATTTCTGAGGACCGGCCATTACATCGGCGGCGAATGGCACGAATCGCATGGCGCGAGCGATGCAACCTATCCGGTGCTGAACCCGGCGACCGGCGAGACGATCGCGAAGGTCGCGAAAGGCGGCGCCGACGACACGCAACGCGCGATCGATGCCGCCGCGCACGCGTTTCCCGCGTGGCGCGCATTGACCGCGAAGGAACGCGGCGCCCGCGTGAAGCGCTGGGGCGAGCTGATGCTCGAGAATCGCGACGCGCTCGCCGAGCTGCTGACGCGCGAGCAAGGCAAGCCGCTCGCGGAAGCGCGCGGCGAAGTCGCGTATGCGGCGAGCTTTCTCGAATGGTTCGCGGAAGAAGCGAAGCGCATGTACGGCGACGTGATCCCGAGCCCGAAGCCGGATTCGCAGATCGTCGTCACGCGCGAGCCGGTCGGCGTCGTCGCGGCGATCACGCCGTGGAATTTCCCGCTCGCGATGATCACGCGCAAGGCCGGCCCCGCGCTCGCGGCCGGCTGCACGATGGTGCTGAAGCCGTCGGAGGAAACGCCGCTGTCGGCGTTCGCGCTCGCGGTGCTCGCCGAGCGCGCGGGCGTGCCGGCCGGTGTGTTCAACGTCGTGTCGGGCGACGCGGTCGCGATCGGCGAGACGCTGACGAGTTCGTCCGCCGTGCGCAAGCTGTCGTTCACGGGCTCGACGCGGGTCGGCAAGCTGCTCGCGAAGCAGTCGGCCGACACGCTGAAGAAGCTGTCGCTCGAACTCGGCGGCAACGCGCCGTTCATCGTGTTCGACGATGCCGATCTCGATGCGGCGGTCACGGGCGCGATCGCGTCGAAGTTCCGCAACACGGGCCAGACCTGCGTGTGCGTGAACCGCTTTCTCGTGCAGGACGGCGTCTACGACGCGTTCACGCGCAAGCTCGCGGACGCCGTGCGCACGCTGCGCGTCGGCAACGCACTCGCGGGTGAAGTGGACCAGGGGCCGCTGATCAACGAGGCGGCGCTCGGCAAGGTCGAGCGGCACGTGGCCGATGCGACCGCGAAGGGCGCCCACGTGCTCACCGGCGGCAGGCGTCACGCGCTCGGCGGCACGTTCTACGAGCCGACCGTGCTGACCGGCATGACGGCCGACATGCTGATCGCCGAAGAGGAAACCTTCGGCCCCGTCGCCGGCTGCTTCCGCTTCACGACCGAGGAAGAGGCCGTCGCCGCGGCCAACGACACGCCGTTCGGGCTATCCGCGTATTTCTACACACGCGACCTCGGCCGTGCGTGGCGCGTGTCGGGTGCGCTGGAGAGCGGGATGGTCGGCGTCAACGACGGGATCATCTCGACCGAAGTCGCGCCGTTCGGCGGCGTCAAGCAATCGGGGCTCGGCCGCGAAGGCTCGAAGTACGGCCTCGACGAATACGTGGAACTCAAGTACACGCTGATGGCCGGCCTCGGCCGCTGACCGCTCCCCGCGGTCGACCCGCGCCGCGCGCCGTCCGGCCGCGCGGCGCCTCGCACGACGCTCGCGGCGGCATGCCGCCTGCTCGCGCCGCTGCGCACCAGAGAACAATCCAGGAGGCAGCTTGACCCAAGCCAACGTTCAATCCGGCACTGCACGCGCGTTGCCGCTGCCGCGTGGCGCCGGTGCGCCGCACCGCCCCGTCGCGCTCGACGACGTGCCGCTCAACCGTTTCCACGTGAAGATCGCCGGCCTCACGTTCGGCGCCCATTTCACCGAAGGCTACACGCTCGGCACGATCGGCTACGCGCTCGCCGCGCTCGGCAAGCAGATGCCGATCGACGCATTCTGGATGGGGATGATCGGCAGCTCGGCGCTGATCGGCATCTTCTTCGGCAGCCTCGTGTTCGGCTGGCTGTCCGACCGGATGGGCCGGCAGAAGATCTTCCTGACGAGCTTCGTGATCATCACGGCGGCCGCGTTCGCGCAGTTCTTCGTCACATCGCCGCTCGAACTGTGCGTGCTGCGCGTGCTGATCGGCTTCGGGATGGGCGGCGACTTCACCGTCGGCCACGCGATCCTCGCCGAGTTCTCTCCGCGCAAGCATCGCGGTGCGCTGCTCGGCTCGTTCAGCGTGATCTGGACGATCGGCTATGTCGCCGCGAACGTACTCGGCCTTGCGTACGGCGATGCCACGCCCGACGCATGGCGCTGGCTGCTCGCGTCGGCTGCGTTGCCTGCGCTGATCGTGCTGGTGCTGCGGATCGGCACGCCCGAATCGCCGCGCTGGCTGCTCGGCAAGGGTCGCGTGCAGGAAGCGCGCGCGATCGTCGCGAAACATTTCGGGCCGCACGTGATGCTCGACGGTTCGGCTGAACCGCATGCGAATGCCGGCTTCGCGCGACTGTTCCAGCGCGACCTGATTCGCCGCACGCTTTTCAACTGCGCGTTCTTCGTGTGCCTCGTGATTCCATATTTCGCGATCTACACGTTCCTGCCGACGATCCTGAAGACGATCGGCCTCGCCGAAGGTTTCGGTGCGGACCTGCTGCTGAACGCGTTTCTCGTGCTGGGTGCGCTGATCGGCATCTGGCTGACGATCCGGCTGTCGCGACGCGGCTTCCTGATCGGCTCGTTCGCGGTGACGTGCGCGTCGCTCGTCGCGCTCGCGGTGCTGCCGTCGTCGGCGGCCGTCGCGATGATCGTCGCATTCGCGATCTTCACGCTGACGATGTCTGCGTTCAGCAACCTCGTCGGCGTGTTCCCGCCCGAGTGCTTCCCGACCGAAGTGCGTGCATGCGGCGTCGGTCTCGCGATCGCGTGCAGCCGGCTTGGTTCGGCGATCGGCACGTTCCTGCTGCCGGCCGGCATCGCGACGCTGGGCTTTCACGCGACGATGTTCGCGCTCGCGGGCGTGCTGCTGGTGGGGATGATCGTGTCGATCGCGTGGGCGCCGGAGACGAAGCATCTGACGCTGGAGGAGGCGTCGGGGCATTGACGATGGAGGCGGGTTGCGTGCCTGCGTCGGTACGCTCGACGCTTTTACGTCGACTCGCGGCTGATGTGCGGCGGCAATGTGGAATGCGATTCGAATGAACCCGGCCAAGGCCGGGTTCGTGCATTCGAGCCGGCAGTTTTTCTACCTTCCCGACAATACGCGATTCGTGAAATCGCTCAGAACAGAATCGACGCGTAATCCCGCGCGCCGTGCAGGATGTGAAGAATATCGATCTGCTCAGGCGGATCACCGACGCTCCGATAGAAGATCTGATAGTTGCCGTACACGCGGTGCCGCACGCCGTGACGCTCGAAGCGCGGCACCAGCGGAAAAGCCAGCGGCATCCCGGCAAGACCCAGACACTTGTCGCGCATCTCCCGCACGAAGGTCACGGCTCGTTGCGGATTGTCACGCGCGATGTAATCGGCAATCGCTTCGAGTTCAGCAATCGCGAAATCTGACAGGCGCACGGTCAGGCCTGGCGATCGGCCTGGGCCCGGTACTTCGCCTCCAGACGATCGAAGACTTCCGCCGCCTCGGCGCCGCGTCCGGCTTCCGCATCGGCCAGGCTGCGCGCGATCACCGCGTCCAGCGCATTGAGTTGCGCCTCGCGATCCTGGATCAGGCGCACGCCTTCGCGCAGCACTTCGCTCTTGGATCCGTAACGCCCCGATTCGACCAGCTTCGCGACGTAAGCCTCCAGTTGCTGGCCCAGTTCCGCACTGATCATGCCGACCTCCCGACCGGATTGAATTCGATCCATCCAGCGTATCCCGGTTATCAACTATTATCAAGAAGACGATCTCCAGACGGATCGACGCGAATGCCTTCACAGCCGATCGGGTGGATGGAACGGGATGGAATTCAGACAGGCCGCGGCGCGCCGGCATTCATCCGGGTTTCGCCTTCCCTCGTGTAGCCTTGCCGAACGCTCACCATGCGGACACCGATCATGATTGAAGACATCGTCACGCCACAACCTGGCCTGAAGGTCTACCCGTCGGACACCGACGTGTTTGCCGAGCCCCATGCCGCACTTGCGCGCCATCTGCATCCGCTCGTGTCGATCGACCTGTCGACGGTCAATCCGTCGTGGGAGGGCTGGATCCACCTGCTCAGCCCCGTCGAACCTTATGACGGGCTCGTCGGGCAGGACACGGCCGCGTACCACAACGACTATCTCCGCGCGAACTGGATCGGGTTCCGGCTCGACGAAAACAACCGCTACACGCTGCTCGGCGACCCGCGCTACTTCTATCTGGAAAACCCGCCCGGCACGCATGACACGGGCTATCGCAAGGAACTGGAGGCGCACTACGCCGAGCAACAGGCCAGCATCGAAACCGCGCGCAAGCGGTTCACCGAATACGGCGTGCTCTACTCGTCCAACCAGTACGCACCGGACGAGCGCGATTTCAGCCAGGAAAAACCGTGCAACCTCATCGACCAGCTTGGCGGATCGGTCAGCTGGGGCAACTGGTCGGGCACGTCGGATTTTCCGATCGACGACAGCAATCGGGACGACATCCGGCCGATCGGCCCCGACGGTGCGCGCTTTCGCTTCGTCGCCGGCGTGACGGGATGGGAATATCGCGCGATGGGGGCCGACTGGATTCTGCTGTTTTACGAGCCGGTCAGCCGCGTGGCGCTGCTGACGTTCGACTGGTCGTAAGGCGGGCGGAAGGGGCCATCGTCCCGCCTCGCGATTGGCCGTTTGGCGGACTCGGCCTGCCGGATTCGCGGCGATATGCTGGGTGCTTTCCACTCTCCGCCCGCAACCATGCCCGCCCAGCATGTCGACCTCAGCCATGTCCTGCCGTACGAGGCGATGTACTTCGACGATCAGCTCGCGATCGATCGAAACGACCTGGATATCTCCGCGTTGCTGGGCGTGGACGGTCACGTTCCCGACGCGTTGCTGGTTTCGTTGTGCGGAGCGCCCACCGGATCGGAGATTCAAGCCTATCTCGACAGCAGAGGCTGGTTGACGCTCTCGGTCACGAACGCCACCTGGATCCGATCCGAAAACCGCGTATCGGTGCGTCGAGAATCGGACACATCCCTACTCGAACTCAAGACGATCGATCTCGTCGACAACGCAATCGCGGGACTCGGCGCGGCGATGCTGTGGCGCATCGTCAGGGCGTCTGATACGTTGGGCATCACTCGAATCATTGCATTCGCAGCGGGGGGCCGGAAGGCCGCGCCCAAACCGGGCGGGCGCCGGCTACTCGGGTACTACGCATGGCCACGGTTCGGTTTCGACGCGCCCATTCCCGACAAGTGCAGCGATGAAGCGGCGTTGTTCCAGTATTTCCAGGGGCACCCGGCCGGCCTTGCCGACGGATCGCTCCGGTCGCTGCGTGCGCTCTATGCCACGCGATTCGGGCGAGATTTCTGGCGCGTGGCGGGATCACATCGCTGGATGTCATTCGACGTCGCACCGCATGGCACATCCGTGCAGGCGCTGCAAAGATACCTGATCGAAAAGGAGATTTACGAATGAACGCAAAGCACACGCCGATTGCCGGATTCCGGATCGCGCGCGCCATGGCAAAGCGGGGCCGGCCGGCGAACCGGCATCGCCTTGCGCTCGTCTCCGAAGCCAGGCAACTCCTCGATACGCTCGTCGCAAACGAACTCCATCGAAGCCTGTCGCGCATCATGCGCCAGTCGGCCGTCGGGCACGACACACGGCCGGCCGACATGCCGGCATCCCCGCCGCGACGCACCGTCTTCAACGTCGGGCGTATCGATCTCTCCAAGTGCCAGTTGCCGGTCGAATCGATCGCCGATATCGAAGCCAGCGGCCGCCGGGAGACACTCATGCACTTCGGACACGATCCCGACGCGTAGCCGGCCACGACGGGAGAAAACTGTCTGGCTCGGCTCGACAACGAGCGTACAGATCTCCCGTTGGTAACGATCTTTAACGGACACCAAAGTGGGAAGCACCGCACGACCGGCGCTGACCAATCCGATTTTTCCCACATCCAATCAGCCGCGTCCCACAGTCGCCCCCTCCCCCTTCCGTCCCGCCTGCCCCCGCATCCACGCGGCAAACGCAACCACGTGCTCGACGGCGACACTCTCCGGCTCGACATCGAGCCAATAGCCGAACGGCCCGATCGGCTGCACCGGAGACAGTCGCACGAGGCTGCCCTCGGCGATCTCCTCCTCGATCATGTTCAGGTCGACCACCGCGAGCCCCGCGCCCTTGCGCGCCGCGCGGATCGCCTGTTCGAGCGTGGAAAACTCGATACCGTCGCCGATCCGCGCCAGCGGCACGCCCGCCTGCTCGCACCAGTCGGCCCACAGCGTCAGGCGCTTGCCTTCGTGCAGCACATGCAGCGACGGCAGCCGGCCGAGCAGCACGTCGAGCGCGTCACCGCGATAACGCGGCGCGCCGACGAGCGCATGCCGCTCCATCATCAGCAGCTCCGACTGCATCCCCGAGCGCGCCGCGCGCCCGAAGCGGATGTGGCAATGACAATCGTCGGCCGGCTCGGTGCGGATCGACAACTCGACGTCGGGCAGCGCCTCCGCGAGCGTGCCGAGCCGCGGCGAAAACCACTGCGTCGCGAACGTCGGCGGCAGCGACACCGTCAGACGCCGCTTCGCACCCGGCCGCGTGGCGGCGACTTCGTCGACGCCGCGTTCGATCGTGTCGAACGCCTGCCCGATGAACGGCAGCAACCGCTGGCCGGCATCGGTCAGGCGCACGCCCTTGTGATCGCGCTCGAACAGCCGCGCGCCGAGCGCTTCCTCGAGCAGCCGGATCTGCCGGCTCACCGCCCCCTGCGTCACGCACAGCGAAACTGCCGCACGGTTGAAGCTCAGGTGACGCGCGGTCTCCTCGAAAAATCGCAATGCGATCAACGATGGCAGGCGTCGCATGATGAGTGTCCCTTTCGTTCGTATCGTTTGTATCGTTCGTGCTGTTACCGGCCGTCACCGCCGTCCCGACTGCGGGCAGCCTGATCGCAACAAGGCGCCCCAATCACCGCGCCGTAAAAACCGCGATGGCCCGCGCCCTCCGTCGTATCCATTCATCGTCCCCGCACCCGCGCCGCCCGCCTACAATAAGCATCCCGCACCAAACACGACACCGCCCCGTGAGACGCAAGATGCCGGCGCTGAACGCGCTGAAAGCCTTCGAGATGGCCGGCCGCACCGGCAGCTTCACGCGCGCGGCCGAACTGCTCAACGTGACGCAGAGCGCGGTGAGCCGCCAGGTCCGCCAGCTCGAGGGCCAGCTTGGCGAAACCCTGCTCGAGCGCCGTCATCACCAGCTCGAACTGACGGCGGCCGGCCGCGTGCTGCTGCGCGCGCTGCAGCAATCGTTCGACAAGATCGAGCTGACCGTACGCAGCCTGCAGGAAAAAACCCACCTGAACCGCCTGCGCGCGAACGTGCCACCCACCTTCGCCGCGCGCTGGCTGATGCCGCGGCTCGGCCGGCTGCGCGACGCACATCCCGAATTCGAGCTGAGCCTCACGACCCGCATTCACGACAGCCTCGGCGAATCGCGCGTGCTCGACTGCGCGATCCGGTTCGGCGACGGCGAATGGGACGGCTTCGACAACGCCCTGCTGATGCAGGAGCAGCATATCGCCGTCTGCGCGCCCGCGCTGTATGCGCGGCTGCGACAGGAAGGCGCGCCGATCGACCTGAACCGCTTTACGCTGCTGCACGTGCTCGCCACCGACGACCAGCGCTACCTGACCTGGCAGCACTGGCTGAAGGCCGCCGGCATCACCGACGTCGACACGCGCGGCGGCTACGAATTCGACCTCCTCGACCACGCGATCCGCGCGGCAATCGACGGCCTCGGGATCACGATCGCCGATCGCCACATGGTCGCGCGCGAACTCGCGACCGGGCAACTGATGCAGGTGCTTAACGTGCACGTCGACGGCCACCAGTCGTACTGGTTCGTCACACGGCCCGAGCAGACGAACCTGCCGCACATCGTCCAGTTCCGCGACTGGCTGCAGCAGGAAGTGTGGCTCGCGAAGCGCCATCTCGAACCGTCGTCGCCGCTGCCGCAAGTGCCGCTGGCCTGACGCGCGATCCGCCCGCGGCCGACGCGACCGCCGGCCGCGGGCGACACCTTACCGGCTCCCGCGCGGGTCCGCACGCGGTCCGGTCGAAAATACGACAGCGCCGCCGCCCGCGCGCCATCCCACCATCACCACAGCAGCCTTGCCCGACGGCCGATTCCGGCCGATTCGCCGAGTAACGTGCATTTTTCTCATGTTCGACGCGAAAATAAGTCGTTTGTCGTGCGCTAAACGCATGAACAGAATGGCCTCTGTCCCGTGCCACGCGTGTCGCCACTCGAAGCGATCCGCCTGCATTCATCGGAGGAGTCACTTCATGCGCACCGAACGCAACTACGTGAACGGCCGTTTCGTCGCCCCGGAAAGCGACACGTTCATCGTCGTCCACAATCCCGCTACCGAAGCGCCGTTCGCGCGCGTGCCGGCCGCGACGCCGGCCGACGCACTTGCGGCCGTCGACGCCGCGGCCGCCGCGCAGAAGGCATGGCGCAAACTGCCGAGCGCCGAGCGCGCCGCGTACCTGCACCGCTTCGCCGACGCGCTGACCGCCCGCGCATCCGAGATCGGCGCGGCGCTCGCGCAGGAATCCGGCAAGAGCGTCGAGGACGCGTCGAACGAAGCCGTCTACGCGGGCCAGATCACGCGCTATCACGCCGAGTGGGCGCGCCGGATCGAGGGCGAGATCATCCCGAGCGACACGCCCGACGAAAACCTGTTCCTGCAGCGCGAGCCGATCGGCGTCGTCGCGTGCCTGATCCCGTTCAACTATCCCGTCTACACGCTGCTGCGCAAGGTCGCGCCCGCGCTGATCGCCGGCAACACCGTGGTCGTGCGGCCGAGCAACCACACGCCGGTGTCCGCGTTCGAGATCGCGAAGGCGGCCGACGATGCGGGCTTCCCGCCGGGCGTCATCAACATCCTGACGATGGACCACGCGACGGCCGAAGCGCTGTGCACGCACCCGGCGGTCGGGATGATCACGCTGACCGGCAGCGTAAACGCGGGCCGCAAGGTGCTCGATTACTGCAAGACGAACATCGCGAAGCCGTCGCTCGAACTCGGCGGCAAGACGCCCGCGATCATCGAGCCCGACGCCGACCTCGAACGCGCGGCCGCCGCGCTCGTTGCGTCGAAGACAACCCATTGCGGCCAGCTCTGCACGGCGATCGAGCGCGTGTACGTGCACGACAGCGTGCACGACCGTTTCGTCGCGCTGCTGAAGGAAAAGATGGCGGCCGTGCGCATCGGCAACCGTGCGGAAGACGCCACGCGGATGGGCCCGCTCGTCAGCGCATCGGCGCGCGCGCACATTCACGGTATGGTCGAACGCGCGATCGCGGCAGGCGCGACGCTCGAAACCGGTGGCGAGATCCCCGACGGCCCCGGCTTCTTCTACCCGGCCACGCTGCTCACCGGCGTGCGGCAGGACATGGAGATCGTGCAGGAGGAAACCTTCGGCCCGATCATGCCCGTGCTGCGCTACAAGACGATCGACGAAGCGATTGCGCAGGCGAACGACCACCAGTTCGGCCTGTCGTCGGTGCTCTACACCGAGCATTACCGCACCGCGATGACCGTCGCGAACGCGATCGAAGCCGGCGAGCTGTACGTGAACCGCACGCCGGCCGATCCGTACCAGGGCTTCCATGCCGGCTGGAAACGTTCGGGCCTCGGCGGCGACGACGGCAAGCACGGGATGCTCGAATTCACGCAGACGCGCCTCGTCGTCATGAAGTACTGACACCGGCGCGCGCACCACGACACCACCCCGCGCGCGCCGCCCCTGATTCAACCAGAACATAAAAAACCTGCAGGCCTCCGCTTCAAGGACGCCTGATGGAGGAAGACATCATGCCGACCCAACCGTCGACGCCCGCGGCGTCGCTCGCGTTGCAAGACAAAACGCTCGACGCCCACGCGTCGCCGCATTCCCGTGCGCAACGCTACCTGCAACTGCTGCTGCTCGTGATCGCCGCGGGCGCGATCTACCCGATGCTGTATCTGCGGCAGGTGTACCAGCCGACGATGCTGCAGTTCTTCCATATCGACGACGTGCAGCTCGGCTACCTGTATTCGTCGCTCGGCACGATCTTCCTCGTCAGCTACTTGCCGAGCGGCTGGCTGGCCGACCGCCTGTCGCCGCGCTGGCTGATCTGCTTCTCGCTGCTCGCCACCGGCGCGCTCGGGCTCGTCTACGCGACCGGGCCGTCGTTCGACACGCTCGTGCTGATCTTCGGCGGCTGGGGGCTGACCACCGGCCTCACGTTCTGGGCCGCCGTGATCAAGCGCGTGAACATGATCGCAGGCCCCGACGAACAGGGCCGTTTCTTCGGGCTGCTCGACGGCGGCCGCGGGCTCGTCGAGGCGCTGCTCGCGACGATCGCGATCACGCTGTTCGCCTACGTGACGCAGGCGCACGGCGGCACCGATGCGGCCGGCTTCAAGCTCGTCGTGCATCTGTACGCGTTCTCCTGCATCGCGCTCGGCGTGCTGCTCGCGCTGGTGAAGGATCCGGCGGGCGCGAACGAACGCAAGGCCGTGACGGAACGCCGAACAGGCAACGTGCTGACCGACCTGAAGACGCTCGCGGCGATCCCCGAGCTGTGGCTCGTCGCCGCGATCGTGTTCTGCGGCTACCAGGTGTTCTGGGCGACCTACAGCTTCTCGGCCTACCTGCACGAAGGCAATTTCGGGCTCAGCGCGACGGCGGCCGGCTTCATCACGACGCTCAAGCTGTGGATGCGCCCCGTCGGCGGCATCGGCGGCGGCTTCCTCGGCGACCGCGTATCGAAGGTGTCGGTGCTGTTCTGGGCGCTGGTGCTCGCCGCGCTGTCGCTCGTCGGGCTGATCGCCGCGCCCGCGCACAGCCCGCAGGCGATGCTCGTCGTACTCGTGCTGTTCATCGGCATCCTCACCTATGCGATCCGCGGCCTGTACTGGTCGCTGCTCGACGACTGCAAGGTGCCGACGCATTGCGCGGGCCTCGCGATCGGCCTGATCTCGGTGCTCGGCTATTCGCCCGACGTGTTCGTGCCGCTGATCAACGGCTACGTGACGCAGACCTACCCGGGCGCGCACGGCTACCAGCTCTATTTCGGCTACATCGCGGCCATCGCGCTCTGCGGCGCGGGCGCGGCTGCCTTCCTCAAATACCGCCTCAACCGCATTCACCGAATCCAGGAGTCCGTATGAAGATCGTTTCGCTCGAAACCCATATCGTCGCCGTGCCGCCGCCGCATATCGGCGGGATGTACTGGATCTTCGTGAAGCTGAAGACCGACGACGGCATCGAAGGTGTTGGCGAGATCTATTCGGCGACGTTCGGCCCGAAGGCAATGGCTCCGATCATCGACGACGTGTTCGAACGCCACCTGCTGAACCGCGACCCGCATCACGTCGAACGGCTGTTCCGCCAGGCGTATTCGAGCGGCTTCACGCAGCGACCCGACCTCACGATGATGGGTGTCGTCAGCGGCCTCGAAATGGCGTGCTGGGACATCATCGGCAAGGCGGCTGGCAAGCCCGTGTACGAACTGCTCGGCGGCCGGATCCACGAGCGGCTGCGCTCGTACACGTACCTGTACCCGAAGAACACGAAAGGCGAATACGACTACGACGATCCCGACCTCGCGGCCGAATGCGCGGCCGAGAACGTGAAGCTCGGCTTCACGGCCGTCAAGTTCGACCCAGCCGGCCCGTACACGGCCTACTCGGGCCACCAGTTGTCGCTGGAAGTGCTCGACCGCTGTGAGCTGTTCTGCCGCCGCGTGCGCGAAGCCGTCGGCAGCAAGGCCGACCTGTTGTTCGGCACGCACGGGCAGATGGTGCCGTCGTCGGCAATCCGGCTCGCGAAGCGGCTCGAAAAATACGACCCGCTGTGGTTCGAGGAGCCGGTCCCCCCCGGTCAGGAAGAGGCGATCGCGCAAGTCGCGAAGCATACGTCGATTCCGATCGCGACCGGCGAGCGCCTGACCACCAAGTACGAATTCCACAAGCTGCTGCAAGCCGGTGGTGCGTCGATCCTGCAGCTGAACGTCGCGCGCGTGGGCGGCCTGCTCGAAGCGAAGAAGATCGCGTCGCTCGCCGAAGTGCACTACGCGCAGATCGCGCCGCACCTGTACAACGGGCCGGTGGGTGCAGCCGCGAGCATCCAGCTTGCGACCTGCACGCCGAACTTCCTGATCCAGGAAAGCATCATGACGTGGGGCGGTTTCCACGCGGAAGTCGTGAAGACGCCGATCCGCTGGGAAGACGGCTACATCATCCCGTCGAACGAGCCGGGCCTCGGTATCGAACTCGACATGGACGTCGTGCGCCGCCACACGCCGTACACCGGCGAACGGCTGCACCTGCAGATGGGCGAACACCCCGTCGACGTGAAGGATCTCGCCCCCGCGAAGGGCTGAGCGCAAAGGACAGACATGAGCTACGACTACATCATCGTCGGCGCGGGCTCGGCCGGCTGCATCCTCGCGAACCGCCTGAGCGAATCGGGCCGGCACTCGGTGCTGCTGCTCGAAGCGGGCGAACGCGACGCGTCGTTCTGGTTCAAAGTGCCGGTCGGCTTCACGAAGACCTACTACAACCGCCGCTACAACTGGATGTACTACAGCGAGCCCGAGGCGCAACTCGCCGACCGCAAGCTGTACTGCCCGCGCGGCAAGGTGGTCGGCGGGTCGGGCTCGATCAACGCGATGGTCTACGTGCGCGGCCAGCGCAGCGACTACGACGACTGGGCGAACGCCGGCAATCCGGGCTGGGCGTACGACGACGTGCTGCCGTACTTCCGCAAGCTCGAAACCCACGCGGCCGGCGCGACCGATCCGCAGCATCACGGCGCGACGGGGCCGATCCACATTACGTCGATGAAGGCCGACGTGCATCCGATCGTCCACGAGTTCCTGAAGGGCTGCGGGCAACTGAACCTGCCGCGCACCGACGATTTCAACGGCGCGCAGTTCGAGGGCGCGGGCATCTACGACCTGAACACGAAACACGGCGAACGCTGCTCCAGCAGCTTCGCGTACCTGCGCCCTGCGCTGGGCCGCGCGAACCTCACGCTGCGCTCGGGCGTGCTCGTGCGGCGCGTGACGTTCGACGGCACGCGCGCGACCGGCGTGGTGGTCGCGGGCGCGCATGGCGATGAAACGCTCGTCGCCGCACGCGAGGTGATCCTCGCGGCCGGCGCGGTCGATACGCCGAAGCTGCTGCAACTGTCGGGCGTCGGCGATCCGGCACTGCTCGCGCGCCACCGCGTGCCGCTTGTGCAGGCGCTGCCGGCCGTCGGCCGCAACCTGCAGGACCACCTGTGCGTGAGCTTCTACTTCAAGGCGAACCGGTCGACGCTGAACGACGAGATGGGCACACTCATCGGCAAGATGAAGATCGGGCTGCGCTACCTGCTGACGAAACGCGGCCCGCTCGCGATGAGCGTGAACCAGGCGGGCGGCTTCTTCCGCGGCACGGCCGATGCGCAGGAGCCGAACATTCAGCTCTACTTCAATCCACTGTCGTACCGGATCCCGAAGAGCGACCGCGCAAGCATCAAGCCCGAGCCTTACTCCGGATTCCTGATCGCGTTCAACCCGTGCCGGCCGACGAGCCGCGGCACGATCGAGATCGCGTCGAACCGCGTGGAAGATGCCGCGAAGATCCACATCAACGCGCTCACCACGCAGAAGGATCTCGACGAGGCCGTGCAGGGCAGCAAGGTGATTCGTGCGCTGATGCGTGCGCCGGCGCTGAAGTCGATGACCGTCGAGGAAATCTCGCCGGGGCCGCAGGTCGATTCCGACGAGGCGATGCTGCAGTATTTCCGCGAGCAGTCGGGTTCGATCTACCACCTGTGCGGCTCGTGCGCGATGGGGCCGGACGCGGCGACGTCGGTGGTCAATGCGTCGCTTCGCGTGCATGGGCTGCAGGCGCTGCGGATCGTCGATGCGTCGGTGTTCCCGAACATCACATCGGGCAACATCAACGCGCCGACGATGATGGTCGCGGAGAAAGGCGCGGATCTGATTCTGGCGGATGCGTCGCGCGGCGAGACGACCGGCGCGCGGACAGGCGAACGGGAGCCCGTCGCGCACTGAGTGGTCGCCAGGGGGCCTGTCGAAAGTCGTTCATAATTCACGAGGTCTTCCTCCTCGCGCGGCAGGTTCCCGATTCAATGGCGACACAACAAAAAGAAATGAAGAGATGGCACGCGATCACCTTTCTCTCGCTGATTCTCGCGCCACTCGTCATCATGTTCGTCGGCCTGTTTGCGACGAAGCACTGCTACCCTGCCGACTGGCCCGGTTCCTCGGCGGTCGTCGCCGGATTCGCCATTGCCTTCGCGCTGCTTGCCGTCATCGTCACGTCGGACCTTCGAAAGGCGGGTGGCCTCAAGGAGCTCCTTTTCTGCCTTTTCATGTTCGGCGGCCTGGGCATGATGTTCGGCAACTTCACGCTCATCGCGCTGGTCAGAATGACCGCGCATTCGCCCCGCTCCTTCGAGGCCGGCTTCGCGCTGGACGAGTCCGGTCCGAAGGGCTGCCGGCACCAGGTCACGTTCATGGACGCCGGCCTCGACGCGCCGGTCTCGGTGTGCAACCGTGATCTGGATCTGCCTGACGCAAGCGCATCGGGCATCGTCCGCGTCAAGGAACTGGCCGGCCCGTACGGCGTGCGGCTGACCGACATCTCGGTCGTCACGTCGACCGCGGCCGGCAAGTAGTGTCGTCTCGCAACAAACCACCACCGGGTCGGTTCCCATTCGTGCGCCGCTCCACGAACCGCCTCGCATCATCGTCGGCCGGCCGCGACGGAATATCGTCCGGCGTGCCGTCGAGCAGGATCGCGATCCGGTCGCCGTCCCCGCCTCAATCCCCCGCCCCGCCCTGCACCGGCACCTCGTCGAACACCCGCACGATGTGATCGATCATCGCGCTCATCCGCGCGGTATGCCGCAAATCCTTGTGCGTCACCATCCAGACTTCGTAAGGCCGCGCCGACGTACGCGCCGGCCACACGCGCACCAGCGCGTCGCGCTCCGCGATCGGCACCGGGAGTTCGGCGAGCCCGAGCCCGGCGCGCGCCGCCGCGCGCAGCATCAGATTCGAATTCAGCCCCGACACGATCCGCCCGGCGCGCACCGGCTCGCCGACCACCGTGAGCGGGCCGCGCGCATTCAGGTGCGGCAGGAAGCACACGAGGTCATGCCCTTCGAAGCCGGTGCCAGGCACCGGTTCGCCATGCCGCGCCAGGTATTCCTCTGACGCGTACAAACCCGTCGGCCACGCGGCGAGCCGGCGCGTGAGCAGATCGGGATTGTCGGGCTTGATCGTGCGGATCGCGATGTCCGCCTCGCGCTTGGCCAGGTTCTCCACCTGCGTCGACGTGTTGAGCAGCACGCGCACGTCCGGATGCTCGTCGTGCAGGTTGCGCATCGCGCGCATCACGAATTCGAGCCCGATCGTATCGGTCGTCGTCACGCGTACGTCGCCGGCCAGGCGCCGGTCGACGCCCTGGGTCTGCCGCACCAGGTCGATCGCCGACTGCTCCATCTTCTCCACGTTGCGCAGCGCGACCTCGCCCACCGCGGTCGGCACGTACCCGGCCGACGTGCGCAGGAACAGCGTCGCGCCGAGCGCGCGCTCGAGTGCCGCGAGCCGCCTGCCGACCGTTGCCTGGTCGAGCCCGACCGCCCGCGCGGCGCCGCGCAGGCTGCGTTCCCGGTGGATGGCGAGAAAAATCCGTGCGTCGTCCCAGTTCAAGCGCCTTCTCCGCTGTGATGCAAATTTGCATCTGTGGTCGTGAAAATCGCTGCGCGAATTCATCAAGGCCCAAGCCTATACTTTTTTCACCGACCACTCACCTGTCTTTTCGAGGCAAACATGTCCGATACGCTCTCCTCCCTTCCCGCCGACATGGCGGCAGTCGAAATCACCCGCCCCGGCGGCCCCGACGTCCTCGCGACCGCACGTCGCCCCGTGCCGCGGCCCAAGGCCGACGAAGTGCTGATCCGGGTTCACGCCGCCGGCGTGAACGGCCCGGACGTGCTGCAACGCAAGGGGCTGTACAACCCGCCGCCCGGCGCGTCCGACATCCCGGGTCTGGAAATCGCGGGCGAAGTCGTCGCGACCGGCGAAGCCGTGCACGGTTTCGCGCCGGGCGACCGGGTCAGCGCGCTGGTGACGGGCGGCGGCTATGCGGAATACGCGGTCGCCCATCACCTCACGACGATGAAGCTGCCGCCCGGCCTCGACATGATCGAAGCCGCGGCGATGCCGGAAACGTTCCTGACGGTCTGGCTGAACCTGATCCAGCGCGGGCGGCTGCAGGCGGACGAGTCGGTGCTGATTCACGGCGGCGCGTCGGGCATCGGCACGACCGCGACGATGATCGCGAAGGCGATGGGCGCATCGACCGTCATCACGACGGTCGGCTCGGAAGCGCATCGCGCCGCGAGCCTGCGGCTCGGCGCGGATCACGCGGTGAATTACCGTGAGCAGGATTTCGTCGCCGAAGTCGACGCGATCACGGCGGGCAAGGGCGTGGACGTGATCCTCGACATCATCGCGGGCGACTACGTGGCGCGCAATTACCGGGCCGCGGCGATGAACGGGCGGATCCTGCAGGTCAGCGCGCTCAACGGGCCGGCGAAGGAACTCGACGTATGGCCGATGATGACCAAGCGCCTCACGCACATCGGTTCGACGCTGCGCTCGCGCACGCCGGAGGAAAAGGGCGCGCTCATCGCCGATCTCGAACGCCACCTGTGGCCGCACGTCGCGGCGGGCACGGTCAAGCCGCAGGTGTTCCGCACCTTCCCGCTCGACGACGCGCGCGGCGCGCACGTGCTGATCGACTCGGGCGTGCACGTCGGCAAGATCGTGCTGACCACAGCCGCGCACCGCGCGCAGTGAGCGCAGTACGCGGCCTGGGTAGCGCGATGCGCGTCAGTTCATGCTCGTGCGCTTCTCGACGAACCGCCGCACATAGTCGTCCGCCGGACGCGACAGGATGTCGTCCGGCGTGCCAACCTGCACGAGCGTGCCGTCACGCAGGATCGCGATGCGGTCGCCGATGCGCAGCGCCTCGTCGAGATCGTGCGTGATGAACACGATTGTCTTCGACAGCGTCGCCTGCAGTTCGAGCAGCTGATCCTGCATCTCGGTGCGGATCAGCGGGTCGAGCGCGGAGAACGCCTCGTCCATCAGCAGCACGTCGGTATCGGCCGCCAGCGCGCGCGCCAGCCCGACACGCTGTCGCATCCCGCCCGACAGCTCGTCCGGATAGTGATCGCCATACCCGTCGAGCCCGACCTTCGTCAGCCAGTTGCGCGCCGCGTCGGCCGCGTCGTGCCGTTTCTCGCCACGCGTGCGCAGCGCATACGCGGCGTTGTCGAGCACGGTCTGGTGCGGCAGCAGCCCGAAGTTCTGGAACACCATGCTGACCTTGAAGCGGCGCAGTTCGCGCAGCCCGTGCGCGTCGAGCTTGATCACGTCGCTGCCGTCGATCACGATCTCGCCGGCCGTCGGTTCGATCAGCCGGTTGAAGTGCCGCACGAGCGTCGATTTCCCCGAGCCCGACAGCCCCATGATCACGAAGATCTCGCCCGACTCGATACCGAGGCTCACGTCGTTGAGCCCGACGTTGCAGCCCGTTTCGGCCAGCACGTCGGCCTTGCGCTTGCCCGAGCGCAGCAGGTCGAGCACGCGCGCATGCGCGGCCTGCGGCCCGAACAGCTTGTACACGTGTTTGACGTCGATGGTCGCCATGTCTGCCTCCGTTCCTATGCGCGCGACGATTGCGTCGCCTGATTCGAATCGACGCCCGCCGACTGCGCCTTGCGCGGCAGCCGGTACGGCACGCGCGATGCGCCCTTCTGCCGGCGCTGCTGCGCGAGCCGGCGGCGTGCGCGCCGCTCCTGGCCGAAGCCCTGGCTGATCCGGTCGATCACGATCGCGAGGATCACGATCGCGAGGCCGGCCTGCGTGCCCTTGCCGACGTCGAGCGTCTGGATGCCCGCGAGCACGTCCTCGCCGAGCCCGCGCGAGCCGATCATCGACGCGATCACGACCATCGACAGCGCCATCATCGTCGTCTGGTTGATGCCAGCCATGATGCTCGGCCGCGCGAGCGGCAACTGCACGTTGACGAGCAGTTGCCAGCGCGTCGTGCCGAATGCGCGCGCGGCCTCCGTCACGTCCGGATCGACCTGGCGGATGCCGAGATCGGTCAGGCGGATCAGCGGCGGCAGCGCGTAGATGATCGTCGCGAGGATCGCGGGCACCTTGCCGAGCCCGAACAGCATCAGCACCGGGATCAGGTACACGAAGCTCGGCAGGGTCTGCATCACGTCGAGCACGGGCAACAGCAGCCGGCGCAGCCATGGGCTGCGCGAGGCGAGGATGCCGACCGGCACGCCGATCGCGACCGACAGCACCGTCGAGACAAGCATCAGCGCGAGTGTCTGCATCAGCTTGTCCCACAGGCCGAAGCAGCCGATCGCGTAAAGCAGCAGCATGAAGAGCACGCCGAGGCCGATTCGGCGCGTCGCATTCCACGCGATCGCGCCGACGACCAGCAGCACCAGCCACGGCGGCGCGACGCGCAGCGCGCCTTCGAGCGGCACGAGCAGGTAGCGCAACACGAGCACGCTGAAGTGATGGAAGCTGTCGCCGTATTGCGCGACGAACGTCTCGAGCGCGCTGTTCACCCAGTCGGCGATCGACAGGTGCAGAAAGAAGCCGTTCATGTTGATTCTCCGTCGCGCCGCGAAGGCGCGTGACGGCGGCAGCGGGCACGGGCCCGCCGCCGCGCGCAGGTTACGCGCCCTTCAGGCTGCCGGCGATCTTCTGCGCGACGTCGGCCGGCACCCACTGCTTCCACATGTCCTGGCGAGTCTTCAGGAACTGCGTGGCCATCGCCGCGCCGTCGATCTTCTTCGTCGTCATCTCGAGGATCGTCTGGTTCAGGAAGTCCATCGGAAAACGCACCTTGCCGAATACGCCGACGAGATCGGGATTCGCATCGGCGAACGGCTTCGACACGCCCACCGTCAGCCGCGACACCATGTACGACGACGCGCACTGGTGCGTGCTGCTCTCGTCGCGCAACGTCTTCCAGCATGCTTCGTTATAGGCCGGCATCTTCAGCGCGGTGAACTTGTATTTCGCCATCAGCGCGGCCGGGCCCCAGTAATAGAACACGATCGGCGCGCCGCGCTGGTACGCGGACGCGATCGCCGCGTCGAGCGCCGCGCCCGTGCCCGGATGGAAGTTCGTGTACGACTGGTCGAGCTTCAGCACCTTCAAGAGACGTGTGTTCACGCGCTCGCAGTCCCAGCCCGTCGGGCAGTTCAGGAAGCGGCCCTTGTCCGGTTCCTCCTCGTCGGCGAACACCTGCTTGAACTTCGGCAGATCGTCGACCGATACGAGCCCGGGCGCGACCGGCTTGATGTTGCGCGCCGGATCGCCCTTCACCACGTAGTCGGGCACGAACCAGCCTTCGGTCGTGCCGCCCGGCAGCGTGTCGCCGATCAGCTTCACCGCGCCCGACGAGACGGCCTTCGCGGTGATCTCGCTGCGGCCCGTCCACTGCTCGGCCCAGATCTGCAGGTCGTTGCGCGCGAGCGCCGTTTCGGTCGCGGCCGTGCTGCCCGGCACGACGTCCGTCTTGCAGCCGTAGCCCTTCTCCATGATCTGCCGCAGCACTTCGGTCGCAAACGACCCACTCTCCCACGTGATGCCCGCGAAATGGACCGTCTTGCCGTCGGCGCACGCGCCGCCGGCCGCGTGGGCCGCGGGCGCGGAAAGAATCGCCGCGGCGGCGAGAAGGACCGTTTTCAGTCGTCGAATCTGCATGGTGGGTCGTCTCCAAATCGAATCTGTTGTTTGTGCGTCGCGGCATGCGCGGCGACCGGCGAATCGTGCATCCAGCCACGTCCGGTCAGCCTGCATGTTTCAGCCGCCAATATGTTTAGGGAAACGAGTAATTCCGATCATTGCAATCGGCAGCGTCAATCGATCCCCGGGTGTACCGCGAGGCCCGCCGGACGGGCTTCCCGGCCGATTTCCCGTGCCCGCGCACGGCCCTGCCAGGGCCGCGTCGCGCCCCCGTTCGGCGAGGGTGCGAGCGGTGTTGCAGCGCGGCGCCGCGCATGCCGTTCCGACTGTCGAAACGGCCTGTCGCAACCCCATTGGCGAACCCGATCCCATCCATCGAAATTACTCGCTTTCGGTTCCTTTTCGGCTTGGGAAGAATGCGCGGTGTCATCGAAGGAGACACGACCCGGCACAGCCGGTCGCCGCGCCGCTGCGCATCGCGCGTTTCCGGCGCCGCGCGCGCTGCGCCAGGTCGCCCCGGATGACGGGGCGCGCCTCGCCGGACGCGCTCACGACAACCGATACAAGAAGCTGGATATCCCGGAGATCTCTCAATGAAAAAGACCCTGACGGCGCTCGCCGTAACGGCAACCTTCGCAGCCCCCGTGTTCGCGCAAAGCAGCGTCACGCTGTACGGCGTGATCGACGAAGGCCTGAACTACACGAACAACGTCGGCACCGGCCACGTCTACGAAATGGCGAGCGGCTACGCGCAAGGCAGCCGCTGGGGCCTGAAGGGCAGCGAGGATCTCGGCGGCGGCATGAAGGCGATCTTCCAGCTCGAAAACGGCTTCGACGTGAACACCGGCCGGCTCAACCAGGGCGGCCGCATGTTCGGCCGCCAGGCGTACGTCGGCCTGAGCCAGACGCAATACGGCACGCTGACGTTCGGCCGCCAGTACGACTCCGTCGTCGACTATCTCGCGCCGACCACCGCCAACGGCAACTGGGGCGGCTACCTGCTCGCGCACCCGTTCGACAACGACAACACCGACAACTCGTTCCGCCTCGACAACACGGTGAAATACGCGAGCCCGAACTTCGGCGGCTTCACGTTCGGCGGCGCATACAGCTTCAGCAACAGCACGAACTTCTCGGACAACCGCGCGTACAGCTTCGGCGCGCAGTACCAGAACAACGGCCTGCTGATCGGCGCCGCGTACCTGCAGGCGAACCACCCGGGAGACGGCTCGGCCGGCGCGATCACCGCGAACGACGCGAGCTACATCGCCGAGCGCATGCGCGTGTTCGGCGCGGGTATCAACTACACGTTCGGCCAGGCGACGGTCGGCTTCGCGTACACGAACTCGAACTACAAGAATCCGACCGGCAACGGTTACCTCGGCACGCCGGGCGCGATCATCGCACCGGGTGCAACGGTCAGCGCGATCAAGTACCAGAACTTCGAGGTGAACGGTTCGTACCAGATCACACCGGCGTTCATGGTCGGCGCGCAGTACGTGCTGTCGCTCGAGAAGTACGACGCATCGACCGGCAATGCGAAGCCGAAGATCCACTCGGCCGGGCTGATGGCCGACTACAACCTGTCGAAGCGCACCGACGTGTACGTGCAGGCCGCGTACCAGCACATCGCCGGCGACAAGACGAACTCGATCCTCGACAACGCGTTCATCCCCGGCACCGACGCGCCGTCGTCGACGTCGAACCAGGTGGCCGTGCGTCTCGCGCTGCGCCACAAGTTCTGACGCAACCCGGTTCTCCGTTCTTCACGCGACACCCGCGCCGGTCGGCCCGAGGTGTCTTCGCCCGCCCGCAAGCGCAAGCCTGCCGGCGGGCTTTTTCATGCGCGTCGCCACGCGTGACCGGCCGGCGCCGCCGCCGCAACGGATAGCAAGCAGGCGCGCAATCGCCCCGTCAACCGTGACAGGTCAACGCACGACGATCCGTCGATACACTGTGGGCCTGCGCAACGGCCGCCATCCCCGCCTTCCTCGATGCCGGCCACCGCCTTCATTGCGCACGGCCTGCCGCCTTTCGTCCGCGCCGTGCGCCTGCCGCCCATCCCCGAGGAGTGTCACTTGAAGCACTGGCGCCGCGCGCTGTTCACCTTCGCCGCCGGCCTTCTGGCCAGCGCGACGTCCGATGCCCGCCCGATCTGCACCGTCGTCGCCGACGCCGCCACCGGCCAGATGCTCGTGCAGCAAGGCGACTGCGCGACCCGCGTAACGCCGGCGTCGACGTTCAAGGTCGCCATCAGCCTGATGGGCTTCGACGCGGGCGTCCTGAAGGACGCGCACACCCCGACGCTCGACTTCCACGCCGGCTACCCCGACTGGGGCGGCGCGCCGTGGCGCGAGCCGACCGATCCGGCACGCTGGATGAAGCTGTCGGTGTTCTGGTACTCGCAGCAGGTCACGCAGGCGCTCGGGCAGGCACGCTGCCAGCAGTACACGAACGCGTTCGGCTACGGCAACGCGGACGTGACCAGCCGGCAGGGTGAACTGAACGGCGTGATGGGCGCATGGGTCAACGCGTCGCTGCGCATCTCGCCGCTCGAACAGGTCGGCTTCATGCGCAAGATCGCGAACCGGACGCTGCCCGTCAGCGCGCACGCGTACGACATGACCGAGCGCATCACGCTGATCGACGCGCAGCCCGGCGGCTGGATCGTGCACGGCAAGACGGGCACCGGGTCGCCGGGGCGCAAGTACGATGCATCGCACGCGTACGGCTGGTTCGTCGGCTGGGCGGCCAAGGGGCCGCGCAAGCTCGTGTTCGCGTACCTGATACAGGACGACGAGCGGCAGACGCCGAATGCCGGCCTGCGCGCACGCGATACGTTCCTGGCGACGCTGCCGGCCCTCGCCGAAGCGGGCAGGCAGCAATGAGCGCCGGCCCGCGCAACGCGCGGATCGACCTGCTGCGCGGCGTGTCGATCGTGCTCGTCCTGCTGCATCACTTCAACATCCCCTACTCGCTGCGCGACACGTCGCTCGCACGCGTATTCGGCTGGGATGCGGTGCATGCGGTGGCGCGCAACGGCAACTACGGCGTGACGATGTTCTTCGTGATTTCCGGCTACCTGATCACGTCGAATGCGCGGCACCGCTGGGGCAACCTCGGCGCGATCGACGTGCGCACTTTCTACGTGTCACGCGTCGCGCGCATCGTGCCGTGCCTGCTCCTGCTGCTCGCGCTGGTCAACGGCCTCGCGGCGGCCGGCGTGCCGATCTTCCAGAACCACGCGCCGGAGGGTATCGCCGCATCGTTCTGGCTCGTGAATCTCGCGTCGCTCACGTTCTGGATGAACGTGCTGATCGGTGCATACGGGTGGGTCAACTACGCGCTCGGCGTGCTGTGGTCGCTGTCGGTCGAAGAGGTGTTCTATCTATCGTTTCCGCTGTTGTGCATCGCGTTGCGCCGCGATGCACGGCTGGCCGCGTTCTGGGTGATCGTCGCCGCGATCGGGCCCGTGTACCGCTTCACGCACGCCGGCGACGAAGGCGGGTTCCTCTATGCGTACTTTGCGTCGTTCGACGGGATCGCGATCGGCTGCTGCACCGCGTTGCTAGCCGAACGCGCAAGCTGGCAACGGTTGGCCGCGCCGCTCGTGCAGGGTCTCGTCGCGGCGGCGATGGCCGCGCTTTACCTGGCCTGGCCGATCGCGGAAAGCCACGTCGCCGGCGTCACGGCGATGGCGCTCGGCACCGCCGTGCTGCTGATCGGCGCGCACGTCAACGGCACGCGCGCGCAGGGCCGCCTGCTCGCGCCGTTGCGCCGGGCCGGCACGCTGAGCTACGAGCTGTACCTGTTTCACCTGATCGTGCTCGGCGGGTTGCGCACATTCTGGCCGCCGTCGGGCATGCACGGCGACGGCAAGCTCGGGTTGCTCGTCGCGTATCTGGCGCTGTCGGCCGCATTGAGCGCAGCGATCGCGCGCGGCTATGCGACACCGCTCGACCGCTTCATCAAGCGGGTCGCGTCGCGGCCTTCAGCGCGTGTGCCGGACGGCGCGCAGCTCTAGCAAATCGTCGGCATCCCCTGCCGGGCGACACGACGCCGGAAAAAGAAAAAAGCGGCCAGCGCCCGGCCGTATCGCGATTGCGATACCGGCCGGCCTGACCGCAAGCCCCGCGTACGAATCGTACGATCGACCGGGCGACAGAAGCCGTTGCGTGATCGGTAGAGCATGGCCGCCCGCCGGTCAATCCAGATAGTCGGCGTACTCCTTGCGCGTATAGCTGGCGAGCGTCGTCCACGGCAGCGGCTCGCGCCGCGCGGCGGGCGCCGGCGTCAACGTCAGCTTGCGCACGACGCGACCGTCGACACTCCGGTATTCGACCGACAGCGGCGCCTGCAGCTTCTCGCTCCACAGGATCCGGTTCACCCCGCGCGCGCCGGGCGTATCGACGGCCTGCTCATACCAGACGGTGCCGGGCGCGTCGCCGCGCTTGGCGACCGCGAGCCGCTTCAACTGCGACGGCGGCGTCACGTAATACGCGTTGTCCCACGAGCCGTCGAAACCGGTGGTTTCGTACTCGGCCGGCGGCACGCCGACGACCGTCCGGTTCGCCGCATCGACGTACTCGATGCGTGCCGTCTTGCCGTCGTATGTCACGTGCCGCGCGGCCGCCTGGAAGTTGAAATGCTTGTGGCCCGCGTGGGCGGCGGCCGGCTGCACACCGGCGCGGCGGCCCGTGTCGTGGTCATGATCGTGATCGTCGCCATGCCCGCCGCCAGCCGCCGCGGCGGGCAGCACGCGTTCGACCCACACGTGCCCGTCGCGCCGCACCATCCGTTCGCGATACAGCGTCGTGCGCGTCACGCCGTCGGCCGTCACCGTGCGGCTCTCGTGCAGCAGCACGGCGTCGAGGTCCGCCGCTGCGAACGCGGGGAGCGCGGCCAGCCCGCACGCGAGCGCGCAGAAGAAGTGACGTTTCATCGCAGGTTTCCGTTCATCGTGAAATCGCCGGCCTCAGAAACCGAACGCCGAGCGCACGAGACCGAACACCTTCGTGTTGTCGATCGTGCCCTTGAACGCCTTCGCATCCGCGCCGTCGGCGAACAGCATCACGTCGCCGCCGCCGTGCGTTTCCGAACCCGCGCTGCCCATCCGCACGCCGACTTCCTGCAGATACGCCTCGTTCGTCGCCGTGGCCGAATCGACCGACGTGCGCACGTTCGGCCGGTTCGCGCCGTTGCCGAACACCAGCGTCGTGTAGGTATTGCCGTCGGCGTCCTTGCTCGGCTGGCCGTCGCGGTAGTTGCGGCTGATGTCCAGAATCGGGTTGCCACGCTTCGAATAGCCGTTGATCGTCATCGTGTGGTCGTGGTCGGCCGTCACGACGATCAGCGTGTTCGACAGGTCGACCTTCGACAGCGCGACGCGAATCGCTTCGTCGAATGCGGCCGTGTCTTCGAGTGCGCGCTTCGCGTTGGTGCCGTGCAGCGCGTGATCGATCCGGCCGCCCTCGACCATCAGGAAATAGCCGTTCGAATTCTTCGACAGCACGTCGATCGCCTTCGACGTCATCTCGGCGAGGCTCGGCTGCGACGGGCCTTCGCCCTTGCCCGCGACGCGGTCAAGCTCGTATTCAAGATGGCTCGTCGAACTGAACAAACCGACCAGCTTGCCGTTGCCGGCCTGCGCGAGCTGATCCTTCGTGGCGACGACCGTATAGCCCTTCGCCTTCATCTCGTTGAGCAGGTTGCGTCCGTCCGCGCGGCCGCGCTTGTTGGTTGCCGCGTCGAACGGCGTCCAGTGGTTGCGGCCGCCGCCCATCAGCACGTCGACGCCGTCGCCGAGCGCCGCGTTGTAGCCCGCGCCGCCCGGCGCCGCCTGCGCGGCGATGTCGTACTGCGCGTCGCGATGGCAGATGTGCGAATAGGTCGCGGCCGGCGTCGCGTGCGTCAGTTCGGTCGTCGTGATCGCGCCGACCGCCTTGCCACGCGCCTTCGCCAGCTCCAGCAGCGTCGCGACCGGCTGGCCGTTGCCCGGCGCGCAGTTGTTCACCGTCTTGTTGCCGTTCGCGTCGTTGCCCGGCGCGACCGCGCGCGTGTCCGACGACATCGACAGCACTTCGTTGTTCATCTTCACGCCGGTCATGTACGCGGCCATCGACGGCGCGCTGTCGGTCGTCTGCGCGTCGTTCGAGAAGGTCTTGATGCGCGCGGTGCGCGCCAGCTTCTCCATCGTCAGTTGTCCCGACTCACCGACCTTGTAGATCCGGCTCGCCGTCACGGTCGTCGGCCCCATGCCGTCGCCGAGAAAGAAAATCACGTTCTTCGCCTGGCCGGCGGCCTGCGCCGCGCCGCACGCGAAACCCGCGACGGCCAGCGCCGCCGCGATGCACTTGATGGTCGACATCCTGTATTCCCCTGTACCCGTATGGTCGGCGCTCACAGCTGCACCGCGTTGCGCACCAGCTCGAAGACCTTGTTGTTCTCGATCACGCCGTGGAACGCATCCGCGCCGCGGCCGATCGCACCGAGGAACACATCGGTGCCGCCGTGCGTCTCGTTGCCCTTGTCCATCCGCACGACCGCCTCCTGGCGATAGTCGTCGGCGCCCGTCACCGCATCGGTGAGCGCGGTGCCCGCGCGGCTGCCCTGCACGCGGTTCTCGCCGTTGCCGAAGCCGATGATCGTGTACGGCGCGCCGTCCGCGTCCTTCGCGATCGCGCCCGTCTGGTAGCTGCGCAGCACGCCCAGCACGCCGGGCTTGCCCGCCTCGGTCTTGCCAGTGCGCGCCGCATAGCCGTTCAGCACCAGCGTGTGGTCGTGGTCGGCCGTGACGACGATCAGCGTGTTCTTCAGGTCGGGATCGGTCTTGCGCACCTTGTCGATCGTCGCCTTGATCGCGTTGTCGAACGCGACCGTATCCTGCAGCGCGCGCTTCGCGTTGGTGTCGTGCAGCGCGTGATCGATCCGGCCGCCTTCGACCATCAGGAAATAGCCGTTCGAATTCTTCTGCAGCACGTCGAGCGCGCGCGTCGCCATGTCGGTGAGGCTCGGCTCCTTGGTCGCGCCGCGATCGAGGTCGTAGCTCATGTGGCTCGACGAGAACAGGCCGACCAGCTTGCCGCTCTTCGTCGCATCGGCCGCCAGCAGGTCGTCGCGGTTCTGCGCGAACGCATAGCCCTTCGCCTTCAGCTCGTTGACCAGGTTGCGCCCGTCGGTGCGCTTGCCGCCGCCGTCCTTCGGCACGAAGAATTGCGTGCCGCCGCCGAGCACGACGTCGACGCCGTCGCCCAGCGCGCCGTTGTAGCCCGCGCCGCCCGGCACGAGCTGCGCCGCGATGTCGTTCTCGGCATCGCGATGGCACACGTGTGCGTAGGTTGCAGCAGGCGTCGCGTGCGTGACGCGCGTGGTCGTCACGACGCCGGTGGCCCAGCCCTTCGCCTTCGCGATTTCAAGCAGCGTCGTCGCCGATTTGCCGTTGTTCGCGCCGCAGTTGCCGGTCAGGCTCGCGCTCGGCTCGATCGCCTTCGTGTCGGGCGACATCGAGATCACTTCGTTGTTGGTCTTCACGCCGGTCATGTACGCCGACATCGACGGCGCGCTGTCCGTCACCTGCGCATCGTTCGAGTAGGTCTTCACGAACGCGGTTTCCGGCAGCGTATCGATCGTGAGCGCGCCGTCTTCACCGACGCCGTAGATACGTGCGGCCGTCAGCGTCGTCATCCCCATCCCGTCGCCGAGGAAGAAGATCACGTTGCGCGCCGCCGTCTGAACGGGCGGCTGGGTGGGCGACGTGCTGGTCGGGCCGTCGTCGCTGCCGCATCCGGCAAGTGCAAAGGCGCCCGCACACAGCAGCGCCACCGTTTTGATTCGATTCATGTACCGGTTCTCCCCGCCGTTGATGCTTTCGAAATGAAAGGCGATGGTAGGAACCTGATGTGACGACAATATGAATGGTAATTGGAAGGTGTCGAATGAATTATGAAAGGATACGGCGAGGCGCCCCGGTCGGGCGCCGCGCGCGCGGCGGCATCATTTCGCGTGTTCGGCGGTGATGCTGCGCACGGTCACGATGCGCGCGGGCGGAATGTTTGCCCAGACGATCCGGCTGCCGCAAGCAACAAATGCCGAATCGCCCAGCGGATGGCGGCCGGGCGGCCGCAGGTCGTACGTGAACTGGATCATCACGCCGTCGGCCGACAGCACGCGGTGGCACTGATCGATGATCGCCGTCACGTCCTCGCGTGGCAGCGTTCGCAGCGGCAGGCACGACACGATCGCGTCAACGCGCGCATCGGGCGGCAGCAGCCGCTCGAGCTGCCGCGCGTCGCCCGATACGATCGAGATGCCCGGAAAGCGTCGTCGCAGGTGCTGGACGAACGCCGACGAGCGTTCGACCACGACGAGGCGCCGTGGCGCGACGCCGCGCTCGAGCAACGCCGCAGTGATCGCGCCGGTGCCGCCGCCGAGCTCGACAACGAGCCCGTCGCCGTCCGGCACGGCATCGGCCATCTCGCGCGCCAGGTGCCGCGAACTCGGACACAACGCCCCTACCGCGGCCGGACGGCCGACCCACTCACGCACGAACAGTGCCGAGACACGCCACGCATTCGGCCACATCATGGGCAGCCCTTGAGCGATTGCGCCGTCAGCAACGACACGCCGACGACTTCATGGAACAGGGCTACGGCGACTCGAGGCTTTGGCATGCGCATCCTCCTGGACGAATCGGTCCGCCGCAGGAAGAGCGACGATCAAATCGATTCTAGGAAACGCAAACTTAAGGCGACGTGAAGATTGACCCTGATTCCCCTGATCAATTCGTGCCCGATCAGACGCCGGACGCGCGTTCAGCGATCGACGCGCTGCTGCAACTGCGCGGGATAACGCTCGCCGACGATCCTGATCTGCTGCAGCGCGGTCTCGATCGCGGCGAGATCGTCGGCCGTCAGCACGACGTCGGCCGCGCCGACGTTCTCGTCGAGCCGGTGCAGCTTCGTCGTGCCCGGAATCGGCACGATCCACGGCTGGCGGGCCAGCAGCCAGGCCAGCGCGATCTGTGCGCGCGTCACACCTTTATCGGTCGCGATGCGGCCGATCAGATCGACGAGGCCCGCATTGGCCTTGCGGTTGTCCTCGGAGAAGCGCGGCACGATATTGCGGAAATCGTTCTCGGCAAAGGTCGTGTTCGCATCGATCGCGCCGGTCAGGAAGCCTTTCCCGAGCGGGCTGAACGGCACGAAGCCGATCCCGAGTTCCTCGAGCGTCGGCAGGATCCGCGCCTCCGGCTCGCGCCACCACAGCGAATACTCGCTTTGCAGCGCGGCGACCGGCTGCACCGCGTGCGCGCGGCGGATCGTCTGCTCACCGGCTTCCGACAGCCCGAAGTGCGCGACCTTGCCCTCGCGGATCAGGTCCTTGACCGTGCCGGCCACGTCTTCGATCGGTACGTTCGGATCGACGCGGTGCTGGTAGAACAGGTCGATGCGATCGACCTTCAGCCGCTTCAGCGCTGCGTCGGCCACATCGCGGATATGCGACGGCCGGCTGTCGACGCCCTTCATCGGCAGGCCGTCCTCGAAACCGAACTTGGTCGCGATCACGACCTGGTCGCGAAACGGCGCGACCGCCTCGCCGACCAGTTCCTCGTTGACGAACGGGCCATACGCTTCCGCCGTGTCGAAGAACGTCACGCCGCGCTCGAACGCGGTGCGAATCAGCGCGATGCCGCTCGCCTTGTCGGTCGCGGGGCCGTAGCCGTAACTCAATCCCATGCAGCCGAGCCCGATTGCCGAGACTTCGAGGCCGCTCTTACCAAGCATGCGCTTTTGCATGAATTTCTCCTGCGAAAAAGATGAAGACGATCGACGGAATGCCGAGGAACGCAGTGTAGGTTGATGGATACCGCTCAACAATCGGCGTACCATTTCACGTGTTATTGAGGAATTTTCACAAATGCAGCGCACCGACATCGGCGAACTCACCAGCTTCATCACGATCGCGGAGCAGCGCAGCTTCAGCGGCGCGGCGCGCATCCTGGGTGTGTCGCCGTCGGCGCTGAGCCATACGATCCGCCATCTCGAAGCACGGCTCGGCGTGCGCCTGTTCAACCGCACGACGCGCTCGGTCGCGCTGACGGAGGCCGGTGAACAGTTGCTGGTGCGCGTGCGGCCCGCGGTGGCCGATCTCGAGGACGCGCTGAACGACGCCGCGACCGCCCGCAACCGCCCGTCCGGCCAGATCCGGATCAGCGCGTCGGAGGCTGCGTCGCGCCCGCTGATCCGGCATGTGCTGCCGGCCTTCGTCGCCCGCTACCCGGACATCCACGTCGAGTTCGTCACCGATTCGCGGCTGATCGACATCGTCGAACACGGGTTCGACGCCGGCATCCGCGTTCACGAGGACGTGCCGCGCGACATGATCGCCGTGCGCTTCGGCGGCCCGATGCGCTTCGTCGCGGTCGCATCGCCCGACTACCTGTCGCGCCACGCCGCGCCGGAAAGCCCGCAGGACCTCACGCTCCACGCGTGCATCCGCTACCGCTTCGAAAGCGGCGCGCTTTATCGCTGGGACCTGATGCGCGACGGCAAGCGCGTGAGCGTCGATGTCGACGGGCCGTTGACGCTCGGCAACCAGACGCTGATGATCGACGCGGCGCTGGCCGGCATCGGGATCGCGTGGGTCACGGAAGCGCGCGTCGCCGAGCATCTGGCATCGGGGCGGCTGGTGCAGGTACTGCCCGAGTGGAGCCAGTTGTTCGACAGTCTGTGCCTTTACTATCCGGCGAACCGGCATCCGCCGGCGGCGTTGCGGCTGTTCGTCGAGGCCGTGCGAGAGTGGGTGGCGGCCGGGTGCGAAGCGGCGCCGGGCTGAACGCACGCGCCAGCGCACCGGAACATCGTCGCGGCCGACGCCGTGCAGCGTGCGTGCCGTGCGGCGTGCTCGGCGTGGCGTCGCGCCGTGCCGCGCGACGCACACATCCTGCCCGCCCGCTCAGCGCGTGGCGCGCATCCGGATGTTCGCGAACGGCAAGCCTTCGTCGTCCTCGTCGCGCCGCGAAATTTCCTCGAAGCCGAGCCGCGTGTAAAACGCACGGGCATCGCGATTGTCGGCATACACCTCGAGATCGAGCGCGCCCTTGAGCGCGAGCGCATGCTCGACCAGCGCGCGGCCGATCCCGTGGCCGTGCATCGACGGCGCGACGAACAATCCGCCGATCGACGTGTCGAGCAGGCCAATGAAGCCGACCGGTTCGCCGGCACGGCACGCGACCCAGGTTTCCGCGTCGGGCAGATAGATCTTCTCGACCAGCGTGCGCTGCTCGCGCAGCCGCGCCTCGCCCAGAAACGGATGCGCGTGCAGCGATGCGTCGAACCAGATGGCCGACAGCGTGTGCAGGTCAGATGCCTCGTAGGCGCGAATTTCGATTGCCATGTTTTTGTGTTGTTCAATGCCTCACGCATCGACGCACGCACCCCGGCGCGTTCGTCGATGCGTGACGCCGCGGGCGCTGCCCGAAGCAGCGCGGCGCGGCTCGTCTTACCGCAGGTTGGTTCTCGCCAATTCGACGATCTCGTCGCCGCGACCGCTGAGGATCGCGCGCAGCATGAACAGGCTGAAGCCTTTCGCATGCGCGAGTTCGATCTTCGGCGGCATCGCGAGTTCGTACTTCGACGTGACGACGTCGACGACGGCCGGCCCGTCATGCGCGAACGCCATGCGCAGCGCTTCCTCGACGTTCTCCGAGTGCTCGACGCGCACGCTGAAGATGCCCGCGCCCTTCGCGATCGCCGCGAAATCGGTCGGGCTCAGGTCGACGTTCGTGTCGAGATAGCCGGCCGCCTTCAGCTCCATCGACACGAAGCCGAGCAGGCTGTTGTTGTACACGACGATCTTGATCGGCAGCTTGAGCTGGCGTGCGGTGAGCAGGTCGCCGAGCAGCATCGACAGCCCGCCGTCGCCGGACAGCGACACCACCTGCCGGCCCGGATGCGCGCCCTGCGCGCCGAGCGCCTGCGGCATTGCATTCGCCATCGAGCCGTGATTGAACGAGCCGTGCAGTTGCCGCTTGCCGTTCATCGTCAGGTAGCGCGCGGCCCACAGCGTCGGCGTGCCGACGTCGGCCGTGAAGATCGCGTCTTCCGCCGCGACTTCGTCGACGATCTTCGTCAGGTATTGCGGATGGATCGCGCGGCCCGGCGGCTCGGCCACCGCGAGATCGTCGAGCCCCTTGCGCGCGGCTGCGTAATGCTTCAGCGCATTCTCGAGGAAACGCCGCTGCGTCTTGCGCGTCAGGCGCGGCAGCAGCGCCGCGATCGTTTCCTTCACGGTGCCGACGAGGCCGAGCGCGAGCGGCGCGCGATGGCCGAGCTGCGAGCCTTTCCAGTCGATCTGCGCGACCTTCGCGTTCGACGGATAGAACGGCCGGTACGGAAAATCCGTGCCGAGCATCAGCAGCGTGTCGCACGACTCCATTGCGTGATAGCCCGAGCTGAAGCCGATCAGCCCCGTCATCCCGACATCGAACGGGTTGTCCCATTCGACGAACTGCTTGCCGCGCAACGCATGCACGACCGGCGCGCCGAGCGTGTCGGCCAGCGCGACCACCTCGTCGTGCGCGCCCTGCGTGCCGCTGCCGCACAGCAGCGTCACCGCGTCGGACGCATTGAGCAGCGCCGCGAGCCGGTCGAGATCGGCGTCGGCCGGCAGGATCGACGGCGGCGCCGCTTCGCTCCATGCAGGCAGCTCTTCCGGGCCGTCGCCGAGCGCGATGTCGCCCGGCAGCACGATCACCGCGACGCCGCGCTCGTCGATCGCGGTGCGCATCGCGCGCGCGAGCACGCGCGGGAACTGCGACGCGTTCGTCACGAGTTCCGCGAAATGGCTGCACTCGCGGAACAGTTCCTGCGGATGGGTTTCCTGGAAGTAACCGAGCCCGATCTCGGTCGACGGGATGTGCGCGGCGATCGCGAGCACCGGCTGGTGATTGCGGTGGCAGTCGTACAACCCGTTGATCAGGTGCAGGTTGCCGGGGCCGCAACTGCCCGCGCACACCGCGAGCCGCCCGGTCGACGCGGCATCCGCGCCGGCCGCGAACGCGGCGCTTTCCTCGTGCCGCGTATGCATCCAGCGGATCGAGCCGATCTGGCTCAGGCTGAACGACAGCCCGTTCAGGCTGTCGCCCGTCACGCCCCAGATGCGCTCGACGCCCGCTGCCGCCAGCGTCTTCGCCAGGTATTCCGCCATCGTCTGTCTTGCCATGTTGCCCTCGCTCGTTGATCGGTCGTCACACGATTGATCCGGCAACGGCAGCCGCCGTCGCCGCTGACGGGACGAGCATACGCGATCGTGCCGCGCGGCGTCGTGAAGACGCGAACGCCCTGCACACCGCTGCGGCAGCGATCCGTCGTGCCGCATGCCGCCCCTTTCGACGGCGTCGGGAAATCGTCGGCACTTTGTCATCGCTCCGACTGCAGTCGGAAGTCCGAAACCGGGCAGGCGCGCCTGCGACTCCCCGCTCAGCTCCAGTCCGACGCGGCCTCGTCCGGATCGACCAGCGTCAACCCCGCCGCCGGCAGCGGCAGTGCGGTCTTGTAGCGCACCTGCTTCAGCGCGAAGCTCGACCGGATGTTCGACACGCCGGGAATCGTCGTCAGGCGCTCGATGATGAAACGCTCGAGCGTGCGCATGTCGGGCATCACGACGCGCAGCAGGTAGTCGGCGTCGCCCGACATCAGGTAGCACTCCATCACCTCGGGCCGCTGCGAGATCGCTTCCTCGAAGCGCTGCAGCGCATCCTCGACCTGCTTCTCCAGGCTGACCTGGATGAACACGTTGATCCGCAGCCCGAGCGGCTCCGGATCGAGCAGCGTGACCTGCTGCCGGAACAGCCCGAGCTTCTCCAGCGCGCGCACGCGGTTGAAGCATGGCGTGGCCGACAGGTTCACCGCACGCGCGAGTTCCGCGTTCGTGATCCGGGCGTTCTGCTGAAGCTGGTTCAGGATACCGATGTCGATGCGGTCGAGCCGCCGCGGGTTTGAGCTCATGGTCGAAATATTCCGGAAGAGTAGCCACAACCGGAATATTTACACTATCGGAGCGCGAAATCCCAATGAAATCAGACGCATATTTTGCGGATCGGCGGGTAGCATGATCCGACTGATTGCCACTGATGCGCGCCGCTTTGAACCAGCGCGCGGGAGACCTGCGATGACGGACCTGTCGAACGGTATCGATGCCACGCGGCGCGCGGGCGCAGCACACGCCGACGCCGACCCTGAAGAAACCGCCGAATGGCTGGAGGCGCTCGACGCCGTCGTCGCGCACGTCGGCAAGGAGCGCGCGCAATACCTGCTCGGCCAGCTCGCCGCGCATGCGCACACCCGCGGGCTCGCGGCCCCGCGCGGCCCCGTCACGCCGTACCTGAACACGATCGCCGCGCACGAACAGCCGCCCTACCCGGGTGACGCCGATCTCGAGGAGCGGCTGTCCGCCGCGTTGCGCTGGAACGCACTCGCGATGGTCGTGCGCGCGAACCGCGCATACGGCGAGCTCGGCGGCCACATCGCGAGCTACGCGTCGGCATCCGACCTGTTCGAAGTCGGCTTCAACCACTTCTTCCGCGCGACGCCGGCCGGCGCGGGCAATGAGGGCGGCCCGGGCGGCGATCTCGTGTACTTCCAGCCGCATTCGTCGCCGGGCGTCTATGCACGTGCGTATCTCGAAGGCTTTCTCGGCGAAGACCATCTCACGCACTATCGCCGCGAAATCGCCGGGCCCGGGCTGTGTTCGTATCCGCATCCGTGGCTGATGCCGGACTTCTGGCAGTTCCCGACCGGCTCGATGGGCATCGGCCCGATCAACGCGATCTACCAGGCGCGCTTCATGCGCTACCTGCAGCATCGCGGGCTCGCGAACACCGCCGGCCGCACCGTGTGGGGCTTCTTCGGCGACGGCGAGATGGACGAGCCCGAATCGCTCGGCGCGCTGTCGCTCGCCGCGCGCGAGGGGCTCGACAACCTCGTGTTCGTGATCAACTGCAACCTGCAGCGGCTCGACGGCCCGGTGCGCGGCAACGGCCGCGTGATCGACGAGCTGGAGGCGCTGTTCGCGGGCGCCGGCTGGAACACGATCAAGGTGCTGTGGGGTTCCGACTGGGATCCGCTGTTCGCACGCGATCACGCGGGCGCACTCGCGCGCGCGTTCGCCGATACCGTCGACGGCCAGTTCCAGACCTTCTCCGCGAACGACGGCGCGTACAACCGCGCGCGCTTCTTCAGTCAGGACCCGGCGCTCGAAGCGCTCGCCGCGCAGCTCACCGACACGGAGATCGACCGCCTGCGCCGCGGCGGCCACGATGCGCGCAAGCTGCACGCCGCGTACGCACGTGCGCTCGCCCATCGCGGCCAGCCGACCGTGATCCTCGCGAAGACGATGAAGGGCTACGGAATGGGCGCGGCCGGCCAGGGCCGGATGACGACCCATCAGCAGAAGAAGCTCGACGTCGACGATCTGAAGGCGTTCCGCGACCGCTTCCGGTTGCCGCTGTCGGACAGCGACGTCGAGCAGTTGAAGTTTTACAAGCCAGCGGAAGACAGCCCGGAAATGCGTTACCTGCATGCCCGCCGGGCTGCCCTGGGAGGCTATCTGCCCAGAAGGCGGATGGCGGCATCGAAGGGGCTGACCGTCCCTTCGATGCCGGCCTGGGGTGCGTTCGCGCTGGATGCGGCCGGCCGCGAGATGTCGACGACGATGGCGCTCGTGCGCATGCTCTCGGCGTTGATCAAGGATCGCGACATCGGCCCGCGCGTCGTGCCGATCGTGGCCGACGAAGCGCGCACGTTCGGCATGGCAAGCCTGTTCCGGCAGGTCGGCATCTACTCGCCGCTCGGCCAGCGCTACGAGCCGGAAGACCTCGGCTCGATGCTCTATTACCGCGAGGACACACGCGGGCAGATCCTCGAGGAAGGGATTTCGGAAGCGGGCGCGATCTCGTCGTGGATCGCCGCCGCGACGGCATACAGCGTGCACGACCTGCCGATGCTGCCGTTCTACATCTACTACTCGATGTTCGGTTTCCAGCGCATCGGCGACCTGATCTGGGCCGCCGCCGACCAGCGCTCGCGCGGCTTTCTGATCGGCGCGACCTCCGGGCGCACGACGCTCGGCGGCGAGGGCCTGCAGCACCAGGACGGCAGCAGCCATCTCGCGGCATCGACGATTCCGAACTGCCGCGCGTACGATCCGGCGTTCGCGTACGAAGTCGCGACGATCGTCGATGCCGGCATGCGCGAGATGGTCGAGCAGCAGCGCGATGTGTTCTATTACGTGACCGTCATGAACGAGAACTACGCGCAGCCGTCGATGCCCGCCGACGATCCGGACGCGCGGCGCGAAGGCATCCTGAAGGGCATGCACCGGCTGCCGTCCGCCGCGAACGCGACCGCGCGCGTGCAGTTGTTCGGCGCGGGCGCGATTCTCGGCGAAGTGCTCGCCGCGCAGCGGACGCTGCTGGACGACTGGGGGATCGATGCGGCCGTCTGGAGCGTCACGAGCTTCAGCGAATTGCAGCGCGACGGGATGGAAGCCGAGCGGCTGTCGCGGCTCGGCGACGGTTCGGCATCGTCGTATGTCACGCGGATGCTTGAAGGAACACACGGCCCGGTGATCGCCGCGACCGACTACGTACGTGCGGTGCCCGAGCTGATCCGCGCCTACGTGCCGCGCCGCTACGTGACGCTCGGCACCGACGGGTTCGGGCGCAGCGACACGCGCGATGCGCTGCGCGCGTTCTTCGAAGTCGATCGTGCGAGCATCGTGCTCGCCGCGCTGAAGGCATTGGCGGATGACGGGGAACTCGATGCGACTATCGTGCGCAACGCACGGGAGCGTCTCGGCAAAACCTCGCATCCGGGCGTCGCGCCATGGCAGCGATGATCGAACGACGCGACCGGGCAGCAGCCGACGACGATTCGTCGATCCAAACAATACGGCCGACTAGCCAAACAGGCGAGGATCCAGCGCGAACGCTTCTTTGCCGATCACTTTTACGCTCGAAGCAAAATCCGCATGCAGCGGGTTCAGCAGCAAGTTGAAGTCGGTCGGGCAGACGACGGATGGTATGCGCATCGCCAACTGCTCGCCCGCTTCAAGCCAGCCCCGTCCGATCCGGGCAGTCGACTCCGGATCCTGCGACAGTACCGCCCAATCGTCCGGCAGGTCCGGCTGGTACGCGTTGTCATGCACGGTGTCGGGCACTTCCAGCGTCACCAAACAAAGTCCGCCAGCAGGAAGCAAGCCGGACAGTTGGACGAGCGCCTCGAGCAACGACGTCGACGCATGGCAGCAGGTGTACAGCACCCGCATGCCGCGAGGATTCCAGCGGCCGCCTGCGATCGCCGCGCCGTTCCCGCTCAGGTCGTCGGCCAGGTAGTGCCCCTTTCGTTCTTTCGCGAGACGATACACCCTCACGCGCCGACCCCGAACTGGGCACGGTTCAGAATGTCGCGCACCCGGTCGTAGCCGGGCTGTACGTCGAGCACTTCGAGCGGCTTCAAACCGTCGAGCTCCGCGTTCGCCCGGCTCATCCACGCCGCCGCGCGTTCGCCGTCCTCAAACAAATCGGTGGCGAGACCCAGTACGTAGAGCACGCGCGCAACGCGATCGGACTCGCCATGCGACAACCGATCGTGTTTGGCAATTTTCCGCAGAATGGTCGAGCTGGGCAGGCTCAACGCGCTCAAGAGGGACTGAACCGGCACGCCGAGCAACTCGCGTGCGACGCGCTCGATGATGATCGCGTCGAAACCCTCCGCAATCGCGCGCCGCTGCGACATCGGCGCCATCCGGCCAAAGGTGTCGAAATCGCCCTTGGCGGCGCCCAGGCCGTTCGAGCTACTCGCCGGCGGCGCGGCGCGAGACGCGGCGGCCCGCTTGGCCGGCTGACGAGCCGCGGGTGTGGTTGCTGCCATGACGACTCCCAAATGGGTTAATTCAAGCTCCCATTTTATACACCCAATCGGGAATTTTCAATTAACCAAACGGCATATCCGTAACCAGCGGGAATCGACGGCGCTCCGCGCTAAACCGGCAGCGCATGCGTCGACAGAATCTCCTTGAGCACCATGAACGAGCGCACCTGTCGCACACCGGGCAGGTACAGCAACTGTTCGGCATGCAAACGGTTGAAGCTCTCGTTGTCGCGCGTGCGGACCAGCATGAAGTAGTCGAATTCGCCCGTCACCACGTGGCACTCGACGCACCCCGACACCTTCTGCGCGGCCTTCTCGAATTCGGCGAACGCCTCCGGCGTCGAGCGATCGAGCACGAAGCCGATCACGACCAGCATCCCGGCACCCAACGGCTTCGGGTCGAGCAACGCGACGATGCCGCGAATCAACCCCATCTCCTTCAACCGTTCGACGCGCCGCAGGCAAGCCGGCGCGCTCAGCTTCACCTTCGCGGCGAGGCTCACGTTCGAAATCGACGCGTCCTGCTGCAACTGCCGCAGGATCGCTCGGTCGATGCGGTCGAGCGCCGGCGCGGTGTCGGCCGGCGACGTACTACCTCGATCTAATTTCATTGCGTCTCACGTATATTTTGCGAATCAAAATTGTCTCGACTTCTCATATCTCATCGATAACGTAGGTCGTCACTATTTATTTCGCAAGCTCATTTCGCGCCGTCCTGCCTATCATTTTTCCATCGGGACACGGCGTGCGAACAGCACCCGACCGATCCGGTTTCCTGCCCACCGCCTTTCGGAGCTTGTCGATGAACCTGCAACGTTTCCCCCGTTATCCGCTCACGTTCGGCCCGACGCCGATCCAGCCGCTCAAGCGCCTGAGCGCGCACCTCGGCGGCAAGGTCGAGCTGTATGCGAAGCGCGAGGACTGCAACAGCGGTCTGGCGTTCGGCGGCAACAAGACACGCAAGCTCGAATACCTCGTCCCCGACGCGCTTGCGCAAGGCGCCGACACGCTCGTGTCGATCGGCGGCGTACAGTCGAACCAGACGCGCCAGGTCGCGGCCGTCGCCGCGCATCTGGGAATGAAGTGCGTGCTCGTGCAGGAGCATTGGGTCAACTACGAGGATCCGGTATACGACCGCGTCGGCAACATCCAGCTGTCGCGGATGATGGGCGCCGACGTGCGGCTCGTCGCCGACGGTTTCGACATCGGCATCCGTCGCAGCTGGGAAGAAGCGATGGAAAGCGTGCGGCAGGCGGGCGGCAAGCCGTATCCGGTTCCAGCCGGGTGTTCCGAGCATCCGCTCGGCGGGCTCGGGTTCGTCGGCTTCGCGGAAGAAGTGCGGGAACAGGAAGCGCAGCTCGGCTTCAAGTTCGACTACATCGTGGTCTGCTCGGTCACGGGCAGCACACAGGCGGGGATGGTTGTCGGCTTCGCGGCCGACGGACGCGCGGATCGCGTGATCGGCATCGACGCGTCGGCGAAGCCTGAGCAAACGCGCGAACAGATCACGCGCATCGCGCGGCATACGGCCGAACTGGTCGGTCTGGGACGCGACATCGGCGAACGGGACGTCGTGCTCGACACGCGTTACGGCGGGCCCGAATACGGTTTGCCGAGCGACGGCACGCTTGAAGCGATTCGTCTGTGCGCGCGACTGGAAGGCATGCTGACTGATCCCGTCTATGAAGGGAAATCGATGCACGGGATGATCGACAAGGTGCGCCTCGGTGAATTCGAACCGGGGTCGAAGGTGCTGTATGCGCACCTTGGCGGGGTGCCGGCGTTGAGCGCTTACTCGGAGATCTTCCGCAACGGTTGACGGGCATCCGAAATCGCTCCGGCGCACGATGGCCATTTCTGCGCACGCAATGAAGCAGCGACCTCCGTCACCCGCCGGAGGCGCGGACATGCCGGATAACCTGTAATCGGGCGTCGCGCTGTTCCGCGCGATGCCGTCCGACGCCCGCGTGCCGCCCCGCTTTCAGCACGGCGACGTGTCGGGGCACCGCTAACGCATGCTGCGCGTCCATCATTGCTGTCGCGCGTCCGTCCATGAACACACTCGACAGGCGAGCGCCTAATTCCAGAAGATTCAGTGCGCACGCCTGCGCAGCGCAGTGCTCGTGCTCGTGCTCGTGCTCGTGCTCGTGCTCGTGCTCGTCGGCCATCATCATCGCGCGCCTCTTGCGCCATCGCGCCCGAAGGCACGGCGCCGCTCCGTTCAGATGCCTGACAATCTCGACAGCGCAGCCTCCACCGCCACGCGTATCTCCGACCATTCCGGCTTGAGCGCATCGGCACCGCCTGCGGCCAGCACGCGCTCGCCTTTCGCGCATGCATCGCTCGCGTCTGCGTCGCCGGCCAGCGCGAAGCCGCCTCGCATCGAATGCAGTTCGCCCTTGAGGCAATCGTCGTCACCGCGCAGCAATGCGGCGTCGATCGTCGCCAGCGAGTGCAGCGTCGCGGCGCGCAATTGCTCGCGCACCTCGTCCGTCATCGGCGGCGCCTGCTGGTCGTCGCGATCGGCCGCGTGCAACGCCGTCGCGCCGCGCCCGCCGTGGCGCTGCAACACCGCACCGAGCGCATCGATCGACAACGGCTTGAGCACGACCTCCACCACGCCGACCTGCGCGCACCGCCGACGATCCTCTTCGGTCGCGTGCGCGGTCATCGCGATCACGGGTACCGTCGCGCCCTGCTCACGCAGGAAGTTCGCCAGCGCAAAACCATCGAGCTCCGGCATGCCAAGATCGGTCAGTACCACGTCGAACGAATTCGCGAAGTACGCACGCATCGCCTCGACGCCGTTCGTGACGATCGTCGCATCGTAGTGCAGCGCATCGAGTTGATCCCGCAACAGTACGCGGCTCGCCGGGTGGTCTTCCGCGACGAGCACGCGCAGTGGCGCGCCGTCGTCCGCGTGCGTCGGCAACGCATGTTCCGCAGCGGGCTCGTCGTCGAACGCGACGCGCCATCCGGACGGCGCCTCCGCCAGCGGCAGCGATGCGGTAAAGGTTGTCCCCATACCCGGTTGGCTTTCGACCGTCAGCGCACCGCCCATCAGGCGCGCGAGACGTCCGCAGAGCGGCAGCCCCAGCCCGGTGCCGCCGAAGCGCCGGTCAATCGACGGATCGGTCCGCACGTACACGTCGAACAGCGTTGGCAGCGCTTCTGCCGGAATGCCGATGCCCGTGTCGCGCACCGACACTTCAAGGCCGCACGGGCTGCCGGAAGCGGCAGCCGGCATCGCGTCGATCGTCACGCTGCCCTGCTCGGTGAATTTGATCGCATTGCTGACGAGGTTCGACACGATCTGCCGCAGGCGGGTCGGATCGCCGACGTAACCGTCGGCCAGCCCCAGCGCAACGCGGCATTCGAGTACGAGCCGTTTCGCCTCGGCGAGCGGACGAAAGATCGCCGCGACATCGCGCAGCACCGCACGCAGGTCGAACGGCACGGCTTCCAGCACCATCTGGTTGGATTCGGCCTTCGACAGGTCGAGCACGTCGGTGATCACGCGCATCAGCGCGTCGGACGACGACATGACCGTCTGCAGCCGACGCTGTTCGTCCGATGGCAACGCCGCACGCGCCATCAATTCGAGATTGCCGATGATCGCATTCAGCGGCGTGCGAATCTCGTGGCTCATCGTCGCCAGGAAGGTCGACTTCGCCTTGTTCGCGTCGTCCGCGGCTTCGCGCGCCTCGCGCAACTTGTCTTCCGCCTGCTTGCGCGCGGTGATGTCGGTCAGCGTACAGAGCAGCACATCGACGCCGCGATAGCGGGTACGGACGATGTGCGCAGCAAGATAGGCCGCCCTGCCACCTTCGCGGTCGACCGACAATTCGTGCGTGACGATGCGCGACCTCCGTCCGCCCGCGGGACTGTCGCGGTACGCCTGCCAGATGCGCTTGCCGAGCGGCGGCGCCGCGCCGGTATCGCCATAACCCTGTGCGGCCTCGTTGCGCACCATCGTGTCGCCATTGGCCAGCGACAGCAGCATGATGCCGACCGGCGCCGTGCGAATCAGCGTGCGATTCAGCGCCTCGCTTTCGATCAGCCGGATCGCGCGGCGGTTGGCGGAGCGCAGCGCGCGCCGGTCGAACATGGCGATCGCGACCCAGACCGTTCCGATCGCGAGCAACGCAAGACCGGCGGCTATACCCAGGCGGACGGCCACGCCGTCGAACAGGCTGCGCCACGAGTACGTCGCGGTCAGCACCACCTCGTGGAACCCCGGCATGCGCTCGCCGATGACGATATTCGTGCCGACACGGTGTGCGGCCGCCCGTTCGCCACGGGCCGCGCGCGCATGATCGAGCGCGTGGGCAGTCAGCGCGGGCGCCGCCTGCCGGCCGGTCAGGACATTCGCGTTCGAATCGACCAGTGCGTAGTCCTTGCCGGCGGACGACGCACGCAGGATGTCGTCGATCTCCGGTCGCGTGACGACGACGAACCATGCGATCGGCTTGCCTTGCTTGTCCCGCACCACCTGCGTGAACCGCAGCACGGATCGCCCGAGCAGCGGGTCCTGCCGCCGGTCCAGAAAAATCGGCCGATTGCCTGGCGCAGCGGCCGCCGATACAAAATCGGCCGGCGGCTGCAACTGCTGGATCAACGCCTTCACGTCGAAATCGGCCGGCAGCGCGCGCGCCGACTTCACCAGCGGATAGCCGGCGACGATGACAAAGCCGCCGTCCGGATCGATCAGATATCCGCCCATGCCCGGATCGCCGGGCTGTCTCGGCGACATGACACCGGTCTTCTCGATCTGCTCGAGAAACGCGGCCAGAAACGGCGCATGGGCGCCCCCTGGCCGGGACGACGGACCGGCCGCGAATGCAGCCACCGCCACGCGTCCCGCGCGCCCGAGGACGGACAGCCTGCCGCGCTCGTCGGCAAACCGGCTGAGGGCATCGGGCGGCGCGCTCGGCCCGTGTCCGGCGATCGACTCGAAGTTTTCGAGATAGCGATTCTGGAGCGCCTTGACCACCTCCATCTCCGCCAGCAGGTCGGCCTTGCGTACCAGGAACTCCGACCGGTCATGCGCAACCGATTCCTGCAGGTCGAGCCGCGCGACCAGTGCCGCGCAGACCAGCACGAACACCGTGATCGCCACCCCGCTTCCGTACAGCAGCCATTGCTGCTGGCGTCGCACGCGGCCCGGCTCGAACGGTTTGCGGCCCGCGGCCGCGGCACGCGCGATCAGCGTTTTCAGTTTGGTGGGCATGCGTGTCGTCGAAGTCGCGTCGGCGTCGGCGCCGGCGCCGGCACGGCGTCATGCGTTGTCCCGGTCACTCGGTACAGTCCGCCGGGCACCGTCTACGTACCGGCCCCGGGCAATTCGGGCAGATGGCCCTCGCTCGCGTAGCGAATCAGATCGGCATCTCGGACGATACCGAGCTTCTTCATCGCGCTCGATTTCTGCGAACTGATCGTCTGCTTGCTGCGGTGAAGCTGGACGGCGATCTCGCCGACCGTCAGGCCGGCCCCGTAGAGCCGCACGACTTCGATCTCGCGGGCGGTCAGCGTGCGGAGACCCGCCGACGGTTGGCAGTCCTCCAGCAGTTTCTTGACGAACGGAGACAGATAATTGGCGCCGACGAAGGCCGCATGCACCGCGCCGACCAGATGCGAAATCGCATCGGACTTGCTCAGGATGCACCCGACACCCTGCTTCTGAATCGCGAGCAGCACGCTCGGATTGTCGATCATCGTGATCGTCACGAGGCGCAGCGCGGGGTAGCGGCGCTGGAGAAACGACAGCAGTGAAAGACCGTCGCCATACTTGCCGCCGGGCATCACATAGTCGACGACGAGTACATCGCTTTGCTGCTCGTCGAGCATCACCACGAGGTCGGTCGAATTCGAGACAGTGCCGAGCAGCTTGATCGTGCTGCTGCCTGCGAGCGCCTGCGACATCCCGAGCGCGGACGAAGGATGATCGTCCGCCACCATCACCCGCACAAAAAATTCATCCATCTCTCTTCTTCTCCCGATACACGCGGCCCGACGTGCCATGTTGTGCGACGCGCCGGAACTCGAATCGATCCCGCAACACAGTCGCGTTGCGGCGTTCGGCGAACCCGGCGGTGCGCAGCGTATTTTTTAGATAACAGACGGGTTCCGCGTCGCGGCCGTGCGATCAGGCTTGGCGGCCTGCACCCCGCACCGATCCCATACACGAACCATCTTGCCGGCAGACGTACCCGATACGACGTTGCGACACGAACCGTCGATAGTCCGCCGCCCACGCGCATCCGATCGGCGACGCCCCCACGCCGTCGATCCGTCCCGTCCCGCAGAGCGGCCGAAGCCGCTCCCTAATGCTTGACCGCGGTTCTGTCCGGCTCGCCAGCCCCGTCATCCGCGGCACGCTGCCACTCGCTGATGGCCCGCCGCTTCTGCGACGGCGACATCATCATGAATTCGTTCAGTTTCGTCAGGAAATCCCGTCTGGATTTCTCCGGCAGCGTCGCGAATCCAAGCAACAGCCCGAACACCTTTCCCATATAGCGCACGGCCTTACCCTTCCTTCTTCAGTCGAAATCACGCGGCATCGAAGCGATGCGACGCGTCTGCCTTCCCAGTTCTGACGCAGGCGATCTACGTCGCCGTCGCGCCGCCTCTTTTATCGTCCCGGCCAGTGTGTCGCCGTGGCGACCATTGCGCTTGAAGCGGGCCGCTCGGCCGCCGCGCGATGCGGGCGAGGCCACGGCGCAGGTCGGCCAGTGTCACCGGCTTGGTCAACACACACGCGACGTTCGATGCCGCGTAACGCCGGGCATCGTCGGGCGCCAGATGCGATGCCACGACGATCATGTCGCACGGCAACGCACGCGAATGGACGGCTTCCGCCAGTTCCCGGGCCGACATGTCGGGCAGGTCGGCACCGAGCAGCAGCACGTCCCACGCGCCGTTCGCGAGCGTGTCGAGCGCCGCGTCGCCGGACGACACGCACCGGACCATGCAACCGAGCACATCCAGCTGCTCGCGGAAAATCGACCCGTTGACGGCCGCATCGTCGGCGACCAGCACACGTGGCACACGCGCACCGGAAGCCGGCAGTGTCGGCTGCCCGAAATCGGTCGCGCGCCCCAGCCCGCGCGGCGATTCGGCGGTAGCCATTCGCGCCGGTGCGATCGCCATGTACAGCCCGTTCAGCGAATAGCTCGACACGCGAATCGTGCGGCCCGCGACGTCCGGCTGCAGCGGGCCGTCCGGCGTAGCCAGCACGACCGGCGTACCGCCGCCGAGGCTGTCGAGTTCCTCGCGCCGCCATTGGTCGGAATCGCCGAAGAGCACGATCGCGTGTGCACGCGCGAGGCACCCGGCGGCAATCCCGATCGGACTCGGATGCATCGCGACGTCGAAACCCCATGCACGCAGATGCGGAAATGCGAACGCACGCCACGCGTCCTCCGCCGACACGACGATCAGTGTCTGGCCGGCGCCCGCACCGGCCGGGGATTTCGGCGCAATGCCCATGCGCAGCGGCAAGCGCACGGTGAACAGGCTGCCGACGCGCGGCGCGCTGTCGACCGAAATCGTGCCGCCCATCGCGGCGACCAGCCGATCGCACAGCGCGAGCCCGAGCCCCGTGCCGCCGTAGCGCCGCGTGATCGATGCGTCGACCTGCGAGAACGGCTTGAACAACCGCGCCTGCTGCGCGAGATCAATCCCGATGCCGGTATCCTCGATGCCGATGGCGATCTCGGGCTCACCGCGCGCACTTCGCCCGACCGCCACGCGCGCGACGATGCGCCCGTTACTCGTGAACTTGATCGCGTTGCCCAACAGGTTGCCGACCACCTGTGCGAGCCGCGTCGGATCGCCGCGCATTCGCTGCGCGCCGCTCGCATCGATATCGGCGAACAGCGGCAACCCTTTTGCCTTTGCGACCGGCGCGAATGCCGCGAGCTCGCGCTCGATCACCGCGATCACGTCGAACTCGATCGACTCGACCGACATCGCACCGGCTTCGATCTTCGAGAAATCGAGCACGTCGCTGACGATCGCGAGCAGCCCTTCGGCCGACGCGCGCAGCGTCTGCACCCGGCTTTGCTGCGAAGCATCGAGCGCCGTGCGCTCGAGCAGCTCGAGGTTGCCGAGGATCACGTTCAGCGGCGTGCGGATCTCGTGACTCGTCGCGGCAAGAAACGACGACTTGGCCGCATTCGCCGAATCGGCCGCGCGCACCGCTTCCTCGAGCTGATGAACGAGGCGGCGCTGCGCGCTCGTGTCGGCGAACGTCGCGATCAGCACGTCCTCGCCCTGATAACGTGCGCCGTGCGCGATGACCTGCAGGTGCAGCGGCGTATCGCCATGCGCGTCGAGCACGAGTTCGTTCGTCATCGTCCGGCCGGCCCCGCCGTTCGCGACGAACGCGTCGTACTTCTCGAGTGCCCGCGCGGACAGCGCATGGTGATCGCCGCCATGCGGCAGCAGCATCTGCGTGAGCGTGTCGCTCGCGAGCATCACGCGCCGGTCGGACAACGACACGAGGCCGATGCCGACCGGCGCCATCGCGATCACGTTGCGGCACAGCGCCTCGCTGTCGAACACGCGGGCCGAGCGCGCGTAGACCGGCACGAGCACGCGCCGGTGAAAACGCACGAGCAGCAACCACATCACGGCGATTGCAACAAGGGTCGACGCCGCGAGCGCACCGGCCTGCACGCCGACGCCGGCCAACACGTCGCCCCATGACAGCACGTAGGCAATTGTCCAGCCGGTGGCCGCGAGCTTGCTGCTGAAGACGATCGCACCGTCGCGAAAGCGCGGCTCGGCGGACGCGGTACCACGATGCGCGACGTCGAGATTCACCAGCCGCGCCGTCAGTGCGTTCGTGCGTTCGACGTCGGGATCGATCGCGATCAGCCGGTTGTCCGCCGACGTGATGAAGAACGTGCCGGCCAACCCGCGCCCGGGCAGCCATGACAGCAGGTATTCGGGTGCGTATTCGGTGACCAGCACCGCGAACGGCTGGCCAGCGGCGCGTGCCTCGGCGGCGACGCGAATGCGCACCTGCCCGGTGACGGGGTTGATGTACGGCGGCAGCCAGCGGACATTCGGGCGGCCGTCGTTCGGGGCCGGCGGCGAGCCGTCGAAATCGACGCGCAATGCATCGAGCACAGGCGCACGCGCGTCGGCCGACGCAAGTGCCGGATGGTCGCGCGACAGATGCGGCACTAAGCCGAACACCCCCGTGCGCGTGCTGTAGTGATAGCCCTCAAGCGTGCGCCCACGATTGAGCGAGCTCGCCGCGCAGATGCGCGACAGCAGGAACGACATCGCGAGATAGCGCGCGACTTCGTCGCGCTGCACGGTTTGCCCCGGCACGCCGACCACGAGCGACGGATACGGCCTGATCGCGAGCTGCTGGCCGTCGGTGAAGAACGTGTTCACGACGTCGGCCGGCGCCGCGCCGATCTCGCGCCAGATGAGTTGCGTATTCGTGACGCCGTTGCGGAACGACGTCTCGGCCACCCGCACCTCGTTGGCCGCTTCCTCGACACCGTTCAGGAAATTGCGCCGCTCGCCGTCCAGATGGCCGTAAACGATCGACGTGATCCCGAGCCCGCAGGCGATCAGGATCAGGATCGTGACGACGACACCGCCCCCGAACATCGAAATGCTCTGGTAGCGGCGAATGGACTGAAGCGCGCTGTATGGCATGGCTCGGCGTGACGGAACCCTGAGCGCGGACCTGTGGCAGATCCCCTCCGGGCGGACGTCACGATGGAAACAGTCGGGATAGTGATGTCCCGATCATGCCAAACGACACTGCGAAAATCAGGAATGCATTAATACTTTAGTACTCGTCCTATCTATTTGAATGCTTGTTTTGAACTTGAACGAAACGTGACGGCGGAATCGTGTGTCGCGCACCGATCCGTCCGGACAGGCTGCTTCGTCGAATCGACGCGGGCGCGCCAAAAATGAAATGCCGCCGGCAAGCCGGCGGCAAAAGATGCGTCAACGAATTTCGTGACGCACCGAGGCACCTGATTCGAACCGCGCGGGACGTCCTCACCGGATCGCCCGCGCGCTGTTGCGCCGGCAGCGCCCGCTCAGTTCTGCGTGAGCGGATTGAGCGTCGTGCACAGGAAGCCCGTGCAGTTCGCCGGCTTGAAATAGAACGATGCCATCACGATCGGCGGCGTGGTGCCGAGCGCGATATCGCTCAGGTACGCGGATCCTTGCGCACCGAATCCGTTCGCCTGCTGCACGAAACTCGCGCCGGTCGACTGGATCGCGGCCGACTGGTACGTGAAGGTCGGCGACTGCGTCTGGTCCTTCACGTAGACCCACGAGATCGTGCTGCCGAACAGCATCGCGCCCTTCGCGCGATAACCCTTCGCGCCCTCGCTGTTGGCCTGCGCGATGAAGTCGCTGACATTCGTCGTCGGCGCGAGGGCGTCGTACGTGTAGGTCGCGCTCGACGCATTGTTCTTCATGTACACGTTCGCCTGCACCGAGCCGATCACCATCGGGCCCAGGAACCAGTAGCCCGACTGGCCCTGGCCGTTCGCCTGCGTGAGGAACGCGTTCGGGTCGGCAGGCAGGCCGGTCGTTGTGTACGCGTAGGTGGCGGACGAACCGCCATCCTTGCGATACAGGTAGCCGTACGTGAGCGGCCCTTCGTAGCGATAGCCGTTCGTGCCCTGCGTGTTGGCCTGGCTGAGGAAGGTCGTCCAGTCGCCCGGCGTCGATTGCAACTGGTACGTGTAGGTCTGCGCGGTGCCGTCGTTCACGAAGATCGAGCGCGAACCGCCGTTGGATGCGTTGTAGTAGTAATCGCCCAGATAGCGATAGCCCTTTGCGCCTTCACTGTTGAGAAGTGTCACGAAACTCGCCTGATCGGCCGCGATCTGCTGTGCGTCGTAGCGCCACGTCATCGTGCCGCCGCCCGAACCACCCGAGCCACCGCTCCCACTACCGCCGGTGCCGCCGGTGCCGCCGCTGCCGCCGTTGTTGCTCGTCCCCGATCCGCCGGACGCGGCGGGTGAGGAATTGTCGTCGCCGCCGCCGCAAGCGGTCAGCGCCAGACAGGTCAATGCGATCAATGCAGCGGCTTTCATCGGATTACCTCAAACGAAAAGGACGAACGAAGCCGGCACGCGCGGATCACCCGCGCGCACAGACAATCACGAATCAGAAATCAGGACACGGCCAGCGGCCCGCCGCCGGCCGATGAGCGTCAGTTGACCTGCAGCTGGCCGCCGCGGCCGAGGCCGCCCTTGACGTCCTGCGCCTTGTAGCTGCGCAGTGCGACGACCATCTTGTTGTACGCGTCGATGAACGCGACGACGGTCGCCTTGCCTTCCGGCGTCGACGAGAAACCGGCCAGCGCACCGCCCACGCCGCCGCCGAAGCCGCCCAGCGCGGCACCGTAGTTGGTCGCCGTCGAGCTGCCTTCCGACGCGGCGATCTGCACGGCCGAACGCACGTCGAACAGCGTCAGCGTGACGACCGATGCCTTCGTCTGCAGGTGGCCGGCCACCGCCGCCACCGCGCTGTTGCCGATCAGCCCGCCGATCATGCTGCCGATGCCGCCGATCGGCGAATCGTTGATGACGATCTGCGGTTCCATGTAATAGTCGGCCGCGACACGCTGGCCCTTCTGCTGCTTCGAGCCCGCGCGGTATTCGCCCGAGTTGCGCTGCAGTTGCGTGATGCGCGACAGGCGCGCATCGCTCTTCTGGTTGCCGATCGACGTGATCACGAAGCAGTTCGACTGCTGGACGGCCAGGCGCAGCAGCGGGTCGATCGTCGTCATCTTGGTCGCGCTGCCGAACGGGCCCCACCAGTCGGCGTTGCGGCCGTCGTCGACGGCGATCGTGCCGAGCGGCGACGTGCAGCGCTGCAGCCCCGAATCAGCGCCGGCGCTCGCGCCGCCCGCGGCGGCACCGGTCACGCCCGCGTTCTGACCGCCGGGCGTCACTACGCCGCCGCAGCCCGCCACGGACGCGCAAAGCGCTGCAACCAGCGCACCTTGAGTGAGACGTTGGGAAAGGTTGGTCTTCATGTCGTTGTCGATCGATTAGAGTCGTTGTTCGGCTTATGTGTTCGTGCGAACTTCGATAAGCCCCCCGGCTGGCGCGCGATGGTGGTCTCCCCGCTGCTGCCCCCGTTGCTTCAGGCCCGGTCAGTAGTACCAGTACGTCTGCTGCCAGACGCCGTAGTACGGATAGCCCGAGTACCAGTAGCCGTAATAGACGTCACGCCATTGCGTGCGCCATTTCCAGTCTTCTTCGTCTTCCTTCTTGGCCTTGCGTGCAAGGTCGAGCAGTTTCTTCGATTCCTTGTCGCCGCGGCCGGCCGCGATCGACAGCCACTTCTCAGCTTCGCGCGCGTCGGAGCCCATTTCCTCGAGGCCGAACAGGTAGAAACTGCCGAGCGCCTTCTGCGCCTGCAGGTCGCCCCGCTCGGCGGCCTCGCGCATCCACTTGAGTGCCTGGTAGCTGTCCTGGCGCACGCCGTCGCCGCGGAAATAGCGCAGGCCGAGATCGTAGGCGGCCTTCGGCTGGGTCTTCGCGGTTTGCTTCAGCGCGGCGATGCGCGGATCTTCCCGGTCTTCCGAATCGTCCTTTTTTTGATAGGACACCTGATCTTTAGGACGGTCGGAACAACCTGCGTCGTCGCAGATCCGCACCGTGTTGCTGGTGGCGGACGGATCCTGCGCGCACGCGGCCAATAGCAACAGCAGCCCCGGTGCGAGTAAACGGCGGTACATTGGTACTTTCCTCAAGTTTTATTGGCGCCGCAATTCTTCGAGCTTTTCACCCCCGTGAGCTCGCACCCGGTCGCGCGCGGCGCAACGGATACAATCCGTCGACGCCGACACGCACTCCAAGGCTCTCTCAGGTTCTCTCTTCGAATCGTTCAGTCACCGCTTCATTGTTGTCGCTTTTCGTTGTACCGGCTGTTGCCGGCTGCGATCTCCAAACATGACGCGACAAACAAAGGTGACGTGGTGAGCAATAATAATGAAGAAAAACGGCATGTCAAGGTGATTCGCTTTTTCAAAGTTTGCGTGTCACGTCAGTTTTGATATGCTCTCCCTCGCCCAAAACCCCTGGAGACCCCATCGAGATGTCCAACAGCGAGCAGGCCAACGTCGATCTCATCACCGCCAACAAGGTGCGCGACCTACTGAACCGGAACGGCATTCCGCCGCGAAGTCACAACACGACGATCGCGAACGTGCTCGGCCTCAGTTTCTCGGTCGTCACGCGCAAGATGAAAGGCCTGATCCCGTGGAACCTGTCGCAGTTGCAGGACATTGCGACGCATTTCGGCGTGCCGCCCGCGATCCTGCTCGACGACAAGGGCACGCAGCCGGCCGCGGCCGAGATGATCGACGCGACGCTCGTGATCGAGTCGCGGCGCTTTCGCTGCCGCGCCGCGATCTCGACCAAGGCGAGCAGCCAGATCGAGACGGACTTCGTCGCGCTGCAGTGGCAGGGCGAATGGCTCATCACCGAGCGTCAGCACGCGCGCGAGGGCCGCACGTATCCGGTCGACGTGATCGAGCTGCGCTCGACCCAGCCGAACGTGTATGCGGCGCGGATTGCCGTGGTCGACGATTCGCAGGACGTCGCCGAAACCGTCTGTGAATATTTCATCGAAAAAGGCGTGAACGCGATCCCGTACTTCGACGGCGCGACGTTCCGCAAGGCACTGGAGGTCGAGGATTTCGACGGCTACATCCTCGACTGGATGCTCGGCGACCAGACCGCCGCCGAGCTCGTGCGCGGCATCCGTTCGAGCGAGAACAGCGGCGCGCCGATCTTCCTGCTGACCGGCAAGATCTCGACCGGCGAAGCCAGCGAAGACGAAATCGCGCACATCGTGTCGCACTACAACGCGCGCTGCGAGGAAAAGCCGGTGCGCCTGCCGATCCTGTTCGCCGAAGTGGCGCGCGAACTGAAGATCACACTGCCGGCCGCGGCCGCCGCGAACTGAGACCAGAAACACAACCCACCACACAACACGACAAGACCGAGGGCATGACATGCGAATTCCGAACATCTGGACCAAGAGCCTGCTGACGGCCTGCCTGCTCGGCATGGCCGCCGCGGCCTGGGCCGCTTCGTCGTTCAGTTTCACCGTCGACGGCAAGATCGACAAGCACAACCAGCAGGGCAAGTCGACTTACGTCTTCTCCGAGCAGGCGCTGATGGCGCTGCCCCAGCACACGATCGTCACGTCGACGAGCTGGACGCCGAAGGCGACCTTCACCGGCCCGCGCCTGTCCGACATCCTGAAGACGGTCGGCGCGCACGGCACGCAGATCGAGTTCCGCTGCATCGACGAGTACACGTTCACGATTCCCGTGTCCGACGCCGATCGCTACGGCGTGATCCTCGCGCGGACGATGAACGGCAAGGTGCTCGACAACGACAACTACGGCCCGCTGTGGATCATGTACCCGCGCGACCAGTATCCCGACGAACTGAAGACGCCGCTCGGCGAAGCCAAGTTCGCGTGGCAGATCATCGGCCTGACCGTGAAGTGAAATGAAACGCGGGCGATGGAAAAATAGAAAAATCATCCTGATCCTCGGCTCGCTGTGGATCATGGGGTTCGCCGCGTGGGCGTTCCTGCTGTGGGACCTCCTCGCCACCTCGGTCAACGAGGGCGTACTCGAAGGGCCCCGCGAAGGCGTGTTCTGGACCGCCGCGCAATACCGGAACGTCTATACGCGGTTCGACCGGCAACTGATCCTCTACGCGACGCACGAGGACGACGACTTCGATCACGTCCAGATGCAGCTCGACAGCCTGTCGGTGTCGTTCGGCTTTCTGCAGCGGCCGTCGGAAGTGTCCCGATACTGGCTGCGCATCCCGCGCGCGCGCAACGAGATCGACGCACTCGGCGAATTCATGACGCGCCTGAAGCGCGACGTACCGCCGCTGCGCGATACGCCGCAGCACGCACGGCAGGTGATCGACGAGGTGAACGCGTACTGGCCGAAGGTCAACGGCCTCGCGAACTATTTCCGCGCGATCGAGATGGCGCAGCGCGACTTCACGTTCCATCAGCTGAAGGAAAAGCAGCGCGCGATCCTGATCCTCGGCATCGTGCTCGGCATCATCCTGTGCGCGCTGTTCCTGCTGCTGTTCTATACGATGCGCACGCGTGACGACCTGCTCGAACGGCAGGACGCGGCGCTCGACGCGGAACGCAAGGCGTCCGACCGCGCATTCGAAATGATCGAGGCGAAAAACGCGTTCCTCGGAATGGTCAGCCACGAGTTGCGCACACCGCTGCAGGCGATCTGCGGATCGGTCGAGATCCTCCTCGCGCGCCCGCAGTCGGACGCGAACCTGAAGACGATCCGGCGGCTGCAGAATTCCGCGCTGTCGCTCGAGGCACTCGTCAAGGACCTGACCGATTACATCAAGCTGCGCTCGACGAAGCGCCTCGCCGAACGGGAAACCGTCGGCATGGCGTCGCTGCTCGCCGAGGTGCTCGATCCGCTGCGCGAGAAGATCGCGGCCAAGCGGATCGCGGTCGCGCAACAGGTCGAGCCGCACGATCTGGCGATCCGTTCCGATCGCAAGCTGCTGCGCCAGGTGCTGTCGAACCTGATCGAGAACTCGGTCAAGTACACGCTCGGCGGATCGATCGACGTGTCGATCACGCTCGCCGACGCGCCGGCCGGCCAGCAATTGCGGATCGCCGTGCGCGACACCGGCGCCGGCATCGCGAAACCACACCTGTCGAAGATCTTCGAGCCGTTCTATCGCGCGAACGACGCGGTCGGGCTGCATGTGGACGGAATCGGCATGGGGCTCGCCGTCGTGCGTGAAATCGTGACGACGCTGCGTGGGCATGTGGACGTGCGCAGCACGGTGGGCGAAGGCAGCGAGTTCGTCGTTACGCTGCCGGCCGAAGTGCCCGGCATCGACACCGCCGGCAACGCGGCCGCGGATGCGCCCGCTCTGCCGCACGCGGCCGCGCACCGCGACCGGCGCGCGCTGGTGGTCGACGACGACGACAACGCACGCGAAACGCTCGGCGCGATGCTGTCGGCGCTCGGCATCGACGCCGACCTGTGCAGCACCGGGCAGGAAGGTGTCGCGCGCTTCGGCGCGAGCCGCTACGACATCGTCGTGCTCGATCTCGAGCTGCCGGACCTGAGCGGCTTCGAGGTCGCACGGCGCATTCGCGCAGTTGCGGTACCCGACGACGACGGCCGGCATCCGGCGATCCTCGGCGTCAGCGCGTATGAATCGGCCGCGCTGCGCGAGAACAAGCAGGTGTTCGACGAATTCCTGCCGAAGCCCGTCCACCTGCGTGAACTCGGCGCGCTCGTCGAGAAGCTGCTCGCCTGAATCGGTGCGCCGCGTGCAGACGCATACGGCATGGCGCGCCAGCGCGGCATCAGGCGCCCCCTCTCACCTTCCCGTTTATTCGCCGATCAGGTGCAGCACGATATCGCGCCGGTGTGCCGCGCGGCGGTGCTCGAACAGGTAGATCCCCTGCCAGGTGCCGAGCACCATGCGCCCTTGTTCGACCGGAATCGACAACTGCACTTGCGTGAGCGCGGTGCGAAGATGCGCCGGCATGTCGTCGGCACCTTCGGTGTCGTGCTCGTAGCGTGTGTCGTCCTCGGGCGCGAGCGTCGCGAAAAAGCGTTCGAGATCGCGCCGCACCGACGGATCTGCGTTCTCCTGGATCAGCAGCGACGCCGACGTATGGCGGCAGAACACGGTGAGCAGGCCCGTGCGGATCGCCTGCTGGTCGACGAACGCACGCACCTGCGGCGTGAATTCGACGAGGCCGCTGCCACGCGTGTCGACGCCGATATGCGTGATGGCCTGTTGCATCGCCTCGACCTCAGCCCAGCGCGGCGAAGCCGTCGGCTTCGATCTGCTTCGCGTCGGCGGGGCGCACGACGCGCGCCACTTCGACGCCGTCGCGCAGGAACACCAGCGTCGGCCACAGCTTCACGCGGAACGAGCGGCCAAGCGGGCGGCCCGGGCCATCCTCGATCTTCAGGTGCCGCACGGCAGGATGCGTGGCGAACGACGCGACGATCGCGGGCTGCGCGGCGGCGCAGATCCCGCACCAGTTTGTACCGAATTCGATGACGGTGGTGCCCGCGAGTGCGTCGACTTCCGCGCGCGTCGGCGCATCCTCGGTATAGCGTTGCGGCGTGTGCATCGGGGCCCTCGTGTGGAATTCTGGAACGTGAGCGCGTCGGGTCGGCGGGCGCGGTCGGCGATGTCCTACTGTAGCGGAAAAGCAAGCGCGATGCCGGCGCACGCGGAAGCCGGCGGTTGCGACAGTCGGCCGTCCGCCCGACACCGCTCGTGTATGACGCGCAGTTCCCGTCCCCTCATCGCGCCGCCGCCGTCCGAATGACACGACAAGATTCGGAGCGCCGCGCTGCCGCGCGAGGATCAGCATGCGGGCTGATCCGTCAACGAAGGCGCCGACCATGAATGCTCCGCATTGCGTCACCGAACCGAACATCCTTTATTTCGGCACGCCCGTCGTGCTGGTCAGCACGCTGAACGAGAACGGCACGGCCAATCTCGCACCGATCTCGTCCGCATTCTGGCTCGGCTGGCGCGGCGTGATCGGCATCGCCGCCAGTTCGCAGACCACCCGCAACCTGCTGCGTACCGGAGAATGCGTGCTGAACCTGCCATCGGCGGCACAGGCGCACGTAGTCGACCGGATCGCGCGCACGACGGGCACGTATCCGGTGCCCGACGGCAAGCGTGCGAAGGGTTATGTGTTCGAACCCGACAAGTTCGGCACGGCCGGGCTTACCGAAGCGGCGTCGCAAACCGTCGCGCCGCCGCGGGCGCTCGAATGCCCGGTGCACATGGAAGCGGTCGTCGCGGCGACGCACGGGATCGGGGAAGAAGCGCGCGACCTGCGCGGCCACATTCGCGTGTTCGAGGTGCGCATCCAGCGAGTGCACGTGCATCCTGACCTGCTGATGAACGGCCACTCCGACCGCGTCGATCCGGACAAGTGGTCGCCGCTGATCATGAGTTTTCAGAAGTTCTATGGCCTCGCGCCGCGGCAAGTGCACGCGTCGCGACTCGCCGAAATTCCCGAGCGCGCGTATCGCAGCCCGGATATCGAGCGCTCGCGCGACGCGGGCGCACCGGCCGGTGCGCCGAAGCCGATCGGATAAGATACGGCCGGCCACGTTCTGTGGCCCATGACCGAACCGACGGAGTGTTTTCAGTGATTCAACCGACCCCAGTATTCAAGGACAACCTCGCGCAACTGCCGGCCATCGACGGCATCGCGCGCATCGATCTCGTCGGCGCGAACGGCGACGTGGTCGCGACGATCGAGAACCAGCCGGGCAAGCAAGGTTCGCTCGCGGTGTACCACTACCTGAAACAGGCGTTCGGTACGCTCGACGCGAATGCCGCCGAGCACGGCCTGGCCGTGTTCGCGGAGCATACTGCCGACGCGCGCAACCGCCCGGGCGCGCATCCGAACGTCGACCGGCTGCTGGCGATCGTCGCGGGTGGCGACGCGCTGCGGATCGATGTCGTTGCGAAGGGCTGATTGACCGGCAACGCACAGGCGCGCCGCCGGCAACCCGTCGGACGCGCATGTTCCTGTCATCCGGAGACGTTCGCGTGCCCCGCTTCATTGCCCTGCCCTTCATCGGCCGCATCGCATCGGTCGCCGCACTTGTTGCGTGCGCCGCGCTGAACGGCACGGCATCGGCTGAACCGCTTCACACCGCGTCGGAGATCGCCGGTGCATCGCTGGTGCCGATCTCCACGCTGCCGCGCTCGCCGGAGAACGGCACGCTCGACGCGTTCTGCACGCAGTATCGCGTGAAGCAAACAACCAGCGCGGCCGGCCGCGAAGTCGCGAAGCTCGGCTGGATCGTCACGTCCGAGGCGCCGCTCGGCCGCTATCAGGTCGTCACGTTCGCGAGCGGATTCAAGGCGGGCACCAGTGCGATCTGCTTTGCGCGCAACGGCAATGTCGGCGTCTTCGACGGCACGACGCTGATCGCGCTCGCGTACACGTCGCGCGCCGCCGGCTGGCAGCTCGGCTCGGCCGATCCGCTGGAAAGCGGCGCGCTGTTGCTCTGGGGCGGCGACGGCCCCGCGCCGCCGGTCGCCGAATTGCGCGACGAGCACGGCACGCTGCGCCTGACCCGCGTCGCCGCAGAACACACGTTCTGCCACGGCCGCACGGCCGTGCCCAACGTGTACGGCAAGCCGCTCGACGCGGCGCGCAAGATCCTGATCGCGCACGGCTGGCAGCCGTTGCGGCCGCGCGAGAAGCCGGACCCGATGGACGGCGCCGCGACGCTCGCAAAACACGGCATCGTCGAGGCCGAAGCGTGCTCGGGCACCGGCATGGGGTATTGCGCGCTGCGGTACCGGAATGCGGTTGGCGTGCTCGGCGTGACGACCGTCGGCGGCGAACCGGACAAGCCGGCCAATAACACCGTGATCGACTATCAGGTCGCGTGCCGCCAGCCGTGACGGCTGCACCGGCCGCGCGTGCATGACACCTCGCCGGAAGCGCCGCGCGCGACCGGCTTCGCAGGCATTCCGCCATCGCAGGCGAAACGGATGCATCGACGCACGATCGCATCCGAAGCGCGTGCCGCTGCCTCCGCATCCGATTGACCGGCCTCGTACGCCCTTCTAAACTGATCGTCCTTTACGCCGTTCCGGCGCAAGGGCCTTCCATGATCGATCTCTCCACGCTCGCGCTGTTCTCCGGCGCGTGTCTCGCGCTGACCGCCACGCCGGGCCCCGACATGCTGCTGATCGCGTCCCGCAGCGTGAGCCAGGGGCGACGCGCCGGCTTCGCGACGCTCGCGGGCATTCAGGCCGGCACCTACTGCCACGCGCTCGCGGCGGCGCTCGGGCTGTCGCAACTCTTTGTCGCGGTGCCGATCGCGTACGATGCCGTGCGCTTCGCCGGTGCCGCGTATCTGCTGTATCTCGCATGGAAGACGTTCCGCTCGGACGCGACCGCGCTGTCTCCCGTCGCGTCGCAGCGTCGCCACTCGAGCGCGACGATCTTCCGCCAGGGGCTGACGACCAACCTGCTGAACCCGAAGATGGCGCTGTTCGTGCTCGCGCTGTTCCCGCAGTTCGTGCGGCCCGAGCATGGTTCGATCGCCGTGCAGATCCTCGTGCTCGCGACAGTGCTGAACCTGATCGGGCTCGTCGTCAACGGCGCGGTCATTCTCTCCGCGAGCCGGTTGAGCCAGCGGATCGGCGCACGCCGCCGCCCGTCGAAACTGCCGCAATACCTGCTCGGCACCGTGTTCGTCGGGCTCGCCGCGCGGCTCGCCATCGCGGGACGGAACTGATCCCGCAATCTCCCGAAACCCTCCCGCAACATCCGGGCAGGCCCGATATCCGTTCGGCCAGTTAGTCGAATTCGGGCCACCGGCAAACAATCCGGCTCGCACTTCAGCAATGAAGCACCGGGGAAACGTCCGAACGTCTCCCCGGCGTTTCCGTGCATTCCGCGAGCCGCCCTCATGACACACGACGGCGCGCTTTCTTGTGAATAGATAACATATTTGTTACTATGCAAACCGTCGCGTATGAAATCCGTTTCTTCAGCGCGCAGGTCGAAGCGGGCGTGTTTGCGTTGCCGAAAACGCTCACCGCCAGGTTCTTCGCACTCGCCGATCGTATGGAGCGGTGCGGCCCGAATCTGGGCGAACCTCACACCAAGCCGATAGGCGAAGGGTTGTATGAAATGCGCCTGAAGGGCCTGGAAGGTATCGCCCGTGTGTTTTACTGCGCGGTCGTCAACCGGCGGATCGTCATGCTTCACAGCTTCGTGAAGAAGACGCAGAGAACGCCGCATAAAGAACTGGCCACCGCGCGCCGCCGTTTGAAGGAGGTTCGATATGGCAACCTATAAGGCCCTGCGCGAACGCGCGTTGGCCGATCCGGAAGTACGCGCCGAATACGAACGACTGAACCGCGAGGAATTCGCGCTGCTCGACGCGATGCTGGCCGCCCGGCGGGCCGCCGGCCTTTCGCAAGCCGAGGTGGCCGAGCGCATGGGTACGAAGGCGCCTGCCGTCACACGGCTCGAACGCGCACTCGCGACCGGCCGGCACTCGCCGTCGATCGATACGTTGCGCAAGTACGCGGCCGCGTGCGGCAAGAAGCTCGTGATCTCGTTCGCCTGAATCACGTCAGGGCACGGCGGCGTCGAATCGGCCAGCCGCTCGTCAAGCGACCGACGGCCCGCCTGCCCCGCATCGCGCCCGCTCTCCGCCTGCCCGCGCATCGCCGTCGCGATCGCGCGTATCCGTCACCACGCGCAGTTCCCCGCTCTCCATCAGGCTCGCCGGCGTCACCGTGCGGCGTTGCCACGGAATCCGGCCGAAATACCAGACCTTCCAGAAGCCGAGCGGATGATCGGGATTCCGGCGCAGCAGCGTGTCGAACGTCTCGACGTCGCCGAGCACGATCCGCGTCGCATCGCGCACGACCTCACGCACGAACCGCGAGCAGAACTGCCGGCTCGACGCGAGATTGAAACCCGTGTCGTAGACCACGCCGATCCGACGCATCGCCGCATCGACGAGCCGACGCCGCTGCCTGGCATCGAGCGGCTGCTTCAGGCGCGCGATCACGCACGCGCCGCGATCGGAACGCGCAAGGAAGCGCGACATCGTCGTCACGCGCGACAGCGGGAACGTGCTCTCCGCAATCAGCACCTCGCCGCCACGTTCGCCGACGACGATCCCCACGTGATTCGTCCACGCGCGTGTCGCACTGGCCACCTCGAGAAACGGCCGCACTGTCACGCGGATAAACACGATGTCGCCGATCTGCGGTTCGACCGGCAGCGACATGGCATGCGGTTCGGGAGAATCGCCGGAGAAGAGACGCCGCATGCCCGCGCCAGGCGGGCGGATCATGAGCGGCCGGCAGCCGGTATCGACAACCATACGGACCTCGCGCAAGTGAACTTGGCGCAAGCATGTCAGCAGGCGCCGCACACCGCATCCGCCGCGTGCGCGAGGGTGAGAATCCGTGCCGCCGGGTGGCGGATTCCGATACTGGAGAAACAACGTGCGATGCACGCCGCCGGGCCGTCAGCGCGTCGCGCCCAGTGCCACGCGCAGCTGCTCCATCAGGTGCGTGTAATACCGCAGCACGTCGTCCTTCGGCACGACATTCGCAGTCGCGAAACGGTCGGACCACACCGGTTTCCATTCGTACGAGCCGTGCACGCTGCGGTCGCCGTCGGGCGCCTGGATCAGCGAGCGGATCCGCGCGTCGCGGCCCGGGCCCGTATGCACGTCGAACAACGCGTGAATATACGTGTGATACGCGTCGTACACGGCGTCGTCGAACAGGTAGCGATAGATGTGAAACGTGCGGTCGAGCTCGCGCTTCGCGCGGATCACGTCGTCCGGCGAGATGTCCTTCCAGTAACCGATCCACGTGTAGAAGCACAGCAGCGCATTGAGCTGCGGCGCGACCGCGTCGTACAGCGCGAGGCGTTTCTCGATCAGCCGCTGGTTGGTCCACTGCACGAGTTCGAGCCGTTTCAGCCGGCGCGCGACGAGCCAGCCGAGACACGCGACCGACAACGGCGTCAGCACGCCGAGCACGAGCTTGACGATTTCCAGCGAATTCCACGGATTGTTGAATGGCTGCATGAATGGCCCGACAAGAAGGAATGTACCCGCGCCTGCGCATGACCCGGCGCGCAGCGCCGCCTGCCCGATCGCATCGACATTGACCGTTAGTTGCGCACGCACCGAACGTCGCGCGACAACACCGGCAACATGCTCGAACTGGCGTGATTCATCAGTCTATCGGACGATTGTCACCGAGCCGTGACCGTTCGTCGATCCGTCGACCCGTCGTCGCGCGACCGCACGCCCGTATCGCGCTAGGTCGGCAGCGCCGACGTGAGCTTGACCTTCTGCATCGGAATGTCGGTCTTCACGCTCAGCACGCCCGGGATACGCGTGAGGGTCTCCATCTGGAAGCGCCGGTAGTCGTCGATATCGGCAGCGACAACGCGCAGCAGGAAATCGCAGTCGCCCGCCATCAGGTGGCATTCGACGACTTCCGGCATCTGCTGGACGGCCTCGGCGAAGCGGTTCACCGACTCCGCGTCCTGCCCCTTCAGCCACACGCGCGTGAAGATCGTCAGGCCCTTGCCGACTTTCGCGGGATTCAGCACGGCCACGTATTTCTCGATCACGCCGGCCTCCTCGAGAAGCCGCACGCGCCGCAGGCACGGCGACGGCGACAGCCCGACCTCGTGCGCGAGTTCCACGTTCTGCATGCGGCCGTCGCGCTGGAGCGCGCTCAGGATCCGGCGGTCGATGGCGTCAAGTTTCATTTGGCATCCGATTCCAATAAATTCCAGAATTCTGCGTTTGATGCCAAATTCTCTGAAATTCATGGCCACAACGCAACCCGATTCGAGTCAAAAAAGCAGACAATCCCTCCCCCGAAGGAGGAGTAATGAGCAGTAGCGTTTCAACGTCGTCAGGGCTTCGCGACAAGCCCGCCTATGTCGCCGAGATGGGTCGCGGATTGCGCGCGGCGCTGCCCGTCATGCTGGGCTTCGTGCCGTTCGCGCTCGTGCTGGGCGCGCAGGCCGCGCAGAAAGGGCTGAGCCTGTTCGAAGTGCCGATGATGACCGGCATGAACTTCGGCGGCGGTTCCGAATTCGCGGCGATCCATCTGTGGACGTCGCCGCCGCACATCGCGCTGATCGTCGCGATGTCGTTCCTCGTGAATTCGCGCCACATCCTGATGGGCGCCGCATTCGAGCCGTATATCCGCCGCCTGCCCCGCCGCCGCGCGTTCTTCGCGCTGTTCTTCATGTGCGACGAAAGCTGGGCGATGTCGCTCGCCGACGCCCGGGCGCGCTCGGCCACGCACATCAGCGTGCCCTATTACGCCGGCATCTGCGTGGGGCTCTACCTGACGTGGATCTCGATGACCACGCTCGGCGCGGCGGTCGGCCCGACGATCGGCAACGTCGAGCAGTACGGCTTCGACATGGCGTTCACGGCCGTCTTCCTGGTGCTGTTGCGCGGGATGTGGAAAGGGATGCGCGCGAGCCGCCCGTGGTTCGTGAGCCTCGTCGTCGCGGCGGCCACGCACCTGGCCGTGCCCGGCGCATGGTACGTCGCGGCCGGCGCCTGCGCGGGGCTGATCGCCGCGCTGCTGTGGGAGCCGCGCGATGCCTGATTTCCCGGATCTCAATACGGTCGTGACGATCGTGTTGATGGCGTCGACGACTTACCTGTCGCGCATCCTCGGCTACGTGCTGCTGCGCAACCGCACGCTGAGCCCGCGCATGGCGTCGGTGATGGAGAACGTGCCCGGCTGCGTGCTGATCTCGGTGATCGCGCCGGCCTTCGTGTCGACGCGCCCGGCCGACCTGCTCGCGCTGGCCGTTACGCTGATTGCGGCGACGCGCCTGTCGATCCTGCCGACCGTCATCGTCGGCGTCGTATCGGCCGGCGTGCTGCGGCACCTGCTCGGCTGAGCGGTTCCGACCCGCCGCGCACGCCGCACGGCCACCGACGAACGGGCGCGCGATGCGCCCGTTTTCACATCCGCGCCGACCGCACGACACGACGATTCTCGCGCGGGAATGCTAGCCTTGTGGCTTGCGCCACGCTGCTCCCTCTCCTTACCCATCTCCGCGAGGATCGCTCCGATGCAAGAAACCCGCCCGCTGTTCGATCGTGTGCTGCTCACCAACGACGACGGATTCGACGCCCCCGGCCTTGACGTGCTCGAACAGGTCGCCACGCAACTGGCGCGCGATGTGTGGATCGTCGCGCCGGCGGAAGACCAGAGCGGCACGTCGCATTCGCTGAGCCTGCACGAACCGCTGCGCGTGCATCGCAAGGGCGAACGCCGCTTCGCGGTGCGCGGCACACCCGGCGATTGCGTCGCGATCGCGGTCAGCCATCTGATGAAGGATGCGCGGCCCGACGTCGTGCTGTCCGGCGTGAATCGCGGCGCGAATCTCGGCACCGAAACGGTGTTCTCCGGCACGGTCGGCGCCGCGATGACGAGCATGCTGGTCGGTGTGCCGGCCATCGCGCTGAGCCAGGCCTTCACCGACCGCAATGCGGTGCCGTGGGGCACTGCGCTGGCGCTCGCGCCGGACGTCATTCGCCGGCTCGTCGCCGCCGGCTGGGACAGCGATGCGTGCCTCAACGTGAATTTCCCCGCACGGCCAGCCGAGGACGTGCACGGCCTGAAGGTGACGAACCAGGGTGCCGGCACACTGCAGGGCGTCGATATCGTGTCGGGGCGCGACCCGCGCGAGATCGACTATCACTGGCTGAAACTGGCCCGTGCGCCGCGCGAGGACGATCCGGATTCGGAAACGGTCGCACTCGGCGAAGGGTATGTCGCCGTCACGCCGCTGAAGTTCGAACGCACGCACGACCACGCGCTCGCGCAACTGCGGTCGCGCCTCGGCTGATCAGCGGACACAGGCAGGAAAGCGGTCGCGGCAATCGCGTGTATTACAACTGCGCGCGGCTGTTCGGCCGCGACACTGCATCACGACATCACCGCATCGCCACAACACCGCGACGCTGCATCGCCACATCACCGCACCACCGCACCACCGCATCACGTCAGGTTCATTCCCCCATCAAGCATCACGATCTCGCCCGTCACGTAATCAGACGCGACGAGCATCGCGACCGTCTGCGCGATGTCATCCGGCGTCGCCGCACGGCGCATCGGCGCGCGCTCGCGCCAGAGCTGCTGCGCGTCCGTCCAGTCAGCCGTGAGCGGCGTATCGACGAGCCCCGGCGCGACCGCATTGACGCGAATCGCCGGCGCGAGCGTGCGCGCGAGCAGCCGTGTCGTGTGATTGAGCGCGGCCTTCGCCGCCGCATAGGGAATCGACGCGCCCTTCGGCCGCACGCCCGCATGCGAACTGACGTTCACGACACACCCGGCCCGCCCGTGCGACGCCGCCTCGCGCAGCGCGGCCTCTGCTTCGGTGACGAGCCGGAATGGTGCGATCACGTTGATCTCGTGCATCTCGCGCCACACGTCGGGCGTCGCCGCGGCAAGGTCGTCATGCGGAATCACGCGACTGACGCCCGCGTTGTTGACGAGGACGTCGAGCCGCCCGTGCACGGCCAGTGCGTCGCGGATCAGCCGCACGCGTTCGGCATCGTCGGCGAGATCGGCCTGCACATAGGCCGCGCCGAGTTCACGCGCCATCGCGCGCCCCGCGTCGGCCGAACTGCGCGAATGCAGGATCACCGCATAGCCGTCCGCCGCCAGGCGGCGTGCGATCGCCGCGCCGATGCCCGACGTCGATCCAGTGACGAGCGCGACCGGGCGATGCAGCCGCGACGCACGCGGCTCGGCGACGGTTTCGGTTTCAGGTTCCGTTTCGGGAATCGGGGCAGAGATCGGCGGAAGCGGCGCGTCCATGTCGGGGAACCCTGTCAGTGGCGTTCCCGCATCATAATCGCGACGACGCCTCCAGACGCGAACGTCACGGCGGCCACCACGAGGATCGCAGCGGCGAAACCGAAGCGGTCGGCCATCAGGCCGGCCGACAACGCGCCGATCGCATAGCCGAGATCGCGCCAGAACCGGTACACGCTCAGCGAGCGCGCGCGCCAGCCGGGCTCGGACGCATCGGACACGGCCGCGATCAGGCTCGGATAGACCATCGCCGTGCCGAGGCCGAGCAATACGCTCGCCACGAGCCACCACCGGAACTGCCCCGTCAGCGCGGTCAGCGCAAGCCCGGCCGCCTGCACCCACATCCCGGCGACGATCAGCCCCTTGCGGCCCCACCGGTCGCTCAGCGGCCCGGTGACGATCTGGCAACTGCCCCATACGACCGGATAAACGGCCTTCAGGATGCCGATCCGCTCGATGCCGAGCCCGAGCGTCGTAAAGAACAACGGGAAGATGCCCCAGCTCATCCCGTCGTTGAGGTTGTTGATCATGCCAGCCTGCGATGCCGCGAACAGGTTCCGGTTGCGGAACGACGTCAGCATGAAGACTTCGCGAAACGACAGCGCGCACGCACCGGTCGGCTGGCCGCTTTCCAGCCGCACATGCTCGCGCGTGTCGCGCACGACGAGGATCGACAGCAGCAGGCCCGCGAACGCGTAGAACACGCCGAGGTAGATCGGCGTCGGCCGCAACCCGTAGCGGCTCGCGAGATAGCCGGTCGCGAATGCGGTCGCGCCCACCGCGAAATAGCCGGCGAATTCGTTCAGGCCGACCGCGAGCCCGCGGCTTTTCGGGCCGACGAGGTCGACCTTCATGATCACGGTCATCGACCACGCGAACCCCTGACTCAGCCCGAGCAGCACGTTCGCGGCGATCACCCATTCCCAGTTCGGCGCAGCGATGATCATGAACGGCACGGGCAGACCGAGCAGCCAGCCGGCGACCAGCACGCGCTTGCGCCCCCACGTGTCGGCAAGCTGGCCCGACACGAGGTTTGCGAATGCCTTGACCAGCCCGAAGCTGACGATGAACGACGTGATCAGCGCGGTCGATTCGAGATGGAACTGCTCGGCGCCGATCAGCGGCACGACCGTGCGCTCGATGCCGACCATCCCGCCGACGAACGCGTTGACCAGCACGAGCAGCGCGAATTGCCGCCAGTTCTCGCGCAGGCCGAGCGCCACTGCGCGCCCGCCTGGCGCGATCGCTACATTTGACATCGCATCAGCCCCCTGCCGCATCGCGACCCGCGTTGACCGCGCGCCGTCGCGCGTCGGCTGGCGGTGCGGGCGGCACACCAGCAGCCTTGCCACCGCAACCGGACAGAGGTGAAATGCGTCCCGTATCGGGATGCCGGAATGGTCTGAGGATCATCGGATTGTCTCCGTCCCGCGAATACGCTAACATTCAATCAATTTGATGAATGATTGATCGAGGAGCGGCCACGTGTCAAGCGCGGGACCCAAGCAAGCGATTTACGCCAGCCTCGCCGAGGTGGCGCAGGCGATCGGCCATCCGAACCGCCTGGAATTGCTCGAGCATCTCGCCCAGCGCGAGCGGTCGGTCGAGGAACTGACGGCCCTGTCCGGGATGACGTTCGCGAACACGTCGCGGCACCTGCAGATCCTGCGGCGTGCGCGCCTGGTCGATACCGAGCGGCGCGGCAAGCACATCGTGTATCGCCTTGCTGGCGACAGCGAGGTCGTCGTGCTGATGAAGGCGCTCGGCCGCGTGGGCGAGCGCAATGTCGCCGAGGTCAACAAGGTGATGGGCGACTACTTCCACGCGCGCGATGCGCTGGAGCCCGTGTCGCGCGACGAGCTGACCGCGCGGCTCGCGGATGGTCTCGTCACGCTGCTGGACGTCCGTCCGCAAGACGAATTCGCGCAGGGCCACCTGCCGGGCGCGCTGAACATCCCGCTGTCCGAACTCGATGCGCGCGTGGGCGAGTTGCCGGCCGGGACGGAGATCGTCGCCTACTGTCGCGGCCCGTACTGTGTGTTTGCGGTCGAGGCGGTCGCCGCATTGCGCGCGCGCGGCTTCACGGCCGTGCGGCTGGAAGACGGGTTTCCGGAGTGGAAGGCGGCCGGCCTCGCGGTCGAGACCGGCGCCGCTGGATGAAGGAACATGGCCCGCGTCGAAGCGGGCCGTTTGCCGATTACTTGACGGCCAGCGCCAGCGACGGCGCGAGCGCGCTGTTCGGATCCTGCCCGTTCCAGGTGCCGACCCATGCGTCGTTCGGCGCCGAACCCATCACGAAGTCGAGCGTGCCGCCGGCCTTCATCTCGTCGTAGGTGATGTAGGGCCGATGCAGCGGCGTGCCGTTCAGGCTGACCGACTGGACGTAGCGATTCACCGATGACGGTGCGCCGCCGCCGGCCGTGTGCGCGGTCACGGTGAAGCGCCGTGACTTGCCGAACTTCAACGCACCGCCGCCCCCGCCTCCCGATGCGACCGGAATGTCGATCGTCGCTTCCTCGAACAGCGGCGTGCCGAGGTAGAACACGCCGCCCACCGGGTTCAGCGAATAGATGCCGAGCGCGGACAACACGTACCACGCGGACAGCTGTCCGCAATCGTCGTTGCCGGGAATCGCCGAATCGCGCACGCGGCGCGGGTCGGCCAGCGCGGCCTTCAGGCTGTCGCCGCTCAAGAGCGCGCGATCGCCGGCCGTCAGCGTCAGCGAGTACATGTCGTCCATCACGGTGCGCACACGGTCTTGCGTCTTCGACGGCATGCCCGCGACGTCGTACAGGTACGGCAGGTGGTTCGCCGGCTCGTTCCCCGCGAAGAACTGGCCGCTGCGGCCGGTCAGATCCGGAAAGCCCTGGTTGCCGAGGAAGGTCAGCGGATTGGCCGGATCGAACGTGCGATCGAGCTGGGCGACGAACTGGCTTTTCCCGCCGAGCATCGCAACGAGGCCGGGGAAGTCATGGAAGATGTTCCACGTATCGATCCACGAATTCGATTCGGAGAAGTCCGTCTTCTCGGCCGCCGTCGGGTCGAAGCCCGCCGTCCAGTTGCCTTGCGCATCCTTCGGCTGTGAGAACGTCCAGCCGTTGTTCAGCACCGAGTTGAACACGTTCCGGTAGTTCTGGCTGCGCTGCAGGTAGGGCCGGTAGTCGGCCGTGCTCTTGCCCGCCGCCTTGCCGACCGCGGCCGTCGCCCAGTCGTCGAACGCGTAGTCCTGCGTCGTCGACACCGATGCGTTGTCGCCGGCATACACGTAGCCGCTCTGCCGGTACTGGTCGAAACCGTGCGCACTCGCGCTCTGCGTGGTCGTCAGCGCGGTCCAGATATCGTCGATGCCCGCGCTCGTCAGGTGTTTCAGGTACGCATCGGCGATCAGCGGGATCGACGGGTGGCCGGCCATCGTGAAGGTTTCCGTCTGCGCGAGCGGCCACACCGGCAGCTCGCCCTTGCCGTTCTGCCTGAACTGCGTGAGCAGCGACTTCACCCAGCCATCGACACGCTCGGGCTGCACCAGCGTCATCAACGGCGACTCGGCACGGAAGGTGTCCCACAGCGAGAACGTCGACGAATAGTCGAAGCCCGGATTCGCATGCTTGCTCGTCGTCGGCGGCGACGTCGTGCCGTCGTTGGTCGAATCGGTGCCGACGTAGCTGCCGTCCGCATTGTTGTAGACGGTCGGCGCGAGCATCGTGCGATACAGCGACGTGTAGAACATCGTCCGCTGGTCGGCGCTGCCGCCCTTGATCCGGATCCGGTCAAGCGCGTCGGCCCACACGCGTTCGGCCGCGCCGCGCACCTGGTCGAACGACTTCGCACCGACTTCCGACGCGAGATTGGCCTGCGCATCCGCGACGCTCGACGGCGAGATGCCGACCTTCACCGTGACCGCGCCGCCGCTGTCGTTGCCGCCGGCGAACGTCAGGTAGGCCTTGAAGCCGTCGGCGCTGAACGCGACGTGCTTCGTATCGAACGGCTTCGAAAAACGCGCGACGAAGTACGTCGGCTTGTTGTTCGCCCAGTTGTTGGTGATCTCCCAGCCGGCGATCGTCTGCGCGTCGATGACCTGGATCTTGCCGCTCGCGGTCGAGCCGCCGATCGGGTTGTCGATGCTGACGATCATGCTGCGCTTCTGCGCGGCCGCGCTCGGGAAATACGTGTAGCGATGCACGCCTGCATGCGTGGTAGCCGTCATCTCGGCGAGGATCTTCGCGCCCTTGACGTTCCACGGCGTATTGCCGCTGCCGACAGGCGCCATCTTCACGCGGTAGTAGCCGGGGCTCGCGGTTTCATCGTCGTGGCTAAACGATGCGTTGTAGGTGATCGACGCATCGGCGGCCACCTTGGCCAGCGTCGCGGTGTCGACCGGTGCCAGCGTCGGCAGGAATCGCACTTCGCCGCCCGAGCCGATACCGGTGCCCGACAGGTGCGTATGCGTGAAGCCGGTGATGAGCGGATCGTCGTACTGGTAGCCCGACGTACGATCCCAGTTCCACGGCAGCGTGTGCGCGCCGCCGGTCGTGTCGGGCCCGAGCTGCACCATGCCGAACGGCACGGTCGCGCCCGGATAGACGTGGCCGTGACCGCGCACGCCGCTGCTCCAGTCCGCGTTGATGTCGAGGTTCGCGGTGCCGATCATCGGGTCGACACTGCGCAGCACCGACCGCTTGCTTGCACCACCGTTGCCGTTCTGATCGCCTTGGTCGTTCTGGTTGCCTTGATCGTTCTGGTTGCCCTGCGCGTTCGACATCTGCGCGAGCACGCTCGCATCCGTCGAACCCTGATCGCCCCCACACCCCGACAACACGGCAAGGCACCCGATACCCACCACATGACGTAGCTTCATCCGTTCGTCCCTCCCTCTCTCTGCGTCGATCCTGTTGGCAAGAACCGCTCGTTGATCTTTTCGACCGTTACGGCGCGCTGGCCGCCTGCGGGAACGACGGCATCGCGGATGCGTCGGTGCCCCACGTCGTGGCGCTCGCGTCGGCAGTCATCGAGTACGACAGCTTTCCGCCCTTCGCGATGTGCTCGAACGGCAGCCACGCGGTCGAATAAGGCGCACCGTTCAGCTTCAGCGACTTCACATAGAACGACGCGTTATCGCCCGAGCCGGCCCCCGGCGCGACGATGTGCAGCAGGCGGTAGCTGCCGTCCTTCTGCCCGACGCGCACCGTGATCTTCTCGAACTGCGGGCTCGACAGCGCGACGCCGCTCACGCCCGGCACGACCGGGTAGAGGCCGAGCGCGGCCCACACGTACCAGCCCGAGACAGCACCGAGATCGTCGTTGCCGGGCAGCCCGGCCGCACCGGTGCCGAACTCGTTCGCGAGCAACGCGTGCAGCACGCGCTGCGTATGCGACGGCGCGCCGGCCCACGCATAGACCCACGGCACGGCCATCGTCACTTCGTTGCCGACATAGAAATACGGCTGCACGGTGCCGATGTTCAAGTGCGTGAAGAACGTGTCGAGCCGGTTGACGACCGACGTGGCGCCGCCTGCCTGCGCGACCACGCCGCCGAGATCGTGCGGCACGTACCACGTGTATTGCTCCGAGTTGCCTTCCATGAAGCCGGTGCCGTCGGTGATCCAGGCGCCCGCCGATGTCTTCGGCTGGATCGCGCTCTTGTCGAACAGGTTCTGCCAGTTGCCGCTCGACTTCAGCAGCGTGCCGGCCGTCGCCGTATCGCCGAGCGCCGTCGCGAAGCGCGACACCGCGAAGTCGCGCACCGCATATTCGAGCGTGTTCGATGCAGTCTGGTTGTCGCCCGAGCCCGACGACGGCACGTAGCCGAGCCGGTCGTAGTCCGCGCGGCTGCCCATCACCGGCGTGCCGGCGCACGCAGCGCCCGGCGCCGTGCTGGTCTTCATGATCGACAGCGCGGCCTGCGTGTCGAAGTTCGTCGCGCCGAACGCATGCGCGTTCGCGACGATGATCGAGCCCGCGTCGCCCGGCATCACGGCCGTCTCGGTATTGAAGTACGCCCAGCGCGGGAACGCGCCGCACGCCTTCGCATCGAGCACGAGCGACTGCACGATGTCGCTGGTCCGCACCGGATCGAGCAGCGCCTGCAACTGGATGAACGAGCGATCGATGTCCCAGCCGGAGAAATTCGCGTACATCGTGCGGCCTTTCTCGACCTGACGCGTCGGCGCGGCCGACGCGCCGTTCGACGCGTAGAAGTCCGGATACTGGCCGTTCACGTCGTTGAACACGTTCGGATGCAGCGACGCGTGATACAGCGCGGTGTAGAACCTGGTCTTGTCGGCGTCGCTGCCGCCCGTGACCTGGATCGCGTTCAGGCGCGCGTTCCATGCATCGCTCGCCGCGCGGCGCACCTTGTCGAAGCGCCAGCCCGCGCGGCCGTGCGCTTCGTCGCCCGGATTTTCCGCGTCGAGATTCGCCTTCGCATTCGCTTCGCTGACGAACGAGATCCCGAGCTTCATCATCACGGCCGGGTGCTGCTTGTCGACCGCGAACGTCACGGTGAGCGGGCTGTTCGCAGCCAGCGCCGGCTTCGCCGCGAACGGCTGGCTGAACTCCGCGTAGTAGTAAAGCGGCACCGCATGCCCGGCCCAGCAGAAACCGCTGCCCGCGATCGTGCCGGACAGCGCGCGATCGCCGACCTGCTTCACCGTATCCGCGGTCGTGCCCTGCGAACGGTTGTTCTGCACGGTCGGATCGATCGCGATCGTCGCCTGCTGGCCCTGCGCGAGCACCGGATACGTGAAGCGCGCGAAGCCGGTGCGCACCGTCGTCGTCAGCTCGGCCTTGATGCCGTTGCCGAGCGTGACCCCGTAATAACCGGCCTGCGCGGTTTCGTTCGCGTGGCTGAAGCTGGCCGGCGTGCCGGCGTCGCCGGGCGCGAGCTGCGGCATCACGTTCAGGTAGCCGCCGTTCGCCCAGCAGCCGGTGCCGCTCAGGTGCAGGATGCTGAATGCGTTGATCGACGTGTCGCCGTACCAGTAGCCGCCGGAGAAGCCGGAGCCGTCGCCTTTGCGGCTGTCGTACTGGGCGGTGGGCGTCATCGGGCTCCACTGCATCATCCCGAACGGAACCGTCGGCCCCGGGAACGTTCCGCCGCCAAGACCCGAGCCGACCGGGTCGGCCGGCTGGTCGGTCGCGTAGTCGGTGCCGATCAGCGGATTGACGTACTGAACGACGCGAATGTCGGCGTTCTTTTTCGCTGCTTCGTTGCCGTTGTCGCGTCCATTGCCGTTGTCGTTGCCGCCGTTGCCGTCTTCGTTGCCCTGCGACTGCGCCGCGGCCGACAGATTCGAAGTGGCTGCCGACGGCGAGTCGCCATCGCCGCCGCACGCAGCCAAGCCAACGCACAGCGCCAGCAGCGCCGCTCCCAACCCCAGGTTCCTCGACATCGCCTGTCTCCGCTTCGTTCTTGAATCAAGCTTTTGGTTCGAACTACTGACCTTTAAATCAGGAATCTTTCCGTGACTTGTCGCGTACGCGGTCAATCGGTCGAAACTGCCGGACGCGTGTATTTATTTCCGTATTCGGGTGCCTGAAAAAAGCGCGCCGGCAGGTCGAAATGCCGGCACCCGGGAATGGACAATGCGCACAAGCGTGCCCAAATAAACGCGGTTTCTCTACCCCGTATTTTTACGAATTTTTATTTTGTTTATCTAAACAAGAGGCAATCGATTCAGTTTTTTATACGGAATTCGACATTGCGAATGCGATTGGCAATCACGGCTGTTTCGGCAACTCGACATAGTCTTCAAGCTCGCCGGCGATATAAAGCCGCTTGCCGCTACGCGGGTATTCGCAGACATCGTGTTCGAGCCGCTGTCCGCCGACGAGCAACTCCAGCGGCACTTCACCGGTGTTCTGCACCGTATGCGCTTCTCCGCCGCGCGGAAAGCCCAGAAAATCGCCGGGCCCGATTTCACTGACGCGTTCGCCGATCGTGACCGAGCCCGTGCCGGACAGCACGTAGACGAATTCTTCTTCGTACAGGTGGCGGTGATATTCGGCCGATTCGTGACCGGGCATCAGCGTGAGCAGGTGGACACCGAATTGCGTCAGGCCGGTCAGGTCGCTGAGTTGTCGTTTGAGTCGGACGGCATTGGGTTTCAGCGAATGCACCGCGCGCGTCGGTTCCATCTTCGCAATATCGGCGGCCTTCAGCAGTTCCCGGGGAAAGGGAGTCGACATGGGGATCTCGCAAGCGTGAATGCTTCGGTTGAACGCTGCGCCGGCGCGGCGCGCGTAGCGGCTATTGTCCGATATTTTCACGCCGGCAGACGTGGTATCCACACCGCCGTCACACGCGACTAACGCGCGCAATCGGCCAGCAGGTTCGCCAGCACCGACGCACCTTGCGCGAGATGCACGGGATCGGCATCTTCCGCTTCGTTATGGCTCAAGCCGGCCTTGCACGGCACGAACACCATCGCGGACGGCGCGACGTACGACAGGTTCACCGCGTCGTGCCCCGCACCGCTGCACATCTCCAGGTACGGATAACCGGCGGCGGCCGTTGCCTGCCGCACGCGCGCGACGCAGTTCGCATCGAACACCACCGGCTCATATTCGGCGATCGTCTCCACCTGCACGCTCGCGCCGCGCAGCGCGGTGCGCTGCGAGCAGATCGCTTCGATGTCGGCAACCAGTTGCTGCAGCGCCGGTCGCGACGGATGGCGCACGTCGACGCTGAAGCGCACCTTGCCCGGAATCGTGCTCGGCGAATTCGGCTGGCATGCGACATGGCCAACCGTCACGCGCGCATCGGCGTCGAACGCATGGCCGTGCTCGATGATCGCGGCGATCATCGCGGCCGCCGCACCCATCGCGTCACGGCGCACGCTCATCGGCGTCGTGCCCGCATGCGATTCGAAGCCGGTCACCGTGACGTCGAGTTCGTAGATGCCCTGCACGCCCGTCACGACGCCGATCGGCAACCCGGCCTGCTCCAGCACCGGCCCCTGTTCGATATGCGCTTCGAAATACGCTTTCGGCATCTGCCGCTCGCGAGCGGGGCCCGCGAAACCGGTGCGTTCGAGTTCGTCGCGCAGCAGCGCCCCCGTCTGCATGCAGGGGCGATCCAGTGCGTAGTCGAGGTCCAGTGTGCCAGCATAGACGGCCGAGCCCATCATGCCCGGCGTGAAGCGCGAGCCCTCTTCATTGGTCCACGCGACGACGTCGATCGGATGCCGCGTCACGATGCCATGCTCGTTCAGCGTACGAATCGCCTCGAGGCCCGCGAGCACCCCATACACGCCATCGAAGCGGCCACCGAGCGGTTGCGTGTCGAGATGGCTGCCGCACGACACGGCCGGCAAGCCGGGTTCCGTGCCCGGCCGGCGCGCGAATACGTTGCCGATCGGATCGATGCGGATCTCGCAACCGGCTTCCTCGCACCACGCGATGAAGCGGCGCCGGCCCCGCGCGTCGTCGTCGCTCAGCGCGAGCCGGCAGCTGCCGCCCTGCGCGGTTGCGCCGATCGTCGCCATCTCCATCAGCGAATCCCACAGCCTTTGCTGGTTAACGAGAATCATCGTGACCGCTCCTGAAAAGCACCGAGCATATACACTCGATCCAATAAGAAAAATCCAAGATTTCGTTGTGGACGATAAATTTTCCTTGTCACCCGGGGTTCCGTCCGGAACCCCGTGCCTGCTTCGCATCCGGATCGCTCACTCATGAAGCTCAAGCAGCTCGATGCGTTTCTCGCGGTCGCCGAGCATCGCACCATTCGCGGTGCGGCGCGCGCGCTGGGTGTCACGCAACCGGCCATCAGCAGTATCGTGCGCGAGCTCGAACAGGAGCTGGGCGTGCCACTCGTCGTGCGCAGCGTCAAGGGAATCGCACTCACCGATTACGGCAGCGCGTTCGCGATTCGCGCGCGGCTGATCGTCGAGGAAATCCAGCGCACGCGCGACGAGATCGAACAGTTGCGGCTGGGTACGACGGGGGCGGTGTCGATCGCGGTCAGTCCGACGGTTGCGCTGACGATCCTGCCGCGCGCGTTCGCCGCGTTCACGCGCGACCTGCCCGGCGCGACGCTGAACGTCGACGACGCGTTGACCGCGACGGATCTCGCGCGGCTGCGCGACGGCTCGCTCGATTTCATCGTTACGCATCAGTTGGCCAACGCATTGCCGGACCCCGACGAATTCGCGAGCATTCCGTTGTTCCGGACGGCGTTCGCGGTCGTCGCGAGAAACCGGCATCGGCTCGCGCGCGCCCGTTCGTTGCGCGAGCTCGCCGATGCGCAATGGTGCGTGCCGCGCTACGGCGAAGGCGGGGACGATCTGGTCCGCTCGATCTTCGTGCCGTTCGCCATCGATGTGCCGAAGCGCGTGGTCCACTGCCCGTCGTTTGCGGCGACGCTCGGGCTCGTGTCGCAGACGGATGCGCTCGGCGTATTCGCGCGACCGCTCGCCGATGTCGAGCGCAAGTCGCGCGGCATCGTCGTACTGGATCTCGCCGAGCCGATGCCGGCGTTGACGGTCGCGATCGTGATGCGGCGGCATGCGTTGCTGACGCCGGCCGCGCTGCACTTCATCGAATGCCTGAAGGTGGCGTCCGCCGCCGTGACGGGCACGGACGCCGCATGACGCTCAGCGCACGTGCACGCCGCGCAGCGCCGTCAGCAATGCGATGAGCCGATCGATGTGCGCATCTTCCGTGCGCCACGACGACACGCTGATCCGGAACGCCGGACGCCCCTGCCACACGGTCGCGCCGAACCATACGTCGCCCGATGCCTGCGCGGCTTCGAGGATCGCCGCGGTTTCGTCGTCGGTGCCGGCGCGCACGAGCACCTGGTTCAGCACGACGCGGTTCAGCACGTCGTAGCCGGCCGCGCGCAGGCCGTCCGCGACCCGCGCCGCCTGCGCGCAATGCCGCTCGACCATCGTCGCCACGCCCGCGCGGCCGAGCGCACGCAACGCAGCCCACACGGGAATGCCGCGCGCCCGCCGCGAGAATTCGAGGTTCAGGTTCTTCTGCGCATCCTGTGCGCCGCTCAGGTAGACGGCATCGCTGTTCATCGCGGTGGCGAGCGCGGCCGCGTCGCGGCAGATCACCATCGCACCGTCGTACGGCGTGTTGAGCCACTTGTGGCCGTCGGTCGTCCAGCTGTCCGCGCCGTCGATGCCGTCCGTCAGCGCGCGCTTCGACGAGGCGCGCGCCCACAGGCCGAACGCGCCGTCCACGTGCACCCATGCGCCGGCCGCCTTCGCGGGCGGGATCAGCGCCGCGAACGGATCGAATTCGCCGGTGTTCACTTCGCCGGCCTGCACGCAGAGGATCGTCATGTCGTCGAGCGGCGGCAACTGGGCCGGGTCGATACGGCCGTGCGCGTCGACCGGCGCGACGACGATGCGCTTCATCCCGAAGCCGAGCACGCGCAGCGCCTTCTTCACCGTGATGTGCGCGAGCGCGGAGATCACGACCTTCACTTCGGGCGCACCGATCAGCCCGTCCTCGTCGATATCCCAGCCCTTGCGCGCGAGCAGCGCGCGCCGCGCGGCCACCAGCGCGACGAGCGTGCAGGCCGTCGCGCTCGTGCCGAACCCGACCGCGCTGCCTTCAGGCAACGCGAGCGCATCGACGACCCAGCGTGCGGCCTGGCGCTCGATCGTCGCCGCGACCGGCGAATTCGCGTACGACGACGCGCACTGGTCCCACGCGAGCATCAATCGCTCGGCAGCAGCGGCAGCCGGGAGCGCCGCGCCGATCACGAAGCCGAAGTAGTTCGGGCCGTTCGACGCCACCGTCGCGGGCGTGCCGCGCTCGTCGAGCAGGCGCAGCACGTCGTCGGCCGGGCGACCCGCGTCGGGCAGCGGCTCGTCGAATGCGGCGAGGCCGGCCAGCGCGGCCGCGTCGGGAAACGCGCGTCGCTCGCTGGTTGCGGCCAGATATGCATGCGCGCGCCGGTCGGCGTCGGCCAGCAGTGCAAGTTCGTCCATGTCGGTTGCCTCGGTGGGAATCAGAGTTGCGAGAGATCGTGGCCGAGCTGCTGCAGCGCGCCGTCGATCCGCTTGTAGTACGTGAACTTGCCGACGCGGGTCGCCCGCACGAGCCCGGCATCCGCGAGGATGCGCATGTGGCGCGTGGTCGTGGCCGGCGCGATGCCGAGCTTCTCGGTGATGTACGTGCAGCACACGCCAAGCTCGTCGAAGTCGCCGTGCGGCTGCGGCGGGAAATGCTTGCGCGGCTGCTTGAGCCAGCGCATCACGGCGAGACGGCTTTCGTTGGCCAGGGCGCTGATGCGAGTAACGTCGTCCATGGGATTGCGGGTTCGTTTAACGTTTTGAATATTAGCTAAATGACGAAATGTGGACAATCGGTTTGACGGACGATTTCAGCCGGCGATGGGGCGTGCACGGATGCCGCATCGACACGCGATGCAAGCGCGACGGAATCGCTGCTTCAACGTTGCGCGACAGCCTGGGTAGCCTGCGTTACGCCGCAGTCAGCGCCTGCACGAGCCTGTCGATCAACGCGCGCACGCGCGTCGGCTGCGCGGCACTGCCCGGATAGACGATCTGCAAGTCGACGTCGCCCGGCGAGAAGTCGCGAAGGATCTCGACGAGCGCGCCGGACGCCAGATCCTGCTCGACGTCGACCAGCGACTTCAGCGCGACGCCATGCCCCGCGATGCACCACGCGCGCACGAGCGCGCCGTCGTTGGCCACGCGGCGGCCGCGCACCATCACGCGCTTCGGTTCGCCATCGATGCTGAACGGCCAGTCGGCATACAGGTCCGGCCCGAAACGCATCACGATGCAGTCGTGAGACGCGAGATCGTCCGGATGCGCTGGCGTGCCGTGCGCGGCGAGATACGCGGGCGACGCGCACACCACGCGCCGCGCGCGGCCGAGCGAACGGCTGCGCAGCGAACTGTCCGCGAGCGTGCCGCGGCGAATCGCGAAATCGAGCCCCTGCCCGACGAGATCGACGTAACCGTCGCCGAGATGCAGGTCGACCGTCACACCCGGGTGCTCGGCCAGGAACGCATCGACGACCGGTACGACGCGCTCGCGCCCGAGATCGGCCGGTGCGCTGAGCCGCACGGGCCCCGACAGCGTCTGCACGCCCAGCCGCACACGGCTTTCGAGTTCGCCGGCTTCGGCCAGCAGGCGCCGCGCACCGTCGACGAGCGTGCGGCCCTCGTCGGTCAGGCTGATCGCGCGCGTCGTGCGCGTGAGCAGCGCCGCGCCGTAGTGGCGCTCGAGCGCCGTCAGCCGCTCGGATACCGTGGCCGGCGACAGCCCGACCTCGCGGCCCGCCGCGGCCAGCCCGCCCTTCTCCACGATGCGCAGGAACAGCGCGAGATTGTCGAGCAGCATTGTTCGCTCCTTCCGAAGGATATTTTCGAAATCTGACCAATTATCCGAAATATCCGCAAGCGATACAGTGTGGCAACGCTCGGCGTCACGGCCGCTCGCCCCGGGCACTACGATCATTCAAAGGAAACCCGCCATGGAATACCGCACCCTCGGCCGCTCCGGCCTCAAGGTTCCCGTCCTGAGCTTCGGCGCCGGCACGTTCGGCGGCACCGGCCCGCTGTTCAGCGCATGGGGCAACACGGGCGTCGACGAAGCGCGCCGCCTGATCGACATCTGCCTCGAAGCCGGCGTGAACCTGTTCGACACGGCCGACGTGTATTCGGACGGCGAATCCGAGCGCGTGCTCGGCGCCGCGATCAAGGGGCGTCGCGATCAGGTGCTGATCTCGACGAAGACGGGCCTGCCAACCGGCGACGGCCCGAACGATGCGGGCACGTCGCGCGCGCGGCTGGTCCGTGCCGTCGACGACGCGCTGCGTCGCCTCGACACCGACTACATCGACCTGCTGCAACTTCATGCGTTCGACGCGCTCACGCCGGTCGAGGAAGTGATGTCGACGCTCGACGATCTCGTGCGCGCGGGCAAGCTGCGCTACATCGGCGTGTCGAACTTCGCGGGGTGGCAGATCATGAAGTCGCTGGCGGTGGCCGACCGGCACGGCTGGTCGCGTTACGTGGCGAACCAGGTGTACTACTCGCTCGTCGGCCGCGACTACGAGTGGGACCTGATGCCACTCGGTGCCGACCAGGGCCTCGGCGCACTCGTGTGGAGCCCGCTCGGCTGGGGCAGGCTCACCGGCAGGATCCGGCGCAACGCGCCGCTGCCCGAAGGCAGCCGCCTGCATGAAACGGCCAGCTACGGGCCGCCGGTCGACGACGAGCGCCTGTATGACGTGGTCGACGTGCTCGACGCGATCGCCGAGGAAACCGGCAAGACGGTGCCGCAGATCGCGCTGAACTGGCTGCTGCAGCGGCCGACCGTGTCGTCGGTCATCATCGGCGCACGCAACGAGGAACAGTTGCGGCAGAACCTCGGCGCGGCAGGCTGGGCGCTGACCGATGCGCAGGTCGCGAAGCTCGATGCGGCGAGCGCCGTGGAAGCGCCTTATCCGTATTTCCCGTATCGCCGGCAGGCGGCGTTCGCGCGGCTCAATCCGCCGATGCGCGGGTAAAAAGCGGCCGCGGCGACGCGGCTGCGTGGCTGCGTCAGGCCGGCACGCCTGCGTGGCCGAGCCGCACGACCTTGTCGGCCGCGCCGATGACCGAGCGCCGGTGAGTGATCGCGATCACCGTGACGTCGCGGGCGAGCAGCCGCACGTGTTCCATGATGTCGCGTTCCGTTGCTTCATCGAGCGCGGAACTCGCCTCGTCGAGAAACAGCACGGTCGGGTTGCCGCATCATCACGATCCTGTCGCGCGGCTGCTCGACCATTGGCCGTGGCACCATGAAATGCAGTCGTCATGGGCCTACCCGTGGTGCCGCGAACTTCCTATCGTAGAGACCTGCGACGCGCCGGCCGGATCGGCAGCGCGCGCCCTTCTCATCGAAAGGTCCGCCCACATGAACACCAACAACACAGGACTGACCGTACGCGCGGTCACGGAAGACGACTACGACCAGTGGCTGCCGCTGTGGGACGGCTACAACCGCTTCTACGGCCGCTTCGACGACACGGCCCTGCCACTGCGCATCACGCAGCTCACGTGGTCGCGCTTCTTCGACGGCTACGAGCCCATTCATGCTTTCGTCGCGGAACGTGACGGCAAGCTCGTCGGGCTCGTGCATTTCCTGTATCACCGCAGCACGACGCACGCCGGACCGACCTGCTACCTGCAAGACCTGTTCACGCCCAACAGCGAACGCGGCAAGGGCGTCGGGCGCGCGCTGATCGAAGCCGTGTACGACACCGCGCGTGCGCATCGCGCCGAACGCGTGTACTGGCAGACGCACGAGACGAACCACACCGCGATGCGGCTCTACGACACCGTCGCGGACAAGCCGGGGGCCGTGCTCTACCGGAAGGAGTTGTCGCGCTGAGCTGAGCGGGGCGAGCCGTGCCTAAGCGCCACGGCTCGTTCGCCCCGCCCGATTGAAGGCCATGATCCCTCCCGGGAACGGCCGCTTCGGCAAACTTGGTAGCCCCGGGGCTACCGATTCACTCCACCGGCCGCGCCTTGATCCACAGAAACAGCGGCACGCGCGCCCACTGCTTCAACTGGTCCGTATCGGCCTGGTCGGGCGGCGGCTCGCGCAGCGACACGATCGCGAACCCGGCCGCTTCCAGTGCCTCCATATACGCCTGCAGCGGCAGCGACCAGCCTGCGAAATGCATCGACAGCCCGTCCCGCGTTTCCACGCCGTCGAAGTGCTCTCGTCCGAAATAGCTGCCCTTCAGCACGAACGGCGCATCGGGTTGCGGCCCCGCGAAGCCGCCGCGATCACGAAACGGATGCACGAGCGAGATGAACAGCAGCCCGCCCGGCTTCAGCACGCGGCGCGCCTCGTTCAATGCGCGCTGCATGTCGTCAAGATCCATCAGCACGTTGTACGCCATCACGAGATCGAAGCTGGCCGCGTCGAACGGCAGCGACGCCGCGTCGGCCAGCTCGTAGCGATGCGCGGAATCCGCGTGACGCGCGGCGTCGAGCATCGCGGGCACCACGTCGCTCGCGGTCACGTCGTAGCCGAGCGCCTTCAGCTCGCGGCTCACGCGGCCTTCGCCGCAGCCGATCTCCAGCGCGCGGCCGGTGTCGCGGCCGATATAGGCCGCGAGCCCCGCGCGGTATTTCCAGAACGCATCGTGCCCGGGCTTGCCGGCCCAGTCGATCCATTGGCCGGCGACCTGCGCCCAGTGTTCGGTGATGGCTTTCGTGTCGGTCATGCGCGCTCCCGCCCGGTGTGCGTCGTTGGCTCAGGATGCGCATGGTAAGCCGAAGCGGCGGAACGCGTGAGCAAGTCGCGCCACATCGCGTCGCCGGTTTCCGTTTCCGGCGGCGACGTTCTACAGTGACATAAAACAATCCGCGCCTCCGTGCGTCGTTCCCGCCCGGCGATGCGCACCCGATTCCGAGGACATCCCATGCCGAGCATCCTGGCCGCGCCCGCCAACCTCCCCCCGAGCCCCGTCGCGGCGGAAACGCGCATGGTGCACGACGTCGCGACGCTGAAGCCGTCCGACTACCGTTCGGCGGACGGTGCGTCGTGGGTCATCTCCACCCTCACCCCGGCCGCGGACAGCGGCACGAACGTGACCGGCACGACGTACTTCGACACCGCGAAAGGGCAGACCGTCCCGGTGCCCGATGCGCGCCGCCGCTATGCGAATCGCGGCACGTGGCAGGTCGTCGCGAGTTCGAGCCCTGCCGTGCCCGCCACCGGCCGCTATGACTGGCTGACGCTCGCCTGGCTGCCGATCAACCGGCGGCCGCTGCCGCAAACGCCCGAACACCTGTATTCGCCGTTCATTCGCGGCGGCACGATCGTGTATCGATGGAATCCGGCGGCGGAAGGCGGCGAGCAGTTCGGCAACGTGCGGATGATCTTTCCGGAATGGACCCGGCAGGTGGCCGATGCGTTGCGGTCTGCGCCGGCAGCGATGCCAGCTGGCGCGCCTGCCCTCGACCGACTGAAATCGGACCGCAACCCGATGACCGCCGTGCTCGATTTCGGCGATGCGCTGCGCGAAGAGCCGGTCGAACGGATCGTCACGCGGCTGCCTGCGTTGCTGCAGGTAAATGACCTGCATGAGCTGTCGGCGCTCGTGTTCCTGTGCCTGTCCGGATCGCGCGCCGAAGACCGGCCGCGCCTCGTCGAAACGATCGACGCAGCCATCGCAGGCACCGATGACCAGGCGCGTCTGCTGGCAATCGCATACGGTGCGTTCGCCGCAGGGCGGGCGCAGCCGGTACCGTTCCGCGACCAGACGCTGACCGTATTCATCAACGACGTGTTCGGCATGCTGAAACGTCGTACGACGGCACTCGGCGTGCCTGCCGGGGAACGGACGCCGTGGTATGAGTTCTTTACGGCGTACCGACTAGGTGAATCGGCGTCCGGCAACGGCCAGTAATCGCCCGTCAATAGACGACCCGCGAAAGTAACAGCGAATCTCCAGCGCCATTCATCACTCGCCGCGCATTGTCCCGGCGATTCATCGGTGTACATACCGCGACGCATAAACACCGAAGCGATTTTCAATCGATTCGACGATATGCATCGGAGCGCGGCCGCACCCACCGACCGCCACAAGGCATTCACACCCGCACGCACGACGCTAAAAAAGCGGCCGCTCGCGGAGGAGCGGCCGCCAAGGAGAGATCCCTGTTCGGGATACCGGCGGACACCACTCCGAGCCGGTGTATCTATTGTTGTGGAAGCATCCGCGACCGACCATCAGCCCAGTCTGGTTCGCGCTTCGTCTGCATGAACGTCGCGCAGTCTCGAACCCAGCGCGCGCATCCGAATCCGCAATACGCCGTTACGTTCTCAAAGGGAACCCGCATTCGCGGCAGCCAGTCGAAACGCCGCACGCCTGTCGACGGCTTCGTCGCCACGGCGGACAATCCCTCCATCTGCCCCGCACCGTGACATCCAACCTGATCCCTTCATGCTGAGCATCGGTCCCTTCTCGATCCGCGTCGTCGCGGTAGCCGTCGCCGCGTTGCTGGCGTGGCTCGTCGCGCGTGTCATCCAGCGCCGCCCACCCGACGGCCATCACAAGACCGCATCGAGCCTGATCCTCGACGTGCTGCTGCTCGGGCTGCTCGCCGCGCGCATCGGCTATGTCGCGCAATGGTGGCGCGACTACGCGGCCGCGCCGCGCTCGATCGTCGCGCTCGGCGACGGCGGCTTCGACTGGCGCATCGGCGTCGCGGCCGCGCTCGTGTTCGCGGGCTGGCGCCTGCGCCACCTGCCCGCACTGCGTCGCCCGGTGATGGCCGGCATGCTCGCGGGCCTCGCCGCATGGGGCATCGCGCAGGGCACGCTCGCAACATTGCAGCACAGCGCGCCGCCGCTTGCCGCGTTGCAGCTCGAAGCGCTCGACGCCACGCCGGTGCCGGTGCAACGCTTCGCGGGCAAACCCGTCGTCGTGAACCTGTGGGCCACGTGGTGTCCGCCGTGCCAGCGCGAAATGCCGATCCTCGCGCAAGCGCAGCAGGATCATCCGGGGATGACGGTGCTGATGGTCAACCAGGGGGAAGACGCGCAAGCGGTGCGCGCGTTCCTCGAACAGAAAGGGCTGCGGTTCGATCACGTGCTGCTCGACCGCACGCTGCACGCGATGCAGGCCTACGGTTCGCGCGGGCTGCCGACGACGCTCTTCTTCGATGCGAAAGGCAATCTCGTCGAATCGCACATGGGCGAGATCACCGCCGCGCGGCTGAAAGACGCCGTGGCGGACCGCTTCGGCCAGTAACGCACGTCGGCCGAAAGGCAACCGCATCGCTTCGTCACATCCGCGCCTCGACCGCGGCGAGCCGGGCCGGGAGATGTTCCTGCAGCGCATCGACGGCGGCCCGCACTTTCAGCGGAAGATGCAGCGTGTACGGCCATACCGCGTGAATCGGAAAGATCACGCCCGGCCGGTCGGGCAGCAACTCCCGCAGCGTGCCGCCGCGCAGCGCATCGCGCACCAGCCAGTACGGCAGCCACGCAACGCCGAGATCGGCAACGGCCGCATCCATCAGTGCGCTCAGGTCGTCTGACAGCAGGCGAACGGCGGGCTGCAATTCCACGCGCTGGCCGTCGACGATGACGGGCCAGCGATGCACCTGGCCGAAACGCGTATAGGCCAGCGCCTTGTGCCGTTCGAGATCTTCGTAGGTCGCGGGTTCACCGCAGCGGCTCAGGTACGCCGGCGATGCGCAGAACGCCATCCGGTGCTCGCCCAGCGGACGCGCCACCAGGCCGCTGCTGTTCGGCAACGTGCCGACGCGCACCGCCAGATCGAAACGCTCTTCGACCAGGTCGACGGAGCGATCGCTGAACGACAGGTCGAGATCGAGCTCGGGATGCGCCTTCGCCAGTTCGATCAGGATCGGCGCCACGCAAAGATGACCGAAGAGCGTCGGCATCGACACGCGCAAGCGCCCCTTCATCTGCCATTTGCCGGTTTCGAGCAGCGCTTCGCCCGCCTGGATCTGCTCCATCGCGCGCAGGCAATGGTCGTAGAACAACGCCCCTTCATCGGTCAGGCTCTGGCTGCGCGTCGTCCGCTGAAACAGCACGACGCCCAGCCGCTCCTCGAGGCGCGCGATGCTCTTGCCGACCGCGGACCGCGTGATGTGCAGTTTCTCGGCGGCCTGCGCGAAGCTGCTCGCTTCCACCGCAGCGACGAAGACGTCGAGGCCCTTCAGGTTGTTTCGCATGCGTTTGGGGACAAATACGCTACACAATGCGTCGATCTTATCGCTTTTGGCGATAAAAAGTGAATGCTAGGATCGATTCCAGTCTTTACTTTCGCAATGGAGCACCCCCCCATGGCCCGGATCCTCGTCCTCAAATCCAGCATCAACGGCAGTCAGTCGCAAACTGGTGCGCTGATCGACACGTTCCTCGCCGAGCGCCAGGCCAACGGCCATGCCGACGACGTGATCGTGCGCAATCTCGTCGACACCGACCTGCCGATGCTCGACAGCGAACTGTTTCACGCGCTGCGCGGCGCGGCCAACCCGAGCGAGCGCGCGCAACGCGCCATCGTGTTGTCCGACGAACTGATTGCCGAGCTCAAGGGCAGCGACCTGCTGCTGATCGGCGCGCCGATGTACAACCTGAACGTGCCGACGCAGTTGAAGAACTGGTTCGACCTCGTCGCACGCGCACGCGTGACGTTCCGCTACACGGAGACCTACCCGGTGGGCCTCGTCGAAGGCGTCGGCGCGATCGTGTTCAGTTCACGCGGCGGCGTGCACGTCGGCCAGGATACGGATACGGTCACGCCGTACCTGCGGGCCGTGCTCGGCCTGATGGGCATCACCGATGTGGAATTCGTCTATGCGGAAGGGCTCGACATGAAGCCGCACGGTGTCGAAGCCGGACTGGAAAACGCGCGCCGGCAGATGGAAGCACTGCACGCGTAACGCGTCAGTCGCGGCCGGCAGGAAGCGCCACACCGGAACCCGACACATCCGATAGGTCCGGCAAAGCACCGTCCGTACACTCGGACGCATGATTTCAGCCATCCAGACCGCCTTCGACGCGGTGCGCGATGCCGTCACGCAGTGCACACGGCGCCCTTCGTTTCTTCGCCAGCTCGACGGCCAGCTCGACGTCGCGGTGCTCGCGCTGCCGATCTTCCTGCTGCTCGTGTCGCAGATGGTGCTGATGGTCGCGTACGCGGTGTTCGTCACGTACCGGCTGCCGGGGCGCAACTACGACGCGGCCGTGCTAGCCGCCGGCCATTGCGGCTTCGGGCTCGGTGCAACACCGACGGCGATCGCAAACATGCAGGCCGTGACCGCAAGGTTCGGCCCGTCACGCATGGCGTTCCTGATCGTGCTGATGGTCAACGCGTTCTTCATCGACATCGCGAACGCGATCGTGATCAAGCTGTTTTGGCGTTGCCGATTTACGGGTGCGGCCGCGGCAATCATCGCGACGCGGCGACGGTCCTGCCAGACTGGATAGTAGTGCGAAGAAGCATGACAGTTGCCGATGCCGGGCACACACCGGCGAACTGACCGGATGACAACAGAGGCCCCGGGACGTCGCCAAGCGCGATGCGCACGAAACCCAATCGGGCAAAATAGGTCTCGGCTGTCGTCGTGCGCAACACGATCGCCTCGACCGCGCGACCGCGACACGCATCCAGCAACCGGGAAACGACCGCCTTTCCCAGGCCGTTTCCACGCGCGCCTTCAGCCACCGCTATCGACCGAATCAGCGCAAAATTGCCGTGATACTCGATGCCGCCGCATGCCGTCATGCCGTCGGCATCCACGGCCACGATGAAATTCGGTAAATGATCCGCCACACCGGCGACAGGCAAGTCGGAAGCACGAAGCAGCGCCTCAATCGAGGTCAGATTCGATACTGCGGCAGCGCGGAGTTGCATGGCGTCGATCCTCGAAAGTAAAGACTCGGCAAACAGCAACGACTCAAGCATGCGATCAGGATCGACGCGCAAGTGGCCGGCGGCTCACCGCGAACCGCCGGGAGGCCCCTACACCGTCGTACGTCAGATACTCCGCTGATTCACCCGCTTCGACAGCTCCTCCGCGCTCTCCTTGCGCTCGCTGTACCGGTCGACCAGATAAGGCCCGACATCGCGCGTGAGCAACGTGAACTTGACCAGTTCTTCCAGCACATCGACCACGCGATCGAAATAAGCCGACGGCTTCATTCGCCCAGCCTCGTCGAATTCCGCGAACGCCTTCGCCACCGACGACTGGTTCGGGATGGTCAGCATGCGCATCCAGCGCCCGAGCACGCGCATCTGGTTCACCGCGTTGAACGATTGCGACCCGCCGCTGACCTGCATCACCGCGAGCGTCTTGCCCTGCGTCGGCCGAACCGCGCCGATCGACAGCGGAATCCAGTCGATCTGCGCCTTCATGATCCCGGTCATCGCGCCATGCCGTTCCGGCGAGCACCACACCATGCCTTCCGACCATTGCACCAGCTCGCGCAACTCGACGACCTTCGGATGGCTCTCCGGTGCATCGTCGGGCAGCGGCAGGCCGCTCGGATTGAACACGCGCACTTCGGCACCCATCGCCGTGAGCAGGCGCGCGGCTTCCTCGGTCAGCAAGCGGCTGAGCGATCGCTCGCGCAGCGAGCCGTACAAAAGCAGGAACCGCGGCGGATGCGTGGATGGCGACGCTGGCCGCAACTGGCCGGCATCCGGCACGCGGAACGATTCGGTGTCGAGTTGCGGCAGCTCGTTCGGATAATCAGACATGCTTGTGTTCCGTTTGATTGCGATGAATCGCGGTGTCGGTCTTACTCATGCGAATGGGCTTTCCCGTTTTTCAAGCACACTCGTACCAGCCTTTCGACCGGTTCACGACGCGCACCACCAGCAGCATCACCGGCACTTCGATCAGCACACCGACGACGGTCGCCAGCGCCGCGCCCGAATGAAAACCGAACAGGCTGATCGCGGCCGCGACGGCCAGCTCGAAGAAATTGGACGCGCCGATCAGCGCCGACGGGCACGCAATGTTGTGCTTCTCACCCACCGCGCGATTGAGCCAGTAGGCAAGGGCCGAATTGAAGAACACCTGGATCAGGATCGGCACCGCGAGCAGCGCAATCACCAGCGGCTGCTTGAGAATCGCTTCCCCCTGGAATGCGAACAGCAGCACGAGCGTCGCGAGCAGCGCGGCGATCGACCACGGACCGATCTTCGCCATCGCGGCGTCGAATGCGGCCGGCCCCTTGACGAGCAACCGCTTGCGCAACACCTGCGCGATGATCACCGGAATGACGATATAGAGCACGACCGACGTAAGCAGCGTCGCCCACGGCACGGTGATCGCGGACATTCCCAACAGCAGTCCGACCAGCGGCGCGAACGCGATCACCATGATGCTGTCGTTCAACGCGACCTGCGACAGCGTGAACAGCGGATCGCCGCCCGTCAGCCGGCTCCACACGAACACCATCGCCGTACACGGCGCGGCGGCCAGCAGAATCAGTCCGGCAATGTAGCTGTCGATTTGCCCGGCCGGCAGCATCGGTGCGAACAGATGCCGGATGAACAGCCAGCCGAGGAATGCCATCGAGAACGGCTTGACGAGCCAGTTCACGACGAGCGTGACGCCGATGCCTTTCACGTGCTGACGCACTTCGTGCAATGCGCCGAAATCGACCTTCACGAGCATCGGGATGATCATCACCCAGATCAACAGTCCGACCGGCAGGTTGACCTGTGCATATTCCATCTGGCCGATTTGCTGGAACACGCCCGGCAGCAACTGGCCGAGCGCGATGCCGGCGACGATGCACAACGCCACCCAGACGGTCAGGTAGCGTTCGAAGAAATTAATGGACGGCTTGGCGACAAGTTTGCCTGCCGGAGTGGCGTCGGACGTGTTCATGGGGCGGATATCAATCTCGAAATCGCAGTCGGCGCGCTCGCGCTTCGGCAAGCCGCCGCCATGCAAATGATCAGTTTCGCGAAATGTCGATCAGCGCCGCCTGGAGTTCGGCATCGCTCACGCGATCGAGCGGCAGCGCCAGCAATTGCAGCATCCGGTAGCCGATCGCCTCGCGCGTGAGTTCGAACGCGACGCGCTTCCCGTCGTCGCCGCCCAACGCATTCGACGGATCGGCATAACCCCAATGCACTTTCACGGGGCTGCCGGGCCAGTACGGGCAGGTCTCCGCTGCGGCGCTGTCGCACACCGTGATGACGACGCGCATTTCAGGCGCACTGTCGCCGACGAATTCGTCCCAGCTCTTGCTGCGGTAGCCGTTCACGTCGATACCGGCGTTCGTCAGCGCTTCCAGCGCGAACGGATTGAGCCTGCCGCTCGGCGCGCTGCCGGCGCTGTACGCGCGCACATCCTTGCCGAGCTTCGCGGCCCAGTGATTGAGCATCCCTTCGGACAGCACGCTGCGCGCGGAGTTGTGGGTGCAGAGGATCAGTACGTTGGTGGTCATGGGCGAGGTGCGCGAACGCGCGTCAACAGGATTGCGTACCCGACGTCGAACACGCGGACATCGGCGAGCACGGATTGCCGCCGCAGCAGTTCTCCGTGAGATAGGCCAGCAGGCCGTTCATCGTCGCGAAGTTCGCGCTGTAGATGACGAAGCGGCCTTCCTGCCGGCTCGTGACGAGCTCGGCATGGGCCAGTTCCTTCAGATGAAAGGACAGCGATGACGGGGGCACATCCAGCAGCGTGGCGATCTGCCCCGCGGGCAGGCCCGGTGGCCCGGCCTGCACGAGCGTGCGGAACACGGCGAGGCGGGATTCGTGCGCGAGTGCCGACAGCGCGGCGACGGTCTGATTCGTTTCCATATTTCGATAATAGTCGAAATATGGAAGAATAAAAAGCCGCTTCGACATGAAGCGGCGAGCACGTAATGACCCACGAACGGGGAGCGAACCAAAACGGCTGCGTCAGCCGATGAACCCTTCCCGCGCCGGAAGTCGCGCATTCAACGACGCCTCGCGTACTCCGCGATGCGCGATGCAGCGCCTACGCGGCCAACAGAACGGCATCGAACCCGAAGCACGACCTGCCGCACGACACGCGGTTCACGGCCGCGAAAACACCATCACGCGCCCGTTGACACGCTGGAGCTTGAGCCAGCCCATGTCGGCCGTGAAACGCAGTTGCTGCAGCGTGAAATCGAACGACGCGTGCTCGGCGGCGCTCACGACCGCGTTGGCGATCCAGCGAATCAGCGCCTTCCCTTCCTCGGTCGTCACGCTGCCGTTCTGGACACCGTAGAAATAGCGATTCCCGGCGTTGACCTCGTTCTGCAACTGCATCCAGTGCCCCGGCAATCCCGGCAAGGTCCTGAACAGGTCGGCGACGCGCTGCGTCGTAAGACCGCGCGCCCACAGCGCGCCGTTCGCGGCCGGCCGCGCCAGGTTGTGGCGGTCCGCCGTCTGGGCCTGTCCCTTGATATCGCCCCGCAGGGCATCGTCCTTCGACATGACGCATTCCTCATGGTGATGGGCGCGGGAAAACGGGCCCCGCGCGCGCCGCTTGCACGATACGCCCGTTAGGCGAAGTCATCGCCTGTCAGGTTTGTCAGGCTCGCGTCACGCCGGCTCGCTCATCACCGCGCTCATCACCGCGCCGCTTACGCGACGGCCTTCACCGCAGGCTGCGCGGCAAAAAACGTCGCCTGCGCCGCGTCGTCCGCGCGCGCATACGCGCGATTAACGCCGCTGATCACCGCACGGATCGACGCGGTCGTCAGGTTCGCGTCGATGCCGACGCCGAACGCGCTGCCGCGCACGCCCGCGCCGGCCAGCTCGGCGATCGCGATCGCTTTCGCATCGGCGCCCTGAGACAGCGCGCGTTCCTCGTAGTGCTGGATCCGCAGCGGCGTGCGCAACGCGTGCATCAGCGCGTCGAGCGGGCCGTTGCCTTCGCCGCGCAGCACACGGCGCTCGCCGTGCACGTCCGCGGTCAGCACGATCGTCTCGCGGCCGTCGCGCTCGGTCAGCTCATGGCCGACGTAACGCAGCGGCGCATCGCCTTCGACATATTCCTGCTGGAACAGCGACCAGATCTGTGCGCTCGTCACCTCGTGCCCGCTGTCGTCGGTCAGGCGCTGCACGGCCGCGCTGAAGTCGACCTGCAGGCGGCGCGGCAGCGCGACGCCATAACTCTGCTCGAGCAGGTACGCAATGCCGCCCTTACCCGACTGGCTGTTCACGCGAATGATCGAGTCGTACGTGCGGCCGACATCGCTCGGATCGATCGGCAGATACGGCATTTCCCAAACGGCGTCGGGTTTTTGCACGGCGAAGCCCTTCTTGATCGCGTCCTGGTGCGAGCCGGAGAACGCGGTAAACACCAGGTCGCCGACATACGGATGGCGCGGGTGGATCGGCAACTGCGTGCACTCCTCGGACGTGCGCGCGACTTCGTTGATCTGCGAGAAATCGAGACCCGGATCGACGCCCTGCGAGTAGAGGTTCAGCGCAAGCGTGACGAGATCGACGTTACCCGTGCGTTCGCCGTTGCCGAACAGGCAGCCTTCGATGCGATCCGCGCCGGCCATCACCGCGAGTTCGGCCGCCGCGACTGCCGTACCGCGGTCGTTGTGCGGATGCACGGACACGATCAGCGCATCGCGGCGCGCGAGGTTGCGGTGCATCCATTCGATCTGGTCCGCGTAGAAGTTCGGCGTGCCGACTTCGACCGTAGCAGGCAGGTTCACGATCGCCTTGTGCTCCGGCGTCGGCTGCCAGACGTCGAACACGGCGTCGCAGACTTCCTTTGCGAAATCGAGTTCGGTCGACGTAAAGGTTTCCGGGCTGTATTGCAGCGTGAAACGCGTGCCGGTCGCGGCGTCGGCGAAGCGCTTGATCGTGCGCGCGGCGTTCACCGCGAGTGCCTTCACGCCGTCGCGATCGAGGCCGAACACGATCTTGCGGAATTCCGGCGCGGTCGCGTTGTACAGGTGCACGATCGCGCGCTTCGCGCCGCGCAACGACTCGAACGTGCGCTCGATCAGGTCGTCGCGCGCCTGCGTAAGCACCTCGATCGTCACGTCGTCGGGAATGTGGCCGCCTTCGATCAGTTCGCGCACGAAGTTGAAGTCGGTCTCGGACGCCGACGGGAACGCGACCTCGATCTCCTTGAAGCCGATCGCGACCAGCATCTTGAACATCCGCATCTTGCGCGCGGCGTCCATCGGCTCGAACAGCGACTGGTTGCCGTCGCGCAGGTCGGTGCTCATCCAGATCGGCGCCTGCGTGATCGTGCGCGTCGGCCACGTGCGGTTCGGCAGGTTGACGGGCGTAAACGGTCGGTACTTCGTCGCGGGGTTCTTCAGCATCATGGTGTTCGGTCCTCGGTCGGTTTGTCGGGAAACCACGTCGCGGCGGCCTTCAGCGGGAGAGGCCGGCTGCGCGCGCAGCGGTGACAGCGATGAAACGGCACAACGGCAAAGCGGTACGGCGAACAGCAGCCTTGGCGGTTGAGCGACCGGGACGGAGCGGAGCGATACGGAAAAAAGACGAACTCAGGCGCCGGTCGACAACCGGGGCCAGGTCGGTGATACGGGGGAAATCTGGCGCTTCAGGAAAGAAGCAGATGGAAAGCGCGCAGCCGCAGACCCAGCCCGGAGAAACGGGCTAGTAGTCGTAGCGAGAAGAGGGACTGGGCGGCTTGCATGGCCGGAATCAAATCACAGGGTGCACGCTGCTGTCAACCGGGCCCGCTGAAATCGTGCGGTGCGCGGGCGCGCGAAATCAGCCCTGTCCGATAGGCGGCGCCCCGCCCTGTCGATATGCTTCACGGGTGCGGCACCGGTGAGGTCCTATTCATGTTCGGAGTGAGTCGGTCCATCCTCTTCGCCGGTCGCCGCACGCCTTCCCCTTGCAATCGGGCTTCGGTGCGGGCGTTCGGCGGTGGCCGGTGGGCGCGGCCACGACCGAGATGCTGATGTTGAAACGACAACGCTGCCATATGCGAACGCCGAGCGTCTGCTCCGAAGCCCGATTGTCCGCTGCGCCCTCCGTCTCTCTCCTCTCCGGTACGGCCACGTATCGTTCAATAAAACGATATGCGTGCCGATATAATTTCTCAAATACATCGAAAAACAGTTCATTAAATCAATTTCATTAAATCGATTAACCTTGATTTTCGATTTACTGAACAATAACCATTCCCGCTCGAATATTTTTTTATTTATTTTTCGCCATGCTTGGTACGTCGCGCTTCAAACGGCAAACGTTTGCGCGACAAGGATCACGCCTTATCCAACACTCCTCAGGAGGCAAGCATGGCCGACTCTCAAACGTCTTCCAACCGTGCCGGCGAATTTTCGATTCCGCCGAATACCGATTTCCGCGCGATTTTCTTCGCGAATGCCGCCGAGCAGCAACACATCAAGCTGTTTATCGGCGACAGCAAGGAACCGGCCGCCTATCACAAGCTGACGACGCGCGACGGCACGCGTGAAGTCACGCTCAATTCCGGCAACGGCAAGCTCCGCTTCGAAGTGTCGGTGAACGGCAAGCCGTCGGCCACCGATGCGCGCCTCGCGCCAATCAACGGCAAGAAATCGGACGGTTCGCCGTACACGGTCAACTTCGGGATCGTCGTGTCGGAAGACGGCCACGACAGCGACTACAACGACGGCATCGTCGTGCTCCAGTGGCCGATCGGCTGATCGGCCAGCCACCGATTGACCGATGACCGCCGGACCGCCGCCTGCAAGGCGGCCCGGTGGTTCCGCGTCGAACCGCGAAGCACCCCGATCAAAACCCGTATCGCCTTCAGGAGACCGCCATGCCCATCTTTTCGGCATCGATCAACAGCGCGCCCGTCATCACGTCCGAGGCTTACGTCGACATTCCCGGCCTGCATCTCGACCTGACGAAAGAAAAGGACACCATTCGCGACGGCAAGCTGCTCGTCACGCTCAACGTGCCGACACCGTACGCCACCGGCGACAACTACCCCGGCATCTATTTCGCGATCGCGACCGACAAGGGCGTCGCCGCCGAAGGCTGCTTCACCCATTCGGAAAAAGCCCCGGCAACCAGCGGACGCTCGCCGTTCACGCTCGTCGTCGCCATCGACGTCGCGAGCGGCGTGACGTTCGTGAAAGGCCAATGGAAAAGCGTGCGCGGCAGCACGATCCATATCGATTCGTTTGCGAGCCTTTCCGCGATCGGCGACACGGTCGTGCAATCGTCGTCGCATGGCAGCGGCAATCAGGGTGCCGAAACCGGCGGCGGCAGCGGAACCGGCGGCGCCGGCAACATCGGCGGCGGCGGCGAACGCGACGGCACGTTCAACCTCCCGGCCAACATCAAGTTCGGCGTCACCGCGCTCGCGAACGCGGCGAACGAACAGACGATCGACATCTACATCGACGACAACCCGAAACCGGCCGCCACGTTCAAGGGTGCCGGCTCGCACGACGAAAACCTGGGCACGAAGGTGCTCGACTCTGGCAAGGGGCGCGTGCGCGTAGTCGTGACGGTGAACGGCAAGCCGTCGCGGCTCGGTTCGCGGCAGGTCGACATCTTCAAGAAATCGTACTTCGGGATCGTCGGGTCGGAAGACGGCACGGACGACGACTACAACGACGGCATCGTATTCCTGAACTGGCCGCTCGACTGATCGATCGGCAGTCACGACACATCGCAATGGCGACGGGGCCAACCACACATTGCGAATCGTTCTGGCAGTCCCACGCTTTGCTCCGCGCGCGGCACGGTGACCTCCATTCACCGGCTGCGCGACGCGAGATATTCCATTCAGACGAGGACGACATGTCACAACCGTTTACCCATGACGACCTGTATGCGCTGCTGCAACTCGCGGGCAACGACGCCACCGCCGTACAAGCCAGCGGCGACCAGGCCGTGCTCGACCGGATGCGTCAGTTCATGACCACACAACTGGTCGAGAAACTGCCGCAGTACGACGTGTTCGTCGATATCGCGACGATCCCGTACAGCTTCGATGTCGGCAGCTGGCAGAACAAGGTAAAAACCGATGCGGCAGGGCAAGTCGTCGCCTGCACGGTAACGTGGGCCGGCGCACCCGGCGTGCTGCCCGGCGCGGCGGCGAAGTTCGGTGTCGGCGCGGTGGTCAATTACTTCTCGAAAGCGACGCCGCAACCCGCGCAGCCGGATCCCACGACGACCGGCGGCGGCGAACGCGACGGCATCTTCAACCTGCCGCCGAACATCGCATTCGGCGTGACCGCGCTGGTCAATTCGTCTGCACAGCAGACGATCGAGGTCTTCGTCGACGACAACACGAAGCCAGCCGCGACGTTCCAGGGTGCCGGCACGCAGGACGCGAACCTGAACACGCAGATCGTGAACTCGGGCAAGGGGAAGGTGCGCGTGGTCGTGACCGCGAACGGCAAGCCGTCGAAGATCGGCTCGCGTCAGGTCGACATCTTCAAGAAGACCTACTTCGGGCTCGTCGGGTCGGAGGACGGTGGCGATGGGGATTACAACGACGGCATCGCGATTCTGAACTGGCCGCTCGGTTAAGTCGCGGCAACCTGTTGATCATCGCCACGCCGCCTGGCGTGGCGATGGGCGTTGGCATGGCGCAGCCACCTGTCCCGATGCATCCCGCCGCCGTGACGCATCGAAGCCGCCGATCCCGTGCGGCAAGCCCGCAACGCTTGTACGGCCACACGTCCATCCCCCTCATGTCGATGCCACTTCCCGTTCTCGACATCGCCTTTCGCCGGGTCGCTCCCTGATTTTTCACAGGCTCACCCCGAACACAGGACTTGCGCTCCATAACTACGACTCATAGAATCGTAGTTATGGAGCGCATCGATGCGGGAGGCAACGTCGGTGTTCTACCGACCTCGTGCATCAATCAACCGGAGTGGAACAGTGGCACAGCGAATTCTTGTTATCGGGGCCGGCTTTGCCGGCATGTGGAGCGCATTGAGCGCAGCGCGTCTGCTCGACCTGCACGGTCGAACCGACGTCGAGATCACCGTGGTGGCGCCCGACGCGCATCTGCACGTTCGTCCGCGCCTTTATGAAGAAGGCCCGGCCAATTTCCGCGCACCGCTCGGCGAGATCTTCGATGCGGTCGGTGTGACGTTCGTCCAGGGCACGGTCGAGCGCATCGACGTCGCGCGCCGGGCCGCTGATGTATCAACTCACGACGGCAAGACATCGACGCTCGCCTACGACCGCCTCGTGCTGGCCACTGGCAGCCGCCTGTTCCGCCCGGCGATTCCGGGCCTCGCCGAGCACACGTTCAGCGTCGACCAGACCGACGAAGCCGTCGAACTCGAAGCGCACATCCGCGATCTGGCGCGGCAGCCGGCTTCCATCGCACGCAATACGGTCGTCGTCGCTGGCGGCGGATTCACGGGCATCGAGACGGCGGCGGAAATGCCGGCACGCCTGCGCGCCGCGCTGGGCGAGCACACGGACGTGCGGGTCGTGATCGTCGAGCGCAACGACGCGATCGGCCCGGATCTGGGCGCAGGCCCGCGCCCCGTCATCGAAGAAGCGCTGCGCACGCTCGGCGTGACGTGGAAGCTCGGCTCCGGCGTCGTATCGGTCGACGCGGGCGGCATCACGACGGCCGACGGCGAACGGATCGAATCAAGCACCGTGATCTGGACGGCCGGCCTGCGCGCGAGCACGCTGACCGAACAGATTCCGGGCCGCCGCGATGCGACGGGCCGCCTGCATGTCGACCGCAACCTCGCGGTCGACGGCGTGCCGGGCGTCTACGCGACGGGCGACGTCGCGTACGCGGCGACCGACGATGCAGGCAACCACACGATGATGTCGTGCCAGCACGCAATGAATCTCGGCCGTTCGGCCGGGCACAACGTGGCGGCCGATCTGCTGGGTCTCGAGCAGATTCCGTACAGCCAGCCGAAGTACGTGACGTGCCTGGACCTCGGCCCGTGGGGCGCGGTGTATACGGAAGGGTGGGATCGCGAAGTGAAACTGACGGGGGCGGAAGCGAAGCAACTGAAGCACCGGATCAATTCGGAGTGGATCTATCCGCCGCGCGCGGATCGTGCGGAAGCACTGACGGCCGCGGATCCGTTGCGGATCGTCGTGGCCTGAGCGGCGCACGTGCGCCGAAGATGCGCGCGGTGCGGTGAACGCACCGCGCGTTGTCGTTCGATGCGAACGCGAATCAGCGCTCGCCGCCGCGGCTCGCCGCGCGATCGGCAAACCAGCCGACCACCTTCGGGCCGTAACTGGCCGGCGCTTTCGACCACGCACGCTCGGCGAGATCGGCGAGCGACTGCTTCTTCAGTTCCTCGCGCATCGCCTGCTCCGCCGCCTGCATCACCGCGTGAATCGAACACGTGCCGCGCGTGGCCCATGCCGGTGCGTCACCCTCGAATACCGCGCACTGGCTGCGTACCTCGCGGCAGTCGAACAGCCGCTTGTCGCCGTCGATCGCTTCGACGACATCCTGCACGGAGATGTCACGCGCCGGTTTCGCCAGCGTGAACCCGCCGCGAATGCCCTCGCTGGACACGACAATGCCGGCCTTCGCGAGACGCGTGAACAGCTTCGCCGCGTAATCGACGGACACGCCCTGCATCTCGGCCAGATCGCGCACGCTTGCGTCGCGCACGCCCGTGGAAGTGTCGGCAAGGTAAAGCAGGCAATGCAGGCCATACTCGACGCCGGTGCTGATGAACGACATGCTATTACGACTCGGGGTATCGGAGTTGCGAGCGTAGCGCAGGTCGGCGGCAAAGTCACCCGTGACGCAGTACGATGCATCCGTTCCTTTTTTTCTCGACGAAACCCGCCTGCATGTGCAAGAACGATCAAATGCCCGGGACGCCGATACCCTATAGTCCGCCCGACACCCTCATTGGCACGCCATGAACCCGGTAGGAAAAGCACTCTGGTTGATCGAAACCGAACTGGACAGGGAACTGACGCTCGACAGGATTTCCGCCGGTTGCGACATGTCACGCTTCGGCTTCTCGCGCCTGTTCTCGATGAATACCGGCTGGCCGGTGATGCGCTATGTGCGGTCGCGGCGGCTCACGCGTGCGGCACGCGCGCTGGCGCAAGGCGCGCCGGACATCCTGCACGTGGCGCTCGATGCCGGCTATGGCTCCCATGAGGCGTTCACGCGCGCCTTCCGCGATCTCTTCGGCATGACACCCGAGGACGTGCGGGCACGGCGCACTCTCGACGGGTTGTCTCTTGTGGAGCCGCTTCGCATGAAAGAACTGAAGATCATCGACGTGATGCCGTCACGCTTCGAAACCGCCGGCAAGCGGCTGATTGCCGGCATGAGCGACCGCTATACGTTTGAAACCAACGAAGGGATTCCGGCGCTCTGGCAAGCGTTCATCCCATACATCGGCACCCTTCCCGGCCAGGTCGGCGACGTGACGTACGGCGTGTGCTGCAACCCCGATGCGGATGGCAGCTTCGAATACATCGCGGGCGTGGAAGTCACGAGCCGCGACCGGCTGCCCACGCCGTTTCGCTGGGTCGAACTGGCGCCGCAGCGGTATGCGGTGTTCGAACACGCCGGGCATATCTCGACGTTGCACCAGACCTTCTACAGCATCTGGAACGGCTGGCTGCCGACGTCGGGATTCAAGGCGGTGGACGCACCCGAGTTCGAGCGCTACAGCGGCGACTACGATCCGGTGACGGGCGCCGGCGTGCTGGAAATCTGGTTGCCGGTCGAACAGGCTGCCTGAGTGGACTGAACCGGTCGGCCGCGACGATCCGTGCCGCGGCCGGTCGATCAACGCATCGTTACCCTTTCAATCACCACGCCCACCGCACACCCGCATTCCCGGTGATCGTGCGCTGGTGCTCGCCGCCGAGATTCGTCAGGTAGCTGACCGTCGCATACACGCTGCCGCGCTTCGTCAGCTGCGCGACAAGCCCCGCGCCGATCTGCCCGGCCGTCTGCCCGACCTGCGTGCCGATCGTCGTCGCGCCGCCGAACGTCGTCTTGTCGTCGCTGCCGAACGAGCGCAGCACGTTCACGCGCAGGTACGGCTTCCAGCTCACTCCGTTCGAATCGAACGCGTATTGCAGGCGAGCGCCGATCCGGCCGAGGAACGTGTTGCCGTTGTTCCACGTGACATCCGACACGCCGTCGTTGAACTTGTCCAGCGACAGGTACTGCCACACCAGTTGCGCCTGCGGCTCCAGCGTCAGCCCGTAACCGAGCGCGATCGGGAAGCCCGCTTCGACCGAACCGGTGAACGCGTTGCCGTTCGTCGAGCCGCTCACGTTGTCGTTCGAATGCGTGCGCACCGTGAGTGCACTGCCCATCACGACCGCATCCGTGTACCAGCCGCCCGGGCCGATGTGGGTCCAGTAGCCGCCCAGGTTATACGCATTGACCTGCAGCGTGCCGACGCCCATGTCCTGCTGCGCGAGTGCGAAGCCGTTCACGTCGCCGACCGCGCGCGAGAAGCCGAGGAAAAAGCCGTAGTGGTTGCGATGGCCGCTGGCGGTGGTATCGGCGTACAGATCCTGCCCGACCTGCATCCCCCACACCGTGCCGTCGAACGACGGCGTCACGTCGCCCTTCTGCTTGATGTTGCTGTTGCCGCCCCACACGCGTGCCCATGACGCAGGTATCGAACCGTTCTCGGCGAGCAGGCCCTGTTCGCCCTGCCGGTCATGGAATGTGTCGATCTGCAGCAGGCCGAGCTGGCGCGCGACGGCCGGCGCTTCCGCGTACAACGGCACTTCGGGGCGATAGACCGGTTCCGGATTGCCGCCCGAACCCGCATGGTCGACCGCATCGACGATCGATTCCGGCGTGCCTTCGGCCGGCGTGATCGGCGGCTCAGTCGGCGGCGTCGGCTGGCCGGGCTCGACCACGGGCGGCTGCGGTTTCGGTGGCACCGTGTTGCGCAGGTACCAGCTGTCGCCGGTGCCGTTCGCCGCACCACCTTTCGCGAGGAAGTACGTATAGGCGCCCGCGCTCACCGTCCCGCCGGACAGCGCGAACGCGCCGGCGCTCGTGGTCGCGCCATTTGTCGCCTGCACGACCTGGATGCCGTCGCCTGTCGTCTGCGCGCCTGGGCCGCCGACGTTCGTCACCTTCAGCGTGCTCGATCCACTTGCGGTGCCGCCGCTGACAACCAGTTTGTCGGATGCCGCGCCGTCGCCACCCAGGAACGTGTTCATCGCGATCGTCGCGTTCTGGCCGACGTAGTTGCCTGCGACCGTTAGTGTGTTGCCGATGCCGCTGCCGCCGAGTTGCACGAGCCCCGCGTTGGTCAAGTTGCCGTTGATCTGGAAATTGCCGGTTGTGCCGCTCGCGAGGCTCGCCAGTGCGTTGGCCACCGAGATTGTGCCGTTGTTCGTCAGATTGCCCGTCACGCTGCCGTAGCCGCCAAGCGTCGCGCCCGATGCCACCGTCACCGGCCCGCCGCCGCCCAGCGCGGCCGAGGCGCTCGTGCCGTCGCCGACGATCACGGTGCCCGCATTGACGTTCGTGCCGCCCGCATAGCTGTTCGCCCCGTTCAGCGTCAGCGAGCCGCTACCGAGCTTCGTCAGCGATCCCGCGCCCGTGATGCCTTGCGTCAGCATCGAGTTGAAGCTCTGCGTGTCGATCGTGCCGTTGTTCGCCGTGATCGACACCGCGCGGCTCGATGCGAGGTTGAACGAACTGCCAAGCTGCAACGTGCCACCGTTGAACGTCAAGCTGCCCGACGCCACACCGAGCGCGTTGTCGGCGGCGACCGACAGCGTACCTTGCGTGATCGTCGTGCCGCCCGAATACGTGTTGCCGCCGGCAGAAGAAGGCGTGACCGTCAGCGTGCCCGCGCCGGTTTTCTCCACCGCGCCCGAACCGCTGATCGCGCCCGTGTACGTACCCGCGCTGTCCTGCTGAAAACGCACGAGCCCGTTGTCGGTGACGGACAGCGGCAGGTTCGACGCATTCGCCTGCAGCGTCGCGCCCGCGTTGACCGTCGCGACAACCGACGCCGTCGTCGTGCCGAGCGTGCCGGTGAGGTTCAACGTGCCGCTCTGCACGAGCGCGGTCGAGAACGTACCGGTGCCGGCCCACGTCCAGTCGGTGCCGGCCATCGTCAGGCTCTGGAAGTTCGTGAACGCATTCGACGCCGTGCCCGTGCCCTGCAGCGTCACCGTGTTGGTGCCCGCGCCGCCGTTCGCAGTGCCGACGATCTGCGAGCCCGTCTGCAGGATCAGCGTAACGTTGCCGTTGCCGCCCTGGATCGCGGTGCCGCCGCCCCCCTGGATCAGCCCGGCATTGGTGATCGTGGTCGCGCCATTGGTCGAGCGCACGCCGATCCCGTTGTTGCTGATGATCTTGCCGCCGGCCTGGTTCGTGATCGTCGCGGTGAACGAGCTGCCGAGCGTGTTCGACACGACCGCGTCGACGCTGCCGCCGCTCGTCGCAGTGCCGGTCGTCTGGATCGTGCCGCTGTTGACCAGTGTGTCGTTGTTGCCCTGCATGTAGACGGCCGGCGCATCGCGGCCGTTCGACGTCAGCGTGCCGCTGTTGGTGATCGTGCCGCTGCCGCCGAGCAGCGACGCGGCGCGCGCATTGTTGCCGGACGTCGTCACGGTGCCCGTGTTGACGATCTGGTTGCCCGACGCGCCGGGGTTGCTCTGCCCCCACGCGGCCGTCATCCCGTAGGAATTGTTGCCGGTGGTCGTGATCGAGCCGTTGTTGACGAGCGTGTTGTTGTTGCCGTTCGCGGCCATCCCGTCGTTGTACTGGCCCGTCGTCGAAATCACGCCGGTCGCACCGTTGGTGAGCGTGTTGCCGCTGTTCACGCCGAGCAGCACCGCACCGCGGTTCGCGACGCCCGTGCCGTTGCCGGACATCGACAGGTTGCCGTTGTTGGTAATCGCGCTCGACGTATCGACGGAGAACGGTGTCGGTGTGGACGTCAGCACATAGCTGCCCGTGACGGTCGAATCGAGATTGATCGTCACATTGGTGCTGCCGGCCGCGGCCACGACCGACGGCGCATTCGCGCCGGAACACGTGACCGTCGTTCCGCTGCCCGGCGCGGTGGCCGAGCATGCCGCATAGGCGCCCACCGGCATCGCGCCGGTCAGGATCGCCATCCCACCCAAACCCAGGTTCCGCGTCTTTCTTTTCATCGTTCCGCTCGCTTTTATTGGTGACGTTATTGCAGCAAACCGGTGCGTGAAACGGGTTATATCACCTGCCTTGAAATAATCGCAAGATCCGATGGCGTGATATCGGCAATCACATTGCGATTAATTTCGGATCGGGAAATAAAGAAAGCGGAATTGCCGCTGTGCAGCATACGAAGGCGTGGCGGGCGCCATAGCCGGATCAAACGAATTGCCGGTTGAAATTGCCGGCTTTGCTCAACGCGTTGAAGGAGATCGCACCGCATTCCGAAGCAATCGGAAAATCTGACGCAATTCGATGAATGATTGGCGGCGCACGTGCCGCACGCCATTCAGTGATGCTGCTTCGCACGATGACCTGTCATTCAAACGCACGCGCATTCCGGATAGCGACGCCACCGCGACATACAACGAGTGTGCTCGATAACGCAATGCCGGCCGTGAAAACCGGCGTCCGGCTAACGATCAGCCCGCCTGCGACGCTGAAGGCTTCGACATCGCAACCGGTAGCGTCCACGTGGCCGAAGCGAGTTGCGTGCGCGCCTCCCGCGCCACGCGGTTGAACGCGACACGCTGCTCGCCCTTCAGCTTCGCCGCCTTGGCCGTCTGCACCAGCGCGATCGGATCCACGAGGCGGGCATGCCTGCGTACCTCGAAGTGCAGATGCGGGCCGGTGGCCGTCCCGGTGCTGCCGACGGCGCCCACTCGCTGACCGCGCACGACCCGCATGCATGCATTCGCGCGAACCATCGCATGACGTTTGCAGTCGAAGGCTGCCTGCGCGCGAACCCGTGCCTGCCCGAACGCGGCGGGACCGTCGCGTATCGCGCAACCTGTCACCCAACCGGAATCCCGTCATGTTTCTCGATCAACTGCACCCGGAACGCTGGACGTTCCTGTGGAACGCGCTGTCCACCCTTTCCCTCAGGCTGTGCGCCGCACTGGCGCTGCTCTTCGCCGGCTGGTGGCTGTCCAAACGCATCGGCAACTGGCTGAACCGGCTGCTTGCGAACAAGGAGCGCGTCGACGACACGCTGCGGCCGATCCTCTGCGACGTCGCCGTGTGGGGCATCCGGATCGTCGCGATCGTCGGCGCGCTGTCGCAGCTCGGCATCGAAACCGCGAGCCTCATCGCGGTGCTCGGCGCGGCCGGTCTTGCGATCGGGCTCGCGCTGCAGGGCACGATGCAGAACATCGCGGCCGGCATCATGCTTCTGCTGCTGCGGCCGTTCAAGGTCGGCGACTACATCGACGGCGGCACGGGCGTCGCCGGCACGGTCGACGAAGTCGGGCTCTTCATGACGCGACTCACGAAGCCGGACGGCATCTGCGAGTACGTGCCGAACAGTGCGCTGTGGGGCAGCTCGCTGCGCAACTACACGCGCAATCCGACGCGCCGCCTCGATCTCGAAGTGGAAGTGTCGGTGCACGACGATATCGATCGCGCGCTCGACGCGCTGCGGGCGCTGGCCGTGGCCGACCCCGACGTGCTGCGGGATCCCGCACCGGACGTGATGGTGATGCGCTTCGACGACAGCACGGCCATCGCGAACATGCGCGTTTGGACGCACACCGACAAGTTCTGGGCGATGCGCTGGCGCCTTGCGCGCCAGGTGCGCAAGACGCTCGCCGACGCGAATTGCGCGCTGCCGATCCGCACGCGCGAGTTGCATATCGTGCACGATGCGGAGTCGCAACGTAGCGGCTCGCGCGTGCATACATCGTAAGACGTCCGGGCGTGGCGCCGCACATCACGCGCGGCGCGCCCGAAAACAGTAACCGGCCGGCAGCGGATGCGCCCGGCCTTCAACGCCAGCACGGCCGCGACATCGAACGCCACGCCGCGGCACACATGGGTTCCGCTCCGATTTCCTGCTCGGTCCGCCTGCAAATCAGACCCGTCTGATTCACTGCGCGATGTCACGTCGCGACAATGGTCATGCCGGACGAAACGGTCATCCCATCCCGCACCCTGTAGCGAACCTCTCCGCTCCCTGCCGCCCTTCGAGGGCGGCTTTTTTTTGCCTGCTGCCTCGACGCGTCGGCATCCAACCAGGAAACCGAAATGAACGCACGCGCGACCATCCTCTGCCGACGCGGCGACCAGATCCTTCTGGTCCACTGGACGCGGCGCGACGCCAAGCCGCGAGCTCGCATATTTTTTTCGCCATTCATGCATCCGGATACTCGCCCGGCACGTAAATGCTGAATCGGCGGGCCCCGAGATCGTGGCCGCGTGCCCGCCCCAACGCGAAAGGGATCAGGATACGATGGCTCACGCATCAGATATCACCCCGGATTCTTCAGACAACCGACTTGGGGACACCGTGCACACGAGAGGCAACCCTGCGTTCGACGGCAGTCGGCCGACCAGCGAATCCGAGCGCCGTCGCCGCGAGGAACTGAACCAGTTCCTTCTCGACGTCGCCGCCGGCGATCAGGACGCGTTCGGCATCCTTTACCGCCGGACCTCCGCGAAGCTGTTCGGCGTATGCCTGACGATCCTGCGAGATCGCGGTGAAGCCGAGGAGGTGCTGCAGGACGTCTATGTCACGGTATGGCGCCGGGCGGCGACGTTCGATCCGGCGCTGGCCAGCGCGATCACCTGGCTCGGGGCCATCGCGCGCAACCGGGCGATCGACCGGCTGCGGCGCCATCGTGAAGCCCCGGTCGACGAGTCGACGATGGAAGAGACCGCCGACGAGCAGCCGTCGCCCGCCGCGGTCGCCGAGCACAGCGAGGCGAGGCGCCGGCTGGAGTACTGTCTGGAAAACCTGCCGGCCGCACAGGGTAGCGTCGTGCGCGAAGCGTTCTTCGCGGGGGCGACCTATGCGGAACTGGCCGAACACCTGCGCGTGCCGCTCGGCACCCTGAAAAGCTGGATTCGGCGCAGTTTGATCCAACTCAAGGCATGCCTCGAACGATGAATACCCCACTCTCCAGCCCGAACGACATCCGTTGTGCCGAATACGTGCTGGGCGTACTCGACGGCACGGAGCGCAGGCGAATCGAGCAGGCGATGCATCTCGATCCGCAACTGGCCGCGAGCGTCCTGCGCTGGCAAAACCACCTGATGCCGCTGAACGACGACATCGTCGCGATCGAGCCCGCGCCGCACGTCTGGAAGCGCATCCAGTCCGACCTGGGATTCGTGCTCGCCACGCCGTCCCGGCCGCGCATCAGCTTCTGGAACAACCTGAGCGGGTGGCGCTGGATCGGTATCGGTTCGAGCGTCGCGGCGCTTGCGCTCGCCGTGCTGGCCGTTCTGCCTGTCCGCGAGCAAACCGCCGCCGGGCCCGGCCAGGACGCGTACAAGGTGGCAAGCCTCGTACGGAACGGCGGCGGCGCCGGTTGGACCGTGACCGTCGACGTCGAGCGCGCGCGCATGGTGATCGTGCCGTCGAGCGATACGCCGGTCGCGGCCGATCGCTCGACGGAACTGTGGCTGATTACGCCGGATGGACGGCCCGCGTCCCTCGGCCTGATCGCCGCCGACCGGCCGACCGTCGTGCCGTTGCCGCGCGCGGCGCTCTTGTCGCTGAACGCTCGCGCGGTACTCGCCGTGTCGCTGGAACCGCATGGCGGTTCGCCGACCGGGCAGCCGACCGGGCCGGTGCTGGCACAGGGCGCCGTCGGCGGCGCATGAGCGGGTCTGCCGGGCGAGCCGCCGTCGCGGCTCGTAGTATCTCTGTCACGGATGCATCCGCCGCCCCGTTCCACGCGTATCTCCGTTTGCTTCCAGCCGGAAGCATCGATCTTTCGGGAGAACGCAAATGGAATTCCGCAACAAGTCGAGCATGGCCGCCACGCTGCTTGCCCTCGCGATCGCGCTAGGCGCCACCGCGCCCGCCGCGATGGCAGGTTCGATGTCCGGCGACAAAACCGTGGAGGTCGGCGGCGCCGCCATGTATCCGTCGAAGAACATCATCGAGAACGCGGTGAACTCGAATGATCACACGACGCTGGTCGCGGCCGTGAAGGCCGGCGGGCTCGTCGATACGCTGTCGGGCAAGGGGCCGTTCACGGTCTTCGCACCGACCAACGAGGCATTCGCCGCGCTGCCGTCCGGCACGGTGCAAACCTTGCTGAAGCCGGAGAACAAGGCAACGCTGGTCAAGGTGCTGACCTATCACGTCGTCCCCGGACGCATCACCGCGCACGATCTGGCGATGGCGGTCGACCAAGGCGGCGGCAAAGCGACGCTGAAGACGGTCGAGGGCGATCCGCTGATAGTCAGCAAGGACGCACGGGGCTGGGCCATCACCGACGACAAGGGAAATGTCGCGCACGTGACGATCGGCGACGTCATGCAATCCAATGGCGTCATCCACGTGGTCGACACCGTGCTGTTGCCCTGACGCCAGACGGCAGGCCGGGAACGGCACGCGACGCGACACGACGTGAATCCGTCACGCGCCTGCCGTACCGTTCCCGATGCGGGTCGCCCGCGTGCGTCGCGCCACGTCGGTCACATCTTGACGATATCGAGCAGCGCCTTCTTGCCGCTCTTGTACGTGAACACCGAGATCGCACCGTGCTTCAGGTCGCCCTGCGGCGTGAAGCTCGTTTCGCCGATCACGCCGCGATAGTCGGTGGCCGGCATCGCGGCCAGCACCTTCGCCTGGTCGGTCGAATTCGCGCGCTTCATCGCGTCGACGATGATGTAGACGGCGTCGTACGAGAACGGCGCATACACCTGCATCGGCTGGTGATAACGCGCTTCATAGCGTTTCGCGAACGCCGCACCGCCCGGCATCTTCTCGAGCGCGATGCCGGCCTCGGAGCACACGACGTTGTCCGACGCCGGGCCCGCGAGCTTCGGCAGGTCGGTCGAGCACACGCCGTCGCCCGCGAGGATCTTCGCGCGCATGCCGAGCTGGCGCGCCTGCTTCGCGAGCGGGCCGCCCGTCGCGTCCATTCCACCGTACATGATCGCGTCCGGGTTCTCGCCCTTGATCTTCGTGAGGATCGCGCGGAAATCGATCGCCTTGTCGTTCGTCGCGTCGCGCGACACGACCTTCATCCCGGCCGATTTCGCGGCCTTCTCGAACTCGGTTGCAAGGCCCTGCCCGTACGCGGTCGAATCGTCGACCACGGCGACCGTCTTGATGCCCATGTTCTTCGCCGCGTACATCGCGAGCGCCGGACCCTGCTGCGCATCGGTCGCGACGACGCGATAGGTCGTCTTGAAGCCCTGCTGCGTGTACGTCGGGTTGGTCGCGGCCTGCGAAATCTGTACGACGCCGCCATCGCGATACACGCGCGACGCCGGAATCGACGTGCCCGAGTTGTGATGGCCGACGACGCCGACGACCTTGTCGTCGACGAGCCGCTGCGCAACCTGCGTCGCGGTGCGCGGATCGCCCGCGTCGTCCTGCGCGTCGAGCTGCAGCGTGACCTTCTTGCCGCCGATCGTCAGCCCCTTCGCGTTGATTTCCTCGACCGCGAGGCGCGCGCCGTTCTCGCTGTCCTTGCCGAGGTGCGCGATCGCGCCGGTCAGCGGCGCGACGTGCCCGATGCGCACGATATCGTCCGCGTGTGCAGGCCAGGCGGACAGCGCGCACGTCAATGCAGCCGCGGTGGCAAGTGCCGTCTTGTGATGTCGATTCATGGTTGTCTCCGTCCTTGTCGCGCTTCGTTCGTGTTCAGATCCGTCGTTCGTCGAAAGGCTTGCCGTGCGCTTACGCGCGCCCTTCGAAACCCAGCAATACGTTCACCGCGTTGATACCGATCTCGTCGACCATGTAGCCGCCTTCCATCACGAACAGCGTCGGCAGGTTCAGGCGCGCGAGCGATTCGCCGATCCGCAGGTAGTCGGGCGAACGCAGCTTGAAATGGCTGATGGGGTCATGCTCGAACGTGTCGACACCGAGCGACACGACGAGCAGGTCGGGCGCGTGCTTCGCGATCGCGGCAGTAGCCTGGCCGAGCGCCTCCGAGTAGGTGTCCCACTGCGTGCCCTTCGGCAGCGGCAGGTTCAGGTTGAAGCCTTCGCCGGCCCCCGCGCCGCGTTCGTCCGCATAGCCGGAGAAGTACGGATACGACACCGGCGGCTCGCCGTGCAGCGACGCGAACAGCACGTCCGGCCGCTCGTAGAAGATGTCCTGCGTGCCGTTGCCGTGGTGGAAATCGACGTCGAGCACCGCGACGCGCGCGGCACCGCTTGCGATGCCGTGCTGCGCCGCGATCGCCGCGTTGTTCAGGTAGCAGTAACCGCCCATGTACTCGCGGCCCGCGTGATGGCCGGGCGGGCGGCACAGCGCGAACGCCGCGCGCGCACCGCCGCCCGACAGCAGGTCGGCGCCCGTGAGCGCCGAGTTCGCGCTCGCGCTTACCGCGTCCCACGTGCCCGCGTTGATCGGCGCGCCGGCATCCATCGCGAAGAAGCCGAGCTTGCCGTCGATGAAGTCGGGCAGCATCGCCGAGGCCGGCATCGCGCGCACCGGCCACACGAGCGGCAGCGCCTGGCAGGTGCGGCCGGTCGCCGTCCATTCGTCCCACGCACCGGCGAGGAAGTCGACGTAGCGCCGGCTGTGCGCGCCGGCGTAGCTCGCGCGGTCGAACGCGCGTGGCGCGATCACGTCGCCGAGGCCGGCCGCGCGGACCTGCGCCAGCACCGTTTCGGCACGAAGGGGGTTTTCGAACGACTCGGTGATCGCGCCGTCCTTCAGTTCGACGCCGCGATGCAGGTGGTGATCGCTGCTGTAGACCGTGAGCATGGTTGACCGTTGCAGGGGTGACTAGGGGAAAGGGGTGGCAACAGTTTATTGACGCCGGCCGGCAATAACTTTGCTTTCCACCTCTTCGTTTCGTACAATTTTGAGAAATCTGCCTACAGGACACCGGATATGAGCAAAAATCGCGCTTCAGTTGAACTGGACGGTGTCGACCGCGCGATGCTCCGCCTGCTGCAGGAAGACGGCGCGCTGTCGAACGCGACGCTCGGCGAGAAGCTGTCGCTGAGCGTCACGCCGTGCTGGCGCCGCCGCAAGCGGCTCGAGGACGAGCACGTGATCACCGGCTACCAGGCGAACCTCGACCGGCGCGCGCTCGGCATGAACGTGTTCGCGTTCGTGCAGGTCACGTTCAACATGCATTCGGACCAGGACTCGGATCACTTCGAGGAGGTGATGCGGCGTCACGACGAGGTCACGTCGTGCCACAAGATCACCGGCGCGGCCGACTACATCCTGCAGGTCGTCGCGGCCGATCTCGATGCGTATGCTGAATTCGTCGAGCGCGTGCTGAGAAAGCAGGCCGGCGTGTCGTCGATCCAGTCGAGCCTCGCGTTGCGCGAGGTGAAGTTCTCGTCGCGCGTGCCAGTGCCGGACGCGTGATCGTTGCCGAGTTCATGCGCCCGCGCACGGGCATCCGCTGTCGTTCGTCATCCCATGGAGCGCTACCCGATGAAACGTTACCTTCCCTCCGCGTCGTTGGCCGCCGCGATCGCTTGCGCATTCGCGTTGAGCGCCTGTGCGGCGCAATCGTCCGCACCGGCCAGTGCGCCAGCACCGGCGGATACCGCCGCGCAAGCGACCCCGCCGATGGTCGGCGGCGATCGCGATGCACACGGCTGCATCGGCTCGGCCGGCTACGCATGGTGCGAACGCACGCAGCAATGCGAGCGTCCGTGGGAACTCGCGAAAGCGCATGGCTTCGCGAATTCGGCGCAGGTCTACGAGCAGTTCTGCCGAAACGGCGGCGCGAAGTGAAGTGATTTGACGTGAACGGGTCGCGGTGCAACGCCGCGACGCCATGCGGTACCGACGCTACGCGCGGTGTGCCCACCGTGCATGTTTCGCCGCCCTGACTCCCGCCGGTTTTCCCGCGCCGCGCACCGCCATTCCGGAAACCCGGACACTCAAAAAACCCCACGAAAACAGGGGCATTCGGCGTCTGCGACACGTTGTCCGAGTTCGGTTATATTACGCGCCCCTTGCCACCCCGCCCCCGCAAAAACGCGTCGCGCGCGGCTCCTTTCCACGCAGCCTGAAGCGCTTTCCGCCGAGGCTTGCCACAAGGGCCCGGGCGCGTTGCGCACCCTCGCGACGCAGGCGCTTGCCTGCCTGCGGGAGGCCGATCCGAAGGTGTCCTTCCGAACGGCTTCGCGTGCGCAAATGCAACGGCGCACAGCGCCGATCCGGAATTCCGGATTCGCGGTCCGGATCTCCGGATCCGTGTTTCTGCGCAATGGAAACGCACGCCGGGCGGCATGGCAAACCGATGCATCCAAGTTGAAAAAGGGATCTGCTGTGATCAAAACGTTACGGGTAATACTGTCGGCGCTCGCGCTGTTCGTCGCGACATCGTCCGCGCACGCCGCCGATACGAAAAAGGTCGACGTCCTGCTGGTGGGCGGCGGCATCATGAGCTCGACGCTCGGCGTCTGGCTGCACGAACTCCAGCCCGACTGGTCGATGACGATGGTCGAACGCCTCGACGGCGTCGCGCTCGAAAGCTCGAACGGCTGGAACAACGCCGGCACCGGCCACTCGGCGCTCGCCGAGCTGAACTACACGCCGGAGAAGGCGGACGGCAAGATCGACATCTCCAAGGCGATCGAGATCAACGAGTCGTTCCAGATCTCGCGCCAGTTCTGGGCATGGCAGGTCAAGCAAGGCGTGCTGAAGAACCCGCATTCGTTCATCAACTCGACGCCGCACATGAGCTTCGTATGGGGCGACGACAACGTCCGCTTCCTGAAGAAGCGCTATGAAGCGCTGCAGGCGAGCCCGCTGTTCCGCGGGATGCAGTATTCGGAAGACTACGACCAGATCAAGCAGTGGGTGCCGCTGATGATGGAAGGCCGCGACCGCAACCAGAAGGTCGCGGCGACGTGGACGCCGATCGGCACCGACGTGAACTTCGGCGAGATCACGCGCCAGTTCGTCGGCTACCTGAAGACGCAACCGAACTTCACGCTGTCGCTGTCGAGCGAAGTGCGCGAGATCACGCGCAATGCCGACGGCACGTGGCACGTGTCGTGGGTCAAGCTGCACTCGGATGAACCGCCGCAATCCGTCGACGCGAAGTTCGTGTTCATCGGCGCGGGCGGCGGTGCGCTGCACCTGCTGCAGGCATCGGGCATCCCCGAAGCGAAGGACTACGGCGCGTTCCCGGTCGGCGGCTCGTTCCTCGTGACCGACAACCCCGACGTCGTGAAGCAGCACCTCGCGAAGGCGTACGGCAAGGCGTCGGTCGGCTCGCCGCCGATGTCGGTGCCGCACCTCGACACGCGGATCATCGACGGCAAGAAGATCATCCTGTTCGGGCCGTTCGCGACGTTCTCGACCAAGTTCCTGAAGAACGGTTCGTACTTCGACCTCGCCAAGAGCACCAACCTGCACAACGTCGCGCCGATGATGCGCGTGGGCGTCGACGAATTCCCGCTGGTCCAGTACCTCGCCGGCCAGCTGATGCTGTCCGACGACGATCGCTTCAACGCGCTGAAGGAATACTTCCCGAACGCGAAGAAGGAAGACTGGCGCCTGTGGCAGGCCGGCCAGCGCGTGCAGATCATCAAGCGCGACCCGGTCAAGGGCGGCGTGCTGAAGCTCGGCACCGAGATCGTCAGCTCGCAGGACGGCAGCATCGCGGGCCTGCTCGGCGCATCGCCGGGCGCGTCGACGGCCGCGCCGATCATGCTGAACCTGATGAAGAAGGTGTTCAAGGACAAGGTCGCGACGCCCGAGTGGCAGCAGAAGATCCGCCAGATCGTGCCGAGCTACGGCACGAAGTTGAACGACAGCCCGGCGAAGGTCGTCGAGGAATGGACCTACACGAGCGACGTGCTGCAACTGTCGCCGCCGCCGAAGATCGACGTCACCGTGCCGTCGCAGCCGGCCAGCAACGCGCCGGCCCGCCCGGCGAAGGCATCGGCCGACATGGCGCTGTAAGCATCGCAGCAACTGCGCCGCACGGCACGGCCGCCCTCCGGGGTGGCCGTTTTTCTTGGTGCGCACAGGTCGGATATGCCGTGCCACTCGCCCGCATCCGCTAGAATTGCGGCACGCGCGACCCTGTCGCCGCCCGATCCATCATCCGCATCGACGCCATCCAAGCGACGGCCGGCGCGGCCCGCGCCCGAGCCGCGCGAGCGCCGCCCGCCGTTGCCGCGCCCGCCCGGGCGCGCCATCAACCGAATTCAGCTGGAGAAAGACCGTGTTTACTTGCCGAAACCAGAGCTGCGGCACGCAGTGGGAAACGTCCGACGTCGTCATCAAGGACGAAGGCCAGGGGCTGCTGTTCCGCTGTCCGCTGTGCGGCGCGCGCAACTACCTCGAGCGCTTCGAGGACGATGAAGGCAACGTCGCCTACGAACAGCTGGAAGGCAAGCCTTACCTCGGAGACCTCGAATGACACAACCGACCGCCACGCCCTTCAGCGCGCTGCCGCTGACGCCCGCCGCGCTCGCGAACCTCGCGCAGCTCGGCTATGTCGACATGACGCCGATCCAGGCCGCGAGCCTGCCGATCGCGCTGGCCGGCCAGGACCTGATCGCGCAGGCTAAGACGGGCAGCGGCAAGACCGCCGCGTTCTCGCTCGCGCTGCTGGCGCGCCTCGACACGCGCAGCTTCGACGTGCAGGCGATGATCCTGTGCCCGACGCGCGAGCTTGCCGACCAGGTCGCGCAGGAAGTGCGCCGCCTCGCGCGCGCCGAGGAGAACGTGAAGGTGCTGACGCTGTGCGGCGGCACGCCGATGCGCCCGCAGGCGCAGAGCCTCGAACACGGCGCGCACATCGTCGTCGGCACGCCGGGCCGCATCATGGATCACCTCGACCGCGGCAACCTGAAGCTCGACGCGCTGAGCACGCTGGTGCTCGACGAAGCCGACCGGATGCTCGACATGGGCTTCTTCGACGACATCGCGAAGGTCGCGCGGATGTGCCCGACGACGCGCCAGACGCTGCTGTTCTCCGCGACCTATCCGGACGGCATCGCGAAGCTGAGCCAGCAGTTCCTGCGCAACCCGAAGGAAATCAAGCTCCAGGAGCGCCATGACGACAGCAAGATCCGCCAGCGCTTCTATGAAGTGACCGAGAACGAGCGGCTGCACGCGGTCGGCCAGTTGCTGAACCACTTCCGGCCGGTGAGCACGATCGCGTTCTGCAACACGAAGCAGCAGTGCCGCGACCTGCTCGACGTGCTGCATGCGCAGGGCTTCCACGCGCTCGCGCTGCACGGCGAGCTCGACCAGCGCGAACGCGACCAGGTATTGATCCAGTTCGCGAACCGCAGCTGCTCGGTGCTGGTGGCGACCGACGTCGCCGCGCGCGGGCTCGACATCGCGCAGCTCGAAGCCGTGATCAACGTCGACGTGACGCCCGACCCCGAAGTACACGTGCACCGCATCGGCCGCACCGGACGCGCGGACCAGGACGGCTGGGCGCTGAGCCTCGCGAGCATGGACGAGATGGGCCGCGTCGGCGGGATCGAACAGGCGCAGAAGCGCGAAGTCGAATGGCATCCGCTCGCCGAGCTGACGCCGGCCGGCAACGACACGCTGCTGCCGCCGATGGAAACGCTGCAGATCCTCGGCGGGCGCAAGGACAAGATCCGCCCGGGCGACGTGCTCGGCGCGCTGACCGGCGACGCCGGGTTCGACGGCAAGCAGATCGGCAAGATCAACGTGACCGAGTTCTCGACCTATGTCGCGATCGAGCGCGGCGTCGCGCACGACGCGCTGCGCAAGCTCAATGCAGGGAAGATCAAGGGCAAGCGGGTCAAGGTCCGGTTGATGGACGAGGAGTAAGCCCCGCGCGCGCCGCCACGCCTATGCGGCGCGCTCGCCCAGCATCGCCAGGTACTGCTGTACCGCCCCCCATTCCGCGCCGATCCGGCTAAGCGCGACGAGTTCCGATCGCGGCGTATCGCCAGCCAGTTTCCGGTACACGACGTTCGGCGCCGCGATCCGGCTGAGCGGCGCCGGCACGATCGACACGCCCAGGCCCGCACCCGTCAGCGCCAGCACCGACAGCGTGCTGCTCACCTGGTGCGCGATGCGCGGCTCGCGCCCGAGCACCTGGCGCAGGATCGCCAGTTGCCCTTCGTCGTCGCCGTCGGCCGCATACAGGATGAACGGTTCGTCCGCGAGCGCGGCAACGCTCACCGAGCGCCGCTTCGCGAACGGATGCCGATCGCTCATCACGACTTCCCATGACCAGCTGCCGACCGTCCGCACGGCCAGTTTCGCGTCGAAGGCCACGCCGAACGCCGGGCAATAGCCGATGTCGAGCCGGCCCGCGAGAATCGCGTCCTGCTGCGCGGCCGGCGCCATTTCGTGCAGGTCGAGCACCACGCCCGGCCAGGTCGCATGAAACTCGGTCAGATCATGGGACAGCCGCCCCGTCGCGACCGCATTCCCGACGAAACCGATCCGCACGATGCCCGTCTCGCCGCGCGCCGCGCGCTGGACCAGCGTCTTCGCGCGCACGGCCTGCTCGAGCGTGCGCTGCGCCTCGATCACCAGCAGCCGGCCGGCATCCGTCAGCGCGACCTTGCGCGTGCTGCGCTCGAACAGCGGCGTGCCCAGTTCCTCCTCGAGTGCGCGGATCTGCTGGCTCAACGCGGGCTGCACGATATGCAGTCGCTCCGCCGCGCGACCGAAATGCCCTTCCTCGGCAACCGCGAGAAAGTAGCGCAAATGACGAAGATCCATGGGGTCGATTAATCACTCAAAACGATCAATCTCGAAATTTAATCTATTGGATTGAAAAATCAAGCGCGCGCATCCTGACGATCAGACGTTGCACCGCAGCGCACTTTCACAGGAGCCGCATCATGTCCGACCGCAACCGCATCGATGTTCACCAGCATGTCGTCCCGCCGTTCTGGGCCGACGCGCTGCCCGCCCACGGCGGCGACCCGTCCGGCTGGGGCAGCCCCAACTGGAGCCCGGAAAGCGCCATCGCGTTCATGGATTCGCTGGAGATCCAGACCGGCGTGCTGTCGTTGACCGCGCCAGGTGTACAGGGCTGGAACGGCCAGGCCAAGCGTGACATGGCGCGCCAGGTGAACGAATACGTCGCCAGCCTCGTCGCGAAATGGCCGACCCGCTTCGGCAACTTCGCGACGCTGCCGCTGCCCGACGTCGACGGCACGCTCGCCGAAATCGACCACGCGTTCGACACGCTGAAAGCCGACGGCGTCGTGCTGCTCAGCAACTATGGCGGCACGTATCTCGGCGATTCGGCCTTCGAAGCCGTCTGGGCGGAACTCGATCGCCGTCACGCCGTGGTGTTCATCCACCCGGCCAAACCCGCGATCGACGTGCTGCCCGGCATGCCCGGCCCGCTGCTCGACTACCCGTTCGACACGACGCGCACGGCGCTGCAGCTCGTGCTCAACGGCGTGATGACGCGCTACCCGAACGTGCGCATCATCCTGTCGCATGCCGGCGGTTTCCTGCCGTACGCCGCGTACCGCTTCGCCGAACTCGCGCCGGGCGTGCGCAACGACGTGCCGGATCGCGACGGGCTGCTCGACCTGCTGCGCTCGTTCTACTTCGATACCGCGCTGTCGTCGCCGTCGGCGTTGCCGAGCCTCACCGCGTTCGCGCACCCCGATCGCGTGCTGTACGGCAGCGACTTTCCGTACGCGCCGCCGTCGGTCAGCACGTCGTTCACCCGCGCGCAGGATGCGTATGCGGCGCTGAGCGCCGACCGGCATGCCGCACTCAACCATGCGAACGCGCTGCCGCTGTTCCCGCGCCTCGCCACGCAGGCACGGTAACGCACGATGAAAAATCGCATGACGCTCCGCGATGGCAGCGTCACGCGCACGACCGATGGCCGGCGCCACGCCGGCAGGTCAGAACGGAATGACGGCCTTCGCCCACACGGCCTCGCCGGCCGGCCGGTTGCGGACGAAAAACTCCTTCACGACGCGCGCTTCCACGCTGATCTTGCTGAACTGATAGCGAAACCCCGGCCCGATCGCGAACGCCTGCCCGCGAAACCCGTCGCCCGCGACAGGCTGGCCGTTCTGCATGTCGTCGGTGGTCTGCTTGACGAAATAGCCCGACAGCCCGACCCGCACTTTCGGTGTCACCGCATAGCTCGCCGAGTAGTCGAAGTGAAACAGGTTCCCCGAGTGGTAATGCGTGTCGTTGTTCGGCGAGTTGAAGCTGTACGTGATCTTCGCGGATACCTCGACCTTGTCGTTCGGCAGCCAGGTCACGCCGAATACCGGCCGCGCGGTGTAGTAGTTCTTGCCGGTGTTCAGCGCAGATTGCGCGTCGTACTGCCCGGTCGGGAACACGAACTCGACCGCCGCAACGGTGCGCAACGCGCCCGAACCCCATGCGATCAGCGCGGGGCTGACGATCAGGTCGCCGAGGTTGGTACGGTCGAACGACGCGCCGCCCGCGTCGAGCGCCAGATGCTGCATCGGCAGCACCGCATACGCACCGAAGCGCCCGCCGAGCACCGACAGGTTCGACATCCAGACCACGCGCGGAATCAGCACGTCCGCATCGAGCTTGAAGCCCGGCACCGAGCCATTGCCATGCGAATCGTTGAAGCGCGACGCATGGTAGTGCGTGTAGTACAGCAACGCGTACAGCCCGGCCGGCGGCAGCGCGCCGGCGAAGAACGCTTCCGCGCCCTCGCCGATCGTGTCGCCGCCGCCCTCCGTCGCGCGGGCGCCGGTGCTCAGCGCCATGCCCGCGCACGCCGCGAGCGAGATCAGTCCGAATGCAGCCTTTCGTTTCATCGATGTCTCCAATCTTCGTTCTACTGATTTGATTTCTTGTGGTTATCTGCGTTTCCAGCCCTGCCGATGTGTTACTCGTTGAAGTGGTCGATCACGAGCCGGTTGAAACGCGCCGCATGCTCGATCTGCGTCCAGTGCCCGCAGCGGCCGAACACGTGCAGCTGCGCGTTCGGCAGCCATTCCGTCAGCGTCAGCGAACTCTCGAGCGGAATCACTCGGTCCTCGCGGCCGTGCACGATCAGCGTGTCGTGCATCAGCGCGCGCAGCTTCGTCTCGTCGCTCGCGAGCGCATCGACCCAGCGCTGGCGTGGCGCGGGAAACATGTCTGCGAACGCCTCCTGGTAGCCGGGCCGCACGCTGGCGTCGTAGCGCAGCTTCGCGAGTTCGTCGTTCACAAGCGTGCGATCGAACGCGAAGATGTCCAGCAGCGCGCGCATGTTCGCGATTGACGGCGTATAGCCCCACACCGCGTCGAGCCCTTCGGTCAGTGCGAAGCGCGTGCCGGCGGCGCCCATCAGCACGAGCTTGCCGACCCGCTCCGGCGCACGGATCGCGAGTGCCAGCGCGAGCGCGCCGCCGAACGAATTGCCGACCACGTGCGCGCGCTCGACGTCGAGCGCATCGAGCAAGCCCAGCGCGTGGTCGACCCAGTGCTCCATCGAATAGCGGTACCCGGCCAGGCGTTCGGTTTCACCGAAGCCGGCCATGTCCGGCGCGATCACGCGGAACTGCTGCGCAAGCGCGGGCATCGTGAGCCGCCAGTTCGCATAGGCCGTGACACCGGGCCCCGAGCCATGGATCAGCAGCACGGGCGGGCCGTCACCGGTGTCGTGATAGTTCGTGTCGATGCCGCCGGCAACGATCCGGCGGCCGATTTCAGGATTGGATGACATGACGCTCCCCCAGTCGATTCATGTAGACGCGGCGCCTTAGCGTCCGCGCTGCTTCGCGCTCTGCCCGCCGATCCCGAAATGCGCTTTCGGCATCTCGGTGATGATCACGCGCACCGATTCGACCGGTGCGTCGAGCGAGCGATGGATGGCTTCGGTAACCTCGGCGATCAGACGTTCCTTCTTGTCGTCGCTGCGGCCTTCCAGGATGTACAGATGAGCAACCGGCACGATCGGCCTCCCCGTCAGATGAAACGCAGGCCGACCGACCCGACGTCCTGCACACGCAGCGTCACGCTGTCGCCGGCCGCGACGGCTACCGCCTCGGTGATGCCGCCCGACAGGATCAGGCTGCCCGCCGGAATCGATTCGCCGCGCGCGCCGAGATGGTTCGCGAGCATCGCGACCGCGGCGGCCGGATGCCCGAGCACGGCCGCGCCCGCACCGAACGCGACCGGCAGCCCGTTCTTCTCGAGCACGATGCCGAGCGTGCGCAGATCGACGCCGTCCACCGTCAGCGGGCGGCCACCCGCGACGAAGCGCGCGGCCGACGTGTTGTCGGCCACCACGCTCTTCAGGTCGAACTTGAAGTCGCGGTAGCGGCTGTCGATCACCTCGATGCCGGCGAAGACGAAATCCGTCGCGGCGAGCACCGCGCCGATATGGCAACCGGGGCCTTTCAGCTCGGCCTTCGTCACGAACGCGATCTCGGGCTCCACCTTCGGGTGGATCAGCGCGGACGTATCGCACTCGCCGCCGTCGGGCAGGTCGTAGAGATCCGTGAGGAACCCGAACACGGGCGTATCGACGCCCATCTGGCGCATCTTCGCGTGCGACGTCAGGCCAGCCTTGTAGCCGACGATCCGCGCGCCGCGCGCGAGCTGCCGGCGGCGAATCGCGTCCTGGACCGCGTACGCGTCGTCCCAGTCCATCTCCGGATGGCGGTCGGTAATCTTCGGCGTGTCGTGCGCTTCGCGCATGCAGTCGTCGAGATGCGCGGCGAGCGATTCGACGAGGTCGGTGGTCAGGTTCATGCAGCCTCCCGCTTTGCCTGCGCCGCGCGCGCCTTCGCGAGCGTCAACGCAGTGTCCTCGATCATGTCTTCCTGGCCGCCGACCATCCCGCGCCGGCCCAGCTCGACGAGGATGTCGCGCGCCGGGATCCCGTACTTGTCGCCCGCGCGCTTCGCGAACAGCAGGAACGACCCGTACACGCCGGCGTAGCCGAGCGTCAGCGCATCGCGATCGACGCGGATCGGGAAATCCATCATCGGCACGACGAGATCCTCTGCGACGTCCTGGATCTTCCACACGTCGACGCCAGTCTCGATGCCCATCCGCTCGCACACGGCGACGAACACTTCGAGCGGCGTGTTGCCCGCGCCGGCGCCGAGGCCGGCCGCCGCGCCGTCGATCCGGTTCGCGCCGGCCTCGATCGCCGCGATCGAGTTCGCGACGCCCATCGCGAGGTTGTGGTGGCCGTGAAAGCCGAGTTCGGTATCCGGCTGCAGCGCATCGCGCACCGCGGCGAGGCGCGCCCTCACGTCGTCGGGCAGCATGTAGCCGGCCGAATCGGTGATGTAGATGCAGTTCGCGCCGTACGACTCCATCAGCTTCGCCTGCTTCACGAGCCCCTCAGGGCTGTTCATGTGGCTCATCATCAGGAAGCCGACGGTATCCATGCCGAGCTTGCGCGCCATCGCGATGTGCTGCTCCGACACATCGGCCTCGGTGCAGTGCGTCGCGACGCGGATCGTCTGCACGCCGAGCGCATGCGCCTCCTTCAGATGATCGACGGTGCCGATGCCCGGCAGCAGCAGCGCCGACACCTTCGCGCGCTTCAGCAGCGGGATCACCGCAGCGAGGTATTCGGCGTCGGTGTGTGCGGGGAAGCCGTAGTTGACCGACGAGCCGCCGAGCCCGTCGCCGTGCGTGACTTCGATCAGCGGCACGCCGGCCGCATCGAGCCCGGTCGCGACCGCGCGCATCTGGTCGAGCGTCATCTGGTGTCGCTTCGGGTGCATGCCGTCACGCAGCGTCATGTCGTGGACGGTGATTCGCTTGCCTTTGAGGTTCATTGCCGTTTCCTTGTTCGTCCGGTCATGGGAGAAGCGCGCGTCAGGCTGCCTGCGCGGCCGGCTGGAGCGCGAGGCGGCCGGCCAGCAGTTCCTCGGCAAACATCTCGGCGGTACGCGCGGCGGCGGCCGTCATGATGTCGAGGTTGCCCGCGTATTTCGGCAGGTAGTCGCCGAGGCCTTCGACCTCGAGGTAGATCGACACGCGGTTGCCGTCGAACACCGGCCCGTTGACGAGCCGGTAGCCGGGCACGTAGCGCTGCACGTCGGCGATCATCGCGTGCACCGATTCGACGATGCGCGCTTCGTCGGGCGCGCTTTCCGTCAGGCAATGCACGGTGTCGCGCATGATCAGCGGCGGGTCGGCCGGATTGATCACGATGATCGCCTTGCCGGCCTGCGCGCCGCCGACCTGCGCGACCGCCGCCGCCGTCGTGCGCGTGAACTCGTCGATGTTCTTGCGCGTGCCGGGGCCGACCGAGCGCGACGACACGGTCGCGACGATCTCGCCGTACGCGACAGGCTGCACGCGGGACACCGCGCGCACCATCGGGATCGTCGCCTGGCCGCCGCACGTGACCATGTTCACGTTCATCTCGCCGGAGCCGATGTGATCCTTCAGGTTCACGGGCGGCACGCAGTACGGGCCGATCGCGGCCGGCGTCAGGTCGATCATCAGCACGCCGAGCGCGTTGAGCTTGCGGCTGTTCTCCGCGTGCACGTAGGCGCTCGTCGCGTCGAAGGCGATCTGCACGCCGTCGGCCTGCACGTGCGGCAGCAGGCCGTCGACGCCTTCCGCGGTCGTCTTCAGCCCGAGTTCGCGCGCACGCTTCAGGCCGTCGGAATCGGGATCGATGCCGACCATCCAGACGGGTTCGAGCACGGGGCTGCGCATGAGTTTGGCGAGCAGGTCGGTGCCGATGTTGCCGGGGCCGATCAGCGCGCAACGGATCTTTCGGGTCATGGGGATGTCCTCGTTTGCGATTGAATGGGAACGGCGCCGCTCACGCGAACCGCACCGAACACGCGCCGATCCCGCCGATCGACACGCGAAAGTTGTCGCCGGGCCCGGCCGGCGCCATCGCGGCCAGCGCGCCGGACAGGATCACCTCGCCGGCCTTCAGCGGAATGCCGAGGCGGCCGAGCGTATTGGCGAGCCACGCGACGGCGTTCACCGGCGAGCCGAGCGCGGCCGCGCCGGCGCCGGTGCCGATCACGTCGCCGTTCTTCTCGAGCACCATCCCGCAGGTCGAGAGATCGACGCGGCGCGTGCTGACCGCCTGGTCGCCGAGCACGAACACGCCGCACGACGCGTTGTCGGCCACCGTGTCGCCGATGCGGATCTTCCAGTCGCGAATGCGCGAATCGACGATCTCGAAGCACGGCATCACGCATTCGGTCGCGGCCAGCACCATCGCGTTCGTCACGCCAGGGCCGAGCAGGTCGCGCTTCAGCACGAACGCGATCTCGCCTTCGGCCTTCGGCTGGATCAGCGTGTCGAGCGCGATGCACGCGCCATCGCCAACCACCATGCCCGACAGCAGGTAGCCGAAATCGGGCTGGTACACGCCGAGCATGTCCATCACGGCTTTCGACGTGACGCCGATCTTCTTGCCGATGACGGTCTCGCCGGCGTCCAGGCGGCGCTGCACGAAGCGCTGCTGGATCCGGTACGCGTCGTCGACCGACAGGTCCTCGTGCTGGGACGTCAACGGCGCGACGGGCGCGCGCGACACCATCGCGTCGTACAGACGATCGCCCAGCGTGGTAATCAATGTGGAGTCCATAAGCGTTTTCCGGTCGGTAACAGGGGATCAAAGCTTGATGCAGACGTTGCGGAGTTCCGTGTAGAACTCGAGCGAATGCACGCCGCCTTCGCGGCCGATACCCGATTGCTTCGCGCCGCCGAACGCGGTGCGCAGGTCGCGCAGGAACCACGAGTTGACCCACGCGATGCCGACGTCGATCGACGCGGCGACGCGATGCGCGCGGGCCAGGTTGGTCGTCCAGATGGCGGTCGACAGCCCGTACACGTTCGCGTTCGCGCGACCGATCACCTCGGCTTCGGAGTCGAACGGCATCACGAGCGTGCACGGGCCGAAGATTTCTTCGCGCGCGATCGGCGAATCGTCGCCGAGACCGATCCAGATCGTCGGCTGCACCCATGCGCCGCCGCGCAGATCGTCCGGCAGGTCGGGCACGCCGCCGCCCGTCACGACCGTCGCGCCGAGTTCGGTCGCCTTGCGGTAGTACGACAGCACCTTGTCGCGGTGTTCCTGGCTGATCAGCGGGCCGATGCCGGTCGTGTCCGCTTCCGGGCGGCCCGGCCGCAGCGCTTCGGCGCCGGCCTTCAGCGCGGCGACGAAACGCTCGAACAGCGGGCGCTCGACGTACACGCGCTCGGTGCCGAGACACACCTGCCCGGCATTCGCGAAGCACGAGCGCAACGTGCCCTCGACGGCCGCATCGAAGTCGCAATCGGCGAACACGATCGCCGCATTCTTGCCGCCCATCTCGAGGCTGACGGGCCGCGCGCCGTCGGCGGCCGCCTTCATGATCGCCGCGCCGGTGCGCGTCTCGCCGGTGAACGTAATCGCATTCACGCCGGGATGGGTCGTCAGGAATTCGCCGGCCGAGTCGGGCCCGAAGCCGTGCACAACGTTGTAGACGCCGCGCGGCACGCCCGCCGCGTTCATCACTTCGCCGAGCAGCGCAGCCGTCTGCGGCGTTTCCTCCGACGGCTTCACGACCACCGTGTTGCCGCACGCGAGTGCCGGCCCGACCTTCCACGTCATCAGCAGCAGCGGCAGGTTCCACGGGCAGATCACGCCGACCACACCGACCGGGCGGCGAATCGCGTAGTTGAGCGCGCCCGCGCCGTCCGGCGTCGCCATTTCGAAGCTTTCGCCTGGCACGTTCTTCACGATGTCCGCGAATACCTTGAAGTTCGCCGCGCCGCGCGGGATGTCGATATGGCTCGCGAGGCTCACCGGCTTGCCGGTGTCGGCCACTTCGGCTTCGAGAAAATCGTCGAAGCGGCGCGTGATGCCATCGGCCACCGCGTACAGGATCTCGACGCGCTGTGCGACCGTGAGGCCGCCCCACGGCCCCGACAGCGCCGAGCGCGCCGCGTGGACGGCCGCGTCGACGTCGGCGCGGCTCGCTTCGGCCACGCGCGCGATCACCGCGTCGTCGAGCGGCGAGCGCTTGTCGAACCAGCGTTCTCCGGCGCGATAGCTGCCGTCGATGAAATTGCGGACGAGCCGCACGTCCGGCTGCCCGCCGGCGGGGCCGCGTGTCGCGGCGATGGGTTCGGTGTCGTACATGATGTGTCTGCCGAGTGTCTTGAATCCGTGATCCGGTTGGTTCGTTTCGCGCGTTCGCGTGCCGTGCGTCATCGCGCGCCGAAGCCGGTGGCGGCGAGGCCCGCGTGCGCGCACTGCTCGTCCTGCGCCTCGCTGCCGCCCGACACGCCGATGCCGCCGATCCGCGTGCCGTCGTCGACGATCGGCAGGCCGCCGCCGAACGCGACGAAGCGTGCGCGCAATACGAGCCCCTGCCGCACCGCGTCCGAATGCGTGGCCAGCGCGTCGTGCCAGGCACCGGTCGGCACGCCGAAGCTCGCGGCCGTGTACGCCTTGTCGATCGCGATGTCGATCGAATGCAGCGGCGCGCCGGGCATCCGCACGAAGGCCGCAAGCAACCCCACCGCATCGACGACCGCGACGTTCACGCACACGCCGAGCCGTTCGGCCGCTTCTGCTGCCGCGTGCGCGGCGCGCGCGGCGGCCGGCCAGTCGATCGTGCGCATCTCGACGCTGCGGGTCGAATCATTCCGTGCCATGACGCAGTGCTCCTTCGCGGGTCAGGTGTAGACGGTCGTGAACGCTTCGTTCAGCTCGCCGGAGTGGAAGAAGATCCCGCGCCCAAGTTCGTCCTCGGTCCAGGTCGTGACCGGGCGATCGGGTTGCGCGAGATAGCCGAGCCCCGCGAAGGTTTCGTTGCGGTTGCCGCTCGGATCGAAGAAGTAGATGGTCGTGCCGCGCGTGATGCCGTGCCGCGTCGGCGCGACGTCGATCTTCACCTTGTTCTTCGCCATCACGTCGGCCGACTTCAGCACGTCGGCCCAGTCGTCGAGGAAGAACGCGATGTGATGCAGGCCGTTGCGCGGGCCGCCGACGAACGCGATGTCGTGCGGCGTCGAGCTGCGGAACATCCACGTCGCGGCGCGAATCGTGTTGCCCGGGCCGACCATCACCTGCTCGGCCAGATGGAAGTCGAGGCACTCGGCCATGAAGCGCGTGTTCTCCTCGACACGGTTCACGCCAGTCTCGGGATTCAACTCGCACATCAGCAGGCAATGGTCGAGCCAGTGCACGGCCGACCCCGGAATGTCGTCGGGCCATGGATCTGGATTCAGCGAACCGACGGCCGTGCCGACCTGCTCCTTCTGCGCGAACAGGCGCAGTTCATGCCCGCTCGGCAGCAGGAACCGCAGCTGGCGGCCCACGGCCGGCAGCGCGCCTTCCGGCAGCATCTCGGTCTTGATCCCGTACGCGTCGATACGCTGCTGCAGCGTGTCCAGGTCGGCATCGTGCTCGACCTTGTAGGCCGCATGCTTGAGCCCGGCCTGGTCGGACGGCGACAGGATCAGCGAATAGCGGTCCCATTCGTCCCAGCATTTCAGGTAGACGTTGCCAGCCGCGTCGCGCATCGTCTCCTGCATGCCGAGCACGCGTATGTAATGACGCAGCGCCGCTTCCATGTCCATCACCTTCAGATTGACATGACCAATACGCATCACACCCATGGTGAGTCTCCTCCTTGGTTACTTGTTGAGTTCCCGCATCCCGGCACAGGCCGAGCCGCAGAAAAACGGCTTCTTCAGCCGGCCGGCCACTTCCAGTTCGACGTCGCCGTCGGCCGTCACGCGGCACGCGAGCGCGTAGCCGTCGCCTTCCTCCTCGGCGCTCACGTGCGCGCGGCTGACCGGTCCGAGCTTGCGCACCGCGCCGCGCAGCACGCGCACCTTGCACACGCCGCACCCGCCGTTCAGGCAGCCGACCGGGATGCCGCGCCGGCCGAGCTTCGCCATGCCGGCCAGCAACGATTCGCCGGCGCCGCACGCGTAGCGCTCGTCGGTCTGCGCGATCGTCACCGTCGCGCACACGCGGCCCGCATCCATGTCACACCCGCCGGAACAGCGGGCTGCGCGTCTGTTGCGCGTCGGCCGCCGAAATGAACTTCTCGTGATAGATGTCGCGCTCGAACAGGCGCCCCTGCATCAGCGCGGTGATGCACGCGTCGATCATCGCGGGCGGTCCGCACAGGTAGGCTTGATGTCCGGAAAAATCGCCGTCGAAATGCGCCTTCGCGACGTCGTGCACGAAGCCGCTCGCGACGCCGTTACCCGCGTCCGATGCGCCTTCCGACAGCGCCGGCACGTACGTGAAATTCGGGTGACGTTCGGCCAGCGCGCGGAATTCGTCGTGGTAATAGAGCTCCTTCGCGTTGCGCTGACCGTAGACCAGCGTGATTGGCGTGGTGACGCCGCTCGCGAGCAGGTCGGCGATCATCGAGCGCGGGCTCGACAGCCCGGAGCCGCCGGCCATGAAGATCATCGGCAACGCGGCCGAGCGGCGCACGAAGAAGCGGCCGTACGGACCCGACAGCCGCACGCGCTCGCCGGTCGCCAGCTGCTCGTGCAGGTAGCCGGTGCCCAGGCCGCCCGGCACCTGCCGCACGTTCAGCTCGATCTCGCCGGTGGCGGCCACATCGGCCGGTGCGTTCGCGATCGAGAACGCGCGGCTCTGCCCGAGCCCGGGGATTTCAAGCTGCACGTACTGGCCCGCCTGGAAATGGATCGGCTGCGACAGCTTCAGGCGGATCGACTTGATGGTCGGTGTGAGCTGCTCGATGCGCGTGACGTCGGCCGCGAAGTCCTTGACCGGGATGATCTCCGCGTCGGGTTCCTCGTCGACGTCGGCCTCGATCACGGTGTCGGCCTGCAGCGTCGCGCAGCACGCGAGCGCCTTGCCTTCCTCTCGCTCGAAGTCCATCAGCGCGAACGGGTTCGCGTCGCCGAGATCGGTGTCGCCGTCGAGCACCGCGACCTTGCAGGTGCCGCACAGGCCGTGACAGCATGCGTGCGGAATGTAGATGCCCTGGCGCAGCGCTGCGTCGAGCATCGTCTGTCCCTCCTCGACCTCGATCGTGACGCCCAGCGGCTCGATGGTAAGTTGGTGGCTCATGATGGTTCGCTCATCCGCGTGGCGGTCAGAAGCTCGCGCCGCCGAGGCCGTCGAGGCCCGGCGTGCGGAAGCTGATCAGGTCCTTGTGCCCGAGGCCGTTGCCGGCGAGGCTCTTCGCTGCATCCGGCGCCCACGGCTCGCCGGAGCGAAACCACTCGACGCGATCCCAGTCGATCTTCGCGAAGTCCGGGTGGTAGCCGTAGACGGGCGGCAGCACGTCGCGCGCGAGCGCGCCGAACGGCAGGTCGGGCGGCAGCGGCAGGCAGAACGGCGCCGGGAACATCAGGTGGTCTTCCCAGCACACGTAGAGCAGCGGTGCCGGAAACTTCCCGACCGCGTCCTTGATCGGGAAGTCATAGGGTTTGAGCGCGATGACGGCCATGCTTGTCTCCTGTCGGCCGGCGTTCGCGCCTTCGCGCGTGCGCCGGTCTCGTTCAAGGTTGCGGATTGATCAGTTGCTCGTGGCCTGGCCACGCCATGCCGCGAAGTTCTTCTGGTCTTCCGAGCCGTCGAAATCGAGGTTGTCGCGGCCCATGCCCACCGCGTAGTAATCGAGTACGGCGGCAAGCGGATCGAAGCCTTCCGCGGTCGGATCCGCGTCGGGCGGGAAACAGTTGCCCTGGTGGATCTGATGCACCGGCAACCACGCCTGCACGTACTTCTGCGGCTCGTGATCGAAGATTTCCTTGCAGTGGTCGCTGCAGAAATGGAACTTGTTGCCGAGGTAGTCCGATTCGCGCGCGCCGATCTTCGTCGGGTTGCCGCGCTCGGTGAACAGCATCGGGATCTGGCAGGTCTGGCACAGCATCGGCAGCGTCTTCATGTAGAAGCGGTTGCCGGCCTTCGCCTGCTCGCCCCAGTAATCGAAGCGCGGGCGGTAGTAGCGGTCGAACGATTCCGGATACTTCGCGGACAGCCATGCCATCTCGTCCTCGCCCGGCACCCACGTATGGAATGCGGACGCCGCGTTGAAGCCGTAGAACGTCGACCACGCCTGGTGGCTGATGTGGTCCTTGCCTTCGCATGCGTCCTGCCAGCCCTTCGGCTCGCGGATCCCGTAGCGCGCGAGATCCTTGAACAGCGCGCCGCCGTTCTGCTCCGCGTACATCTCCCACGATTCGCGCCAGCTCATCACGCGCTTCGGCTGCATGTAGTCCATCATCATCGCGACGAGCGTCAGCAGCCGGTAGCCGCGCCAGAACCACTTGTCGATCCAGCGCTGCACGATCGGCACGTTGTCGGGATCCTGTTCGAGCAGGAACTTGATGCACTCGATGCCGAGCGTCATGTGGCGCGATTCGTCCGATTGCGCGGAGAAGCCGAACGTAACCGTCGACATGTCGCCGTTGTACGCGGCGCCCGACATGAACGGCACGAACAGCAGGTTCGTCAGCACGTATTCGAACGAGAAGCTCACGGCGGTCAGGAATTCGAACGGCCCCGACGAATACGCATCTTCGAAGAACGACTTCGGCACCGACAGGTACCAGACGCGATCGAACCAGTGGTTCGAGTGATGGAAGCCGTTGAAGAACTTGTTGTACGTCGACATCGCGTGCGTTTCGGTCTGGTAGTGCCGCAGCTCGTCGATCGACTGCATCTGGCACGCGATGCGCGCGCCCTCGCCGGTGAAATGCCGGCCGACGTGTGCGAAGCCGCGGTGCGCGAGGTATTCGAGCGGCGTCACGCCCTGGATGAACAGCTTCAGCGCGTTGATGTAGCGCGCGTCCGTCACGCCGAGGAACGCGTTGTTCTGCGTGAACGCGTCGATCACCGCGTACAGCTTCTTTTCCTTCTCGCCCTGGTATTTCCAGTACGCGTCCATCGTCAGGCGAAACGGGTCGACCCACTTGTCCCAGTCGTGGATCTTGATGCCCTCGTAGCGGTCATACGGGAAGACCTTGTCCATCGGCTGGTAGGTCGTTTCCCAGCCGAGGCCGCGCGTCATCGCCGCGTAGCGGTCCTTCAGGCCGAGCTTTTTCTTGAGCGTAGGCGTATCCATTCGTGTCTCCGGTGTTGTCGGTGTGAGGTGCGCGGCGTTCAGTGCGACCAGCTCAGCGTGAACTGGTCGTCGTCCTCGTCGATGTGGCCGGACAGCGTGATCAGGTTCACCTGCAGTTGCTGCAGGTCGAAGCGCGTGCCGGTCAGTTCCTCGATCGTTTCGCGGCGGATCGTCAGCCGGTCGGGCGAATCGATCTTGACCATGCCGGGCGACTCGACCACCGTCGCGAGCGGGTTGTCCGCGACGATCGCCTCGACGATCGGTCTGGACTCCTCATTGGCCTGGAAGGCGATGAATACGTTGGACATGCTGGTTTCCCTGTTTGATTGATTGACGCCCGTCGTCAGAACCCGATGCCGAGCTTCGCGATGCGTGCCTGGAACAGCTCGCGCACTTCGTCTAGCGCCGCACGGCCGTCGTCCCGCAACGCCAGCGCCGCCACCGGCGCGAGCGCCGCATCGGCCCGTGCGGACCAGTCGCGCGTCCAGCGCGCAAGCAGTGCGCGGTTGTCGTCCGATTCGGCCGCCATCGTCTTCACGACCGCGTCGATCCAGCGGGTCGATTCCGTGTGCCATTCGGGCATGAACGCGGTCAGCATCGCGACGGCCGAGCCGCCCGCGAGCGCGATCCGTTCGTCGACGAAGCGGTCGTATATGAGCGGATAAAGCAGCCCGTCGAGCGCGAGGTTCTGCGCGACGAACAGTTCGACCGGATCGGCGACGACCAGCGTGTCCTCGACGTAGCGGCGCAGCGGCTGCCACGCGGCGCCGGTCAGCCATGCCGCCTTGGCCGTGTCGAGCACGTCGGGCTCGGCCATCGCAAGCGCGAGACGCGTGAGGTACTGCGCGACGCCAAGGTTGTCCATCGCATGGAACATCGCGGGCGCGGTGAACGCGGTGCCGTAGCCGAGCGCGCAGACCTGCGCGTTGTTCATGTTCGCGCCCCACGCCGCGTGACGCAGCGGCACCAGCACGTCGAGTGCGTGCGCGGCGACGTCGTCACGCATCAGGCCGATCATCCGGCGCGATTCGACGAACTCGAAGTTCGCTTCCATCGTGTCCTGCTGGCGCGCCCGCGCGGTCGCCCACGACGCGTAGTAGAACTGGCGCGGATCCTTCAGCGCATACCAGCTCGCCATCCGGATTGCCGAGCGCGACGCGTCGAAGATTTCGTGATCGGGGTCCCACGTCGGCCGGTAATGGAAGTTCGCCTGGGGCTGCGCGCCCATCATGCCTTCCTGGTAGCGCGTCGCCGTCTTGTCGCCGCCGATGTGCTGCGCGACGTGCGCAAAGGTGTGCCGGAGCGGCTTGATGTCGACTGTCTTCAGCTCGATGGTCACTTCTTGCTCCTCAAGGTCATGGGTTCGCTTCGACGTCCAGCCGCGTGACCTGCTGTTCGCGGCAAAACGCGTCGAAGGCGGCAGGAGGCAACGTCAGCTCGACGCACAGCTCCGGCGCACCGCCGATCGACAGCTCGAATTCGACGAAGCCGCGTGAGTTCGTGCCGGTCACGCGGACGCACTTGCAGCCCGGGTCGAGCGGGGAAAGATCGGTGTCGGGTGGATTCATGTTCGGTGTCGCCTCCATGCCGTCCTTCAATGCAGCATCCGTGCCACGCACGACCGGTTTGGCAAAAAATCTCGATAATTCAGGGAAAGCCCTGACGCAAAGTTCGAATTCGCGATCCACAATGGCGGTTAACCAGAATGCAATCCGCGCCCGAACAATCGCGCCAAAGCCCAGATCAGACGGACCTCTTCATCATTTGATCAATCCGGTTTCGCGCATTTGATCAAATGATCAAACCGTCATGCACCCCGGGGCGCCGATTGTGGAAATTTCGAAAATCACGAGAAATCTCGACGGAGGAGACATGACACGGCCCAGCCTGCCCCCCTTGCCGCCGGACACCGACCTGCGCAAGCTGATCCATTTTTCGGCAAGCGACGGCCGCATCTGGCTCGCCGGCCAGCGGATGGTGCTGCTGCATGCCGGTGCACTGGCGACGCTGCGCCAGGAGCTGATGGAAAGCGTCGGGCCGGCGCAGACGCGGCGATTCTTTACCCGCGTCGGCTTCGCCGCCGGCGAACGGGACGCCGCGCTCGCGCGCGAGATCCGCAGCGGCGCGTCGCTATTCGACATGTTTCATGTCGGCCCGCAGTTGCACATGCTCGAAGGGGCGGTGCAGGTCACGCCGCTGCGTTTCGAAGCGGATCCTGCGACCGGTGCGTTCTATTGCGAGTACCGGTGGGAGCACTCATGGGAAGCCGACGTGCACCGCCGCACGTTCGGCCCGCAGCCCGAGCCCGTGTGCTGGATGCTGATCGGCTATGCAACCGGCTATACGAGCGCGTTCATCGGCCGGACCATCCTGTTCAAGGAAACGTCCTGTGTCGGCATGCACGATCCGCACTGCACGATCGTCGGCAAGCCGGCCGACGAATGGCCCGATGCAGAGGAAATTTCATCATGGTTCAAGGCCGATTCGCTGATCAATACGATCCGCGACCTGCAGACCGAGGTCGAATCGCTGCGCCTCGAGATCGCGCCCGACGACAGCCGGACGCGGCTTGTCGGGCGCTCCGATGCGTTTCGCGCCGCGTACGCGCTGCTCGAGACGGCCGCGCCGACCAAGGTCGCCGTGCTGCTCACCGGTGAGACGGGCGTCGGCAAGGAGCGGTTCGCCCGCGCACTGCACAGCCTCAGCCCGCGCGCCGCGAAGCCGTTCGTCGCGATCAACTGCGCGGCGATTCCGCACGCGCTGATCGAATCGGAACTGTTCGGCGCGGAGAAAGGCGCGTTCACGGGCTCGCAGGCCGCCCGCGCCGGGCGCTTCGAGCGTGCGAACGGCGGCACGCTGTTCCTGGACGAAATCGGCGAACTGCCGCTCGACGTGCAGGCCAAGCTGCTGCGCGTGCTTCAGGAGGGCGAAGTCGAGCGGCTCGGCGCGACGGAAGGCAGGAAGGTCGACGTGCGTGTCGTCGCGGCGACCAACCGCGACCTCGAACAGGCCGTGCGCGACGGCACCTTTCGCGCGGATCTCTACTACCGGATCAACGTCTACCCCGTACTGATTCCGCCGCTGCGCGACCGGCAGGACGACATCGCGCTGCTCGCCGACGCGATGCTGGAACGCTTCGCGTCGCTGCACGGCAAGCCGGCGCCCACGCTGACCGACTATGCGTATGACGCGCTGCGCGGCTACCGGTGGCCCGGCAACGTGCGCGAGCTCGAGAACCTGATCGAACGCGCGGTGATCCTGTCGCGCCCCAACCGGCCGGTCGACGCGAAGGACCTGTTCCCCGGCGTCGGGCTGCCCGGCGGCGCGACGGTCGACCGTGCGGGGCAGATCCGGCCGGCGGCCGCACTGTCGATCGACTGCACGACGCTCCTCGACCAGCTGCAGGGCGGCGGCGGGCTCGACGGCCTCGAACGCGCGCTGCTGCATGAAGCCGTCGACCGCGCGAACGGCAACCTGTCGGCTGCCGCACGCCTGCTCGGCCTGACGCGCGCGCAGCTCAGCTATCGCCTCAACCGCAAACAGGATCAGGAGGACGCGTAACATGAACACCATCCTGCCCGTGCACCCTTTCGCCGACACGCCGCCCGACGACACGTCAGCAACCGACGATAGCGTCGAGCCGCATGCACGCACGCTCAGCGAGCATGCCTACCATCAGCTGCGCCAGCACATCATCGAAGGCCACTACCCGCCCGGCGCGAAGCTGCGCGTCGAGCATCTGAAGAACGTGTACGGCGTCGGTGCCGGCACGCTGCGCGAGGCGCTCACGCGGCTCGTCAGCGATGCGCTGGTCGTCGCCGAAGGGCAGCGCGGCTTTCGCGTGACGCCGATGTCGGTCGACGATCTCGAAGCGATCACGCGGCTGCGCATCCACATCGAGGTCGATGCATTGCGCGAATCCGTGCGACGCGGCGATGATGCATGGGAACAGCGCGTGCGCCACAGCTTCGAGATGCTGTCTGCATGGGAGCAACCGGTGTCGATCGCGCACCGGACCGCGTGGGAAGCCTGCAACCGGCGCTTTCACGAAGCGCTGATCTCCGCCGCCGCGACGCCCTGGACCTACCTGATCCTGCGGATGCTGTCGCAGCAAAGCGAACGGTACCGGCGCGTGTGCATCGGGCTCGGCGATTCGAAGCGCGACGTGCATGCGGAACACACGTGCCTGTTCGACGCCGCAATGCGGCGCGCGGATGCCCGCGCGGCACTCGCGCTCGAGGACCATATCGGCACGACGCTCGCGGTGGTGCGCAACGCCCCGCCCGGCACGCTGCCGTTCTAGCGCTTCACGGCGCTCAGGCCAGCTCGGGATAGCCGCACGCGGCCGCGCCCTGCGCGAACCGTGCGATCGTGTCGTAGTCGGCCGGTAGCAGCCGTTCGAATCCCTTCAGCCTCAGCACGCGCGCTCGTTCCGCGTCGGCGGCCACTGCTCGATCGAGCGCGTCCCGCAACGCGCCGACCTGTGTTTCCGGCAGCGCGCGCGATGCGATGAACGGCAATCCCGGCGCGCAAGCCGTCGCACCGATGATCCTGATGTCCTTCAGCAGATCGGGCAACGCGTCGCGGATATAAGCAAACGTCACGCAGTCGATCGACGCACAATCGGCATCGCCGGACGCCAGCGCACGCAGCACGTTCACGTGCGAGCCGAACGGCGTGACCGATCCGAAGAAACGCCCGTCATGCGCATGCGGCGCGACCGCGTGCCGGAATGCGTTCATCCCGCTGTGTGAATCCTCGCCGTTGAATGCGGCCCGCAGCCCGCGACAGGCGGCGAGCGTCGTCGCGCCGCCCGCATGCACGCGGGCCGACACGACCAGCACGCTGCTGTAGCGCGCCCCGTCGCAACCGTCCGCGTCAAAAGCGGGCGTTGCGATCAAACGCACGGCGTCGCGCAAACCGAGCATCCGGTACGGGTAGCCGCAGGTCTGCGACAGCAGCAGATCGTCGCGCCGCCACAGCGCATGCAGGTCGTCGAACGGCGCGTCGGGCAGCGCGACGCCGGCCGGGCCACCTGCCTTCACGAACGCATCGAGCGCATCGCGCAACAGCGCGCGCCACAGAGCGGCGTGGCGCGGCGTCACGTTGTACATCGGCAGTACTGCGATCGATGGGTTCATGCGGGCATTCTACGCACCGGCGGCGGTCCCGATGCTTATCGGCCGCACGTCGATAAGCAAATACGAATCGATTGGTTGGCCGTGCCGCGCCCGCCGGGTACCGTTCGAAGGCCTGCCGGCGCCGCCATCGTGCGCGATGCCGGGCAGGCCGACCGTGATCCGCGAGACACCTGCGCACCCGGGCCGAGCGCCCCGGTTCTACCGCTCGTTCCCCGCACTGCCCGATCCATCCCGCGTCAACACCATGGCCGAATACTTCGACGTCGATCACGCGCGCGCCATTGCCGCACTCGACGCCCGCTTCACCGCCCGCACCGAGTGGCCGACCTGGCTGCTGGTCGCCGTCATCTACGGCGGCTGGCTTGCCGTGCTGCTGCTCGTGCGCGACGGGCACCTGTCGCTCGCGGCCGCGACGCCGCCGCTGATCCTGCTCGGCGCGTGGCATATGTCGCTGCAGCACGAGCTGCTGCACGGCCATCCGACGCGTTCCGCGTTCGTGAACAAGCTGCTTGGCTATCCGCCGCTGACGGTCTGGTATCCGTACACGCTGTATCGCGACACGCACCTCGACCATCATCGCGACGAAGACCTGACCGTGCCGGGCATCGATCCGGAAACGAACTACGTGACGCGCGAACGCTGGGCGCAACTGCCGCGCTGGCGCCGTGCGCTGACGGTCGCGCGCAAGACTTTCATCGGACGAATCGTCGTCGGGCCGCCGCTCGCCATCATCGCGACGGTCGCCGATTCGGTCGCCGCGTTCCGGCGCGGCGACTTCCGCTATCTGCCGATGTGGATGACGCACGTTGCCTGCGTGGTCGTACTGCTCGCCTGGTTGCAATGGGCGATCGGCGTGCCGTGGTGGTACTACCTGCTGGCCATCACGTGGCCCGCGCTGTCGCTCGCGATGATCCGCTCGCTGTACGAGCATCGCGCCGCGCGGCACCCGAAGGCACGCATCACGATCAACGAGGCCGGCTTCGCGATGCGGCTGCTGTACCTGAACAACAACTACCACCTCGTTCATCACGACCTGCCGAAGCTGCCGTGGTACGACCTGCCGCGTGCGTACCGGATGCGACGCGACGCGTATCTGAAGAAATGCGGCGGCTTCGTGATCCGCGGCGGGTACCGCGAGTTGCTCGCGCGCCACGCGTGGACGCCGACCGATACGCCCGTGCATCCATTCGACGAAGGCACGGCATCGCTGTCGACGGGGAGCGGCGTGAAGGTGGCCGTGGTCGACACGGTGCTGCAGATCAGTACGTGACGCCCGGCAGAGCCATCGGTCCACCGACGTTGGCGCCAATCCTTACGAAATGCCGACAATATCGTTCTTCGCCGGCGAATTGCCAATTGCGCCGGCAATGCCCAGAATGACGGCTCATCCGGGGCTTCCAACAATCATTCGCCCCGGCTCTGCCTCGCGGCCGCGCGCCGCATTCCCCGACGACGATGCAACCGAACTCCCCGCCCGGCACGATCCGAACGATCGGCAACGACTGGTCCGTTTCCGCGATCACCGCGGGCTTTCTCGCTGTACTGATTTCCTACGCGGGCCCGCTCGCGATCTTCTTCCAGGCGTCGCAGGCCGCGCACGCGTCCAATGAAATGGTGTCGTCGTGGGTCTGGGCGATCTCGATCGGCGCGGGCGTATCGGGCCTGTTCGCGAGCTGGAAGATGAAGGTGCCGATCATCACCGCGTGGTCGGCGCCCGGCACCGCGCTGCTCGTCGGCCTGTTTCCGCAACTGACGCTCAACCAGGCCGTCGGCGCGTACATCACGGCCGCGCTGATCATCCTGCTGATCGGCGTGACGGGCTATTTCGACCGGCTCGTGCGCCACATTCCGCGTGGCATCGCGTGCGGGATGATGGCCGGCATCCTGCTGCCGTTCGGTATGCATGCGTTCTCCGCGGCGTCGGATCAGCCCGTGCTCGCCTTCGGAATGATCGCGGCCTACGTGATCTTCAGGCGCCTGCTGCCGCGCTACAGCATCGTGCTCGTGCTGCTGACGGGCGCCGCGCTCGCGACGCTGCTCGGGATGACACATCTCGGCAACGTGTCGCCGAGCATCGCGCGCCCGATCTTCATCGCGCCCGAATGGACGCTCGGCACGACGCTCAGCCTCGCGTTGCCGCTCGTCGTCGTGAGCCTCACCGGCCAGTTCCTGCCGGGGATGACCATCCTGCGCGTGTCCGGCTATCACACACCGGCGCGCCCGATCATCACCGCGACCAGCGTGGTGTCGCTCGTCGTCGCCTGCTTTGGCGGAATCACGATCGTCGTTGCCGCGATCACCGCGGCGCTGTGCACCGGAAAGGACGCGCACGAGGATCCGGACCGGCGCTACATCGCCGGCCTCGCGAACGGCGCGTTCTACCTGATCGGCGGGCTCTTCGCGGGCACGATCGTCACGGTGTTCTTCGCGCTGCCGAAGGCGTTCGTCGCGATCCTCGCGGGGCTCGCGCTGATCGGTGCGATCGGCGCGAACGTGCACGGGATCTTCGAGGACGAGAACCACCGCGAAGCGTCGGTGATCACGTTCCTCGCGACCGCATCGGGGATGACGTGGCTCGGCCTCGGCTCCGCGTTCTGGGGAATCGTGATCGGGTCGCTGTCGTATGCGGTGCTGAACAAGGTGCGGCGGGCGGCGTGATGTCTGTCACGTACACCACGCGCTGCCGCTTCGATCAGCGTGCGTGCTGGCGCACCAGTTGCGAGAGTCCATCTACCGGCGGCGTCGTCCCGTAAGCGCGTTCCGAAACGCCCGCCTCGACGTCGATCTCCCCGGCGTTGTGCACGTCGTACAGATCGACGATCAGTTGTGCATGGCGTTCGCTGAGCCCGGCGCGCAGCAGCGTCGCATTCCACGTGTCGCGCGGCAGCTCATGCGCGACGATCGAGCGGCCGGCCGCCGCGCCGAGCGTATCCGCGATTGCCGTCACGCTCACCCGCCGCGGCCCTTCCACGCTGACGATGCGCGGTCCGTTGCCACCTTCCGGTGCATCGAGCAGCAGCCGCGCCGAGACGACACCCACGTCGGGCGCCCAGACCGTCGGAAATACCTTGTCGACCGGATGGTGGAAGCTCGGCAGCACGCCCGTGCCAAGCGCGACCGGCAGCACGCGCGCCCAGTTCTGCAGATGCTCGGCGGAACGCAGCAGCGTCAGCTGCGTCGGGATCGTCTTCAGCCGTTCCTCGAAATGATGAAACAGGCGGGTGATGCCGGTATTGCCATCGCGCTCCGCGCCGTAGTCCGATAGCGCGAGCAGTGCCGGCGGCGGGTTCGCGGCGAGCGCGGCGGCGGCCACATCGATCGTTCGCGTCATCGTCGCGGCGGGATCGGGGTCGGCGACCGGCACCGGGCACAGGATCTGCACGGCCTGTGCGCCATCGATTGCTGCGGCGATTGCATTCGCATCCGTCAATTCCGCGATCGCGACATCGCAGCCGAGTTGTACGAAACGGTCACGATGGCGTGCGTCGTGCAACACCGCGCGTACGGAATGACCTGCGTTGCGCAAGGTCGTCACGGTCGACAGGCCGACGTTGCCTGATGCTCCGAAGATCACGAACACGATTCGCTCCTGGGGGATGAAGGTGTCGTGATTGTCGGGTTGTGCGATCAGGACGGCGCTCAGGGAGGGATGAATCGAGCAGGAAAGGATGACGAGTTGAATGGCCGTGCCATGCGAGCGGCTCGTTGCAACACCTGTCACCCCGGATCGTACGATCTGCCAATCATGAGACGTTGCACTTCAGCAGCCCCCTCGAGACAGAGAAGATGAGCGTGGCAATTGTCCAGCAGCCTGTTGGACAATTACCTTCGGATCAAACGCGATATCACGTATCCGAATCCGTGCCATCGCGTCGTTATGTCCCGCTTCCGCCGCCCTCTCCGTCATAAGCCAGCCGCAACCCGCCCCGCGCGCCCGACCGCGCAATTTCCGTCGGCGTCGCACCCAGCACGCGATTCATCCAGTTCGCCATATGACTCTGGTGTGCAAACCCGGCTTCCAGCGCAATCTGGCTGATACTGAGCCGGCCTTCAAGCAGCAACGCCTTCGCCCGCTCCACCCGGCGCCGCACGACGTACTGGTGCACGGGCATCCCGAGCGTTTCGCGGAACAGCACCTTGAAATGCGGCACGCTGATCGACACGAGCGCCGCGAGTTCGGCCAGCGTCATGCGCCGGTCGAGGTTCGCTTCGACGTAGTCGATCACGCGCGCGGCCGCCTTCGGTGCAAGCGTGCGCCTGCGTTCGCGGAACGCGGGCTGGCCGTCGACCAGCCGCGCGACGAGCGCCGTGCACAGGCTTTCCGCGTAGAGCGGATCCGACGCGTCTTCCGCTTCGAGCTCGGCGGCCATCGCCCATGCGATGTGCTGCAGGCGCGGGTCGCGCACCTGCAGCCGGCGACGGATCTGCGCCTGCGACGGCTTCAGTTCGAGTTGCTCGACGGTGCGCCGCACGAACGTGTCGCTGAGCATGATGTGCAGGATCCGGCAGTCGGCGCTGTCGGTCCACTGGCCGGGCAGGCCGGCCGGAATCACGTCGACGTCGCCGTGCGCCTGGATGCGCGACACGCGCTCGCCGTCGCACACGCAATCCGCACGAACCGGCGAGCCGATATGCACGCCGATCCGGTGATGCTCGGCTGCCGGAATCCGGTAGGTGCCCGCGCGGATCTCCAGCAGCGACGCGCCAAAGCCCTGCCAGCCGAGCCCGCGGCTGGAGCGCAGGCTGACCGGGACGCCGTTGTCCGCCGGCGCCGCGAGAATCGCATCGCTCATGGCCTTCCTCCCGTGGATGGGGATGTCGAACGCGCATTGTGACGCGTTTTCAGCCCGCCTGCCGGGCAGCCGGCGGCGCAACCGGGTCGAGCAAAAAAGATCATCCGTTTCTGCTCGGGGCCATCCTTGCGTGTGCGCCGGCCGGCGCCGCGGCGCTTACGATGGCCCCATCCGACACCTACGGAGACCGTCATGCCCCATTACTGCCCGCAACGCGCGGCGTTCATCGCGCGCTCGCCTTCCGCCGCCACCCGTCCGTTGTCCGGCCCCAGCGCCAACCGCACGGCCATCGCCACATGGTGCCTGCGCCTCGTGGGCTGGTACCGGCTCGAACGGCTGCTCGCGTCGATTCCCGACAGCAACGACGATTTCGGGCTCGTCTGACCGGTCGGTCAACGTATCCGCCTACTTGCGCCGCCGCTCGTGCGGCGCCACCGTCGCACCGTCGATCACCGGCGCGCCCTGCTTGATCAGGAAATCGCGGAACAGCCCCGTCACCTGCGAGATCCGCCGGTCGGCGAGCGTGACCACATACCATTCGCGTTCGATCGGGTTGCCGGGAAACGGCAGTTGCCCGAGCAGCCCGGTGCGCAGTTCGAGTGCACACGCGTGCAACGACAGGAACGCGATGCCGAGCCCGGCTTCGGCCATCTGCTTGATCGCCTCGTTGCTCGACAGTTCGGAGCCCACATGAAACCGGTGGCCCGCGTTCTTGAACAGGCTCTCGACGGTCGAGCGCGTGCCTGCACCGCGTTCACGCACGAGCAGGTGCGCGGATTCGAGATCCTTCAGCGCGACGCGCTTGCGCTGCATCAGCGGATGGCCGGGCGCCGCGACGAACACCATTGGATGCTTCGCGAACTCGACCGCATGCGTACGCAGCTCCTTCGGCGCGCTGCCCATCACCGCGAGATCGATTTCATGCGTAGCGAGCATGCGGATGATGTCGTCGCGATTTCCAACCTTGAAATAAGTCTTCACATGCGGACGCGTCGCGGTGAATTTCACGAGCAGCGGCGGGATCAGGTACTCGGCCGTCGTGATCGCGCCAATCCGCAGCGTGCCGCCGAGGTCGCCCGTCAACGCGGCCACTTCGTCGCCGGCCTCGCTCCACAGATGCAGGATCTCGCGCGCATAGCGCGACACGATCTCGCCGGCCGCGGTCAGCTGCACGCCGCGCCCCACCCGCTGCAGCAACGCGGCGCCCACGGCCTCCTCGAGCAGGCGAACCTGCAGCGACACGGCCGGCTGCGTCAGGTTCAGTTCCTCGGCCGCGCGCGACACGCTGCCGAGCCGCGCAATCATGTCCAGCGCCTTCAGTTGCCGGAACGTCGCGGTCTTTCCTATAAGTGAATACATATGAGTCGCTTATAAACATTAAATTGTTCGAGTGGGTTCGAAACTATATCGTCGGTTCTTGAGCAATGTCATCCGAATCGTCATTCAGCGGGAGCCCAACATGGACAACACCACGCCCAACCTTGCAACGGACCGCGCACCGCGCCTGCCGCGCATCGTGATCGTCGGCGGCGGCGCCGGCGGCCTGCAGCTCGCGACGCGTCTCGGCGACACGATCGGACGTCGCGGCCAGGCCGACATCGTGCTCGTCGACCGCTATCCGACGCACTTCTGGAAGCCGCTGCTGCACGAAGCCGCATCGGGCCATCGCGATCCGGCCTCGCACACGATCGAATACGCGGCGCAGGCCAAGCGCCACGGCTTCCGTTTCGTGCAGGGCGCGCTGCAGCAGGTCGACCGCGCGGCGCGCACCGCGACGATCGCGGCCGTGCACGATGCGGACGGCACCGAAGTCCTGCCGCAGCGCGAACTCGGCTACGACGATCTCGTGCTCGCCGTCGGCAGCGTGACGAACTTCTTCAACGTGCCGGGCGCCGCGCGTCATGCGCTGCCGCTCGAGAACCTCGACCAGGCCGAGGATTTCCGCCGCAAGTTCCTCGCGGCCTGCACGAAGGCGAATCACGCCGCAGAGCAGCAACCGGCGCGGCGCGCGGCGCCGATCTGCATCAACGTGATCGGCGCGGGCGCGACGGGCGTCGAACTGGCGGCCGCACTGCGGCACGCGGTCCAGCAACTGACGACGTACCGCTTCAAGGCGCTGGTGTCGGCTCGCGACGTGCACATCCGGCTGATCGAAGGCGGCCCGCGTATCCTGCCGGCGCTCGACGCGCGGCTGTCCGGCAAGATGCACGCACAGCTGCGCGCGCTGAACGTCGACGTGCTGACCGATACGCGTGTGGCGGAAGTCGGTGCGGATGCGGTGACGACCGCCACCGGCGAACGGCTCGCGAGCGACATCACGATCTGGGCGGCCGGCGTCGCCGGCCCCGCGATCCTGCGGGACATCGGCGAGCTCGCGCTCAACCGCTCGAACCAGGTGATCGTGACCGACACGCTGCAGACGCCCGACGATCCGCACGTGTATGCATTCGGCGACTGCGCGGCATGCCCGTCGACCGGTGCGAGCGGATTCCTGCCGCCGCGCGCGCAGGTCGCGCATCAGCAGGCCGTGTATCTGGTCAACGCGTTCGCACGGCGCATCGCCGGCAAGCCGGTGGCCGGCTTCACGTTCCACGATGCGGGCACCGTCGTGTCGCTCGGGCATGCGGGCGCCGTGTACCAGGCGGACATCAGCGTGCGTTCGCGCTCGCTGATCGTCGACGGGCTGGCGGCGATCGGGCTGTACAAGTTCCTGTATCGCAAGCACCTGTTCAGCGTGGTCGGCGTGAAGCGCGCGCTGTTCCAGTCGCTGAGCCACTGGCTGCAAAGCCGCAACCAGCCGTCGATCAAGCTGCACTGAGCGACCACTCTCACGCAGCATCGCACAACGGCATATCGGGCGGCCACCGCTCGATATGCCGTTTTTTTATATGCATATAACGGTTGCATCCACAACGTGCGCGAGTTTGGTGCATCACATCGAAGGCGGTCGATGCGATGCATGTCGCACGAAAAATGTCGAACGACACGCATCCCGCGCCGGCTCTGGCTCGCACCCGGATTCATTAGTGAAACCGTATGAGTCTAATAAAAATATTAATTGGTCGCGCTTTCCGCATCCCCGCTAAGGTGTGTGGCATTCCCGTCGGCGAACGGATCATCACGTCTCTGAAGAGGAATCACCGTGGTTATCGAAGCCATCGTCACCCGTCTCGACGCAGCATTCGCACAGATCGAAGCAACACCGGATTCACGCGAAGCGCGCCATCAGCGCGACGCGATCATCCAGTGGCTCGACCAGGCATCGGAAGAAGGATATCGGCTCGGTCTCGTCACGACACTGCCAGCCGCGCGGCTCAGCGACATGTTCGAAGGCCAGTTCGGCCGTGCGAACCTCGACCGCTTCTCGGTCGTCGTCACCGATGCCAATCAGCAGGACTCCGGATCAAATCAGCATCCTTTCGACGTCGCACTGCAGGCGCTCGGCGTGCCGCCCGAACGCGCGGTCGCGATCGCGAGCAGCGAACCGGAGCGCCGCGAAGCCGAGCATTTCGGCCTGTCGCGCTGCGTGAACATCACCGACACCGTGCGCTCGATCGCATCGGCCGGCCTGCACTGAGCGCCGGCACACGGGCCGGCAGCGGCCGGCCAGCATCGATCCGGCGGCAATCCGACGATTGCCCGACCACATCCTGACATTCTGCTGTCAAAGTTGCTTGCAACACTTCCGGGCTCGACCGAACTCTCCCGGAGATGGGACGACGCGAACGCGCAACGTCCCGTCCGCTGCTCGCCACGATGACACGCCCGACCCGCACCGCCGCCGCCCTCACGATTGCCTGCCTGCTGCTCGCCGCCTGTGGCGGCGACGACTCGACGCCGCCCGCCGCGTCGGCCGACAACGGCAGCACGACGCCCGCACCACTGCCACAGCCCAAGCCGGCACCGGCGCCCGCGACCTACTACCAGACGAAGACGCCGTACCGTCCGCAGCAGGACGCCGCGACGTACGAAGCGCCGCCCGCCGGCTATGCGCCGGTCTACACCGAACTCGTCGCGCGCCACGGCTCGCGCGGACTGTCGGGCTTCAAGTACGACGGCGCGATCTACGCGATGCTGATCAAGGCCGAGGCAGACGGCGCGCTGACCGCGCTCGGCGCGCAGCTCAAGGTCGACACGTACGCGATGATGAAGGCCAACGCGCTGCTCGGTTACGGCGTGCAGGGCATTTCGACGCCCGGGTACGGCAACCTCACGCAAACCGGCATCCGTGAACACCAGCAGCTCGCCACGCGTCTCGCGCAACGGCTGCCTGCGCTGTTCGCGGCGGGCAACCGGCAGGTCGTGGTCGTCAACTCGGGCCAGGATCGCGCGGTCGACAGCTCGACTTATTTCTCCGCGGCGCTCGTCGCCGCCCAGCCGGCACTGGCGCCGGCCATCACGCTGCCCGCCGCGCCGTCAGGCTATCCCGCGAACGCACCGGCCGCGCAGCCGGCCGGCACCAACCGCTTCCTGCTGTATTTCCACTCGCTGAAGCCAGCCACCGATCTCGTGACCGATGCAGGCGATCCGTACTACGCGACCTATCAGGCGAGCCAGGCGTACCAGGCCTATGCGAACGATGCGACGGTGGCCGCGAAGCTGAAGGCGATCAAGGCAGCGCCGCAGGCGGCCGACGTCGCGCAGACGGTGCTGTCCGCACTCGTGTCGCCGGCATTCATCGCGAAGCTCGGCACCGACGGCTACACGTTCGCGAACGCGGGCACCTATGCGTTCACGTCGCCGGACGGCAAGTTCACCAACACGCTGAAGGGCGACGGCAAGACGAAGATCGCGACAGCCGTCGATGCGGTGAACGTGCTGTACAACCTGTTGCAGATCGCACCCGCGATGACCGCGGAAACCGGCGGCGTCACGCTCGAGAAGTACATCGGCGCCGAGCAGGCGCAGTATCTTGCGTATCTGCAAGATGCCGAGGACTACTACCAGAAGGGGCCGGGCATCCAGGAGGCGAACCCCGTCACGTACCGGATGGCGAAAGTGCTGCAGGACGATTTCTTCGGCGAAGTCGACGCGATCGCGCGCGGCGACCTGACGCGCGCCGCGAAGCTGCGCTTCACGCACGCGGAAATCGTGATTCCGTTCGCGTCGGTCATGAACCTGAAGAACGTGTTCGTGCCGACGCCGCAGGCGCAGACGTTCACGTACGCGAACAATCCGTGGCGCGGCGACCAGGTGTCGCCGATGGCCGCGAACATGCAGTGGGATGTCTATCGCAACGGGACACGGCTCATCGTGAAGATGCTGTACAACGAGCGCGAGACGGATTTCCAGGCCGCATGCGACAGCGCGAAGATCACACCATCGAGCCACTTCTATGACTACGCGGGGTTGAAGCAGTGCTACGGGTATCAGTGATGCAAGCGTGACGAGCGGTGCGGATCACGCAAGCCGCATCGTCGCGCGCCCGCCTGCCGCCTGCGGGTCGAGCAGCATCACCTCGATCCGCTCCTTGCCCTTCCCGGTGTTCTTGCGCTTGAGCGTCAGCATGCCGATCTCGCCGGTCGTCGCCGGATGCGTGCCGCCGCATGCCATCGTCGCAAAGCCTTCGACCGTCCAGAAGCGACGTTGCGCGTCGACATCGCTGAAGTCGGTCACGATGCGCAGGTCGCGCTTCGACAGATCGGCCGCAGCCGCTTCGATCTCCGGAAACAACGGCGACAGGCTCATATCGCTCGCGAAGTCGATACGCGCCTTGTCCTGAGCAATATGCGCGCCGATGCGCTCGATACCGGGCCTGAGCCGGTAGACCAGTTGCAGCACCATTTCGGCCGCGAAGTGCAGGCGCATCAGCCGGTACCGGCGCGCCCAGTCGATGCGCCAGGTCACCGGATCCCCGACGCGCAGCGCATGGTCGTGCGGGAGCGTATAGACGATGTCGAGGCCCTGCTTCTCGGCGCGGACGACCGGATAGTCGCCCAGCGATCCCGCATCGCTTTCCTGGCCGCCTGAAAACGCGAAGAAAATGGTCGCATCCACCCGCACGCATTCGCCGTCGACATGCGTGACGACGCTATCCAGCGTGGTCCGGTAGGGATCGTCCCAGAATACTTTCCTTGTCATCGCCCGCCACGCCTTTCGCCGAGGAAAACCCCCAGCTTAGCCCGGGCGCGTCCCGGTGGCTTGTACGATCTTGCGCCCGGATCCCGTCGCGCCGCCGGCCGGCCCGGCACGCGGTGCCATTGCGCCTTCCTCGCCTTCCTCGCCCTTGCGCTCGACGCTCCACGTATGGATCGGCCGATGCCCCGGCCGCTCCCACTCGGGCGGCATCCACAGGTGTTTCAACCGCTGCAGAACCGGCCCGGGTGCGAGCACGTCGCGCCACATGTCGACGAACTCGTGCACGTTCAGAATCAGGAAGTTATACGAACGAATCTGCTGCGTGATCCCGTAGTCGACCGGTTCCGTTTCCTCGACATACGTGCCGAACATGCGATCGAAAATGATCAGCACGCCGCCGTAGTTCCTGTCGATATAGCGCGGATTGCGGCCGTGATGCGCACGATGGTTCGACGGCGTGTCGAACACGTACTCGAACCAGCGCGGCAGCCGCCCGATCGCTTCGGTATGCACGAAGTACTGGTACGCGAGATCGACCGCAAGCAGGAACAGCACGACGGCCGGCGGAATGCCGAGCCACACGGGCGGCAGATAGAACACGAACACGCCGACGAACGCGTTCAGCAAAGACTGCCGCATCGCCGTCGTGAAGTTCATCACTTCGCCGCTGTGATGCGGTACGTGCGCGGACCAGAACCAGCGCACGCGGTGCGACGTACGATGAAACCAGTAGTAGCAGAATTCCACGAGGACGAAGATCGGCACGATCGTGAAGCCGTTCACCGGCACGTCGAGCAGCCGGTGCCGATAGACCCACGCGAAGATCGCGCCCGTGAACAGGAGCCCCATCACGGTCTCGGCCACCTGATAGCCAGCGCCGAGCGACAGGTTCGCGACGATCTCCTTCCAGCGAAACGGTTCGCGGCGCCCGCGCCCGGTCATCACCGCATATTCGATCGCGAACGCGATCAGGAACACCGGCGTCATGCCGATCAGCAACACCTGCTTCCAGTCCACGTCGTTACCCAGGAACGCATGGAGCCACGTCATCAACTCGGTCGGCATGTCGGCAGCCTCGATCAGGAACTGCCGCGCAGTATGGTCGCGCACGGGTCAGCCCGCGTTGACACTTGCCGACGATTACTTGACACTTTCCGCCATGCCCGCCGCCTCTCCGCTCGCGACCCAGCGCGTCTACTACTCGAGCACCTACGTGCGGCTGCTGTTCGACTATCTGTCCGAGCAAGGCCAGGATGCAGCGCGCGTGCTCGGCGAGGCGCGACCGCCCGAGGACGATCGCGGGCTGACGCTTTATGCGAGCGCGCATTGGCGCGGCCTGCTCGAACGCGCGGTCGGCGCGCTCGACGATCCGCTGCTCGGCCTGCACGTCGGCCAGCGGATCACGCCCGCGCATCTCGGCGCACTCGGCTATGCGTTGCATGCGTGCCGCGACGCCGGCGCCGCGCTCGCGCGCTGGCAGCAATACGAACACCTGATCGCGAACGTCGCGCGCATGGAAGTGCGCGTCGAGGCGGCGTCGGTCGCGATCGAATGGCACGATGCGCCCGAACCGCTCGGCCCGCTCGTCGACGAAGTGGCGCTGACCGCGATCGTCCAGTTCGCGCGCAACATCACCGGCACGCGCAACGGGCCCGACGAAGTCTGCTTCGTGCATCCGTCACCGGGTAACCCGCAGCCGTATGTCGACTACTTCGGCTGCCCGGTGCGGTTCGGCCAGCCGGTGAACCGGCTCGCGTTTCCGTTACACCTGCTCACGCAGCCGCTGCAACAGCCGGACGACGCGCTGCGGCACATGATGGAACGCCAGGCGAGCGCGCTGCTCGCCGAGCTGCGGCAGACCGACGACCTCGAACAGTCGGTGCGCGAAGCCGTCGCGCGCTTGTTGACGCAAGGCGAAGCCAGCATCGAGCAGATCGCGTCCGACCTGCATGTGTCGTCGCGCACGCTGCATCGCCGGCTGGCCGAACTCGGGCTGAACTACCGGATCCTGCGCGAGGACACGCGGCGGCGGCTCGCGATCGACCACCTGAACGATCCGCGGCTGACGCTGGCGGAAGTCGCCTGGCTGCTCGGTTATTCAGAGCACAGCGCATTCACGCGCGCCTTCCGGCGCTGGACCGGCGAATCGCCGCAGCAGTGGCGCAGCCGGCAGCCGGCGCGGCCGGCAAGCGTCGCACGCGGCTGACGAACTCGCGCCGGCTGGCGCGGTCGAACGGGCATCGCCGGAGAATCCTCATGAAACGCGTTGCCACTGCTGCTGTCCTGACCCTGCTCGCCGCCGTCAGCTTGCCGGCAACCGCTGGCGCACCGTCCGGCGCCACCGCGCCGGTTCCCGTTCAGGCGCCCGCGAAAAACTGCGTCCCGTCACGGGAGGCCATGCAGGACGTCCGCTCGCCGTCGAAGGCCCCGCCGATCCGCATCTGCGTCGGCGATTCCGATACGCAACTGAACCTGCCGTGGTTCGTGACCGATGTCCTCACCGCGGTCGACACGCGCCAGTCACCCGGCGCCCTGCTTCACAAGATGCGCAACGATTTCTGAATCGCGGCGGGCGCCACCTGCCGCGCACCGCGCCTGCATCGGTCGTTCCGCGTCAGCAGCACCCATTCCTTTCGCTATCCTTTCGGATGTGCATGCGCCGACACGTCGCCCAAAACGGCATTTCGCGGTAATGTTTCTTTTTGAGATTCAATCACAAAACTGCACCAATTTTTAATCAACAATATTTCGTAATAGCGCGTCACATCTTATACTTGCCGCGCACCATCCTCGTGCCAAGAGACGGTGTCTTTCGACCCGGCCGCATGACCATGCGGTCGGGGTTTTTTTCGGTGCGCCACGTCAATATAGATGCGCAGAATGCACTTGTTATTGACGCGTGCCGCCGGACTGCATGACCGATCTTGACGGGGCTGCCGCCGATGCCCGTCACGATCGTTGACGCGGCTTGCATCGCGATACCGATGCGCGAGCCGGATCACCCGGACCGGGCATGACACGTGCGCGCCGCATGCGCACTCACCGGTTCGGCTTGCCTCTCAATGCATACAACATCAAAGGCAACCGCGGGAATGTCGGCGCTCATACCAGGCTCGAAGTCCGTTTTCCAGCGCAGCGGCGCGTGGCCGCGGGTAGCCTTTTTCATCGCCGTAATCGTTTGCGTGCTCGTGCCCGCCTGCGCGATCGTGCTTGCCGATCGCTACGCGCGCGACGCCGTCACCACGCAGGAACGTGTCGTCGCGAACGACATCGTGGCCAAGGTGGACCGCATCCTCGACGGCACACGCCTGCGGCATGCGGACGAGTTGAACGCGCTCGTCGGACGCCCCTGCGCGACGGTATTCCGGACGCTGGCCGAAGTGAGCACCCGCCTTCGCTACCTGCGCGCCGTCGGGCTGGTGAACGACGGTCGCGTCATGTGCTCGTCGGCCCTCGGCGCCATCGACCTGCCGCTCGAGGCGTACACGCGTGAGCCCGTACCGGGTTCGACGATCGTCACGCTGCTGCGCCAGACGCCGTTTCAGCACGGCATTCCAGTGCTGGCCGTGTATCGCGCCACCGCGCATGGCGCGGGTGTCCTGTACCTGATCGAAGGCGACTATGTGGTCGATGCGCTCGCACCGAGCGCCCGCAACGGGACGGAAACCGCCACGCTGTCGATCGCCGGATCGGGCCGTCTCGACCAGCAAGGAAAGTTCACGCCGGAATCGGGCACAGGCCCCGCCGGCGGCACCGCGATTGCATCGCAACGATGGCCGTTCACGGTGTCGGTCGGTGCGTCGGTTCAGTACGCATCGCACGTCCAGGGCCACTACCGGTTGATCGCCATGACGATCGTGCTGCTCGCCGACGGTCTCGTGATGGCCGCCTACCTGCTGGCGATGGCGCCGCGGCGGCTGTTGCTGAAAGCCGTTCGCCACGCACTCAGTCACAACGAGTTTCATGTCGTGTACCAGCCGATCGTCGATGTGCAGACGCGCAGGACGGTCGGCGTTGAAGCGTTGCTGCGCTGGCAGCATCCGAAGTGGGGGGCCATCAGCCCGTCCGTGTTCATCCCGCAGGTGGAAGCGAGCACGGTGCTGCCGAAGGTGACCGAATTCGTGCTGCGAACGGCCGTGTCCGAACTCACGGCGCTGACGCCGTCCGCGCCGCTGCGCATCGCGGTGAACATCGCGCCGAAGGATCTCGAGCGCGCGCGATTCGTGGCCGTCGTCGAGGAGGCGATCCACGCGCTGCCGCCCGGCTTCACGCTGGTGCTCGAAGTGACCGAACGCATCCTGCTCGAAAAGAATGCGTGGACCACCGAAATATTCCATGCACTCCGGTCGAAAGGCGCGAAGTTCGCGATCGACGATTTCGGCACGCATCACAGCAACCTCGACATGCTGTCGCGCTTCCCGTTCGACTACGTGAAGATCGACCGGCAGTTCGTCGCGCAGCTGAACGGCGGCGGTGCAGGGCTGATTGAGGGAATCGCGGCCGTCGCGCATCACTACGACCTGAAGATCATCGCGGAAGGCGTGGAGACGGAAGCGCAGCATCGCGCGCTGCGCGCGGTCGGGATTCAGTATGCGCAGGGCTATCTGTACCGGCGGCCGCAGCGCGCGGAAAGCCTGAAACGCGATTTCGGGTGGGCGTCGGCATAGCGGCGACGCCGCACGCTCAATCCTGCGCGACCGTCGCCGGCTCGACACCGGCCGCTTGCGGACGATACCCGAGCCGCGCGGAAATCGCCTGACCGGCTTCCTTCAGCAGTGCGACGTAATGCGCTTTCGTGTCCGCGCCGCAACGCATCGTCGGGAACGACAGCGACAACCCCGCGATCACACGCTCGAAACGGTCGAACACGGGCACCGCGAGACACAGCAGGCCGTCTTCCTGTTCCTCGTTGTCTTCGCCGTAGCCCTGCTGCCGTACGTGCGGCAGGATGCTCATCACCGCATCCGCCGACGCGAGCGTCTTCGCGGTCGACTTCCTGAACTCGATGCCTGCCAGCACCGCGCGCGCTTCGTCGGGCGTCATCCACGCGAGCAGCACCTTGCCGATCGCCGTGCTGTACAGCGGATTGCGCCGGCCGATCCGCGACTGCATGCGCAGCCCGTAATCGGCGTCGATCTTGTGGATGTAGATGATCGCGTCCTCGTCGAACGCGCCGAGATGCACGGCTTCGCGCGTCAGCTGCCCGATGCGGCGCATCTCGAGATCGGCCTCGCGCACGAGGTCCACGCTTTCCAGCGCCTTGCTGCCCAGCTCGAACAGCCGGATCGTCAGCCGGTAGCGGTCGGTCTCGCCTTCTTGCGCGACGTAGCCGAGCGCCTTCAGCGTCTGCAGGAAGCGATGAACCGTCGTCTTCGACATGCCGAGATGCTGCGACAGTTCGCTGATGCCGATCTCGCGGCGATCGCCGAGCGCGGCGAGGATCGTGAAGACCTTGCCGACGGCCGCGACCGAATCTGCCTTTTCGGCGGACCCTGCCGCCGACGTGTCGGCTTCGGCTCCCTGGTTCGCCTGATCGCCTTTGCGCTGCCTGGGCGTTGCTGTCATGTCCGTGAATCCGTGAGTGCGAATCGGGAGAGCATAACGCGTCCGCCGCGCGGCACGGTCAGCGCGCGAGCCACCCGCCGTCGACGGCGAGCGTGTGACCGTGCACGTAGTCCGACGCACGCGACGCGAGAAACACGGCCGCGCCCGCGAGATCGTCGGGCACGCCCCAGCGGCCGGCCGGGATGCGGCCGAGGATTTCGTCGCTGCGCCGGCTGTCCTCCCGCAATTGCGCGGTGTTGTCGGTTTCCATGTAGCCAGGCGCGATCGCGTTCACGTTGATCCCGCGCGCGGCCCATTCGTTCGCGAGCAGGCGCGTCAGCCCCAGCACGCCGCTTTTCGACGCTGTGTACGACGGCACGCGGATACCGCCCTGGAACGACAGCATCGACGCGACGTTCACGATCTTGCCGCCGTGCCCCTGCCGCACCATCTGCCGCGCGACGGCCTGCGACAAAAAGAACACGCTCTTCAGGTTCACGTCGATCACGGCGTCCCAGTCGGCTTCGGTGAATTCGAGTGCATCGCAACGGCGGATCATGCCCGCGTTGTTGACGAGGATGTCGACGTGGCCAAACGCATCGACCGCGTCGCCGACGATCCGCTCGACCGGCTCGAGCGTCGACAGATCGGCGCGCACGTCGACGAAGCGCCGGCCGGCCGCCTCGACGCGCGCCGATGTCTCGGCAGGCGCCGAACGGTTCGCGCCGACGATGTCGCACCCGGCCGACGCGAGCGCGACGGCCATCGCCGCGCCGAGCCCCGTGTTGCAGCCGGTGACGATCGCGACCTTGCCGGTCAGGTCGAACAGGCCGGCGAGCGCGGTGCGCGCGTCGGTGGCAGGAAGCTCGGGCGTATCGCGTTTCATGATGTCAGCGCAGGTCGGCAACGGCGATGTGATCCATGTCCTTGAACACCTGGTTCTCGCCAACCATCCCCCAGATGAACGTGTACGCCTTCGTGCCGACGCCCGAATGGATCGACCAGCTCGGCGAGAGCACCGCCTGCTCGTTGTGCACGACGACGTGGCGCGTTTCCTGCGGTTCGCCGAGCATGTGGAACACGGCCGCGTCGTCGGCGAGGTTGAAGTAGAAATACACCTCCATCCGGCGCTCGTGCGTGTGGCACGGCATCGTGTTCCACAGGCTGCCGGGCTCGAGCTTCGTCATCCCCATCGACAACTGGCAGGTGGGCAGCACGTCGGGCACGATGAACTTGTAGATCGTGCGGCGGTTGCTCGTGGCCGCATCGCCGAGCGTTTCGGGCGACGCCTGCGCGAGCGTGATCGTGCGTGTCGGATAGGCCGTGTGCGCGGGCGCGCAGTTCAGGTAGAACTTCGCGGGATGCGTGCGATCGTCGCTGCCGAACACGACGCCCTGCCCGCCTTGCCCGATGTAGATCGCCTCTTCGGTGCCCACCGCGTGACGCTGCCCGTCGACCTCGACCCAGCCGGGCCCGCCGATGTTGATCGCGCCCAGTTCGCGCCGCTCCAGCAGATGGCTCACGCCCATCGCCGCACCGAGCGACGCGGGCACCTCGACCGGCCGCGTGGCCGGCCACGCGCCGCCGACGATGATCCGGTCGATATGGCTGTAGGTGAGCGACAGCGCGTCCGGTGCGAATACGTTCTCCACCAGGAAATGCCGGCGCAAGCCGGCCGTATCGAGCGTCTTCGCGTGTTCGCCGTGTATGCCCTGTCGCACTTCCATGCCGGTTCTCCGTGGAGATTGAATATGCCACCAGCCTCCGCAACGGCGGCGGTCATACGATGAATTGAAGCACAGAATCCACAAATACGGAACGACGATCCGAAAACAAAGCCTGATGCAACACCCATTAAATTCCCTTTTTTATCAGCAATTTATGTCGATACGGGTATACGACTACCCGTCAATTCATCAAAATCGGACCATCGTTCCGAATCATGTCCTATAGTCAGTCAGCAGACATCATTCGACAACGGGACGCATCGACGTCCACGGAGGAGACGTGAAGCTGAAACAGGCCATCGACCGCATTCCTGGCGGGCTCATGCTGGTCCCGATGCTGCTCGGCGCATGCGTGCACACGTTCGCGCCGAACGCCGGGAAGTACTTCGGCTCGTTCACCAACGGCCTGATTGCGGGCACGGTGCCGATCCTCGCCGTCTGGTTCTTCTGCATGGGCGCGACGATCAACCTGCGCGCGACCGGTGTCGTGCTGCGCAAATCCGGCACGCTGCTCGCGACGAAGATCGTGGTCGCGTGGCTTGCGACCGTGATCGCCGCGCAGTTCATCCCCGACGAAGGCATCCGCACGGGCCTCTTCGCGGGCCTGTCGCTGCTCGCGATCACGACGTCGATGGACATGACCAACGGCGGCCTCTATGCGGCCGTGATGCAGCAGTACGGCAGCAAGGAAGAAGCCGGCGCGTTCGTGCTGATGTCGATCGAATCTGGGCCGCTCGTCAGCATGCTGATCCTCGGCGCGGCCGGTGTCGCGGTGTTCGAGACGCGGCTGTTCGTCGGCGCGGTGCTGCCGTTCCTGATCGGCTTCACGCTCGGCAACCTCGATGAAGACCTGCGTGAGCTGTTCGGGCGCTGCGTGCATCCGCTGATCCCGTTCTTCGGCTTCGCGCTCGGCAACGGCATCGATCTCAACGTGATCGCGAAAAGCGGACTGCCGGGCATCGCGCTCGGGCTCGCGGTGATCGTCGTGACCGGTGTGCCGCTGATTCTGGCGGACAAGTTGCTTGGCGGCGGTAACGGAACCGCCGGGCTTGCCGCGTCGTCGACGGCCGGCGCCGCGGTCGCAAACCCGGCGATCATCGGCGAGATGATTCCAAAGTTCAAACCGATGGTGCCGGCCGCGACGGCGATCGTCGCGACGGCTTGCCTCGTGACGGCGATTCTCGTACCGATCTTGACGGCGATATGGGCGAAGCGGGCGGCGAGATTGTCAGGGGTGCCAATTATCGTTTCGGCGCGGGCGGGGCATGGCGCACCGATCGAACATGAGGGGCATGTTTGACGAGGACGGTTCGAGCCCGCGTTTCAGGCGCCCGCTTCGAGCCGATCAATGTTCGATTGCATAAAAACCCCGGGAAATCGATGCGTTTCCCGGGGTTTTGTTCGTTGGTGTTTGCGCGGACTCTGTCGCATCTGCAGCGCGGCGCGTCAGTCGAACGTACTCACGATGGCGGATGCCTTGTTTGCAATCAGCCAACTGCCTTCCACCTTGTGTATGGCGAAGTGATCGTTGAACAGCCTGTTTCCGATCCGCACTCGTACCGTGGCCGTTGAAAGGCTATCCGAAATGTTCTCCATCGAGAGGATCGCCTCGTCTCTTGGTGCGCCGGTTGAGCGGGGACTCGGCCTCCCGTTGATGAGCGCCGCATACTCCGACGATGACAGGGTGCGCAGCCGACCTTCATCCAGCCACTGAATCAGGCAGCTCGGGTGAAAGACCTTGTTGAAGTCACGGCTCTGCGGCTCATAAGCCAAATTGAAATAATCCTCGATCAAGGCGACGACGGCTTGGGTCTGGGTCATGACTGGCTTTCCTCGGTAGTGAACGGCTCGTATAGTGAGCGATCGTCCTCGCCTCGGATACGGCGGCCCGGTTATCGCTGCCATTACAGGAACACATCGATCATGGAAGACCTCGACGGAGGGCTGGTAAGCGGCTTGCTTGTCCTCGCGGCCGTTGCCGAATCCGGGAGCTTTGGCCGTGCCGCCTCTCGTCTGGGCAAGACTCAGCCTGCAGTCAGTCGCGCCATTCAGCGACTGGAGGACCGCCTGCACGCGAAGCTCGTGCATCGCACCAGCCGGTACGTCGAAGTGACGGACGCGGGCCACGAGCTGTTGTCAAAGGTGCTGCCGTTGCTCCAGGGAATCGAAGATGCGACCGCCGGCGCTTCCGACCAGACCTCGGTCGTCAGCGGAACGCTCCGTGTGGCGTGCGATGCCGCGTTCGCCCGCCTGGTGCTGGCGCCGGAGTTGGCCCAGTTCATGAAGGATTACCCTGCTCTACATCTGAAGCTGGAAACCAGGAACGACCTGTCGGACCTGGTAAGCGACGGATTCGATCTCGCCATCCGGTTTGGAGTGCCAACCGTTTCAACCCTGGTCTGCCGCAGGCTGTACAGTCCGCGGGTCCTGACCGTGGCAGCGCCGTCCTACCTGGAGCAACGCGGTCGGCCGAGGTCGCCGCAGGATCTGGTCGATGACGGCCACGAATGCATCCTGGCCATCGATCCGGCTACCGGTCGGCCCTTCGACTGGGAGTTCTGGCGTGACGACGAGAAAGTGAGAGTGGCCGTCAGCGGCAACCTGACCGTCACGGATGCAGGAACGAAAATCGGCGCGTGCGTTGCCGGCTTCGGGATCGCTCAGATAATCGACCTCGGAATCGATGCGCACCTGCGTGCCGGCACACTGGAGCTGATTCTGACGGACTGGCCCGACGAGACGTTCCCTCTTTACGTCTACTATCCCAGTCGAAATCACGTTCCGGCCAAGGTGAGAGCATTCATCGACTTTGTCGTCGGGATGATGCCCGGGCTGCAGTCGAAGGGCGATGGCGCTAGCCAGCGGCCGTCATCGGCCGTGCTCGAAACGTTGCGTCGCGAGTAATCCTGTTTCCGTCGCGCCTGCCGCCACGGCCTCGAGAGGTCGGAACGCCAGTCGGCCCGTACGGGATCGCGCATCGCCCTCACCTGCGTTCGGTTTCTACGGCGAAGGCATCCCACGAGGCGTTTCGACAGTGCCACGGCTCACCGGAGCGTAGAACACGCGGAACCACACCCAGTAAGCCACAAAGGCCCCGCCGAGAACAACGATCGCCATCGTCCCGGACAACACGGCCGCCCCAAGCATGCCGCCAAGCAACTGCAACGCCAAATAGAACAGCACCGCGGTGGATGCCAACGCCGCGAGCGACGCGCCCAGCCAGCGCCAGCCGTGCAGTCGAACGAGATCGCGGGGCAGGCCAAGCCGCGCGCCCGCAAAGATCAGCGCCGCGGGAACCACCAACGCGCCAACGTAGCTGAACATCACGCGCATGAGGTCGTCATCGAAAGTGTCGAGCAGCATCGGCACTGTCTGCGTCATCAAAAGCAGCCATACGCTTGCGAACAGCCAGGCCGCGAGGCCTGCGATGTACCGCGTTGCTTGACTGTGGGGCGCCTCGGGTAGCGCATCGTTGCGAAACACGCGCGTAACGAACCACCACGCAAGCCAGGCCACGAACGCAAACAGGGCGGCACTCACCGGCGCGATGAGCGGCAAGATGGCCGTCAGATGCGTGCCGTTGCCGGCCAAGCTCACCACCACCATCTGGATGATGAATATTTGCGCGATCTGCCAGATCAGCAGGCATAACGCATAAGCCGACAACAACCGTGCGGGGCGACGGAACGCAAGCTGATCTCGATGCTCGCCGTGCCAGCGAACGATCAGATACACCAGACCGGTTCGAAACACGAGGTTCTGGATGAAGCTGGTCAGTTGAATCGCCACCATATGCGAGTCTAGTGAGAACTTCGTCAACTGCACGTAGAGGCCGGATAGAAACAGCACGGTGATGATCAGCGCGGCGATGAGCGCCGCCGCACCGGGTAGCGAGACGGGCCGGGTGGGTGAATTCATGTGGACTCCGGGGGCAAGGAGGTTGTCAGTTGCACGGCGGTGGACTTGCCGGCCTGTAGGTCGATCGACGGCCATGTGTTGTCTTTGAGAAACCGATGCGGTCTGTCGTCAATCTGGCCGGTTCCTGGTTCCGTATGTCAGCTTGTGAGCAAGTTGTCGATGCGTGCCCATATCCAGCGGCACGCAGGATGCGAGCTTTCAGGTTGGCAGCCTATGAAGGCTTGTCTGCCGACCCCGAAAGCGGCAGCCCTGTCGCGGGATCGAGATGCTTGGCTTTCGCCATCTTGTTGATAAGTTCGTCCGACGGCTTCTGCGGTGGTGTGGCTGCATCCTGTTCTTTTTGCCATTGGAAGGTGCCGTTCCAAGGGGGAAGCTTTGCGGGTGGCAGGGGAACGATCTTGTCGAGATCCGGAACCTTGGGATTATGGCCGTCATTGGCTCGAAGAAATTTTCCGATAACGTTGTATCGGTGAACACGCTCAGGATCGGCGTGAACGTCGAGATTAGTTACCGGGTCGCGCCCACCATTTACATCAAAGGCACACTCAAGTAAAAGCGCCGATTGGCTGCTTCCTGCCGCGACGCTCATCTGAAACGCTTTGGCAGCATCACTGAATTTATTGTCGGTCTGAAGGCTCACGCCAAGGTAGTTCGCCGCTTCGGCATGACCCTGCTCCGCTGCGCATTGAAACATCTGAAGAGCGATGTCCGGCGCAGCGTCGGCCGGATCAAGCAAATTTGCCACATAATACTGAGCATCTGCGTTACCCAGATCGGCCGCCTTACGAATGTACCGGCGTGCGGCATCTTCACCACCCTGGAGGCCGTACCCATTCAGCAGGTAGTGGCCAATGTCGTAATAGCCGCTAGCGACGCCTGCCTTGATCAACTGCTCGGCGAGATCCACGCTTTCCTTTTCGGCATCAGGTGATGGTGCTGCCCCGGACGAAATCAGAATTTGCAGATTGTGGTTGGCTTTGTAATGCCCGACCGCAGCTGCAATCCGGTAGTAGCGAGCGACATCGTTGAAATCTTTCTGGCCATCTTTTTTCTCAAGATACCGGCCATATTGAAATAATTTATCCGCTTCCGGGTCAAGAGTCGGCAGATGATCGACCTCGTGCACGCAGGTGAAGGCGAGATTCAGACGTACCGCACTTACGTCAGGCAACGGGCTGACAGCATTTTCGCTCTTCGAGCAAGCTGCCAGCAGGCAAGAAATCAGCAGGACGGCGGGCGCTCTACGCATGATAAATCGAGCCTGCTTCGTGGCCATGATCGAGCGAGCGATTGGCCACGAAGCGTTGCTGAATGAGTCGATCAAGCCTGATCAAGGTACGCAACGAGTTCCCACGCAACTTGTTCAACGTGCTGGCGCGTACCCATCATGCTGTCGAGCATCGCCAATTTTCTGGGCTCATGCACGACGACGGACGGTAACGCGTCCCCCTTGAGAAACCGGCGCTGCGTGTCGCCAACCTGGCCGGTCGAAAGTTTCGCGCACCATACGCCGTCTTCCGGGCAGGATTGCCCCGTGTGAGCGACTGTGCCCAACGGCAGGCGGGACCCGACGTTTTCAGGTTGCTCCGCCTGTGACGTCTTGTCTGCCGATTCCGGGAGCGGCAACCCAGTCGCGGGATCGAGACGCTTGGCCTTCGCCATCTCGTTGATGAAATCATCCGCAGGCTTCTGCGGCGGAGCAACTGCATCCTGCTCCTTTTGCCATTGGAACGTACCGTCCCATGGGGGCAGCTTCGCGGGTGGTAGCGGAACAATTTTGTCGATGTCCGGAACCTTGGGATTACGTCCATCGTTATGGTCGAGAAATCTCGCAATCAGATCGTAACGCCGAGTTCGCTCCGGATCTTTTGGGAGAGCAAGGTAATACAGGCGGTCACTCTCGGGGGGGCCTTCGAACCCATTTTCCAGGAACGATGCTGACTGAATATTCCCCGACTCAACTCCTTTCTGGAATGCCTTCACCGCCTCCGCATAGTATTTATTGGTTTTTAGATTGATTCCCAAGGCACTCGCAGCCTTGCCGAAACCTTGAGCCGTAGCGCATTCGCGCATTTGCTTAGCGACGGCAGGAGCCTTATCCATTGGGGCCAGAAGATCCGCCACGTAGTATTGCGCTTCCGGACTACCCAGATCAGCCGCCTTCCGGAAATAACGTAGCGACATCTCAGGATCTTGCTTCAAGCCGTACCCTCCCTCGAGATAATGACCTATATCATAGTATCCGGAGGGTATCCCTTTATCGACAAGCTGCGAGGCAAGGCCAACCGATTCCTTCTCCGCATTGGGGGAGCTGGCAAGCCCCTGAGAAATCAATAGTTGCGCATTAGTATTGGCCTTGTAGTGATCGTATGCTGCCGCAATTCGATAGTAACGAAGAATGTCGTCAAAATCCTTCGGACCATCCTTTTTTTGCAAGTATCTGGCATATTTGAACAGAATATCTGCATTGGGGTCCAATGGCGGCAAATACTCCGATTCATGAGCACAGGAAAACGCCAGATTTGCACGAACAGCGCTCAGATCAGGAAATTGAGACACTTGCGACTCCTTTTTGGTACAAGCGCACAAACACACCAGAAACAAAACAATCAAAAGATTTCTGTTCATCGATTAATCTGCATATGTGCGTTTATCTGACTTTCTCAGAAATTTTACAAGCGATTTATCCGGCGGAAGATTATTTATCTTATTTTCCTTATTCTGATCAGCGACATTACCCCACTCCAAAAAAGCCTTGAAAAAATCATCTTGCGCACATTTGTCTCCGGCATGCATTCTCCACAACTTCTGCCTCAGCGGTTTCGTCACAGCCGAATTTTCGTGGCAGATATTGAGTTCACTATCAACATTCATGCTTCGGAGATTCACATTTGCAGATCCAATCGTCATGAATGCATCGTCAATCGTCATCAGTTTTGCATGAACATATATCGGCAGCCAGTTTCCCGCGGGCGAATCCGGAGCCACAAGCGTACAGACTTGTACCTTGAGCCCCTCGATGTTCGACGGTGGAGCATCCGGATCGATATGCGCATTGAGCTGCTTTTTCCTATTCAACTCGTTCAATTCCTGCTGCAGTTCCTGTTGCTTCGCCATATTATCCTGATAGAAATTCATGGCACCCTGCAGGGATGCGGCATTTATATCGACACCTTGTGCCGCAAATTTTTGCTGTATCGACTGTTGGGTGGCTAGCTGAGCCTCCAGATTCTTTTGCTGTGTAGCGTAGTCATCCTTACGCTCGAGCTGAGCCACTCCAGGCATAGAGTTTCCACACCCAAGCGACTCAAGCATTTGGTACGTTCTTACCGTTCCGTTTCCGACCGCATCGTCGCTGGAATTGGTGATGACGAACAGATAAATCGAACCGTCTCTGCCGGAATCCCGACCCGCCTTTGCTTGTGCCTTTGCGACGTCCTTTATTTTCAGCGCAAGGTCGTTCCAACGAAAATATTGATTCTGGATGAAAATGCACTGAGTCGCGTTGTTAACTGCATTCAGATACATGACCTGAATGTCCCGCTTGTTCTTCTCCGATTGCGTGCGAACAATCTGGGCCATCACGGGAGCGTCATCCGGAGCATCATTCCTGAGTTTGTGTGTCCCAGCCAAATGCTCTCGTGATTTCTCCAATTTTTGACCAGTTGCGTCATCCCATGCTTCACAGAAATTCTTATTTAGATACTGCAGTATCGGGCCGGTCACTCGACTCGAGATATCCTGCCACGGATAAGGACCATTGCGCCCCTTACTGGGTGCCATGGCGTGACAGCTATGCATGTCAGTGTCCCAATACTGGTCAAGCATGTTGTGCCCCATGACGAAACCAGTAGCCAGATCCGAATCTTCGTAGTCCACCAGCACCATTTTCTGATGGTGCGACGGTTCGCCTCCCATTGCAGCAGAAGTCGTCGCTTTTGTGCCGCCGCTCCACCCATCCATGGTCCCGTAACCGGATATCCTTCCCACGATTTCCGAGCGCACCGACAGGTCGAATCCTCGTGTAGCCAACTCGATATTCGGAAACCCTGCAATCTTGTGCAAAACCGGATTGGACCCAGAACTAAATGGTGCCGACAAGGCACTTACTACGTTCATCGGTAAATTAACGACACCATCGATAACTCGATCGGTTACAGAGTGAATTACTGGGTTCGTGACATTATTAAAATTTGCACGCTTGTACCAGTTTATATCAAACAGTCGCTCTTCATCCGTTTGATAATCTCGCCCAAGCATTGACACTCGATCGTAAACCCACTTCGGAAGCACGCGTTTAAGTGGTGTCACGAAGTCATTTCCAGGCATGTTGTTTTCGCTGAGTTCCGCCATATAAAACGGGTCACGCCAGCACAACAATCTAATCTTTTTACCTTCCTTCCCTTTTTGCTCCAGCAGCTCGCCGATTCGCATCCCGCTGCCATCACGGACAAAATACATGGAAGGCTGGAAACCCCAGCAAATGATGTCGATCGAATGCTTCGCGTCCGCTATCGCCTTGTACACAGCGGCGAATGCATCATGGCCATTGACCAATGGACGGAAACCTGCGGTTGCCGGACCATACTCACTGTGACAGACAAACCATGGCAGGCATGCCATCGCCGACGAGGTGTGATTCTGTGCAATGGGCGTGGTAATGGATTTATTTACATTTGCCATGACTTATGATTCCGATGAAGGAGTCAGCAGTTCGTTATAGGTTTGTCGATGCGCGGCTCTATCTGATGCAGCACTATCGTCAGATGCGCCTTCGTGATACTGAAACCCCTGATTCGCAAGCGCACCATTCGCCGCATCCCGATACTCCCCCGGCACCGGAATCTCGTGCTTCACGCCATTCGCCATTTCGAGCGTGTACTTCTGCGTGGTGACCTGATGATCGATCGGCAACTGCCCTGACTTGTCGAACACGCCCTGCTTGACCAGCGCCCCGTCCGCATAAAGCTTGTACGGCATACCCACCGGAACGACACCGGTGGCAGACGGCGAAGCCATCGTATTCAGCATCAACCGCCGCGTCGGCAGATCCTTGAACGCGGGGTTGGTCACATCCATGCTGGTCGGACCACTGAACGCATGCTGCGCCCCCTTCACGTCGATCTTGCCCGGCGCATGAATCTCGATGTCGCCGCCTTTGAGCCGGATGTAGGCGCCGCCCGAGGTCAACAAAATCTCCTGTTGCGCCGAGGCCTGAACCTTCTCGGTAACAGACGCCAGCAACAGCGATTTCTGCGCCGTCACTTCGACATTATCCGCATGGGTTTGAACCTCGATCTTCCCCTTCGCCGCAAACAGCTTCATCCCGGCGTTCTGCACAAACAGGCTCAGTTTCTCCGTAATGCTGGCAACGAGCGACTTGCCGGTCGCAACGTGCGTGCTTTGCCCGCTGACGATATTGACGTGCTGATCGGCTGCAACGTGCGTCGACTTCTGCGTCGACAGGCCGATGCCCGCGGGCGCGGCCACCAGAATCACTGGCTGCTTGAACGCGCCGGCGTCGCCCGTCCCTCCACCGGCTGTCACACCGCCACCGCCCGTCGCCCCTGATTCGTTGTGCTGCGCCGCATCTGCAAAGGCCTTGAAGGTGTCGTGGCCATCCTTCAGGCTTTCCGCCTTCGACGTTTCGCTCGCCTGCGACAGGCCATCGAGGATACTCACCGAGCCGTTCAATTGACGCGTCGCCAAAGTGGTATCGAGCGGCTGGCTGGCGACCGGGTGCGTCGTCACGAACAGCCCTCGCCCAGCCCGCAGCGCACCGTAGGCCTCCGAACTCAGATCGAAGCCCTTGCCCAGGTAACTGCCGCGCGTGTTGTCGGTCTGATCGATCAGGTAGCCCAGGTGCAACGCCGCGTTCGTACTGCTGCTGTACAGGTGTACGCGGTTCTGGCCCGTCGAATCGTCCATCACCATCTGGTTGTAACCGCTCCCCGAGAATTCCTGGGACCGGTAACCCGACAGCAGGGCATTCGAATGCCATCGTGGCTTTGCGCCCCCGTTGTACACCCGGTGCAGCGCAATCGGACGATCGATGTCGTTCCCGATATGACCAATCAGCAGTTCCTCGCCCGCGCGCGGCATGTGAACGCCGCCATACCCGTCGCCGGTATCGGATTGCGCGACACGCACCCAGCACGAAGCCCGCTCGTCGCCTTCGTTGTGCCGGTCCCAGATGAACAGCACCTTGATCCGGTTCAGGTCGTCGGTATACGCCTGCTCCCCCTTCGGACCGGCAACGATGGCCGATTCGAGCTTTGCTTCGGGCTTTTTGTGTTCGAGGGGGCTGTGATACGGGACCGACGTGCGCTGCGCTTCGATGGCCACTCGATAGAAACCCGTCGAGCCATCGGCATGCGACACGGAGAACAGCTTGTCCGTGTCGTCCGCATCGGCCTGCTTCACTGCCTGATAGAGGCTATGCGGGTAATTCGCTTCGTGCCCGGAAAGCGGAACGTTGTTGACGATGATCCACTCGACCTCGATCACCGCGAATTCCCGATGGTCGGCCGCGTCCTGATCATGCTCGGGATGGCCGGTCAGCGTGAATCGCCGCCCCGCATCGATGCGGCGCACCCCACCGACACCGTCGTAGCGCTTGGCCTGCGACTCCCATTCCTCCATGCGGATCTTGCTGAGATGGTCGCCACGCTCCTGTTCGGGGTACGTATAGCCGCCCGTGTATTCATACACCTCGGCCTGCGACGGGAGATCACCCTGATGGGCCATCGTGGGAACCGACGTCGCCTTCGGATTGGCTGGCGTGGCCGGATTCTTGTAGTCGAACGTTCGCGTCGACAGCAGGACAGACTGCAGCGTCCGGGTTCCTGCCCACTGCGTAAAAGCGTCCACTTCACCATGAACGCTCGCATGGGAAAAATCCACTGTTGCCGGCGCAAGCGGCTCGAGCGTCTGAAGACGATCGGTGATCACCAGCGTATGCGACTTTCCGTCCTGCGCCTGTTTCCAGACGCCGTACAGGCCCTCGGATTCGAGCAGCCGGTGCACGAAATTCCAGTCGGTTTCGTCCTGACGGCAGTAGGAGCGTGAAGGCAGCGGTTGCGACAATTCAAAGCGATACATTCCGCGTGCCTGCGGATGATCATTGAATACATCGGTAATGATTGCGTCGACGCTTTTATCTTGCCAGTGGCGCTGGTCGCGACGGAATTTCAGGAAATGCAGCCACGACGAGAAACTGAGCTGATAACACGCGAGGCCGCCGTCCACACCGAGTTTTCTCGCGGTATGAACGTAGCCGTGGTGAGGCAGATAGGTCTTGTCGGTCTGCTGAATCCACAGCGTGACGGGCTGCGAAATCAGTGTCTTGAGCTGGACATCGTTCGACGTCGACACGCAGTCGATCATGAACAGGTAATCTCGACCGATGCGGGACTGCCCGAACACCCGGTGCGGGATCAGCACGTTACTGCCAAGCGGTGTATCGAGCTTGAGAAGTCGTTCTTGCTGAACCAGCCCTCCCGTGAGTGTCCCGATCATGCCGTGCGCATCCATAGCGCCTCTCTCAGAATTATGTTGTTCTTGACTGACGATTCTACGAATGACGATTCTGTGACGTCAATCGGGGGGAATTCAAATAATTGAAAACTGTAATCGCTCATTCATCCATATGAATGGATTTAGTAATTTCACCCTGCTGCTCCGCACACCCTATTCGCACCGGTATCCCGGCAGCACCGTGACGCTTGGCCATGACGCGCCGCGCAACGCGAAGCCCCAGCCCGCCGTGATCGAATTCGCGGGCGGATCGGGCGCCACCGCTACGCCTTCCCATGTCGACGACGGCACGCTCGAAGTCGCCGTCGACAAATACGTCACGCAAAAGCGCCACAAGATCACCGCGCGCCGCTGGCTGCTGCGGCCCGCCGACACCACGCGTAGGGCATGGCGTGTCGCCGAAAAATTGCCGGTCACCTGATATTCCCGCGCGAAAGCCTCCAGCCCTTGCACGACAGCGCCTGTCCGTCATCGCCCATCCGACCGCATGACACCCGCGCTGCGATCCCTGCCCCTTACGCCCTAATGACGCCGATCGACGTACTGGCGTCGGGATATGCATCGCCCATCAATTCGTTAACGACGCTACGAATCGCCGCTCGCCTCATCCCTGGACGCTGAGCGCCTTCTCGATCGCGGCAATCAGCTTGAACGCATCATCCCGCGCGATCAAAAAACCGCGGGGGGTGTACTCGCATCCGAACGCATAGAAGCTCGGCAGCAGTGTCACCATGTCTTTCTGCCGATCGAGATCGACTTCGCATTTCGTCAACGGGAAGAACGGGGGCGCCTCGGCCGGCATGTTGTACATGATGTTCTCCTAGTACATTTTGCGCGGCGGCAGCATGCGCTTCGCCCGCAGGCGTTGCCTGGCCACGGCGCTGGCCATTTTGCGCTTGCGTTCCGTCGTGGGCTTTTCATAGCCGGTGCGACTGCGCAGCTCCCGGATCAGCCCGGTTTTCTCGATGCCGCGCCGGAATCGCCGCAGCGCGACATCGATCGGTTCGTTTTCCTTCAGCGTAATGGTTGTCATCAGGATCCTGTTTCAGGAAAAGGGGAAGGGTGAACGGAAAACTAGCCAAGCCGTGTCATGACGGCACTCGCTATCTCGTCGGACTCGAATTCCGAATATCCGGCTCCGGTCGACAGTGCGCGTACCGCTGCGAGCATGTGCAGTTCCTGCTGATGGCGCAGCGCCGAATCGGCGATTACAGCGGGCACGGCGGTGCCCGTCCAGGTCACCTCGCGCCGTTCTATCAATCCCAGCAGTTCATCGATCATCATTTCGCTGTCCGAATTCATGACGCATTGCGCTGCCTGAGCACGACACATCAAAGCAAGGCGGCGAAGAAATCCTGTTTGTCGTGATTGCAGTCGATGATGTTCTCGGCATAGCTCAGCGAAGCACGGCGTGCGTCACCGGCATTGTCGAACGGGCAACGCTCGCCCAGCATGAAAGTCTGGCTGCGGGTCAGCGTATCGTCGGTGCCGCGAAGACAAATCTTGACCGCCGCGTCGAAACCGGCGTCGTAGTTGTGCGGGCTGCCATTCAGCGCCGGCACGTGAGGGTAAATCAGTGGATAAATCTCGAATCCACGATAGATATGCATGCTCATGACGAACTCCTGACGTTCGGCCACGTCGCATCGCATGGGCGAACACATCCGGCCTGCATCCCCGTTGCGGGGCGGGCCGGTAGGGTGAAAGGGACAACGTTGCAGCGAGGAGGCGGGGCGATGCAGCGCGCGGGATCGGGAGGGGTGAGCGGCCGGAGGGCTGGCGCCGGCACGGATGAACCCATCATACGCGCATCGTTTGTCGGATGCCTAACTTATTCCGGGTTGCGCGCGACAATGCGCGCAGGTGCAGTCGAACGGCACGCTGTGTCCGGCCACGATGCCGACACTCGCCGTTACGGAGTCGGCACGCGCTTCTTCGGGCGCGATTTCGTGACTGCGGCTGCCTTGGGCGGTACCCAGTTCAATGCGGTGCCGAGCCTGGGCAGCATGATGGCCGGCTTGGCGCGCGGAGGCGCCTTGTTGCTACGGGACTGACTTCGGGTCATGCGGATTCTCCTGCCGCACCGCTCGTGCGATCCAATGAGCGCGACGCGTCAAATCACGCGCGCTGCAATGCGTGTCCGGGCATCGGCATGCGCGCAGGTTCGACGGCGACGCGTCACCCGTGAAGCGGCGGTGACGTGCCGCTTCGTGGACGACGCTGACGACCCCGGGGCAATTACAGCGGAGTAATGTTCGACGCCTGCAGACCCTTGGGGCCCGTCTTGGTCTCGTAGCTGACCTTCTGGCCTTCGGCGAGGGTCTTGAAGCCCTCGCCGCGAATCTCGGAGAAGTGGGCGAACAGGTCGTCGCCGCCGCTGTCGGGCGTGATGAAGCCGAAACCCTTGCCATCGTTGAACCACTTGACGATACCGGTATCCATGTTAGATCTCCTGAAGATATGGACGAGCGTATGCACCCCGAAAGGATGCGGACACAAGAAATAATCAAGGAGGGAGAGGACAACGAATACCGCAGGCTGCGGTCGATGATGAGCAGCAATCGCGCTTCTTGAATACTTACGCGGCCGACAGTACGCCTCGCCAACAGGGGTGTCAAGCGCTTTCGGCCGAGGAGCAAAACGTGCGGCCACCGTTCGCGCCGTTCCGACGACGCCCTCGGAGAGCGGCCAGCAAACGCAACTGATGTTCGGTTTCGATGCCGTCGATCAATGCAAAGAGTCCAGTCTCGCGACGCTCGACCACCGACAGGCCCTCGGTGCCGGAGAAGATGTTCCACACGACGTCGTCGACATACGCAGACCCGCCGCGCGATCGTGCAAACGCCCGCAACAGCGGGCTCGCCGCGCCGCGAAGCACCAGGCGATCCTCATTCAATACGTCCGGTGCCCAGCCGGCACGCAGGTCGAGGCAACAGGGAATGGCACTGCGATCGACTTTCATGGGCACGCCGTTTCTTCCGGAGCTACGTTGCCGATCTCGCTCGTGTCGACCCGAACCTCCGAACAGCGCTTGCTCCGCTATACGCGCTACCGCTGTCGTGCACGCCATCGCCGCCGCGCGAAGGCCGCTCACGACTGAGGAAATCTGTTCGAAATTTTGCTATACAAACGGATTGGACGGCGTACCATCGAAGCGTCGGAAGGCCGGTGGCCGATTCCGGCGCATTGCGCTGCGTACCTCCTTGAATACGATCGGGCCCCTCACCCCGACCGATCACCCCGGCACCGTCTAGCGGCATTGATGCCCCCTTCCTGCCCCGTCGCTTGAGCGTGGCTCCGAAGCAGTTCCGGAGCAGCGGGCCTTCTCCTCTCCCTGCGGGCGGCATCTGGTTTGCCGGTCCATCCATCACCCTCCCGCGCCAGCCCACTCGCGGTTACTCGACAGGGAGGAGCTCATGCTCTTCGACACGACACGTTTCCGGATCGACCCGACACCGCGCCGGGCGGACGGCGAATACATCGCGCATGCGCGGATCACCACGATTCTCCTGGACGGAGATGAGCAGGAAGTTCACGCTAGCGGCGATCTCGCCGGCTTCGATGCGCGCGATGACGCAGTAATCTACGCGACCCAGTGGGCCAAAGGATGGCTGAACGCGCAGTTCGGTTGAGCACGTACGATCTGCAACCGGGGAGGCAACCCACAACGGCGGAACGTGAGCCGTACGAGCGATGCCGACTTCGCGCACGGCCAGCGCGAGCGAGAACTCGTCCCAGGCGCTAAAATCCGCCGCCTGAGCATCCACGACGAGCAAGCGTTTTGACGGCGTTCGAGCAGGGTTTCATCCTCACCCGCCACTGGCGGGACACCGCATCCGGCATCGAGATCGAGTTCTGGCTGGCAACCGAACACGGTCCGCGCCGCGTACGCTTGCGCCCGCAGGAAGCCGTCGCGTTCATCCCGGCCGAACAGCAGGCGCTCGCCGAACGCACGCTGGCCGGCGAGCGCGAAGCCGAGTTGCGCCCGCTCGCGCTGCGCGACTTCCGGCAACGGCCGGTCGTCGGCCTCTATTGCAAGCGCTACCGCCATCTGTCCGGACTCCAGAAGCGCCTGGCCACGGCCGGCGTCGACGTCTACGAAGCCGACGTGCAACCGCCCGACCGCTACGCGATGGAGCGCTTCATCACGGCCTCGGTGCAGTTTCGCGGCCAGCCCGGCCGCGACGGCACGCTGACGGGTGGCGAACTGAAGCCCGCAGACGGCTACCGCCCGACGCTGCGCTGCGTGTCGCTCGACATCGAGACCAGCGTCCACGGCGAGCTGTATTCGATCGCACTCGAAGGCTGCGGGCAACGGCAGGTCTACATGCTCGGCCCGCCGAACGGCGACGCAAGCAGCGGCGCAGGCACGCCGGACTTCGACCTCGACTATTGCGACAGTCGGGCCGCGATACTCACGCGGCTCAACGAATGGTTCGAAACACACGATCCCGATGCGGTGATCGGCTGGAACCTCGTGCAGTTCGACCTGCGCATCCTGCATGCGCATTCGGAACAATACGGCATCCCGCTGAAGCTCGGCCGCGGCGGCAGCGTGCTCGACTGGCGCGCGCACGGCCAGCAGCCCGACCACTTCTTCGCGGGCGCGGCCGGCCGGCTGATCCTCGACGGCATCGACATGCTGAAATCCGCGACGTGGACGTTCCCGTCGTTCAGCCTCGAATACGTGTCGCAGGCACTGCTCGGCGAAGGCAAGTCGATCGACAACCCGTACCAGCGGATGGACGAGATCCAGCGCCGCTTCGATCACGACAAGCCCGCGCTCGCGCGCTACAACCTGAAGGACTGCGAGCTCGTCACACGCATCTTCGACAAGGCCGACCTGCTGTCCTTCGCGCTCGAACGCGCGAGCGTCACGGGCCTCGCGGCCGATCGCACCGGCGGCTCGGTCGCGGCGTTCACGCACCTGTACCTGCCGCGCATGCACCGGCTCGGCTATGTCGCGCCGAACCTCGGCGACGTGACGGGACAGAACAGCCCCGGCGGCTTCGTGATGGATTCGCGCCCCGGCCTGTACGACTCGGTGCTCGTGTTCGACTACAAGAGCCTCTATCCGTCGATCATCCGCACATTCCTGATCGATCCGGTCGGCCTGATCGAAGGGCTCGCGAACCCCGGCGACGACGCATCGGTGCCCGGCTTCCTCGGCGCGCGCTTCTCGCGCACCGCGCACTGCCTGCCCGATGTCGTACGCCGCGTGTGGGAAGGCCGCGACGACGCGAAGCGGCAACGCAACGCGCCGCTGTCGCAGGCGCTGAAGATCATCATGAATTCGTTCTACGGCGTGCTCGGCTCGACGGGCTGCCGCTTCTTCGACCCGCGCCTCGCGTCGTCGATCACGATGCGCGGCCACGAGATCATGCATCGCACGCGCGAGCTGATCGAAGCTCAGGGTTACGAAGTGATTTACGGCGACACCGATTCGACGTTCGTGTGGCTCGGCCGCGCGCACGACGACGACGAAGCCGGCACCAAGGGCCGCGCGCTCGTCGAGCACGTGAACCGCTGGTGGCACACACACCTGCGCGACCACTTCGGGCTCGACAGCGCACTGGAGCTGCAATACGAACGGCACTACCGCCGCTTCCTGATGCCGACCGTGCGCGGCGCGGAAGAAGGCAGCAAGAAGCGCTACGCGGGCCTCGCGGCCGCGGCCGGCGGCGGCGAGGACCTCGTGTTCAAGGGGCTCGAAACGGTGCGCACCGACTGGACGCCGCTCGCGCAGCAGTTCCAGCGCGAACTGTACCGGCGCGTGTTCCGGCGCGAGCCGTACCAGGATTTCATTCGCGACACCGTGCGACGCACGCTGGCCGGCGAATTCGACGATCAGCTGGTCTACCGCAAGCGCGTACGCCGGCCGCTGCGCGAGTACGAGCGCAACGTGCCGCCGCACGTGCGCGCGGCGCGGATCGCCGACGAGTTCAACCACGCGCAGGGCCGGCCGCTGCAGTATCAGCGCGGCGGCTGGATCAGCTACGTGATGACGACGGCCGGCCCCGAGCCGCTCGAAACGATGCGCTCGCCGATCGACTATGCGTTCTACCTGAGCCGCCAGCTTCAGCCTGTCGCCGATGCGATCCTGCCGTTCCTGCGGGACGATTTCGAGCGCGTGATCTCCGGGCAGGGGCAGCTGTTCGGCGACTGACGCCACGGCGCCACCTCATCCACTCTTGCTCGTTCTGTAACACAGCTGGCTCGGATTCCCCATTTATCCGGGCGGTCCGGGTTCCTAAACTTGTCTCGTCGGTTCAGCCAGGCAAATGCGAGCCGGACCGTAACGAAACCGTCTGAGGAAACCGTGAAATCCATCATCGTCACCATTGCCGCCGCCGCTGCCGCTACCGCTCTCCTCGCCGCACCGGCCGTGTCCTACGCACAATCGTCGCACTCGACGCTCACGCGTGCCCAGGTGCGCCAGGAGCTGTTCGACCTCGAATCGGTCGGCTACGTGCCGATCGCGGCCGACGGCGAGAACTATCCGGGCGACATCGTCGCCGCGCAGGAACGCCTGACCGCCAAGCGCCTCGCCGAACGCAAGAACGCCGAGGCAGCCTACGGGTCGAATGGCGCACCGGCTATGGAAGCGGGTACGCCGGCGGTTGCAACCGTGAAGCAGTAACGCGCGCGGCCGGTCGCGTCGGGAAAGCGCGCCGCTCCGGGCGGCCCTCGGCCCGTCCGGCTAAAATACCGGCCTGCCGCGCGTCCCGCCGCGGCCGGAGGACATTCAATCATGACCGCACGTCGCGGTGCCGCGGTCGCCATCGCACCCGGACACGAGACAGCCAGCCTGTCGAAAGCCCAGAACACGTTCAATACGCTCGTCAAGCAGATCGAAAAGCGGCGCGAGCGGCTTGGCGCCTGGGACGCCGTGATGCCGGCCTTCCAGACGAAATTCGTCGACGGGCTGCTGCCGCTCGAACAGGCCTCGACGGCGTTGCGGATCCGCTTGCTCAATCTGCTCGACGACGCATTCCTGCAGAAGGGCTTGAGCAAGGCCGAGCAGCGCACGCTGTCCGGGCTGATCGCCGACATGGCGCGCAACCTGCTCGACTTCAGCGACGACGCGCAGTTGAAAGTCATCTACAACCGGCACCACGCAGCGGCCGACCATGCACCGGCAAGGCAAGAACCGGAGCCGATTCCGGACGTTGCACCGGCGGACGATCTCGATTCGCTGTCGCCCGACGAACTCGCCGAGCGCATGCAAGCGGAACTGGACGAGCAGTTCAGGCGCGACATGGCCGAGCACGAGGCCCGCGAAGCACAGCGTGCGAAGCGCAAGAAAGCGCCCCGGCAATCGGCCGCGCAAGCGAAGCGCGAGGCCGAGCAGGCCGAATCGAGCAAGTCGATCCGCGAGGTCTATCGCAAGCTCGCAAGCGCGCTGCACCCCGATCGTGAAACCGATCCTCAGGAACAGGCGCGCAAGACCGTACTGATGCAGCGGGTCAACCACGCGTATGAGAAGGGCAATCTCCTGCAACTGCTCGAACTGCAACTGGAAATCGAGCAGATCGACCGGCGCGCGATCGACGGCCTGAGCGAAGCGCGGTTGACGCGTTACAACGGCATCCTGGAGGAACAGCTCCGCGAGCTGGATCAGGAGATTCAGCACGTCGAAACCGGCTTCCGGCGAACTTACGGGATCGCGCAGTCGGTCAAGGTCGCGCCCGATACCGTGATGCGCATGCTCACGCGCGACATTGCCGGCATGCAGCGCAGCAACCACGACCTCACCGTGGCGCTGCGCGAGTTCGACGATCCGGAGAACGTCCGGGACTGGCTGAAGGACATGAAGCGCCGGCCTGCTTCGTCCCGCTTCGACGACGATTCTTTCTAGGCGCGGTTCGACCCTGCGGACACGGCGACACACCACGCCGCCGCGCGCCCGGACACCCTGCCTTACGCCTTGTGCCCCGAGATCGGCCCTGCTTCACCGGTCAGGTTGAACACGCTGTCGATCCACGCGAGAAACGTCGAGAACGTGAAGTCCGACCACTGCTGCGTGCGGAACGCCTTCATCACCGGCGTATCGGCCGGGTCCTGCTGGTTCAGCAGGTTGTCGACGAACGTGCCGATGTCGGCATCGGTGCCGTTCTCGTGAATCCCCGACCCGGTGAAGCTGACGGCCGTCACCTGGTGGTTGTCGATGAAGTCATTGCGCGCCCACGGCATGAAGTAGCCGAAGTTCGGCAACGGGTTCAGCGTCTGCTTGAGCCCGTCCAGCTCCTTCGCGAACATCGCGAGCGACAGCGCATCCTTCGTCGCATCGTCGGGCGCCGCCATCACGGCCGGCACGAACGCGCGATAGTGATACGCGGCGATGATCTTGTCGCGCTGGTAGCTGGAAAAACCGAAGCGGTCATGCGGAAAGGTCGCCGACAACGCCGCGTACGCGCTCCCCATGTTGCCCGGATCGAAACGGCTGGTCAGCCGGCTGTTCACGGTGATCATCCCGTCGGGGCCCGTCATCCCCCACTCGGTGCGCACCTTGTCGTACAGGCCGACCGACGGATGCGTGGCCGCATCGGCATCGAACGGCGTGTTGAACACCGTGCCGGCATCGTCGAGCAGCGAACTATGCGCCTGCGGCTGCAGCGTGTTGCGCAGCGTCGCGTAGTTCGCGAGCGTGCCGTAGCCGCCCGCGCTCATCCCGTACACGAGCAGCCGGTTCGGCTTGCCGAAGCCGTGCGACGTCAGCCACTGCGCGACCGCCTGGATGTTCTTCAGCCCGCTGTAGTGCTGGAGGCGCCAGTCGCCGGAAGGCGACGTATAGTTGCGCACCGCGCTGCCCATGTGGATATCTCCGGTGCAATAGGGCACGAAAACCTGTGTCCATTGCTGCGTCTCGACCTTCGGCTCGCCGACAAGAATGTGCGCGAGATCCATGCGGGTGAGCAGCGGCGACAGGAACGACGACAGCAGGCTCTCGTTCGCCGTGCCGTTCATGTAGTTGTGCGGGATGCCGTCCGGATTGAAGCCGCCGAGGCCGGCCTCGGCGCCGGTCGACGTCTGCGTGCAGGTGCCGTAGTTCCAGCACGCGCCGCCCGGCTCCATCATGTACAGCAGGTTGTCCGACTGCGCGCGATTGATGTAGAAGCGCATCGGCGTGCCGTTGCCGCACGATGCGCCGCTGCTCTCCGGCAACGTCACTTCGTACCACGAATAATACGGAATCGACGGATCCGGCATGGTCGTATCGGCCGCGTGGCCGTTCAGTGCCGCGCAACCGAGCAGCGTCGCGACGGCGACGCGCAGCAGACATCGTGCTGTGGACATCTCCCCTCCTTGTCGATGGACATGACGCGGCCGCCGGGCATCGTCCCGGCGTCGCGGATTCGGCGCTCAGTGCGCGCCGGACGGTGAAGCGCCGTCGAACAGCTGGACACGCAGCGCCTGCAGGCGCTGCGCGATGACGGTCTGTTGCTGGTCGGGATCGGCAATGCTCGCCTGAACCTGCCGGACGACGTCGCGGCTTTGCTGCTCGTACGCGAGATAGCGCGGATCCTGCGCGGGCGACGGGCCGACCGTCTGCTGCGCATACGCATCCCATTGCGCGCGCATCGACCGGATCGCCGCGCTGCGTGTCGCGGGATCGGCCTCGGTATCGGTCAACAACGCCGCGCTGAGCGCTTCAGCCTGCACGGGCACGATTTCGTTGCGCGCGACGTGGTCGGGAAGTTCGTCGAGAATCCGGCGCGCGAGCGCGTCGCGCTCAGCTTGCGGCAGGCTGTTGCGGCGATCGCCGTACGCGGCGACTTCGTCGCGGAACCGCGCGAACGCGACGATGCGCTTCACTTCGGCGTCGGCGTCGGGGCGCCCCGCGAGGCTGCGGCGCAGCGCGTCGACATCGAGCCGCCGCTCTTCGGGGCCGGGCGTCGCGGCGCCGGTGCCGAACGCATCGGCCGCGCCCGGCTGCGCGTTCGCCATCGCAGCCGTCGTGCCCGATGACGCGGCTTGCGCCGGTGTCGCTGCTTCATATCGCCAGATTGCAACGACGGCCACGCCGATCGCCGCGATCGCGCCTGTGCGCCGCCAGAGTGCCCTGTTCTTCTTCACGTCGCCTCCTCGTCACGTCATGCCGTTCTGCGCCGGTGCATCCGCGAGTAGGTTCTAGGTCGAATCCGGCACGCAGTCAAAAGCGGCGCTAGAACGCAGGCACTAAACCTGCTCGCATCGGCCGCGCCCGGCAAAACGTTTGAAACGCGTTTCGTTGCCGCATGGGCAAACACGGCATGTCGCGCGCCACGCCCGTGCGGCGGCGGTTCGGGCCGGTGCACGTCCCGCGAGTCGCAGCGCCAAGCAAGGCACGGTCCAGCCGAACGACGCGCGGCGGCGCCCGTTCGGCGTGGCCGATACGGATGGCCGGATCGGACCCGTCTAACGACCCGCTCAGCGCTTGGTCACCATTTTGGCCAGCCCTATGCTGATTTCCGACACGCGCCGAACGGTCGGCGCGACGCACACCCGAACCAGCCGAGCCCGTTCCATGAGCCGTGCAGACCTTCCGCTTCGCGCCCCTGCGGCCGTCCGCGACTACCGTTACTACCTTGACGCGCTCGCGGGCCGCCGGCTCCCCGCCGCGTTCGTCGATCTCGATTGCCTCGACGCCAATCTCGCCGACCTGAAGCGCCGCGCGCACGGCATGCCGATCCGGCTCGCGACGAAGTCGGTGCGCTCGCGCGAGCTGATCGGCGCGGTGCTGGCCGCCGGCCCGTTCATGCAGGGGCTGCTGTGCTACTCGGCCGCGGAGGCCGCGTGGCTCGCGGACGGCGGATTCGACGACATCGTCGTCGCCTATCCGACCGTCGAGCCCGACGACCTGCGCGCGGTCGCCGCGCAACTCAGGCTGGGCCGCTCGATCACGCTGATGGTCGACGACGGCGCTCAGGTGGACGCGATCGACCGGATCGCGCACGACGAACGCGTAATGATCCCGCTCGCGATCGATCTCGACATGTCATCGGCATATCCGGGCCTGTACTTCGGCATGTACCGCTCGCCGGTACGCGACGTGGCCGGCGCACTCAAGCTCGCCAACCGCATTCGCGAGCGGCAGCACGTGCGGCTCGATGGGCTGATGGGCTACGAAGGGCAGATTGCGGGCGTCGCCGACACCGAGCCGGGCGGCGGCGCGCGCAACGCGCTGGTGCGCCACCTGAAGCGCCGCTCGGCGCGCGAGATCAATGCGCGCCGCCAGGCCGCCGTGCAGGCGCTCGCGGCAGCCGGCCACACGCTGCGTTTCGTGAACGGCGGCGGCACCGGCAGCTTCGAGAGCACGCTCGGCGACGCGTCCGTCACCGAGCTCGCGGCCGGCTCCGGCCTCTACGCGCCGGCGCTGTTCGATCACTACGCGGCATTCCACGCGCAGCCGGCCGCCGGCTTCGCGCTGCCGGTCGTGCGGATGCCGCAGCCGGGCATCGCGACCTGCTCCGGCGGCGGCTATATCGCGTCCGGCCCGGCCGGCAAGAGCCGCCTGCCGCGCCCGTGGCTACCGGCCGGCTGCACGCTGATCGCCAACGAAGGCGCGGGAGAAGTGCAGACACCCGTGCGCGTGCCACCCGGCTTCGCACCGGCCATAGGCGATCCGATCCTGTTCCGCCACGCGAAAGCCGGCGAGCTGTGCGAGCGCTTCAACACGCTGCTGCTGATTCGAGGCGGCCGCGTGGTCGGCGAGGCGCCCACCTATCGCGGCGAAGGCAAGAGCTTCTTCTAGCGGGCTGCGTGGCCCTCATTCAAACCGCTCAAACCAAACCATTCAAACGAAACCCACGGAGACAACGCATGTGGCGCAACTGGTCCGGATATGTCTGCAGTCCTGATGCAACCGTATCGATGCCCGCGTCGCGCACCGCGCTCGCGTCCGTGCTGCGCGATGCGGCGGCGTCGGGCGCCACCGTGCGCGCGGCGGGCGCCGGTCATTCGTTCTCGCCGCTCGTGCAGACCGACGACGTGATCCTGTCGCTCGACGCCATGCAGGGCGTGATCGACGTCGACCGCGACCGGCGCGTCGCGCGCGTGCATGCGGGCACGCGGCTGTGGGCGCTGGGCCCCGCGCTCGCCGCGCACGGCCTCGCGATGGAAAACCTCGGCGATATCAACGTGCAGTCGATCGCCGGCGCGACCAGCACCGGCACGCACGGCACCGGCATCACGCTCGGCAACCTGTCGACGCAGATCGACAGCCTGACCTTCCTGTGCGCGGACGGCAGCGAGATCCGCGCGACGGCCGACACGCATCCCGACGTGTTCGCGGGCGGCCGGATCGGGCTCGGCGCGCTCGGCGTGCTGACCGAGATCGGCCTGCGCCTCGTGCCGGCGTTCAACCTGCGCCTCGAGCGCGGCGGCATGCGGCTCGACGACTGCCTCGCGCAAGCGGACGCGCTGATCGCGAAGCATCGCTCGTTCGAGTTCTACTGGTTCCCGCACACCGACACCGTGCTGACCAAAGCGTGGGACATGACCGACGAGCCGGCCAACGCCGTGCACTGGGCGAGCCGCGCCTCCGAATCGTTCCTCGAGAACACGGTGTTCGGCGCGCTATGCGGGCTCGGCCGGCGCGTGCCGTCGCTGTGCCCCGCGCTGAGCCGGCTGTGCGCGTCGACCGTGTCGGCTGGCCGGCATGTCGATGCGAGCTACGCGATGCTGTCGACGGTGCGTCGCGTGCGCTTCAACGAAACGGAATGGTCCGTGCCGGCCGAACGCGGCGCCGATGCGCTGCGCGAAATCCGCGACTTCATCGCGCGCCGCAGCTTCCCGCTGATGTTCCCGATCGAATACCGCTGGGTGCGCGGCGACGACATCTGGCTGAGCCCCGACTACGGGCGCGACAGCGTGCGCATCTCGGTGCACCAGTATCGCGGGATGCCGTTCGACGCGTACTTCTCGGGCGTGCAGGCGATCTGCCGCAATCATGGCGGGCGGCCGCACTGGGGCAAGGTGCATGCGCTGCGCGCGGCCGAGCTGGCCGCGTGCTACCCGCACTGGGACGACTTCCTCGCGCTGCGCGAACGGATGGACCCGCACGGCCGCTTCCTGACACCGTACCTGCGCACGCTGTTCGGGCTGCAGCAAAGCTCATCGGCACCCGCGCCGGCTTCGACGGCCCGACGAGGGACACACCCGATGCACGAAACGGCCGGCGCCGCGCAAGATCGGCCGCGTTCCAGCCAGGAGGCTTCATGAGCACCGCCACGCTGCACACCGCCGCACAGTCGCGGCCCGATCCGTCGACCGGCGCCGTCGTGCGCCTCGCGCTCGCGTTCGCGGCGGCCACCAACGGCCTGATCCTGTCGCCGTTCCTCGTCGCGGCCGTGATGACGCGCTTCCGGCTCGACGAAGGCACGGCGACCGCGCTCGTCAGCGCCGAGATCCTCGGCATCGCGATCAGTTGTGCGCTGCTGTCGCACCGGATCGCGCGCGCAGCGCGGCCGTTCACGCTGGCCGGCATCGTCGGCACGATCGTCGGCCAGGCGGCCAGCGCGGTCGCGCCCGGCGTCGTGTCAGCGGCCGCCGCGCGCGGGATGACGGGGCTGTTCGAAGGGATGCTGTTCGTCGTCGTCGCATCGGGTGTATCGCAGCGCGCGTCGACCGACCGCCTGTGGGGGCAAATCAACCTGCTCGCGGGCGGCATCAACGGCGGCATCCTCGTGCTGATCTCCGCGCTGCCGGCCGCGTGGCTCGGCCGCTGGGTGTTCGCGCTGCTGGCGGCCGTCGTCGCCGTGCTGGCGCCCGCGATCCGCGGCATCGACGCGTTCGCGAGCGCGCAGTCGCAGGCCCGCGCGCGCGGCCACGCGCTGCCGTGGCGGCCGGTCGTCGCGATCTGGGTCGTGACCGCGCTCGTGTACGGCGTGCAGGCGTCGCAATGGGCGATCGCCGGCTTCGTCGGCGAGCGGGCCGGGCTGTCGCCGACGACGATCGGCGTGCTGCTGTCGGTGTCGTCGCTGCTCGGCTTCGTCGGCGCGGCGATTCCGTCGCATCCGGCCAGCCACAAGCACCGCCTCGTGCTGATCTGGGCCGCTCAGCTCGCGATGATCGGGTCGATCGAATGGTTCTTCGCCGCGCGCGGCGGCAGCGCGTACTTCCTGAGCCAGTTCGTGTTGAACAGCGCGTTCTTCGTCATCGTGCCGTTCCTCACCGGGATGCTGTCCGACGTCGACCCGGACGGCTCGCTCGTCGCGCGCACGCTCGTCGTCACGTTCTTCGCGGCCGGTATCGGCACCGCGTTGTCCGGCGCGCTGCTCGACCGCTTCGGCGGTACGCATGTCGCCCACGTGCTGTGCGTGGCCGTGCTGGCGGCCGCGCCATGCGTGCGCATCGCGTTGCGGCGCGCGGAATCGGGTGCCGTGGCCCGCGCGTCGTCCTGATCGCACTGCGCAACGGCGTGGCCGCGACGCACCACGAGATTGGCCGCCACGGCCGTGGCCCGCGCAAATTTGGTTTTCTACAGTCGTTTCCGGCAGTGCAACGCTGCCGGCCCCCTGACCGATGTGGAGTCCAGAAGAATGAATCGTCCCGATAGCATTCGCGCGGCGTGCTGCGCGGTGATGGTCCTGGCCAGTGCCGGCGCGCACGCGCAAAGCAACGTGACGCTCTACGGCGTGATCGATGCGGGCATCCGCTACGAGACGCACGGCGTGTCCTATGGCGCCGACGGCACGCCGGTGTCGACCGGCCGCAAGATCTCGATGGCCGACGGCGGCGGCCTGACCGAAAGCTACTGGGGCCTCAAGGGCAATGAGGATCTGGGCGGCGGGCTGTCCGCGCAGTTCAACGTGGAAAGCCACTTCGGCCCGAACAGCGGCGCCATCGTGCCGGCCGGCTCACCGAATTTCTTCCAGGTCGCGTACGTCGGGCTCACGTCGACGTCGCTCGGCCAGCTCTCGCTCGGGCGCCAGTACAACGTGCCGTTCGAGATGGTGTCGCTGACCTTCGGCTCGAACCTGTGGGCCGGCCCGCAGGATCCGTACTTCAACCTGTTCAAGCCGGAGCAGACGATGCTCGCGGGCGCGCGCACCAGCAACATGATCCAGTACGGCGCGCAGCTCGGCAGCTTCTACCTGCTCGCGCAATACGCGCCGGGCGGTCACGCGGGCGGCGGCGTGAACGGCGGCCAGCTCGGCGCGGCCGCCGCGTATGCGCCGGACAAGGGGCCGTTCACGGTCGGCGCATCGTTCATGCGCAGCTGGGACGACGTCACGCACGGGAAATTCGACATCTACACGGGCGGCGGCTCGGTGACGATCGGCAACGCGACCGTCAACGCCGGCTATATCGAGAACGCGCGCGACAACGATTTCACGTCGTTCGAGAACGGCCCGTTCAGCCCGACCGACCTGGCCGGGCTCGGCATCATCTCGCCCGCGCAGGTGGTCGACCCGACGACGCCCGGCGGGTTCCGCCGCCGCAAGATGGCGCTCGCGGGGCTGACGTACCGCTTCACATCGGCGTTTACGGCGGCCGTCAACGCGTGGTGGACCCAGCAGTCGGGTTACACGTCGGACTTCGACGGCCGCGCGCGCCAGTTTCAGGTGATCGCCGGCTACAGCCTGTCGAAGCGCAGCATGCTCTATGCGGAAGTCGACTACGCGATCTACCGAGGCGGGCTGGTCGGCGCGCAGCTGGTCGGCGTGAACGGGCAGGCGCCGAGTACGAGCACCACGCAGCTCGGTGCGACGGTCGGCCTGCGCCACTACTTCTGACGCGGGGTCGCATGGCATGTGGGCGATAACGGCCGGGGCGGCACCCCGGCCGAGCGGGACGAGTACAATCCGTGGAAAAAAACAGGGAGCATCCATGGACGATACCGCCCGTTATACGACGGCGAATCTGCCGGTGCATTTACTGCGGTGCCTCGCGGAGACAAGCAAGGAACTGGGCATCGATCCCGTGCGGCTGTGCCTCGGGCTCGGCTTCGACGTGGCCGACCTGTCGAATCCGTCGTGCCGGATTTCGTTGCGCCAGGCGAGCACGATGATCCGGCGTGCGCTCGAAATGGCGCCGCGGCGCGCGCTCGGCCTCGAACTCGGCACGAGCGAGACGATCGCGTCGATCGGGCTGGTCGGCTATGCGATGCTGACGAGCCCCACGCTGAAGGACGCGATCACGGTCGGCCTCGAGTTGCAGCGCCACACGGGGCCGCTGATGCGCTTCGACCTCGTGTCGGACGCGCGCACGCTGTCGATCCGCGCGACCAACGTCTTTCTCGAACCGGATATCGAGGCGTTCCTCGTCGAGGAAGCGTTCGGCAGCTTCATGAAGATCGGGCGTTCACTCGTCGGCCCGTCGTTCCAGCCGAAGGTCATCGACCTCAGCTACCCGCCGCCCGCGTACGCGGAGCAGTACGCTCGCGTGTTCCAGTGCCCGGTGCGCTTCGAGCAGGAGCAGAACCTGCTGTCATGCGACGCGTCGCTCGGCAACCGCGCGATCGCGACGCACGATCCGCTCGCGCATCGCCAGGTGCTCGAATTCCTGCAGGACGCACTGCCGCCCGAATCCGAAGGCACCGAGTTCCTCGAATCGATCGAACGGATCATGCGGCGCGACCTGCGGCATACGCCATCGCTCGCCGAGATCGCCGCGCAGTTGTGCATGAGCGAGCGTACGCTGAGGCGGCGGCTCGCCGACCAGGGCGTGTCGTATCAAACGGTGATCGACACGATCCGCCGCAAGCGCGCATTTACGCTGCTGAGCAACCCGCGGCTGTCGATCGAGGATGTTGCGCACGAAGTCGGGTTCAGCGACGCGCACAACTTCCGCCGCGCGTTCAAGCGCTGGACGGGGCATGGGCCGCGCGAGGGGCAGCGCACGGCGTAGTAGCCCCGCCGCACGGCTGCCATGACGTTACGCCGCGCCCGCCAGCGAACGATCGAGCGCGACGAGCGTCTGGTACAGCACGCGCGTGCCGTCGAGCAGTTGCTGCGGCTCGATCCATTCTTCCGGGCAATGGCTGCGGCCGCCCAGGCACGGAATGAAGATCATCCCGATCGGCCCGGTCGGCGCGACGTACACGGCGTCGTGCCCCGCGCCGCTCGGCAGCCGCATGCTCGGATAGCCGAGCTGCGTGGCCGCTTGCTCGACCGCGTCCATCACGAGCGGCTGGCAGTCGGTCGGGCGCGCACGACTCACGTGCTCGGCGCTTGCACTCAAGCGCAACGCATCGAGGCGCGCGGCCGCACCGGCCAGCAGCGCCTCGGGGAAAGCGTCGAGCACCGCGTCGCTGTCGCTGCGCACTTCCAGCATCAGCTCGACATGGCCCGGCACCGCGTTCGGCACGTTCGGCGTCATCGCGATCCGCCCGATCGTCGCCACCACGTAATGCGGGTTGCCCGACAGCGCCGACGCGCGCGCGTGCGCGGCCTCGATCAGGTGCGCGGCGCCGACGAGCGCGTCGCGGCGGATATCCATCGGCGTCGTACCCGCATGATCGGGCTGGCCGGTCACGGTAATCAGCACGCGCCGGATGCCGACGATGTTGGTCACGACGCCGATCGGCAAGCCGCGCGTTTCGAGCACGGGACCCTGTTCGATATGCAGCTCGACGAACGCGGCCGTGCTGCCCGGCGCGCGCAGCGGCTCGTGCAGCGCATCCGGGTTGCCGCCGATGCGGCGCAATGCTTCCGCCAGCGTTTCGCCTTCGGCGTTCGTCGCGCGCAGCATGCCCGCGTCGAGCACGCCCGACAATGCACGGCTGCCGACGCACGAGATGCCGTAATCGCTCGGCTCCTCTGACAGGAAGTCGATCACCTCGAACGGATGGTCGAGCACGATCCCCTGCTCGTTCAACGTATGCGCGACCTCGATGCCCGCGAGCACGCCGATGATCCCGTCGAAGCGGCCGCCGCCGACCACCGTGTCGCAGTGCGACCCCGTGACGAGCGGCTTCGTGCAGCGGCCGCTGCCTTCGCGGCGGCCGATCAGGTTGCCGCCCGCGTCCATCGACACCGCGAGCCCGGCTTCGGCGAACTGCGCGGCGAGCCATGCACGCGCCTCCGTGAAGAGCGGCGAGAACGCGCGGCGCGTCCACGGAACGTCGGGCCGCGTGAAGCGCGCCAGTTGCTCGACGCGCGCGCTCAGGCGTTCGGCGTTCAGCGGCGGGAAAGGGAAAGCCGTCGGGTTCATGCTTGCTCCTGTTGCGTGGCGATCGACCGGCTGCCGTGCGGCTTCAGGAAGCGGCCCGAGCCCGCCGCGTTGACGATGCGCTCGCCGTCGTACACGAGCGCGCCGCGACAGTAGGTGGCGGCGATGCGCACCGTGAATTCCATCCCTTCGAATGCGCTCCACTGCACGGCCGACAGGCTGCGCGACGGATCGAACGCGTAGCGTTCCGGCGTGAGGATCACGAAATCCGCATCGGCGCCGACGTCGAGCGATCCCTTGCGATCGTCGAGCAGGAAGTGCCGCGCAGGATTCGTCGCCAGCAGTTCGGCCACGCGCGTCGGCGCGATCCCATGCTGTTCGCAGCCGGTCCAGAATGCCGGCAGCAACGTTTCGAGCCCCGGGCCGCCCGATGCATTGCGGAACACGTTCGGGTCACCCTTGCGTTCGAGCCCCCAGCTCACGTGATCCGACGACACGAACGTGCATTCGCCGCGCGCGATGTGCGTCCACAGCAGGTCCTGCTCGGCGCGCGGCCGGATCGGTGGGTAATGCTTGGTTTTCGCGCCGAAGCGCTTCGTATGCGTCTCGTGATCGAGCATCAGGTACTGCACGCAGGTCTCGATACTGGCGCGATGGCCGGCCTGCCGGAACATGTTGCACAGCGCGAAGCCGCGCGACGTCGACACATGCACCGCGTGCGCGCGGGCGCCCGTCTCCGCGCCGATCTCGTAGATCAACGCGGTCGCGAGGTTCTCGATCAGCGGCGGATGCGCGCGCAGGAACGCGTCCCAGCCCGTGTCGCCTGCCTCTATCATCCGCGCGACGTTCTTGCGCGTCATGTCCTGCATCTGGTTGTGCACGCCGCATGCGAGGCCCGACGGCGCGATCAGCCGGAACGCGTCGTACAGCACGTCCTCTTCCACGCGCGGGAACCGGCCGGGCGTCGCCTCGAACGTCGAGAACTTGAACGCGCACACGCCGCCGTCGATCAGCCCGGCCGCCGCTTCGAGGCCGTGCTTCGCGTTGAGCGTGCCGTACAGCGCGACGTCGACGTGGCAGTCGCGCTCGGCTTCCGCGATCTTGCGGTCGAGCTGCGCGCGCGACGCGACCGGTTCCGGATCGTCGTACGGCATGTCGACCATCACCGTCACGCCACCCGCGGCGGCCGCACGCGACGCGTGACCGAGCCCCTCCTGGTTGGCCTGGCTGGCCGCATGCACCTGCCCGTCGACGACGCCCGGCAGCACCCACTGCCCGCGCGCATCGATCGTGTCGCGCGCCGCCGGCGGCACGCCCGCGCCGCGCGCGGCGATCCGTCCGCCCCGGATCGCAAGCCAGCCGTCGTCGACCACCTCGCGCGCATCGACCAGACGGCCGCGCACTACCTGCTCGAATTCGCTCATCTTCGCCTCCTGCTTTTTTGATCACGAGCAGTTTAGGCAGCGCTCTGCCAGAATGTCTCATGCCGATTTATCGTCCCCACATAACATGGAGTTAAGGCTGTGCGTCTGAACCTGCGCCAGATCGAGGTGTTTCGCGCCATCATGCTGACCGGCTCGATCAGCGGCGCCGCGAAGCTGCTGCACGTATCGCAGCCGGCCGTCTCGCGGCTCATTTCGTATGCCGAACAACGGCTCGGCCTCGCGCTGTTCGAGCGCATCAAGGGGCGGCTCTACCCGACACCGGAGGCGCAGCGGCTGTTCGTCGAAGTGAACGCGGTGTACCAGAGCGTGCAGCGCGTCAACGAAATCGCGGAGGACCTGATCGAGAACCGGATGGGCCACTTGCGCATCGCGTGCAGCCCCAATCTCGGGCAATCGCTGCTGCCGCGCGCGATCGCGGCGTTCTACGAGCGCTTTCCCGACGTGCGCATCATCCTGCACACGATGATCCCGAGCGTGCTGCTGCAAGCGGTGCTCACGCAGCAGGTCGAGCTCGGCATCGCGTTCCTGCAGGACACGCACCCGAACGTCGAGAGCCAGCCGCTCTATGAAAACCGGATGGTCGCGGCCGTGCCCGCATCGCACCCGTTCGCGCGCCGCAAGACGCTGGCCGTGCGCGATCTCGCGAACCAGCCGCTGATCGGCTATGGCAGCGACATTCCGCTCGGGCAGCTGGTGCGGCGGCTGTTCAGCGACGAAGGGCTCGTGCCGCAGGTCAAGATCGAGGTGCAGCAGGCGCACGTCGCATGCGCGCTCGCGCAGGCCGGCACCGGCATCGCGCTGATCGACGAACTGACGGTCGCGGGGCCCGTGTGGCCGCAGATCGTCGTGAAGCCGATCGTGCCGACCATTTCCGCGCCGGTCAGCGTGCTGCACCCCGTACTCGCACCGCTGTCGAGGCTCGCGAACGAGTTCATCGACACACTTCATTCGCTGTCCGCAAACGCATGAATTCCGGTGCCGAAACGGGCTGAAATCGTTGTCCAGCCTGCGTTTCGCCGTCCCACCGGCAGCCGCCGATCGCGGCGCGGGCAGCCCGTCGCTCGGGCGTCACCGGGATTACCCTACGCTTAACATCGCGTTATGAAGTCTCCATAAAATAGCAATAACGCTCAATATTCGGCGTCCCTAGAATCGTTTGGACAGTACCGCCACACAAGGCTTTCCGGCCGGCGCGTACAGCCCTTTTTCCCTCTCAGGACAAACGACACATGGGACGCATTCTGTCTTCGAAGGACGTCGAAGCCGCCGTCAAGGGCGGTTCGGTTTTCGCATGCGGCGGCGGCGGCTGGGCCGACCACGGCCGTGAACTCGGCACGCTCGCGGTCACGATCGGCCGCCCCGAACTGGTGAGCATCGACGAGTTGCCGAACGACGCATGGATCGCCACGGCTGCCGCGATCGGCGCGCCGGGCGGCCTCACCGACTGGCAAATGCTCGGCGCCGACTACGTGAAGGCCGCGCAGCTCGTCCAGGACGCGCTCGGCGAGCCGCTCGCGGGGCTCATCATCGGGCAGAACGGGATGTCGAGCACGCTGAACGCGTGGCTGCCGTCCGCGCTGCTCGGCACCAAGGTGGTCGACGCGGTGGGCGACATCCGCGCGCATCCGACCGGTGACATGGGTTCGCTCGGCCTCGCATCGAGCACCGCGCCGATGATCCAGGCGGCGGCCGGCGGCAACCGCGCCCAGCATGCGTACATGGAAGTGGTCGTGCGCGGCGCGACCGCGCGGGTGTCGCCGGTGCTGCGCAAGGCGGCCGACATGGCCGGCGGCTTCATCGCGAGTTGCCGCAACCCGATTCGCGCATCGTATGTGCGCCAGCACGCGGCGCTCGGCGGCATCAGCCGCGCGCTCGCACTCGGCGAAGCGATCATCGACGCCGAGCGACGCGGCGGCAGTGCGGTGATCGATGCGATCTGCGCGACCACGCACGGCGAGATCATCGCGAGCGGCAAGGTCGAGCGCAACACGCTCGAATACACGCGCGAAGCGTTCGACGTCGGCCTCGTCTACCTCGGCAGCGGCGCGCAGCGCGCGGTCATTCACGTGATGAACGAACACATGGCGGTGGACGACGCACACGGCGAACGGATCGCGACGTACCCGGACGTGATCACGACGCTCGATGCCGAAGGCCGCCCCGTCAGCGCCGGCCAGTTGAAGGAAGGGATGGAGATCCACGTGCTGCGCGTGGCGAAGGCGCACATTCCGCTGTCGTCGTCGGTATTCGATCCGGCCGTGTATCCGCCGGTCGAAGCCGCGCTCGGCATTTCGATCGCCGACTATGCGCTCGCGCGCTGAACGGAGGGCGACACCATGACCCGCACCTTCGAAGTCACGTCCGGCAACACGCTGCGCTGCAAGGGCTGGCGCCAGGAAGCACTGCTGCGCCTGCTCGAGAACGTGCTCGCCGTCGGCGAGGACCCCGAACAATTGATCGTCTACGCGGCGCTCGGCCGTGCGGCGCGCGACTGGCCGTCGCACGACGCGATCGTGCACACGCTGAAGACGATGGACGAGGACCACACGCTCGTCGTCCAGTCCGGCAAGCCCGTCGCGCTGCTGCGCACGCATGCGAGCGCGCCGCTCGTCGTGATGGCGAACTGCAACCTGATCGGCCAGTGGGCGAAGGCCGAACACTTCTACGAACTGGAGCGGCGCAACCTGATCTGCTGGGGCGGCCTGACGGCCGGCGACTGGCAGTACATCGGCTCGCAGGGCGTGATCCAGGGCACGTATGAAATCTTCTCGCGCATCGCCGAGCGCCATTTCGACAACGACCTGCGCGGCCGCTTCATCCTGACCGCCGGCCTCGGCGGAATGGGTGGCGCGCAACCGCTCGCGGGCCGGATGGCGAACGCGGCGACACTCGTCGTCGAGATCGACCAGACGCGCATCGACAAGCGGCTGCAGATCGGCTTCCTCGAACGGCAGGCGCGCGATCTCGACGAGGCGCTCGCGCTGATCCGCGACGCGCAGGCCCGGCGCGAACCGATCTCGGTCGGCCTGCTCGGCAACGCGGCCGACGTGTTCCCGGCGATCCTCGCGCGCGGCGTCGTGCCCGACATCGTCACCGACCAGACGGCCGCGCACGATCTCGTCTACGGCTACGTGCCGTCGGGCTTCACGCTCGACGAAGTGCGCGCGCTGCGCGAGCGCGACCTCACGCGGCTGATGGATGCGAGCCGCGCGTCGATCGTGCGACACGTCGAGGCGATGCTGGGCTTCAAGGATCGCGGCGCGATCGTGTTCGACAACGGCAACCTGATCCGCACGCATGCGAAAGACGGCGGCGTCGCGCGCGCGTTCGAGATCCCGGTGTTCACCGAGGCATTCCTGCGCCCGCTGTTCTGCCGTGCGATCGGCCCATTCCGCTGGATCGCGCTGTCGAACGACCCGAACGACATCCGCCTCATCGACGACTACCTGCTCGAACACTTTCCGGACAACCGGATCGTCACGAACTGGATCCAGCGCGCCCGCGAATGCGTGCCGTTCGAAGGGCTGCCGGCGCGCATCGCATGGCTCGGCCACGGCGAGCGCACGCGGCTCGCGCTCGCGGTCAACGCGATGGTGCGCGACGGCGTGCTGGCCGGGCCGGTCGCGTTCACGCGCGACCACCTCGATGCCGGTGCGATGGCGCACCCGAACATCATGACCGAGAACCTGCGCGACGGCTCCGACGCGGTGGCCGACTGGCCGCTGCTGAACGCGATGATGAGCTGCTCGTCGATGGCCGATCTCGTCGCGATCCATTCGGGCGGCGGCGGCTACAGCGGCTACATGACGAGTGCGGGCGTCACCGTCGTGGCCGACGGCAGCGCGGCGGCGAACGAGCGGCTCACGCTGTCGATGACCAACGACACCGCGCTCGGCGTGATCCGCTACGCGGATGCCGGCTACGAAGAAGCTCTCGACGAAGCGCAACGCAAGCAGATTCCGCACATCCGGCTGTAACGGCCGGCTCGCACGACGACAAGACAGGAGATCGAAGTGAAGCAAACCGCGGTTCCCCTCGACACGGCCACGGCCGTGTCGCCCCCCGCCTCGCGTGCCGGGCGCGCAATCGCCGCGGCATCGATCGGCAACGCGCTGGAGTGGTACGACTTTTCCGTCTACGCGTTTTTTGCGGTGTACATCGCGCAGAACTTCTTCCATCGCGGCAACACCGGCACCGAGCTGGTCGAGGCGTTCATGGCGTTCGGGATCGGCTTCATCGCGCGGCCGCTCGGCGCGCTCGCGATCGGCGTGTACGGCGATCGCGCCGGCCGCAAGGCCGCGCTGACGCTGACCATCCTCGTGATGGCGGCCGGCACCGGCATCATCGCGTTCGCGCCGCCGTTCACCGCGATCGGCATCGGCGCGCCGCTGCTGATCCTGTGCGGCCGGCTGCTGCAGGGTTTCTCGGCCGGCGGCGAAGTGGGCGGCGCCGCGGCGTTCCTGATCGAGCACGCGCCGGCGGACAAGAAGGGCCGCTACGCATCGTGGCTGCAGGCGAGCATGGCCGCGTCGAACATCCTCGGCGCGCTGGTCGCCACGGCCGTGACGCTCACGCTGTCGCGCGAACAGATCGGCGACTGGGGCTGGCGGATTCCGTTCATCCTCGGTCTCGCGATCGCGCCGGTCGGCCTGTGGCTGCGCAAGACGCTCGACGAAACGCCGCATTTCCGCGCGGAAATGGCACGCGCCGCGCACGCACCGGCCGAGCGCAAGACGCCGCTGCTGCAGGTCGTGCGCGACTATCCGCGCGCGCTCGTGGTCGGCACCGGGTTCTCGGTGCTGTGGGCCGTGTGCGTGTATGCGCTGGTGATCTACATGCCGACGCACGTGCAGCGCGCGCTGCATTTCGACGGGCGCGATGCGTTCATCGCGTCGCTGGTCGGCAACTGCCTGATGGCCGTCACCTGCGTGTGCGCCGGAAGCTGGTCGGATCGCTTCGGGCGGCGCAAGGTGCTGACGGCCGGCGCGACGCTGATGCTCGTGTCGGTGTATCCGCTGCTGCACTGGCTCGCCGACGTACACACGCTCGCCGCGCTGATCGTCGTGCAAAGCGCGTTCTGCGTGATGGTCGCGATCTTCACGGGTGTCGCGCCCGCCGCGCTGTCGGAACTGTTCCCGACCCGCGTGCGCGCGACCGGCATGTCGCTGTCCTACAACATCGCCACGACGATCTTCGGCGGCTTCGCGCCGGCGATCCTCGCGTGGCTCACGCAACGATCGGGCAACCCGTTCGCGCCTGCCTGGTATGTGATGGTCGCGAGCGTCATCGCGCTCGTGTCGATCGCCGCGCTGTCTTCCACGTCACGTCACGCCTGAATTCGGAGAACTGCTTCATGCAACGCTTCCTCATGCGGAGCGCGGTCGCGCTCGCGCTTTTCGCCGCCGTCCCGGCCTTCGCGGACGTCACGCTCGACGGCCGGTCCGCCACGCCCGAATCGATCGCCCGCATCGCCGACGGCGAAGCCGTGTCGATCGCACCGGCCGCCCGCCAGCGCGTCGTCGCCGCGCACGACGTGCTGCTGAAGGCCGCCGCGGCCGGCCAGCAGATCTACGGGCTGACAGTCGGCGTCGGTCTCAACAAGGACCGCGAGATGGTCGATGCGCACGGCAAGCTGTCGCAGGAAGTCATCGACGCGTCGACGCGCTTCAACATCGGGCTGATCCACGCGCACTCGGGCAGCGTCGGCCCCGACATGAGCGTACGCGTGGCGCGCGCCGCGATGGCCGCCCGCCTGAACGCGATGCTCGACGGCGGCGCCGGCGTGCAGCCGGCGATCGTCGACGCGTATGCGCAGTTCCTCAATCGCGGCGTCACGCCCGCGATGCCGGCGGACGGCTCGATCGGCGAAGCCGACATCACGATCCTGAGCCATGTCGGCCTCGCGATGCTCGGCGAAGGCGACGTGTATTACCAGGGCCGCAAGGTCGCGGCCGCCGACGCGCTGAAGTCGACCGGCATCGCGACGATCCGCCCGTACGGCAAGGACGCACTCGCGATCCTCAGCTCCAACGCGTATTCGGCCGGCATGGGCGCACTGGCGCTCACCGACATGGCGCGGCTCGCGCGGGTGTCGAAGGTCGTGTTCGCGCTGAGCCTGCAGGGGCTGAACGGCAACGTGTCGCCGTTCCGCGAGGACACGCTCGCGCTGCGGCCGTTCCCGGCGACGCTGCGCGCCGGCGCCACGCTGCGCACGCTGCTCGCGGGCAGCAGCTTGTGGAACAAGGACCCGGAGCGGCCGCTGCAGGATCCGCTCAGCTTCCGTTCCGGCGTCTACCTGCTCGGCGAAGAGGATCGCACCTATGACGAGGCGCGTGCGTTGCTGCAGGTGCAGCTCAATTCGAGCGACGACAACCCAGGCGTCGCGGTCGGCGTCACGCCGAAGTCGACCCGCGCGCAGGATGCGGCCGGCTACGTCGACGGTGGTGGCGCCGTGCTGCCGAGCGCGAACTTCGAACCGCTGCCGTGGGTACTCGCGTTCGAACAGCTCGGGCTCGCGCTCGGCCACAACGCACTCGCGTCCGCGCAACGCATCGTCAAGCTGAACGACCCGCACCTCACCGGCCTCTCGCGCTTCCTCGGCACCGAGGACACCGTGCATGCGTTCGGTGCGATGGAGAAGCCGCCGACCGCGCTCGCGATGACGGTGAAGTCGCTCGCGATGCCCGTGTCGCTCGACTACCTGCCCGTTGCGGGCGGCATCGAGGACATCGCGACGAACGCGCCCGACGTCGTGCAGCGCGTGCAGAAGCAGATCGACGCGAGCTACACGCTGCTCGGCCTCGAGCTGATCGAGGCATCGCAAGCGATCGACCTGCGCCAGCGCAAGCAGCCGTCGTTCACGCTCGCGCCGGCCACGCAGCCGCTGTACCGCGCACTGCGTACCAAGGTCGCGTTCCTCCAGCGCGACCGCCCGCTCACGCCCGATTTCCGCGCCGCCGATGCGCTGCTGCGCACGTATCGCGACTGAGCGGCGCACCGCCCTTTCTTCGCTTCACCCGTCAGCTGTCCCGCCCGCACCGCGATCGACATTCGATCGCGGTGCGGGACCCGAAGATCCGTTCGTATCGCACCGCCGCTCGCTGACTTTCAACCATCCCGCACCGGAACATCATCATGAAAAGAATCCTGTTCGCGCTGCCGCTCGCCGCGGCCGCCACCGCTCACGCGCAAAGCAGCGTCACGCTGTACGGCATCGTCGAAGACGGCGTCGACTACGTGTCGAACGTGCAGGGCAAGCATCTCGTGCAGCTCGCGTCGGGCGTGACGGCCGGCAGCCGCTGGGGCGTGCGCGGCACCGAGGATCTCGGCGGCGGCCTCAGCGCGATCTTCCGGCTCGAAAGCGGCTTCGACCTCAACTCCGGCCGCCTCGGCAGCGGGCTCGCGTTCTCGCGCAACGCGTACGTCGGCCTGAACGACACGAAGCTCGGCACGCTCACGCTCGGCCGCCAGTGGGATTCGATCGTCGACTACGTCGAGCCGTTCACGCTGAACGGCAACATCGGCGGCTACTACTTCGCGCACCCGAATGACATGGACAACACCGACAACGGCTTTCCGATCTCGAATGCGGTCAAGTACCGCAGCCCGACGATCGCGGGCATCACGTTCGGCGGCCTCTATGCGTTCGGCGGGCAGCCCGGCCGCTTCTCCGACAAAGCGACGTTCAGCGTCGGCGCGAGCTACGCGGCGGGCCCGGTCGGCTTCGGCATCGGCTATCTGCGGATCAACAACCCGGGCGTGTCGACACAGGGCTACCAGAACTATCCGGGCTTCACGAACGCGATCTACGGCAACTACCTCGATGCGGCGCGCGCGCAGAAGGTGTTCGGCGTAGGCGCGTCGTATCAGGTCGTGCAGTGGCTCAAGGTGCTCGCCGACTTCACGAATACGAACTTCCAGCATGGCAGCGCGGGGCACGACGCGACGTTCCAGAACTACGAGCTGTCGACGCTCGTCACGCCGACGCCGGCCGTAACGGTCGGCGCCGGCTATACGTACACGACGGGCCGCGACCACGCGACGAACGCCGAACCGAAGTATCACCAGTTCAACCTGAGCGTCGAATACGCGCTGTCCAAGCGCACGAGCGTCTACGTGATGGGTGCGTTCCAGAAGGCGGCCGGCGACGCACCGGTCGCGCAGATCGCGGGCTTCAATCCGTCGAGCAACCAGAAGCAGGCCGTCGGGCGCGCGGGCATCCGCCACGTGTTCTGACGCGCCGTTCGACGGGTGCCGCCGCGCACCCGTCCGCCTCTCTTTCTTCACGCCATTCAATCAGTATGCCTATTCATTTGATCCGGAGTGCCGGCAGGCGCCGCCGGCTGCTGTCGACCGTCGGCGCATCGCTGATCGCCTGTACGATCGCCGACGACGCCACGGCCCAGTCGTCCGTCTCGCTGTACGGGCTGGCCGACGTCTATGTCGGCACGCAAAAGAGCCTCGGCAAGCCGCGCGCGTATGCCATGAATTCGGGCGGCTTCACGACGAGCTTCTGGGGAATCGGCGGCCGCGAGGATCTCGGCGGCGGCTACGCGCTGCAGTTCGCGCTCGAAGCGTTCATGCGCCCGTCGAACGGCGGCGCCGGCCGCTTCAGCGGCGATACGTTCTTCGGGCGCAACGCGTATGTCGGCGTCGCGGCGCCGTACGGCGTGCTGCGCGCGGGACGCAACACGACACCGTATTACGTCTCGGTCGTGCGCTTCAACCCGTTCTCGACGTCGTTCGGCTTCTCGCCGGCGCTGAACCAGATGTACAAGGGCGTATCGGGGCAAGGCCTCGTCGGCGACAACGGCTGGAGCAATTCGGTGCTGGTTTCGACGCCCGGCGAGCACGCGCTGCAAGCGAGCCTGATCTATGCGACCGGCAACGCGCCCGGCCACGCGGGCGCGAACCAGTGGGGTGGCAACTTCACCTACGACGGGCGCCGCGCGTTCAGCGCGACGCTCGCGTTCCAGCAGGCGAAATTCGACCGGACGCCAGGCGACCTGAACGCCGCCATCACCGGCTTCACGCAGCAGGACGCCGTGCTGGCCGGCGTCGGCTACGACCTGAAGGTCGTGAAGTTCACCGCGTTCTATCAGTACGTGCACGATGCGATCGACGGCGGCGGGCTCGGCACCCACAGCGCGCAGGTGGGCGCAGCGGTGCCGATCGGCTTCGGCACGGTGCTCGCGTCGGTGATGGCCGCGAAGAGCCACGGGCGCGACCGCCCGTCGAGAACGACCTGGGCGCTCGGCTACGACTACCGGCTGTCGAAGCGGACCGACGTGTACGTGGCCTACATGCGTGACCGTGCGAGCGGCTACGGCAATGGCGACTCGGCCGGGCTCGGGCTGCGCACGGCGTTCTGAGCCGGCGCGACAGCGCGGTGCGGTGCGACGCCGTGCGGCGCGGCGACGATGCTACGCTTCGCGCGCGGCGCGCGATGACTACGCGTCGACTTCCGCGTGCAGCAGCAACACCGCGTCGCGCTTCTCCAGCAAGTGCCGCCGCAGGATCGCCGCGAGCGCCTTGCCGTCGCGTGCCTCCAGCGCCTTGATCATCTCCTCGTGATCGTGCACCGCGCGATCCCACTTCTCGACGTGCTGGTTCGAGCGGAACCGCATCGACATGATCCGGCGGTTGATCGCCTGGTACGTGCCGCGCAGCGCCGAATTGCGCGCGGCCTCGTTGATGCGGTCGTGGATTTCCTGGTTGCGGCTGTAGTAGCCGGGCAGATCGTTCTGCATCCGGCACGCGAGCATCGAGTAATGCAGCGCCTTGATCTCCGCGAGTTCGGCCGGCGTGATGCGCTCGCAAGCCAGCTCGCCTGAAAACGCCTCCAGCCCCGACATCAGCTCGAACGTCTCGCGGATCTCCGATTCGCTCATCCGGTACACGCTCGCGCCGCGGTTCGGCGACAGCACCAGCAGCCCCTCGGACGCCAGCACCTTGAACGCCTCGCGCAGCGGCGTACGCGAAATGCCGAGCGTCTCGCACAGCTCGCGCTCGTTCAGCCGCATGCCGGGCGTCAGCACGCCTTCGACGATGAACTTGCGCAGGTGCTCGACGACCGTGTCATGCAGCCGTTGCCGCTCCAGTTTCGGCAGTGCCGGCGCGCCGCCGGCATGCTCCAGATCATTCAAATTTTGCATGCAAAGTCCTTCCCTCTTGCTTCCCGCGATTCTACTGCAACTCGCCCGACCCGAATATCGCCCCGCCAATATCGGGTAAACACCGGCATTTTCGGCGAAATCAGCGCTTGGTTCTACTGCGATCGCTCTGCTAAAGTATTTTGCATTCAAAATGCAAAATGCAACCAAGGAGACAGAACGACCATGCTGCAACTCGACTTTCACCCGTCCGGCCGCCACTTCCTGCAGATTCCGGGGCCGAGCCCGGTACCCGACCGCATCCTGCGGGCGATGAGCTACCCGACCATCGACCACCGTGGCCCCGAATTCGGCGCACTCGGCCTGAAGGTGCTGGCCGGCATCAAGAAGATCTTCAAGACCACGCAGCCGGTGGTCATCTATCCGGCGTCGGGCACCGGCGCATGGGAAGCCGCGCTGACCAACACGCTGAGCGCCGACGACACCGTGCTGATGGTTGAGACCGGCCACTTCGCGACGCTGTGGAAGAAGATGGCCGAGGCGCTCGGCCTGAAACCCGAATTCCTCGGGCTGCCGGGCATCGAAGGCTGGCGCCGCGGCGTGCAGCCCGACATGATCGAAGCGCGCCTGCGCGCCGACACAGCGCGCGACATCAAGGCCGTGTGCGTGGTGCACAACGAGACGTCCACCGGCGTCACGTCCGACATCGCCGCGGTGCGCCGCGCGATCGACGCGGCCGGCCACCCGGCGCTGCTGATGGTCGACACGATCTCGGGGCTCGCGTCCGCCGACTACCGCCATGACGAATGGGGCGTCGACGTAACGGTGTCGGGTTCGCAGAAGGGGTTGATGCTGCCGCCGGGCATCAGCTTCAACGCGGTGTCGCCGAAGGCGCTCGCGGCGAGCGAGCACGCGAAGCTGCCGCGCGCGTTCTGGGGCTGGCACGAGATCATCGAGGCGAACAGGAACGGCTACTGGCCGTACACGCCGAACACCAACCTGCTGTACGGGCTGGCCGAAGCGCTCGACATGATCCTCGGCGAAGGGCTCGACAACGTGTTCGCGCGCCACCAGCGGCTCGCGGAAGCGACGCGCCGCGCGGTGCGCGCATGGGGCCTCGAGATCCAGTGCGCGGACCCGGCCGTCTACAGCCCCGTGCTGACCGGCGTGATGATGCCCGACGGCGTCGACGCGGACGCCGTGCGCAAGCTGATCTACGAACGCTTCGACATGTCGCTCGGGCAAGCGCTCGGCAAGATGCGCGGCAAGATGTTCCGCATCGGCCATCTCGGCGACTGCAACGACCTCACGCTGATGGCCACGCTCGCCGGTTGCGAGATGGGGTTGAAACTCGCCGGCGTGCCGGTTGCCGCGAGCGGCGTGGTCGCGGCGATGGACTATCTCGCGTCGAACACCCATACGCCCGCGCTGCGCGCGGCGGCCTGACCGCGCGTGCCTGCGGCCCGCCGCAGGCACATCGCTTATTCCCCTTTGCGGCCCGCACGACGCGCGGCCGCGCTGCATCGGCACGAAACCGGCCTCAGAGCCGGCGCGGTTGCAGCGGCAAGCCAGACAACATTCAGGAGACGCAACATGAAGCTGTTCCGGGCGACCGGCATCGTGCTGGTGATGCTATGCGTGATGTACTTCATCACGTACCTCGACCGCGTGAACGTGAGCACGGCTGCCGCCGGGTTCGGCCGGGAATTCGGGCTGAACAAGACGGAGATCGGCCTCGTGTTCTCCGCGTTCGCGTATCCGTATCTCGTATTCCAGATCATCGGCGGCTGGGTCAGCGACCGCTTCGGCGCGCGCCGCACGCTGCTCGCGTGCGGGCTGCTGTGGGCCGTGGCGACACTGCTCACCGGGATGGCCGGCGGCCTCGCGTCGCTGCTCGCCGCGCGGCTGCTGCTCGGGCTCGGCGAAGGCGCGACGTTCCCGGCGGCCACGTCGGCGATGTCGCGCTGGGTGCCGCGCGAGAAGCGCGGCTTCGCACAGGGCATCACGCACGCGTTTTCGCGCGTCGGCAACGCGGTCGCGCCGGCCGCCGTGGTCGCGGTGATGGCCGTGTACGGGTGGCGCGAATCGTTCTACATCTGCGGCGTGATCAGCATCGTGTGGGTCGCGGTCTGGGCGCTCGTCTACACCGAGCATCCGAAGGATCACCCGCGCATCACGCAGGCCGAACTCGATGCGCTGCCGCCGCCCAAACAGAAGCCCGCCACCGTGCCGTGGGGCCCGCTGTTCCGCCGGATGATGCCCGTCACGATCGTCTACTTCTGCTACGGCTGGACGCTGTGGCTGTTTCTGAGCTGGATTCCGCAGTACTTCCTGCACAGCTACGACCTCGACCTGAAGAAATCGGCCGTGTTTGCATCCGCGGTGTTCTTCGCTGGCGTGATCGGCGACACGCTCGGCGGCATCGTCACCGACCGCATCTACGCACGCACCGGCAGCCTCAAGCGTGCGCGCAGCTGGATGGTGTCGATCTGCATGCTGTTCACGCTGCTGTCGCTGCTGCCGCTGCTGTTCATGCACGACCTGTACGTGTCGATGGCGTGCCTCGCGGCCGGCTTCTTCTTCGCCGAGATGACGATCGGCCCGATGTGGGCCGTGCCGATGGACATCGCGCCGGAATACTCGGGCACCGCGAGCGGGATGATGAATTCCGGCTCCGCGCTCGCGGCGATCCTGTCGCCGGTGATCTCCGGCTTCGTGATCGACCGCTTCGGCAGCTGGGAGCTGCCGTTCATCGGCAGCATGGTGCTGATGGGCTTGGGCGTGCTGCTCGCGTTCCGCATGCAGCCAGATAGCCGCTTCGCCGATGCCCCTGCAGAACAGCCCGCAACCCACCGCTCGCCGGCCTGATGCCAACGGGGCGCTGCTGCTAGTGGCGCCCCCCTCTTTTTCGTACCGCAAACCATGACCCAAGCTACCCACGACCTCGCCGTCCGGCTCGCCGACGGCTGGCAACATGGCATCGCGTTCGCCGCGCTGCCTTCGGAACTCGTCCCCGCCGATGCCGACGCCGCCTATGCGGTGCAGGCGCAAGTACTCGCCGTGCGCAGCGCCGCGATCGGCGCATGGAAGGTCGGCGCGAAGCAGCCCGACGGCCCGATTCAGGGCGCGCCGCTGCCGGACGACTGCCGCCATGCGAGCGGCGTCACGCTGCCGCGCAGTGCGTTCCGGCCGCTCGGCCTCGAACTGGAAATCGCGTTCCGCTTCGGCCGCGACTTCGCACCGCGTGCGACCGCCTATGCCGACGACGAAGTGTTCGACGGCATCGCGCAGATGGGCGCATCGATCGAGATCGTCGCAAGCCGCTTCCGCGAATGGCCGGACGTCGCCCCCGTCGCGCAGCTCGCCGACCTGCAGAACCACGGCGCGCTCGTGCTCGGCGAGATGACCGGTTATCGCGACGATTTCCCGTTCGTCGCGCCGGCCCCGATGTTCACATTCGACGGGCAGGACATCGCCGGTGCCGCATCGGGCACGAACCCCGCAGGCGACCCGCGCCGCCTGCTGCCGTGGCTCGTCAATCACGCATCGCGGCGCGGCATCGTACTGCCGGCCGGCACCGTCGTCACGACCGGCTCGTACACGGGGATGTATTTCCCGCAGGCTGCCGGCACGGCCGTCGGCCACATCGCCGGGCTGCCGCCCGTCAGCGTCACGCTCGCCTGATTCGCTTTTACCCGATACCGACCGCCGCCATGACATCCGCCGTCTCGCCCTCGCTGGTTCGCCCCGTCCATCTCGTGCCGTCGCAAGGCGCCGCGCTGTCGCCGCTGTTCGAGCGGCTGCGCACGGAAATGCGCGGCGACGTCCACGCCGATCGCGCGAGCCGCGGCCGCTACGCGACCGACGCGTCGATCTACCAGATCATGCCGCTCGGCGTGGTCGTACCGCGCGACCAGGACGACCTGCGCATCGCGCTCGACATCGCGCGCGACCGCAAGATTCCCGTGCTCGCACGCGGCGCCGGCACGAGCCAGTGCGGGCAGACGGTCGGCGAGGCGCTCGTCGTCGACAACAGCAAATGGTTGAACCGGATCGTTGAATTCGATGCGCAAGCGCGCACCGTCACCGTCGAACCCGGCATCGTCCTCGATCACCTGAACGCGTGGCTGAAGCCGCACGGGCTGTGGTTCCCGGTCGACGTGTCGACCGGCTCGCAATGCACGATCGGCGGGATGGCCGGCAACAACTCATGCGGGTCGCGCTCGATCGAGTACGGCAACATGGTGCACAACGTGCTCGCGATCGACGCGATCCTTGCCGACGGCAGCGAATGCCGGTTCGGCTCGCTCGCGCAGCCCGTTACCGACCGTCGCACGCTCGAGCTGCTGCACGGCGTCGAACGCATCGCGACACGCGAGCGCGACGAGATCGTCGAGCGCGTGCCGAAGGTGCTGCGCCGCGTGGCCGGCTACAACCTCGACCTGTTCGACTGCCAGAACCCGCGCGCGTACACCGACGATGGTCACGCAAATCTCGCGCACCTGCTCGTCGGCTCGGAAGGCACGCTCGCGTACAGCCGGCAGATCACGCTGAAGCTCGCGCCGCTGCCCGCGCACAAGGCGCTCGGCGTCGTGAACTTCCCGACCTTCTACCAGGCGATGGACACTGCGCAGCACATCGTGAAGCTGAAGCCGGTGGCCGTCGAACTCGTCGATCGCACGATGATCGACCTGTCGATGGAGAACCCGGCGTTCCGCACGGTGATCGAACAGGCGCTGGTCGGGCAGCCACAAGCGATCCTGCTCGTCGAATTCGCGGGCGAATCGCGCGATGCGCAGCTGACGCAACTCGACCGGCTCGCCGAACTGATGGCCGATCTCGGGCTGCCCGACAGCGTCGTGAAGATGACCGATGCCGGCGCGCAGAAGGCGCTGTGGGACGTGCGCAAGGCCGGGCTGAACATCATGATGAGCATGAAGGGCGACGGCAAGCCGGTGTCGTTCATCGAGGATTGCGCTGTGCCGCTCGAACATCTCGCCGAATACACGCGCCGCCTGACCGACGTATTCCACAAGCATGAAACCGAAGGCACGTGGTACGCGCATGCCAGCGTCGGCACGCTGCACGTGCGGCCGATCCTCGACATGCGGCGCGACGGCGCGACGCGCATGCGCGAGATCGCCGAAGAGGCGGCGGCGCTCGTGCGCGAGTACAAGGGCGCGTATTCGGGCGAACACGGTGACGGGCTGTGTCGCGGCGAATGGGTCGCGTGGCAATACGGCCCGCGCCTGAACGCGGCGTTCGCGGAGATCAAGGCGCTGTTCGATCCCGACAACCGCTTCAACCCGGACAAGATCGTCAATCCGCCGAAGATGGATACGCGCGAACATTTCCGTTTCGCGCCCGGCTATGCGGCACTGCCGCTGCGACCGGCGCTCGACTGGTCGGCCTGGAACGTCACGCGCGACCCGCTGATCGGTGACGAAACCGCCCCCGGCTCCGGCACCGACATCACGCACGGGCTCGCGTCGGCTATCGAGATGTGCAACAACAACGGCCACTGCCGCAAGTTCGACGCGGGCACGATGTGCCCGAGCTACCGCGTGACACGCGACGAGCAGCACGTGACGCGCGGCCGCGCGAATACGCTGCGGCTCGCGGTGACGGGCCAGCTCGGCGCCGACGGCCTCGCCGGCGACGACGTGAAGGCCGCGCTCGACCTGTGCGTGTCGTGCAAGGGCTGCAAGCGCGATTGCCCGACGGGTGTCGACATGGCGCGCTTCAAGATCGAGGCGCGACATGCGTGGAACCGCAAGCACGGCACGACGCTGCGTGAACGGCTCGTTGCGTACCTGCCGCGTTATGCGTCGTGGGCCGCGCGGATGCGTGGCGCGATCGCGTTCGCGAATGGCGTGCCGGTCGTGGCGTCGTGGATGAAGCGATGGATCGGCCTCGCGCCGCAGCGGGCGCTGCCTGCGTTTGCGCGGCCGTTCCTCGCGAATATAGGCGCTGGCGCGAGTACGTCAGCACCTTCGAAAAAAGGGGCGGCCACCCGCGAAGTGCTGCTCTTCGTCGATACGTTCAGCAACTACCAGGAACCGGACAACGCGCGCGCCGCGCAGGCCGTGCTCGAAGCGGCCGGCTACACCGTGCATTTCAACGTGCGCGAAGGTGAGCGGCCACTGTGCTGCGGCCGCACGTTCCTCGCGGCCGGGCTTGTCGATGAAGCGAAGGCCGAGGCGAAACGCACGCTCGATACGTTGCGTCCATATCTCGAACGCGGCGTCGCGATCGTCGGGCTGGAGCCTTCGTGCCTGCTGTCGATGCGCGACGAGTTTCTTGCTTATAGCTATGGCGACGAAGCGGCGCGACTCGCAAGCCACGCGTTCCTGTTCGAGGAGTTTCTCGTGCGCGAACAGGAGGCCGGCCGGTTGTCACTGCCGCTGCACGCAATCGATGCGAAAGAAGCGCTCGTGCACGGCCATTGCCATCAGAAGGCGTTCGGCGCGTTCACGCCGGTGCAGACGGTGCTGCGCTGGATTCCGGGGTTGAAGGTGTTGCCGGTCGAATCGTCGTGCTGCGGGATGGCCGGCAGCTTCGGCTACGAAGCCGAACACTACGACGCGTCGCAGGCGATGGCCGAACAGTCGCTGCTGCCGGCGGTGCGGGCGCGGGCCGAGGGCGCGATCGTCATCGCGGACGGCACGAGTTGCCGGCATCAGATTCAGGACGGCGCGCAGACGCAGGCCGTGCATGTGGCGCGTGTACTGGCGCAGGCGTTGCGCGGTTGACGGCCGGCGCCACGGCAGCCGAGAAATTGGCTCGGCGTGGATATGCTCGTGGTCGTCGATATGATCAACCACCCATTACGTCATTAATGCCACTCTCTCTCGACGCGCAGGCGATCTGCTCCATACATGGGGGCACGGTAAGCCATTCGAGCAAGTAAGCCACTGGAGCAGCTTTGGCCGGCTTGAAAAGAGATATATCGGGCCCGCCAAGTAATTTCAACACTTTGCGTTAAACACGGTCAGAGCAATCCTTGAGCTTACGAGTATCTTTGAGCTCGACATAAATTTTTTTCGTTCGCCCTTCATTACCCTCCCCGAACTGATTGATTTCGAGGTCGGCTGAAAGAGCACGGTGTACTCTTTGTCAAGAAAGACCAGCATAGTCGTGGCCTCTTGGGAGAAGAACTGGAACGTGATTGCTCGGTAGCTTTCGAGCGCACAACTGATACGTGCCGCTGCAGTCTCTCTGTCGGCAGTCAATCGGACTCGCTATTGTGTCGGGACGAATAACTGATTGATCAATTCACTAACGATCTCGAATGTGCGTGAGACCGTGTTATGAAGGAAACCTGAGCCATGAGCGTATTCGTTGCGAATCCTGGGCAATGTATCAATGAATATGCCGATCCAGTCATCGAAATCCTCGAGCATCGGCTCTACATTCGAGTAGTCGATCTGGACCGTCGTCAATCCGCGGCGCTGCATCTCTTGGAGTTTCTGGTGTTCGGCTCGATGTCTGGCGCGCTGCAGTGCTTGCTCCCTTGACCACGAAAACCTGTCGTTCGATATCGCCTTTCGCTTCATTGCTTCTTTCAGCAATTTGTTCAAACCGCGAGGCGGCTCGGCCCTGACCAGCGACGATCGCTCGATCTCGGTAGTTAACCACTCGCGCAACGCGAACTCCAACGATGTCAGGGCTTGCTGTTCCGCTACAGGATAGAAGCGATAGACGAACCACGCATATGCATAGAGATTTTTTGCCGTCTCGAAATGGATTCGAACCGACTCTGGCACATTCACGCTGAGTATGAACAATGCTACGTCCTCGAGATGCTCGGCTGCAGTGCCTGGCCGGAAATTCCCAATGGTCCTGTCGAACCGAGAAAAATATCCGTTTCTGATGTCGGGCTCATAAAGCGAGTCGATCGTCCTCAGCAAATCGCATGGATGTAGAGTATCCAACGCCTTTTCTTCCATTTCCGGCCTACATTCCAGTTAATTGTCCGGATCGACTGAACGATCCTCGCCAGCCGACGTCTCCACGAATGCTGTTCCGATCAACAACCTCACCTCGGGCGACAAAAATTCTCACCCCGACCAATTATCAATTGACGGCCATCAGACTGACCGCTGCTTGTCTGAACGAAGCAGATCGTAAGCGTGCCCACGCGAGATCCTCAGGAACTCTCGCACCTCAGCCAACATTATCAGCAGTACTTTATCGCTACGGCATCTATCACTGCGATTCGCCGATCCCGCCCATCAACGTCATCAGCTGTTCGCGCAGCCACCGGCTGCCCTGGTCCTGATCCGCGCTGCGATGCCAGTAGCAGAAGTAGTCGAGCCCCGGCATCTCGAACGGCAGTTCGAGAATGCGCGCCGGATAGCGCTGCAGCAGCCGCAGCGGCGCCGTCAGCACGAGATCGCCGCGCATCGCGATCAGCGGCGCGACCATGTAGTGCTGCACGCGCATCTGGATGTCGCGGCGCAGCCCGAGACGCGTCAGCTCCGCATCGACGTGCCCGCTGCCCTTGCGGCGGCTCGACACGTGGATGTGCCCCATCGACAGGTAGTCGTCCATGGTGAGCGTGTCGCCCTTGAACGGGTGATCGTCGCGGATCATGCATGCGTAGCGGTCTTGCACGAGCAGCGCCTGGTGCAGATGTGGATCGCCGATCAGCGGCGCGTCGATCGCGATGTCGACGGAACCGTTCGCGAGCGCGGTCGCGACTTCGCGGCGATCCATCGTGTAGCTGCGCACGTGCATGCCGGGCGCATGCGTCTGCAACAGTTCGCCGAGCGCCGGCAGGAGCAGCGCTTCGGTCAGGTCGCTCATGCTGAGCCGGAACACGCGCTCGGACGACGCCGGATCGAACACGTCGCCTTCGTGCGCACTCGAATCGAGCAGTTGCAGCGCTTCGCGCACGCGGCCGACGATGTTCTCGGCCATCGGGGTCGGCATCATCCCGGCCGGCGTGCTGACGAACAGCGGATCGTTCAGCGTCTTGCGCAGCCGCGCCAGCGCATTGCTGACGGCCGGCTGCGTGAGGTTCAGCACCTCGGCCGCACGCGTCAGGTTGCGCTTGTTGTAGATCGCCTCGAATACGACGAACAGGTTCAGATCAATCTTCGTCAAGCGCATCGCCGGATCTCCTTGCCGGCATCTTACGGCGCGCGCCTCCCGTTCGTCCACGGCCTTGCGTATCCCGGCGGGACGCTCAGCCGCGCAGCGGCGGCGTCAGGTACGGTGCGGTCGAACCGGGCTCGCCGTCCTTGATCTCCATCCGTGCAATTGCCTGCAGATGCACCTCGTCCGGGCCGTCGGCGAAGCGCAGCGCGCGGCCCCAGGTCCACAGGTCGGCGAGCGGCGTATCGGGGCTCAACCCCGCCGCACCGAACACCTGCATCGCGCGGTCGCACACATCGGTATAGACGGTCGGCACGAGCGCCTTGATCATCGAGATCTCCTTGCGCGCGGCTTTCGCGCCGACCTTGTCGATCATCCACGCGGCCTTCAGCACCAGCAGGCGCGCCTGGTCGATCTCGATCCGCGAACGCGCGATCCATTCGCCGACGGTGCCATGCCGGTTCAGCGGCTTGCCGAACGCGACGCGCGACTGCGCGCGGTCGACCATCAGTTCCAGCGCCAGTTCGGCCGCACCGATCGAGCGCATGCAGTGGTGGATGCGGCCCGGCCCGAGGCGCGCCTGCGCGAGCGCGAAACCGCTGCCCTCCTCGCCGAGCAGGTTGCGCGCCGGCACGCGCACGTTGTCGAACGTGATTTCACAGTGCCCTTCCGGCGCGTAGTGATTGACCACCGTGATGTTGCGCACGACCGTCACGCCCGGCGTGTCGCGCGGCACGAGAATCATGCTCTGCTGCTGGTGCGATTCGGCATCGGGGTCGGTCTTGCCCATCACGATGAAGATCTTGCAGTTCGGATGCGCGGCGTTCGTGATGAACCACTTGCGGCCGTTGATCACGTACTCGTCGCCAACGCGCTCGATGCGCGTCGTGATGTTCGTCGCATCCGACGACGCGACGTCGGGCTCCGTCATCGCGAACGCCGAGCGGATCTCGCCGCGCAGCAATGGCAGCAGCCATTCCTCGCGCTGCTCGGGCGTCGCGAACATGTGCAGCAGCTCCATGTTGCCGGTGTCCGGCGCATTGCAGTTGAACACTTCCGACGCCCAACTCACGCGCCCCATGATCTCGGCGAGCGGCGCGTATTCGAGGTTCGTCAGGCCCATGCCGGGCTCGTCGTCCTTCAGGTGCGGCAGGAACAAGTTCCACAGCCCTTCCGCCTTCGCGCGCTCTTTCAGCTCCTCCATGAACGACACGGGATACTGGCCCGCATGCACTTCCTCGTTCCACTGGCGGATGCGCGGCACGATGTGCGCGTCCATGAATGCGCGCACGCGTTCGCACAGTGCTTCCACTTTCGGGGTGTAGCCAAAGTCCATGATCGACTCCTCGAGATATTGGTGTTCCGTTCGGTCAGAAAGCCGAGACACCGCCGTCGACGGCGACGGCCTGCCCGGTCAGATACGTGTTTTCCTTCGCGCACAGCGTCAGCATCGTCGCGACGATTTCGTCGGGCCGGCCGAGCCGCTTCATCGGCGAGCCCTGCGCGAGAAAGTCCTGGCGGTCGCCGATATCGCTATCGGTGACCATCGGCGTCGCGCTGTAGAACGGGCACACCGCGTTCACGCGGATGCCGTGGCGCGCGTATTCGAGCGCGGCCGTCTTCGTGAGCCCGACCACCGCATGCTTCGACGCCGCGTACGCGGCCAGCTTCGGCGCGCCGCCGAGCCCGGCCATCGACGCGACGTTCAGGATCACGCCTTCGCGCTGCGCGAGCATCTGGCGGATCTGGTGCTTCATCCCGAAGAACACGCCCTTTGCGTTCACCGCGAAGCTCAGGTCGAGATCGGCTTCGTCGGTGTCGATCAGCGCCTTCATCGGCGGGGCGATGCCCGCGTTGTTGATGCCGACGTCGAGCCGCCCGAAACGCTCGGCGGCGTCATGCACCAGCGCCGCCACGTCCGCTTCGACGCGCACGTCGCAACGCTGCGCAATCACGTCGGCGCCGGCCGCGCGCAGCGGCGCGGCCACGCGTTCGAGCGCTTCGCCGTTCAGGTCGCCGAGCGCGAGCCGCGCGCCCATCGCGGCGAGTTCGCTCGCGAGCAGCGCGCCGAAGCCGCTCGCGGCGCCGGTGATCATCACGGCCTGGCCGGCGTAGCTGTCGATTTTCATCGCGCGTTCAGATCGTCAGGCCGCCGTCGACGACGATGCATTCGCCGTTCGTGTAGCTCGCCGCGTCCGACACGAGATACAGCACGGTGCCGGCCATTTCGCGCGGCTCCGCGTGGCGGCGCAGCGGGATCTTCGCCTTCCAGGTTTCGTAGATGTCCTTGTCGGCGAACAGCGCGCCCGCGAACTTCGTCTTCGTGAGCCCCGGCAGCAGCGCGTTCACGCGAATGCCGAGCGGCCCGCACTCCTTCGCGAACGCCTTCGTCATGTTGACGACGGCCGCCTTCGTGATCGAGTAGATGCCCTGCCGGTCGCCCGGCTGCAGCGCGTTCACCGACGCCGTGTTGACGATCGCGCCGCCGCCGTGTTCCTTCATCAGCTTGCCGGCCTCGACCGACATGAAGAAGTAGCCGCGGATGTTCACGTCGACGGTCTTCTCGTAGGCGGCGAGATCCGTATCGAGGATGTGCCCGAAATACGGGTTCGCGGCCGCATTGTTCACGAGGATGTCGAGCCGCCCGTGCCTGCCGCGGATGTGCTCGAACGTCGCCGCGATATCTTCCAGCCGGCCGACGTGGCAGGCCAGCGCCTCGGCGCGGCCGCCCGCCGCGACGATCGCGTCGGCCACGGCCTGACAGTCGTCGAGCTTGCGGCTCGACACGATCACGTGCGCGCCCTGCTCCGCGAGCAGTTTCGCGATTTCCTCGCCGATGCCGCGGCTTGCGCCCGTCACCAGCGCGATCTTGCCGGTCAGGTCGAACAGATTCGTTGCCATGTTGTCTCGCTCCTCCATTGATGGGTGTGTCGTGTGGCCGCGTACGATCGCGGCGCTTTCAGCGATGCGCGTCGATCACGCTCACGGCCAGTTCGGCCAGCCGGCCAGCCATCGCGCCAACACGAAGCGCCTGCTCGCTCGACGCGTTGCCCTGCAGCGCGCGCGCCTTCACGCCCTGCGCGATCGACGCGAGCCGGAAGAAACTGAACGCGAGATAGAAGTGCCAGTCGCGGATCGGCTCGATCCCGCGCAGTTCGCAGTAACGCGCGACGATCGCCGCTTCGTCAGGAATGCCGAGTTCGGCGCGATCCTGGCCCGCGAGCCCGCGCACCTGCCCGCCCGACGGCAGCCGCAGACACATGCAGAAATAGGCGAGATCGGCGAGCGGATTGCCAAGCGTCGACAGTTCCCAGTCGAGCACGGCCTGCACGCGATAGCTGTCGCGCGCGAACATCAGGTTGTCGATCCGGAAATCGCCGTGCACCAGCGCCGGCCGGCCCGTGTCCTCGGGGCAGGCTTTCGGCAGCCAGTCGATCAGCGTCTCCATCGCGTCGAGACGCTCGGTTTCGGCCGCGCGATACTGCTTCGTCCATACGCCGATCTGGCGCTCGAAGTAGTTGCCGGGGCGGCCGTAGTCGGCCAGGCCCACCGCGTCGACATCGACGTCGTGCAGCGCGGCCATCGTCTGCAGCAGCGCGTCGTAGCACGCCGCGCGATCGGCCTTCGGCAGTTCCGGCAGCGCGGGATCCCAGAAGATCCGGCCGTCCTCGAAACTCATCACGTAGAACAGGCTGCCGATCACGTCGCGGTCTTCGCACAGGTGATACGGTCGTGCGACCGGCACCGCGGTGCCCGACAGCGCGGTCAGCACGCGGAATTCGCGGTCGACCGCGTGCGCGGACTTCAGCAGTTCGCCCGGCGGCTGGCGGCGCAGCACGTAGCGGCCGCTCTTCGCGTGCAGCAGGAAAGTCGGATTCGACTGGCCGCCGGCAAACTTCTCCGTGTCGACCGGGCCTTCGAAGCCCGGCACGTGCGTTTCCAGATAGCGCGTGAGGCGGGCTACGTCGAGTTGCTGGGAAGGGTTCGTCATCGTCGCGTGTCGTTCGTGGGTCAGCCGTAGGTCCGCCAAGCGTGCCGTTCGGGATCCTCCAGATGCGGGATGCCGTTGAACGACGCGAGGTGGAACGCATCGGCGTTGAAGAAAAACTGCGAAAGACTGCTGTTGCGGATCTGCAGGTTCAGCGCGATCGCGCTCGACGGCGGCGCCGCGAGCACCTGCTGGACGGTGACGGCGATCGGGCCGCCGGAGCTCACCGCGAGCACGCGCTGGCCGCCGCCGTGGCGGATCGCCGCGCGGGCATCGGAAACGCGCTGCTGGAAATGCGACCAGGTTTCGGGGGCCGCGTCGCCGAGCTTGTCCTCGGTCCACAGCTGCAGCACCTGCCGGAGCGCGCGGAAATGCTCCTTCATCGAGCCGGCGGCAAGCCGCGCGATCTCCGGGTAGTCGTGGGCGGCAGCCGCGAACAGCCCGTGGAAGTCGTATTCGTTCAGGCCCGGATGGCGGTCGACCGGCACGCCTTCGCGGCCCATCCCGCGCAGGATCGCGTCGACCGTCTGCGCGTGGCGGGTCATCGTGCCGCAGATCACGCGGTCGAACGCCAGGCCCTGCCGCGCGAAGTATTCGCCGAGCCAGACGCCCTGCTGCTCGCCCGCCGCGGAAAGCCGGTCGTAGTCGTCGGTGCCGAACGACGCCTGCCCGTGCCGTACCAGAAAGAGTTCAGCCATCGCATGCCCGCCAGATCAGAAGGATTCAGCATAGGCGGCCGGGATGCATTCTCAAACTTTATTTTCTGAATCCGGGGGTATTCATCGAGTGAATCGAAACGGGGTGTCGTTGCCACGGATCGGCGAGCGGGTGCTACCGGATCGGGCGCTGCATGACGATGACGTCTCCGGTGAATTTCGGATTCACCGTGCGCCGAATCTCGTCGAAGCCTTCGCGCTGCCAGAATGCCAGCGCGCGAGGATTGGTCGAAATGACGGCCAGTTGCGCAAGGCAATAGCCCCAATCCCGTGCCATGTCGACCAGCAACCCCAACGCTGCCTTCCCGTAACCGTGCCCTTGGCTCACTTCCGACAGCAACAGCAGGCCGATCCATACGCAATCGCCGTTCGGATAGGCGCGGATGACATCTGCACATCCGATCATCTGCTCGCCGGCAAACAACCCGAACACCGATTTGTCAGCCGCGTCCTTGCCGGCAGGCTTGCCGGCGAAAAAATCGTCGATGTCTTCTTCGGCCGGTGAGCGGCCTTCGACGAGTTGCGTATATGAAGGGGATTCGAAAAAGACACGCCGGACGTTTGTGCGGTCGCTTTCCAACTCGCCGGAAAGCCGGTGGATTGTGAGCATCAGCATCGGATATTCGTCGGAAACGGGAGAGGTAATTTTAATTCGAATGAATGTTCGTCACTTCACGCGACGCCATCCGGTACTGCGATAATCCTGCCACCACCTGTCGGTCGTATGTCACGGCGTGGCGGCGACACCGCCCTCAAGCCGGCGAGCAATCGTGTCGATAAACCTTGTGAGTTCGAAAATCACCGGCACTTCGAAACGGACAATAAAGATGAATCTGCATACGGTTGGACTCATTGCAAAGGGATTCTTTGTCATTGCTACATATGCTGCGTTGAAAGACCGGGCTCACCGGGAACAGACCCCTCTCGCGACGCGTAAACTCGATCAGCGCATGTCTGATATGTATAAAGCCGTGATCAAACTGGTGTTGTTCTTCGCGGCTATCTACGTAATCAGTCAAGTGATTGACGCGATTACTGCTGCGTCGCATCACGCGATATAGCGTCTTGTTCGAGTAATCCGCGCCAGGCCCGGACAGATGCGGCGAGTCAAACTGACGTGACAGGGCCACGCTGGCCCGGCTGACGCTCGCAGCCGGGCTTCGTCCATGCGGCCCGGCCATTCGGGGCGCTCGCCCGGCACAGCCCAGGCACCTTCCGTTCTGCGTTACGCTTTCGCCCCCCCCCCCGCAAGCCGTACGCGAGCGGCTTGCGCGCCAGCGCCCCAGATAAACCTCGGCTCACCCCACTGAAAGCACCATGACCGACGTCCTCAATCCGAACTTCATCGAATCTGTCGCCGCCAGTTTCGACAAGCAGCATGCGATGCGCCTGATCCAGGCCAGCATGCCGCTGATCGACGTCGGACGGACCGAAATCCACGTGCCGCACTGGCAGGGCATCGAGCAGCAGCACGGTTTCATCCACGGAGGCGTAGTCGGCATGATCGCCGATTCGGCCGCCGGCTACGCTGCAATGACCACCGTGGCTGCCGATGCGTCGGTCCTGACCGTCGAGTACAAGGTCAATCTCGTCGCCCCTGCCGCGGGCGACAAGCTGATCGCCCGTGGCGAGGTGATCCGGCCGGGACGCACGCTGATCGTCACCAAGGCGGAAGTCTTCGCCGTTAGCGGCAACAAGGAAACGCTGTGCGCGGTCATGCAGCAAACCATCATGGTGATGCACGGCAAGCGCGATCGCGCGTGACGCGGCGCCGCCGCCCTGCCTTTGTTCAACGGCGTTTCCCGTGCGGTAGTATGGCGACTCGATGGAACCCCGATGGATCTGAACGAGTGGCCATGCCCGAATTTTCTTCATCTCCCGGCGCCGGCCAGGGCGCGCAAGCGCTCGTCCTCATTGCCGAGGACGAACCCGAGATCGCCGAAATCCTGACCGCCTACTTCGCGCGCAACGGCCTGCGCACCGTGCACGCCGCCGACGGTCGCCGCGCGCTCGAACTCCACCTGTCGCTGAAACCCGACCTCGTGCTGCTCGACGTGCAGATGCCGCACGTCGACGGCTGGAAGGTGCTCGCCGAAATCCGCCATCGCGGCGACACGCCGGTCATCATGCTGACCGCGCTCGACCAGGACATCGACAAGCTGACCGGGCTGCGCATCGGCGCCGACGACTACGTGGTCAAGCCGTTCAACCCGGCCGAAGTCGTCGCACGCGCGCAGGCCGTGCTGCGCCGGTCGATGGCCGGCTCGCGCCAGGAAGAACAGCGCGTGCTGCGCGCCGCCCCGTTCGAGATCGATCTCGAGCACCACGAAGCGACGGTCGAAGTCGGCAGCGCACGGCACACGCTCGTACTCACGCTCACCGAATTCAAGCTGCTCGCGCAGCTTGCGCGCGCGCCGCGCCGCGTGTTCAGTCGCGCCGAACTGATGGCCACCTGCCTGCCGGAAGGCGATGCGCTGGAGCGTACGGTCGACAGCCACGTCAGCAAACTGCGCAAGAAACTGGACGATCTCGGCGTGCAGGGCGTGCCCGCCAGCGTGCGCGGCGTCGGCTACAAACTGTGGAGCGGCGATTGAAACTCGACGGCCTGAGCCGCCAGATCGCGCTGACGATGGGCGCGATCGCGTTCGGCATCACGGTGCTGATCGTCGTGACGGCCTACGCGTTCTACTACCTGCTGTACCAGTACTCGCCCGAGTACTTCAAGCCGCAGAGCTGGCTCCCGAGCGGGCCGGAGTGGGTGTGGATCATCTCGACCACGCTGGTCGGCCTGCTGATCTCGGTCGTCGTCGCGGTCAACCTGTCGCGCCGCATCCTCGTGCCGCTGAACTCGGTGACGGACAGCATCCGCCGCGTCGCGCGCGGCGATCTCGGTGCACGCGCCGTCGCCGGCGACCGTTCACTGCACGAAGCGGCGCTGCTCGCCGACAACTTCAACGCACTCGCGAGCGAACTGCAGCGCGTGACCGACGAGCAGACGTTCTGGAACGCGGCGATCGCCCATGAACTGCGCACGCCCGTGACCGTGCTGCGCGGGCGGCTGCAGGGGCTCGCCGAAGGCGTGTTCACGCCGAGCGAAGCGCTGTACCGCAGCCTGCTCGCACAGGTCGAAGGGCTGACGCGGCTGATCGAGGATCTGCGCGTGGTCAGTCTCGCCGACAGCGGCCACCTGAGCATCGAGATCCGAGACACCGATCTCGCCGCCGATGTGCGCGCCGTGGTCGACGTGTTCGCGCACGCGCTGCAGGCCGCCGGCCAGCATCCGGAACTCGATCTCGACGCGCGACGCATGTGCTGCGACCCGGTCCGCATCCGCCAGGCGTTGCTGGCGCTGCTGGAGAACGCGCGCCGCCATGCGGTGCCCGGCACGATCCGGATCCAGACGCGCGTCGAGAACGGGATGTGCCGGCTGCGCGTCGAGGACGACGGCCCCGGCATCCCGGCCGAGTTCGCGCAGCACGTGTTCCAGGCATTCCGGCGCGTGGACGATACGCAACCCGGCGGCACCGGCCTCGGGCTCGCCGTCGTCGCGGCGATCGCGCATGCGCACCGCGGCGAAGCCCTCTGCGTGCCGACCGGCGCGGGCGGCACGCGATTCGAGGTGCAGTGGCCCGACGACCTCGCGCCGGCGCCCGACAGCGAGCGCTTCCCGGCGTAACGCGCCGCGGTTACGCCTCTACGCCCTTACTCCGTTACACCTTCACGCGCGCGGTTCACGCCCGACCTGTTCGAGCGGCGGGCTGAACCCGAGCACCGTGTACTCCATCGCGGACACCGTGCCTTTGGTCCCCTCCCCGGCCGCGCCCTGCACGACCACCGCGCGCACGGCGCCGGCCCGGTCGAATTTCAGCTTCGTGCCGAGCGTTGCGTTGCGCAGCGCCTCCAGTTCCTCGATTCGCGCGATCGCCAGCTTGCGCACCGCGCCGGACACGTACACCGGCAGGAATACCAGCGCGATGAAGATCGACACGGCATCCTTCGACACGCTGTCCAGCACCGGCTGCCCTGACATCACGAGCGACAGCGAGGTCGCGGCGACGAAGATCGCGAGCACCGTCGCGCCGACGCCGAGCGACGCGAGCCGCTCGGCCGCCTTCTTCATGCGCGCCTTCACGAGTGCGCGCGCGGTCGCGGACGTCACAAGCCATTCGCGCTGCGCGCCGTAGTAACCGGCGACGCCGAGGAACAGCGTCGCGACCGCGCTGACGGCGATGCTCGTGTACAGCGCCTCGAACATCATGCAGGCGAATTCGAGCACGAACACGAGCACGAGCGGGCACAGCAGCAGACGGAACGAATAGCCGTCGCGGCCGTGCCCGCGAATCCACCATTTCACCGGCGCAAGCTGCCAGAAGCGGCTTTCCGGGCGGAGCGATAGTTCTTCGTTGTCGGTCAATTTCCCACCTGTCGGATCCTGCGCCGTATCGGTGCGGGCCGTGAATCGGCACGGCCGCAGCCGCATTCTCCCAGATGCGCAGCGCGGCGAGAACGGGGCCGCCGACTGAGCGGGCGCGCAATCGCGCTTGACCCGGCCCTTGGGATCGCCTTTATGCTGACCGCAACGAATCGACAGCAAAGAGGTGACGGATGGGTACGTCCACGCCCCGTTTGAACGCATCGGCGGCCGCCGCGCAGCTCGGCGTCTCGATCAAGGCGCTGCGGCTGTACGAGCAGCACGGCCTCGTCACGCCCGAACGTACGCCGGCCGGATACCGCGCGTATGGCCCGGACGATCTCGCCCGCGCCGCCGACATCGCGGCGCTACGCAAGCTCGGCATCGGTCTCGCGCAGGTGGCGAGCGTGCTCGACGGCGACGCGCGCAGCCTCGACGACGCGCTGGCCGCTCATGAAACGGCGCTTGACCACGGCATTCAGGATCTCGTGCGCAAGATCGACCGCGTGCGCGCGATCCGTGCCGGCCTCGCACGCGGCCGGATGCCGGCCGATGGCGAACTCACCAGGCTGCTCGACGATACGGGCGCCGGTGTCGCATTCAACCTGCCGTGGCCGTGGGGCGGCGAGTGGTTCGAGTGTCGTGACATCCGGCCGCTGAACTACATCATCGGCTCGCTGGGAAGCGGCAAGACGCGGCTCGCGCTTCGGCTGGCCGACGCGCTGCCCGACGCCGTGTTCGTGGGGCTCGATCGGCTGGAAAGCGATGGTGCGGCGGCATGCGCGGCATTGCACGCCGATCCTGCGCTGAAGTCGCGGGTCGACCGCACATTGACCTCGCTCACCGGCAGAGGCGCAACGCCGTCGACAGCGCTGACCGCGCTGCTCGTCGGCCTCGAAGCGGAAAGCCCGCACGCGCGGGTCGTCGACATGATCGAACAGGATCTCGACCGGCCCACGCAACTGGCCTTGATCGCACATCTGCGTGAATGCGCGGCCGCCGGCATGCGCCCGCTGTTCCTGCTCACGCGCTCGTCGGCGATCCTCGATCTGTCCGCCGTCGGCCCCGACGAAACCATCCTGTTGTGCCCCGCCAATCACAGCCCGCCGTCACGCGTGGCGCCTTACCCCGGCGCACCCGGCTATGAAGCCGTGGCGACGTGCCTGGCGTCGCCGGAGATCCGCGAGCGGCTCGCCCGCCGGCCGGAAGCGACGTAGTCCGCCGTCACGATTCCGGCCGCCCCATCCGCCGCGCCATCGCCGGGCTCACCGCATGCACGGGATCGAAGCCGAAGAATTCGAGCACGTGCCGCGCGACGTCGTCGCGATCGTTGTCCGCGCAGATCATGTGATAGCTGTTCTCCAGCACGATCCCGCGCGCGTCGGGCATCTTCTCCAGCAGGAAATCGGCCGAGCGCAGGCTCGTCAGTTCGTCCTCGCGCGCATGCAGCACGAGCGTCGGGCACGGCGTGCCGGACGCGGCCCCGAGCGCCCAGTCGCGCATCCGGTCGACCTGCCGCACACAGGCAAGCGGCACCCACGCGTAGTGGAAGCTGTCCTGCCGCTCGAACTTCTTCTTCACGATCGCGCGGATCGTCGCGTTCTTGATGCCGAACGGATCGCCTTCCTCGACGCGCATCCGCTCCGCGACACCCGGCACGCGATACAGCACATGCCGCAGCGACCGGTACCACGGCGTCGACCAGCCGTCGATGAACACCGGCGTCGCCAGCAACGCGAGCCGGCCGCGCGCATGCTGCACGCGGTGGCACAGCAGCAGTGCGACCAGCGCGCCCATGCACATGCCCGCGACATGCAGCGTGTCGTACTCGCGTTCCAGCGCGCGATACTGTTCGGTCACCGCGTCGAGCCACGCCTCCGCGCGCACGCCGACCAGATCCTCGGGGCGCGTGCCGTGTCCCGGCAGCGTGATCATGTGCGTGTCGGCGCCCGCGCGCCGCATCGCCTTGTGCAGCGAACCGAGATCGTATTGCGTGCCGCCGAGCCCGTGGATCAGCAGGACGCCCGTGCGGCCTGTCATGACACGTGCCTGCTCATTCGTCCGCCGGCCACACGCGTTCGATCTGCCAGACGCCCGCGACCACCGTTACGTCGACGTTCGAATCGAGCAACGGCGCGCCGTGGTCGGTGATCGTCTGCGTGCCGCCGTCGCGCAGCACGATGCGCAGCGACAGCGACGCGCGATCCTCGCCGGCGATCTCCGCGTTCCAGTAGTCGCTCAGTGCTTCGCGGTCGCCCGGCTGCACGCGTTCGAGCACGAGCGGCACGCTCGCGATCTGCGACGCATCGACGCCGACGCCGAACACACGCTCGACGTCGCCGCTCCAGTCGATCCGGCCCGACTCCGGATCGAGCACGTACGCGATCTGGCCGGCGCTCGCGAGCGCGAGCTCCATGTTGTTCTGCAGGACCGCCGCATGCTCGTGCACACGCTCGCGCGTCGTCTTCAGCGTGCTGACCGTCAGCACCAGCAGCGACGCGACCGCGAGATAGAGCTGCGCTTCGAGCAGCGCGCTGCCGTAGTGTTCGTGAAACGACGAGAACGGGCCGTCGCCCTGCGCGGTCTGCTCGATCACGATCAGCGCGAGCACCAGCACCGACGACGAGCCCGCGCGACCGCCGAGCAGCAGCGTCACCGCGACGGTCAGGAACAGCGGAATATACGTGAGCGCGAAGCCGGCGCCCGTGCCGAATTTCTGCGACGTGTCGCCGTCGAAGATCACCAGCGCGACGATCACGAGCAGCACGAACGCGACGATCCCGAGCATCAGGTCGAAGCGCTCGTGGTCGCCCGAGCGGTGCGCGCGAAAGCGCGACCACGACGCGAGCACCGGCGTGACCAGCAGCACGCCGACGAAATCGGATGCAGCCCACACCGACCACACGTCGAAGAACGGCGCGCCCTTGACCGTCGTGTACCACGCCGCGCCGCCGATCGCGCCGACGACGCCCGCGATCAACCCGGCGAGGATCACCGAGCGCAGGAAGTACAGCCCTTCGAGCGAGAAGCGCACGCGCTGCACGAGCCAGACCGCGAGCGCGGCCGCGCCGACCTCGTCGATCGTGAACAGCACCGCATTGACGAGGCTGCCGTGTTCGATCGCCGTCAGTGCGAGCTGCCCCACGAGGAACGCGCCGGCCAGCGTCAGCCAGTCGCGCACCGGCCGCAACATGAACGCGCCGACCGTGACGCCGGCCGGCAGCCAGATGTAGCCCGTCAGCCGGACGGGGCCGTTGAACTCGTGCGAGATGTAGCCGGTCGCGAGATACAGCGCCGCCCAGAGCAGCGCGGCGACGAGCCCCGGCCGCGATCGTTTGGTGTCCATCGAGAATCCCTGTGTGCCGCGCCTGCGGCCTGCAGGTGCGCGATGTGCGAATGATATGCGGATGGGGTAGGTGGGGGAATACCGGGGCCCGGAACCACGTTCGGGGCCCCGGCACGCCCGCAGGCTGGCGAGTGTGACCGGGAAAGTATCGGAAAAGTTCGTGGCTCGCCGACTGCTATCGGGACACGTTCGTATGCGGTCTTGTCCGGATGGCCAAAATCGCGCGCAGCCGGCCGGCCGCGCCTACGATGAAAGGCATCCGAAAGCATTCGTTTCGGGTATCGTCCACGTCTCCAGCCCGCATTCCCCATGACCACACGTAATGGAAACAGCCCCGGTCCGGCCGACATCGGCCCCTTCGATGCCATGAGCCGATTTCGCGTCACGTACGACGGGCCCGCGCTCGAATCGTCCGAGATGGACGTGCGCGAACTCGCGCCCGCGCTGCTTGCATTCGGCGATTTGCTCGACGCATCGACGCGCGCACTGTGCGGCGATCAGGTTCGGCCGCAGGTGAACGTGCGCGGCAGCTTCAAGACCGGCAGCTTCGGCATCGACTTCACGCTCGCGACCTCACTGCTCGGCCGCATGCGTGACATGCTGAGCGGCAACGAAGGCACGGCGCTCGCCAATGCGGTCACGATCCTGACCGCGCTCGGCATCGCCGCGCCCAAGGCGAGGAAGGGGCTCTTCGCCGTTCTCAGATGGCTGCGCGGGCGCGAGATCCGGCAGGTGCGGATCCAGGATCACATCGCGGTGCTGCAGGTCGAGGGCGACGAACTCGAGATCGACCTGCCCGTCCTCACGCTGCTGCGCGACGTCCGCGTTCGCCACGCAACCGCGCAGGTCCTGGCGCCGCTCGCGCGCGAAGGCGTCGAGATTTTCGCGGCCGGCACCGATACGGAAGTGTTCGAGACGGTCGCCCGCCACGAGATTGCGTGGTTTCACGCGCCCGAGCCAACCGACGCGCTCCTGCTCGACGAGCATCGCAAGATGGCGTTCTCGATCGTGTCGCTCGCGTTCAAGGACGACAACAAATGGCGGCTGTACGACGGCACGTCGACGATTCACGCAACGATCACGGATGCCGGCTTCCTGTCGCGCGTGAACAACAGCCAGATCAGTTTCAGCAAGGGGGACGTGCTCTTGTGCAATGTCCGTATGCAGCAATGGCAAACTTCAGACGGCGCAAAAACCGAATATGAAGTCACGGATGTTCTCGAACATCGCCCGGCCGGCCTGCAAATTCAGTTGCCCGGCCTGTGATCCGCGTCGAAGCCCGATGCCCAACGCAACCCGTCAACCATCATGAAACCGGCGATCGATCTGCGTCCTGCCTCCGCCACCGACCTCCCGTTCCTGCTGACGCTCCGTCGACTGACGATGACCGAGCACCTGCAACGCGTCGGCGCGCCGACCGATGACGCGGCGCACGACCAGCGCATCCGCGCGCACTTTGAAGACGCGATGATTGTTTGCGCAGGCGCCGAGGCCATCGGCTTGCTGAAGGTGACGCGCGCCGCCGGCGAATGGCACGTCCATCAGATCCAGATTCTCCCGGCGCACCAGGGCCGCGGCATCGGCGAGGCCGTGCTGAACGCATTGCTGACCGACGCCGCACGCGAGCACGTGCCGGTATCGCTCAGCGTGCTGCACGGCAACCCGGCGCGGCGGCTCTACGAACGGCTCGGCTTCCGGCTCGCGTCGGAAACCGACACGAGCGCGAGCCTGATCTGGCGCGCGTGACGCACGCCGTTGCGACGCCGCCGCATGACGATCATTGCGTGATCTTCGCGTCCTTCAGCAGATTGCCGATCATCTGCGCGCTCGCCTTCTCGACCGCGATCGCCTGCAGCTGCTGCTGAAGCCCCGGCTTCGCGGCCTCGAAACCGGGCACCTGCGTCGGCCGCTTCGCATCCAGCTTCACGATCGCCCGCACGCCATCGACCGGAATCGAATCCTTCGTCGCCGCGCCGACGGTCAGCTTCTCGAGCGCCTGAGCGACCGGCAGCGGCAACCCGCCCGTCCTGCCTTCCGCCGCCGGCGTGTTGAAGCTCACCCACGGCAGCTCGCCGCCGCTGTCGCGGCTCGGCGCCATGCTGTACTGACGCGCGAGCCCGTCGAACGACTTGCCCGCTTTCAACTCACTCAGCACGGTCGCGGCCGTCACCGGATCCTTGACGACGATCACGCGCGGCTTGTATTCGCTCTTGCCGAGCGTCGCGACGAGCGCGTCGTAACGCGCCTTCACCTGCTCGTCGGTCACCGGCTCGGGCTTCACGTTGTCGCGCAGGTATAGCTGCACCTCGGCCGTCGCCTTCGCCTGCTGCACCGCCGCCTTGACCTCGGGCTTGTCGCCGTAGTTCGCCTTCTCGGCCGCCTGCTGCACCAGCACGCGCGTGATCAGCTGGTTCTTGATCGCTTGGCGGACCTGCGGCGAATCGGGCTGCCCGGACGCGCGCAGCAGCGTGTCGACGTCGGTCTGCGTGATCGGCGTGCCGTTGACGGTCGCGACTGTCGCGGCCGTCTGCGCGTAAACGGAACCGCTCAGTGCGCCGGCCAGTGCGGCGATCAGCAACAGGCGGTTCGGTGTCGTCTTCATCTTCATCGTTATCGTCGCTTCGAGCGTAAAAAGCCCGGCATGGAGCATGCCGCGCCAGTTCATCGTGCACGCACACGCAGCGCCTGCGTGTGCCGCTGTCATTGTGCACGGAACCGCATTTCCGCGTCGGGAGGTTGGGAAGCGCCGCGCAACGCGGCCCGGCGCGCATTGCGCGCACCGTTCATTGCGAACATGTGACGTGGCAATCACGCGAAACCGCGTCGATTGACGTCACGACTTCGCGAGTCCGGCCGCTGCCCGAAGCGGCCGCGCGTTCAGCCGGTCAAGGCGTCCATCGGTACACGGTGATGCTGTTCCCCTTCACGTTGTTCTTCATCACCACGTACTCGCCATTCGAGCGGCGGTACGCGCGGATGCTGTACATCGCGTCGATCGCGCTGCTCGTATCGACGGTCGCGGGGCTCGCATTGACCAGCGTGGTATCGAGATTGCCGGTGGTAAGGTTGAACGCGTCGACGTTCGGCCACAGCGGCCCGCTGCTGCTGAACCAGTAGCCGACGAACAGGTGATTGCCGACCGCATCGATCGACTTCGCGCCGCTGTGCGGCAGTGTGATCACCGGATCGGGTTTCGTCGTGTTGCCCGTGCTCCAGCCGTGGTACACCTCGATACGCGTGCCGATCGACGTCCAGTCGTTGCTGCCGAGCGCCCCCTGCGCGAGCACCATCGTGTCGCTGTCCGCGAGATAGACGATGCGCGTCAGCGGCAGGATGCTGGCCGGAATGCGGGTCGCGACACCCGGCCCCCACGACGGTTTGCCGTTCGCGTCGAAACCGGTCAGCGGGTAATGCGTGATCGCGCCGGTCTTGTCGAGGCCGGCCCACACGCCGCCCTTGCTGTCGATGCTGAAGCCGCTCGTCACGCGCTGCGTCGTGTTGAACGCGGGGCCCGGAATCGATCCGTCGGGAATCGCGATATAGCCGTTCGCCGCGTTGAAGTGGTAGAAGTAGAAGACGGGCGGATTCTGGCCGGCCGCGACGAGGATCCGGTTCGCGCCCACCGACGTGAGCAGCCCAAAGTGTTCGTCGCGCTGCGTATCGCTCATGTTGATGCGCGGGTCCGACGGGTACGCGAACGGATCCACGGTGTTCGCGACGAACTTGCCGCCCGCGGTTCCGCTGTATACATGCGTGCCGCCATAGAACAGCGCGCCGTCCGTGACGGGGTCCGGCGCCGCGATGCCTTCGAAGTTCAGCGACTGCAGCGTATAGCGCAGGCTCCCGGTGCTGCTGTACGCATGAATGTCGGTCGCGCCGTTGCGGCCGAGATCCCAGCTGCCGCCCCATGGATTGTTGAGCACATAAAGGTTGCCGCCGGTGTCCTTGCCGATCCCGACGATCCGCGTGAAGCGCTGCGCGCCGACCTGCCCCTTGATGCCCGTCGTCGTGTCGAGATAGCCGCCGCGCACGCCGAACGTGCCGGCCAGCGCGGGCCGGCCCGCCACCGTATAGCGCTTGATGTTCTGGTCGGGGCCTTCATCGCCCACCAGCAGTTGCGCGGCCGCCGCATCGAAATACAGCGCCGACGGCTGCGACCCGGCCGCCATCCGGATCGTGTTCAGCAGCGCGCCCGCCGGGCTGAAGCCGACGATCGCGCCCGCGCTCTTCTGCGCGACCCACACGTTGCCCGCGCCGTCCACCGCGAGCGCGCCCGGCGCCGACACATTGATGTCGCGCTGCCACACGCCGTCGGTGGTGAATACGCGCACGCGATTGCCGTAGAAGTCGCTGGCGTAGAGCAGCGAACCGGCCGTCGCGAGCCCGGTGACGACGTCGATGCGCGGCTGGTTGGTTGCCGCGCTGATCTGGATCACGCGGTCGCGATACTTCGTCGCGCGGTTGTAGCGCCCCACCGCGCCGCTGCCGTACGTCTTGCCGGGCTGCAGCGCAACGAACAGCGACGTCGCGTTGCCGGTGATCGCGCTGCCCTGGAATTCCGAGTGCGTGCCGATCGAGCCGATGCTCTTGCCGTTCTGGTAAATCGCCACACCGCCTTCATCCTCGTCCCACATCGACGCCGTGTAAATCACGCCTTCCGGGGCAACCCACATCGCACGCGCGACGTTGCCGACGTGCGCCGCGAGCGTGCCGTAGGTATTCGCCAGCCAGTCGGTGGTATTGCCGGCGTGTGCGGCCGGTGCGATCGCGGCAATCGCTGCGGCAACAAGCGCAGCCTGGATTCGTTTTCTGGCGACCATGACGGATGCTCTCCTGAATGATGCAAACATTCACATGAGGGGTCGGCCGGCCAGATGGCTTGAAATTCGCAATGCGTAAATTCTTCCCCTGAATCATCTGGCGCAGTCGGTATTACGTACGGCATGCCTTCGATAATGAGCAGGGCGAGAATAGCGTTATATAAATCGAAAAAAATTGCGGGCCGCTCGCGCTTTCGGCAAGCACCACCATGCGATTGCGCGACAGTGAATGTTCACTTACGCGCTGGCGCGGAAATGGCGGGAATCAGGCATTCGCCTGCGGGAATATCACCGCTGGTCCAGCGATGACGGATTGAAACGGCAAACATTTTTACCGGCGAATCGGAAAAAGCCGCCGAATGCGGTGCAAAGGCACCGCACAAAACAAATCGCCGGCCTGGATCCGTATCGAATCCAGGCCGGCGATCGTCATTGACTACGGGGCAGGCAACGCGTCGCCGCGTTGCCGTGCATCACGCCGAGGTCTCCCGCACTTTCACCTCGGCCACGCGCCCGCCGTCCGAATCGTTGTCATCGCGCGGATCGTCGAGTTGCCCTTCCCACTTCGCGACCACCGCAGCCGCGATCGAGTTGCCGACCGCGTTGGTGGCCGAGCGCCCCATGTCGAGGAACATGTCGACGCCCATGATCAGCAGCAACCCGGCTTCGGGCATGTTGAACTGGTTGAGCGTCGCGGCGATCACGACCAGCGACGCACGCGGTACGCCGGCCATCCCCTTCGACGTCACCATCAGCATCAGCAGCATCGTGATCTGCGTGCCCAGCGGCAGATGGATGCCGTACACCTGCGCGATGAACAGCACCGCGAACGTGCAGTACATCATCGAGCCGTCGAGGTTGAACGAATAGCCGATCGGCAGCACGAAGCTCGAGATCTTGCGGTTCACGCCGAAGCGGTCCAGCGCGTCCAGCAGCTTCGGATACGCAGCCTCGGAGCTCGCCGTCGCGAACGACAGCAGGAACGGCTCGCGAATCAGCCGGATCAGCGTGAACGCGCGCTTGCCCAGGAACGTCACGCCGGCGAGCGTCAGCACGCCCCACAGCAGCGCGAGCGCCAGATAGAAGCTCGCCATGAACTTCGCAAACGTCAGCAGGATGCCGAGCCCTTCGGTCGTGATCGTCGACGCGAGCGCCGCGAACACCGCGATCGGCGCAAACCACATCACCGCGCCCGTCACCTTCAGCATCACCTGCGCGAGATCCTCGATCACGCCCGTCAGGCGCTTGCCCGCGTCGCCGAGCGCCGACAGCGCGGTGCCGAAGAAGATCGAGAACACCACGATCTGCAGGATTTCGTTGTTCGCCATCGCCTCGGCGATCGACTTCGGCACCAGGTGGACCACGAAGTCCTTCAGCGTGAAGGCACCCGTCTTCAGGTTGAGGGCCGCATCGGCAGGCGGCAGCGGCAGGCTCAGGTGGCTGCCCGGCTGCAGGATCGTCGCGGTCAGCAGACCCAGCAGCAGCGACGTGAACGACGCGATGAAGAACCAGCCGAACGCCTTGACGCCCACGCGGCCCACCGCGCCGCCGTCGCCCATCTGCGCAATGCCGACGGTCAGCGTCGCGAATACCAGCGGCGCGATGATCATCTTGATCAATCGCAGGAATACATCAGACAGCAACGACACGTAACCGGCGACTTCCTTCGCCATCTTCGGGTCGGGAAACGCGCTGTGACACGCGTAACCCACGGCGATACCCAGCATCATCGCCACGACGATGTACTTGGTAATGTTGTGCTTCTTCTTCATTAGTAATCCAAATCACAAAACGTATGTTGCTAACGGCTGGCAAATCATTCGCGTCCGGCTGCGAATCGGAACCTGGGTCGCCACGCGTGCGACAAGTCCGCGCTGGCGCTCACCAGGGCGGACAAGGGGGGGCATTCTAACGCAAATGGCGCATCGGCTTTCAAATCTGAAAGCGCGGCCCGTTGATCTGAGTCTGGATGTCGCCGGAAAGGCAGGTTTTGTCGCGATCCAGCACGATCCTGATCGGGACCGGCCGGCGTGCAGCAGCCTGGCCGAGGGTGCGAAATGGACCGGCGCCGCCGCGGCAAACGGGTTTCGCGAGTACACGCACATCAGCGAGCCGCCCGCGCGGGGCGCCGACACGGTCAAGCGATCGCGACACATTCTCACAAAGATGCGCAGACCTCGACACTACGATACGTAAACGATATGTAATATTTGGAAATGATTCGCGTTGACGCCACGCCCGAGCGTCGACGCGCGATCGCGGGCCGGCACGCGGCATCGTGTTCGAGTCATTGCTCCCGACGGGTTGAGCCATTCGTTCATAAGTAGTCCTCTGGATGGACGATCGAGGAAAAGCGACATCGTGATGAACATTCTGTACACCAACTTCCACCGCGACTACGGCGGCGGCCAGGATACCTACGTACGCGATCTCGCCGCCGCGATGAGCCGGCATCATCGCGTGACCGTCGCGTCTCCGGAGGGAAGCCGCCTGTCGCGCCTGTTGAAGGACAGCCCCGACGTGGCCATCTTCGACATGGAATTCAAGCCGCGCTGGAACCGGCTGTGCCAGGAAATCGTCCGGCTGCGCCGGCGGATCGCCGCCGAGCGCTTCGACGTCATCCACGTGAACGGGTCCGCCGACCACCGGCAGGTGATGCTCGCGCTGCTCGGGTGCCGGTACCGGCCCGCGGTCGTGCTCACCAAGCACAACACGTATCGCGCCGACAGCTTTGGCAACCTGCTGCGCGCTCGGCTCGCCACCGACCACACCATCGCGGTCAGCGACTACGTCGCGAGCATGCTCGCGCTGCGCTCCCCGTACGGAGACGTGACGGTCGTGAAGCACGGCGTGCGCCGGTCGGCCGCCGAACGACTGGCCATCGACGAGATCCGCCGCCGCAAGATCGCGCTGTTCGGGCCGTCAGGCGCGGACGCGATCGTGCTGGGCAGCAGCGCCGGCACCGCGCCGGAGAAAGGCTGGATGGACCTGATCGCGGCACTGGGCGGCCTGCCCGAGGGCGAGCGCGAGCGGTTTCGTGTGCTGCTGGTCGGCGCGGAGCCTTCCCGCGAGCAGCGCGAACAGATCGCGCGGCACGGCATGGCGTCGCGCACCGCGTTCACCGGGCGCCTCGACGACGTACGGGCGCCGTTCTCGATCATCGACGTGTCGTTCGTGCTGTCGTACCACGAAAGCCTGTCGTACGCGTGCCGCGAAGCGATGTCGCTCGGCTGCCCCGCGATCGTCACGCGCGTGGGAGGACTGCCCGAAAACGTCGAGCCGGGCGTGGACGGCTGGGTCGTCCCGCCGCGCGAGCCCGAGGCGATCGAGGCCATCCTGAGCGCGATCGCGCGCGAACCCGGCTGTGTCCGTTCGATGGGACGCAGCGCGCGGCTGAAGGGCAGGCGCGAGTTCTCGTTCGACACTTTCGTCGACGCGACGTTGTCCGTCTATCAGAAATCGATTCGACACAACCCCTACCGTTGGGTGACATCCATGAGGTCCGTTTGATGGCGATGAATATCTGGAAGAAGTACTGGGACTTGCGGACGCAGGAATGTCCGTGCGACGTGCACTTCGTCGAATGGCTGGAGTCCGTCCGTCTCAGGGGCGTGCGCATCTATCACTTCGGCACCGGCGGGCATCACCATGTCGGCGTGGAATGCGCGCGGCCGCACCTGAACAACACCGTCTTCGGCGTGACGGCGTCGCCGAAGGAATACAAGTCGTATGTCGATCTCGTCACGCGGCAACCGGAAGTCAGCAAGACCTACCTCGCGTACTTCGGCGACATCTATACGAGCAATTCGGGCTTGCTGCCGGCGTTCGACGTCGTCACGCTGTTCCATCTGTGCGAGTTCCGCGACGAGTCGAATAGCCGCTATGGCGCGAAGACCGACGAAGAGGTGCTCGACCTGTTCGCACGCCATACCGCAGCCAACGGCCATCTGCTGTTCTATAAGGGCTCGTCGGCATACCGGAAGGCCGAGCCGATCATCGCGCAGTGGGCGGCGAATGCCGATTTCGTCGAAGTCGGCGACTTCAAGACCCTGCGGATCTTCCGCAAGGCTGCGTAACCCCGCGTTTTTTCCCGTCCGCCGATGTTTACGTCCGCCCCGCGCCATCCGATCCTGATGTATCACCAGGTACGCCCGTTGCCGCCGCCGACCGACCGGCTGCGCAGCCTGAGCGTCGCACCCGATGCGTTCCGCCGCCAGATGTCGCTGTTCAAGCGGCTCGGCTACCGCGGGCTGAGCGTGCGCGAACTGCAGCCGTATCTGCGCGGCGAGCGCAGCGGGAAGGTCTTCGGCATCTCGTTCGACGACGGTTTTCTCAACGTGCTGACCCATGCGATGCCGGTGCTGGACGAGCTCGGGTTCACCGCGACCTGCTATTTCGTCGCCGGCCGCTTCGGCGGCGAGAACGACTGGGATGCAGGAGCCGACACCGCGCGCTCATCGCTGATGACCTGCGAGGACATGCTCGTGTGGCGCGATCACGGCCATGAAATCGGCTCGCATACGCTCGATCACGTCGCGCTGTCGCAGGTGCCCGGGTACGAGTCGGATCATCAGGTAAGCGAATCGAAGCGGCGGCTCGAGGCATTGAGCGGCCAGCGCGTCGAATCGTTCTGCTATCCGTACGGCGACCTGGATGCGCGGGTGCGCGACCAGGTCGCCGATGCCGGTTACGACAATGCGACGACGACCCGGCGCGGGTGCGCCGCCGCGGCCGACGATCCGTTCCTGCTGCCGCGGATTCCGGTCGCGGGCGGTGTCGGGGCCGTTCGGTTGTGGTTCAAGTGCATGAAGGCGCAGGTGCGGGCACGCGGGTAAAACGGCGCCGTCGCCGGCCCGTGCATCGATACATGGGCCGTTCACCACGACGGCGTTCGGCCCGTCCATGCAAGACCTTCACACGGACGAGCCAGCCGCCAGGTCAACCCGGCGAGCGAAACACGCGCGTCGCGGAAGGCGAACGCGCATGCTGCTTCAGGTACGCGAGCGCATCGTCGATCGACAGCACGTGCTGCTCCCCGCTCCTCATCCGCAACGACACCTCGCCGGCCAGCGCTTCCTTCCGTCCGGCCACCGCGACGATCGGCGCGGCCAGTTCCCGCGCGTCGAAAATCTTGCGCGTCAAGCGCTCGGAACGAAAGTCCCGCAGCACGCGACAGCCGATCTCCTCGAACGCGAACGCCGTGTTGTCCGCGAATGCACGGTCGTCCTCTCCGATGTTCGCGACGACGATCTGATCGGGCGCCAGCCACGTCGGCAACCAGCCCTCGTAATGCTCGAGCAGGATGCCGATGAACCGTTCGAGGCTCCCGAGTACCGCGTGATGCAGCATGACGGGCGTCGCGCGTGCGCCGTCCTCCGCGACATAGGTTGCGCCGAGCCGTTCCGGCAACACGAAGTCGAGCTGGATCGTCCCGCACTGCCACTTCCGCCCCTGGCGGTCGAGCAGATGAAACTCGAGCTTGGGGCCATAGAATGCCCCTTCTCCCGCCAGCATCGCGAAATCCAGGCCCGCCGCTCGCGCAGCCGACGCAAGCATCGCTTCCGCACGATCCCAGACCGCATCGTCGCCCGCGCGAACCGCCGGCCTCGTCGACAGCGCCACGTCGAATCCGTCGAACCCGAAGTCGGCATAGATCGTCTTCAGCAGCACGCAGAATCGCGCCACTTCGACCTCGACCTGATCGGGCAGGCAGAGCACGTGCGCATCGTCCTGCGTGAATGCACGGGCACGCATGAGCCCGTGCAGCGCGCCCGACGGCTCCGCGCGGTGCACTGCCCCGAATTCCGCGTAGCGGACCGGCAGGTCGCGATACGAGCGAACACCCTTCCTGAAAAGCTGCACATGGCACGGGCAGCTCATCGGCTTGAGGCAGTACGGGTTGCTGTCGCTCTCGAGCGAGAACATGTTTTTCCCGAACTTCTCCCAATGGCCGCTCTGTTCCCACAGCCCGCGCGACACAATCTGAGGTGTCCTGACTTCGGCGAAGCCGGCTTGCCGCATCCTGGCGCGAATGTATTCCTCGACGACCCGGTAAAGGACCATGCCGCGCGGGTGCCAGAAAATGGCGCCCGGACTTTCATCCTGCTGGTGAAACAGATCGAGTCTGCTGCCAAGCACTCGATGGTCGAAATCGTCCATCACGTTCTCCGTTGACGTCGATGCTGGACGAACGGAGCATGAAAAAAGCCCCGTCCGTTTCCGGCGGGGCTCCTGGGGATGATGTGACGCACTGGCCTACGACGTGCAACCTCCCCCCGGCCCGCCCTTGGCGGTCGTGGTGGTGGTCGTGGTGGTCGTGACGAAACGTGCGTTCATGGGGTGAATCTAGTCAACCTCGTGCCGGCTGTCAATCACGAGTTCGAATCGCGATCGCACCGGTTCGCAACGATGCGACCCCGCGCCGCGACGCAATCGCCCTTACACCGACAAGCCGCCTGACACCTCGATCGCGGTGCCGTTCACGAAACTGGCTTCGTCTGACGCGAGGAATGCATAGACGCTCGCAATTTCGCCCGGCGTGCCGAGGCGCCGCTGCCAGCACCCCAGTCGGTTCTGAATTCCCCCGGCTTCAACTGCAAGCAGATGCCGACGGGGGCGTCACGATGTGCAGCCACGGGCAACCGGAGGCGAGCGCCGCGAAGATCCCGCCTCGCCCGGACGGAGGCCAGCGACCGGACGGATTGCTCCAGAGAAGGGATACTCCGGGGCAGTTTCTGTACAATCCCGGAGTGCAGCACGCTGCAGGTGTAAATTTCACCCGGCTGCACACTTTCATACTGTACCTGAGTATAGTATATTCCCATCTACCGACAGGAAAGAGGCCATGCCTTACAGTCCCAAAGAAAAGAAGCAAGCGCTCACCCGGGTTCGCCGTATTCGCGGGCAAGCGATCGCTCTTGAGCAGGCGCTTGAAGAGAACGCCGAATGCGCTGCGATTCTTCAGCAGCTTGCGGCCGTCCGGGGTGCGGTCAACGGTTTGATGGCAGCCGTGCTGGAAAGCTATCTGCGAGAAGAATTTCCGGAGAGTGAAACCGCGACCGACTCGCAGAGAAAGTCCATCGAGGAAACCATCTCTATCGTTCGGTCCTACCTCCGATAACCGGTGCCAGGGCGGCGCCAGGTTTCGGATATCTAACTTGGTTGAGGAAGCGAAATCATGAAATCACGTGCAGCTGTTGCCTTCGGGCCTGGAAAGCCGCTGGAAATCGTCGAGATTGACGTCGAGCCGCCGCGCAAGGGCGAGGTTCTCGTGAAAATCACGCACACCGGTGTTTGCCATACCGATGCGTTCACGTTGTCGGGTGACGATCCGGAAGGCGTGTTCCCGGCCGTCCTCGGTCACGAGGGTGCAGGCGTCGTCGTTGAAGTCGGCGAAGGCGTCACCAGCGTGAAGCCCGGCGATCACGTCATTCCGCTCTACACCGCGGAATGTGGCGAGTGCCTGTTCTGCAAGTCGGGCAAAACCAACCTTTGCGTGGCGGTTCGTGCGACACAGGGCAAGGGGCTCATGCCGGACGGCACGACGCGCTTCTCGTACAACGGACAGCCGCTGTTCCACTACATGGGCTGTTCGACGTTCAGCGAATACACCGTGGTCGCGGAAGTCTCGCTCGCCAAGATCAACCCGCAAGCCAATCCCGAGCACGTCTGTCTGCTTGGCTGCGGCGTTACCACCGGCATCGGCGCGGTTCACAACACCGCCAAGGTTCAACCCGGCGACTCGGTGGCCATCTTCGGTCTCGGCGGTATCGGTCTGGCCGCCGTTCAGGGTGCGCGACAGGCCAAGGCCGGTCGCATCATCGCCATCGATACCAACCCGGAAAAATTCACGCTGGCTCGCGTGTTCGGCGCAACCGACTGCCTGAACCCGAACGACTACGAGAAGCCGATCCAGGAAGTCCTCGTCGAGATGACCGGCTGGGGCGTCGACCACACCTTCGAGTGTATCGGCAACGTCAACGTCATGCGCGCTGCGCTCGAATCGGCTCACCGTGGCTGGGGCCAGTCGATCGTGATCGGCGTCGCGGGTGCCGGGAAGGAAATCTCGACCCGTCCGTTCCAGCTGGTTACCGGCCGGGTCTGGAAAGGCTCGGCATTCGGTGGCGTAAAGGGACGCTCCCAGCTGCCGGGCATGGTGGAAGATGCAATGAAAGGCGAAATCGATCTCGCCCCGTTCGTCACGCACACCATGGGCCTCGACAAGATCAACGACGCATTTGACCTGATGCACGAAGGCAAGTCGATTCGTACGGTCATTCACTACTGATGCCGGCCTGGCTGCGCGGCGCTACGCCGCGCAGTCTTTCACTGCCCAAGGAGAGCTATTGTGAGTGCAATCTCTATCCCTCCGCCAGTGAACAACGGAACGCATCACGAACATCCCGGTTTTCCCGGCGGCATGCTCCAGTGCCGCTGTGCCGGCGACAAGGTCGAAGTTGCCGTCGCGGCGCAAACATTGCACAACCACGCCTGCGGTTGTACCCAATGCTGGAAGCCTGCCGGTGCAACCTTCGCCATTGTCGAGGTCGTGCCGCGCGACAAGGTGAACGTGCTTGCGCACCCTGAAATGCTTTACATCGTCGACGAGCATGCAGCCATTCAACGACATGCCTGCCGGGAATGCGGCGCCCATACGTTCGGTCGCATTGAAAACCGGCAGCATGCGTTCTACGGCCTTGACTTCGTTCACACCGAACGCTCTTCCCAAGAGGGCTGGTCGGAGCCGCGCTTTGCCGCGTTCGTCTCGTCGGTCATTGAAAGCGGCATCCCGCCTTCGAAGATGGCGGAGATTCGCGACAGGCTGCGCGAACTCGATCTCGAGCCGTACGACTGTCTTTCTCCGGGCCTGATGGACGCACTGGCCATTCACGCGGCCAAGCAGAAGGGCACTTACCGCGGAGCCCGAACTCGCCATTGCCGTTCTTGTACCCCTCGTCGTCCTCGCGATCTGGTTGACCGTACATCGAATCAAGAACGCCCATAGCGACACGAAACACCGAAACGCATTCGACTGACTGGCTGTCACCTGGAAACGTCACAGCCACACCATCTGCTCAAATTTGGAGAGAACCCATGGAACGCGTTGAACATCACGCCAGCTTCGACGGCTGGCAGGACGTCTATCAACACCATTCCGAAACGCTCGACTGCATGATGAGGTTCGGCGTATACCTGCCCCCGCAAGCGGCTCACGGCAAGCTACCGGTCCTCTACTGGCTGTCCGGCCTCACCTGCACTGAACAGAACTTCATGACCAAGGCCGCGGCTCAACGTTACGCGGCCGAACATGGCGTCATCGTTGTCGCGCCGGACACGAGCCCGCGTGGCGAGGGTGTCGCTGACGACGCTGCGTACGATCTCGGCCAGGGCGCAGGTTTCTATGTCAACGCAACGCAATCCCCGTGGGCCGCACATTATCGGATGTACGACTACGTCGTCCACGAGCTGCCCGCGCTGATCGAAGCCAGCTTGCCCGCCACGGATGCGAGAAGCATCAGCGGTCATTCGATGGGCGGGCACGGCGCCCTGGTCATTGCGCTGCGCAACCCGGGCCGCTATCGAAGCGTGTCGGCGTTCTCGCCCATCGTCGCACCATCCAGGGTTCCCTGGGGGCAGAAGGCTTTCCTCGCCTATCTCGGAGATGACCAGGAAGCCTGGAAGCAATACGACACCGTCGAACTCGTCCGTACCGCACCGGAACGCTTGCCGCTGTTGGTCGACCAGGGCCTTGACGACGAGTTTCGCGAAAAGCAGCTCCGGCCGGAGCTGCTTCGCGAGGCTTGCGAGGCTGTCGATCACCCGCTTCAGCTCAACCTGCGGCCGGATCATGACCACAGCTATTACTTCATCGCCAGCTACATCGGCGAGCACATTGCACACCATGCGTCTGCGCTGAAGCGCTGAGCGAGAGGAGAGCAAATCGTGTTCAGGGCCGCCGGCAAACGACATCACGTCGTGATCGTGGGTGCGGGCTTCGGTGGACTCGACGTCGTCAACGGCCTGACCAATTCCGAAGTCGACATCACGAACGCTACGCTTACTCGGCCGGCCAAACCTATTTCCCGGATGGCGTCGCACGACAGCACTGGTATCAGCCGGCCAATCAAGGGGCCGAAATCAAGATCGGGGAAAAGCTCGGCTGGTTGCGCTCGCTCGACACGGCGGCGGACGGCACCGCGAAGCCTTGATCGGTCTTTATATTGAATTCGCGCGAGTCCGGCACCAACACGAACTGCAGGAGAAGAACACCATGTCAAACGATTCGTCCGGCAAACGCTCCCGTCCCTCCACGGAGGGCTTCGTGGATGTGCGCGGTGCGCGAGAACACAATCTGAAGGATGTGGACGTCGTCATCCCGCGCGATGCACTGGTGGTATTTTCCGGCGTTTCCGGTTCTGGCAAATCCTCCCTTGCGTTCGGTACGATCTATGCCGAGGCGCAGCGGCGCTATTTCGAGTCCGTTGCCCCTTATGCGCGGCGCCTGATCGACCAGGTGGGCGTCCCGGATGTGGATGCCATCGACGGTCTGCCGCCGGCGGTGGCGCTGCAACAGCAACGCGGGGCCAGCAACGCGCGCTCTTCGGTAGGAAGCCTGACGACCTTGTCCAGTCTGGTGCGAATGATGTACTCGCGTGCCGGTGCGTATCCGGCCAACCAGCCGATGCTCTACGCCGAGGACTTCTCGCCGAACACGCCGCAAGGCGCATGCGCGAGCTGCCACGGTCTCGGTCGCGTGTACGAAGTCACCGAAGCGACGATGGTACCGGACCCGTCATTGAGCATACGCGAACGGGCGATCGCCGCCTGGCCGCCGGCCTGGCACGGGCAGAACCTGCGTGACATCCTCGTCACCCTCGGCTACGACGTCGATCGACCGTGGCGCGATCTACCGAAGAAAGACCGGGACTGGATTCTGTTCACCGAAGAGGCACCGACGGTACCGGTCTACGCGGGCCTGACGCCCGCTGAAACCCGCGCGGCCCTCAAGCGCAAGCTCGAGCCGAGCTACATGGGCACCTTCACCGGGGCGCGGCGCTACGTCCTGCATACCTTCGCCAATACCCAGAGCGCGCTGATGCGAAAGCGCGTGTCGCGCTTCATGGAGGGCAAGCTGTGCCCCGCTTGCCACGGCAAGCGACTCAAGGCCGAGGCACTCTCGGTGACCTTCGCCGGCGTGGACATCGGCGAATTCATGCAAATGCCGCTGGACCGCTTGGCGTCGCTGCTCGAGCCGATCGCCCAGGGCAATTTCGGAGCACACACCGCCGGAGCGGGTACGGACCGGGAAGCAACCGAGCGCGATCGCAAAGAACGTGCCGCATCGGGTCGCGCGACGCATACGGTAACGCCGGACGTGCGCCGCACGTCCGCACTGTCGGAGGAAAAGCGCCTCGCCGCGCAACGACTGGCTCAAGGGGTGGTTGCACGATTGCGCCAATTGCGGGAACTGGGCCTGGGCTACCTCACGCTCGACCGTGCCACGCCCACGCTCTCGGCCGGCGAACTGCAGCGGTTGCGATTGGCCACGCAGCTGAGTTCGATGCTGTTCGGCGTCGTGTACGTCCTCGATGAACCTTCCGCGGGCCTGCACCCTTCCGACAGCCAGGCCCTGTACGACGCGCTCGACAGGCTACGCGACGCCGGCAATTCGGTATTCGTGGTCGAACATGACCTCGACCTGATGCGCCGCGCGCAATGGCTCGTGGACGTCGGACCGGAGGCCGGAGAACGGGGCGGCAGAGTGCTCTATAGCGGGGCGCCGGACGGCCTGCGCGCGATCGGTGAATCACGCACCGCGCGCTATCTGTTCGACGAGATTCCTGCTGCGCCGAGTCACGAGCGCGAACCCGCCGGATGGCTCGAGATGCGGGGAATTCATCGCCACAACCTGCATGGCGTGGACGCACGCATTCCTTTGGGCGTTTTGACGGCGGTCACGGGTATCTCGGGCTCCGGCAAATCCAGCCTGGTCGCCCAGGCGCTACCCGAGCTGGTGCTCCTGCATCTCGGTCACGAACCCGAAGACGACGCGGACGAAAGCACCAGCGAAGGTCCGGCCGTGATCGACGCCACCGCCGGCCACCTGACGGGGGATCTGGACGCGGTTCAACGCCTGGTTCAGGTAGACCAAAAACCGATCGGGCGCACGCCGCGCTCGAACCTGGCGACCTATACGGGGCTGTTCGACCACGTGCGCAAGCTTTTCTCCGCCACGCCCGATGCGCGCCGCCGCCGTTTCGACGCCGGCCGGTTTTCCTTCAACGTGCCCAAGGGACGCTGCGAAACCTGCGAAGGCGAAGGATTCGTCAGCGTGGAACTGCTGTTCATGCCCAGCGTGTACGCACCTTGCCCGACATGCCACGGCGCACGATACAACGAGGCGACACTCAAGGTGCTCTGGAACGGCCGCAACATTGCCGAGGTGCTGCAGATGACCGTGGACGAGGCGCGGGACTTCTTCGCCGACGAAGACGCGGTGGCCCGCCCGCTGCAACTGTTGCGGGAGATCGGGCTCGGTTATCTGCGCCTGGGGCAGCCGGCGACCGAACTCTCCGGAGGCGAAGCGCAGCGCATCAAACTCGCGACGGAATTGCAGCGCAGCCAGCGCGGACGCAATCTCTATGTGCTCGACGAGCCGACGACGGGACTCCATGCGTCCGACGCCGATCGACTGCTGGTGCAACTGCAACGCCTCGTCGATGCCGGCAACTCGGTCGTGATCGTCGAACACGATATGCGTGCGGTCGCACAGGCCGATTGGGTCATCGATGTCGGCCCGGGTGCGGGTGACGAAGGCGGGCGCGTCGTCGTAGCGGGAACGCCTCGGCAAGTCGCTCAAGCGCCAGGCAGTCGCACGGCGCGTTTTCTTGCCGAGGAACTGGCGCGAGCCGGCTCGGGCCTGACCGAACATCGCCGCAAGCAGCGACGCACGCAGGCTTGACCGACGATACTCACATGAAAGCGCCACTGCGAGAACGGCATGGCAACTTCGACGATTGGATTCACGAACAAGTCGGCCGAAAAATTCTTCAAGCTTTTGCGTGACGCAGAGGTCAAGACGCTATTGGATGTGCGACTCAACAACGTCTCTCAATTGTCGGGATTCGCCAAAAAGGCCGACCTGAAGTACTTTCTTTCACAGCTCATCGCGGCAGAGTTCGTCGAACTCCGAGACTTGGCTCCGGAAAAAGATATGCTCAGGCAATATCAAAGAAAGGAGATTGGCTGGGAAAGTTATGCCACGAAATATATCGAATGCCTGGCGAAACGCCAGGTGAAAAACAATCTCGACATCGCGCTATTCGATCGCGGATGTTTATTGTGCAGCGAAGGCAGACTCCACCACTGTCACCGAAGACTGGCGGTAGAGTATTTGAATGCTCGCTGGAACAACAGGCTGAATGTCACGCATCTCTATTGAGCGCGATGGTCATCGACCGGCCTCGTATCGTCAACCCGGTTCGGCCCGCACCGGACTGCGCGCCTGGCCTGAAGACGCGTGTCTTCAGGCCAGGCCGTGACACGACAACAACCCGTTCAGCCGAATCCGCATGCCACGACAACCGGGTACCTCGGATTTACGCCGGCGTGAAGCTGTAAACAGCCAGCTTGTTGCCGTCGGGATCGCGCGTATAGGCGGCAAAGGCATGCGGAGCCCAGCCACGCGGGCCCACTGCGCCTTCATCGGGGCGGCCCAGGGACAGAGCGGCATCGTGGAATGCCTGGACGGCCGAACGAGTCGAAGCTTCAAAGCTCACCGTTACGCCGTTGCCGATGGTGGCGGGTTGCCCGTTGGCAGGCTTCAGAACGAAGAACGAAGGCTTGCCGGCACCCCAGATCGAACCAGCGTCATCGGGCAGGTCTGCAATGCGGGACCAGCCGAGCGTTGCGAGGACCTTGTCATAAAAGGCACGTGCTTCCGGCAGGTCGTTGGTACCAACCGTAACGTGGGTGAATGTGGTCATAATGCGATTCCTCAGCGAAAGTGAAAAAACAGACGATCCTGCCGATCTGGGTCATGCGCTCATGGGTCACGGAATCTGCGCCCGAAATTCCAATTCACATGCTTGTTGAATTAATGGCAATCAAGTGCGCCTGCAAATGCGCTTGCGTTGCACCAATTCACATCCAGCAAGATCAATTCTATTGAGACGCTTCGGATGATTCTGGCCAAGATCCAACCTTCAAATCACATGGAGTCTGAATAATGTTTCCCTTTGGGCATGACGAGCAGGCGAAGGTCCAATTTCCATCCGTGGATTCGCACAGGTCTGCTGGTCCGGCGTCGACCCATCCGGTGCATCTCGTGGTCTACCCGGGATTCAAGTTGATGGAGGCCGTGGGCCCGGTAAGCGTCTTTAGCTACGCGAACCGGCATCTCGCCGCTCAGGGGGATACGAGGCGGTACGCAATCAACCTGGTGGCCCCGACGCCGGGCGCCATTTCTTCAGACACGCTGATCTCGCTCGACGTGAGCGCAGGCTTACCCGAGGGCGAAGCACTTTCCACGGTACTGATTGCAGGCGCGCTCGACATCGAGTCGGCGATCGCTCGCGAAACCGCCCTTGTGGACTGGGTCCGCAGACGATCGATCGCCGCCAAGCGCTTCGCAGCGCTTTGCTCCGGAAGCTTCTTTCTTGCCACTGCCGGTGTGTTGAGTGGCCGACGTGCCGCGACTCACTGGAGCGTTGCCACACTGCTGCAGCAGCGGTTTCCGTCAGTCGAAGTCGACGCTGACGCGATCTTCATTCAGGAAGACAACATCTGGACGTCCGCTGGCGTCACGGCAGCGATCGACCTTACGCTGGCTTTTGTCGAACAAGATTTCGGACGCAACCTCGCGCTGGCGGTCGCCCGTGATTTGGTCATCTACCTGAAGCGCCCCGGCGGCCAGTCGCAGTTCAGCGACGTGTTGAACAGCCAGATGACCGCGGCGCCGGAGATCCGGGACGTTCAAACCTGGGTCAGTTCGAATCTGAGCAAACCGTTGCAGCTTGAAGACATGGCCGAGAAGGCCGGGATGAGCGTTCGCAACTTCACTCGCCTGTTCAAGGAGGAGGTTGGCATGCCGCCGACCCACTACCTCGTTCGAGCACGTTGCGAGCGTGCGGCAACCCTGTTGCTGGACAGTGACCTGCCGCTGAAAACGATCGCTTCCCGCGTAGGGTTTCCAACAGAGGAGCAAATGCGCAAGGTATTCGTCCGGCATTTTTCTCTGACACCACGCGCTTATCGAGCGCGCTTTTCTACTACCAGCCTGAAAACTTCGTGAAGTCGAAGCCAACCGTAATGACGATGCCGAACGAGAGCGGGATGATCTTGCACGGTGCTGCGTCAATCCGGCAAAAGAAAGCGCACAGTTCTTTCTCTTTTGTGACCGTCAACTTATTGCGTCGCACCGGTGACAACACAAGAGCGAACGCGAGCACGACATCATCGCCTGCGCACCACGCGCAGCGACGATCAACCCGACCTGGCTCAAATTGAAGTCCCGCTCGACCATCAGTTCCGTCAGTGCAGCGATAGGCAGCACGACCGACGGATGGAACAAATGCGCTTTGATCAGGGCTTTCATCATCGACTTCATCGTGAAAAGGCAATTACCGTGACGGCCACACATGTGCGTTGCCGGCTGATGGACTCAACGGCATGGATGGTGAAAGCGATTCTAGCGAGCGGGGGCGGACGATTTGGGACAGGATTGCCGACAGAAATCGAGTCGGCGAGGCACGACGGATTTCTCGAGCATGTCTGACATGCCTTCACCCGGCGTCGCTAGATCGACTCGATCCGGTTGCGACTGATGCGCTCCCGGAAAAACCAGACCTCAATCCTCTGCAGAAATCCATTCGCGGCGCGCCTCCGACAGAAGGGGGAGAAAAGAAGAAGCTGCAGGTTCGGAACGGCCGCCTCATCGAGAATGGCGGCGGCATGGCCCACGCCCCGGGTAATAAGACAACATATCGAAGCTGTGGACATCTTCTCCGAGAACCAACAAACATCGAGCCAGCCAAGCCCAACTCCCCCTCCCTCCGTACCGGCATTCGTCAAACCAACTGTACCGGTACTGTACAGAAAACCGTCGCTAAACTGACCTCCATCCCAGTCCAGAACAGAATGGAGAATCCGCGATGGAATTCCTCACCCTCAGCGCATTGCCCGCCGGCATGCTGTTCGCGCTCGTCACGTCGATCACGCCCGGCCCGAACAACACGATGCTGCTCGCATCCGGCGTCAACTTCGGTTTCCGCCGCACGATGCCGCACCTGTTCGGCATCAGCATCGGCGTCGCGATCCTGATGCTGTGCGTCGGCTTCGGCCTCGGCGAAGCGTTCAAGCGCCTGCCGCTGCTGTACACGATCCTCGAAGCCGCCAGCGTCGCGTACCTGCTGTACCTCGCGTGGCGCATCGGCACGTCGGGCGAAGTGAAGGCGCACGGCGCCAAGCCGCGGCCAATGACGTTCGTCGAAGCCGCCGCGTTCCAGTGGGTCAACCCGAAAGCCTGGATGATGGTGCTGACCGCCGCGACGACGGTCCGCCTGTCCGCCGACTACGGGATGAATGCCGCGTGGATGTCCGTCGTGTTCATCCTGATCGGCTTCCCGTGCATCTGCCTGTGGGCCGCGTTCGGCCTCGGCCTGCGCCGCTTCCTGTCGAATCCCCGCGCGCTGCGCATCTTCAACGTGACGATGGCCGTGCTGCTGATCCTGTCGCTGTATCCGCTCATCGCGCACCTGCTGCCGCAGTAAGCGCTCACAGCGCGCCCGTTGAGATTCACGCGAGGCAGGCGTACCCTTTTGGTACGGGCGCGCGCAACCGCTTCGCCGGTTGCGCCGCTGCTGTCGGGAGAGTGCCGATGAAGCCACTGCTGAGGGCGGGAGAACACATCGAGGGGATGCACTGGATCGCCGAGTATCATCCGCTCACGCACGAGATTCGCGTGCTGCGCGAAGACATCCAGATTGGCATTTACTGCGCGCCGCCGACGATGTTCGGCGAAGAGGAAGACATGGGCGCCGCGAACCTCGCCGATCATCGCAGCCGGGAAGCCGCGCTGCGCGCGTATCTGCGCAACTTCGTCAAGGAACACGACGCGGAAGAATAGCGGCCCGAACGGTGCCGCTCAAAAAGGGCCGGCGCAGCGCACCGGCCCGCACGCCGCTCAATGCCCGAGCGACTCGATCTTGCCTGCCGGCTGCGCGACGCCATGCGGCCGCGCCATCTGCTTGATCAGCAACGCGATGCACGCGAGCACGCCCGCGACGGCGATCGTCGCAAACACACCCGCGAACGAAAAGTGCCGGCGCGTCAGTTCGGCGACGAGGAACGACCCCGCGATCCCGCCGAAACGACCGACACCGAGCATCCACGCCACGCCCGTGCCACGCCCCTCGGTCGGATAGAACGCGGCGGCCAGCGCCGGCATCGACGATTGCGCGGTGTTCATCAGCACGCCGGCCACGAACACAACCAGCACGAGCAGCCCGACGTTGCCGGCCGCCTGCCCGATCGCATACACGCTCACCGCCGTCAGCGCGTAGCACACGGCAATCACGCGGTTCGCGTTGAAACGGTCCATCAGCACGCCGCACAGCACGGCGCCCACGCCGCCGAGCGGGAACAGCGCCGAGATCAGCGTTGCGCTCTTCGGCGTCAGCCCCGCGTCCTTCAGCAGGATCGGCATCCAGTTGATCGACGCGTAGAAGATCACGAGACCCATGAAGTACGCGAGCCACAACATCACCGAGCCGACGATGTACGAGCGCGACAGCACGACGCCGAGGCCCTTGCTGCCCGTCTGCGGCACGGCTTCGGTCATCGCGAACGAGCCGGCGTTCAGCGCGTCGCGCGAGATGCGCGCAAGCGTTGCGCGGATCTTGTCGACCTGCTGGCCGCTCGCGACCATGAAGCGCACCGATTCCGGCATCTTCAGCAGCAACAGCACGCCGAGCAGCAGCGGCGTCACGCCGCCGAGCATCAGCACGCTGCGCCAGCCGAAATGCGGAATCATCCACGCGGCGAGGAAACCGCCGAACGCGGCGCCGAGCGGGAAGCCGCAGAACATCAGGTTGATCACGGTCGCACGGCGCTTGTCCGGGCAGAACTCGCCCATCATCGTGACCGCGTTCGGCATCGCCGCGCCGAGCCCGACGCCGGTGATGAAGCGCAGGATCGTCAGGTGCCCAATCGTATTCGAGAAAGCGGACATCAGGCACGCGACGCCGAACAGGAACACCGAGCCGAGCAGCAGCGAGCGGCGCCCGAGCCGGTCGGACAACGGGCCCGACACGAGCGCGCCGCACGCGAGGCCGAACAGCGCGGCGCTCAGCACGGGCGCGAGATCGGGCTTGGTGAGGTTCCATTCGCCGAGCAGCGACGGCGCGATGAAGCCGATCGCGGCCGTATCGAAGCCGTCGAGCAGCACGATCACGAAACACATGAGGAACACGAGCCATTGAAAGCCGCCGAACGGCTGCTCGTTGATGAAGGTCTGGACATCGACCACGGGTGCGCGATTCATCGCGAGTCTCCTGGATGGTTATGCAAGAAACGCGGCTTCAGGGCCGCGCTTTTTCCTTTCTTCGCGCACCGATTCACTGCCGGTGCGTTCTTTCATCGTCGACGGCCCGCCAACGTCAGCGGGCCGCGCGATCGGATCACGCCCGGTGCTTAACCGGCCGCATCCTGTTCCTTGAAAATCTTGTCGGCGAGATGGAACGCGGAATTCGCGGCCGGCACGCCGCAGTAGATCGCGGTCTGCAGCAGCACTTCCTTGATCTCGTCGCGCGTCACGCCGTTGTTGCGCGCGGCGCGCAGGTGCAGCGCCAGTTCCTCGCCGCGGTTCAGCGCGACCATCATCGCGATGGTCAGCAGGCTGCGCGTATGGCGCGGCAGGCCGTCGCGCGTCCAGATCTCGCCCCATGCATAGCGCGTGATCAGGTTCTGGAATTCATCGGTCACCTCGGTGCGGTTCTCGATCGAACGGTCGACGTGCGCGTCGCCGAGCACCGCGCGACGCACCTTCATCCCTGCTTCGTAACGTTCCTGGTCGTCCATCGCCTTTGCCTCATGCGTTCAGGAAATCGAGCAGCGCACGGTTGAAGCCGTCGGTGCACTCGATGTTCGAAATGTGCGCGGCGTCGAATTCGACGTGCAGCGCACCGGGAATCGCGGCGGCAAGCGCGCGGCCCTGGTCAGGCGGCGTCGACATGTCCTTCGCACCGGTCACGACGAGCACCGGCAGCGTGATGCCCTTCACTTCCTCGCGCAGGTCGGCCGCGTTCAGCGCGTCGCAGTTCGCCGCGTAGCCGTCCTTGTCGGTATGCACGAACGTGTCGCGGATCGCGTCGAACAGGCGCGGCTCGCGTTCGACGAATGCGTCGGTGAACCAGCGCGGCAGCACGGCGTCGGCCAGCGCGGCCATCCCTTCAGCGCGCGCCTTCTGCGCACGCGGCGCCCACACTTCCGGCGAGCCGATCTTCGCGGCGGTATTCGACAGCACCGCGCGCACGATGCGCGACGGATAGCGCGCGGCGAGCGCGGCGCCCGTCAGCCCGCCCATCGAGATCCCGCAGAAATGCGCGCAGTCGATGCCGACGTGGTCGAGCAGGCCGATCACGTCGCCGGCGAGCTGCTCGACCGTGTACGAACCGGCCGGCGCGTCGGAATGGCCGTGGCCGCGCGTGTCGTAGCGCAGGATGTTGAAGTGCTGCGTGAGCGGACGGATCTGCGGCGCCCACATCTGCAGGTCGGCGCCGAGCGAGTTCGAGAAAACGAGCCACGGCGCGTCGGCGCGCGCGGCACGGTCGATCCGGTAATGCAGTTTCACGCCGTTGACAGTGGCGAAAGGCATCAATGTTCTCCTGGTTGGATCGTGCCCGCATGCAGCGCGAGCACGGCGTCGACATAGGCCTGCGCCTCGCCGACGTAATGTGCGGGATCGAGCAGCCGCGCGAGCGCGTCGCGCGACAGGTGGGCCGACACGGTCGCGTCGGCGGCGAGCACGTCGAACAGCGTCGCGCCGGTGCGCACGGCTTCCTTCGACGCGTGCTCGACGACGTGATGCGCGTCGAGCCGTCCGATCCGGTCGCCGAGCGCGAGCATCACGGCTTCGCCGAGGATCAGCCCGTGCGTCAGGTCGAGGTTCGCGGCGAGGCGTTCGGTATTGACGTCGAGGCCCGCGACGATCTGCGCGATCTGCGCAAGCGCGCCGCCGGTCAGGCGCGCGAGATCGGGCAGCGCGTCCCATTCGGCCTGCCAGCCGCCGAGCGCGCGCTCATGTTCCTGCACCATCCCCGCGAACACGGTCGCGACGAGGTTGGGCGCGCGCACCGCGGCGGTGAGCACCGCCGCGCAACCGACCGGGTTGCGCTTGTGCGGCATCGTCGACGAACCGCCCTTGCCGGCGGCGGCCGGCTCGCCGAGCTCGCCGACTTCGGTCTGCATCTGCAGCGACACGTCGCGCGCGATCTTGCCGAGCGTACCCGTCAGCATGCCGAAACAGGATGCGGCTTCCGCGATGCGGTCGCGCTGCGTATGCCACGGCACGGCCGGCGCGGCGAGCTTCAGGTCGGCCGCGAGCGCGGCGGTGACGCCCGCCGCCTGCTCGCGCAGGCTCGCGAGCGTGCCGGCCGCGCCGCCGAACTGCAGCACGAGCGCACGCTCGCGCAATTCGGCGAAGCGCGCGCGGTGGCGCAGCAGCGCATCGAGCCATTGGGCGAATTTCAGGCCGAGCGTGATCGGCAGCGCCTGCTGCAGCCACGTGCGGCCGATCATCGGCGTCGCGCGATGCGTGCGCGCGAGCGCCGCGAGCGATACGCACGCTTCGTCGAGCATCGGCTCGAGCACGTCGAGCGTGTCGCGCAGTTGCAGCACGGTCGCGGTATCGATGATGTCCTGGCTCGTCGCGCCCCAATGCACGAACTTCGCGGCCTCGGGGTCGTCGGCCTTCACCTGCGCGGTGAGCTGCTTGACGAGCGGAATCGCGAGATTGCCGCCGAGCGCCGCGCCATGCGCGAGCGCGTCGGCGTCGAGCCGGCCGGCGTCGCACGCGCGCTCGATCGGCGCGACCGCGGCGGCGGGAATCACCTGCTGCGCGGCAAGCGCACGCGCAAGCGCGGCCTCGACGTCGAGCATCCGCTGGATCGTCGCGCGGGGCGACCAGATCCGGTTGAGCGGCTCGGTGCCGCAGATGAGAGAGGTCAGGCGGGCGCTGTCTTCGAGCATGGCATCAGATAGGGGAAACGGCGTGCGCCTATTGTCCACCCAAGCGTGCCGGCCTGCGCGCGAGCGCACGCGCCGGCATGCCGGTGGTTCAGGCAGCGGCCTTCTGCGTCGCGTCGATCAGCGGCACGCCGGTCAGCTTCTGCAGTTCGTCGAACGACAGGTCGGTGAAGATCTCGCTCACCGCGAGGCCGTCGGCCGTCACGTCGAGCACCGCGAGATCCGTATAGATACGGCTCACGCATTGCACGCCGGTGACCGGGTACGAGCACTGCGCGACGATCTTGCTTTCGCCCTGCTTCGTCAGGTGCTCCATCATCACGAACACCTGCTTCGCGCCGATCGCGAGATCCATCGCGCCGCCAACAGCCGGAATCGCATCGGGCGCGCCCGTGTGCCAGTTCGCGAGGTCGCCGTTCGCCGACACCTGGAACGCGCCGAGCACGCAGTAGTCGAGGTGGCCGCCGCGCATCATCGCGAACGAATCCGAATGGTGGAAATACGCGCCGCCGGTGAGCAGCGTCACGTGCTGCTTGCCGGCGTTGATCAGTTCGTCGTCTTCCTCGCCGGGCGCGGGCGCGGGGCCCATGCCGAGCAGGCCGTTCTCGCTGTGCAGGAAGATTTCCTTGCTCGGGTCGAGGTGGTTCGCCACCAGCGTCGGCACGCCGATGCCGAGGTTCACGTACGCGCCTTCGGGGATGTCCTGGGCGACGCGCTTGGCCATTTCATCGCGGGTCAGTCGTTTCATCTGGATATCTCCCTCAAGCAGCTTGTGATGCAGCGTGTTCGGCAGCCAGCTCGGCCGCGTGCGCGGCCTGCGGCACCTCGACGACGCGCTGGACGAAAATGCCCGGCGTCACGATGTGTTCCGGGTTCAGCGCGCCGAGCGGCACGACTTCCGACACCTGCACGATCGCGACCTTCGCGGCGCTGGCCATGATCGGACCGAAGTTGCGCGCGGTCTTGCGATACACGAGGTTGCCCCAGCGATCGCCCTTGTACGCCTTCACGAGCGCGAAATCGGCGTGGATCGGCGTTTCGAACACATATTGCTTGCCGTCGATCACGCGCGTTTCCTTGCCTTCCGCGAGCTTGGTGCCGAAACCCGTCGGCGTGAAGAAGCCGCCGATGCCGGCGCCCGCCGCGCGAATGCGCTCCGCGAGGTTGCCCTGCGGCACGAGTTCCAGCTCGATCTCGCCTGCCCGGTACAGCCCGTCGAACACCTGCGAATCGCTCTGGCGCGGGAACGAGCAGATGATCTTGCGCACCTGCTTTGCCTTCAGCAGCGCCGCGAGGCCCGTCTCGCCGTTGCCCGCGTTGTTGTTGACGATCGTCAGGTCGCGCGCGCCCTGTTCGATCAGCGCGTCGATCAGCTCGGACGGCATGCCGGCCGTGCCGAAGCCGCCGATCATGATTGTCGCGCCATCGTGGATGTCGGCCACCGCCGACTGAAGCGATTCGAAAATCTTGTTGACCATGTCTCTTCCTGATACGAACCCGCGGCTCGATGCGCGGCCTGTCGAGGGGACACGCGCGTGCCGCGTGCCGCGCCGGGGCCGATGTCGATCCCGGTATTTGTTCGCTATTCGAACCTAGATTCGATTAGCGAACGATGGGCCGATCATAGAGTCGCGCACAGCGCGTTGTCAAGGCGGGTTCCCTCGGGGGCCGTCGCATCGTCGAACGGCAACCCGACGTAGTTTTCGGCAAGCGACTGCGCGGCGGCCCGCGAGCGCGTCACGTATTTCAGTTCGGCAAACTTCAGGCGATTGACGAACGGCGAGTCCTCCGGCGACGAATGCAGCATGTTCGTCATGAAGTACGAGAAGTGCTCGGCGCGCCACACGCGTTCGAGGCAAGTCGCCGAATACGTGTCGAGCGGCGTCGTGTCGCCCGTCCGGTAGCGCGCACCGAGCGCGCGGGACAGCGCGCGGACGTCGGCTACCGCGAGGTTCATCCCCTTCGCGCCGGTCGGCGGCACGATGTGCGCGGCGTCGCCGGCCAGGAACAGGCGCCCGTGCTGCATCGTCTCCGACACGAAGCTGCGCATCGGCGTCACGCTCTTCTGCGTGATCCGGCCCTCGGTCGGCGTCCAGCCCGTGTCGTTCGAGAAGCGCGTGTGCAGTTCGTCCCAGATCCGCGTGTCGGACCATTCGGCGAGGTCTTCATCGGGCTTGCACTGCAGGTACAGGCGCGTGACCGTCGGCGAGCGCATCGAGAACAGCGCGAAGCCGTTGTCGTGATGCGCGTAGACGAGTTCGTCAAGCGACGGCGCCGCATCGGCGAGGATGCCGAGCCACGCGAACGGGTAGACGCGCTCGAACGTGTTCAGCCGCTCGGCCGGAATCGTCTGGCGCGCGATGCCGTGGAAGCCGTCGCAGCCGGCGATGTAGTCGCAGTCGATGCGGTCTTCGCGGCCGTCCGCGTGCTTGAACGTGACGAACGGGTGCTCGCCTTCGACGTCGTGCAGCGCGACGTCGCTCACTTCGAAATGCATCTGATGAGCATGCTCGACGCCGGCGGCGATCAGGTCGCGCACGACTTCGTGCTGGCTATAGACGGTAATCGCGCGCCCGCCGGTCAGTTCGGACAGGTCGATGCGATGGCGCTGGCCCGAGAACAGCAGCTCGATGCCGTGATGTTCGAGCCCTTCGCGGCGCATCCGGTCGCCGAGACCGGCTTCGTTCAGCGTGTCGACCGTACCCTGCTCCAGCACGCCGGCGCGGATGCGGTTCTCGCAGTATTCGCGCGAACGCGCTTCGACGAGGATGGAATCGACGCCTTGCAGGCGCAGCAGATGGGAAAGCAAAAGGCCGGACGGACCGGCGCCGATGATGGCGACCTGGGTGCGCATTGTTCGTCTCCTGAACATTGGTTCGAGTAATGGAACACATTTGAGCGCTTTCCCGACTATGCGGCAACGCGATTCAGGAGATATGTTGTATACGTTTTGAAGATACTGCCTCCGGCGATGGATACGCTCGATCTGAACCTGATTCCCTACCTCGTCGCACTCGACGACACGCGCAACGTGAGCCGCGCGGGCGACTTGCTCGGCGTGAGCCAGCCGCGCGTGAGCACGGCGCTCGGCCGGCTGCGTGAGTACTTCGGCGATCCGCTGTTCGTGCGCACGTCGCGCGGGATGGAGCCGACGCCGCGCGCGCTCGCGCTGCTGCCGGCCGCCCGCGATGCGCTCGCGCAGATCGAGCGCGGCCTCGTCGCGCCGCACGACTTCGATCCGGCCGCGAGCACGCATACGTTCTCGATCGCGCTGTCGGACGTCGGCGAGATCGTGTTCCTGCCGAAGCTGCTGCAGGCATTCGCGACGCGTGCGCCGCACGCGAACCTGCGCTCGGTCTCGCTCGCGCACGACGAAGTCGGGCGTGGCCTCGAAGCCGGGTCGATCGATCTCGCGGTCGGCTACTTCCCCGATCTCGACGGCAACAACTTCTTCCAGCAGCGGTTGTTCACGCACCGGTTCGTCTGCCTGATGCGGCGCGGCCATCCGTTCGAACAGGCGCCACCGTTCACGGTCGAGCAGTTCCTCGCGTGCGGGCACGCAGTGGTGCGCGCCGAAGGCCGCAGCCAGGAGGTGCTCGAGAAATATCTCGCGAAGCAGCGCATGCAGCGCCGCGCGGTGCTCGAGACGCCGCACTTCATGAGCCTGCCGTTCATCCTGAGCCGCACCGACCTGATCGCGACGGTGCCGCATGCGATCGGCTATGCGTATGCGGCCGAGCACGCGTTCATCGTGCCCGTCGAGCCGCCGCTCGCCCTCCCGCGCTTCGACCTGAAGCAGCACTGGCATCGCAAGTACCACAACGATCCGCGCACCGCGTGGCTGCGCGGCGTCGTCGCCTCGCTGTTCAACGACGAACAGGACGAATGGCCGAAGTGACGGACGGTAAGCGGCAGGCCGCACACACGACCCGCGAAAGCATGAAACAATGGCCGGATATCGGCCGCCGCTGGCGGCCTTCGATGGAGCCACTACATGGGTAAGGGAAAGAAAATCGCGCAGGCCGAGCCGGCCGCCTCCCGGCCGAGCCGTGAAGAAGCAGAAGACGCCGTCCGCGTGCTGTTGCGCTGGGCCGGCGACGATCCCGCACGCGAAGGGCTGCTCGATACGCCCGCGCGCGTCGTGCGCGCGTACGAGCAGTTCTTCGCCGGTTATGCGCTGGAGCCGCGCGACATCCTCGCGCGCACGTTCAGCGAAGTCGACGGCTACGACGAGATGATCGTGCTGAAGGACATCCGCTTCGAGAGCTACTGCGAGCACCACATGGTGCCGATCATCGGCCGCGCGCACGTCGCGTATCTGCCGAACCATCGCGTGGTCGGCATCTCGAAGCTCGCGCGCCTCGTCGATGCATTCGCGAAGCGCCTGCAGATCCAGGAAAAGATGACCGTGCAGATCGCCGACACGCTGTTCGACGTACTGCAGCCGAAGGGCGTCGGCGTGATCCTCGAAGCCGCGCACCAGTGCATCTCGACGCGCGGCGTGCACAAGCCGGGCGTCGAGATGGTGACGTCGCGCATGCTCGGCACGTTCCGCACCGATCCGTCGACGCGCCGCGAATTCCTGTCGATCGTCGCGAACCCTTCTTCAGTCAACCTGACGAATACCTGATGGCGCAGACGAAGCAAGCGGCACACGCGCCCGTCGTGCTCGTAACCGGCGCCGCGCGCCGGGCCGGGCGCGCGTTCGCCGAGTATTTCGCGAAGCATGGCTATCGCACCGCGGTGCATTACGACCGTTCGGCCGACGCCGCGCAGGCCGCCGCCCGCGCGATCGCCGAACGCGGGCACGATTCGGTCGCGTTGCAGGCCGACCTGTCGGATGCCGCGCAGATCACCGCGCTGATCGACCAGGTGTATGCGCGCTTCGGGCGCCTCGACGTGCTGGTCAACAACGCGTCGGTGTTCTGGCAGGACCACTTCCCGAGCTTCGACCTCGCGGCGTTCGACCAGGCATGGGCCGTCAACTGCCGCGCGCCGATCCTGCTTACGCGGGCGTTCTACGAACGCGCGCGCGCCGCCGGCACGCAGGGCGTCGTGGTGAACGTGATCGACCAGAAGATCAAGGAAAACTTTCACCGCGACCACTTCAGCTACACGGTCGCGAAGGCCGCGCTCGGCAACCTCACGCAAATGCTCGCGCTGTCGTCCGCGCCGGTGCTGCGCGTGAACGCGGTGTTCCCGGGGCTGATGCTGCCGAGCGACGACCAGACGCAGGCCGACTTCGAACACGCGAGCCGCGCGTCGACGCCGCTCGCGCGCATCGCCGGCCCCGACGACGTCGCGAGCGCGATCCTGCTGCTGACCGGCAACGCGTACAACGGCGTGGATTTCGTCGTCGATGCGGGGCAGAACCTGATCCGCGTCGACCAGGACGTGCTGTACAAGCACCGCTCGCCGGACGGCAAGCACTGACGCACACGGCGCACGCCCGTGCGAATCGAGCGCGCCGCCGCCCGCCGCCCGCCGCCCGCCACGTTAAGGCTTCTCGGCGCTCCCGCCTTCGCGAACCTTGCCCTGCGCGACACTCGTGCCGGCCGGCACGCTGTGCGTGAGCCACACGTTGCCGCCGATCACCGAGCCGCGCCCGATCGTCACGCGGCCGAGAATCGTCGCGCCCGCGTAGATCACCACGTCGTCCTCGACGATCGGGTGCCGCGCATTGCCCTTGACCAGTGCGCCTTCGCCATCGGCCGGGAAACTCTTCGCGCCGAGCGTGACGGCCTGGTACACGCGCACGCGCTCGCCGATGATCGCGGTTTCGCCGATCACGACACCGGTGCCGTGGTCGATGAAGAAGCTCGGGCCGATCTGCGCGCCCGGATGGATGTCGATGCCGGTGGCCGAGTGGGCGATTTCATTGATGAATCGCGCGAGTAGCGGCACGCCGAGCTGGTGCAGCGCGTGGGCGAGCCGATGGTGCATCATCGCGAGCACGCCGGGGTAGCACAGCAGGATCTCTGTGATGTGCTGCGCGGCCGGATCGCCCGCGTATGCGGCCTGGATGTCGCTGACGAGCAGCGCGCGCACCGCCGGCAACTGCCGGCCGAATTCACGCGCGATTTCGAACGCGCGTTCGTCGAGTTCCGCGAACGGCGTATCGGCATGCTCGGGCAGGAACGGCAGCGCGCGGCGAACCTGCTCGGACAGGATCCGCAGCGTGCTTTCGAGCGTATGGCCGACGTAGTAGTCGACGCTTTCGTCGGTGAGGTCCGGCGCGCCGTAATGCGTCGGAAACATCGACGCGCGCAGGCCGGTCACAATCTTGCAGATCGCATCGCGCGACGGCAGCTCACGGATGCCGCGCGGATGGCGCGTGCGATGGAGTTCTTCGCGCGACTCGCGCAAGCCGGCGACGATTTCTTCGAGGCCCCACTGACGGACGGGTGATGTCGACATATGCCAATGCAGGCGGCCGCGCTCGGTCGCACGGCCGCTAATAAAGTGACGGGTTCCACAAGATTACCGCGTTTTTTGTCCGGGAGCGGTACACCGGGGATCGGCCGGACGGCCGACGACGCGCGAGCGTGGCGGCGTCACATCGTGACGCTGCTCGCGTCGATCCAGCGCACGGCCCAGTCGCGTGCGTGCGCGATCGCGTCGCCTTCGTCGTTGAACTGGAGCTCGATCGGAAAAAAACGGTTCGCAACAAGCTCCCCGTCGCTCGATCGGGAGATCACGACGTAGGGCTTGAACGAACCATCGCTGGCGCGCGCGGGCGCGCAGTTCAACAGATAACCGCGGTGCGTGAAGGCAGTAGTCGCTTGCATGAATCCGCCACCTCTAGTCCCTTGCTTTGTTGTTCACTACCCGTCTTTAAGGGTGCTGCGGCGCCCCGGCGCGGGCAGAGGCGGCGAGACTTCATCCCCTGTCGCCGCTTCGCAGGAAAAGAATCATACTCTGTAGAAAACGCGTCTTCTAGCTGAAATAAATCATGACAAATCAGTGCGCGTCGCGCGACCGCGGCGATCGCCCGCGCGCCTTTTCCCGTCGTGCCCGGAACGGGATTTGCTTCGATCCGGAGCGTTTCGCCGCCAGGAGAGCCGCGATGGAATCATCCGGTCAAACAGGTCGTGTGCGCCCGCGCAGTGTCGAACTCGACAACGACGACACGCACGACAGCACGGTCGACACCGACGGCAAGAACCGCGAGGCGGCGCGCCTCGCCGGCAACGGACCGATCTCGCCCGACGAGATCACGCGCAGCAACGCGTCGCTCGTCAATGCGATGCCGGAAGCCGGCGACGGCTTCGCCGGTTTCGACAGCCGCCCCGGCGGCAACCATCCGGCGTTCGCGCTGCGCGCGGGTTACATGGTGATCGAGAAAGGCTTCGACGCGCCGGCTCCGAGCGACGCGATGTTCGGTCCCGTCCACAGGATGTACGGCAGCGCGTACTGGCCCGGCCACGGACGGCGGCCGGAACGCATCATCGAGCTGACAGCCGTACCGCGGTAGCGGGCGCCGCGTTTGAATCGATCGTTCGTTTGCGGAAGTTTGCGGAACGGCATCGGTCGCAGCCCGATGGCGGCGGATCGGCGCGCGCGGCCGATGCTCGAGTGAACGATTTCACGCATCGGCGTCGGCGGTTTCATGCGCACCGCGAATCGTGCCGATGCACATGCGTTGATCGAAGTCATGTCGAAACGGCGCAGTTGCGATTGAATGGCGGTGCGTGCGGTGCATCGATGTGCCTGTCGCGCACGATCGACGTGCGTACCCATGAAACGCATCACGCCGCTGCATGCGCATGCGTTCCGCCACCGGCGCGAACCGCGGCTACGACCGAGCCACGCGCCACCCCTCGCGCGACGCAGCATGCGCCGCGCGCATGGCCATTCGCCACGGCGACAGACGCGGCGCGGCCACCCGACCCGACGGGCACCGCACTGCAAAGTCCCCGCCGTTGGTTTACTCTGCCTCGCAGCATTGCGCATTGCCCAGCCTGATCGGCCATCCGGCCGACTTCGTTTCAACCCGCCACTCGGAGACACTATGTACAAGCGTATTCTGGTTGCCGTCGACGGCAGCGACACGTCCCGCCACGCGTTCGATGCCGCGCTGGCGCTCGCGAAAGCACACGGCGCCGAGCTGCAGCCGTTCTACGTCGTCGAGAACGCCGCGATCTACTACAACGTGCCCGGCTACGATCCGTCCGTGCTGCGCGATCAGCTCGTCGCACAGGGCAACGAACTCGCGCAGGAATTCACCAAGCTGATGCAGGCAGCCGGCGTGAAAGGCGAAACGCGGCTGAACGAAGCGACGTCGCTCAACGATGTGTCGTCGCTGATCCTCGACGGCGCGAAGGCGTTCGGCGCCGATCTGCTCGTGCTCGGCACGCATGGCCGCCGCGGGTTCCGCCGCCTCGTGCTCGGCAGCATCGCCGAACAATGCGTGCGGCACGCCACGCTGCCCGTGCTGCTGATTCCGGCGGCTGCGAACGTCGACGAACAGGCCGCCTGAACGCCATCCGGAGGGCTCAGCCGGTCGCGACGTTTTGTCACCCGACAGCGTCAACTTGCGGTGGGACAATGATTCCGTCGATTCAACGCCGGAGTAAACGATCATGCTGACGCCCGTCGCCACACGTCCCGCCGCCACGCCTCATGCCGGTAGCTGGGCTCCTCGCCAGGCCGCGCACTGCTCGTCGTGCGCCATGCGGCACCTGTGCATGCCGCAGGGCCTGGCGCCCGAAGCACTCAGTCGCCTCGAGTCGGTCATCTGCGCGGCTCGCCCCGTCAAGCGCGGCGAAGCGCTGTTCCGCGAAGGCGACGCATTCGACAACCTGTACGCAGTACGCTCGGGTTCGCTGAAAACCGTCGCGACGCGCCATGATGGCCGCGAACAGGTCACGGGCCTGCATCTCGCCGGTGAAGCGCTCGGCCTCGACGGCATCTGCGACGATAGCCACCCGCGCACCGCGGTCGCACTGGAAGACAGTTCCGTCTGCGTGATCCCGTACAGCGCGCTGAAGACACTGTGCTCCGAAGCCGGCTCGATGCAGCTGCGCATGCACAAGCTGATGAGTGAACAGATCGTGCGCGAAACGTCGCAAACGATGCTGCTCGGCTCGCTGAATGCCGAAGAGCGCGTCGCGGCTTTCCTGCTCGACGTCTCGTCGCGTTACCTGAAGCGCGGTTACTCGCCGTCGGAATTCAACCTGCGCATGACGCGCGAAGACATCGGCAGCTATCTCGGCATGACGCTCGAAACGGTCAGCCGCACGCTGTCGAAGTTCCAGAAGCGCGGCCTGATCGAAATGCAGGGCCGCCACGTGCAGATCGTCGACTTCGACGGCCTCCAGCACGTCTGATCCCGCACGGCGCGCACGGCTCGCGCGCCGCCTGCATCGCACCCCGAATCAATCGAGAAACAGCGCGGCGCGCGTCTTCAGCGCCGCGCTGAAATCGTCGAGCCAGCCGATCGACAGACGCCAGCTCTGCCAGTAGAGATCGATGTCGATGGTTCGCCCGCGCGACATGTCCACGAGTTCGCCCGCCGCCAGTTGGCGATCGACCATCCGGTCCGGACACATCCCCCATCCCAATCCCGTTTCGCATGCGCGTAGATAGCCTGCGACGTGCGGTATCCAGTGCTGCGGCGGATCGAGATCCGCGCGTGTCACGCGCCGGATGAAACGCGACTGCAGTCCGTCCTTCGGATTGAACATCACACACGGCGCGCGGCGCAGCGCATCGCGCGTGATGCCCGCCCCGAAATAGCGTTCGTAAAACGCCGGCGAGCACACCGCGCGATAACGGATGCGCCCGAGCCGCTCCGACCGGCACCCCTGAATCGGCTCGGCCTGCGCGGTCACGGCGCCCTGCACGCTGCCGTCGCGAATGCGCGACGCCGTGTAATCCTGGTCGTCGATCACGAGGTCGAGCAACGTCTCGCGCTCCGTGCAGAACGGCCCGACCGCGTCGATGAACCACGTCGCGACGCTGTCGTCGTTGACGGCCACACGCAACGTCGGCCATGCGCTCGCGATCTGGCCCGGCAGCGCCGGCATCCGGCCGCCCAGTTCGGCTTCGAGCAGCTGCACGCGCTCGGTATGCCGGCACAGCAGCGCGCCCGACGTCGTCGCGACGCACGGCTGCCCGCGCTTGACGAGCACGCTGCCGACGCGCTCCTCCAGCAGCTTCACGCGCTGCGACACGGCCGACGGCGTGACATTCAGCTCCTTGGCCGCCCGCTCGAACGAACCGTGCCGGATCACGGCCGCGAGGGCATCGAGCAACGCGTAGTCGAGCATTAGATTTCCTTAATCTGCATTAGGTGAATTAGCTTCTCTTATTTTCATGCTGACCGCAGACTAGCGCTACCCGAATCATTCGTCTACTGCTTCCACCGCTGCCCACCATCATGAACTGGCTCGCTTTTTCCCACGGCGCCGCCCTGTGCGGATCGCTCATCGTCACCATCGGCGCGCAGAACGCGTTCGTGCTCCGCCAAGGCATCATGCGCGCGCATGTCGGCAAGATCGTGCTGCTGTGCGCGGTGTCCGACATGATCCTGATCGGCGCGGGCGTCGGCGGCGCGTCGGTGCTCGTCGAACGCTATCCGACCTTCGTCCATGCGGTGCTGTACATCGGCCTCGCGTATCTCGCATGGTTCGGCATCAACGCGCTGCGTCGCGCATTCAAGCCGGGCCACGAAACGCTCGACGTGCGCGGCGACGCGGTCGCACCGCCGTCGCAGAGCGGGCTCTCGATCGTGCTGATGACGCTCGCGTTCACGTGGCTCAATCCGCACGTGTATCTCGACACGTTCCTGCTGATCGGCACGGCCGGCGCACGCGAGCCGGAAGGCGCACGGCTCGCGTTCGCAATCGGCGCGATGACGGTCAGCATCGTGTGGTTCCTCGGGCTCGGCTACGGCGCGCGACTGCTGGCGCCGTGGTTCCGCAAGGCCGTCGCGTGGCGTGTGCTGGATGGCGCGATCGGCAGCATGGTGCTGTTTCTCGCGGCGGTGCAGTTGCGCTGACCGCCCCCTCGTACGGGCGGCCGACTGCCGCCCGTCTCCCCTTCCGCGCCGGCGCAACGCCGGGGCAACCGGCCTCCCCTCATCGCGCTCCCGGCTGCAAAAAAATCGCTCCCGATCGAATGCAGCCATACGGGACACTCACGTAACGGACGAAGCGTCCGCCATCCGCTGCAAGCCATCCGTCATCGCGGCAACGCGCCGGCTGCACGAATCGGAGCGATCGGCGAGAATGGCCGGTGTCCCGCGACAACGGCGGAACCGCACCGCGCACCCCGCCGTCCCGCCGCATTCGTATCGCCCCACCCCGCAGTTCGATCCCGTCACCCGCAGTTATCGGAGAGGAACATGGCACACCGCACCCTCGGCACATCGACCATCCAGGTTTCGCCGCTCGCGTTCGGCGGCAACGTCTTCGGCTGGACCGTCGACGAGAACGCGTCGTTTTCGCTGCTCGACGCGCTTGCCGACACCGGCATCAATTTCATCGACACGGCCGACGTCTATTCGGCCTGGGTACCCGGCAACAGCGGCGGTGAATCGGAAACCATCATCGGCAAGTGGCTCAAGCGCTCCGGCAAGCGCGAGCAGGTCGTGATCGCGACCAAGGTCGGCCTGCTGGCCGCACGCGCGGGACTGAAGAAGGACAACATCCTGAAGGCCGTCGACGATTCGCTCGGCCGCCTGCAGACCGACTACATCGACCTGTATTTCTCGCATCGCGATCTCGCCGACACGGCCCCGCTCGAAGAAACGCTCGGCGCGTATCAAACGCTGATCGACGCCGGCAAGGTGCGCATCATCGGCGCGTCGAACTACAGCGGCGCGCGCCTGCGCGAAGCCGCCGCCATCAGCCAGCGCGACGGGCTGCCGGCGTATCAGGTCATCCAGCCCGAGTACAACCTGATCGACCGCGCCGACTACGAACGCGATCTCGAGCCGGTCGTGCGCGACCTGAAGCTCGGCGTCGTCAACTACTATGCGCTCGCGAGCGGCTTCCTGTCGGGCAAGTACCGCAGCGAAGCGGACCTGAAGAAGAGCGTGCGCGGCGATCGCGTCGCCGGCTATCTCAACGAACGCGGCTTGCGCATCCTCGCGGCACTCGACGCCGTGTCGGCGAAGCACCGCACGCAGCCGGCCGCGATCGCGCTCGCGTGGCAAATCGCGCGACCGACGATCACCGCTCCGATCGCCAGCGCGACGTCGCTCGCGCAGCTCGAACTGCTCGGCGAAGCGATCCGCGTTCAACTCGATCAGGACGATATCCGCCAGATCGACGAAGCCAGCGCGACCTGAAGTCCGCGACGGCAGCAGGCCGGTGGGGAAATCGCGCGATCCGCGTGGTTTGTCGACCGGCCTGTGTCGTCTAGCCGAAAACCACGCGCGTATTTTGACTCGCACGGCCGCTTGCGTTGACTCAGCCGGACATCGATCGCGCCATCGCCCGCTGCGCCCCGCCGCAAGTGGGTCACGCGAGCGTCCCGGGTCTTTCACGGATTGACCGCGCCATTCGACGTGCCCGAGACTGCGCCGCTCAGGCGGTCATTGGGAGAACGTCATGCCGGACATCAGCACGGAGATCGCCACGGTCTCGACGCGCGCCGTACGCGGCGCCGAGCGCGTCGACTTCTGGGTCGACCATGTCGCGCGCACGCTCGTGCGGATCGAATGCAGCGGCAAGTCGTCCGAGGGCATCGACGCGTCGATGCGCAAGCGCGATCTCGGCCTGTTCAGTGCATGCGACATCGTCGCGAACCGGCATGCGGTCGTGCGCACGCCGCACAACATTCACGCGGACCAGCGTGACGCCGTGTTCATCTGCCTGATGCACGAAGGGCAAGGCTATACGTTCCAGGACGTCGACTGCATGCAGCATGCGCCCGGCGATCTCGTGCTGTACGACACGTCGATGCCGTACGGTCACGGCTTTCCGGCCGACATGGCGATGACCGTGCTCGACGTGCCGCGCGACACGTTCGAAGCGCGCGTCGGCCCGTGGCGCTATCGCAGCCTCGTCAAGATCGATCGCGACGACGGCGTGACGTCGTGGGCCGTGCGGCAGGTCTATGCACTGCTCGCCGCGCCGCAGGAGCCGACGCCCGACGCGCGCGAGCGGCGCGCCGCCGCGATCCTCGACCTCGTGCAGTCGATGCTGCGGCTGCGCGACGGCGACGCGTCGCCGACGAAGTCGACCGTCCACACGCTGTCACGCGCGAAGGCATTCATCGACAACCATCTCGCCGACGACGATCTCGACAGCCAGTCGGTGAGCCGCGCGATCAACCTGTCGCCGCGGCAGCTTGCGCGCGTGTTCGAGATCGAAGGGATGCCGCTGACGCGCTACATCCTCGCGCGGCGGCTCGAACGCTGCCGCGCCGACCTGCGCGACCGGTCGCTGAAGCACCTGACGGTCAGCGAGATCGCGTTCCGTTGGGGCTTCAACAACAGCGCGCATTTCAGCCGCAGCTATCGCGCGCGGTTCGGCGAGACGCCGAGCGAGTCGCGGGCGCCTGCCGACGCGCGCTAGGCCCGTTCGCGCCGCCACCCTCCGCCGTGTCCCGGCGAGGCAAGCGCGGCGGCCGTCCCGGTCAAATGGGGCCGCAACCCGCTCGCTAAGCTGGCTTCCTGCGCGGCGGCACTCGTTCCGCCGCCCGACAGCAAGGAGAAGAAGCGGGATGGAGACGTACGACCATATCGTCGTCGGTGGCGGTTCGGCCGGCTGTACGGTCGCGCATCGGCTGGTGAAGGCCGGCAGGCGTGTACTGCTGCTCGAGGACGGCCCGAAGGACGACAGCCTGTTCGTCCGGATTCCGGCGACGTTCATCCGCGTGCTCGGCACGCAGCGCACGGTCACGTTCGAGAGCGAGCCGCAGCCCGGCGCAGCGGGCCGCAAGACCTATGTGCCGCAGGGCCGCACGCTCGGCGGCGGCAGTTCGGTCAACGCGATGCTGTACGTGCGCGGCACGCGCGACGACTACGACGACTGGGCCGCGCTCGGCTGCACGGGATGGGGCTGGGACGACGTGCTGCCCGTGTTCAAGCGCGCCGAATCGCACCTGCGGCTGTCCGAGCCGTTCCACGGCACCGACGGCCCGTTTAAAGTCGGCGACACGCGCTTTCGGCATCCGCTGAGCCTCGCGTTCGTGAAGGCCGCGCAGGAAACCGGCATCGCGTACAACGACGACTTCAACGGCGCCGCGCAGCACGGGGTCGGCTTCTATCACACGACGATCTTCGACGGGCAGCGCGGCAGCACCGCGGCCACCTATCTCGCCGAAGCGATCGCTCATCCGAACCTGCGCGTGCTGACCGGCTGCCGCGTGATGCGCATCCGGTTCGACGGGCGGCGCGCAACGGGCGTCGAATGGCGCACCGAAAGCGGCGCAACGGGATCGGCTGCCGCGCGCGCCGACGTCGTGCTCGCGGCCGGCGCGCTGAGCACGCCGAAGCTGCTGATGCTGTCGGGCGTCGGCCCCGGCGCGCACCTGCGGGCGCACGGCATCGACGTGCTGCACGACAGCGGCGAAGTCGGCGCGAACTACCAGGATCACCTCGAGGTATCGATCTACGGCCGCAGCCACGCACCGGTCAGCCTGCTCGGCGAGGATCGCGGGCTGAAGGCGCTGCGTCACGGGCTGCAGTGGATGCTGTGCCGCACGGGCCTGCTGACGTCGAACGTCGTCGAATCGGGTGCCTTCGTCGATACGACCGGCAGCGGCCGCCCGGACATCCAGTTCCACGTGCTGCCGACCCTCGTCGGCGACGTCGATCGCGAACCGCTGCCCGGCCACGGCCTGTCGATCAACCCATGCCTGCTCAGGCCACGTTCACGCGGCTCCGTGCAACTGCGCGGCAACGATCCGGCCGCACCGATCCTGTTCGACAGCGGCGCGCTGTCCGATCCGGCCGACGTCGACGGCCTCGTGCGCGGCGTCGCGCTGGCACGGCGGATCATCCGCGCGCCATCACTCGCACGCATCGTCCGCGAAGCCGAGACGTTGACCGACGCGGCACTCGCCGACTACGTGCGGCACCGCGCGAAAACCGTCTATCACCCGGCCGGCACGTGCCGCATGGGCAACGACGCGCATGCGGTCGTGACGCCGCGCCTCAAGGTACAAGGCCTGGATGGATTGCGGATCTGCGATGCATCGGTGATGCCGCGCATCGTGTCCGGCAACACGAACGCGCCGACGATCATGATCGCGGAGCGCTGCGCCGAGTTCATGCTGGCGGAGTGACGCGGCGTGGAAGCAAAAGCGGCGCGTGACACACGCGCCGCCAAGCCGTCAGGAGAGCGGCGTCCTCACCCGCCCGCACGCGCCGCATCGCGTAGCGCCATCGGAGACGCGCCGTAGCGCTCGCGAATCGCGCGGCTGAAGTGCGCCTGGCTCGAAAACCCCCAGCGAAACGCGATCTCGCCGATGCTCGTCTTGCGCAGCCGTGCATCGGTCAGCTCGCGATGCGCGTGCGACAGCCGCTCCGACCAGATGTGCTGCGTGATCGACTCGCCTTCGGCCGCGAAGAGCCGGCCCAAATGCCGCAGCGACAATCCGACGGCATCGGCGACGGCCTGCGGCCCGAGCTCCGGCTCGCCGAGATGCGTCGCGATGTACTGCTTCGCGGTCAGCAGGTATGACAGCGACGCGCGCGACGCCCCCGCGCCATTCACTTCCGTGTCGATGAGTTCCGCGATCAGCGTGCGCGTGTGCTCGGCAAACCGCGCGGCATCGCGCTCGACCGGATCCTTCATGAACCGCTCGACGCTCGCGCGCAACGTCGCGCCGAGCATCGCACCCGCACCCGGCCTCGGCGCGATCCGCAGCGGCAGCGCGGCCAGCTCCGCATCGAGCCGGTCGTCGAACGATGTGACCGGAATGTCGATCAGCAGCTGTCGCATCGGTGTCAGGAATCCGAACAGATAAGGCACGCGCGTGTCGTAGACGACGACATCGCCGGCTTCCGCGAGCAGGCACCGGTCGCGCTGGATGAAATACGCGCGCCCGCTCAGGATCTGGCACGCGAACAGCGATTCCTTCGGCAACTGGCGCACCAGTGCAGGGCTGCGCTCGATCACGTGATCCTGCCCACTGATGTCGGCGATGCCGAGGCCCGGCAGCGCGATGTCGGTCTTCTCGACCTCGAGCCCCGCCGGCGACAGCGACGAGCAGCGCAGCCCGACCAGCGTCGCCGCATTGAACGCATCCCAGTACGCCATCCTGTCGCGCGCCGGCACGTCGGCAGTCGAGCCGCGCGTGCATGAAAAAACGGTCGAATTCGTCACGTCGCCTCCTGCGGGCGCCTGTCGTGCGGAGCGGCACGGATTGGGGGATGGTTCGTCTGGATTTTGGTGCAATGCAATGTCCGGCGCGGTCAAGCAATTCGTCCAGCCCAGTCAAGAGCGGCGCGCACCGGCTGGCTAAAGTCGAGCCCACGACAACTCATACAAGGAGACAAACCGTGGTCGACAAAGCCGTATCCGAATTCTGGCAAAACATCCCGGCGATTGCCAATCCGTTCAAGCCCGATGCGCTGCCCGAAGCTTACATCCCGAACGCGGCCACCGACGACGAGCGTTATTACGTTCCGTTCACCGAAACGGTTTCGTCGCGGCCGCTGTGGATCTCGCCGTCGCAGAACAAATGGTGCGACGTCCTGATGGCAAAGGAAGCGGGGCTCGTGAACCGGCACTACCACCCGCACGAGGTGTTCGCGTACACGCTGTCCGGAAAATGGGGCTACCTGGAGCACGAATGGACCGCGACGCGCGGCGATTTCGTGTACGAGACGCCGGGCGAAGGCCATACGCTGGTCGCGTTCGATCATCCCGAGCCGATGCGCGCGTTCTTCATCGTCAAGGGGCCGCTGATCTGGCTCGACGAAGAAGGCAACCCCGACGGCTACTTCGACGTGCATTCGTACATCGCGATGTGCAAGGCACATTACGAGAAGGTCGGCCTCGGCGCGCAAGCGATCGAGAAGCTGTTCCGCTGACGCACGGCGAGGCTCCCCATGACATCCCCCTCCTCATCCGGATCCGCCTGGACGTACGAGAACAGGCTGCTGCTGATCCTGTTCATGACGTTCGGCTTCGTGTTCTTCGACCGCCTCGCGCTGTCGTTCCTGTTCCCGTTCATGTCCGCCGAGTTGCACCTGACCAACACGCAGCTCGGCATGGTGTCGTCCGCACTGGCGCTCACCTGGGCGCTGTCGGGCGCCGCGACCGGCGCGTGGTCCGATGCGCGCGGCACGCGCAAGCCGCTGCTGATCGCGGCCGTGCTCGGCTTTTCCGTGTGCTCGGCGCTGTCCGGGCTCGTCGGCGGCTTCGCGAGCCTGATCGCGTTCCGCGCACTGATGGGCATCGCCGAAGGCCCCGTGCTGCCGCTGTCGCAGTCGCTGATGGTCGAAAGCTCGACGCCGAGTCGCCGCGGATTGAACATGGGCCTGCTGCAAGGCTCGGCCGCCGGCCTGCTCGGCGCGATGATCGGGCCGCCGGTCGTGATCGGCATCGCGACCACGTACGGCTGGCGCGAGGCGTTCTACGTGTCGTGCATTCCGGGCTTCCTGATCGCGTTCTGCATCTGGCGCTGGGTACGCGAAGTGCCGCCCGGCGGCGTGCGGCACGCGCAGGCCGACGGCGCCGGCATGCCGGCCGCGAGCGGCACGGCGATCAACCGCTGGGCGCTGCTGAAGGAACGCAACATCCTGCTCTGCGTGCTGATCAGCTGCTGCTTCCTCACGTGGTTCGTCGTGATCATCTCGTTCGCGCCCGTCTTCCTCGTGGAAAACCGCCACCTGTCGCCGTCCGACATGGGCGTCGTGATGACCTGCCTCGGCGCCGCGTGGGTGTTCTGGGGCTTCGCGGTGCCGGCGATCTCCGACCGGATCGGCCGCAAGCCGACCATGATCGTGTTCGCGCTGATCGCGGCCGTGTGCCCCATCGCGATGATTCACGCGAATTCGCTGGTGGCGCTCTGCGTGCTCGTGCTCACGACCTACACGGGCCTCGGCTGCTTCACGCTGTTCATGGCGACGATCCCGGCCGAAACGGTGCCGCCGCGCGCGATCGCCAGCGCGCTCGGGCTGATCATGGGCGCGGGCGAGCTGATCGGCGGCTTCGTCGCGCCGACCGTCGCCGGCTTCGCGGCCGACAAGTACGGCCTGCAGTTCGCGATGTGGACGTCGGCGACCGGCGCGATCCTCGCGTGCGTGCTGTCGTTCGGCCTCGTCGAAACCGCGCCCGCCGTGCTGCGCAAACGCGCGCTCGCCGGTGCCGCCGCCGCGAATCGTCTCGATACACAGAACCTCGGAGGACGCTGACATGCGAGCACTTCAATGGCATGGCCCGCGCGACGTCCGTCTCGTGGAAATCGATACGCCGAGCGTCGGACCGGGCGAGGTGCGCATCGCGGTCGCGTATTGCGGCATCTGCGGCAGCGACCTGCACGAATACGCGGATGGCCCGCACGCGATTCCGGTCGACACGCCGCATCCCCTGTCACGCCGTACCGCACCGCTGACGCTCGGCCACGAGTTCTGCGGCACCGTCGTCGAAGTCGGCGAAGGCGTGACGACGCTGAACCCGGGCGATTGTGTCGCCGTCGAGCCTGAATATCGTTGCCACCAGTGTGCGTACTGCCGCTCGGGGTCGTACAACCTGTGCGTGTCGATGGGCTTTGCCGGGCTGATGGGAGACGGCGGGATGGCCGACTTCGCGGTCGTGCCGGCCTACATGCTGCACCGGCTGCCCGACGGCGTGAGCCTCGAACAGGCCGCCGTGATGGAACCCGCGGCCGTCGCACTGCACGCGCTGCGCCGCGCCGAGCTCCGGCTCGGCGACACGTGTGCGGTATTCGGGCTCGGGCCGATCGGCCTGCTGCTGATCCAGCTCGCGAAGCTGCAGGGTGCGACGACCATCGTCGCGGTCGACGTGTCAACAGAGCGCCTCGCGGCCGCCGCGCGCTTCGGCGCGACGCACGCGTTCAATGCGCGCACGCTCGACGCGTCCGTGCTGCGCGACGCGATCCATGAGGCATCGGGCGGGCTCGGCGTCGACGCGAGCTTCGAGGCGGCCGGCTTGCCGGCCACGTTCGAGGCGGCGATGCAAGCGCTGCGCAAGGGCGGCCGCGTCGTGATGGTCGGCCTGATGCCGCAGGCGGGCTTCGACGCGTTCCGCGCGGTCAACGACGAGCTGACCTTCACGGCGAGCGTCGGCTACCGGCATGCGTACGAAGACCTGCTGCGGATCGTCGCGTCGGGCGCGCTCGATCTCACGTCGATCGTCACGCGCACCGTGTCGCTCGAAGACGCCGTCACCGACGGCTTCGACGCGCTGCTCGCCGACCGTACGCAGATCAAGATCCTGGTTTCCCCCGCGCAGCGGCACGCGCGCTCCACCCCCGCCGTCGAGAGTGTCGAACATGAGTCTCCAGTGGTTATTTGAGGACAAGTCCGTCGTCGTAACGGGCGGCACATCAGGCATCGGCGCGCGCACCGCGTTGCGGTTCGCGGAAGCCGGCGCGTCGGTCGTTGCGCTCGGGCTCGACGCCACCGGCCCGCATGCGCCCGTGCATGCGGGCATCCGCTGCGTCGAGCTCGACGTGACCGACAGCGATGCGCTGACACGCACGATCGCGACGCTGCCGCGGCTCGACGTGCTCGTCAACGGCGTCGGCATCAGCCGGCACGCGGACGAATACCGGATGGACCAGTTCGAGCTCGTGCTGAACGTGAACCTGACGTCGGTGATGCGCGCGTCCGACGCCGCGTTGCCGGCGCTGTCCGTACAAGGCGGCAGCATCGTCAACGTCGCATCGATGTACACATACTTCGGCAGCAAGGACCGCCCCGCGTACAGCGCGAGCAAGGGCGGCATCGCGCAGCTCACGCGCTCGCTCGCGCAGGCGTGGGCCGATCGCGGCATCCGCGTGAACGCGGTCGCGCCCGGCTGGATCGACACGCCGCTCAGTACCGGCCTGATGGCCGACACGCAGGCGTCGCGCCGCATCCTCGAGCGCACGCCGCTCGGGCGCTGGGGCACGGCCGACGAGGTCGCGGATGTGATCCTGTTCTTGTGCTCGCCCGGCGCGTCGTTCGTGACCGGCGCGGTCGTGCCGGTGGACGGCGGGTACTCGACGGTCTAGCGCGTCGCGCGCAGGGCACCGGCGGGTTCGCGAAACCCGCCGGCGCCCTGCGCTGCGCAATGCCCTCCTGCCGCCACTGAACCGGGAATCGCCCGGTTCCGGTTTGTTCATATCAATCAGTAGTCCCATCAAAAATATCCGATCCGATCGGAACATGTGAGGAGCACATTGGAGATGACGAAAAAGACCTTACTGGCACTCGCGGCCTGCACGATTCCGGCCGCGGCGTTCGCACAGAGCAGCGTGACGATGTTCGGGCTGATGGATGCCGGCATCAGCTATGTCAGCAACCAGAGCGGCCACGGCGCCGCGAAATTCGACGACAACATCTTCTTTCCGAACCTGCTCGGCTTCGAAGGCAAGGAGGATCTCGGCGCGGGCACGCGTGCGATCTTCCGGCTCGTGAACCAGTATTCGCTCGGCAACGGCTCGATCATCGGCGGCGGGCTGTTCGCACGCACGGCCTACGTCGGGCTGCAGAACGACCGGTACGGCACGCTGACACTCGGCAACCAGTACGAGTTCATGGTCGATTCGCTGGCCGCCAGCGGCAACGAGATCGCGCAGGATCTCGTCGGCCTGTACGGCTTCCGCAACGGGCCGTTCGACAAGCTCGCGCTGCCGAACAACCCAACCGGCGCATTCGACTGGGACCGCGTCGCGGGCAGCAATCGCGTCGCGAATTCCGTCAAGTACACGAGCCCGTCGCTGTCGGGCCTCACCTTCGGCGCGCTGTACGGCTTCGGGAACGTCGCCGGGTCGGTCGGCGCGAACAACACCGTCAGCGTCGGCGCGAGCTACGACAACGGCCCGTTCGGCGCAGGTGCCGCCTATACGAACCAGAAATATGGCGCGGCCGGCGGATTGCCGCCCACCAGCGTGCGCAACTGGGGCGCAGGCGTGCATTACACGGTCGGTACGGTCACGGGGAAGGCGCTCTTCACGACCGTGCACAACGCGCAGAACGGCGCGGGTGCGTGGTCGGCCGAAGCCGGTGCCGCATGGCACCCTTCGCCTGGATGGGTCGTCGGCGCGAGCTACACGTACATGAAGGGCAACGACACGCTCGACAACGCGCATGCGCATCAATTCCTGGCCGCCGTCCAGTACTGGCTGTCGAAGCGCACGATGGTGTACGTCGCGGGCGTGCATCAGCGCACGGGCCACGGCAGCAACGCGCAGATCAACGGCGTGATGGATGCGGACGGTGCATCGAGCGGCGCACTGCAGTCGATCGCACGGATCGGGTTCAGCACGCGGTTCTGACGGAAAAAAAGGGCGCCGGCCACGATATCGGGCCGGCGCCAGCCGGCGCGCCGCCGGGCTTTCATCCGGCAACGCGCTCGCCATGCATCTGACTCAGAAGCGGATCGTGACGGATTTCGGTTCCGTATAGGCGTCGATGAACGACGAACCGTATTCACGGCCGATGCCGGACCCTTTCGCGCCGCCGAACGGCACGGCCGGATCGACGAGCGTATGCATGTTCACCCACACGGTACCGGCCTCGATGCGCGGGACATAACGCAGCGCCTTCGCGAGATCGTTCGTCCACAGGCTCGCGGTCAGCCCGAACGGCGTGTCGTTCATCATCGCGATCAGTTCTTCGTCATCGTCGAACGGCACGAACGCGCCAACCGGGCCGAAGACTTCGTTGCGGTACACACTCGATTGCAGCGACTTCGGCAGCACGATCGTCGGCTTCACGTAAAAACCGTCGCGCGCATAGGCGCCGCCGCCTGTGACGATCGTGTCGCCATCCGCGCGCGCCTGGTCGAACGCGTCGAGGCACTTGCGAAACTGCGGCTCGTTGCACACCGGCCCCATCATGCCCGCGTCGTCCATCGGGTCGGACGGCTGGAAGCCGTCCAGCCGCGCCTTCAGCTTCTCGACCACCTCGTCGAACTGCGAACGATGCACGAAGAAGCGCTCAGCCGATGCGCACACTTGCCCGCTGTGCAGGAACCCGGCTTCGAGCACGCCGTCGAGGATCTTCTCGACCGGCGTATCGGGCAAGAAGCCGGCCGCATTCTTGCCGCCCAGCTCGAGCGTGAAGCGCGTGAAGTTCGCCTTGACGGCTTCCTCGCCGATGATGCGGCCAGTCGGCACCGAGCCCGTGAACGACACCTTCGCGATACGCGGATCGCGGATCACCGAAGCGCCCACCCTGCCCGAGCCGTTGATCACGTTCAGCGTGCCCGGCGGCAAGCCGGCTTCGGTGCCCAGCTCGGCGATACGCAGCATCGTGAGCGGCGTGAACTCCGACGACTTGATCAGCACCGTGTTGCCGGTCGCGAGCGCCGCGCCGAACTTCCACACGGGAATCATCACCGGGAAATTCCACGGGATGATGCCGAAGACGACGCCGAGCGGCTCGCGCAACGTGAACGACGTGTACCGCTCACCGTTCATGCTCGGGAACGACGGCGCGAGCGTTTCGCCTGCGATCTTGGTGGCCCAGCCCGCGTAATAGCGCAGCCAGCGCGCCGACCAGCTCACTTCGATCGCGCGCGACAGGCCGATCAGCTTGCCCGACTGCGCGGTTTCGATCTGCGCGATCTCTTCGCCGTGTGCTTCGATCAGATCCGCGAACCGCAACAGGATGCGCTCGCGATCGGCCGGCGTCACCTGCGCCCACGCGCCGCGAAACGCACGATGCGACGACGCGACCGCCGCCTCGATCTCGCCGTCGGTCGCCTGCGCGACGGAACCGGTCACCGCGCGTGTCGCCGGGTTACGCACGTCGATCCGTTCGCCGCCGCTGCCGGCGACAGCCCGGCCGTCGATGTAGTGACCATGCTCGCGCGCAAGAAACCGTTTGACCTCGTCCAGCATCTGCACCAATGCCATTTTCCTGCCTCCGGAATTCGATGTGAATGAAATGCCCGATCAGGCCGCGTTGGCGATCAGGTCCGACGCCTTTTCGGCGAGCGCGATGGTCGGCGCGTTCGTGTTGCCGCTCGGGATGCTCGGCATCGTCGAACTGTCGGCCACGCGCAGCCCTGCGATGCCGTGCACGCGCAATTGCGGGTCGACGACGGACGACGCCGCGTCCGTGCCCATCCGGCACGTGCCCACCGGGTGATAAACCGTCTTCGCCGCGCCGCGCACCCAGTCTTCGATGCCGGCTTCGTCGTCGGGCGGGCAATCCGGCGAGAAGATCTCGTCGACGTGCTCCGCGAGTGCAGGCTGGCGCAGCATCTTCAGCGCCAGCTTCGCCGCGCGAATCTGACCGTCGACGTCGCGGCGATCGGCCAGATAACGGCCGTCGATCCGCGGCAGGTCGGCCGGATTCGACGAACGGATCATCACGCGACCGCGCGAATGCGGCTGCAGATGGCCCGTCTTGATCGTGATGCCGTGCGTCCTGCCCTGCGTCACGCCGATCGGGTCGTCGAACGAATCGATCGTCGGCAGGAAGTGGAACTGCACGTCCGGCTGCCCCTGCCCGCAGGTATCGACGAACGCGAACCCTTCGAGCACCGGCGAAGTCAGGATGCCGGAGCGGAAGAACTTCCATTCGATGCCGTGCTTGAGCGCGCGCCATCCCTTGTCCTGGCCGTAGAGCGACACCGGCGTGCGGATCGTCGCGTTGACCGACATGTGCATGTGATCGTGAAAATTCTCGCCGACCGGCAGCACGTGCCGGACCGGCACGCCGGCGCCTTCGAGCACGCTGCGCGGCCCGATGCCGGACAACTGCAGGATCTTCGGCGAACCGATCGCGCCGGCCGTCACGATGATTTCCGCACGCGCCTTCGCCGTCACGCGGCGGCTGCCCTGGCGATAGGTGACGCCGGTCGCGCGGCCGCCCTCGATCTCGACGCGCTCGACCAGCGCATCGACTTCGAGGCTCAATTCAGGACGGTTCCGGATCGCCTTCAGATAGGTGGCCGCGGTCGAGCCGCGCTCGCCGTTGAAGATCGTCGCCTGATAGAACCCGACACCCTCCTGCCGCTCGCCGTTGTAGTCGACCAGGTAATCGAGACCCATCTGCTGGCCGGCCCGTACGAACGCCTGCGACAGCGGATGCCGGTAGCGGATCTCCGTGACCTGCAGATGCCCTTTGTTGCCGTGATAAGGCGCCGTCAGCGACTCGTTGTTCTCCGCCTTCGCGAAGTAGCGCAGCATCTCGTCGGCGCCCCAGCCCTTGCAGCCGAATTCGTTCTCCCAACGGTCGTAGTCGTTGCGGTGCCCGCGCACGTACAGCATCCCGTTGACCGAACTCGATCCGCCGAGCACGCGCCCCTGCGGCACCGCGATCGACCGGCCCTTCACGTCGTCCGACGGTTCGGCCGCATATGGCCAGGTGTGGCGCGGAATGGCCTTGGCGAGCCCGCCCGGCATGTGGATGAACAGGTCCTTGTCGTGCCCGCCCGCTTCCAGCAGCAGCACGGTGCCCTTGCGGCGCTCGACGAGGTGGGTCGCAATGGTGCAGCCCGCCGACCCGGCGCCAATGACGATGTAATCGAAAGTTCTATCGGACATCCTGATATGCGCCCGCCGTTGTCCGCGCAACGTTCGCCGGCGCGTGCCGCCGCCGCGTGCGTCGCCTGCCTTCGGCGGTGTCTCCTTGAAAATCGGTGGTGGTTCCTGATGGCGCGAGCCAGCCCGTGCGGTTCGTTGCGACGCAACGGGAATCGCCATGGCGACAGCCCGATATGCATGGATGATTGATCGACCGCGTTTCGATTCTAGAAGCGCGCCGCCAGCACACCTCGGCGTTCCGTGCACACTTTTGGCTTCAGCGTGCAGAACCGCGCGGCCACCGTACCGGCTTTTTTCATTTGCATTAATCTTGGAGCGTTCCCGGCACCTTCCCTCCCCCGGCCATGGCACATGAACTCGTCGTCAGCGCGAGCAACGGCAGCGCAAACCTGCGAGAACTCGTCGCAGACAGTTTCCTGCCGCTGGTTTTTCACGATACCGGCCCGCTTTTCCAGATGTCGGTGCGCGTCGCGTCGGTGGGCGGGCTGCGCATGGCGGAGGTGGACACCACGGCCGTCCGGGTCGACCGCGATCGCGCGCTGGCCGCGCGTACCGAAAGCGACTGCTACAAGATCCTGTTCCAGATCGCCGGGCAAAGCCGCATCACGCAGCGCAACACGACGTCGACCGTCAATCCGGGCGAATGGGTGATCTACGACGCAACGCAGCCGTACCGGATCGAATCCGCGCACGCGTCGCGCTTCGTCGCCGCGCTGACGCCGCCGCGCAGCAGCACGATGTGGCGGTGGTTCGTCGAACGCGCGGGCGTTCAGGTTCGCCAGACCGTCGGCAATGCCCGGCTCGCGCTGCAGTCGATCCACTACCTGATGGACGGGCAGGTGCCGAACGATCCGGAAAGCCTGTTCGGCTTCGAGCAGTCGACGCTGATGCTGCTCGATTCGGTGATCCGCCGCGAAGCCGGCGATTCGCTCACCGGCGCCGACGCACGCTGCGCGGCGCTGCGCATGAATGCCGAAATCCATCTCGCGCATCACTACCACGATCCCGACCTGTCGCCGGACCGGCTCGCCAGTGCGCTGAACGTATCGAGACGTACGCTCTACAGCGCGCTCGCCGCGACCGACCAGACACCGCAGAGCCTGATCCAGGAATACCGGCTGCAGGCGAGCCGGCGCGCGCTGGAGGATCCGGCCGATACCCACCGGAACCTGCTGGAACTGGCGATTGCATGCGGTTTCTCGGACATCACGCATTTCGGTCGCGCATTCAAGGCGCGGTTCGGGTGCAGCCCGGGTGCTTACCGGCTCGCGCATCGTGCCATTCCGGGGTCTTGAAGCGCGGCGTCCGGCGGCGTTTCGACCGCCTTTCCGGATACCGTAACGATTCCGCTTCGACAGCGAGCAACGCATGCCTCGGGAATAAATCCGGCGCGGCACCGGTACATCGCGTGTCGCCACGCCGTTCGCTGCGCCGGACGTGCGGGTGCGCGACACCCCACCCGATTCAGCGAGACCGCTCATGCCACTGCCCAACCACGCCGCCTACGCGCGCTTCGCCATCGCCATGCACTGGTCGATCGCGATCCTGATCCTGTTGAACCTGTCGATCGGGCTCTACATGGATACGTATCCGCACAACTCGTCACAGTTCAACGGCATCCTGTTCTATCACGCGTCGATCGGCAGCCTGATCTTCATGCTGACCGTGCCGCGCCTCGTCTGGCGCGCGACGCACATGCCGCCGCCGCTGCCCGACAGCGTTCCGGCCTGGCAAGCGCGAATCGCCGGCGCGTTGCACGGCGTGCTGTACCTGCTGCTGTTTCTCGTGCCGCTGACCGGCTACGTGCACCGCCTCGCAGGCGCACATGCGGTCAGCTTCTTCGGCATCACGGAACTGCCGGTGCTCGTCGGCCGCGACGAACCGTTGCGACTCCTCACCGATATGCTGCACCGCGCACTGGTGCTGACGCTCGGCTTGCTGCTGGCCATGCACGTCGGCGCCGTGGTGAAACACAAGTTCGTCGATCGCGACGGGGTGGCGGAACGGATGGGGATCTGAAGGAAACAGGAACACGCGCCGGCACGCGGCGCGTCGTTCATCGGGCATTCACCGCGAACCGCAGCGATTCCGGCGGACGATCTCGGGGTCGACGCTCGCATGCCCCGGCGAAATCCGCATCATCACCAGCTTTGCGTCGCCGCCCGGTGTGGACCACAAGCTCATCTGCGTCAGGTCGATCCCGTTCGACGACTTCAGCCAGCGCACCATGCGGACCTGATCCGGGAAGCAGATCGTCGCGCCTTCGTTGTCTTCGAGGATGGTCCCGTACGCTTTCAGCGTCGCACGCATTGCGTCGACAGCCTGGGTTCGTGACACGGCGGCGTGCATCGCGTCGGCCGCATCGTCGTAGATCGCGTCGAACGCTTGTGCGTTGAAGCGCTGCATCACCAACGCCTCCGCCCGAAGCGCGGCCTGCTTGTTGTCGGCGTAGTAGCCGAAATGAATGCGCGTGCCGAGCGCGAACAATGCGATGCCCGTCAGCGCAACCAGCGCCAGCGCGATCTTCCATCTGCGGTTCGCGGTCTTCGATCCCACGGGCGGTGACCTCTTACGAGATATCGGCGATATCGTGCATGTCACGCCGTTCCGCATCGGATGTCAACCCACGGGAATCCTCGATGCGCTGCCTGGCCTCGGCGACGATACGCAGCGATTCGCGGACGAATCCGTCATCCGCCGTCGCTTCGAGAAGCAGCGCGTCGGCGCGTTGACGCCGGTCTTGGCGGGGATTGTGCGGCAGGATGAACGTCATTCGAATTTTCCAGGGCGCGAAAAGCGAGCGCCGCTTCTCAAGCGCGCTCGCCCGGGCGAGTGGGCCGATTGTCGCCACTGCGTGCGCGGACCACAATACGCCGGCATCGGAATTGACCATTGTTGACATGGGCGGCGGCGCGCGAGGTCATCGCGCGATGGGGCAGGGATCTGAACGAGAGACGCCAGATGTTCGAGCTCTACATCTCGAAGGCCATTTGAACGCAAGCCTTCACACGTCCGGAACAGATAGTCGCTTGAACTACCCAATCCTCCGGACGCAGTGGCCAATCGGTGGACCACGATCATCTGGTCGAGATTGCCTGCGTACTGGGGCGCAGACGTATCGATGGTGAAGGTGATTGCAAAACCCAGAGGATTACCATCCATGTCCTTCAGTTCAACCCAACGAGGGACATAGGCGCCGCAAATCATTTCCCTTCGCCAAAGCCATTGCAGTTCGCGTTCGGCGTTGAGCATGTCGATCACCTTCACATTCGCGACGATCGGTATCTTGCTCGTGCTTTCGGCGCTGCAAGGCCGGACAAGCCGTCAAGCGCATATCGCGCTCCGTGAGGCTGGATGGGCTGAACTGCACAATCATTTCCCGCTGCCCCGGATGCTCGAGATGCCGGGAGCTTGTGGGTGCCGGACCGCCAGACCAGATGTCCGAAAATGGCGCACGTCGTGGGCGTCCAAGATATACGATCTCACTCATGCCTACCCCCATCGACACCCCCGACAGCGACGCCTGCTACCTGGCGCTGAAGGCGCACGACGCGCGCTTCGACGGCTCTTTTTTCGCGGCCGTCACCAGCACCGGCATCTACTGTCGTCCGGTATGTCGTGTGAAGACGCCGCGTCGCGAGAATCTCCGCTTCTATCGTCATGCGGCAGAAGCCGAAGCGGCAGGTTTCAGGCCTTGCCTGCGTTGCCGCCCCGAATTGGCCCCGCGCGCGGCGTCCTGGAGCACGGAGGACGCGTCGCGCATCCTGGCCCTGCAGGCGGCGCGCTTGATGGATGAACCGGACGCCTGGAGATTCATGACCCCGGCGCTCCCGGCCTTCGGTCGATCGGCCGGCGGCTTGATGCCGCGCATTGCGCAACGGCTGGGCGTGAGCGACCGCCATTTGCGGCGCATTTTCGACGCACACTTTGGTGTCTCGCCGCTCCAGTACCTTCAAACACGCCGGCTGTTGGCTGCCAAGCAGCTGATTGCCGATACCCAATTGCCGATGAGCCAGGTCGCGGTGTCCAGCGGCTTTTCCAGCGTGCGACGCTTCAACGATGCCTTCTCGCGCCACTACGGCCTGAATCCCAGCGCCTTGCGCCGGGCCAAGGCCACATCCGACGGCCAAGGCGTGAGCGTGAGACTGGGCTGGCGGCCTCCTTATGACGTGGAGGCGATGGTGGGCTTTTTGCGCCTGCGTGCGTTGCCCGGCGTGGAGCAGGTCGCGGGTCTGGAATACACGCGAACGTTGCGGCTTTTGCAAGGCACGCAGGCTCGCAGCGGCTGGTTGCGCGCACGCTTCGACGAAGATCGCGCCCAGGCCGTGCTGACGATCAGCGATTCATTGGCCGCCGCCCTGCCAGCCGTGATCAACCGTGTGCGCGCCGCGTTCGATCTGGACGCCGACCCGATCGCCATCCATGCGGCTCTGCACGCCACCTTTCCGTTGGGTGAAGGCTTGCGGGTGCCGGGCACACTGGACGGCTTCGAACTGGCGGTGCGCGCCGTGCTGGGTCAGCAGATCACGGTGGCCGCTGCACGCACACTGGGGGCGCGCCTGGTTGCGGCCTTCGGCGATCCGATCGAAACGCCTGTCGCGGGCCTGGATCGCCTTTTTCCCACTCCAGTTGCTTTGGCCGCTGCCACTGGCGACGAGCTCGGCCGATTGGGCATCACACGACAACGTCAGACCGCGTTGCATGCGCTGTCTCACGCCGTACTGGAGGGGCGCATCGCTTTGCATCCAGGCGTAGACGTCGCGGCGACCTGCGCCGAATTATGTGCGCTGCCCGGCATCGGCGACTGGACCGCACAGTACATCGCCATGCGTGCGCTGCGCTGGCCTGACGCCTTTCCGGCCGGCGACATCGCGCTGCAAAAGGCCCTGGGTGTGGGTAGCGCCCGTGCCGCGGCACAGGCTGCCGAGAAATGGCGGCCCTGGCGCGGCTATTCGGTGCTGCGTGCGTGGCATGCCATGGATCGCAGCGCTTCAATCTGAATACTACTTAGATCAACGCCTCTCCGGGTCGCGTGACTCGTCACCACCGGAAGCGATCAATTTGCACGATGAATTCAATCACACGGATCCTGGATACGGTACATGCCCAGAGCGATTTATTCGGGTGCAGCGATACCGAATTCTCGATAGACGAGTCCTTTCGATCGGCAAGACGTTTCGATCTCGACGCTCATTCCTGGATCGAAATCGTGCCGGGATGGATGTCGGGAGCTTCGCAGCTCTACGAGCAGTTGCGCAACAGCGTCCCGTGGCTCGAGCACGATCGGCGCATGTTCAACAAGGTGTTTCGCGAGCCACGCATGACGGCGGTCTACAAGAATGTTGCCGATGTGCCCGACGCGCGCCTGCTGCAGGTTGTCCGTGCGTTATCGCATCACTACGGTGTGGAATACGACGGCCTGTGGATGAACCTCTATCGCAAGGGGCAAGACAGTACAGGCTGGCACCGCGATCACGGCTCCTGTCGGAAGCTGAATTGCATCGTACCCGTCCTGACGCTCGGCACGACCCGCCGGTTCCTGATCAAGCCGATCAAGGGCGGCCGCTCCGTGACCTTCAAACCCTCCTCAGGCGATCTGGTCGTGATGGGAGGGCGCTCCCAGCAGGACTGGGTGCACTGTGTGCCCAAAGAGCCGGAAATCGACGGTGCACGAATCAGCGTCAACTTCATGAGTTCGGCGCAGGGCGTGCGGGATTAGCAAGGAAGCCGCCGGGATCTGGCGACACTGGCGCGATTGCGCGGTAAGACGCACCTGGCAGGCCGTCGATCACCACATCTCGACATGAAGACCATCCGCATCGACATCGTTGCACCCGGTCACCCACGTGACGCGTGCCGACGACAGCCTGACCGATCGTCCTGATCAGGCGTTCAGACGCAAAGAGGTGGAATGAGCGGGTGATATCGACTCGCCTTTCGGAATTCACTCAAGCAAAGGTCTATCGAACAGCCGGCCGGTGAATCCGCGCTTGCCAGATAAAACCGCTTCCGGTTGCGCCGCTCCTTCGAGAATGGGTCTATCGGGTTACCTTGCGTCCGTCAGCGCCAACACGATTGGATCGTGTCGAAACCACGCCAGAATCATTTCGATATCCTTATTTTGCAGGGAGAACAACGATTGCTTGCAAGTCACCGCAAACGTGGCCGCAATCGAACCGTTCGCACCTCGTAAGCATGCAGGCCGCACGTCACGTTCGCGGAAAGCCACGCCGCAGGTGCCGTTCGAAGGCACGCTGCGCGTACTCGGGACGTGCAATGCGATCCCGCGACAGCGCCTCCGTCCAATTTTCGGGACCCAACGTGCGCCCCCTCGATAGCGACTCGGACAACATCGCCGAGAAAAGCGACCAACGGGATCCTCGAAACGACAGCACCGATCTCCCGCCGCACCTCATCCAACCCCAAATAATTCCCCTTGACGACCTATCTTTCGATATATATCTTTAGATATGTTTTTCGACATATAGGACAGGATCATGCGACACAACCACTTCCGCGGCCATGACCGTTGCGACGGTCATGGTGCGCATGCCCGCCCCGACTGGTTCGCCGGTCTCTGGTACGCGATCGGCCGCCACCGTCGCGGCCACGACATGTTCGGCGGCGGCCCGTTCGGAGGCCGTGGCGGTCGCGGCGGCGGCTTTGGCGATTTCGGCGACGACGGCATGCCGCGCGGCCGCCAGTTCAGCTCCGACGATCTCCAGCTGCTGCTGCTCGCGCTGGTCGCCGAGCAGCCGAGCCACGGCTATGAGCTGATCAAGGCGCTCGACACGCGTTCGAACGGTTTCTACAGCCCGAGCCCCGGCATGGTGTATCCGGCGCTCACGTATCTCGAAGAAGTCGGCTTCGTCGCGTCGCAGGCGGAAGGCAACCGCAAGCGCTATGCGCTGACCGACGCCGGCCGCGCGCATCTCGATGCGCAGCGCGAGCGTGTCGACACGCTGTTCGCCCGCCTCACACACCTCGCCCGCAAGATGGAATTCATGCGCCGCGCGTTCGCCGGGGAATCGGCCGGCAACGAAGCACCGGACGAATCGCAGGCCGGCTGGCTGCCCGAGTTCGTCGAGGCACGCCTCGCGCTCAAGCGCGCGCTGCTGCACAAGAGCGCTGCCGATGCCGACGAACAACGCCGCATCGCGGCCCATCATGCGCCGCGCGACGGCCGAAATCGAAGGCGGCTCCGGCGCGTGATCCGCGCTGCCCCGTCACCACTCAAGGAGAACGGATAGATGCAGAACACATCCGAGCGCACCGTGACCCGCGTGCGCCATACCCTCAAATTCCGCCTGCTGCAGGTCCTGCGCGTGCATGCCGTGACGCCGCACCTGCTGCGCGTCACGCTCGGCGGTCCCGATCTCGCGGATTTCGAATCGGCGTCGTTCGACGATCACGTGAAAGTGTTTTTCCCGCCGCCCGGCGCCGAACGGCCTGCAATGCCGACGCTCGGCGCGAATGGCCCCGAGTTTCCGGAAGGCGAGCCGAAGCCGGTCGCGCGCGACTTCACGCCGCGCCGCTTCGACCGCGCCGCCGGCGAACTCGATCTGGAATTCGTGCTGAACCATCCGGGCCCCGCGTCGCAATGGGCTGCGCAGGCACGTGTCGGCCAATGGCTCGGTATCGGCGGCCCGCGCGGTTCGTTCGTCGTCCCGACCGGTTTCGACTGGCATCTGCTGATCGGTGACGATACGGCGCTGCCGGCCATCGCGCGGCGTCTCGAGGAATTGCCGGCCGGTGCGCGTGCGGCCGTCGTGCTGGAAGTCGCCGATCGTGCCGCACAAATCTCGTTCGACACGCGCGCCGACGTGCATGAAGTCTGGCGCTTCCGCGCCGAAGCCGACGCAGCAGACGGCGATGCGCTGCTGAACGCCGTTCGCGACCTGCCGTTGCCGTCGTCGGGCGACGGCTACGTGTGGGCGGCCGGCGAAGCGCTGTCGATGCGCGCGGTCCGCCAGCATCTGACCGGCGAGCGCGGCATCGACAAGTCGCGTATCCGCGCGGCGGCGTACTGGAAGCGCGGCGCGGCGGCCGTGCACGAAACGCTGGAAGACTGACGGATACGGGCGCCCGGCAAGGGGGCACCCGGTTGACCGGCGGATGACACAATCGTGGCGTCCGCGCACCAGCGGGCTTGGCACCGGTATCGCGGCTGGTATATATCTGTGTGTGCGACGCCGCTGTCAGGCGACAGCCGCCGCAGCCCGCCCAGGAGCGCCCGGTCATGACAAAAGAAAGCCACGCTTCGCCTTTCCTTCGCAACCTGAAGATCGTCGGCTATTGCGGCCTCGCCGCGGTGGTACTCGCGCTGTTCGTCGCGATGTGCGCGATCCTGAAGGAAAGCGCCCTCGATCGCGATGCCGCTCAGCACCCGGCCGATACGCCTGAACTGCACGATGCGGGCGGCGGCCCGTCCGCATCGGCCGAATCGGTCAAGACACCCGGCTGACGGCGTCCTGCCCGATTTCCTTTCACTCAGGGCGCGTGCCGGCGCCCCATCACGACCGCGTGTACCGCATCGCCGAGGCGTTCGAGCAGCGCGATCGCGCGTTGCCCGTACAGGTGCGCGGCCAGCGCGCCGGCCGTACCGACCAGCACACCGCCCGCCATGTCGAACGGCCAGTGCACGCCCGCATAGACGCGCCCCCACGCAATCGCCACGGCCATCGCGGCCATCACGAACCCGGTCACGCGCGTCGAGCCGCCGAGCATCAGGCCCACAGCCAGGCTCCACGCAAACGTCATGTGATCGCTCGGAAACGAGCTGTCCGGCGCGTGCGGAATCAGTTGCGTGCCGACGCCGGCCATGAACGGACGCGGCGAGAACCAAAAATGCCCGATCACCTGCGCGAGCGCGAGCGCCACGCATACGCCGACGCCGGCTTCGATCGCCTGGCGCCGCGTCGGGCGCGCGCCGAAGATCCAGGTCAGCAACAGCATGGCCGGCAGTGCGTAGACAAGCCAGTCGGCGGCGAAAATCGCGAGACGGGCGACGCCCGGCTGCGGCGCAACCCCGGCGTTGATGGCGGAAAAGAGGGTGAGATTGAGGTTCTGCATGAATCCGGTTGCGTGGGGCGTAAAAAATTCGACCGGTTGCCCGGCCTGATACGAACGATGCTAGGGCGCACCCGCTTAAGCGATGCTTAATGCGGCCGCCGGCGCGAATCCCGCTGCGGCGAACGCACTTAGAGCCTGCACTGCAACACAAGTTCACACAATTGTCATATTCCCGCGCGACTGTCTCCCGTAAAGACTCACCCGGCTTCCCGTAAAGACTCACCTTTTTCACATCGTGGCGTCATCGACGCGTGCGACCATCGCGCCGCCGGGCGCCATCCCTGCCGTTAGCGCCGTTCGTCTCAATATTTACGCCGCAAATTATTCGAAATCGGCAACAATTAATTCCATATGCGGCATCGCACAACGGCAACGCACAGGCATAGGATTACGAGCTTACGAGCACTCATCCACGAAGCGATCAACAACAAGGAGTCCGCATGAAACCCAGCGATGTCCGATCGAAAGCGTTTGCGATGCCGTTGACCAGCCCTGCCTTCCCGATGGGCCCGTACCGTTTCGTCGATCGTGAGTTTCTGATCATCACGTATCGCACCGATCCGGACCGTCTCCGTGAAATTGTCCCCGAGCCGCTGCAGGTCACCGAGCCGCTCGTGCATTACGAATTCATTCGCATGGCCGATTCGACCGGCTTCGGCGACTACACCGAAAGCGGCCAGGTCATCCCCGTCGAATACAACGGCCAGCCGGGCGGCTACACGCTCGCGATGTATCTCGACGATCACCCGCCGATCGCCGGCGGCCGCGAGCTGTGGGGCTTCCCGAAGAAGCTCGCGTCGCCCACGCTGCACGTGAACACCGACCACCTCCTCGGCACGCTCGACTACGGCAAGGTGCGCGTCGCCACCGGCACGATGGGCTACAAGCACAAGGAACTCGACATCGACGAGCAGACGAAGCGTCTCGCCGGCCCCAATTTCCTGCTGAAGATCATCCCGCACGTCGACGGCACCGCGCGCGTCTGCGAACTGGTGCGCTATTACATGCAGGACATCAAGATGAAGGGCGCGTGGACGGGCCCCGCCTCGCTCGAGCTGGCGCCGCACGCGCTCGCGCCGGTAGCCGACCTGCCCGTGCTCGAAATCGTCGAAGCCCGGCACCTGGTCGCAGATTTGACGCTGGGCCTCGGCGAAGTCGTCTACGATTACCTGGCTCAGTAACACGTCCGCAGTCCTTTCTCCCTGTCAATCCTTTCACCACGGGAATTCGAAATGAGCAACCTGAATGGCAAGACCGCAGTCGTCACGGGCGCCGCGAGCGGCATCGGCAAGGAAATCGCACTCGAGCTCGCCAAGGCAGGCGCGGCCGTCGCGATCGCCGACCTGAACCAGGACGGCGCGAACGCGGTCGCCGACGAGATCATCAAGGCGGGCGGCAAGGCGATCGGCGTCGCGATGGACGTGACGAACGAGGAAGCCGTGAACAGCGGCATCGACAAGGTGGCCGAAGCATTCGGCTCGGTCGACATCCTCGTGTCGAACGCGGGCATCCAGATCGTCAATCCGATCGAGAACTATTCGTTCTCCGACTGGAAGAAGATGCAGGCGATCCACGTCGACGGCGCGTTCCTGACGACGAAGGCCGCGCTCAAGCACATGTACAAGGACGATCGCGGCGGCGTCGTGATCTACATGGGTTCGGTGCACTCGCACGAAGCGTCGCCGCTGAAGTCGGCGTACGTCACGGCCAAGCACGGCCTGCTGGGCCTCGCACGCGTGCTGGCGAAGGAAGGCGCGAAGCACAACGTGCGCTCGCACGTCGTGTGTCCGGGCTTCGTGCGCACGCCGCTGGTCGACAAGCAGATTCCGGAGCAGGCGAAGGAACTCGGCATCAGCGAGGAAGAAGTGATCAAGAAGGTGATGCTCGGCAACACCGTCGACGGCGTGTTCACGACGGTGCAGGACGTCGCGCAGACGGTGCTGTTCCTGTCGGCGTTCCCGAGCGCAGCGCTCACGGGCCAGTCGTTCGTCGTCAGCCACGGCTGGTTCATGCAGTGAAGCCCCGCGCCCCCACCGAAAAGCAGGCCGTCGATGCGGCGGACCTGCAACACGAAGCCGGCGCGCCGGCCCCCGCGCGGTCGCTGCCGTACGAGACGATCGCGCTCGTCCTGCAGGGCGGCGGCGCGCTCGGCGCGTATCAGGCCGGCGTGTTCGAAGGGCTGCACGAGGCGGGCGTTCCGCTCGACTGGATCGCGGGCATCTCGATCGGCGCGCTCAACACCGCGCTGATCGCCGGCAATGCGCCCGAGCACCGCGTCGAGCGCCTGCGCGAATTCTGGGAAACGATCTGCCAGCCGGCGTTCTTTCCGACGATTCCGGCCGCGTTCGAATTCGCGCTGTTCAACAGCATCGACCAGATCCGCACGTTCTTCACCGCGTCGCAAGCTGCAAGCGCGATGATGCAGGGCCAGCAGGGCTTCTTCGTGCCGCGTTTCCCGCCGCCGCTGCCGGGCGTGTCGGACCATCCCGAGAAAATCAGCTGGTACGACACGTCGCAATTGCGCACGACGCTACTGAAGCTGTGCGACTTCGACCGGATCAATTCGGGCGAAACGCGCGTGTCGGTCGGCGCGGTCAACGTCGGCACCGGCAACTTCGTGTACTTCGACAACTCGCGCATCCGTCTTGCGCCCGAGCACTTCATGGCGTCCGGTGCGCTGCCGCCCGCGTTCCCGCCCGTCGAGATCGACGGCGAGTACTACTGGGACGGCGGTGTCGTGTCGAATACGCCGCTGATGGAAGTGCTCCGCGCACGGCCGCGCCGCGACACGCTCGCGTTCCAGGTCGATCTGTGGAGCGCACGCGGGCCGTTGCCGCGCACGATGGCCGACGTCGCCGAACGCACGAAGGACGTGCAGTATTCGAGCCGCACGCGTTTCGTGACCGACACGCTGCAGCGCGAGCAGCGCTACCGCAACGTGCTGCGCCACGTGCTCGACCAGGTACCGGACGAGCAGCGCAAGGCCGATCCGTGGTGCATCGAGGCCGATGCGATGTCGTGCAGCAAGAAGTACAACATCCAGCACCTGATCTACCAGCAGAAAGCGTACGAGCATCACTACAAGGACTATCAGTTCGGTCTGTCGACGATGCGCGACCACTGGTCCGCGGGTCTCGACGACATCCGCAAGACGCTCGCAGTGAAGGACGGCCTCGCGCTGCCCAACAACGACGCGGGCTTCGTCACGCACGACATTCACCGCCGCCGGTAATGCCGTGTCCGGCGGCCCGGCGCGACGCATGCGCCGGGCCGTTCTCCTTTCAGATTCGACATGCCGATTTTCATTGCGCTATTCGCGCTCATCGCAATTGGATGGGGCGCGGTTCACCTGTTTCACGTCATCGCCGCGCAGTTCGGCCAGCCGGTCGCGATCGCGGCCGCCGTGCTCGCCGCCGCAATCGTGATCGCACTGGTCGCGTGGTGGATCAAACGCCGCCGCGACGTCGCACCGAATACGAAGGAAGAAGGCTGGACGCACATCGTGCATCGCGCGTGGGGCGAGTTGCGCCTGTCAGCAACGCAAGGGCTGCTGTGGTTGTCGCATGACGGCGCCGACGGCCGCTATACGCTGTCGCAGCTCGACGGCTGCCAGGTCGCGCCGATCGGCGGCCGCTGGCATCTCGTCGTGCGCGTGCGCGACGCCGTGCACAGCGAATGGAAGCTGCCGATGACGGACAAGCGCGATGCGCAGCGCTGGGCGCGCGTACTGACGCTCGCGAAGGACAACCGGCTCTGAACGACGCGCGTTTGGCCCACACGGGCAAAACCGCACCAAGTTCCGCTATCGCGCGCCGAGCGCCCACAGCGCGTCGAGCACGTGCTGCGTCGCCCGTTCGACGGGGCCGGCCCGATGGGCAATACCCAGTTCGCGCCACAACGCCGGGCGTAGCGGCCGCATGACGATGCGCGCATCCGGCAGCGGCGCACCGGCCTCGTGCGGCAGCAACGTCGCACCGTAACCTGCGGCGACCAGGCTCTTGATCGCATCGTTGTAGTTGAGTTCGATCCGCGGCTCGGGCCGGTGGCCGCCGAGCGCGAACCATTCCGTCGTGAGCCGTGACAGGCGCGTCGTCGCATCGTTGAGAATCAGCGGACGCGCTGCCAGATAGGACGGCGTCACGCGCGCCGGAAGCCGCCAGTCCGCGGGCAGGAACGCCATCACCGGATCGCGCCGCCACGCGCGGATCGACAGCCCCGCGACCGCCGCCTGCGGCAACGCCACCAGACCGACGTCGAGCGTGCCCTGCGCAAGGCGCGCCAGCGTGTCCTGCGACGTGAGCACCGCGATCTGGACGTCGATATCCGGATGCTGTTCGCGCAGCCGCGCCACCGCCTGCGGCAACAGATGCGCGATCGCCCCGGTCGATGCGCCAAGGCGCACGCGCCCGGTCAACCCCTGCACCTGCCGCTGCACGTCGTCCAGCGTGGATTCGACTTCGGCCAGCAGACGCCGCGCCCGCTCCACCAGCACTTCACCGATCGTCGAAGGCCGCACGTTTCCGCGCGTGCGGGACAGCAATGGCGCGCCGACGCGGCTTTCCAGCTCGGCAATATGAAGACTGACGGTGGGCGGTGCGAGATGAAGCCATTGCGCTGCCGCGACAAAGGATCCCTGGTCGGCGATCGCGACCAGCGTACGCAAGCGGTCGAGACTGATCTCGCGCATCAAACACCTCTCGTTCAGGAAAGCTGAATCAGATAGTCAGTAAATTCAACTTTTCCTATTCTAGGCGTTCGGCGGACGATACGGCTTTCCCCCGACGACCGAACGCGAGGAACACGACCATCATGAGCTTCCCCACTGTCTTCATCGACGGCGACCAGGGCACGACCGGACTGCTGATTCACGAGCGCCTGCGCGAGCGCGCCGACTTGCGGCTGCTCACGCTTCCGGCTGCCGAACGCAAGGACCCCGTGCGGCGCGCCGACGCGCTCAACGCATGCGATATCGCGATCCTGTGCCTGCCCGATGCGGCCGCGCGCGAAGCGGTCGGCTTCATCCGGAACCCGGCGGTACGCGTGATCGATGCGAGTTCCGCTCACCGCACGCAGCCCGAATGGGTCTACGGCTTTCCCGAGATGGCCGAAGGACACGCGCGGAACATTGCACACGCAAAGCGCGTCACCAATCCGGGCTGCTACCCGACAGGCGCGATCGGCCTGCTGCGCCCGCTGCAACAGGCCGGCCTGCTGCCGCGCGACTACCCGGTGAGCATCCATGCGGTCTCCGGTTACTCGGGGGGTGGAAGGGCGGCCGTCGAAGCATTCGAATCGGGTGACGCCGCCGCACGCGGGCTGCCGCTGCAGGTGTATGGCCTGGCACTGGAGCACAAGCATGCCCCCGAGATCCGGCTGCACGCCGGGCTCGCACACCGGCCGTTCTTCGTGCCGGCCTACGGTGCCTACCGGCAAGGCATCGTGCTCACCATACCGATCGAACTGCGCCTGCTTCCGGCCGGCGTGACCGGTGAGCAGCTGCATGCGTGCCTCGCGCACCATTACGCCGGCGCACGTCACGTCGACGTCACGCCGCTTGCCGACGCCCGCGCGATCACGCATCTCGATCCGCAAGCGCTGAACGGCACCAATGACCTGCGGCTCGGCGTGTTCGTCAATGAAGACCACGGTCAGGTACTGCTGTCCGCCGTGTTCGACAATCTCGGCAAAGGGGCATCGGGTGCAGCCGTGCAGAATCTCGACCTGATGCTCGACGCATCGAGCGCGGCCTGAGTCTCCCGCAGGCGCCATCGCAGGCCCGCCCGTCGGGCCGCTCGCCGTCGCATCCAGCGCTGCTTCGGTGCCTGCGCCCCCCCCGTAAAAGCTCACCTTTAGACGATTTCAGGCCGTATCGTCACCTGCTGCTGCATTCAGGCCGGCCAGCGTCTCCACCAGAAAATCCACGCACACGCGCACCTTCGCCGACGCTGCGACGCGTTCCGGATACACAGCCCAGATGTTCGCGGGCTGGATCGCGTCCGGCAGTACGCGGCACAGTTCACCGCGCTCGATCAGCGGCGCGGCCTCCCAGATCGACCGCAATACGATCCCGCGTCCCGCCAGCGCCCACTGCACGGCCACCTCGCCATGATTCGTCGACAGCGCGCCGCCGACCTTCACCGTGACCGTCTCGCCGCGCACATTCAATCGCCAAATACCGAACGGATGGTCGCGCTCCTTGATTGCAAGACAATCGTGCGACGCGAGATCCGCGAGCGAGCGCGGCGTGCCGCGTCGTGCGAGATAGTCGGGCGACGCGCACAGCACGCGATGGTTCGCGGCGAGGCGGCGCGCGATCAGGTGATCGGCGATCTCGTCGCCGATCCGCACGTCGAGGTCGTAGCCCTCTCCCGCGACATCGACGAGCCGGTCGAACAGATCGAGCCGCACGTTCAGTTGCGGATAGCGCGCGCTGAAGTCGAGCAGCGCCGGCGCAACGACATGCCGGCCGAAGCCGAAGCTGCTCGAGATGCGCAGCGTGCCGCGCGGCACCGTGCGGGTAGTCGACACGTCCTCGACGAGATGATCGACGTCGTCGAGAATCTTCTCGGCGCGCGCGAATACGCGTTCGCCTGCTTCGGTCGCGCTCACGCGACGCGTCGAGCGATGCAGCAGGCGCGTGCCGAGCTGCGCCTCGAGCAACGCGATGCGCTTGCTGACGTACGCGGGCGACACCGCGAGCTGCTCGGCGGCCGCGCTGAAGCTCGCCAGGCGGACAACCAGGCTGAACACGCGCAGGTCGTCGAGATTCGGGGATTTGTTCACGATTCGTGGAAAGTCGATTAACCTTTCGCGCGATTTTAATCCGGATGGAAATAAATAGAATGACGTGACGGCCCGCTGCCTCCCTCGGCAGCCGGCCAACCAGCCAAGGAGATTTGCATGACCGACAAGACCTACAGGATTGCCGTGATCCCCGGCGATGGCATCGGCCGCGAAGTGATGCCCGAGGGCCTGCGCGCGCTCGCCGCCGTCACCGCGCGCTTCGGCATCCGCTTCGACTTCGTCGAGATCGACTGGGCGAGCTGCGACTACTACGCGCAGCACGGCAAGATGATGCCGGACGACTGGAAGGCGCAGTTGTCAGGCATGGACGCGATCCTGTTCGGCGCGGTCGGCTGGCCCGCGACGGTGCCCGATCACATCTCGCTGTGGGGCTCGCTGCTGAAATTCCGCCGCGAATTCGACCAGTACATCAACCTGCGGCCCGCGCGCCTGTTCGACGGCGTGCCGTCGCCGCTCGCCGGCCGCCGCGCGGGCGACATCGATTTCATGATCGTGCGCGAGAACACCGAGGGTGAATATTCGTCGGTCGGCGGCACGATGTTCGAAGGCACCGATCGCGAAGTCGTGATGCAGCAGTCGATCTTCACGCGGCACGGCACCGAGCGTGTGCTGAAATTCGCGTTCGAGCTCGCGCAACGGCGCGCGAAGCGCCTCACCGTCGCGACGAAGAGCAACGGCATCGCGATCAGCATGCCGTGGTGGGATGCGCGCGCGGCCGAAATGGCCGAACGCTTTCCCGAGATCGCCGTCGACAAGCAGCACATCGACATCCTGTGCGCGCGCTTCGTGCTGCAGCCGGACCGCTTCGACGTCGTCGTCGCGTCGAACCTGTTCGGCGACATCCTGTCCGATCTCGGCCCGGCCTGTACGGGCACGATCGGCATCGCGCCGTCGGCGAACCTGAACCCCGACCGCACGTTCCCGTCGCTGTTCGAACCCGTGCATGGGTCGGCACCCGACATCGCGGGGCAATACATCGCGAACCCGGTCGCGATGATCTGGTCGGCGGCGATGATGCTCGACTTCCTCGGCAACGGCACGGGCCGCGAACGTGAAGCGCACGACGCGATCGTCGCCGCGATCGAGAACGTACTGCGCACGGGGCCGCATACGCGCGATCTCGGCGGTAATGCAGGCACGCAGGAAGTGGGCGAGGCGATCGCCGCGCGGATCGCGGGCTGAGCGCCGAGGATCGAAGGTCGCGCCCGGCGCTCGTGCCGGGCGACACTTCACGAATCCGTCTGCGGTGAGCAACACGCGATGCGTTTGCGCACGCGTGCAGATTCTTCGGAAGCGTGCGTGCCGATGTCGATCCGATCGGTGAGTTGCACGTCACGCTCACTCACACCGATCGTCAGTGCTTCACCGGTGCGATCGGTGAGATGCATCACGCGGCAAGGCACACCGCTCGCTACGCGTCGACATGTCTGCTTCACCCGTGCAATCACGCGTCGACCTGTTCGGAACACACAGTTCGACGCGACATTTCACCTCCTCCCGAAAAATCTCACCTTAGCGTAGCGACTCCCGAATTTCCTCACCATTGAACCTCGGTGATGCGTTCGCCGCTCCGCTGAATCGACGTGAACCTCACAGCCCGAGGTCGGACAGCCCCGGATGATCGTCCGGACGACGACCGAGCGGCCAGTGATAAAGACGGTCCGCCTCGCGAATCGGCAGATCATTGATGCTCGCGTGACGATGCGCCATCAGGCCGTTTTCGTCGAACTCCCAGTTCTCGTTGCCATACGAACGAAACCAGTTGCCCGCGTCGTCATGCCATTCGTACGCAAAGCGCACCGCGATGCGATTGCCGCCGAACGCCCACAGCTCCTTGATCAGCCGGTAGTCGAGCTCGCGCGTCCATTTCCGCTGCAGCAGCCCGACGATCTCGTCGCGGCCCGTGACGAACTCGGCACGATTGCGCCATCGGCTTTGCGGCGTATAGGCGAGCGACACGCGTTGCGGGTCGCGCGTGTTCCATGCGTCCTCGGCAGCGCGCACCTTCTGGCGCGCCGTTTCAAGCGTGAAGGGCGGAACGGGTGGGCGGACTTCGGGGGAAGCGGACATGGGTTGCTCCTGTTCAGGTTCTGGCCGCGAACGAACGCAGCCGGTTCGGATTCGCTGCACCGGCTACCGGGACACGGTATCGAGCAGCAGTTCGGCCGTCGCGCGCGCATCGCGCGCGGCGTTTGCATCGCCACTGACGAGTGCCACGCCGATCGCGCCGTCGATCAGCACGAGCCACTGGCGCGCGATGCGGGCCAGCCCGCGGCGCTCGAGGCCGGCTTCGTCGGCATACGCATCGAAGCACTCGCGCACGAATGCCAGCAGCCGTGCCTTGTGCTCGCGCGCGACGACCCGCACGGGATCGTCGGCGTCGGGGATCTCGCCCGATGCGTTCAGGAACGCGCAGCCATGAAAATCGGGCTGCCCGAACCAGTCGCGCAACACGTCGAACATGCCGAGCAGCTGTGCGCGCGGCGCCTTGCCGCGCGCCAGCGTGGCGTCGACGAACCAGCGCATCCAGCGTGCGTCGCGACGTTCGAGCGCGGCGACCACCAGCGCCTCTTTCGATTCGAAATGCGAATAAAAGCTCTTTCGTGCCGCGCCGGATCGCTTGACGATCGCATCGACACCCGTTGCGTGGATGCCGCCCGAGTAGATCAGCGCTTCGGCCGCGTCGAGCAGCCGGTCGCGAACGCCCGGTTCGCCGGAGGAGTCGTGAGGTGTGTTCATGGGTTTACGGTAGAACGATCGTTCTCCATCGTCAATACCCATGTGAAAAAGCCCCATCGACGGGAGGGCTGAAGCGCGGCCTGGCGGCGCGCGTTTACGACATTTTTTCTTGAAGCCGATACGGGACGCTCACTACACTTCGGTCACCCTGTCTGGGCACAAGGACATCATGCAGCGACCGGAATCCGCGCGCCCCGTGCGCGCCTATGCGGCTTATGCGAAGCGGCTCGACGGCCGCGTCGTCGTGCGGCGCTTCGACCCGTGCAGCGATTCGTACGACGCCCTGACCGCGCTGCTGCATCGCGCGTTCGCCCCGCTCGGCGCACTGGGCTTCAATTGCCCGAGCGTCGATCAATCGGCGTCGGCGACGCGTGAACGCATGCTCACCGGCGAGTGCTTCGTCGCGCTCGGCAACGCGCATCTGGTCGCGACGATGACGATGCTGTCGCACGATCCCGATTCCCGCTGCGATCCGTATCGCAGCCGGTGCGTCGCGACGCTCGGCCAGCTGGCCGTCGACCCAGTCTGGCAGGATCGCGGCATCGGCCGCTCACTGCTCGCGTTTGCGCAACATCGTGCCGCCGCGCGCGGCGCGACGCACCTCGCGCTCGACGCGCCGCATGCGGCGGTCCGGCTCGTCGATTTCTATCGCCGGGAGGGATTTCAGCCGGTCGACGTGATGCGTTTTCCGGGGCACAACTACGACAGCGTGATCCTGTGCAAAGCCGTCGGCATCGCGAACGACCGCATGCGTGGGTGCGGCACGACGCAGATCGAGGTCGCGCGGCAAGCCGGTACGGTGTCATGAAACACGAGGTGCCGAAGCGCGAGGACGGCAAGGATCGCGCACAGCTCGACGCCCGGCAGGCACGTGTGTGTGCGGCGCTTCGACTGCGCGGTGTGATGCAGCTGACGATCGTCACGATCGCGGTTGCGCAGGCGCTGGCGTTCGCGTTCGAAGGCCTGCTGGGCGCCGCCGGTTTCGCGCCGGACGCCGCGACGGTGCTGCTATTCCGCTTCGTGACATGCGCGCTCGTCAGCTTCTGGCTGCAAGCGGATGCGTTACGCGCGTATCAATTCGCAGCGCAGCACGGGTTCGTCACGGTTCCCGGCGCGCATGGCGATCCGGTCGACGTTGCGCCGCAATGCCCGAAGCGCTGGCTCGTCGTGTTGAATCTTCAGCTCGAACCGCGATGGGTGAAGGGTGAACGGAACAAGTAGCGATCCGCGCACCGTTGGACGCCATGCTCAATGCGTATGAGTGAGTCGCGACGCGGTTCGCGGGCTCACGGTTGATGTCGCGATTCAATTCGGTGTCGCGTGCGGTGCGTCGCGAACGATCGCCCGGCCGGCGAAGCAGGGAAGCGTATGGGAACGGGGAGAGCAGGCGCCGAACGGCGTGGAGGGGCAAAGCGAAGCAGAAGCTGACAGGTGAAGCGAACGTGCGATTGCAAGTCACCGATGTGTGATCGCGGCGTGATTCACGCATGCGAACACAGCTCCCGAATAATCTCACCTCAAGCGTCGAATCACGCGCATCGATGTTGACGATGCGCGTGCAAACGAAAGCGGGGCAGGCGGCAAACGCGCCGCACTACCCCGTCTCGACACTCGACTCAGGCCGTCCAGTCGAGAATCACCTTGCCGCTTTCGCCGGACAGCATCGCGGCGAAGCCTTGCTCGAAATCGTCGGCCGCGAAGCGATGCGTGATGATCGGCGACAGGTCGAGGCCGCTCTGCAGCATCGCGACCATCTTGTACCAGGTCTCGAACATCTCGCGACCGTAGATGCCCTTGATCTCGAGCCCCTTGAAGATCACCTGGTTCCAGTCGATCGCCGTCTGCGCGGGCGGGATGCCGAGCAGCGCGACCTTGCCGCCGTGGTTCATCGCCTCGAGCATGCTCGTGAACGCGCTCGGCACGCCCGACATCTCGAGACCGACGTCGAAACCTTCGGTCATGTGCAGGTCGGCCATCACGTCGCGCAGCGATTCGCGTGCGACGTTGACCGCACGCGTCGCGCCCATCTTGCGCGCGAGCTCGAGCCGGTAGTCATTGATGTCGGTGATCACGACGTTGCGCGCGCCGACGTGCTTCGCGATCGCGACGGCCATGATGCCGATCGGGCCGGCGCCGGTGATCAGCACATCTTCGCCGACGAGATTGAACGACAGCGCCGTGTGCGTCGCGTTGCCGAACGGATCGAAGATCGACGCGAGATCGTCGGAAATCTCCGGCGGAATCTTGAACGCGTTGAACGCCGGAATCGCCAGATATTCGGCGAACGCGCCTTCGCGGTTCACGCCGACGCCGACCGTGTTGCGGCACAGATGCCGGCGCCCCGCGCGGCAGTTGCGGCAGAAGCCGCACGTGATGTGGCCTTCGCCGGACACGCGATCGCCGATCGCGAAGCCGCGCACTTCCTGCCCCATCTCGACGATCTCGCCGACGTATTCGTGACCGACGTGCATCGGCACGGGAATCGTCTTCTGCGCCCAGTCGTCCCACTTCCAGATATGGATGTCGGTGCCGCAGATCGCCGTACGGCGGATCTTGATCAGCACGTCGTTGTGGCCGACTTCCGGACGCTTCACGCGCGTGAGCGTGAGGCCGGGGCCGCGTTCGAGCTTTGCCAGTGCTTTCATGGTCGTGCCTCCGTCAGATGATGCCGAGCGACTTGCCGACGCGCACGAACGCGGCGACCGTCTGGTCGATCTGCTCGGGCGTATGCGCGGCGCTCATCTGCGTACGAATGCGCGCGCGGCCACGCGGCACGACCGGGAACGAGAAGCCGATCACGTAGACGCCTTCGCCGAGCAGCTTGTCGGCCATGTTCGTCGCGAGCTGCGCGTCGCCGAGCATCACCGGGATGATCGGATGCGCGCCGGGCACGAGCGTGAAACCGGCTTCGGTCATCTGCTGGCGGAAACGCGCGCCGTTCTCGCGCACGCGCTCGCGCAGCTTCGCGCCTTCGTCGCTGCCGAGCAGTTCCAGCACCTTCAGCGAGGCCGCGGCAATACTCGGCGTCAACGTGTTCGAGAAGAGATACGGGCGCGAGCGCTGGCGCAGCAGTTCGATCACCTCGCGACGCGCGGCGACATAGCCGCCCGATGCACCACCGAGCGCCTTGCCGAGCGTGCCCGTGATGATATCGACGCGGCCTTCGACGCCGCAGTGCTCGGGCGTGCCGCGGCCGTGCGTCCCGATGAAGCCGACCGCGTGCGAATCGTCGACCATCACGAGCGCACCGTAGCGATCGGCCAGATCGCAGATACCTTTCAGGTCGGCAATGATGCCGTCCATCGAGAACACGCCGTCGGTCGCGATCAGCTTGTGGCGCGCGCCCGCCGCATCGGCTTCCTTGAGCTTCGCCTCGAGGTCGGCCAGGTCGTTGTTCTTGTAGCGGAAGCGCTTCGCCTTGCAGAGACGAACGCCGTCGATGATGCTCGCGTGGTTCAATTCGTCGCTGATGATCGCGTCGTTCTCGTCGAGCAGCGTCTCGAACAGCCCGCCGTTCGCGTCGAAGCAGCTCGAATAGAGGATGCTGTCCTCGGTGCCGAGAAACGCGGCCAGCGCGCTTTCCAGCTGCTTGTGGACGGTTTGCGTGCCGCAGATGAAACGGACCGATGCCATGCCGAAGCCGTCCTGGTCGAGGCCGGCCTTCGCCGCGTCGATCAGGCGCGGATCGTTCGCCAGACCCAGATAGTTGTTCGCGCAGAAATTGAGCACGCCGGCACCGCCGGCGAGCCGCACTGCAGCCGCCTGGGGACTCGCGATCTCGCGCTCGGTCTTGTAAAAACCGTCCGCGCGGATCTGGTCGAGCGTCCCGCGCACCTGGGCGAGAAAGGCATCACGCATCGCAAAGCTCCTGACAGGGTTTCGCATTCCGCAACGCGCCACTCGTGGCGGCGGCGCAACGGCCTGCTACTGTTATAGTCGGTCGTTCGGTTGACCGCATTTATCCGATATTCCGAACTAGAATTCGAAATATCGAACAACTCTAAGCGAACGGAATCCAAATGGCAAGTTCCTCCGGGTCGCGGCGCACGCCTGCCAGCGCCGCACCGCAGCCGCCGGCCGTCACGCCGCCGCGTGTCGGCGAGCAGATCCAGCGGCTGCGCAACGAGCGCAAGCTGACGCTCGACGACCTGTCGCGCGCGGCCGGCGTATCGAAATCGATGCTCTCCGAGATCGAACGCGACAAGGCCAACCCGACGATCGCCGTCGCGTGGCGCCTGACGAATGCGCTCGGCATCACGCTCGACGAATTGTTCTCTCAGCCGAAGGCGCCCGAGACGATCCGGGTGGACGGCCCGCACGACATCCCCACGCTCGCCGGCCATGACGGCCGGTACCAGTTGCGCGTATGGGGCCCGATCGACCTCGCCGGCAAGTTCGAGTGGTACGAGCTGACGCTACCGGGCGGTGGCGCACTGGTATCGAACGCACACGAACCCGGCACGCGCGAGCACCTCACCGTGCTGCAAGGCGCGATGGAAATCGAGGCCGCGGCGGCCAGCCGACGCCTGAAGGTGGGCGACACCGCACGCTACCCCGCCGACGAGCCGCACGCGATCCGCAACCCCGGCAAGGCCGAGGCGCGGGCATTGCTGATCGTGATCCATCGCTGACGGCGCGGATAGTCGGCCAAAAGGTCAATCGCAGGCCAGTTGCGGAAAATACTGTATGTTTGTACAGTATACGGACATTCCGCCATGCACGGGCCGGAGCCGGCGCACCGAGGCGCCCGCCCCGGTCGACAGGAGCCTGCAATGACAGAAGAACAAGATTTGGCCGCGCTCAGCTTCAAGGCTGCCGCGCACGATCTCGAGTTGATCGTCCGGCATATCGCCGGGCGCTATATCCACCAGCGCGTGCCGCTGACGTGGCGCCTGCTGCACGCGATCGAGGCCGAGGCGCTCGCCGACCTCGGCTTTGCCAGCCGGCACGAAGCCGGCATGCGTCAACTGTTCGAACGACCGTCGGACATGACCTTTCCCGAAACGGACGATCCGATCGACTTCGGGCGCTCGAACGCGCTGCCCGCCGTCTTTTCGTTCGCGGTGCTCGCGTATGAAGCTGCGGCCACGTCGCAGGACGCGGCGCCTCGCGAGCGCGCTCACCGTCAGTCCAAGGCCTGGGGCGACTGAGGGCCAAGCCCCGGCTGCAGCGCACGGCGGCCGGTCCAGTCTCTTGCTGCCCGACAGGTTGCGGAAAGGGCTACCATATACGCAACTAACGGAATAAACACCATGTCCCTTCCCGCCTCTCCCGACACCGCTGCACGCCCGGAAGAAAAGGATCTGTTCGACCGCGGCGCATCCGACTGGATCGTCTCGCCCGAAACCGCGTTCGACGCCTGGCTTGCAATGCAGGACTATCGCCGCTCGTCGGCCGACGTCTATCGCGCGCAATGGGGCGCTTTTCTCACCTGGATGCGTGCGCACCAGAAGAATCTGGCAACCGTCGACACGGCCACCATCGCAAACTTCGTCGGCGAGTTGTCGATCCGAAAAACGCAGCGCATGCGTTATCTACGACTGATCGAGCGGGTGCTCGATCACATCCGGCGCACCGAATATGCATCGACCAACCCGGCCCGTTTCATTGCTCAGGATGGCGAAGCGAACTGGCGCAAGGCACGCGACAACGAGCCGACCGGTTTCCTCACGCCGGCCGAGCGCGCGACATTGCTCGCCTATCTGTTTTCACCGATCGGCGTATCGGGCTCCGCTTACTGGAAAGAGCGGCGCGACCGCGCGCTCGTCGCTGCGTTTCTCGGTGCCGGCATCAAGACCGGCGAAGCGCGGGCACTAACGATTAGTTGCATCAATACGAGCGCCACGTCGCTGCAGATCGAGTCGACGCATCCGGATTACGCGCGCGAAACCCATCTGGCCTCGTTTGCGATCGCGCTGCTCGAAGCATGGCTGAACGAGCGCAAGCGCCAGGAGATTCCGGGAGAACTCGTGTTCCCCGCATCGCATGCCGGACGGCCGATGCACAAGGCGACGATGCTGCGCGCGATCGACGCGATCGTCGAATCGGCCGGGCTCACGTCATCGCGCACCGCACGTGCCAGCCCGCAAACGCTGCGCAATACCTACGCGGCCGAGCTGTTCGAGCACGATGTGCCGCCCGAGCGCGTCGGCAAATGGCTGGGCTTCATGCGTCCGATCTCGTCGAACCGCCTGCATCGCGCATGGAAAAACTGGCGCGACGGTTTGGCCGACCACAACGGTGACGCAACCGACAGCGACGACACTCACTGATCGGGAAACGGCTGCTCACGCACATGATCCGTGAGCAGCCTTGCGTGGCGCAGCCTCACCGTTTCACAGCTCCCGAAAAACCTCACCTCAAGCGTCCCGGATCGTCTCACCTGTGCAGGTGCTGCCGATCTTCGGGTCAGGAATGCGCAAAGCGCGCGACGGCTTCGAACCGGGACGGCCATGTGCCCGAAGCGTGTTCACATTCCGGGCACGCCACTTCAAACCCCTCTTCACCGTGTGACAGCTCCGGCTCCCCGTCGCAATGCGGGCACTGGGTGGGCACTGGAATGTCGTGATCCAGCGCGGTGCCAATCGCGGAAAACGCTTCCGCATCCAGTTGCCCGGCATCGGCCAGGCGCCGGATCAGCGCGGAGACTTCCGGATTCATCCCTTGGCTCGCGCGGAGCGAGCTTACGTCGCGTGTCGCGCGCTCCAGCTCTTCGCCCTGGGTGCGCAACTGTTCTTCGAGCCGATCCGCGCGCGCCTTGGCCGAACTCAATTGCTGCAGGAAATCGAACTCCTTGCGCTGAACGTCCCGCAAACCGCTCTGGTAGGTCGATGCCATGCTGCGCAACGAGTCCAGCTCGACCAGCATCGGTTTGACGCGACGCTCGGCTTCGGCCACGGCGTCCTTGATTTGCTGCGCATAGTGCTCGGTGCGCTGCTGCAATTCGGCTTGCAATGCATCGATCCGGTCGCGCAGCGCTGCGTTTTGCGCCTGCTCGGTGTCGATGCGGGCCGCTGCCGCGGCCAGTTCTTTCTCCAATCGCGCGACTGTGGTGAGTAACGTCGCTTCGCTTGCCGAACCGTGCGTCGATTGCGACGCGAGTTGAACCTCGAGTTCGGTCACTCTGGCCTGCAACTGCTCGTTTCGGGTTTCGCCGCGGGCGAGCGCCCCTTCGAGCGTCTCCTGGCGGACGGTTGCGTCGCGCAACCGCTGTTCTGCGTCGGCCACGCCGGCGCGAACCTGTTCGCGATCGCCATCGAGACTGTCGCGGGCTGCTTTTAGCGCTTCTTCATAGAGTGCCCCGAGCAATGCACCGGCTTTTTCCTCGACGGCCTTCGGAATGGCTGCACCGTCGAGCCGGATCTTGGACGCGGAACGGATGCGCTCCCAGAAATGGTCGATGTCTTTCGGAATGTCGCTGGCGCTGCCGGTCTGGGTGAGATCGCGGACGTTGGCGGCCGACGGCCGGATGCCGAGATCGAAGAACAAACGCTTGCATGCATGCAGCGACAATTCCTGACGGCGCGCACCGCTGGCGCGCAGCGATTCCAGTTCGTCTCGAATGACTTGGCGTATTTCGTCCAGGGTCATGACCGTGCTCACAGACATTGAAATGTGGCAATCATAACGAAATACGTATTTCTTGATACTAATTTTGTGCAGGCGTGGTGAATTTGCGTCGCTTCGCACAGAAATCGGGTCTGTGAGCCGATCTGGTCGACTGTGCTCAAGGATTCCGTGAAACAAAGCGAAGAAGATCAGCCAAGTCCTTGTTACACAAGCATTTTCCTGCAGACCCCGAATTTCGGCATTTGTTTCACATGACAGCGGATCCGATTGCCTGTGGGTGTTCAGGGGTTGGGGTGTCTGTGGAAAACTCGTCAGCCGATGTCTTGAGAGTATTAGAAGTAAACACCCTTGAACCCTTAGTTAAAAACGTTAACGCCACGGCACAGCCTTATGCAACAAGGCTTTCCGGCCGACAAGGTGAAGTTTTACGGGAGCCAAGGTGATCTTCTGCGGGAGCTGAAGTGATTGGGTTCGGGGAGCAGCGTGAGCCGTTGCAGGAAAGATCGTGAGCGGATTCGGGATCACAGTGAAACACGAGATTTCCCAAAGGTGAGGTTTTTCGGGGCCGCACAGCCACAGAACCCGCGCCGTGCCTGTCTGCACAGTTTTCTGCCTGTGCAGACACAGGTGAGCGTTTGCAGGACCTTCTTTGCGCCCCGATTCTGCCCATCTTTTGGGCAGTTTTGGCGAAAGGTGAGGTTTCACGGGACTCCGCGGGATTTTGCTGTGAGGATTTCCGGGAAGCGAACGCCATTTTGCACAGCAAAAGTGCGCTCAGGGGCCTGTGATGCCCTAAAGGTGAGGCTTTTCGGGAGGGAAATCCGGGTTTTCCTGGCCTGATCCCGCTAAGGTGAGCTTTTTCGGGGCATGGATCACAGGCTGTGCGCGCAGTCACAGGTGAGGCTTTTCGGGAATGCAATTTGCCCGAAAAATGGTCAAAGGTGAGGCTTTTCGGGACCTGTGAGCGGCAGGATTCGTCGAAAAGCCCGTCAGGACTGGAAGAAATCTCGTTTTTGCTGTGCCACTTTTTGGCACAGGTGAGATTTTTCGGGGGCTGACATACCGGTGTCGTATGAAGGATTAACGCCGAAAGGTGAGGCTTTTCGGGGGATGTCTGCGGTGCACAGCCAAATGCCTTCTGAGCATAAGTATCGGAACGCATTGAGGTTTTTGATACTGTGGCGGTTACGGTGAGGTTTTTCGGGAGCCATTCCTGTGCCCGTTGCGGCACAGCATTTTTTCGAAAAGGTGAGCGTTTTCGGGAGGCTTCGCCAGCCAATCCCGCGCGTGCCGGGCATTCGTCGGCATCCGGACGAAAGAACACGCTGTGCTCAAGGTGAGTATTTTCGGGACCTGATCCTGTTGGTGCGCTGTACAATGCGCGCCCGGGCCTGCAAATCAGGTTCGATTCGGCCGTGCGGGCCGGTTTCGGCGATGTCTTTTCGAACGCCGGACCCGATCGCGATCCCCTCGCGAGCCGTGCCTGTACATGCATACAGGCCGCGGTGGGGCGATCGGGGACGCACAGCAACGGACAATCGCAACCCTGTGCCGAACGCACGGCCGGGCAGTCGCAAAATTACGACAAATTGAAAGGTGAGCCGATACGGGAGCGAATTCCGCACGTGTCGTGCACAGGTGAAATTCTGTGAATCCGCGCATCCCGCGGCACGTCTGGAAGAGTCCGGAACGCTGCAATGGCGGACCGGTGAGGGTTTTCGGGAGTGGTTGGGGTGAGCGCCGTTTTGCACGCGCGCTTCACCGGCTATGGTGAGCATGTCGTTCTGGACGCACATCACCGCAGGCGCTATCCTTCCGGGAAACTTCACCTCCGACCCGACGTATGGCCACGACGAAGCGCGCCAAGAAAACCGATGTGGATGTGGTGAGTGCCAGTTCAGCTGAATTGCGCAAGGCCGTCGAGGCGATTGCCATTCAGCCGAAAAGCGGCAAGATCACGCTCCTCACTCGCAAGCTGTTCAATGTCCTGCTGGCCGTCGCGCAGCAGGCCGACGACTCGGGCGACACCTATCGCGCGCTGCTGTCGGACATCGTCGCCAACTCCGCTTTCGACTCGAACGACACCGCGCTGGTGAAGGAACACCTGCGCCGCATGGTGTCGGTGCAGGTCGAATGGAGCACGGGGACGTCGAGCCAGAAGCCTGGCCGCAAGTGGGGGATCTCGACGCTGATCGCCGACGCGGAAATCCTCGAGGATCCGACGACCCGCCGCGTGTGGGTCGAATTCTCGTTCGCACCGAAGATCAAGAAGAAGCTGCTCGACCCGGTCCAGTATGCGCGTCTGAGCCTGCAGTTCCAGAGCCAGTTGCGCAGCAGCGCCGGTCTCGCCCTGTACGAGATTTGCGTGCGCTACCTGACGAACCCGAGCCACCTGACGATGCGCGAACCGTGGGAATGGTGGCGGCCGATCCTGTCGGGTACGCCCGATACGGAAGCCGGCGACGAGGCAAAGCGCGAGTACAAGTACTTCAAGCGCGACTACCTGCGTCCCGCGATTGCGGAAGTCAACGCAGTCACCAACATCTTCGTCGAGCTGATCGAGCACCGCGAAGGGCGCCGGGTGGCCGAGATCCAGTTCCGCGTGACCGAACGCAAGCAGCCGATGCTCGCGCTCGACGAACACCCGAACGTGTTCGACAGCACGCTGGTCGACCGGATGGTCAAGCTTGGGATCCCGCTGAAGGAAGCGCAGACGCTCTATGCCGACAGCGAGGAGAACCGGATTCGCGCCGCACTGCAGATGACCGAACAGCGGTTGCGCAGCACGACGCTGCCGCCGGTGCGCAGCGCGCCGGCGTTGTTCAAGGATGCGCTGAAGAAGGGCTATGCGCCGCCGGTCGAGTCGGTCGACGCGCTGCCTGCCGGCACGCCGTCTGCGAAGGTCGCAGCGGCCCAGCCGGACGATCTGAAGGCGCGTCTGATGAGCGAGTTCGCGGCGTTCCGCCGCAAGGAAGCGAAGGTGCTGTACGAAGAGCAGGGCGACGCTGAGCGCGAAGTGGCGCGCGAGTCGTTTGAATCGGAGGCACTGCCGACGATGGGCTCGCATCTGCGCGACGACTGGCGCAAGCGCGGCCTCGATTCCAAGCTGGCCGAGACGGCCTTTTTCGACTGGCTGGCCCAGAAGACCTGGGGCGAGCCGACCGACGGCGACCTGCTGTCGTTCACGCTGAACCAGTCGCGGGCTGCCTGAGGCCCGTTGACGGGCCGCCGCCGGCCTCGCCCTAAGCCGGCGGGCCCGGCGTCCTCACCGGGCCCTGCTGGCCGTTTCCATCACTCCGACAACAGCATCCGCTCGAGCTGCTCGAGGATCGCGTCGCGCTTGTCCTTCGGGAGACCGCGCAGGCGCAATTCGATGCGATCTTCGCCATACGACTTCAGGTCGCCCACCGATTTGCCGCCGAGCTTGATCTCGAGACGCTGCGCATAGCGCTGACGGCCCGCGACTTTCGGCGTCTCCTGCGCCGCGACGCGGCCCTTGACGATATCCGACACCTGACGCGTGCTGAGATCGTCCGACACGATCTTGTTGATCAGCCGCAGCGTCGCCTCGGTACCGCGCGCGTTGTGATAGCGGCCGACTTGATACGCCATGTTCGAGCCGAAGCGGTCGGGACGCACGACCATCTCCTGCATGATCGGCTCCGGCAGCTTGCCGATCGACAGCGCGACGGCCACCGTCGACTCGTCGAGGCCGAGGTGCTCGGAGAGCTCCTTCTGGCTCTGGAAATGCTTGTCGTCGAGGAAGCGGCGCCACACGACGGCGTTGTCGAACACCGTCTGCGTATCGCGCTGGACGTTGAGATCGTAGCCGAGCTTGTAGCTCTGGATGCCGATCGGCACGTCGATCACGATCGCCTTGACCGACTCCTTGTTCGCTTCCTTCAGCGCCCGCACGCGACGACCGCCGTCGCTGACGAAATACGTGCCCGGGTTGTCGTAATCCGGAATCACGTGGATGGCCTGCTGCTGCCCCTGCTTCGCGAGGTTGACCGCGAGTTCGGCAATCGACGACTTCAGATAGAAGTGCCGCGGGTTGAACGGGCTATGCTTGATCGCCTTCAACGACAGCTCGATCACCTGGCCCGGTGCGTAGCGATTCTCGAGGCGCCACGCGCGATATTGCGGCGACTCGTCGATCGACGGATCGATCGTGAGCTCCGGAGCAGGCGGCGGCGCGATGTCTTTCTTTGCGGATTTTGTCGGCGTAGGCGTGGGCGTCTCGGACTTGACGATACCGTCGATCGCGTTGAGCCGATCAAGCGCGGTACGCTTCTCGCTCGTCGTGATATCCGGGCGCGCTTGGAATCCTTTGGCAAATTGGGAGGGTTTCATGTGACTCCTTTGTGCGCATAAAGTCAGGGCAGCATGGCGACGATTTCGTCGGCACATGCACGAATTTCGGCCGCGGCCAGCTTGCCGCCGCGATCGTTCATCTGCAGCACGGTCTGACCGAGCGCCATCGCTTGCTTGTACGCTTCCCGGGTCGGGATCTGCGTTTTCAGCAACGGGAAGCCGAGCTCCTCGAGCGCACGCTTCAGCTCGCGGGTCAGCATGCGCTTCTCTTCGGTCTTGTTCAGCAGGAAGACCGCGCGGAGATCTTCGTTCATGACCTGAGCCTGCTGGATCAGCTTGACCAGCCCGACGCTCGACCAGTAATCGGCCGGCGACGACGAAGTCGGGATCACTGCAATCGATGCGGCGAGCAGGACGACGCCTGAGACTTTCTCGGTGATCGACGGCGGGCAGTCCACGACGATGATGTCGTAGTCGTTGATGAACTTCTTGATCTCGCGATGGATCTGGCCGTCGGCTTCGGCAAGGTTGACGACCGGAAACGGGATGCCGTTTTCGCTGTCGCCGGATGCGCTCGACCAGTGAACCAGCGTGTTTTGACGGTCTGCGTCGATGACGAGGACGCGCTTCCCTTTTTCATGGAACGCGGCGCCGAGGTGCATGGCAATCGTGCTTTTGCCGACGCCACCTTTTTGTTGAGTGACTGCAATGATTTCCGCGGCCAATTTTCACTCCTGTTTTGATCGTTGGAATTCTACAGGACGATATTTGGATTTCAATGAAATTGTCGTTCAACAACTACGCATTAGCCATTCGGGCTATCGGTTTATGCGCATAAACGAGCCTGAGGAGATTGGTGGCTCGATTGGATCGTGTGGCGGATGCTTGGCGACGTCGATGGGCGACATCGTTGGATGTTGAATCGCGGGCAGCATCGTGAGCATGAGTGACGTCGCTCTGCGATATCCCGGATGCACTGCCCTTTCGTTGGATGGGGCTTGTCTGAGTGCCGGTGGTTTGTGCGCATAAACTCGGCCGAGGACGAGCGATCAACCTCGTGGAGAAATGGCCGTGCATTGATGAGCGAGGGGTGTGATCGTCGAGCGCCGACCAAGCATGCCGCTTCGGTGCGTGTCGTTGAACCCGAATGTATCGACGTGAGGCTCGGTCCGGGAGCGATGTTTATGCGCATAAACCGGCGACGCTCGATGGTGAGCAACGATGGGCCACATGCAGCCGTGCCTGAATCCGATGCGCGACGATGCCGTGGCGAGGCCGCATGTCGAGATAGCGGTCCCTCGGTGCCGTGGTGTATCGACATGCGATCACGCGCCAAATCGCGACGCCCCTCCCCCCGACGATCGCAGGCTTTATGCGCATAAATCAATCCACTCGCGCTATCTCCCGCACCACTCGCTCAGCACGGAGTCAGTCACGATGCGTTGGCTCGCAGAGACATAGCTCTCGTCACGCGATAGCGCACCGCCCGACTTTATGCGCATAAACACATCCACTCTTTGACGCGTGCGCCCCGGAAAGCGCTCCCTTTCGCGACTCCCGGCCATGATGCACCGCCCCACCGACTGCCTCGGCGATACACCGAACCCACACCCGATTTCACCCCAGCCGCCCGTCAGAACCCCTCGCACAGACTGGCTACAATACAGGGCTCTACCATCCAGGCCTGAATGATGATCACGATCTACCACAACCCCCGATGCTCGAAGTCGCGCGAGACGCTTGCGTTGGTCGAATCGCTGAATACCACCGGCGCGCCGCTGAACGTCGTCGAGTACCTGAAGACGCCGCCGACGGTCGAGGAACTGGAAACGCTGCATCGGCAGCTCGCTCGCCCGGTGCGCGACATGCTGCGTGACGGCGAGGAGCCGTACAAGACGCTGAATCTTGCCCGCGCGGATCTAACCGACGCCGAGGCCTATGCCGCGATTGCCGCGCATCCGATTCTGCTGCAGCGGCCCATCGTCGTGTATCGCGGCAAGGCGGCCATTGGCCGGCCGCCCGAATCGGTGAAAGCGTTGTTCGAATAATTCTTGGCCAGCGTATTTTTCTTATTGCCTCAGCCCGACGTACGCGCCGGCATTCGACGCCGACGCGATCGCCGGGCAATCCACCGCCCGCGACGCGAACAATAGCGGCGACACGAGCCGTATCCTAGCGTTCGCCGGACGATGAACCGTCATCGTTCGGCTCCTGCCCCGCCGCCGCTTTCGCGGCCGTCCGCAACAGCGAAATCTGTCCGCGATAGGCTCTGCATCCGCTGCAGGTCGGCAGATGAATGCGCACCTGCAGTCGTTCGTGCAGCGTCAGATGCCGGTCGAGCGCATCCGACAGCAGTCGCGTGATGTCAGTACATTTCCCCGGCAGCATCTTCGGTCGTCAGTCCTTTTTCACTCAGGCAGGTTCGCAGGCGCGTGCGCGCCCGATACAGCAACACGCTGCAATGATTCGTCGTCATCGTCAATTCGCTGCAGATCTCCGCAATCTCGACATCGAGAAATTCGCGCATCATGAACACGCGCCCGATCTGTTCCGGAAGGTGGTCGAGGCAGACCTGGAACAGCGTCCAGAACTGCTGCTGCTGCAACAGCGTCTCGGGCTTCGGCCACGGTCGCGGCTTCGCATGCGCGGCCCAGTGCCCGTTCTCCTTGAACAGTTCTCGATCGAGCACCGATTCGCCGTCGAGTTCGGCGTCGAGCGCGGACAGGTTGACTGTCCGCTGCCGCGCGCGCAGCACGTCGATCAACTTGTTGCGCAGGATGCCGAACACCCACGTCTTGTGGGCCGACAGCCCGGCGAAATCGCCCGCGTGCGACCACGCGGCGGCGAGTGCTTCCTGCACGGCGTCTTCGGCCGCGTCAGCATCGCGGAGCTGGAGTCGCGCGAAGCGCAGCAGGTCGCGCCGCAGTTGCGCGAGATAAACGGGATCGTCGTAGGCGGACGGCATGTCTGGGTTGCAGTGTTTCGAAACGATCGCACTTGCGCCACCGGGCGCGCGCATCGCGGTGCGTGCAGCTTACTGGGCGCGCCGCCAGCCTGCAACGCATGTTCCGTCACGATTTCACGAAACCAGCCAGCGTGCTGCGCTATGCTTGCCGAACCCCGGCCTGCGCGTCGACGGCGTCGCGCGGTGGGCAATCTGTAACGTCAGAACATAACGGTCGAGTTATCCACAATTTCTGTGGAAAACCTTGTGGAAAGTCGGCCGTTCGGCCCCGTGGGACGGCTCGCGGGCTGGCTTGCCTATAAACAGACCTTTATTGCCCGTTCGGAAGCAATTGATCCGATTCTTCACTCACCGGAAGGAGAATGCCATGTCCTATCGTATTGCGGTCGTCGTCGGCAGCCTGCGCCGCACATCGACGAACCGTGCGCTCGCGCACGCCGTGATTTCGCTCGCCCCCGCCGATTTTTCGTTCGAGTTCGTCGAGATCGGCGAGCTGCCGCTGTACAGCCAGGACTACGACGCGGATTTCCCGGAAGTCGCGAAGCGCTTCAAGCAGTCGATCGAAGCCGCCGACGCGCTGCTGTTCGTCACGCCCGAATACAACCGGTCGATTCCCGGCGTGCTGAAGAATGCGCTCGACTGGGGTTCGCGCCCGTGGGGTTCCAACTCGTGGTCGGGCAAGCCGGGTGCGGTCCTCGGCACGTCGCCGGGCGCCGTGGGCACCGCGCTCGCGCAGCAGCATCTGCGCAACGTGCTCGCATACCTCGACGTGAAGACGCTCGCTCAACCCGAGATGTTCATCAAGCACGATCCGGCACGCATCGACGATCAAGGCCAGATCGTCAGCGAGGACACCCGCAAGTTCCTGCAAGGCTTTGTCGATCGCTATGCGAGCTGGGTGCGCCTGCTGAAGTCGGCCTGAGCGTCACACCCGTTCAGCCGTCGGCGCCGGCCCGCACGCAGCGGGTCACGCGCCGGCGTGCCGCGCGTCGCGCGCTTCGCGGATGCCCAGCAGGATTTCGTCGAGCAGCGCGATGTCGAACGGCTTCGACAGCACGCGTACGTTGACGGTGCGCGTGCGGTCGAGTTCCTCCGCATAACCCGTGACGAGAATCACGGGCAGCTTCCCAGGCCGCTTGTCGACCGCTTCCGCGAGGTCGATGCCGTTCAGACGGCCCGGCATGTGGATATCCGAAATCACGAGGTCGAACGCATCGTTCGCGGCCGCGCCCTCGATCAGGTGCAGCGCGTCGTCGGCGGTGGGCGCATAGGTCACGCGGTGGCCGAGCAGCGACAGCAGCGCCTCCGTGCCGGCCGCGACTTCGCTGTTGTCCTCGACGAGCAGCACGTGCAGGCCCGCGAGTGCGCCGGTGCCTGCTTCGTGCGCGACGGCCGGCGGCCGCGCGACGACGTCCTCGGCGCGTGCGCGCGGCAAATAGAGGCGCACCGACGTGCCGGCCCCGACCGCGCTGTCGATCGTTGCCAGGCCGCCCGAGCGCTCGCAGAACGCAAACACCTGCGGCAGGCCGAGCCCCGTCCCCATCCCCGGTGCCTTCGTCGTGAACAGCGGCTCGAAGGCGCGCGCGAGCACGTCGGGCGCCATGCCCGAACCTGTATCGTCGAGCGAGATCTGCACGAAATCGCCGGTCAGCGGGAAGCCGTCCTCGCGACGCAGCGTCACGTTGCGCGCGCCGACCGTGAAGCGGCCGCCGGCCGCCATCGCGTCGCGCGCGTTGACCGCGAGGTTGATCACCGCGAGTTCGAGCTCCGCGACGTCGACGCGGATCGGCCAGACGCCGGGCTCGATCGCAACGACCAGCGACGACTTCGAGCCGAGCGATGTCTTCAGCAGTTCGCGGCATGTGCCGACCCATTGCCCGACGTCGATCGTCTCGTTGTGCAGCGGCTGCTTGCGCGCGACGCCGAGGAGCTGGCGCGTGAGCGACTGCCCGTTCTTCAGCGCGCGTTCGATCGCGCCGAGTTCCTTGTCGAGATGCTGGACACCGCGCCGCCGTGCGATCTGCACGTTGCTCGAGATGATCATCAGCAGGTTGTTGAAGTCGTGCGCGACGCTGCCGACGAGGTTGCCGAGCGCCTGCATCTTGCGCGACTGCCGGTACGCCGACTCGATCGAACGCCGCATCGATGCTTCGGCCTGCCAGCGATCCCACGCCTCCTCTTCCGCCTTCAACCGCTTGAGCGACAGCCAGATCACCGACCACAGCGCGATCGACGGCGCGAACATCGAGATGAACAGCACGCTCAGGTGTTCGTACCATTCATGCCAGATCGCCGACGTGCGGTACGCGCACGTCACGTACACGGGATAGCTGCCGACCTGGCGGTACGCGACGATCTCGCTGCTCGCGCCGTCGTGGCGCACGCGCACGACGCCTGCGCGCGGATCGTTGCGCGCATTGCCGAACGTGACCGAGCGATCGGTGTGCGCGAGCGACGGCGGCGGCGGATACGACGCGATCACCGCACCGTCCGAGCGCGCGAGCGCCATCGTCATCGGCGTGCTCGCGCCGCCGAGGAGGTCGCGATAGAACGCATTGAAATACGACGACTTCAGCGCGATCGACACCATCCCGGCGAACGAACCGTCGCTATGACGGCGCGCGACGCCTGTGTTGAACACCGGAATGTTCTCGAGCTTGAGCGGCCCCATCATCAGCCGCGAGATGTGTTCGATGACCTTGCCGTCGCGGATGCCCGCGAAGTCGTCGCGGTTCGCGATCGACGCATACGGCGCCGGGTAGTAGAGGCTGTTGGCGAGCAGCATCCCGCTCGCGCCGAAGATCGACACGGCGGCCACCTGCGGATAGCCGCCGCCGATCGTGTTCAGCGCTTCGTGGATGTCGGATTCCTTGGTGCGCACGGTGGCGTCGTCCATGTCCTGCACGAGGTCGACGATGCGCGCATCGAGCGTCTCGCTCAGGTCGAACACCTTGAGCGCGTGCTCCTCGGCAACCCGCACCGTACGCATCGTCACGTCGCTCGCGGCGGCCTCGCGCGTATTCAGGTCGTTGTACGCCATCACCACCACGTAGATGCACGGCAGCACGATCGCCGCGACGAGCAGCACGATCAGCGTCACGCGGCGTACCGCGAAATCGTGTTCGGGTGCGCCGGACGCGTAGCTGCCGTCGTCCTGCCAGTCGTCGGCGGGCGGGGAGGCGGGAGCGTGGGAGTCGGCAGGCCGGTCGGACGTCATCGAAGAAGCGGGTGAAGCGGAGGTGCCTGCCATCATAAACGAGTTGCGACGGCCGGCCGCGCAGCCCGCGGCGACACGATCCTGTCGGTTCCGACAGGGGGAAACTGTCAGATTGAAAACGCGACGAATCCGGCAGCGCAAACGTACACAAGGAAAAATTTTGCGTGCTTATCTCGAAAATGATCGCGGCTGTTTTCGGAATGGCGTGCGATCGGACCGATTCTGTTCGAAATGGTGAAAATGGCGAGTTGCATCGCCTCCGGTTTACTCCGAGAATCGCGCCTTGCTTTCCCTATGACAGATATATGCGCCCGCCGGCGATCGCCGCGCGGGCGTCGCGCGCACCTGCGTCGCGACGTCCGCGCACGGCCGCAAGGCGGTTGCCCGCGCCCGAACGCATGGCCCCTAAAGAAGTGCGCCGCGCGGTCGTTAACGCGAGAGAGACCATTCCGTATACCGCATCGCCCCATGCCTTTGCCGATTGTAATTGCCGACGATTCGCTGCTCGCTCGCAAACTTCTGACAAAGGCGCTGCCGGGAGACTGGGACGTTGAAGTCGCGTATGCAGCGAATGGTCGCGAGGCCTTGGCGCTCTATCGTGACGGCAAAGCTTCCGTGATGTTTCTGGACCTGACGATGCCCGACATGAGCGGATATCAGGTCCTGGAAACACTGCGCCACGAAGATCTGAACACGTTCGTGATCGTGGTATCCGCCGATATCCAGCCGCAGGCGCAAGCACGCGTGCGTGAATTGGGCGCGATCGCATTCGTTGCCAAGCCCGTGACGTCGGAGGCATTGCTGCCCATTCTCAAGGAGTATGGGTTGTATGCCTGAATCGGTGTTCACGGCGGAGCAACGCGACGCGTTGCAGGAGATCGCCAACCTTGCAATGGGCCGCGCCGCCGCGCGGCTTGCGTTGTTGCTCGGGCGCTTCATCGAATTGTCGGTGCCGCGCGTGCGCGTCGTGCAAGCGGCGGACGCGGGCAACGCGCTGCGCGAGATGACGGGCATTCACGACAACGTGACCGCCGTGCGCCAGGGCTTCCGTTCCGACATCAAGGGCGAAGCGATCGTGCTGTGCCGCACGTCGGGCGTCGCGCGGCTCATGTCGGTCGTCGACCGCACGTTCGGCGACGGCGTCTATGGCGGGATGGCGACGCCCGACGAACTCGTGTTCGACGTCGCGAACGTGCTGATGGGCGCGTGTGTCGCATCGATCCTCGACGAGCTCGGCCGCAAGCCCGTGTTCTTCCCGCCGGGGTTGCTCGGTGCGAACGTGTCGTTCGACGACGTGTTCGAGCCGAACGTGCTCGCGTGGAGCGTCGCGCTGCTGCTCGAAGTGAATTTCGGGCTCGAGGACCACACGTTCCGCGCTCACTTCGTCATGCTGATGGCCGAGGACTCGATCCGGTTGATGGGCGACGCGCTCGACGCGTTGCTGTCCGCGCTATGACGGCCGCCGCCCCGTCGCTGAGCGACCTCGTGATCGAGCGGGTCGGCTTCGGGCTGTTCGTGCTCGACCGCTCGATGACGGTGCTGATGTGGAACCGCTTCATGCAGGATCACAGCGGCGTTCCGGCGGCCGACGTGCTCGGCCGCAACCTGTTCGACTGCTTTCCGGACCTGCCGCACACGTGGCTGTCGCGCAAGCTCGAGAGCGTGTTCCAGCTCGGCAGCTTCGCGTTCAGTTCATGGGAGCAGCGCCCCTACCTGTTCCGCTTCGAGCACGACCGGCCGATTACCGGCGGCGTCGACTACATGCAGCAGGACTGCACGTTCATGCCGCTCACGCGCGGCCGTGACGTCGAGGCCGTGTGCGTGACGATCTCGGACGTCACGCACGTGAGCGTGATGCAGCGCGAGCGCGAGGAAGCCGTCGCGAAGCTGCGCGAACACGCGAATCGCGACGGGCTGACCGGCATCGCGAACCGGCGCTTCTTCGAGGCGCGGCTCGGCGACGAATTCGCGCGCTGGCAGCGTTACGGCGGCGACATGTCGGTGCTGCTGTTCGATCTCGATCACTTCAAGACGATCAACGACCGCTTCGGCCATGCGGCCGGCGACGCCGTGCTGCGCGAGACGGCGCGCCGCGTCGCGTCGATCGTGCGCGCGCAGGATACGTTCGGCCGCTTCGGCGGCGAGGAATTCGCGCTGCTGCTGCCGTGCACGAATCTCGACGAGGCGATGCTGGTGGCCGACAAGGTGCGCGACGCGATCGGCAGCCTGCCGGTCGATGCAGAAGGCGTCAGCGTGCCGGTGACGGCGAGCGTCGGCGGTGCATGCGCGAAGACGGGCGCGCCGACCAGCGACGTGCTGGTCAACGAGGCCGACGCCGCGCTCTATCGCGCGAAGCGGCTCGGGCGCGATCGTTCGGTGGCCTACGCGTAGACCGCGCCCGCCGCGCTCAGCTTTTCGCGATGTCGGCGAGCACGCCGGCCAGCACGGCCGGCTGCGACATGAACGGCGAATGGCTGCTGTCGAGCTGGTGCACGTGGGTCGGGTTGCCGGGTGCGAGCGCGTCGGCTTCGTCGATGAAGCGTTGCTGCAGCGCGGGCAGGATCACGCGATCCTCGAGACACTTGATGTAATGACGGTCGATCGCGCCCCAGCGCGTGGCGGTGGTCGGGATCGCGGTCGCGAACGGCGCGGCCGGCACGTCGCAGGTCATCAGGTTCGCGACGGCGTCGAAGTCGGCCTGCGGCACGTCTTCATACAGCGCGCGCTTCATCGTGTCGCGATACGCGGCATCGCCGCTGCGCGGGTCGATGCGCAGCGCACCGGCGACGCGCGGACTCGCGAGCATCAGCGGGCCGAGCATCTCGCCCTTGTTCTCCGGCGCGCGTACGTAGTCGAGGCCCGGCACGCCCGAGCCCGGCATGAAGGCCGAGAGATAGACGATCTTCGCGATCTTCTCCGGTGCGCGCTCGGCGGCCGCCGTGATCGCGAGGCCGCCCATGCTGTGCCCGACGAGCACGACCTTGCCGTGGCCGAGCGCATAGGCGTCGTCGACGGCCTGCATCACGTGGGTCGCGTAGTCGTCGAGCGTCGTGTTCGCGACCGGCGACGGTTCGGCGCCGAACGCATCCTTGTCGAGCGGCCGTGCGAGATACGACGCGGGAAAGCGGGCGTTGATGCCGTGCGCGGGCAGGTCGCGCGCGATCGACAGGTGGCCGCGCGCGGCCAGCGCGGCCGCGACGTGCGCGTAGCACCACGCGCCATGCCAGGCGCCGTGCACGAGCACGAAAACGGGATGGCCGGACTGCGGGGTGGCGGTGTCGTTCGTCTCCATGGTGTCCGTATTTTTTGAGAAAGGTGTCATCTTAGACGAACCGGCCGGTATCCAGAGGCGGACGCACGGTGTGGTTGCGTGGCCGGTCGCGATCCGTCCCTCTTGTCTCGCGCAGGCAACATTTCGTCCGGATCTGATTTGAATTTGTGCCGAAGCACGCTAACTTGTTGCTTTGCCTGCGATTGCGCCCCATGAACGTCGACTATCTCTTCTACCGGAAGCCGGACAAACCCGGCCCCTATTCGCTCGACGACCTGGGCGACATCGCGCCGCCGATCGGCCCGGGCGACCTGGTGCGAGCGGGCATCGCACGCGTGTTCGAGCAGATCGACTGGAAGGAATCGCCCGACGTGCCGGGCGCGTGGTTCGGCACCGGCGGCGCGGTGTTCCAGTTCACCGCGGAGCCCGACGGCCGCGTGACGAGCTTCATGGGCTCACGCCTCGAACGCCGCTCGATGCTGCAACTCACGCGTGAAATGGGGCTCATTGCGCTCGATCTGCAGCGCGACATCGTTTACGGCTGACCCGCCGCCGGCGCCGCACGGCGCCGGTTCCCGCCGAGGCCGGCCGTACCGGGCTGCCGGCGGCCTCCGGCGCCCCGCCGGGCGTGGCGCGTGTCCGCCATCGAACTTCAAAGATTGCTATACTTTCGCCCAATTCCGGCTTCCGGCCGGTAATTTGTGCCTGTCTGCGTCGATCGTTCGCATATCTCGCACGCATTTGACACCCTGACCATCCCAGCCGGGCATGGCTTCTTCAATCGCCCCGCGTGGGTGTCTCCGTGGAGCTCGTCTTGGCCGTTTCCAATTCCGTCGTGGACGAACAAGAAACCGACGCCGCTGCCGTCACATCGGGCAGTTCTTTCTACTTGGCGATGCGCATCCTGCCGGCCGTGCAGCGCGACGCGATGTTCCAGGTCTACGCGTTTTGCCGCGCGGTCGACGACATCGCCGACAGCGACCTGCCGCGCGCGGAGCGCAACGCGGGCCTCGATCGCTGGCGCGCGGACATCGACGCGTGTTTCGCGGGCCGCCCGCCGCGCCACCTGGTTGCGCTCGACCGCGAGATCCGCGCATTCAACCTGCAGCGCGCCGATTTCCACGCGATGATCGACGGGATGGCGATGGACGCCGTCGAAGACATCTGCGCGCCCGACGAGCCGACGCTCGACCTCTTCTGCGATCGCGTGGCGAGCGCCGCCGGCCGGCTGTCGGTGAGGATTTTCGGGATGCCGGAAGCCGAAGGGATCGAGCTGTCGCACCACCTCGGCCGCGCACTGCAGCTGACGAACATCCTGCGTGACATCGACGACGACGCGGCGATCAACCGCTGCTACCTGCCGCGCGAGCTGCTCGCACGCGAAGGCATCGCGATCAGCGATCCGGCGACGATCGTGCGCGATCCGGCGCTGCCGCGCGTGTGCGCGACGCTGGTCGAGCGCGCGCTCGAGCACTTCCGCCAGGCCGACGCCGTGATGGATACCTGCTCGCGTGCGCAGGTGAAGGCGCCGCGCATCATGTCGGGCGCGTATCGCTGCATTCTCGAAGCCGCGATCGCACGCGGCTTTGCCTTCCCGCGCGCGCCGCTGCGCAAGCCGAAGGCGCGCATGCTGATGATCGCCGCGCGCTACGCGCTGTTCTGAGTCGACCGAGTCGATGCCCAGAACCGTCCACGTGATCGGCGCCGGCCTTGCCGGCCTGTCGGCCGCGGTCGAGCTGCAACGTCGCGGGCGACGCATCGTGCTGCACGATGCGCACGCGCTTGCGGGCGGCCGCTGCCGCTCGTGGTTCGACGGGACGCTGAACACGACGCTCGACAGCGGGCTGCACACGGTGTTCGCGGGGCAAGCCGCGACGCAGCGCTACCTGCGCGCGATCGGCGCGGCCGATCAGCTCACGGGGCCCGCGTTGCCTGAATGCGCGGTCGTGGACATCGCGTCGCAGCAGCGCTGGACATTGCGCTTCGGCAACGGGCGCTGGCCGTCGTGGCTGTTCGATGCCGCGTCGCGCGCGCCGGGCACGACGCCGCTCGACTATCTCGCGCTCGCGCCGCTCGCGGTCGCGCGCACGGGCCGCTCACTCGCACAGACGATGCGATGCGACGGCGTGCTGTGGGATCGTTGGCTGCGGCCGTATTTCCTCGGTGTGCTGAACGTCGAGCCGCGCCACGCAAGCGCCGAACTCGCACGCGCCGCGCTGTGCGGCACGTTTGCCGCGGGCGGCCCCGGCAGCCGTCCGCTTGTCGCGCGCCACGGGCTCGGCAGCGCATTCGTCGAACCGGCGCTGCGGATGCTGCAGCACGGCGGTGCGCAGATCCGGCTGAATTCGCGGCTCGATGCATTCGAATTCGGCGCGCACGGCAACGCGGTCGATGCGGTTTCGGTCGGCGGCGAGCGCATCGATCTCGCGCCGGGCGACGCGGTCGTGCTGGCCGTGCCGCCCGAGGTCGCGCGGCCGCTCGTGCCCGAACTCACCGCGCCCGACACGTTCAGCGCGGTCGTGACCGCATATTTCGCGGTCGAATCGCCAGCCGGCAATCCGCAGCAGACGACCGTCGTCAACGGCATCGTCGACGCGGTGCGCACCGGCGGCGGCCAGCTCGCGGCGACGATCCGCGATGCGGGCCGCTGGCTCGACATGCCGCGCGACACACTCGCGCGGCGCATCTGGGAAGACGTCGCGCGCGTGACCGGCGCGAACCCGGAAACCATCCCCGCGTGGCAGCTCGTCGTCGAGCCGCGCGCGGGCTTTGCGGCGGTGCCGTCGCAGGAAATGAAGCGTCCGGCCGTGCGTACGCGCTGGACCAATCTTGTGCTGGCGGGCGACTGGATTGCCACCGGCTTGCCCGCCACGATCGAGGGCGCGATCCGCTCCGGCCAGCTGGCCGCGGACGTGCTCCAGACACAATAAGAGAGGGACCGATGAACGATCTCACCGAAATGGCTACCTTGTCCGCCGGCACCGCGCCGGCCGGCGTCGACGCGGCCGTCGCACGTGCGACCGACGCGCTGCTGGCCGCGCAGCAAGCGGACGGGCACTGGGTCTACGAACTCGAAGCCGATTCGACGATTCCCGCCGAATACGTGCTGCTCGTCCACTATCTCGGCGAGACGCCGAACCTCGAGCTCGAACAGAAGATCGGCACATATCTGCGCCGCATCCAGCAAGCCGACGGCGGTTGGCCGCTGTTCACCGACGGCGCGCCGAACATCAGCGCGAGCGTGAAGGCGTATTTCGCGCTGAAGGTGATCGGCGACGACGAGAACGCCGAGCACATGCAGCGCGCACGCAAGGCGATCCACGCGATGGGCGGCGCCGAGATGTCGAACGTGTTCACGCGCATCCAGCTCGCGCTGTACGGTGCGATTCCGTGGCGCGCGGTGCCGATGATGCCGGTCGAGATCATGCTGCTGCCGCAGTGGTTCCCGTTCCACCTGTCGAAGGTGTCGTACTGGGCGCGTACCGTGATCGTGCCGCTGCTCGTGCTGAACGCGAAGCGCCCGATCGCGAAGAACCCGCGCGGCGTGCGTATCGACGAATTGTTCATCGATCCGCCCGTCAACGCCGGGCTGCTGCCGCGCCAGGGCCACCAGAGCGCCGGCTGGTTCGCATTCTTCCGTGTGGTCGACCATGCGCTGCGCGCGGTCGACGGCCTGTTTCCGAGCTACACGCGCGAACGTGCGATCCGTCAGGCCGTGTCGTTCGTCGACGAGCGCCTGAACGGCGAGGACGGCCTCGGCGCGATCTACCCGGCGATGGCCAACGCGGTGATGATGTACGACGTGCTCGGCTACGCGGAAGATCATCCGAACCGTGCGATCGCGCGCAAGGCGCTCGAGAAGCTGCTCGTCGTGCACGAGGACGAAGCGTACTGCCAGCCGTGCCTGTCGCCGGTGTGGGACACGTCGCTCGCCGCGCACGCGCTGCTCGAGACCGGCGATGCGCGCGCGGAAGAAGCCGTGCTGCGCGGCCTCGAATGGCTGCGACCGCTGCAGATCCTCGACGTGCGCGGCGACTGGATCTCGCGCCGTCCGCACGTGCGGCCCGGCGGCTGGGCGTTCCAGTACGCGAACGCACACTACCCGGACGTCGACGATACGGCCGTGGTCGTGATGGCGATGGATCGCGCGCAGAAGCTCAAGCAGTCGGACACGTATCGCGATTCGATGGCGCGTGCGCGCGAATGGGTCGTCGGCATGCAGAGCAGTGACGGCGGCTGGGGTGCGTTCGAACCGGAAAACACGCAGTACTACCTGAACAACATCCCGTTCTCCGATCACGGTGCGCTGCTCGATCCGCCGACGTCCGACGTGTCGGGCCGCTGCCTGTCGATGCTGTCGCAGCTCGGCGAGACGCCGCTGAACAGCGAGCCGGCCCGCCGCGCGCTCGACTACATGCTGAAGGAACAGGAGCCGGACGGCAGCTGGTATGGCCGCTGGGGGATGAACTACGTGTACGGCACGTGGACGGCGCTGTGCTCGCTGAACGCGGCCGGCCTGACGCCGGACGATCCGCGCATGAAGCGCGGCGCGCAGTGGCTGCTGTCGATCCAGAACAAGGACGGCGGCTGGGGTGAGGACGGCGACAGCTACAAGCTGAACTACCGCGGCTTCGAGCAGGCGCCGAGCACGGCGTCGCAGACGGCCTGGGCGCTGCTCGGCCTGATGGCGGCCGGCGAAGTGAACAACCCGGCCGTGGCGCGCGGCGTCGACTACCTGATCGCCCAGCAGAACGAAGAAGGCCTGTGGGACGAGACGCGCTTCACGGCGACGGGCTTCCCGCGCGTGTTCTACCTGCGCTACCACGGCTATCGCAAGTTCTTCCCGCTGTGGGCGCTGGCGCGCTACCGCAACCTGAAGCGCGACAACGCGACGCGCGTCACGGTCGGGATGTAACGGTGGGCGTATCACGACACAACGGCGCATTGCCCGTCATCGCGGTGACGGGGATGGCGTTCGAGGCGCGCATCGCGCGCGGTAATGGCGTCGAGGCCGTGTTCGCTGCGCGCGCCGACCGGCTCGAACGCGCGCTGGCAGACGCGACCGCACGCGGCTGCGCGGGCATCGTCAGCTTCGGCACGGCGGGCGGGCTTTCGCCCGATCTGGCGCCTGGCGCGCTCGTGATCGCGAGCGCGATCGACGGGCCGTTCGGCCGCGTGGAGACCGATGCGGGGTGGAGCACGCGGCTCGTCGCCTCGCTGCACGACACGCCGGTGTGGGCGCGCGTCACGCGTGGCACGATCGCGGCCGTCGGTGCGCCGGTCGTCAGCGAACAGGAGAAGGCGTCGTTGCATCATGCGAAGGGCGCGCTGGCCGTCGACATGGAGTCGCACATCGCGGCGGCCTTCGCGGCGGCGCGCGGCGTGCCGTTTGCGGTGTGCCGCGCGATCGTCGATCCGGCGTGGCGCACGCTGCCGCGCGCGGCGACCGCCGGCCTGCGCGACGACGGCAGCACGGCGATCCTGCCGATCCTGCGTGAATTGCTGAAGCAGCCGTCGCAGCTCGGCCCGCTGCTGCAGGTCGCAAGCGACGCGCGCGCGGCACGCACCACGCTGATCCAGGCGCGCCACGCGTTCGAGCGTACGGGCGCAATGCGGGTCGTCTGAGCGGCTTGCGCCGCTTTTCCCTCCCCTCTTTCGGGTTCGTTGCGCACGCAGGCATTGCGTGTGCGACGTGACCTCGCATCCGACCGCTTCCGGTCTCCTCTCGCCCTTGCGCAATGACGGCGCGTGACGCTGCCGCGTTCGCGACGCCTCCTACGAACGCCAGTGCGGCGGCTCACCCGTTGCCCACGTGACCAGAACGAGCAGCGCACTGAGCAGCATGACTGCGGAGAAGAATGCCCAGGGGCGGCGGTCGGGACGAAACACGTTGCCGACGACGACCAGCGATGCGATGTAGACGAGCATCACTACCCAGCCTTGCCACAGAACCGGAACCCCCCACCCCCAGCCATGCTCCTTGGCGAGGAACCAGTATTGGTGCGTGTTGTTCATGTTCAATGGAAAGGGTTGACGGGATGTGGGGTCGATTGCGCGAGCGCGATGCGTCGTTCAGCGGCCGGCGCGTCTCGCGACAGCGCATGCGACATCTTAAATCCGGCCGCGCAAGTCTTCAGCGGGCATGGCATTCGCGGGCGGCACGGATCGTACGGACAAAAAAAGAGCGCTGCATGATGCAGCGCTCTTTGTCTTTGCGCGGCCGCCGTTGCGGCGTTACTGCGCGGCCGGACTGCTTGCAGGTGCGGCCGGCGTGGCCGGCACGGCCGCTGAACCGGACGCCGCCGGCACGGCTGCCGACGCCGCGGCCGGTGCGGCAGCAGGCGCACTGGCGGGCATCGCATTGTCCGCACCCGGATCGTCGTACTGCGGCAACCCCGGCGCGGCCGGCGCGTTGTTCGGCGTCGCGCCCGATGCGCCGCCCGAGTCGCCCGGATCCTCGTAGTTCGGCAGCCCCGGCACGGCCGGCGTCGCGGCTGGCGCGGCGCCCGGCTCACCCGGTTCGTTGTAGGTCGGCAGCGCGGCCGACGACGACTGGCTGCGGTACGTCAGCGACTTGCGCTGCTGCAGGTACGCGTCGCGCACGAACGAATACGGATCGAGCGCGGCCTGCTTCAGCAGGTCGGTCGCGCCGAGCAGGTCGGAGCGCGCGCTGATGAACTGCGCGATGTACATCGGGTTGCGCGCGGCCGGCTCGATGTAGTTCAGCAGGTTGAAGCGCACGTCCACCGCGCGGCCGACGCCATCGCGGATCGTACTCGGCCCGAACACGGGCAGCACGAGGTACGGGCCGGACGGCACGCCCCAGCGCGCCATCGTCAGCCCGAAATCCTGGTGGTGCTTCGGCAGCCCGGCCGGCGTCGCGATGTCGATCAGGCCGGCGACGCCGAACAGCGAGTTCATCGCCACGCGCATCAGATCCTGCGTCGCATCGGTGATGCGCAACTGCAGCAGGTTGTTCGCCATGTTGCCGAGATCGCCGAGGTTCGAGAAGAAGTTGCTGATCGCGGTCCGCACGGGCGTCGGCGTGATCTTCTGGTACCCCTTCGCGATCGGCTGGGCGATGTTCGTGTCGACCGTGTCGTTGAACGTGTACATCGCCCGGTTCATCGGCTCGAGCGGGTCGTTGGGATTGCGGTTCGGTCCCGTCGCGCAGCCGGACAGCATCGCGCTGGCGGCGACGGTCGCCGCAATGATTCGCACCTTATTCATTGATTCCTTGCGATTGGTTCTTGGCGCGTTTGACGCGCGGTTTGCCCATCAGGACGGGCTGGAACACCACGGCGCCGATTAGCGTGCAGGTCAGGGCCAGCGCGAGCAGTTTGCCCATGCTCGATGTGCCCGGATGGTGCGACAGCCACAGGCTGCCGAATGCAGTTGCCGTCGTCGCGGCGCTGAACAGCACGGCATGCGTGAGGCTCGAGTGCAGCAACCCCGTCTGCCCCGCGCGCCACGCCATCACGAAATACACCTTGAACGCGACGCCGACGCCGAGCATCAGCGGCAGCGCGATGATGTTCGCGAAGTTGAGCGGCATGCCGAGCACGACGCACATCTCGAGCGTCACGACGCCCGACACGAGCAGCGGCACCAGCGTGCGCAGCACGTCGCCGAAGCGGCGCAGCGTGATCCACAGCAGGATCGTGATCGAGATGATCGACCACAGCGCGGCATGCAGGAACGCGTTGATGATCGTATCGGCCGAATGCAGGATCGAGATCGGCCCGCCGGTCGCGCCCGGTTCCGCGGCCTTCACCGTTTTCGCGAAACGGCGCAGCATCGTGTCGTCGTTCGGGTCGACGCCCTTCGGCACCTTCGGCGAGATCTGCACGAGCGCGTGGCCGTCCGGCGCGACCCAGTCGCGCACGAGTTGCGGCGGCAGCGTTTCGCGCGTGATGTCCTGCGGCTGCAGCAGCGATGCGAGCTGGTTGAGCGCGATGCGCAGTGTTTCGCCGAACGCGCGCTCGGCGCGGTCGCGCGTCGCGCTGTCGGCGGCCGCGAGCTTCGCGAGCGATGCGGACAGGTGCTGCGCGGCCGCTGCGCCCGGGCCCGGGTGATCTTCGGCCGCGTAGCTCAGCAGGTCCGACACGCGCTTGAGCGCGGCGACGCGCTGCGCATCGGTCGCGGGCGGTGCGGCCGGTTGCGTCAGCGCGGGCAGCAGGTCGCTCGCGGCGGCAGCGATCGCCGCGCGCTTGGCCGGCTGGTCGGCGGGGATGAAGGTCGACAGCGTGGTCGTGCGGCCGACTTCGGGCAGCGCGTCGAGGCGCTTCGCGGCCGCATCGGCTTCGGCGAGCGACGGCGCGAGCATTGTGACGTCGTTGACCGCCGCTTCCGGCGAATCCTTCAGCGCGAGCAGCGTCGCCATCGATTCGCTGTTCGGATCCTTCAGGTGCAGCGGGTTGAAGTCGAAGCGCAGGAACGCGAGCAGCGGCAGCGCGCCGATCACGACGACGAGCGTGCCGATCAGGATCGGCTTGCGATGGCGATCGAGGTAGTCGTCGACCGGCGCGAGCCACGGGAAGCCCGGCGTCTTCGATTCGCCCGGCGGCGCGAACAGGCGCAGCAGCGCGGGCAGCAGCGTGAGCGTGGTCAGCAGTGCGACGAACATCCCGACGCCCGCGATCAGCCCGAGCTCGGACACGCCGCGATACGCGGTGGGGATGAACGAGAAGAAGCTCGCGGCGACGGCCGCGGTGGCCAGCGCGAGCGGCATGCCCATCGAGTGCGCGGCGCCGATCAGCGCGTGGTCGATGCGCGGATCGCGGAAGCGTTCCTCGCGGTACTTCACACCGTACTGGATCGAGAAGTCGACGCCGAGGCCGACGAACAGCACCATGAACGCGACCGAGATCATGTTCAGCGAGCCGACCATCGCGAGGCCGAGCGCCGCGGTCACCACGAGGCCGACGAACAGCGTGACGAGCACCGAGCCGATCATCCGCTTCGAGCGCAGTGCCAGCCACAGGATCACGAGCACGGCGAGCAGCGTGAGCGCGCCGTTGAGCGCGGCGCCGTCCTCGACCGACGCGAATTCGTCGTCGGCGAGCGGCTGTTCGCCGGTCAGGCGCACGGCCGCGCCGTAGCGCTTCTCGAGGTCGAGCGAACGCGCCGCGTCGCGGATCACCTGGCTTGTCTCCGCGCCGGCCTTCAGCGCGCCGTAGTTGACCACCGGCTGCACGGTGACGAACGCGCGCGCGGGCTGCCGCGCGGCATCGCTGTCGACCAGCGCGCGCCACGAGAACGCGGCCGGCTTGCCGGCCAGCACGTCGTCGACCGTCGCCGCGCTGCGCGCGAGCAGCTTGGCCATCGTCGGCAGTTTCACCTGGCCGGTCAGCAGCGGCTGGCCGAGCGTGGTGGCCAGTGTGGTGGCGAGCCCGGTGAGGCTCGGATTCTTCGCGAGTTCGTTGACGAGCGGGCGCGCGCTCGCGAGCTGCGACGTTGTATCGGAGACTTCCTGCGGCGACAGGAACAGCAAGCCGTTGTGCTCGAAGAACGGCCCGCCGCCGGGCTCGGCAACCTGGCCGATGCGGCCGGCTTCGGCATCCTTCTGCAGCGCTTCGGTCAGCGCATGCGCGGCGGCGTTCGCGAACTCGGGCGCAGGCGCCTCGACGACCGCGAGGATCGTGCCGTTGCGTTGCGGGAACGCCTTGTCGACGGCCTCGCCGAGCGCGGCCCATTGGGGCTCCGCATCGACGAGTTTGCTGATGTCGGTGTTGATCTTGAAATGCTGCGCGACATAGACGCCGCTGAGCGCGGCGATGACGAGCGACAGGACGACGACCCAGACGGGGCGGCGCACCGACCATGCAACGAGTCGGACGATGAGAGATGTCACCATGTGGCGGTGGGGAGCGGCTGGCAAGGGCAAAGTAGTCAAGTATACCGGCGCGGCGTGGCGGCGGTCGTGACGATGGGGGTTTCGGGGCGGGAAGGAGATTTGTTTGCGGTGGTGGAATCGGTACCCGTGACCGGTTCATTTGTATGGGGATATTTACATAGTCGGCGCGGGGCTGCGTTGCGTGTGACAAATGAAGCTGAAAGGTAACAGTCGGTCACCGTGCGGCAACCGGGCGTCAGGCCCGGTATACTTGGCTTCACCGGCCGATGCAAAGAGCCGGTCGTTTTTTCTCACCGAGTGCGATATCCGTATGAAACGTCATCTGTTTGCTTTCGTCGCGGCCGCCGCCGTGTCGGTTTCCGCTTTCGCGCAGAGCGCGCCGGTCGACATCGTCCGCAATGCGGTCGAGGGCACCGTCACCGCGATGAAGGCCGATCCGGCCGCGCGCGGCGGTGATATGGCGAAGGTCACGCAGGTCGTCGAGCAGCGCTTCCTGCCCGCGACCAACTTCGAACGCACGACCCGCATCGCGGTCGGCGACGCATGGAAGCAGGCCACGCCGCAACAGCAGCAGGAGCTGTACAAGCAGTTCAAGCTGCTGATGACGCGCACCTACGCCGCGTCGCTCGCGCAGCTCGGCAGCCAGGACGCGAAGTTCTCGTTCAAGGCCGGCGGCGCGTCGGGCGCCGACGCGCTCGTGCAGTCGACGGTCTCGACGCCGGGCGACAGCCAGTCGGTCGGCTATCGTCTCGGCAAGGTCGGCAACGACTGGAAGATCTACGACATCGACATGTCGGGTGCGTGGCTGATCCAGGTCTACCAGGGGCAGTTCAAGAGCCAACTGGCGTCGGGCGGGATCGACGGCCTGATCGCGTACCTGCAGAAGCACAATTCGCGGACGAACTGACGGGCGTTGCAAGGCCGCGGTCCGGATGCATGAAGGGCGCCCTCGGGCGCCCTTTTTCATGGCTGCGTGCTGGTTGCGCGTGATGCGCCGACGCCGAGCTATGGTGGTTGCGGCGATGCTCGCCATGCAGCGTGAAACGCGCAAGCGGTCTGATCGTGCCGCGATGACGCGCGTGACGTCTTCCCGCCCGGAATGACGCGACGTACCGACCTACCTTCGCCGATGCTCGACCGCGAACTTGATCAGCTCGGCCTGCCCTTCGATCTCCAGCTTGCGCTTCAGGTTGAGCCGGTGCGTTTCCACCGTGCGCACCGATAACCCCGTCTGCTGCGCGATCTGCTTGCTCGACAGCCCTTGCGCCAGCGTATCGAGGATGTCGCGTTCGCGCGGCGTCAGCCGGTCCAGCGGCGACGCGGTCGCGCTCGCCTGGATCATCCGCGCGGCGAGCCCTTCGCTGAAGAACGTCTGCCCGGCCAGCACCGCGCCGATCGCGCGGACGATCTCGCTCGCGGGCGAATCCTTCAGCAGGTAGCCGCTCGCGCCGGCGCGCACGGCCTGCGTCACGTATTCGGTGTTGTCGTGCATCGACAGCATCAGCACGCGGATGCCCGGAAACCGATCGTGGAACACGCCCGCAAGCGTGATGCCGTTCATCCCGTTCATGCCGACGTCCATCAACGCGAGATCGGGTTCGAGCGACGCGGCGAGCGCGAGCGCCTCGTCGGCGTTGCCGGCCTCGCCGACCACCGACAGGTCGGCTGCTTCGAGCCGCATCCGCAAGCCGTCGCGCACGAGCGGATGATCGTCGACGAGCAGCAGTCGGGCGGCAGGCCGGGCGGTGTCGGGGGCGCTCATGCGTGAAAGGTCTCCTGTTATGGTGCGTGTCGTCACGCCGCGCCGCGCAGCGGCACGCGCGCGGCGACGATCGTGTGGCCGACCTGCGACGCGATCGTCAGCACGCCGCCGAGCGCGTCGAGGCGCTCGCGCATGTTGCGCAGGCCGATGCCGCGGCGCGCGTCGGCCTGCGAGCGTTCGGCGTCGAAGCCGCAGCCGTTGTCGGCGATGGTGAGCGTGACGGCGTGCGCGCCGACGTCGAGCGTGACGGCCGCGCGCGACGCCTGCGCATGATGCACGATGTTGCTCAACGCTTCCTGCGCGATCCGGAACAGCGCGGTGTTCACGGCCTCGGGCAGCGGCCGCGCGCCGCTGTGCGCGACCTGCGTATAGCCGATGTCGATGCCGCTTTCCGCGCCGAGTTCGCGCACGAGCTGTTCGAGCGCGGCCGCGAGGCCGAGATCGTCGAGCATCGACGGACGCAACGCATGCGAGATGCGTCGCACTTCGCGCAGCGTGTCGCCGAGCCGCCCGACACTCGTCGCGAGCGCCTGCTCGGCTTCGGGCACACGCGCCGCGCCGCGCTCGAAGCGCGCGAGCGCGGATTCGAGCATCAGCTTCGCGGACACCATCATCTGGCTGATCCCGTCGTGCAGTTCGCGCGACAGCCGCGCACGTTCCTGCTCCTGCGATTCGACGACGCGCTGCGCGAGCAGCTTGAGCTTCGCGTCGGCGCTGCGCGACTCGCTGACGTTCAGTACCAGCGCGCACACGGCGATCGCCGCCGCGCCGGTCAGGGCGATCGCGGTGAGCCAGCTCATCGTGCGTTCGATGTTCGCGGAAGCGCGCGCGTCGATGCGTTGCAGCGCGGTGTCGACGTCGTCGAGATAGATGCCGGTGCCGACCATCCAGCCCCAGCGTTCGAGCGCGACGACGTAGCCGAGCTTGGGCGCGACGCGGCCCGTCGACGGCCGCTGCCATGCGTAGCGCACGTAGCCGCCGCCGCTCGACGCCGCGCCGATCAGCTTCTGGATCGTCAGCGCGCCCTGCGGGTCGCGCATCGTCCAGTAGTTGTGGCCGACGCGCTCGGGCTCGCGCGGATGCATCAGCGAATTGCCGTGCAGGTCATACACGAAGAAATAGCCGTCCGGGCCGAAATCCATTTTCTGCAGCATCGCGAGCGCCTGCGTGCGCAGCAGCGCGTCGTCACGCGCGTTGCGGCCGCTCGCGTCGTAGAGCGGCATGATCGCGCTCGTCGCGAGCTCGACGTAGTGCTTCAGCTCGACTTCCTTGCTCGACAGGTACGCGGCCTGGATCGTCGCGTGCTGCGTGCGCGCGAGCGACGTCGCCTGCTGGCGCACGCCGAAGCCGATGCCGGCGATCGCGAGCAGGAACGGCACGATGGCCAGAAGGAAGATCTTTGCCTTGAGTCTCATGGTGGTACGAGGCGGCCGCGTGCCGGCGCGGGCCGGCCGGGCGCGTCAGCCGCGCGGCGGCGCGGTGGCGTATCGAGCCGACATTGTCGGCGATTTTGCGCGCGGGCGGCAGCGGCCCGGGCGCCCGGCGCTCAGGCCCGGCGCGATTCGAGATGGCTGGCGGACGCGGCCGTCTGCACGACGATGCGATTGCGCCCGGCTTCCTTCGCGCGATATAGCGCGTCGTCGGCGAGCTTCAGCGCGCCCTGCATGTCGTCGTCGCATTCGGGATAGCTCGTCGTCACGCCGATGCTCACGGTCAGGCGGCCGACCGTGCCCGCGTCATGCCGGATGCCGAGATCGAGGATGCCCGTGCGGATCGTTTCGGCGATCGTCACCGCGCCGTCCGTGTCGATGTCGGGCAGCACGACGACGAACTCTTCGCCGCCGTAGCGCGCCGCATAGTCGGCCGGGCGGCGCAGGCAGCCGGCGATGCAGTGACCGACCGCGGCGAGCGCGTCGTCGCCGGCCTGGTGGCCCTGCGTGTCGTTGTAGCGCTTGAAGTAATCGACGTCGATGAACAGCAGCGACAGCGCGTGCTGCGAACGGGCGGCGCGGCGCCATTCACGCGCGAGCGTGACATCGAGCATCCGGCGGTTGTCGAGGCCCGTCAGGCCGTCGGTGCGCGCGAGTGCCTGCAATTCGGTTTCCGCGCGGTGGCGCTTGCGCAACTGCACGTCGAGCAGCAGCGACAGGCCGACGAAGCCGATCGCGAGCGCGGCCATCGCGGAGCCGATCGGGATCGCGCGGTCGTACCACGCGGCGTAGGTGTCCGCTTCCGAGCGCGCGACCATGATGATGAGCGGCAGGTGCTCGAGGTGCCGGAACACGTACAGGCGCCGCACGCCGTCGATCGACGCGGTGTCGGCGAAGCTGCCTTCGTTGGCCGTCATGAAGTGCCGGAACGTGCTGGCATGGCTGATGTCGCGGCCAACGATCTTGGGGTCGTACGGCTCGCGCGCGAGCATCTGGCCGGCCGTATTGATCAGCGCGATCGAGCCGCGATCGCCGAGCGACAGCCGCGAGAACAAATTCTGGAAATATTCGAGCCGGATCGACATCACCGCGACACCGCCGAACGACCCGTCGGGTTTCGTGATCCGCCGGCTGAGCGCGACGCTCGGCGAGCCGTCGCGCAGCCGCGAATGATACGGCGGGCTGACGTACAGGCCGACGTCGGGGTGGTCGCGGTGCACGGCGAAGTACGGTTCGTTGGCGAAGTTGGCCTTGCGCGGCACGTCGCTCTTGCCGTCGACCGAGATGTCGCCCTTTGCATTGAGCACGTAGATGCCGCCGAGGTACTTGGCCGTCGTCGCGCGGTCGAACAGCACCTGGCGGCGCAGCGACATCGGCAGCTTGACGACTTCGGGGTCGTTTTCGCCTTCGACGACGGCCTGCAGCGACAGCGAATAGATCTCGATGTTGCGCTCGATGTCCCACGACGCCATCAGCGCAAGGTTTTGCTGCATTGCGGCCGAGCGGTCGCGTGCGTCGATGCGGCCTTCGTACAGCACGATCCCGCACAGCAGCAGCAGGAGCAGCGCGATCAGCAGCCCGGTATAGAAGATCAGGTGCGGCAGCAGGAACCTGCGCAAATGAGCGGCGACACGGCTCGTCAGGCCGGATTCGCTGGGCATTGCGTAGTCGGTTTCTGCCATGGTCCGAGGATCGATGGGCATCGTCGCCAGGCGGCGGGCCGATGCGATTGTTTGTATGACGTGTCGGCGGCGATCCGGTGCGCGGCCCCTCCGGCGCCTCCCCGCCTTTCGGCGGAGAAAATGGGCACCGATTATCGGCAATCGCGGCCAGATAAACCGGTAAATCAACGATTCACCGGCGACATCTGCCGTGATTCGACGATCAGGCGAATCGGGCGGCGCGGATTCAACGGAGTATAACGCGCGTGTCCGCGTGCGCGGAAAATGTTGCGACCCGTTGATCCGGATCAAATTACCGTGAATTCCCGGACTTGCAAATATCGGTCAGAGCGTTGCAGCGTAAGGCTTTGCGGTCTGGCGGACGCATCCGCGCCGCGCATGGCCGGCGATTCCGCCGGTTTAACGGCGGGCGCGCGCGAAACTTGAATGCGCGTGATACGTACCGATTATCGGATTCAACGGACGATTTCAACAGCCGTGTGAACGCGAATATGAAAACGGGCGGCCGCGAGGGCCGCCCGTTTCGTGACGCCGGCAGGCATGCGGGTCAGGCCCGCATGCGCATGCCTCAAGCGCCGTGCTGTTGCGCCTTGAACGCGAGGCGGAACCGGTGCAGCAGCGGCTCGGTGTAACCGCTCGGTTGCGACGTGCCCTGCAGCGCGAGCGCGCACGCGGCCTTGAACGCGGTCGACTGGTCGTAGCCGGGCGCCATCGGGCGATAGTTCGGGTCGCCGGCGTTCTGCTGATCGACGACGCGCGCCATCCGCTTGAACACGTCGAGCACGAAGGCCTCGGTGATCACGCCGTGGCGCAGCCAGTTCGCGATGTGCTGGCTCGAAATGCGCAGCGTTGCACGGTCTTCCATCAGGCCGACGTCGTGGATGTCGGGCACCTTCGAGCAGCCGACGCCCTGTTCGACCCAGCGCACGACGTAGCCGAGGATGCCTTGCGCGTTGTTCTCGACCTCGCTCAGGATCTCGGCCTCGCTCCACTCGGCGCGCTCGACGACCGGTACGGTCAGCAGGCCTTCGAGCAGCGTGTCGCGTTCGCTCGCGTACGGCGTTTTCTCGAGTTCCTGCTGGACGGCTTGCACGTCGACGAGGTGGTAGTGCAGCGCATGCAGCGTCGCGGCGGTCGGCGACGGTACCCAGGCGGTGTTCGCGCCGGCGCGCGGATGCGCGATCTTCTGCTCGAGCATCGCGTGCATCAGGTCCGGCATCGCCCACATGCCCTTGCCGATCTGTGCGCGGCCGCGCAGGCCGGCCGACAGGCCCGCGAGCACGTTGTTGCGCTCGTACGACTGGATCCACGCCGACGACTTCATGTCGCCCTTGCGGATCATCGGGCCCGCTTCCATCGCGGTGTGCATCTCGTCGCCGGTGCGGTCGAGGAAGCCGGTGTTGATGAACGCGACGCGCGCTGCTGCGGCGGCGATACACGCGGCGAGGTTCACGCTGGTGCGGCGCTCCTCGTCCATGATGCCCATCTTCAGCGTGTTGCGCGGCAGGCCGTACAAGTCTTCGATGCGTGCGAACAGCGTATCGGCGAACGCGACTTCGAGCGGGCCGTGCATCTTCGGCTTCACGATGTAGATCGAGCCCGTGCGCGAATTGCGCTTCGCCTTCAGGTCGTGCAGCGAGCACAGCACCGTGACGACGCCGTCGAGGATGCCTTCCGGAATCTCGTTGCCGTCGCGGTCGAGCACCGCGCCGTTGGTCATCAGGTGGCCGACGTTGCGCACGAACAGCAGCGAGCGGCCGTGCAGCGACAGCGTGCCGCCATCGGGCGTGGTGTACTCGCGGTCGGCGTTCAGGCGGCGCGTGAAGGTCTTGCCGCCCTTCGCGACTTCCTCGACCAGCGTGCCCTGCATCAGGCCGAGCCAGTTGCGGTAGAGCTGAACCTTGTCGTCGGCGTCGACCGCCGCGACTGAATCCTCGCAGTCGATGATCGTGCTGACCGCCGCTTCGAGCACGACGTCCTTCACGTTCGCGAGATCGGCGCGGCCGATCGGCGTCGATGCGTCGATCTGAATCTCGAGGTGCAGGCCGTTGTGCTTCAGCAGGATCGCGGACGGCGCGTCGGCCGCGCCCTGGTAGCCGACGAACTGCGCCGGTTGCGCGAGGCCCACGATTCCCTTCGCGGTTTCGACGGCGAGCTGGCCGCCCTGCACGCGGTAGCGCAGTGCGTCGCGGTGCGAGCCGCTCGCGAGCGGCGCCGCGTTGTCGAGCACGTTGCGCGCATAGTCGATCACGCGCTGGCCGCGCGTCGGGTTGTAGGCCGAAGTGCGTTCGGCGCCGCCGTCTTCAGGCAGCGCGTCGGTGCCGTACAGCGCGTCGTACAGGCTGCCCCAGCGGGCGTTCGCGGCGTTCAGCGCATAGCGTGCGTTCGACAGCGGCACGACGAGCTGCGGGCCGGCCTGCGTGGCGATCTCGCTGTCGACGTTCGCGGTGGCTGCCGCGACGTTCGACGGGACCGGCACGAGGTAGCCGATTTGTTCGAGGAACGCGCGGTACGCGGCGTGGTCGCGTACGGGGCCCGGATGTGCACGGTGCCACGCGTCGAGTTCCAGCTGCAGGCGGTCGCGTTCCGCGAGCAGTTCGCGGTTGCGCGGCGCGAGGTCGTGCACCAGGGCCGAGAAACCGCTCCAGAACGCGGCCTTGTCGATGCCGGTGCCCGGCAGCGCTTCGTTTTCAATGAACTGGCTCAGCGCTGGCGCGACTTGCAGTCCTGCTTGGTCGATCATCGTTAATCCTCCCGGGGAAAATGCGCGCGCGGCTTGGCTGGTTATCCCGCGACGCTTTGTGTGCCGGCGCGGGCGATCTGCGCGTCCTGCTCGGACTTTACGCCAGACACGCCGATCGCGCCCGCGATCCGGCCGCCGACCGTGATCGGCACGCCGCCTTCGAGCAACCCCGTCAGCGGCACGCTGAGAAACGCGGTGCGGCCACCGTTGATCATATCCTCATACGCCTTCGTCTCGCGACGGCCGAGCGCCGCCGCGCGCGCCTTGTCCTGCGAGATGATCGCGCTGGCCGGCGATGCGCCGTTCAGCCGCGCGAACGCGAGCAGGTGGCCGCCATCGTCGACGACGGCGATCGACACGGCCCAGCCGTGGCGTTCCGCTTCGGCGCGGGCGGCGGCGAGCATGCGATCGGCGTCGTCGAGTTCGAGTTCGGGTTTCGTTTGCATGGAGGTCCTCCGGAATCAGGTCAGTTGACGAGTCGGTTGTCGACGAGTTCGATCCAGTGGCGCACGGGCGTGCGCCCCGCGCCGTTCAGGTGAGTCTGGCAGCCGACGTTGGCCGTGACAATCAGGTCCGGCTGCGCGGCTTCGAGCGCATCGAGTCTGTTGTCGCGCAGTTTCGTCGCGAGTTCGGGCTGCGTCAGCGAATACGTGCCGGCCGAGCCGCAGCACAGATGGCCGTCAGCGACATTCGTCAGATCGAAGCCGAGCCGCGTCAGGATGTTTTCCACCGCGCCGCCGAGCCGCTGCGCGTGCTGCAGCGTGCACGGGCAGTGGACCGCGACGCGGCGCGGCGTCGCATCGGCCAGCGCGTCGAGCGGCTCGGCCGCGATCACTTCCGCGAGATCGCGCGCGAGCGCGCTGACGCGCCGCGCTTTCTCCGCATAGACGGGGTCGGAGCGCAGCAGGTCGCCGTATTCCTTGACGAACGCGCCGCAGCCGCTTGCCGTCAGCACGATCGCTTCCGCGCCGGCCTCGATCGCCGGCCACCACGCGTCGATATTGCGGCGCGCGCGGGCGAGGCCGGCATCCTGCGCGTTGAGGTGATATTCGGTCGCGCCGCAGCAGCCGGCTTCGCGTGCCGGCGTGACGCTGATGCCGAGCCGGTCCAGCACGCGCGCGGTGGCCGCGTTGGTGTTCGGCGACAGCGACGGCTGCACGCAACCTTCGAGCATCAGCACGCGCCGCGCGTGACGCACGGCCGGGCGCGGCGCGGCGGCGGGAACGGCGGCCGGGATCTTGTCCTGCAGCGTGCCGGGCAGCAGTGGGCGCAGTGCGCGGCCGGCCTTCAGCAATGCGGCGAACGTCGCCGGGCGCGGCACGACGTGACGCAGCCCCGCGCGCAGCAGACGTTCGCGCGCGGGCCGCGGCGCACGCTTCTCGGCTTCCGCGCGGCCGATGTCGAGCAGCGTGTGATAGCGCACGCCGGACGGGCAGGTCGTCTCGCAGTTCCGGCACGTCAGGCAGCGGTCGAGATGCTGCTGCGTGCGCTCGCCGCACGGTTCGCCTTCGAGCAGTTGCTTGATCAGGTAGATGCGGCCGCGCGGCCCGTCGAGCTCGTTGCCGAGCACCTGGTAGGTCGGGCAGGTCGCGTTGCAGAAGCCGCAGTGCACGCACGCGCGCAGGATCGCTTCCGCTTCGTCGGCCCGGGCGAGGGCCTTGCTTGCTTCGCTGAGATTGGTTTGCATCGGCGGGTCGGGATCGGGTTCGCGTCAGAAGTCGGCGTAGAGCCGGCCGGGATTGAAAATCGCATGCGGGTCGAGCTGTGACTTGAGCTGCCGGTGGACGCGCAGCAACGCGGGCGGCAGCGGCTGGAACGGCTCGTGTGTGACGCCCGGCGTGAAGCAGGTCGCGTGGCCGCCCGATTGCGCGGCGAGCCGCCGCACGTCGGCCGGCGCGGCGGCGCTTTTCAGCCAGCGCTGTGCGCCGCCCCAGTCGACGAGCTGCGCGCCCGGCAACGCGTCGAGCGGCGCGGCAGCAGGCACCGACACACGCCACAGCGGGCGCGGATCGTCGAAGAGCGGCAGCGCAAGATCGCGCAGCCGTGCCCAGAACGCGTCGGCGGTATCGTCCATCGGATCGCCGCCGATCGTGCCGCGAGCGGCCTTCACCGAGCCTTCTCCGCCTTCGATCCGTACGCGCAGCACGCCGTCCGCGTGGCACGCGCCCGCGAGCGGCAGCCCCGCGCGCCGCCATGCGGCCACGCGCTGCACGGCTTCACCGGCTGTGAGCGCCAATGCGAGATCGCACGTCGCGCGCGGTTTCGGCAGCACTTTCAGCGACACCTCGGTCACGACGCCGAGGCAGCCGAAGCTGCCCGCGAGCAACCGCGACACGTCGTAGCCCGCGACGTTCTTCATCACTTCGCCGCCAAAGCGCAGGTGTTTCGCGTGGCCGGTGATCACGCGGCAGCCGAGCACGAAGTCGCGCACCGCGCCGGCCCACGGGCGGCGCGGCCCCGACAGCGCCGCCGCGAACATCCCGCCGACCGTGGCCGCGCCGCCGAACGACGGCGGCTCGCACGGCAGCATCTGGCCGGCCGCGTCGAGCATCGCTTCGAGATCGGCGAGCGGCGTGCCCGCGCGCGCGGTGACGACGAGTTCGGTCGGGTCGTACGAGACAACGCCGCGATGCGTGCGTACGTCGAGCGTGCGGCCTTCGACGGGGCGGCCAAGGAACGCCTTCGTGCCGGCGCCGCGGATGTGCAACGGCTGGCGGTCGTGGAGCGCGGCGTCGACCTGCGCAACGAGCGCCGCGCTGTCGTCGATCGATTCGATGTCACGTCGCATCAGAAGCGCTCCAGTTCGGGAAACGGCAGCTTGCCGTGATGGACGTGCATCGCGCCGAATTCGGCGCAGCGGTGCAGCGTCGGGATGTTCTTGCCGGGATTGAGCAGGCCCTGCGGATCGAACGCGGCCTTCACCGCGTGGAAGAACGTGATTTCGTCGGCGTTGAACTGCACGCACATCTGGTTGATCTTCTCGCGCCCGACGCCGTGCTCGCCAGTGATGCTGCCGCCCGCCGCGACGCACAGCTCGAGGATCTTTCCGCCCAGCGCTTCCGCGCGGTCGAGTTCGCCCGGCCGGTTCGCGTCGAACAGGATCAGCGGGTGCATGTTGCCGTCGCCCGCGTGGAACACGTTCGCGACCGGCAGCCCGTATTCGGCGGACAACGCGGCGATCCCTTCGAGCACACGCGGCAGCTCGCGGCGCGGGATGGTGCCGTCCATGCAGTAGTAGTCGGGCGACATGCGGCCGACCGCGGGGAACGCGTTCTTGCGGCCGGCCCAGAAACGCTGGCGCTCGGCTTCGTCGCGCGCCACGCGGATCTCGGTGGCGCCCGCGGCGCGCAGCAATGCGGCGACGCGTTCGGCATCCTCGTCGACGTCGCTTGCCGCGCCGTCGAGTTCGCACAGCAGGATCGCCTGGGCATCGACCGGGTAGCCCGCGTGGATGAAATCCTCGGCCGCGCGGATCGCGAGGTTGTCCATCATCTCGAGGCCGCCGGGAATCACGCCCGCGCCGATGATCCGCGCGACCGCGGCGCCGGCCTCGGCAACGTCGTCGAAGCTCGCCATCAGCACCTTCACGCTCGGCGGTTTCGGCAGCAGCTTCACGGTCACTTCGGTGACGATGCCGAGCATCCCTTCGGAGCCGGTGAACAGCGCGAGCAGGTCGAATCCCGGTGCGTCGAGCGCATCGGCGCCGAGCGTGAGCGTATCGCCGTCGATCGTCAGGATCTCGACCTTCAGGATGTTGTGCACCGTGAGCCCGTATTTCAGGCAATGCACGCCGCCCGCGTTCTCGGCGACGTTGCCGCCGATCGAGCACGCGATCTGTGACGACGGATCGGGCGCGTAGTAGAGGCCGTGCGGCGCGGCCGCCTGCGAGATCGCGAGGTTGCGCACGCCGGGCTGCACGCGCGCGATGCCGGCATCGGGGTCGATGTCGAGAATCCGGTTGAACTTCGCCATCACGAGCAGGAGGCCTTTTTCGAGCGGCATCGCGCCACCCGACAGCCCCGTGCCCGCGCCGCGCGCAACGACCGGCACGCCGAGCGCGGTTGCGACGCGCAGCACCGCGCGCACCTGCTCGACCGTGTCGGGCAGCACGACCGCGAGCGGCACCGTGCGGTACGCGGCGAGGCCGTCACATTCGAACGGCTTGAGCGCCTCGCGTTCGTGCAGCACGTCGAGGCCGGGCGCCGCCGCGTGCAGCGCGGCGACGAGCGTGTCACGGCTGACGGTCGCCAGCGGGCCGTCGATCCGTTCGTCGTAGATGAAACTCATCGGTCTGTCTCCACCATGCGGGCGGCCGCGCGATGCGCGACACGCCGGAAGGAGGGGATTCTTGGCGGGCTGTGCCGGCGTGTCCAGACGTCTTACGAGTGGTCATACCAATTTCTGAATCGGCTCTTGTCAGGTATCCGCGCAAGGACAAGGAATTCCAATTGAAACAAGGCTTTGTGCGAAAATCGTCGGTATCCGTCCAAAGTGGTCATACCAGTATGGAAATGCAGGATCGAGAAGGGCCGGCGCGGCGCGTGGCCGATGTCGTCGCCGAGCGGATCGAGCAGCTGATCGTCGACGGCGTGCTGAAGGCCGGGCAGGCGCTGCCGTCCGAGCGCCGGCTGACCGAGAAGCTCGGCGTGTCGCGCACGGCCGTGCGCGAAGGGATGAAGCTGCTGCACGCGCGCGGGATCATCGACACGATGCACGGCAAGGGCTCGTTCGTCGCGAGCCTGACCCCGCAGCGCGAGACCACGCCGATGATGCATCTGCTCGGCTCGCAGCCGCGCACGCTGTATGACCTGTTCGAGGTGCGCGGGATGCTCGAGGCCGAGGCTGCCCGGCTCGCGGCGTTGCGCGGCACGCCGGCCGATTTCATCCTGATCAGGCGTCGCTACGAGGAAATGACCGCGGCCGACGCGCAGGATCTCGACCCTGCCGCGCGTGCGAAGCTCGATCACGCGTTTCATCTCGCGATCTGCGAGGCGTCGCACAACCCGGTGCTCGTCAATACGCTGCAGTCGCTGACCGACCTGTTGCTCAGTTCGGTGTTCGCGTCGGTGAACAACCTCTATCACCGCGAACCGCTGAAGAAGCAGATCGACCGCCAGCACGCGCGGCTCTACAACGCGGTCACGGGGCGGCTGCCCGACCAGGCACGCAAGGCCGCGAGCGAACATATCCGCCAGTGCGTCGAGTATCTGCGCGAGATCGAGCAGGAGGAGCAGCGGCTCGTGCGTTCGACGTTACGGCTCGAAGGGTGGACCTGAGCTAGCGCCGGTGCGTTTATGCGATGACATGAATCAAGCGAAGTGCGTCGACGATGCGGTTTGATTGGTTGTTGCATCATAATGTGATGTATTCGGCAGACGGCATCCTCGGATTTGCACGTTCGTGCAACGTGCGCCGTGTACCGTCGCATGTATTACGCCATCGATCCTGACAGGAGGATGCTGCATGTCGATTCCGAAGCATGGCGACGGGCCTGACGCCCGTGCCGACCCGATTCCGCATGAAGACCGCGCCGCGCTGCTGGCGACGCTCGACGAACTGCTGGAGGCCGAGCGCGCAGGCGCGCGTGTCGCTTCCGAAACGGCAGCCGAGGTGAGCGACGATCCGGAGCTGCATCGGCTGATCGCCCATATTCGCCAGGACGAGGCGCACTGGTGCAGCGTGCTCGTCGACGCGATCCGGTCGCTCGATGCGGTACCGACGCGCGCGACCGGCGCGTTCTACGAGAAGGCGATGACGATCGACGATCTGGCGGAGCGGATGGCATTCCTGAATCGTGGCCAGCGCTGGGTGGTCCGCAAGCTGCAGACGTTGCTGCCGACGCTCGCCGATCGGGACATGCATCACGCACTGTCGTTGATGCTGGTGGCGCACGAGAAGAATATCGGGGCGGTCGATGTGCGGCTGCGCGGCGGAGCGGACGGGGCGCAACCCGCGCCGTAACCGCTAGAATTGCGGTTTTAGCCCGGAATACGTCCATGTCCTTTGCCTCGCTTGGCCTGATCGAGCCGCTGCTGCGTAATCTGCAGGGCCTCAATTACCAGACACCTACGCCGGTGCAGGCCAAGGCGATCCCTGCCGTGCTGAGTGGCAAGGACGTCATGGCCGCGGCACAGACCGGCACGGGCAAAACGGCCGGTTTTGCGCTGCCGCTGCTGCAACGGCTGGTGCAACACGGCCCGGCGGTGTCGAGCAACCGTGCGCGCGTGCTGGTGCTGGTGCCCACGCGTGAACTGGCCGAACAGGTGCTGCAAAGCTTCGTCGAGTACGGCAAAGGCCTCGATCTGCGTTTCCTGGCTGCCTACGGTGGCGTGAGCATCAATCCGCAGATGATGAAGCTGCGCAAGGGCGTGGACGTGCTCGTCGCCACGCCGGGCCGTCTGCTCGACCTCAATCGCCAGAACGCGGTGCAGTTCGATCAGGTGCAGACGCTGGTGCTCGACGAAGCCGACCGCATGCTCGATCTCGGCTTTGCGCGCGAACTCGACGCCGTCTTCGCTGCGTTGCCGGCCCGGCGCCAGACGCTGCTGTTCTCCGCGACGTTTACCGACGATATCCGCGCGATGGCGGCCAACATTCTGCGCAGCCCGGTCGATATCAGCGTCAGCCAGCCCAATGCCACGGCCAGCAAGATCAAGCAGTGGGTGGTGACGGTCGACAAGCGGAACAAGCCCGATCTCTTCATGCACCTGGTGGCCGAGAACAACTGGGAGCACGCGCTGGTGTTCGTCAAGACTCGTGTCGGCGTGGATTACCTGGCGGCCATGCTCGATGAAGCGGGCTACGCGGTCGACACCATCCACGGCGACAAGCCGCAGCCCGCGCGCCTGCGTGCGCTGGAGCGCTTCAAGGCACGCGAAGTCCAGATGCTGGTCGCCACCGATGTGGCGGCGCGCGGGCTCGATATCGACGATCTGCCGCTGGTGATCAACGTCGATCTGCCGATCGTCGCGCAGGACTATGTGCACCGTATCGGCCGTACCGGGCGCGCGGGCGCCAGCGGGGTGGCGGTGTCGCTGGTGTGTGCCGACGAGGCGCCGCAACTGGCCGCGATCGAAGCGCTGATCCGGCAAACGCTGCGGCGTGAAGAAGAGCCGGGCTTCGAAGCCGAACACCGCGTGCCGGAAACGAGTGCGACCGGGCAGATCATCAAGAAGCCGAAAAAGCCGAAGAAACCCAAGGTGCAGCAGGCGGTGCCGGTTGCCAAGCAGGGGCCCGGCAAGAAGCCGCACCCGCAAGGCGGTGAAAGCAAGCGCAAGCCTGCGACGCAGCATGCGAAGCCGGCCGGTAATGGACCGGACTACACGATCGGCAGCCCGTTCAGCGTGCAGAAGCCGCGCAGCAAACCTGCGGGCAAGGCAGGTGCGGGGGCGGGCAAGCCGGCCGGCAAATCGGCGGCGAAACCCGCTGGCGGTCGCGGCAAACGCCAACCCTGATCCGGCATGAAAAAAGCCCGCCGAAGCGGGCAACCTCACGATGCGGAGGGGGAGATACGAAAACGCGTCCGGCGCGCGTTCAGCCTTTCGTCGCGCCGAACGTGAGCCCCGCGACGAAATGCTTCTGCATCGCGAAGAACATCGCGACCGACGGCAGCGCCGCAAGGATCGACCCGGCCGAAACGAGATTCCACGACGTCGTCCATTGTCCCTTCAGCGCGGCGACGCCCGCCGTGATCGGCGCGGCCTCATCGCCCTGCGTGAGACACAGCGCCCAGAAGTAATCGTTCCACACGAACGTAAACACGAGAATCGCAAGCGCGGCCAACGCCGGCCGGATCAACGGCAGCACGATCCGCCAGAACACCGTCCATTCTCCGGCGCCTTCGATGCGCGCGGCCTCGATCAGCTCGAACGGCAACTGCTTGATGAAGTTGCGCAGGAACAGCGTGCAGAACCCGGTCTGAAACGCGACATGAAACAGGATCAGCGCATCGACGGTGTTGAACACACCGAGCCTCAGCGACAGGTCGCGCACCGGAATCATCAACACCTGCACGGGCACGAAGTTGCCGGCGACGAACGTGCCGAACAGCGCGGTATTGCCGCGAAACCGGTAGGTCGCCAGCGCAAAGCCGGCCATCGCCGCGAGCGCGATCGAGCCGATCACCGACGGCACCGTGATCTGCACGCTGTTCCAGAAGTAATGCAGCATCGGTGACGTCGTCAGCGCGTCGCGGTAGTTCTCGACCATCGCGAAGTGCCGTGGCCACCCCCAGTAGTGGCCTTCGACGAGCTCCTCGGTCGAGCGCACCGACGTGACGAACACGGCGATCATCGGCATCAGCCAGATCAGTAATGCGACGGGCAGCGACAGCTTGTACAGCCGGCGCGAGACGGGCTTCCATTGGGCAACGGGCGTCGGAAACATGATCGATGAATCCCCGGTAGGTCACTGCTCGTTGCGCAGCATGCGGCGCAACTGGAACACGATGTAGACGAGCATGATCGCGAACAGCACGACTGCGATCGACGCGGAATAGCCGAGCCGGTAGTACTTGATCGCCTGGTCGTACATGTAATACGCGAGCACGGTCGAACTCTCGAACGGGCCGCCGCTCGTCATGACCGAGATCAGGTCGAAGCTGCGCAGCGCGCCGATCACCGTGACGACGATCGCCATGAACGTGGTCGGCCGCAGCTGTGGCAGCACGACGTGCCACAGCAGCGCGAAGCCGCGCGCACCTTCCATCCGCGCGGCCTCGATCTGTTCCGGGTTGATCGACGTGAGACCGGTCAGGTACAGGATCATGCAGTACGCCGTTTGCGGCCACAGCGCGGCGAACACGATGCCGAGCGTCGCGTAGCGCGCGTCGCCGAGCACCGGGATGCCGTGCCCCGCGATCAGCGCAAGCAGCCCGAACGTCGGATCGTAGAACCACGAGAAGATCAGGCCGACGACCACGCCGGACAGCACGAACGGCGCGAAGAACAGCGATTTTACGAGCCGGATGCCGCCGACCGCCTGGTTCAGGTACAACGCGAGCGCAAGCCCGAGCGGCGGCGCGAGCATGAAGAGCACGAGCCAGATCACGTTGTTGCGCAGCGCCGTGTAGAACGTCGGCGCTTGCAGCAGCTCGGCATAGTTCGCGAGGCCGACAAACGTGCGTTCGGTCATCCCGTCCCAGTTGTACAGGCTCAGCCACAGCGTCGACAGGATCGGCCAGATCACATAGACGGCAACCATTGCGCAGGCCGGCGCGAGAAACAGCCACGCGGCGCGTCGTTGCCGCCGCACGGCGGGCGACGGGCGGCGCGCGGGCAACGCGGTGGCGGATGTTCCGCGCGGCGGCGGCGCGGTGCCGGCGGGCGGGGTGGACGTGATCGGACTGGACACGGCAAGCCTCCTGAACGGACGCGGCGGCACGCGGCCGCCGGTTGGGTCACGCGGTCACTTCTTGTAGATCCGCTTGCGGGTCTGTTCGAGTTGCGCGAGCACCGTATCGAGCTGCGCGGGATTCGCGAGGAACTGCTGCATGCCCTTCATCCCCTCGTCGGCCATTTCCTTCGTCATGTCGCGGTCGTAGAACTGCGCGACGCCGCCCTTCGTATCGGCGAGGATCCGGAAGCCGATGCGCGAAATCGGATCGGCCGGCTCGGGCGACTTGCTGTTCGCCGACAGCGAGCCGAGGCCTTCCGCGAGCTTCGCGCCCATCTCGGGCGTTTCGACGAACGCGAGGAACGTGTGCGCATCGGCCTTGTTCTTCGCCTTCGTCGGGATGTGCAGCGATTCGACCGGGCCGTCCTCGGCGGTCGGCACCTTCGGGTCGATGACCGGGAAGCGGTAGTAGCCCATTTCCTGCTTCACGTTCGGCGGAAAGCCCGCCGCGATGAAGGTGCCCATCAGCATCATCGCGGCCTTGCCCTGGAACAGGAACGGCTGCGCGCCGTCGAGATCGTAGGACAGCGCGTTGTCGATGAAGTAGCCGGCATCGATCAGCGATTTCCAGGTCGTGTAGACCTTCTTCACGCGCGGGTCGGTGTACGGCACGTCGCCCGCCATCAACTGCTGGTGGAATGCGTTGCCGTTCAGGCGCAGGTCGAGATAGTCGAACCAGCCGGCGAGCGTCCACGCGTCGCGGCCGCCGATCGCGACCGGCGTGATGCCTGCGGCCTTCAGCTTCTTGCACGCGTCGAGAAACTGGTCCCAGGTCTTCGGTTCGTCGGCGATGCCGACCTTGCGGAACAGGTCCTTGCGGTAGAACAGGCCCCACGAGTAGTAGACGGTCGGCGCCGCGTACTGTTTGCCGTTGTACGACGATGCGTCGCGCGTCGACGCATACATCGCGCCCCAGCCATTTTTTGTCCAGTCGCCGCTCAGGTCCTCGAACAGCCCGCGCTTCGCGTAGTACGCCATCCGCTCGCCCGCGTGCCAGTTCACGACGTCCGGCGCGACGGTCGTCAGCCACGCGGGGAGCTGCACCTTGTACGCTTCCTCGTCGACGAAGGTCGCCTTCACGTCGATGTCGGGATGGGCCTTGTGGAATGCATCGAGCGTCGATTGCCAGACCGCGCGCTGGCTCGCGCCCTTGAACGCGATGTTGATGGTCAGCGTGCCGGCATCGGCGGGCGCCGTCATGGCGAGCGATGCGAAGGCGACGGCGGCGGCCGTGGCGAGCCGGGCGGCGGCGCGAAGGGGGCGATGTGTCATGGTGTCTCCAGTCCTGTGTGTCGTTGTGCGTGACCGGCACGTCGTGGCGCCGGTGGCGGGGGCTACGAACGGCTTCGATACACGGCTACGTCCTGCGGCTCGACCTGCGCGGCGCCGAGCACGAACGCCGACGGCGGCACCGCGTCGATCGTGTGCGGCGCGGTGCCATAGTTGAAAACGTAGGTCAGGCCACCGCGCCGGCTCACGCGCACGCCGTCGCCGAGCGGCGTCGGCACGAGGCCCGCTTCGGCCGCGACGTCGGCGAACAGCTTCGCGGTGGTTGCATCGTCGAACAGCGCGGCCCAGTAGTGCAGCGCGCCATGTGACACGCAGGCCGGATGACCGTCGGCGAAGCGTGCGCGCACGACGCTGCGCGTGTCGTCGTGCAGCTCGACGAAGTCGCGCCAGTGGCGCGCGTCGCCCGCGAGCGGCGAACCGTCGCGCAGCGTGCCGTCGATTCGCTCGGCCACGTTCGGCCGCAGCGATTCGACGCGCCACACGCGCACCGGCAGGATCGACGCGAGCGCGCCAGGCGGCAGCGTCGGCGGAATCTGCAGGTCGACTGTCTTCGAACCGGTACGCGGCCCGAACACCGCATGCGCACCCGAGGCGGCGAGCCGTGCCGCGAAATCGTCCGGCACGACGGGCAGCGGCGGCACCACAACGAGACGGTAGCCGTCGAGCGGCGCGTGCACTGAGATGATGTCGACGTCGAGGCCGAGCGAGCGCAGCGCCGAGTAGTACTCGAACGCGAAGCGCGGGTAGTGGAAATCGGCGCCTTGCGGCTGCACTTCGAACAGCCACTTCGCTTCGTAATCGAAGACGAGCGCGACCGGTGCGCGCACCGGGCCGTCCGCATCCGCGCCGGCGTCGTGTACGGAAGCGATCTCGCGCGCGACGCGCTGCGCCTCGCGGCCGCCTTCGTCGAGCTGGTTGTCCGGCGTGTTCAGGCCCGCGTGCATCTGCTCCTGCGCGAACGGCGCCTGCCGCCAGCGGAAGTACGACACGCAGCCGGCGCCGTGCGCGAACGCTTCCCAGCTCCACAGGCGCACCATGCCCGACAGCGGCGCGGGGTTCCACTGCGCCCAGTTCACGGGGCCCGGCTGCTGCTCCATCACCCAGAACGGCAGCTTCGACATGCCGCGATACAGGTCGTGATTGAACGACGCGAAATCGGGATGGCCGGTGCGCAGCCAGCGCGCCTTCACGTCGGGTGCGAACCATTGCTCTTCGAGCGCGCCGAGCGGGTAGCTGTCCCAGGTCGCGATGTCGAGGTCGCGTGCGACCTCGTAGTGGTCGAACTCGGTGAACAGCTGCATGAAGTTGTGCGCGACGGGCCGACCCGGCGAATGCGCGCGGATCACGTCGACCTGCATCCGGTGATAACGCGCGACTTCATCGGATGCGAAGCGCCGGTAGTCGAGGCGATGCGACGGATGGGCCTCGGTCACGGTGCCGACAGGCGCGTCGACTTCGTCGAAATGGCGATACTCCATGCTCCAGAACACGGTGCCCCATGCGCGGTTCAGCGCGTCGATCGTGCCGTAGCGCGCCTTCAGCCATGCGCGGAAGCGCACGAGCGCGGCCGGCGAGTAGCTGACGACCGTCTGGTGGCAGCCGAGTTCGTTGTCGGTTTGCCAGTAACGCACGGCCGGGTGGCGGCCGTAGCGTTCGGCGACCGCCGTGCAGATTTGCCGCGACGCTTCGAGATAGGTCGGCGACGAGAAGTCGTAATGGCGGCGCGAGCCGAACGCGCGCGGCCGGCCGTCCGCGCCGATCGCGAGGATGTCGGGATGGCGGTCGACCAGCCATTTCGGCGGCGTCGCGGTCGGCGTGCACATCACGATCTCGAGGCCGGCCGCGCCGAGCACATCGACCGCGCGATCGAGCCAGCCCCAGTCGTATTCGCCCGGCGACGGCTCGATCCGGCTCCACGCGAATTCGGCGATCCGCACCTGCTCGATGCCGAGCGCTTTCATCCGGCGGGCATCATCGGCCCACATCGATTCCGGCCAGTGTTCCGGGTAGTAGCAAACTCCGAGGCGCATGCCGATCCTTATGCGTAGTGGTGGTGGACGAGGACGTCGGTGCACGCGGGCACCGCGCGGCCGTCTTCGGTGAAGAGATGGCAGGCCGAGCCCGGCGCATGTAGGTGCACGCGCTCGCCGGTGCGCACCTGCGCGTCGCCGGGTACTTTCGCGATCAGCGGTGCGCCGCCGGGCGTGTCGAGGTGCACATAGGTCTGTTCGCCGAGGCGTTCGACGAGTGCGACGTCGCGCGCGAGCGTGGTCGCGTCGGGCGCGGTGCCGAGCGTCAGGTGTTCGGGGCGAATGCCGAGCGTCACGGCCACGCCGGCGCCGAGTGCCGAGCCGTCGCGTGGCAGCGTGAAGGTTTCGCCGGACGTCACGAGCGTGACGGTCGTGCGATGTGCGTCGCGCGTTGTGACGACGGCCGGCAGGAAGTTCATGCGCGGCGAGCCGATGAAGCCCGCGACGAAGCGGCTGGCCGGATGGTGGTAGAGGTCGAGCGGCGCGCCGACCTGCGCGATGCTGCCGTGCTGCGCGGTGTCCGCGCCGGCGTGCAGCAGCACGATCTTGTCGGCGAGCGTCATCGCCTCGGTCTGGTCGTGGGTCACGTAGACGACGCTCGCGCGTTCGAACTGCCGGTGCAGCCGCGCGATCTCGATGCGGGTCTGGCCGCGCAGCGCCGCGTCGAGATTCGACAGCGGTTCGTCGAAGAGAAACACGCCGGGCTCGCGCACGATCGCGCGGCCGATCGCGACGCGCTGCCGCTGGCCGCCCGACAGCGCCTTCGGCTTGCGCTCGAGCAGTGTGTCGAGTTGCAGGATGCGTGCGGCGTCGCGCACCTTGCGGTCGATCTCGGCCTTTGGCACGCGTGCGAGCTTCAGTCCGAACGCCATGTTCTCGTACACCGTCATGTGCGGAAACAGCGCGTAGCTCTGGAACACCATCGCGACGCCGCGCTCGGCGGCCGGCACGTCGTCGACGCGGCGGCCGTCGATCGACAGCTCGCCCGCGCTCAGATCCTCGAGGCCGGCAATCATGCGCAGCAACGTCGACTTGCCGCATCCGGACGGCCCGAGGAACACGCAGAACTCGTGCGCGCCGATCTCCAGATCGACGTCGCGAATGACCGGCGCGTGATCGCCATAGGCTTTCTGCACGCGCCGCATCGAGATGCTCGCCATTGTCTCCGCTCCATGTTTTAATGCGCCGTACTGCTTGATTAAGCGCTTAACCATCGCGATCAAAAAAAGGGGCGATGCGATCGCGGCCGAGTCGCGCCCGTCGGACGGGCGGCAAGGTGTGCGGCGATAGTGCGCCGCTTCGGTGAGCGAAGCAAATACTGGATCAACGTCTCATATAGTGAGCAAACATGGCGACACTGGATGAAGTTGCGCGCCGCGCCGGCGTGACGGCCGCGACGGTATCGAACGTGCTGCGCGATCGCGGCCGGGTGGGCGACGCGACGCGCGCACGGGTGCTGGAGGCCGTCGAGGCGCTCGGGTATCGGCCGCATCTCGCCGCGCGGGCGCTGGCGGAAGGGCGCGCGCCGACGGTCGCGCTGATGGTGTCGAGCATCGCGAACCCGTTCTATCCGGAGTTCGCGCTGGCGGTCGAACGCGCGGTGCGCCGTAACGGGCAGTTCCTGATCGTCTGCAAT